>CAWDZB010000001.1:0-41925 GCA_963806685.1 uncultured delta proteobacterium
GCTTGCGTTTTTCTTGGAAACGCATATCGGCGGTGACCACTCCGGACAGCGACTCGAATTCCCTGAAATTACCTATATTATCGTCAAGCTCATCGATACGGTTGAATTCCGGTGAAAGGAAATCCACTGTGGAGGGAATCTCATCCTCTGTAGCCCGAGCGGAAGCCGGCCCCTCCCGGCGGGCCGTCGTGGGTTCAGCATTATTATTGCCGCCGGTCTTCTTGGTTCGTCGCATGAGGCAGACCTCCGGTATGTCCGGTCAGTTGTTGATAGTTTTATTTGGAATGATAGGAATTTAGCTTTTATGAAGTGCGCGCCTGCGGCGCGTAGAACCGAGCTTCCCGAACGGCCGACGCCGGATTCCTCCCGGAAATTCAGCGTTTCGTTTGACATTACCGCTCCGCCATGACTTGTCAAACCTGGGTAAGTTGAAAATTTCGGACAAAATTCCCGAATGCCCAATATCCCTCTGGAATCCCTGTTGTTTTGTTTCTCAGAAATTTCGCAGATTGCCTTGGAGATCTATTGATCCTGGCGGTAAAACTTGGGCGGAATCCCCTAGGAAAGAAAGTTTAGTGAGTTTTAATATCAATTAGTTAGGACTGTTTTGTTTGGGCGATAAAATGGGATGCTGGCAATTCGAATCCCGTTTCCCGCTCCAGAATTTCAGGCACCTTGAGATCGTATTCCCAAGGTGCCTTTTTCTTTGCCAGGCCCAATAAAAACCTTGAAATTTCCCCCCATTTCATTTAAATAATGAACCCGTTTTTATTTTCCATCCGGGGTTTCTTCGCCCTTGTCCGGGCGATTTTTTATCACGTATTCATTCAGGAGGCTGCAATGAAGTACTGGAGAAGTTTTGGTTTTCTGGTGTGCTTGGCGGTTTGTGCCACCCTGGCGTGGTCCGGAATGGCCCTCGCCGCCGATGCCGTCGCCACCCCGAAGTTGAGCAACGACGACTGCGTCAAGTGCCACGACAAACAACCCGCCGAAATTGCCGCGAACGGGGCCGCGCATAAGACCCAGATCGGCTGCCAGGACTGCCATACCGGCCACCGGCCGAAATCCGCCAACAACATTCCCAAGTGCAGCATGTGCCATGCCGGGGAAAAGCACTTCGAGCTGGAGGGGTGCACTACCTGCCATAATCCCCATCAGCCCCTCAATGTGGTGCTCAAGGGCGACCTGAAGAAACCCTGCCTCACCTGCCACGAGGCCGAGGGCAAGACGATGGACGCCAACCCGAGCAAGCATGCCACCTTCGCCTGCAACTTCTGCCATGCCGACAAGCACGGCGTCATCCCCGCCTGCGTCGACTGCCACGAGCCCCACTCGGACAAGATGACCCAGAAGGACTGCAACACCTGCCATCAGGCCCACAAGCCGCTGGCCGTCTCCTACAAGCCCGAGACCCCCTCGATTTTCTGCGCCGCCTGCCATGACGGCGTCTACAAAACCCTCAAGGCAAGCAAGTCCAAGCACAGCACCCTGGAGTGCGCCTTCTGCCACCAGCTCAAGCACAAGATGATGCCCAAGTGCACCGACTGCCACGGCCTGCCGCACCCCGAGTCGATGCACCAGAAGTTCCCGAAATGCGGCGAGTGCCACAACATCGCCCACGATCTGAACAACTGGCCCAATCAGAAGAAGGCAGCGGAAAAGGCCCCGGCGGCCAAGGCTGCACCGGCTAAGGCGGCGCCCGCCAAGGAAGGCAAGAAGGGGAGCAAGTGATGGAAGCGGGCGGAATCTTTCAACTCCGCAATCGACCGGTCCGGCTCACCCTGCCGCTCCTCTGCCTGCTTGCCGGTCTGTTGTTGGTAGTGCCGGGTGTCGCCCTCGGGGCGGCATCCGATACCGCCCCCGCTGCCGGCGAGGACCTGGGGCCTTACGGGATCACCCCCCAGCCGCTGACCGTCGCCCAGTGCGCCCAATGCCACCCGCGCCAGTTCAACAACCTGAAACAGGATGGCGGCAAGCACCGTTTCGGCTGCCAGGACTGCCACGAGGTGTTCCACGCCTACAATCCGCTGCGCAATAACTATGCGGAGCTGATGCCCAAGTGCTCGAACTGCCATGAAAAGCCCCATGGCGCCAAGGTCGTGGATTGCCTCAAGTGCCACACCAATCCTCACACGCCGCTGAAGGTAAAGGCGGGCGACTACCTGGGGACGATGTGCCAGGAATGCCATCCCGGCCCGCCCAGCGAGCTGAAGACCTTCCCGAGCGCTCATGGCGAGGTTGGTTGCCAGACCTGTCACCATGACAAGCACGGCTACATCCCGAAGTGTTTTGAATGCCACGATCCCCATTATCCCGAGCAGCCGGTGACCGAGTGCACCCAGTGCCACCCGGTGCACAAGCCGTTGCAGATCACCTTCACCGGCTCGGACAACCCGGCGACCTGTGCGACCTGCCACGACGAGGTCTACAACAAGTGGAAGAACACCAAGGCCAAGCACGGGAAGGTCGGCTGTACGACCTGCCACAAGGCTCATGGCCAGATCCCCAGTTGCCGGGATTGCCACCAGCCGCCCCATGAGCAGAAGCTGCTGGAAATGTTCCCCAATTGCCTGACCTGCCATCTCGACCCGCATGACCTGCCGGTCAAGCAGGAGACCGGCAAGAAGCGAATTAAGTAACCGGGCCACGCCCGGAACTTCGGTACCCACGCGGGGTTGCGGATCTGGTCCGCAACCCCGTCTTTTTTCCGGCGGCCTGCATTGCGTCACTTCCCTAAAATTATTTGACTTTCACCGACAATTCCCGGTATCTAATGAGGACGAAGATATGGGAAAGAGCCGATGGGCGGTCCAGGTTGATCGCAGAGAGAGTGTTGCAGAGTCGAGTTAGAGCCGTTCGGCCCGGATGAACCACGACGGGCGGCCTATTGCGTTTCAACTCAATCCAAACGGCACAATCGTTTCCCCGAAGGAGGAACTGGTTCATGCCCAAAAGCAATGTCCATGAGTATTTCCGGCTCTTTTTCGAAACCGCCCAGGCGATCATTTCCGCCGGCAACCTGCAGGCGACTCTCGATTCCCTGGTGCAGCGCACCGTCGCAGCCCTGGAAGTCAAGGCCGGCAGTCTGCGGCTGATCGACGAGGAAAGCAACAGCCTCAAGCAGGTCGCCTCCTTCGGCCTTAGTGCCGGTTACCTGAACAAGGGCGCCCTGAATGCTGACCAGAGCATCCCCGAGGTTCTGGTCGGCAAACCGGTCTGCATCAAAAACGCCTCCCTCGACCCGCGCATCCAGTATCCTGCCGAGATGCGCGCCGAGGGGATCGACACAGTCCTCTCGGTACCGGTGATTGCCGGTGCGCAGGTCATCGGCGTGCTGCGCCTCTACAGCGCCACGCCCCGTGACTTCAGTGCCGAGGAGCTCGAGTTCATCTCCGCCCTGGCCGAGATGGGCGGCCTGGCGATCGTCAATGCCCGCCTCACCCAGGACGAAGGAGACAAGCTGGCGGCGCTGTTCGAGGAGATCGGCGTCGACCAGCCGACCGGCGCCGAGATCGGTGAGCCGCAGCTCGAAATGCCGGCCGTGCAAGCCCTCGACCCGGCCAAAAGCCTCGATTATTTCCGCACCCTGCACGAGGTTACCCGGGCGGTCCTTTCCACCCGCGATTCGCGACAGGTGATGCAACTGATCGTCGACCAGGTAGTCAAGATCATGCGGGTCAAGGCCAGTGCTTTGCGCCTGCGCAACGAAACCACCCACGAGCTGGAGCTGATCGCCGCCACCGGGCTGAGCGAGAAGTTCCTGAACAAGGGCAAGCCCCACACCGACCAGAGCATCGCCGAGACCCTGACCGGCAAGCCGGTGCTGGTCCTCGACACCGTCCAGGACCCGCGCCTCGAATACCCGGCTGAGACCGTCGCCGAGGGAATAAAGTCACTCCTCTCCATGCCGATTGTCGCCCGGCAACGGGTGGTCGGCGTGCTGCGTCTCTACAGCGCCGAGCAGCGCCAATACAGCCCGGAGGAGATCACCTTCCTCCTCGCCCTGGCCGAGATCGCCGGCGTGGCGATCATGAACGCCCGCCTCTACGAGAAGACCCGCAACGATCTCTCCTTCTGGGCGGCAACGCTGGGCTATATGCAGGACTGAAGGGGGTTTTCAAGCATGGGTGACATGGAAACCGGAAACGAACAAATTCCCGCGAAGCGCAAGCTGGCACGTTCCACGACCAACAAGATGTTCGGCGGGGTGTGTAGCGGTTTTGCGGAATATTATGGCTGGGCGCCGTGGCTGGTACGGTTTATCTACGTCCTGGTGACCATCTTCAGCGCGGCTTTTCCCGGGATCCTCATCTACCTGCTACTTTGGTGGCTGATGCCGAAAACGGAAGAATTGGGCGATCAGAAGAAGAGGGGGTAGTACAACAGGCTCCCCGGCTTTGGCGGGGGAGCCTGTTGTACTACCCCAAAATTCGGTTGGTAATCCTGGAGTTGGAGGATGATTACGATGCCGGCCGTCCCGATGCGTCAGCCTGTTTCGTTGTCAAACCTCGATACCCTGCTAAAAGGATAGAATAAGGTCCTTTCCAAGAATAGCGCGTCTCCACTTTGCGTTCCTCCTTCCCCCAGGTGAGCCATTAAAACCCCTGGAGAGAAAATCGTTCATCGAGGCCGCTTGGTGAAAAGCTTTTTCTCTAAATCCAAAATCCTTCCGATCGTTCTTTTAACTACCTTCGCGATTCTTTCCACATTCCTCGGCTGCCCGAAAATTGAAACCAAGAAAAACTGGGCGCTCCGCTGGACAGGCGCGGAAAACGGTCTGCGGATTCGGGAGGGGCCGGGATTGAATTATGCCCCGACAGGAGTAATTCCGTTCGGATCGGAGGTCGAAATTACCTCCTGTGCCAATGATACGATTACCCTCGACGGCAAGCGGGGTCGATGGTGCCAGGTCATCTACCAGGGGCGAGAGGGATACTGCTTCAGCGGTTTTTTAAGCGCCGGCCCCGTTGCCAGTTCTGGGCGGCGCCCTGATGCCCATCCCCTCGAGCAGCCGCTTCCGAAGGAGGCCCGGCCTCTCTCCATCCCCCCGGTTACCGTCCCGCCCGAGGCGACGGCCAGGGGTAATTCACCCAGGGAACTGGCGTATGCCTTCAACGACCCTCCCGGTTTGACCAAGCTCAGCCTGAAGGAGTTCGAAGCCGCTAAGACAAGCATAGAAGAGAACATTCGGTACAGCAAAGAGGACTTCAGGGACTCCGCCGGGGTTAGAGGTGAAGCAGAATCTGTGGAGAGTTATCTCCAGCGGTCGGAAGCCTTGAAACGCGCCTTTCTGGAGAGAATGCGCGAGGCTGAATATGCTGCGGCATCCAAAACCTACAGCATCTACGACGCCCAATTGGTAATGGGGGGATATAACTCTGCCCCGCACCGTCTCGCTTTCCTGGGGACCACCGTAGACCTGGGTCCCACGGGCGAGGTTATCACCCTGCCCGGCGCCGGCCCGCCCCCCCACGGTTTCGAAAACGGACGAGTCCTGGACATTAAGCTCCCGGATGGAATGGTGAAACTGCTTCGGGAAAATCCCGATTCGGTTCTGGTGCGCCTCGATTTCAGGTATGCCGTGAGTCTTCAGGACATCTTCACCTGGACAGCACGGGCCTACTTCCTGCCTAAATACCTGATGCTTTACGACCGGAAGACCGGCGAGATTTATTATGAATGCGCAGCGTCACCCCGCATCGAACGGGAGACCGACCCCGCCGCCCCTCTGAAAATCTCCAGTCATTTTCTTTACGAAAAGACCCACTGGCTGGAAAATGGGCCCAGTCCCTGACCGGGAGTAATTTCTTTTTCCCGGCATCCCGGGAGGGCGTTTGCTCCGGTTTGGGTCCGACCAATTCAACTGATTTAAACATCAGAAAGCTGCCTGCCTTTTCATTCAAAAATATCCCCATGGTCGATTGTTGGGAGAAATTGATGAAGAGGGCACAGGCATCCTTTGGGAAAAGGTCGCTTGGGCCCTCTTGTTTTCTCATTTGGCAAGATATTCCGTCAGAAATGGTAAACTCGACCGAAAAGGAAAATTTCAGCGCAGGAGGAGACCATGCGAATCATCCTCATCGGCGGGACCGGGACCATCGGCAGTGCGATCTATAAACTTCTCTCCGGGTCACACGACGTGATTCGTGCCACACGAACCGGGGACGAGTTGCAGGTCGACATGTCCTCCTCGGCATCCATTCGGAAGATGTTCGAACAGTCGGGGCGCGTCGACGCCCTGGTCTGTGCAGCTGGACAGGCTCGCTTCGCGCCGTTTTCTGAACTTACCGAGGAGGACTTCGCCTTTACCCTGGCGAACAAGCTCATGGGCCAGGTGAACCTGGTTCGAATCGGCAGCGAATTCATCTCGGACGGCGGGTCCTTCACCCTGACCAGCGGCATCCTGTCGCAGCAGCCGATCCCGGGAAGCGCTGTTGTCAGCCTGGTTAATTCCGGGCTGGAAGGTTTCGCGCGGGCCGCTGCCCTGGAACTGCCCCGGAAAATAAGGATCAACGTGGTAAGCCCGCCGTGGGTTCGGGAAACCCTGGAGAAAATGGGCCGCGATCCTGCTCCCGGCATGCCAGCGGCGCAGGTTGCCAAGGCCTACATGGAGAGCGTGGGGGGAACCCGCAGCGGGGAAGTGATATCGCCCTGAAGGCAAGATGTTGATATTCTGGAAGAAAGATGGCCTATCCATCTAGGGGATAGGCCGTCTTTTGGGTTGGAACCCTCAGGTGGAGATTGGGCGCTTGTCGAGGCCGGATTTCCCTCCCTCCTCCTGGACCTCGAAAACCGCCTGGGTTGAGGCGATGTAGTCACGGAACCCGAGCCGTGGAGGGGGGCGGGCAGGTGGATTCCTTGCAGTCATCCTCCCGACTTATTGGTGCGAGTGCTCTTTGAGGGTGATCGGCGCACCTTGGACCCCGGCGTAGAAGACAATGATCTCGGCCGGCGCATCCCCCTCGTTGATGCCGTAATGCCACTTGTCGACCACCTCGACGATCGGATCGCCGGCCTTCAGGTGCAGCGTCTTGCCCTTCTCGGTCATCACCGTCAACGCCCCCTGCAGCAGCACCCCGGCATTGATCACCGGGTGCTCGTGGAGCGGCAGTCGGGTCTTGGGCGGGATGGTGATGCGCAGGATGGTGACCTCCGGCTGGCCGGCCGGGTAGGCGGGGAGGGGGCTGCCGTCCCAACTGGTCGTGGTCTTGGTCAATTGCACCGCCTTGAGGCCTGGGCCCTCCCGGGCCCATGCGGGACTGGTCATGGTCAGGGTGAGCAGGGCGGCGACAAGCAATTTTTTCATGGCAGTCCCCTCCTTGGGATCGTCGAAACTCTTCAGGTCCATTCTAATGAAACAGGTCGAAGTTACAGATAGTGCGAATGGTTTTACCGGTCAAGGTGCTGCCGGTAGAAGAACAGGCAGACGACGATAACCAGGACCAGCGGGATGGCGATGATAACCACCTTGGTCAGCTCCAGCACTGCGGCGTAACAGGCCTCTTGCACCGTGAACGATGGGGGGAAGAAGCCCTTGAGATAGTGGATCTCTTCCAGGGAATGCAGGCAGACAGCAGTGATTGCGCCGACGGCGAGGAGAACCACCACTACTAGCAGGACGCGCAGCAAGGAGAGCCTCATTTCATTAGTCTAGCATCTCCGGCATTCAATGCTGTATTTAGGTTCCGATGGAATTAACCATGGACCGAAAGACGGGCAAATCCAGTCGATTTTCTCCCGATGCCCTTTGCCTGGCCTCTCCCCGGGTTTCCCCCCGCGGACCTGCCGTGCTAAAATACGATCCTTGGCGCCGAGGTGAATGGTTTCAATCGGCCTCGCCCGGACAGTCAGATGATTTTCATTCATGAGGCCTTAATCGAGGAAAACCACGCACTCCAGAAGGAAGGAACCAAATCTTGATCAATTTACAGACGGCAACCAGCCTGGATGGGTTGATAAAACAGGCTCAATCTGCGGGAGGCCCCTCAGTGACCGGCCCGGTTTCGTCATTGTTCGGCAGCTTCACCACGACGACCCTCATCATTGGCCTCCTTGCCGGACTTTTCGGTAGCGCCTATTTTATGTACGGCAAGCGACAGCAAAATTACCCGGTGCTTCTCGCCGGCGTGGCGCTTTGGATCGTTCCGCTCTTCATTTCCAGCGCCTTGTGGCTAAGCATCTCCTGCGGCACCCTGGTGTTCGCTCCCCTCGTTATCAGCCGGTATCTCTGACCGAAGGACCTTTCCGGGAAATCTTGACGATCACCCGCCTTCCGGGTACGCAGGACTGCATCGGGTCGCGTTCCTGTCAGGGGACAACCTGGTCCTCGGCCCGCCGCTGAACATCCCTGCAGACCGGGGCGGGAAATCGCTCTGGTCCTGGACCGGGAGCCGAAAAGGTGCCATTGAGGCGGACTTCCACCTGGCGGCAAATTGACCGAGGTGGTGAAAATCGTCGGAAAGGGTAAAATTGCAGCAATGTCGCTGCTGCAACCCGATTCATCCGGCAGGTCGACAGCTCTTCAGCGGACAGAAACGGCCAGCCATCATGAAACAGACATCCAAAAAATTATCCCTCAGCCTTGCCGTCGGCCTGGGACTCGTCCTTGCGCTGAGCCTGTGGTCTTTACTGCCGCAGAAGGCTGCGCCTGCAAAAAAATCTCCGGTGGCAAAAGCTGCTACGCCAGGGCCGATCGACCATGTGTGGCTGGTTGTCCTGGAGAACCACGACTGGTCCCATATCACGGCTTCTGACGCCCCGTATATATCCGAAACCCTGCTACCGCAGGGCGCCCATGCCGAGCGGTATTACAACCCCCCGGGATTGCACCCGAGCGAGCCGAATTATGTCTGGATGGAGGCAGGAGCCGCCGACAGCCTCCCGGGAACCCATGATTTCGGTTCCAGCAGGGAGCCCGGCCCGGACAATTCGACCAGTGAAACCAATCACCTGGTAACACTCATGGAGAATACGGGGCTTTCCTGGAAAGCCTACGTCGAAGACATCGACGGTTACAGCTGCCCCCTCCAGAACAGCGGAAAGTTTGCGGCACGTCACGTTCCCTTCCTATTTTTCCAGGATGTCACCGACAACAACGATCCGCTGTCCCCCAACTGCATCCACCATATCCGGCCCTACGCGGAGCTGTCGGAGGACCTGGCGGGGACGCCGCCTGCTTACAACTTCATCGTTCCTGACCTCTGCCACGACATGCATGACTGTTCGATCGAGACAGGTGACGCCTGGCTTGCCGAAGAGTTGCCAAAAATCATGAACTCGTCCGCCTATCAAAAGGGAGGAGCGATTTTCATCACCTGGGATGAATCGGAGAAAAAAGGGGACAACCCCATCGGGATGATCGTTCTGTCCCCCTTTGCCAAAAAAGGCTATGCCAATTCCATCTATTACGACCACAGCTCGCTGCTGAAGACCCTGGCCGAGATCTTCGGCGTCTCGACCGATATCGGGGCCGCTGCCGATGCAACGGATTTGGGCGATTTCTTTTCTGTTCCACTGACCGGCCCCGCGCCGCGACCCCCAGAAGTTCCCTCCGCCAAGTAGTCCTGTCCCGCCCGAAATGGAATGAGGTAAAATAAAAGGAAAGGGAAAGGAGGGCCATATGACTCCGCAAGCGATTTCCGACCCCGTCAGCGTGATTATCCAGGCCTGTCATCGAGGG
Source organism: uncultured delta proteobacterium (assembly GCA_963806685.1). Lineage (GTDB taxonomy): Bacteria > Desulfobacterota > Desulfuromonadia > Desulfuromonadales > DDH964 > DDH964. The sequence continues at coordinate 9,680 of CAWDZB010000001.1, forward strand.
GAAGATGAAGCCAGGCGGCTTTACCACCTGATTGCCGAGAAGCGGCAACGCCACATCGTGGTGGATGCAGAAACGGAACTGATGCTGAATGACCAGCAGCTGGGAGAATTTGCCGAGCGGTACAGCTCAGAGGTGGAGCCGGAATACTGGGTCTCAAGGCGGCTCAAGCATTGACCGGCTTGATCCGCAGGACGGTGGCGGAGGGGAGGCTGCTGGTAGCAGAAGTGACTGACCCGCGCCCGGTATGGGCAGGCGGCGAGACCGTTCCTGTAGCCGTTGCAGCGATCGGCGGGGCAACCTCGTCCGTTTCCGGCCAAAACCGTTCGGCTGTTCCGCTAGCCGAGCCCGCCTCTGTTCTGCCTGAGGGGGACCATGTCCTTGCTGGTGATCAGCATGGTAATTCTGGGCAAGGGCCTCATTCCCAGACTCTCCTAAAGTCCCGCCTGACCCCAAAAATTTCCCAACCTGCTTCCCTTTGGCGATTGCTCCGTTAAACGCCGCCGCGCCGATTCGGACTTTTGACATCGAAAGGGGAGTGAGGTAAATTTGGCAGGAAAAATTTCTGTACCGCCCCCAGGCAAGAACCCATTGAAACCCATTCCCGCAAACCTCGAAGGGGCTTCGCATGTCCTTCAATCCCGTGCTTGTCGTCGCCAGGGTGGAAAAACCCGATTGGTACAAGGCCACCGAACAGTACACCCAACGTGATACCCCCACCGCAATCCGACAACTGGTCACCACCCTCCTGCCGTATCTTCTGCTGCTTGGCCTGATGGTTCTGACCGTTCGTCGCGGCTATCCGTTCTGGATAACCCTGGCCTTGGACGTGGTTGCGGCCGGACTGCTGATCCGGCTCTTCATCCTGTTCCACGACTGTACCCACGGCGCCCTGCTCCCCTCACCGCGCTGGAACAGGAACGTGGGGTATCTCTGCGGCATCCTGGCCTTCACCGCTTTTCACGACTGGCGGCGCAGCCACGCCGGGCACCACATCACCGCCGGCGACCTGGACCGGCGCGGCATAGGGGACATCACCACCATGACCGTCGAGGAATACCTGTCCGCTCCGCCGCGGCAGCGCCTCGCCTACCGGCTCTACCGGCACCCCCTCATAATGCTCGGCATCGGCCCCCTCTACTACTTCCTGCTGCGCAACCGCTACCCTTCGCCGGGAGCGAAGAAGATCGATTTTTTCAGCGTGGCCGCCACCAACCTGGCGCTGGCGGCGGTCCTCGTGACCGCCAGCCTGACCATCGGCTTCAAAACCTACCTGCTGGTGCAACTGCCGGTCCTGATGATGGCGGCGACCGGGGGCGTCTGGCTCTTTTACATCCAGCACCAGTTCCAGGGGGTCTACTGGGCACGCCACGAGGACTGGGACCCCTGGCGGGTCGTCATGGGGGGGGCATCCTATTACCGGTTACCGAAACTGCTGCAGTGGGTGACCGGCAACATCGGCTTTCACCATGTCCATCACATGCGCCCCGGCATTCCGAACTATCGCCTGCAGGAGTGTTACGAGGCGGTCCCGGAGCTGCAGGGGATCCAGCCCCTTTCCCTGCGAAAGAGCCTGGGGTCACTGCGCCTTAACCTTTATGACGAACAGCAGGGGAGGATGGTCAGTTTCGGGTCGCTGCGCAACCGGTGACACCGGTTTTTCATCCGCAGGCTGAACGGATTGATCCACCCGGACGCCGGGCGAGGGGAGGGCGCCGGTGCCTGGGGAGCTTATCCGGCGAAGGCCAGGGCCTTGTGGGGGCAGGAGAGAAGACAGCCCCTGCATTCGGTGCAGCGGCCGGAGCGAACCACCGCCCGTTTCCGGCCGAAACCGTTCGGCTGATCCGACTCCAGGGTCAGGGCCCCCAATTGGCAGGCAGCTACGCAGCGACCGCAGCCGGTGCAGTTCACCTTGATGTGAGGTGAATTTTCAGACGGTGAAAGGGGATGCATGGCAGTTCCTGGATGTGCAACTTTGGTGACCTGTTCTCTGTTCTTATCAGTTCTGCCGGTCAAAAATCCCCGCATGTAAAGAGCCCGACCCGCACGATTTTGCCTCTGGACTCTGAAGGCAGTATTTTAGGCCAACTCCGCAATAAACGAAACCGCGCTTGCGGTTGCCAACCTGTCATCACGGCTCCACGTTCCGCTTCTCCGGGGCGCTCTACCCCCTCCCGTTCTCCCTGCCCTCATCCGGGCTCAAATTTGCACGGCCCGACGCCCCGGTACAGGTTGCCCGGGGGCGAAGTGCCGCACTATTCCCCGGGAAAAATCCCCGTCCCTTGGTCCTGGGAAATTTTCGGCAGCATTCGATCGAGGCGTGGGCCCCATCCATGCTGAAGGTTCCCTGATCCGCTAACAGGGTCATTTCTTCCAGGGCCACACGCAGATCGTAGGAGAGGGGCCGGTAAGGGCGCTTGGAAATGAGGGAGTCGAACACGTCCCGGCAGGTCACGATTATGGCGATCGTTCCATTGACAGCTCCGAAAAAAGATTAGTAATAGGGTTGTTCCCAATTGCGAGAGGCCAACCCCGAGCCGGAATAAGGCATATCGACGCTGGTTTTCCGGGCACACGGTACCTTTAAGCTCGTTCCCCCTGACGGTCCCATGGCCAGGAAGCGCGGTGGACAGTTCCCTATTCTGGCCCCGGAAATGGCCCCCGGCATCATGCCCAGGCCCGCCATCCCCTGCACGGCCCACCGGTTTCGCGGCATCAATAGCCCCCGGAAGCGCCTCCGCCCCCGAAGCTCCCGCCCCCAAATCGGAATCCCTCGGCGGCGTGAGCCTTGGGCGCCGGCGACAGGGGCTGCATCGCCGCCAGGGCCTCGGCATCCAGGCCGTAGAGACGGGGTTCAAGCAGGGGTTCGGCGGTGAAGGCCCCCTGCCGCCGGTCGGTGCCTGAACGCAGCCAGTGCAGGAGGACGAAGGCCAGCCCGGCCAGGACCAGGCCCGCAGCCGTCACCTCCTCGGCCAGGTACCCCAGGTGGAGGAAGTACTTGAGGGTGAGGGTCGAAGCGGTGCCGGCTAAGATTGCGTACCAGATAAGCGCCCGGTCCCGGCGGAGAATTCCCCAGGCCAGGGCCGCCACCGGGAGCAGGGCGGTGAGCACGGCGCAGAACGGATCGGACCAGGAAACGCTCCCCGCCGGCGGCGTCCAGCCGAGCCAGTTCCTCCACAGCAGGCGGTGGGCGTAGAGGTTCACATCGAAGTAGACCCCGGCCAGGGAGGCGAGGCGCACCGTCTCCAGGCACCAGACGTAGCCCCGGGGCAACCTTTCCCGGCGCTCGAGTCGCCAGTGCGCCCAGATCGCCGCCGCGCCCAGGAGCAGGAAGAGTGCGACCCGGGCCGATCCCGGCGCGTGCCAGCGCAGCGCGTCGACCAGGTGGAAGGGGAGGGTGGCCAGCGCCCCTACCGCCGCCAGAGCCGCCAGGGCATAGCCGTAGCGGAGGGCCAGCACCGTGGCGCCGGCCAGAGCGATCCCGTGGGCCGCGAGCCAGCCCAGGCGCTCCACGCTCCAGCCCCAGTCGTGAGAGGGGATGCCCACCGCCAAGGCCAGGAAGGCGACGGCCAGGAACAGCAGCACTTCCTCGGCGCCGCAGCGGTAGAGGCGGCGGCCGTTAATGAGCTGGCGGTCCGCGACCCAGGCGCAAAGCGGCGCGAAGAGCAGGAAGAGCACCGCAATGCCGAGTTCCTCGACCTTCAGAACCACCGCCGGGAGCGCCACCAGGGCCACCACGCCCAGCGCGGTGAACAGGGCCAGCAGGATCCGGATGAACAGGTTCACCTGCACCAGCCCGGGGCGGTAGCGTTCTTTAACCGCTGCGGCCTGGGCCGGCAAGACGATTCCGGCCTTCTCCCAGCGCCCGACCTCCCCCACCACCTGCACCCGGTCCTCGCCGGTCGCATAGAGGGCGATCATTCGGCGCTCCGGAAGCGGCGATGGAAGGCCACCAGGGCCGCCACCAGGGCCGCCGCGGTGACCAGGAAGTAAAAGAGGATACCCTCCACGCGCCAGTGGACGTGCTCCATCACGAAGATCGTGACGCCCAGGTAACAGTAGAGCACGGCGTAGAGGAGAAAGGCGAAGCGGCGGGTGCGCTGGGCGTAGAGGGCGCTGCCGGCGCAGGCCGCCAGGAGGGCGGCGAGGTAGAACAGGCCCCTGGTCCGGGAGTCGGTCCCTGTGACCAGCGCGGCGAGGAGGATGTTGACGCCCAGGTGCAGGTGCACGGGGAGGAAGTGGCGCTTCCACCCGAGCCGGACCTGGGCCGCTCCGGAGGCCACCACCGCAGCGCCGAATAACAGGGCGTTGGGCCGCAGGGCGGCCTCCCACCGTCCCCCGGCCAACAGGCTGGTCTTGACGCCGAGCCAGGCGCCGAGGGTGGAGAGGGCCAGGGAGAGGACCAGGCGGTTGTCGAAGTAGTGGGCGCAAAGGAGGTAGAGCAGGCCGGAGCCCAGCAGCCACCAGTTCCAGTGCTGGGCCAGCACCTGGTACCGGAGTTCCAGGTAGCCCTGAAAGGTCCCGAAAAGCAGGCATCCCAACAGGAGGACGTAGTCATAGGCCGCATCGGGCGCCGGCACCAGCTCCGCAGAGAAGCCGCCGCCGCGGCGCAGGCAGAAGGCGAAACAGCCCGCGCAGCCCAGGGCGATGACCGCGAGCAGGGCCAGGTGGCCGATGGAGGCGAAGTACTTGGCGATCAGCAGGCCGAGACCGGTGGTAAGGACCAGGATGCCGGCATAGAGCAGCATCCGCAGCTCCCAGTGCACCGAAAAGAGTTCCCTGCCGTAGATCCGGCGCAGCAGGGTTGCCTGCTCGCCAGTCAGAATCCCGGCCCCTTCCAGATCGTTAAGTGTTTCCTGCACACCTTCCTCCCTGTTTCATCTCCGGCCGGTTTCTGGCCGAATCCCCTGAAGTCTTGCCTGATCCGCCGGGTTCTCCATCAATGCAACAGAGCGGCAACGCAGCAACGTTCTGAATAAAAGGTGTCCACGGAATTAAGGCCGGGGCGGTTTTCAGATCTCCCATTGCTCGGTGGAGCCCAAGGAGGGCTGGCGGTGGTGCTTGATCGCCACCAGGTAAATATTCTGCCATATCTGCTTAGGAATTGTTGAGTCTGTTTGCTCTCGCCAATCTTAAAGATCCCTTTTTGAGGGAAAACACGTGAGTTAATGGCCCAATAAATTGGCTACCCTGGCCTCCCCAGAAATTCTAATTCTGGCAAACAGGGAGGATCTGAACTACACTACCGGGCGGAATGGATATGAAAACCGGAGGGTTGCATGAGGGTGATCTTTTTTGACGACATGCTTCATCTATTCGACAGGTCTGTCAATCTGTTCATCCCAGGCCATGCCGAACCGGACGAGCGCCGGCTGTCGTCGGATCGGCTGCTGATTTCCACCTGCCTGATCACGGCGCTGTTTGCTCTTCTTTATGTCGGCGTGTCCCTAGTCATCGGTTTTCAGGTCGGTGTCTGCCTGATGCTCTCCTGTTTCGTTCTGCTCTACGTCATTCTTTTACTGTTTCGAGCCACGGGCCGATTCAGGCTGTGCGCCAACCTCTACCTTGCCTGCTGTTGTATCGTCGCCGTGCTCGGCTGCAGCATGTTCTCCGGGGGACTGCATTCCATGGTCTTTCCCTGGTTTGCGCTCATTCCCATTGCCGGCGTACTGCTGCTTGGCTACTGCCGGGACACGCTTTTCTGGTTCCTGTTCTGCAGCGGCACCTCCATCGCCTATGGCGTTGCTGCTGGTCTCGGATTCTCTTTTCCCGAATTGTACCGGCTCGAATATCTCCAATTTTTCTACACCATCTGCATAACCGGCCTGGTGATGATCCTGTTCTTCATCGCCCTTACCTTCCACCACAACTGGTCCGTTGCCCTGCGCAAAATCCTTGAGCAAAACGACGAACTCCAGCGGGCGCGACTCCTGGCAGAGGCTGCCGCCAAATCAAAAAGCGAATTTCTCGCCAACATGAGCCATGAAATCCGAACCCCGATGAACGCCATCGTCGGTTTTTCCAGGCTCTGCCAGAAGACCGCACTGGACCACAAACAGCGGAGCTATCTGTCCCGCATCGAATCGGCGTCCACTTCCCTGCTCGGCGTAATCAACGACATCCTTGATTTCTCGAAAATCGAGGCGGGCAAGTTGAGCATGGAACAGATCGACTTCAGTCTGGAAGAGGTCGTCAACAAAATCGCCGACATGGTGGGCATCAAGGCCGCCGAAAAAGGGCTTGAACTGGTAAGTTCCATCGATCCGGCCATTCCCCTCAACCTGGTTGGAGATCCCCTGCGTCTCGGACAGGCCCTGATCAACCTGACGAGCAACGCCGTGAAGTTCACGGAGACCGGCAGCGTCCTGATCAGGATCGATCTGGTGGAACGAGATGCCGCCGGCTGCCTGGTGCGCTTCACCGTCAAGGATACCGGCATCGGCATGAGCGAGGAGGAGCTGTCGCGCCTGTTCGTCGCCTTCAGCCAGGCCGATACCTCGGTGACCCGCAAATTCGGCGGTACCGGCCTGGGCCTGGTCATTTCGAAGAACCTGGTGGAGATGATGGGGGGACGGATTGACGTGGAAAGCAGCCCCGGCCAGGGCAGCAGTTTCAGTTTCACCGCCCGGTTCCGCCTCAACGAAGGGCTCGTTTCCTCACCGCCGAGCATGCCGGCGAACCTGTCGAACCTCAAGGTTTTGGTGGTGGACGACAACGAATTGTCCCGTCAGGCATCGCTCGAACAACTGGCCGGTTTCAAGGTCGAGGCCAGGGCGGTTGATTCCGGCCGGGCAGCCCTGGACGCGCTGAAACAGGCGGAGGCGAACGATCCGTTCGACCTGGTTCTGATGGACTGGCAGATGCCGGAAATGGACGGGATAGAAACCGCGAGACGGATGCGCAGCGACCTGCGACTCGAGCGGCTGCCGGTCACCATAATGGTAACCGCCTTTGGCCGGGAGGAAGTGATGAATCATGCTGAACGGGTCGGCATCAAATCGCTCCTCATCAAACCGGTGAGCCCGTCGCTGCTGTTCGACACCATCATGCAGAATCTCGGTCACGAGACGCGCGCCATCAGCAGGGAGACCACGCCGGTCGAGGTGCGGGTACAGCTCGATCATATCCGTGGGGCACGGGTACTGCTGGTGGACGATAATCCGATCAATCAGCAGGTCGGCGCCGAACTGCTCGGTGGAGTGGGGCTGAATCCCGACTTTGCGGCCAATGGGCAGGAGGCGGTTACCGCCGTGTTCAGCACTGACTATGATCTGGTGTTCATGGATATCCAGATGCCGGTCATGGGGGGCTATGAAGCCACCGCCCTGATCCGTGGCAACGACCGATATGCCGAACTGCCGATTATCGCCATGACCGCCCACGCCATGAACGGCGTGCGGGAAGAGTGCTTGGCTGCCGGCATGAGCGACTATTTGAGCAAGCCGGTTGATCTCGCTCAGCTCCATGGCTTGCTGGCCCGATGGATCAAGCCTGGGGACCGCCCCCTCCCCAGGAGGGAAACAGAACCCGGGGCCGGAGACATCCGGAGCAGTCTGCCGGAAACCCTCGAGGGCTTCGATCTGGATTCTGGTCTGCAGCGGCTCGACATCAACCGCGACCTCTTTCGGAGCCTGATCGTCGACTTTGCCACCCGGGACATCGCGTCGGCCCGCCAGGTACGGCAACTGCTCCGGGAAGGAAAACGCGACGCGGCCAGCAAGCGGATGCACTCGCTGAAGGGAACAGCCGGCATACTATCCGCCACCGAGGTGTGCCGACTGGCCGACGAACTGGAACAACTGCTGGCCGGCCCCCCATCACCGGCCGAAGAACCGCTGCTTGCCGCACTGGATTGTGCCTGTGATGTTGTCTCTCGTGCCGTCGCACCGCTGGTGCGGGAGGAACCGGAGGAGGCACCGGCGCCGCCTGGTGGTTATGAGCAGTCTTCGGCTCCTTTACTCCGGGAGTTGCGGCGTCTTGTCGCCCGCGACGATCCCCGGGCCATTGACGTGGTGAAACAGTTGCAGGGAAATGCCGGCTTCGCCGTGGCTGCAGCTCCTCACTTGACAGCCCTGGAAGCCCATTTGTGGGTCTTTGATTTTGAACAGGCGGGGTCGATCGTGGGGGATTTGGCGGCGGAGCTCGGAGAGGTCGGGGAAGGGGGCGAACATGGTTGATCCGGCGGTGGGAAAGGCCACCATCCTGATCGTGGACGACGAGCCGGTCAATATCCGGGTGCTGGTGGAACTTCTCAAGGACAGGTACGATCTGCGCATCGCCACCAACGGTGAAAGGGCGCTGGCCATCACCCGTTCCGACGAGCCGCCGGACCTGATCCTGCTGGATGTCGTCATGCCCGGCATCGACGGCTTTGAGGTGTGCAGGCGCCTCAAGGCCGATAGCAGAACCGCCCGGATACCGGTCATCTTCATTACCGGCAATACCGGCGAACAGGAAGAGATCCTTGGCTTCCAGGCCGGCGCCGTTGACTATGTCACCAAGCCGTTCAGCCAGGTTGTTGTCCGGGCGCGGGTGAACACCCATGCCGAGTTGAAGCGGTGCCAGGACATCCTCGAATGCCAGTCCTACTGCGACAGCCTGACCGGCATCGCCAACCGGCGCCATTACGAGGAAACCTTCCCCATGATGTGGAACTATGCCTGTCGGAACCGTACTCCCCTGGCTTGCATCATGATCGATTTTGACGACTTCAAGAAATACAACGACCTCTATGGCCATCAGGCGGGCGACGACTGCCTCAAGCGAGTGGCCACCGCCCTCAACACTTTGACCAGGCGCAAGATTGACCTTTTGGTCCGCTACGGCGGCGAGGAGTTCTGCTGCCTGCTCCCGAACACCGACTTGACAGGTGCTCTGCAGGTTGCCGAAACGTTCCGACGGGCGGTGCTGGACCTCCGCATCACCCACGAGGGGTCCCAAACCGGCGCGGTGCTTTCAATCAGCCAGGGGATTGCCGTGCTGGCGGCAGCGTCCCATACCCTGACACCGGATCTATTGATCAAGAACGCCGATCTGGCGCTCTACGAAGCAAAGGCAGCGGGCCGTAACTGCTTCCGCCATCGCGACCTGGTCGAGGCGTGCACCGCACAACATCCACAGGCAGAGCGCTGGTGTCCCGTGCGGTGAACCAACCGCATAGCACGCTAGTTCCCGAATTCCCCCCCCCTTCCATATCGGGATGGGAACGAAACAGTTTCCAGACCGTATCGGCCAGTCCATCGGCAGCGAAATACCCCGCCTACCGCGGCAGGCGGGTGTCCCCCGATTGCCGGCATGGGACGGCACAGCTCCGCAATGCTGAAACGTTTCAGCACCGTCTTTCACATCTCCAGCAATTCCTCCCGGGTGACCTTGAGGGTAAAGACCTTTTCGCAGAGGACGGGGTCCAGATCCGTCATGAAGAGTCGAATGAACTGGTCCTGCTCGGCGGTGGAGGTGTTGACCTGGGTGGGTTGCCTTGGTCCGACCCTGGGTATCTTCTCCTAACGGGTGCGGGCTTTCATAAAGCCTGCCTGATCATCGTCGCCAACCTGTAGAGATAGCCCAGGTCCGGTTCCTTTTCACCGCCGGTTACGAGGGGCTCGAGATATGCCAGAAATCTTCCGTTTCTGATGGTGACGGACAGGGTGCACGGCGGCGGATTGTCGGCGAGGATCTGCCTGAGGGTTCTGAAGGTGCCGTCGGCCTGGTTCCGGCCCGTCTCCCCGGGCAGGACGAAGTCGATTTTCCGGGGGCCCCTGGTCCGAAAGAACAGGTCCGCATCGGTATCCGCCGCCATGAATACGGCTATCCGGCCGAAATGGGTATTCTGGGCCTGGCCGTAAGGGTTCAAATCCAGGGCTTCGGTGACCCGAAACAGGCGAACACCCTCCCCCTCGGCAATGTCCCTGACCCTGGAGAAATCCCGGCCCAGAGGCAGGGGCAGGGCGAAGGCGCGGTTGAGCTCCTGCTCCAGCCCGCCGTCCTCTCCGGGCCGGTAGACCAGCGCGTGCCTCGTCGCGAACGATTTCAGCATCCGGCTCCTGCGCCGCGAGTAGATCAGCAGCCAGAGACCGACCAGCACAAAAGCCGGTACCAGGATCATGGCAACGGTCATCTGTTCAAATTCTCCCTGGAGGAGTGAAAAAGGAGAGTGCCTCTCATTTGTCAATGCAAAGGTTTGGGAGGACTCCAGCCGTCATCCTCAGTGTCCACGCAGCGCCGTTTCGAGACGCCGGGCCAGGGCTTCGGCCTGGGCCCGGCTGTCCAGGCGGGCGGCGAGCGTTCGGGTCCGTTCCTGCCGCGGCACGAGCTTCAGGTTGTAGAAGAGCTTGCGGCCGGCCTGCATCCCCCTCGCCGGTTCGAAGCGTTCGATTTCGTCGGCCCGCCACCGTTGCCGGCAGCCCAGGGCGAAGAGGCCGCCGCGCCGGTCGAGTTCGCCGTAGCCGACCTCGATGCGGGTCGCGCCGCACCAGAGATTGATCACGCCCAGGAGGATCAGCACGTCGACCAGGCCGAAGATGGCGGTGAAAAACAGCGGGGCCTTCAACGTCAGCAGCAGGGCCACGAAACCGCTACAGATCGCCAGAAACAGCGTGACCGAAAGCGCTGCCTTGAGTTTGTGGGCCGCCGCGAAGCTCCAGAGGGCGCTCAGCACCAGGTAGGCCATGAAGAGGCCGACCCCGGCGAAGGGGAGGGCGAAGAGAGTCAGGCAGCCTCGTCCGGTTTTGGGGGATCGCGATTTCATGCTCAAGCCCTGGCCTGGCGAAGATTTGTCAGCCATTTTTGCCCCAAGAGTCCCTCAGGATTTAGCTGATTTTGGGCAAGATTCTGGAAATCATGTAAGTAATCGAGAGGCTGAAATGGTTTTCGCTTGATTTTCTTTCTTGTTGAAGAGTTCCTGGAAAGTTTAAACAGGGAAGTGCCCCTCAATCCCCGCCCAGGAAGGGCCGGATTTCCGCAATCAACCGGTCGGGTTGTTCCTCGATCACCAGGTGCCCGGCATCGGCGATCACCTGAAACCTGGAACCCGGAATCATTTCATGCAGAGCCAGCCCCCTATTCACGGGAATCCAAGCGTCCTCACGGCCCCACAGGATCAGGACCGGCCTGATTATCTGCGGATAGAGGGGCTGGACTTCATCGGTATAACCGGAGTCGGCCTGGGCGATCTGCCGATAAAAGGCCGCCTTGCCGTCGGCGGTGATCCAGGGCGCGACGATCCTTTCGAGCGTCGCTTCGTCGAGGGGTTGGAACGCGGCCGTCTGAACGTAGGCTCGGACGATCGGCTCGTGGATGTAGTTGGGAACACCGGCAAAGGCCTCCTCGTGCTGTTTGACGTGCCGGAAGAAGGAGGACCCCCAGGGGGAGACCGCGACGGGATCGATGAGGACGATTTTCGCAAAATCCCGACCGTTGAGGAGGTGGGTCCGGAGCAGGGTCGCGCCACCGAAGTCATGACCGACGGCCGCCGGACGGTCCAGCTGCCAGTGCGTCAGCAGCTCGTCGAGCAGCTGGTTCTGGATGCCCAGGGACACATCCCCGGGGGCCTTGTCGGACTGCCCGTAGCCGACCAGGTCGTAGTAGTAAACGCGGAAATCCCTGGACAAGGCAGCGACGAGATGCCGCAGGTTGTAGGAGGACCAGGGCGTGCCATGCACCAGGACGACGGCAGGTCCCTCGCCGCGCACGTCGTACCGCACCGTGCGCCCTCTGAAATTGTAAGTCCTGGCAAGCGTCCACTCGGTCATGAAGCAAATCCTTCCGAAGACCAGGGCGGTATCAGCGGATGTTGCGCTGTTTATGGTCCACCCCCAGGGCATCGGCCGTCCAAATGGCCGCTTCGACCATGGCAGCGGTGACCGGGAACCAGGTGGCGTGGATGGTTTCCCCTTCCGCGACCGCGGTTTCGGCGACGCGCCGGATCTCCTCGGCGCTTGGTTCGGGAAGGTTCAGATCCGCCAGGCAGATGGGCAGGCCGACCGTGAAACAGAATTCCTGAACCTCCCGGATTTCAGCGGAGGAACGCCCCTCCATCACCAGTTGGGCAAGAAGACCGAAGGCGACCTTTTCGCCGTGCAGTTTTCCCCGGGTGTCCGGGAGGACCGTCAAACCGTTGTGGATCGAGTGGGCCCCCGCATGGCCGCCGTTCTCGGAATCGAGGCCGCTGTGCAGGGTGATGGCCTCGACGATGGCTTCAAGGGCCGGGGTCACCACCTGTTTTCCCACCGCCAGCTTCGCCTGGTAACCCGATTCCAGCAGCGTCCGGTAACAGAGCCGGGACAGGGCCAAAATCGCCAGGGGGGGCGTCTGGCCGCCGGAAAAGGAGGGAGTCTTGCCGCTTCTGGCAAAAGTGTCCGTTTCCCAGAACCCGGCAACGGCATCGCCCATGCCGGCCACCAGGAACTTCGCCGGCGAGCCGGCGATGATCGAGGTATCCATGATCACGCAGTCCGGGTTTCTGCGCAGGTTCAGATAACTCTCGAACACCCCCTCTTCGGTGTAGAGAACCGACAGCGCCGAGCCCGGGCCGTCGGTCGCAACCGTCGTGGGGACGACGATGACCGGCGCCTTCATTTCGTGGGCCACGGCCTTGGCCGCATCGATGGAAGCCCCTCCGCCCACAGCCACGATGATGTTCGCGCAGCAGGAAAAGGCGAGGTCCGACAGGCGATCGACTTCGGTTCGGGAAGATACACCCCGGAACAATTCCTGATGACAACCGACCCCCTCGGCAGAGAGGCTTTTGTCGATCGCCGCGCCGCAGATCGAGAGGGCGGTTTTGCCGCCCACGACCAGGGCGCAGTCTCCCATGGAGGCGGCATGCTGGCCGATGTCCTCGATGGCGCCGGGTCCCTGGATATAGCGACTGGGGAAATAGAGTACGCGTTTCATGACATCCTCCTGGAACTTGGAGCGGTTGGATCATGGATGAAAAATCGGAGCCTCCCGACCAAAAGTAACATAAGGAAGGGAGAATTCTTGGGGAATTTAGCGTGGCGAACGCTTCACCGGCAAATTTCCAGGCAGCGCCCGGCCGCCTTGCCGTCGTCCTCGTCCTCCCCGCCGGCAATGACCTTGAGCGCGTCGATCAACGGGGGACTGCAGGCGTAGGGTCCGAGGATAAGCGTTTCTCGCAGGGCCTGGCTGCGATCGAGGAAGGAGTGAAGGCGGGCGGGAAGGGAGCGGCGGAATTCACGGACCAGCGGCTGCCGGGGCGAAGCGAGGACCGCAAGGGTGAACAGGGTCAGGGCGCGCCTGCCGAAAATGTCGGCGCCGAAATCGTGTTCCCGGGCTATCCGCTCCAGCCGCCCGGTTACGAACGTTACCGCCGGCGGGCCGACCAGCCGGATGAGGGTCAGGTGACGGGTGTAGTTGCCGTGGGACGGATCGAGCAGGGCGGCGGCCGAACGCATGGCGCCGTCGGCGACATCGGTCGTCACCGGGGTGTCAATGGCGTAGAGCGCCCAGGCGGCCAGCAACCGGTCCTCCAGAGACCCTTTTCGCGCTGCCGTGTAAAGAGCCGGCAGGGCCTGGTCCAGGTCCGTACGTTTGTCCTCCGCCCTGGAGAGAGTCGCCAGAAACGCGACCCGCGCGGCCAGCTTCCCCTCCAGCAGGCGGGCCTTCTCCTTCCCGGCCTGAGCCTTGGCTTCCTTGAGCGCATCGGCGGTGCCGATCCGGGCCAGAGCCCAGAGGCCCAGCAGTCGCTCGAAAACGGGCGCCTGGTCGAGGGTCGCCCGAATGACCGGGACTTCATCGGCGGCGGCCGCGCCGAGATGACCCAGGCCGGCCAGGGCGGCGACCCGGGGGAGAAAATAGGAGTGATGGAGGTCCGCCGCATAAAAAGCGGCCATACGGTCGGTCGGGGACGAGGCCGAGACCGCAACAGGACCGAGGATGGCCGGCAGCAGAAGGAGAAGGAACAGGACCGGTTTGAGGATGGAGGAAATTTTCATTCGATTCGGAAAGCCCTGACACTTTTGCCAATAATAAGCTGACCCTTTGGTTTAACAGTAGATCGATAACTCCCTTGCTCGCCTCACATTATCTGGATCGAGGTCTGCCACGACAGCCTCTATCGATGCAACGTAATCGGATGGAAGCCCGATGGCCCGGGCACCTCGCAGAACGTGCTCCTTGTACCAGTCGAGAGGGCGGAGGCTCGGATCGCAAATCGTGGCAGTGTAAGTCTCTGCACTGAATGACTCTCCAGACGACGTGCTCACCGATACAGTTTTCCGGGCATAGCCATGACCCAACCCTTCGATTCTGTCGAGCGCCGGAGAGTTGACCGGTTCGGATTGAGTAAAGGGCGCCAAACACTCGGTCATTGGATTTCCCGGTGAAAGCGGCGTCGCACTTTCCAGTGCCGTCTATCTTGCCGGGCTTGTGAAACTTCAATGTATAACCAGGGAGAGAGGCAACGGAGAGGAATTGGGCAGAAGGCACCCGCGCCTCCATCCGCTCACGGGCCATGTTTGAGCCATAGGCGAAGTAGAGGGTGTGGTCATTCATGGGGCATAGGTCAGTGTCATGTCTATAGTTTGACGAGCTGTGAAAGTGCAGATCTGACACTCATGTAAGTTTCAAATGTAACGGGGCCCCTTGATAACTTGGGAGCCCGACTCCAAAGCGGTGATTGAATTGAGTATGGTTTCCCCGGAACGGCCCCCCGGCGACTCAGGCTTCCCCAGCCATAAAGATCGCCACCCGTTCCAGCCCGGCGTCGCGGTGAATCTGCCCCTTGGTGAACTCCGGGCTTTCGATGATGGCCAGCAGGTTGCGGCGCCGGGGGTAGCGGACGAAGATGAACTTGTCCCATCGATCCGCCAGTATGCAATTCGGGTTTCCCTCCAACAGACCCAGCGGCCTGCCGCCGTATACCGGGAAGGCGCCCCGGCGCAACAGCTCGAAGCCGGCGATTTTGGCATAGCGGTCGTAGGCTTCCCGGCCGCTGATCGGCTTATCGGGAGCGCTGTCGGCGGGATATTCGGCGACCGCCTTGTACTTGTTCAGGTTGTAAACGAACAGCGGCTCGTCCAGGTTCTGGTTCCTCGCCACCGCCATCTGGCGCTCGTCGGGCCAGACGGCGGTATTTTCCGCTTTCCAGTTGGCGGAGGGGATGCCCTCATCCTTGACGCCCTTGAACAGGCGGACCAGCCAGGATATGACCCTGACCATGCGGAAGGTGGCAGGAGGTTCCGGCACGATGGCCAGGACCGCCAGTTCGCGACAGGCCCGCTTTAAGTCGTCACCGTAGGTGGCTAGGAAATGGAGAGCCGAATGGGCGGTAGGGTGTTCATCAATGACAATCTCGTCGATGACCATGCCCTCGCGGGGGACGGGATCGGCCTTCACCCGGTACAGCCTTTTGCTGCCTAGCTTGCCGTTCGTCTCGGCCAGCCAGGCCCGGTACGCGGAGGCATCGGCGATTCCAATGTGAAAAACCAGGGCGACCCGGTTCGCACCGGCATCCCGGGGCAATGACTTTCGCGTTTCTTCTGGATCGAAAGCGGGAGAGAGATTCATAAATGATTTTGGCTGGTGGAACTAGAGGAAGGATTAAACAATGGCTCCTCTCTTCCCCAATATCCGATTTCTACCCCGAAAATTGACTTATAGTCCTTTTTGGGTGGGGTAGTTTGAAGCTTTTTGGTCTAATTACAGTGAGTTGGCTTGGTCCGACCCCGCTATGGCCTAATGCAGTTTGGGCGTCGGCTGGAAATTCTTGTTGGGCGATGTCTTCTCTTTTCCCAAGATAGAAAATTAACAAGTCCAGCTGTCACCGCCATCTAAATATCACCTCCACGCATGCGCGACAATTCTTCAGAAACTAGCTGGTTCGACAACTCAAAAAAGTCGAATAATGCGTACAGAGGGGACAAAAGAGGGTGCACGATTTCCGGCAAGTTCGTGCCAATTGCCTGTGCGTCCACATGTGTATTCAAAGTAATTGAATTCTGGCGCGCAATACGACCCTCCCATACATGACGTCTATGGTCAATGCTCGTTAGCGCTCGCCCAGATAAACCTTCATAGGTGGCAATAAACCTTATCGTCGTTGTCCCTTCAAACAGGTTTTCCGCAAAACGTTGCGCCTGCAAAAGCGTCTCGCCTATCCGCCACACTGGAAGTGTGATGTCGAAGACCGTTCCCGGAAGGATGGGTAAGGGGCCTGGGCGCTGCACTTCCATTCCATCTTCTTGAAACCCACGGAGTAAGAATGCCATGCCCTCAGAATGAATTCGCCAGAAGTCTGAATGAGCGGCATCACGGTTCTCGGCGGGCGTTTGTGTATCGCCGCCGAGCCAACATTCAACCGCGCCGTCAATTGGATAAGGTGTTATTCCTTCACGTGTTGGGTACCAAAAAGGCGGCCATCCTGTATGACGAACCACACTTGCCCTCAATACATCTGGCAACTGGGCAGGCGAAATCTGCCGGCGTTCGCCTATGATTTCGTATGCAAAATTGTAGTATCCATGGGGGAAACGTGGGCCAACAGTCTCTGGTAACTCCTGGGTAAGCGTGTGCCACCGTTCGAAACCGACACGAATCCAATTTTCTAGACGGGCTGGCTCAGTGGGTTGTTCTATCTGTGGTACAGCACCTGTGATCAAGTCCCTGATCTGATCGAACATCTCGTCCCGACGGTTACGCAAACACTTAGCCAGAAGATCATCCCAATCCTTTGCGCTTTGCGGAGTTTCGCTCCGAGGTCCCGGCTTTCGAATGTAGATAGCGTTATTTTGGACGATGTTTCCGTGCGGACCAGCCCGACGTGCCCTTATAGGAATCCGATGGCCGCCGGGAACAACCACTATTGGAAATAGTGTTTCGCCTGGACTAGCAACTATATGAACGGCACAGTGAAACGGAGGATCACAGTAATTCTGTACGATACCATTAATCAGATCCTGACTATATCTATCCAGTGTTGCTGGCCGTCCCTCTGCCTCAACTATTCCAGATTCCGTTTCTAATAGACCTAAAGCAACAAAGCCACCACCATGGTTGGCAAGTGCTAAGATTGCCTTTGCAAGTGTCGCTTTATCCTCGTTGCCATTTTGAAGATCCAGCCAATTCTTTACCTCAAAGTCGAGATCCTCACGGGGATCGACCAATAGGTCCGAAAGTCTCTCTCGTGTAATTGCCTGCGTCATCAATTAAATCCATCAGTTTGATTTATGTGGTCTATGCGCGACAGTGCGACGCATAACAGTATGTAGACGGATCCGTATAAACGGTCAAAATTGGGAACCATGCCCATGACGACACCCTTTAGCCCTTGGTTAAAAGGCTACCAACCGTCTTAATTTTCTGCCTATTATCAGGGACCGCACTATATGGCGGCGATTTAGGCGGATCCGTATAAGAGCCGAAGATACGCGAAAAGGGACAGGCCAGTCTCCCTGGCTCGTCCCTTTTCACATTAATCCATCGGTTCCCCCTCCCGACTTCATCATCTCACCCTACGCACATTCGCTATACCCGCACGCATGGCAGACGCAGCAGCCGCCCTCATGCTCCACCGCCCCCCCGCATTCCGGACAAGCCCCGCCGTTCTGGTGGGCGACGATGCCCTCCTCGTCGTGATCGAGCATGTGCATCTGGATCGCCTTGGCGACAGCGTCGGCGCAGGAGGTGATGCGGTTGTCGCCGAAGCCGGAGGGCTTGTGGCAGGTGATGCCGATCATCTGCTTCACCGCCTGGCGGGCCTGGACGCCGCTGCGCCAGGCGAGGGACACCAGGCGGCCGATCGCCTCGCACTGGCTGGCGGCGCAGCCACCGGCCTTGCCCATGGTGGTGAAGAGCTCGAAGAGCCCCTGGTTGTCCTCATTGATGGTGACGTAAAGGGGGCCGCAGCCGGTCTCCATCTGGTAGGTGGAACCCTTGAGGGCCCGGGGCCGCTCGCGCTTCCTGCCCGCCTTGTGCGACTCCATGGGGACGACCTTCTCGTCCTTCTTCTCCTCCTTCTTGGCCACCGAGAGGACCTGCATGTCGCGGCTGCCGTCGCGGTAGATGGTCACCCCCTTGCAGCCCTGCTGGTAGGCGAGGCGGTAGACGGTGGCGACGTCCTCGCGGGAGGCGTCGTGGGTGAAGTTGACGGTCTTGGAGACGGCGTTGTCGGTGTACTTCTGGAAGGCCGCCTGCATCCGGATGTGGTCCTCCGGGGTGATGTCGTGGCTGGTGACGAAGACCTTGCGCACGTCGGCGGGGACTTCGGGGATGTCCTGCACGGTGCCGTGCTCGGCGATCTTCTCCATCAGTTCCTTGGAGTAGAAGCCGCGCTCGCGGGCGATCTTCTCGAACAGCGGGTGGACCTCGATCAGCTTGTCGTTGTCGAGCACCTGGCGCACGTAGGAGACGGCGAACAGGGGCTCGACGCCGGAGGAGCTGTTGGCGATGATCGAGATGGTGCCGGTCGGGGCGATGGTGGTGCAGGTGGCGTTGCGCACCGGCTTGGCGCCCTTGGTGTCGTAGATGCTCCCCTTGAAGTTGGGGAAGGGGCCGCGCTCGGCGGCGAGCTCCTGGGAGGCGATCCGCGACTCGTTGGTGATGAACTTCATCAGCTTCTCGCCCAGCGCCACCGCCTCGGGCGAGTTGTAGGGGATGCCGCAGAGGATCAAGAGGTCGGACCAGCCCATGACGCCGAGGCCGATCTTGCGGTTGCTGCGGGTCATCTCGTCGATCTCGGGGATCGGGTACTTGTTGACCTCGATGACGTTGTCGAGAAAGCGGGTGGCGGTGCGCACCACCTTGCCCAGGTGGTCCCAGTCGACGGCGCCGTCCTTGACCATCTTCACCAGGTTGATCGAGCCGAGGTTGCAGGACTCGTAGGGAAGCAGCGGCTGCTCGCCGCAGGGGTTGGTCGCCTCGATCTCGCCGACCTGTGCGGGGTCGGGTTGTCGCGGTTGAGACGGTCGAGGAAGATGATCCCCGGCTCGCCGTTGGTCCAGGCCAGATCGACGATGTGCTCGAAGACCTTGCGCGCCGGCATGCTTTTCACCGGCTGGCCGTCGCGGGGGTTGATGATCTCGTACTCGCCGTCGCTCTCCACCGCCTCCATGAACTTCTCGGTCATGCCGACGCTGATGTTGAAGTTGGTCAGCACCGTCTGGTCCCGCTTGCACATGATGAAGTCCATGATGTCGGGATGGTCGACGCGCATGATCCCCATGTTGGCGCCGCGCCGGGTGCCCCCCTGCTTGATGGTCTCGGTGGCGGCGTCGAAGACCTTCATGAAGGAGAGGGGGCCGGAGGAGACCCCCTTGGTGGAGAGGACCACGTCGTTGGCCGGGCGGATGCGCGAAAAGGAGAAGCCGGTGCCGCCGCCGCTCTTGTGGATCAGCGCGGTCTGCTTGATCGCCTCGAAGATCGACTCCATCGAATCCCCCACCGGCAGCACGAAGCAGGCCGAGAGCTGCCCCAGCTCGCGGCCGGCGTTCATCAGCGTCGGCGAGTTGGGCAGGAACTCCAGCTCGGTCATCATCCGGTAGAACTCGTCGGCCAGCGCCTGGCTGTCGTTGCCGGTCTGCAACCGGTCCTCGGCGGCGGCGATGGTCTCGGCGACGCGCCGGAACATGTCGACGGCAGTTTCCAGGACCTTCCCCTCGGCGTCGCGCTTGAGGTAGCGGCGCTCGAGGACGGTGAGGGCGTTCTTCGACAGGGGCAGGTCGGTGGGGGGCAGGGCCGGGGCGGCCGAGCTGGTCTTTTTGCTCATCGGTTTCGTCCTTTGCAGTAGCCAGCCGGAATCCGGGGTACGGCGGCGGCAGTGAAAAACTGGTTGTTTTGGGGGAATTGTCAAGATTATGTAGATGAGAAGCATTTAAACCACAAGATATCGTGGCTGTCAAGCAGCGTTGCCGAACTTTTTCCGACAGAATTTCCCCTGGTTGGTAAGGCCCGGCTCTTGCAGGAATTGCCTGGAAAGGGGAGGGACCAAGTAGAGATCATTAATGTTTCCAGGGCGATAACGATGGCCAACCAGACCGCCGAAACCATCCATCTCGAAGAAGAGCTGCGTGAACTGCGCTCGATCCTCCAGGTCGCCCAGGCGGTGGTCTCTTCCCTGGAGTTCGACGAAGTCCTGGAAAACATCCTCGACAGCGCCATGGCGGTCATGGAAATGCCGGCCGGCGCCATTGCCCTCTACGACGCGGAACGCTCCGAATTGGAATTTCATGCCCGCGCGGGAGTAAGCCCCCGGTTCCTGGCCGAGGGAAGGCGGCCGGTCCGCCCGGGAAGCCTCACCCGCTGCGTCCTCGACGCAGGAGAGCTCTCCGTCGTCGAGGATACCCGCCATACCCCCTATGCTATCCATCCGGCAGTGCTTGCCGAAGGAGTCCGTTCGCTGATCGCCGTGCCGTTGCGGATCCAGAACGAGGTCCTCGGCATCCTCTATCTCGACGATTTCGTACCCCGCAGTTTCTCCGGCCTCCGCCTGCAGGCGCTGGCGATCCTCGCCTCCTTTGCCGCCCTGAGCATCGGCAACGCCCGTCTCCACGAACAGACCCGCCAGCTGGCCTGTACCGACGGTCTCACCGGGCTCTTCAATCATCGCCATTTCCTGCAGATCTTCCGCGAGGAGCTGGTTCGCGCCGCCCGCTACCGCAAGCCGTTGGCACTGGCGATGTTCGATATCGACGACTTCAAGCTCTTCAACGATACCTACGGCCATCCCAACGGCGACCGGGCGCTCGCCCATGTCGCCGGGATCCTGCAGCACTCCCTGCGTGAATACGACATCCTGTTCCGCTACGGCGGCGAGGAGTTCATCGCCATCCTTCCCGAAACCGGCATCGGCGAAGCGCTGGCGGCCGCCGAACGGGCGCGGCTGGCGATCGAGCAATACACGCCGGCCGCCCTCGGCCCGATGGCCGTACACGGCCTGACGGTGAGTGCTGGCATCGCCTGCTTCCCTCGCGACGGCGAGGATCTCGACACCCTGCTCAAGACTACCGACGACCTCCTCTACCAGGCCAAGAAACAGGGCAAGAACCGGGTCTACCACCTCCCCGAAAAATCCTGACTACCCTCGTAGCGACTCCCCGCTGGGGCCCCGGCATGGCCGGCCGGCAGGGGAGGGCGCCGGGCCGTTTTGAGTTGCCAAACGCCCGGGTCGATGCTAATTTCTAGCCTTTCATGAAAGCCCGCGCCAGCTCCCTTGCCGAACCACTGATTCGGAACCATGGCCATTTACCTCGACAACGCCGCCACCACCTTTCCCAAGCCGCCCGAAGTGGCCGCCGCCATGACTCGCGTGCTGGCCGAGGCGGCCGGCAACCCGGGACGGGGCGCCCACCGCATGAGCCTGGACGCTTCGCGGATTGTCCTTGAGGCCCGGGAAGCGGTGGCGGAGATGTTCGGGGTCGGCGATCCTGCCCGGGTGGTCTTTACCGCCAACGGCACCGCGGCGCTGAACCTGGCGCTGTTCGGGTTCCTCGTGCCGGGGGACCGGGTGGTGACCACCAGCATGGAGCACAACGCCGTCACCCGACCGCTGCGCGCCCTCGAGGAAAGGGGAGTGCGGGTGGTCAAGGTCGCCGGCGACCGCAGCGGCTTCGTCGACCCGCAACGGCTCATGGAGGCCTGCCGCGCCGAGCGCACCCGGATGCTGGTCATGGTCCACTGCTCCAACGTCACCGGCACTCTGCAGGCCGTCGACGAACTCGGCCCCTGGTGCCGCCGGGAGGGGGTCCTGCTGCTGGTTGACGCCGCGCAGAGCGCCGGGCTGTTTCCCATTCACTGCGAAGCCGGGGCCATTGACCTGCTCGCCGCCCCCGGCCACAAGGGGCTCTACGGCCCCCAGGGGACCGGCTTTCTCTGCCTGCGCGAAGGGCTGGTGCCGCAGCCGCTGATTTACGGCGGCACCGGCGGCAACAGCCAGTCCGATCTCCCCCCGGCGCAGCTGCCCGAACGCCTCGAGGCGGGAACCGTCAACACCCCCGGGCTCGCCGGCCTCAAGGCGGGCATCGACTTCCTGCGCGAACAGGGGCTGGAACGGGTCCGCGAGCACGAAGCCGCCCTCACCGACCAATTGCTCGAGGGGCTGCGCCGCATTCCCGGGATCAGCATATTCGGCCCCGGCGACGGCCGGCAGCGGGGCGGGGCGGTCTCCTTCGTGCTGGCCGGCCGCGACCCCGCAGAAATCGGTTTCCATCTCGACCGCGATCATGGGATACTGACCCGGGTGGGGCTGCACTGCGCCCCCGATGCGCACCGCACCATCGGCACCTTTCCGCGCGGGACGGTGCGGGTCAGCCCGGGGTTTTTCAACACCCCTGAGGAGATCGCGGTCCTGCTCGCGGCGCTGGCCTCGTTGGCCGAACGGCCTCCCGACTGAAGCGGCGCAATTCCGGGTATTCCCGCCTGCGGTCGTCCCTGTTCTGCCCATTTCCAGCCACCCTCTAACCGTCTGGGCTCTGCCGATGAAAAAAACCTACGTTCTCGACACCAACGTTCTGCTCCACGACCCCCAGGCCCTGTTCCTTTTCGAGGACAACGACCTGGTCATCCCGATCACTGTTATCGAGGAGATCGACCGCTTCAAGAAAGACCAGAGCGAAATCGGCCGCAACGCCCGCCAGGTGTCGCGGATCCTCGACGGCCTGCGCAGCCAGGGGCAGCTGGTTCAAGGCGTCTCCCTGGAGAGCGGCGGCATCCTGCGCGTCGACCTCTACACCGAGGATCTGATGAAACGGCTCCCCCCGGAGCTGCGCGCCGACCGCGGCGACAACCGCATTCTTGCCGTGGCGATGGCACTCAAGGACGACTGCCAGTGCCCGGTGGTCTTTGTCACCAAGGACACCAACCTGCGCATCAAGGCCGATGCCGTTGGCCTGACCGTCGAGGACTACGAGTCGGACAAGGTCTCCATCGAGGAGCTCTACTCCGGGTCGTCCGAGGTGCTGATCGACAAGGATGAGGTCGACCGCTTCTACGGGCAGGGGTTCCTGCCGATCCAGGGGGACTACCGCCCCAACCAGTTCATCACCCTGGTCGAGTCCGGCAATCCGTCCCACACCGCCATCGGCCGCTACGTCGCCAGCCAGCAGCGAATGGTGCCGCTGATTCGCACCCCCAAGGAGGGGATCTGGGGGATTCATCCACGCAACCGGGAGCAGCAGTTCGCCTTCGACCTGCTGCTTAACGAGGATGTGCAGTTGGTTACCCTGGTCGGCAAGGCCGGGACCGGCAAGACCCTGCTGGCGATCGCCGCCGGGCTGCTCAAGTCCGCCGACGAGGGGGCCTACAGCCGGCTTTTGGTCTCGCGGCCGGTCTTCCCGCTGGGGCGCGACCTCGGCTTTCTGCCCGGGGACGTCGAGGAAAAGCTGGCGCCGTGGATGCAGCCGATCTTCGACAACGTCGAGCTGCTGCTCGGCAACGTCGACGAGCGCGGCAAGCGCAAGCGCGGCTACCGCGAGCTGGTCGACATGGGGATCCTGGAGATCGAGGCACTGACCTACATCCGCGGCCGCTCGATCCCCAAGCAGTACATGATCGTCGACGAGGCCCAGAACCTGACCCCCCACGAGATCAAGACCATCGTCACCCGGGCCGGGGAAGGGACCAAGGTGGTGATGACCGGCGACCCCTACCAGATCGACAACCCCTATGTAGATTCCTCGAGCAACGGTCTGACCTACGTCGTCGAAAAGTTCAAGAACCAGGAGATCGCCGGCCACATCACCCTGTCCAAGGGGGAACGCTCCCCGCTGGCGGAACTGGCGGCGAATCTTTTGTAAACCAGGATCGAGGTTCAAGGTGAAAGGTTCAAGGTTAGGACCTTGAAAGTTAGGATTCTTGCCTTTCCCTTGTTCCTTGGACCTCTTACCTTGTACCTGCCTTATTATGCTTGTTCTGTGCCTCGAATCTTCCTGTGACGAAACCGCCGCGGCCGTGGTCCGCGACGGGCGTCGCGTCCTTTCCAGCGTCATCGCCTCGCAGGTCGACCTCCATGCCCGCTACGGCGGAGTGGTGCCGGAACTCGCCTCGCGCAGCCACCTCGAGGCCGTGGTGCCGGTGGTCGAAACGGCACTGGCCGAGGCCGGGGTCACCCTCGATGCCATCGAGGGACTGGCCGTAACCCGCGGGCCGGGGCTGATCGGCGCGCTGCTGGTGGGGCTGTCGGCGGCCAAGGCGATCGCCTTCGCCCGCCGCCTGCCGCTGGTTGGGGTGCACCATATCGAGGGGCACATCCTCGCCGTCCAGCTCGAACAGCCGGTTGCCTACCCCTACCTGGCGCTGGCCGTCTCCGGCGGCCATACCCACCTCTACCGGGTCGAAGGCATCGGCCGCTACCGGACCCTGGGCCGGACCATCGACGACGCGGCCGGGGAGGCCTTCGACAAGGTCGGCAAACTCCTCGGCCTCGGTTATCCCGGCGGCGCCCGCATCGATGCCCTGGCCGCCGTGGGGGACCCGACTGCCGTCGCTTTCCCCCGGCCGCTGCTCCACAAGCGCGGCTTCGACTTCAGCTTCAGCGGCATCAAGACCGCGGTCCTCAATTATCTCCAGCAGCAGCCCCCTCTCGACGATCGGCGGCGCACGGACATTGCCGCCAGCTTCCAGGCGGCGATGGTCGAGGTCCTGACCCGCAAGACCTTTGCCGCGGCCGAGGCGGCCTGCCTGGAGCGGATCGTGGTGGCCGGCGGGGTGGCCTGCAACCGCGGCCTGCGCCGGGGCATGCAGGAGGCTGCCAAAGGGCAGGGACGGACTGTGGTCTTTCCGAGCCCGGCGCTGTGCGCCGACAATGCGGCGATGCTCGGGGTGGCCGGAGACCACTTGCTGGAAGGGGGGCGCCACGACGGCCTGGATCTCAACGCGGTTGCCAGCTGGCCCCTCGACCGGGCCGCCGCCGGCACTCCCGTCTGACCCCGGGGAGGAACTATGTGGCGTCGCTGGGGTTTCATTCGCCAGACCAAACTGCAGCTGGTTCGTTTTGCCAGGCTGAGCGGGTCCCCGGACGACATCGCCAAGGGGATGGCCCTGGGGATCTTCATCGGCATGACCCCGACCTTCGGCGTCCAGATGGCGATCGCCGTCTTCTGCGCCTGGCTTCTGCGCGAGAACAAGATCGCCGCGGCCATCGGTGTCTGGATCACCAACCCGGTGACCGCCCCCTTCATCTACGCCCTCGAATACGAGAGCGGGCGGGTGCTGCTCGGCATGGAGCGACTGCACCTGCCGGCAAAGCTGACCTTCGCCACGCTGCGCACCTTGGGCTGGCAGGCGATTTTCCCCCTCTGCTTCGGCAGTCTGCTCTATGCCCTGGTCTCCGGGGCCCTGGCCTATGCCCTGACCCTGCGCCTGGTGCCGCTGTTGCGCAATCGGCGGATCCCGCGCTGGCCCCGCCCCCACTGGAAGCATCGGAAGCGCCCGAAGTGACACGGCAACCGGCGTCCGGATAACATTAAGATTAAGACTATGCAACCGCGACCGAAAAAACGCTTCGGCCAGAACTTCCTTCGCGACCCCTCGGTGGTGGACAAGATTCTCGCCGCCGCCCGGCTCGAACCCGACGACCGCGTCCTGGAGATCGGACCCGGCCTCGGCGTCCTGACCGACCGCTTGCTGGCCTCGGCCGCCGAGGTGATGGTCATGGAGGTCGACCGCGACCTGATCGCCGGCCTCGAGGCGCGCCGGGAGCCGCGGCTGCAGATCGTTGCTGGGGACTGCCTGGAGCTCGACTGGCCGGCGATCCTCGCTCATCCTCCCTACAAGCTGGTCGCCAACCTGCCGTACAACATCTCCAGCCAGGTGCTGTTCAAAATCCTCGATTACCGCCAGGCTTTCTCCCGGCTGGTACTGATGTTCCAGAAGGAGGTGGGCGACCGGCTCTGCGCGGGACCGGGAACTGCGGCCTACGGCATCCTGTCGGTCTTCTGCCAGCTGGTCTTCGACATTCGGCGGGTGACGGTGGTGCCGCCGGGAGCCTTTTTCCCCGCCCCCAAGGTTCACTCGGTGGTGCTGGAATTCGTTCCCCTCCAACAGCCGCGGGTCGCCGTCGCCGACCCCCAGCTCTTCCGGCGGGTGGTCAAGGGCGCCTTCGGCCAGCGCCGCAAGACCCTGCGCAACGCCCTGCTCGGCGCCGGGTTTGTTGCGGCCACCATCGATACCGCCCTGGCGACCTGCGATATCGACCCACGGCGGCGGGGTGAAACCCTGAACCTGGAGGAGTTCGCCGCCTTGAGCGCCGCCGTCGGCAAGGCCGCGGCGGACGTACCGTAACCTTTCCGAAAAAATCTGCGCTATTTTTCCTGCCCGTTCCCGTCGCTCACTCAAGCTCAAGGCGGACTAAGAGAAAGGCAAAATGCGTTTCTCGCGGATAACCTCGGATAAGGTTTGATTGAAATCGGATTGAACCAGAACTCAAGGTCTGATCAGATTGTTATCCGAACCGATCAGATTTGATCCGTGTGCAACGGGTTTTCTCCGTACTGCTGGGGAACGATTTCAGGACTTTACCCGTGGAGCGGGGATTAACCGGAAAAGGAGTTTTGTATGTCCGACATCATCGCCACCGTCAATGGCCAGCCTCTGCAGCGGAGGGACCTCGACAACGCCATCCAGGGGTTCGCCATGCAACAATTTCGCAAGACTATGGACCAGCTCGACGACGCCCAGCTGCGGCAGGCCACGGAACTGGCTCTAGAGAAACTTCTCGCCCGCGAACTCATCTACCTGGCGGCCCTGGCCCACGGGGTGGTCGCCACGGTCGCCGAGGTGGAGGCCGAACAGGAGCGGCTGATCGCCAATTTTCCCAGCGCCGAGGAATTCTTCGCTACCCTCGCCAAGGCCGGCATCTCCCCCGCCGAGCATTTCCGTATGCTGCGTCAGGATCTGACCGTCAACCGTTTCAGCGACCAGCATCTCGGCAAAGCGCCGGAGCCGGAAGCCGAGGAAGTCGAAGCGGCCTGGCAGCAACAGCAGCGGTGCCTCACGCATCCGGCCCGAATCCGGGCCGCCCATCTGCTGGTGCGCGACCCGGGCGGTCGCTCTGAACAGGCCCGGGCGCGCTGCGCCGCCCTCGCCGCCGAGGCTACCCCGGAGAATTTCCCCGCTCTGGCCCGACAGCATTCGGCCTGCCCGAGCGCCTCTTCCGGAGGGGATCTCGGCTGGTTTCACCGGGGGGAGATGGCGCCGGAATTCGAGGCGCTGGCCTTTTCCCTGCCCGCAGGCACCGTCGGCGGCCCCGTCGCCACCCAGTTCGGCTGGCACCTGATCCTGGTCCTGGGGCGGGAGGAACCCCGGCCACTGACCCGGGAGGAAGCGCTTCCCCGACTGCGCCGCCAGCTCGGCACCGCGGCACACGCCCGGCGGCTCCAGGACTGGGTCCAGGCCCTCGTCGCCGCCGCCGACATCCGGCTGCTCGATGCCGGGCTCCCCTGGCCGGCCGGGTTGTCAAAGGCGCCCTGATCTTCTAAGCTTAAGCCACGACTGCCGGTCGTCTCCGGGTGCTGGTCGCAACGGCAGGTCCGTTCACCCTCAACGACGAGTGGAATGATGCGTGTTATTTTCAAAGATGCCGCCGAGCCCCATGGTGCCACCGATTTCGCAGCCCGGGTTGTTGCCGCCCGGGACCTTGCCGCCGGACAGGTCGGGAACGACGAGGTTCCCCTGCTGTCGGTCCTGGCCGACCGCCTGCTGGCCAGCACCCCTCCCACCTTTCTGCAGCCCCTGGCCCCCGAAGACCTGGCTTATCATTTCCTGGAGCTGTTCCGGTTTCTGAACCGCGAACCAGCCGCTTCCCCGGTCCGGCTGCTCCCCCTCGGCAGCGACCGGGCACTGCTGCTGACCAATACCCAGGATGCGCCCTACCTGGTCCATAGCGTACAGATCGCCCTGATCCGGCAGGGGGTGGCCTTTCAGGTCGTCTGCCACCCGTTGCTGGCGGTGCGTCGCGACCACGGTCGGCTGGTGGGACTGGGGGGGATGGATAGCGAGGGAGAACGGGAGTCGCTGGTCGTGATCCGCCTGCAGGGGTTGCAGGAACCCCAGTTTCCGGCCGTGCAGGCGGCAACGATCGCAGCCCTGGAGGCCGTGCTTCAGGTGGAGCGTGGCCGGCAGGGGCTGGAGGCTGCACTGGCAGGCCTGGAAGCCGCGGCCACGGAGGCGGGAGAGAAGAATTTTCTCCGCTGGCTGCAGGACGGGAATTTTTTCGCTTTTTCTTATCGCAAGCTGCAGTTCACCCGCAGCGGTGGCGGGCTGGCCGGGGTGGAGGAAATCCCGGCCGAGACCTGCGGTCTGCCCGCCCCGCCCCTCGATGAGGATGACCGGGAGCGGCTGCTGCGCGAGCACCGCATCGTGGTGGAAAACACCTCCCACCCCAGCCCCATTCTGAACCTTGAAAACCTTGCCTATATCGGCATTCGCGAACAGCTCGGCGATTGTGAAGTCGAGCACGCCTTTCTCGGCCTCTTCTCCGAACAGAGCCGCAACGATCCGAGCACCGCCGTACCGGCTCTGCGCCGACGCATCGAGGCGGCCCTGGAACGCCTCGGTATTCCCCGGGAATGCCATGACTGGCGCAAAACCATCGACATTCTCAACACCTTCCCCAAGGTCGACCTCTTTTTCCTGACCGACCGCGACCTCGATGCCACCCTTCGTTCCTTCTCGCAGATTTATCGCCACGGAGCAGTCAAGGTCGTGGTCACCGGCAGCCTGGCCGTTCATGGGCTGACCCTGCTGCTGATCATGCCCCGGGAATTCTATGGCAGCGAAAACCTGGCGCGGATAGAGAAATATCTCGGCCGGGTCATGCAGGCCGATGATCTGGTCTCGCGGGTGATCCACATCTCCGACGACTATCTCAGCCTGCACATCTCGGCGCGGCCAAACCCCGATCTTCTGCATGTCGACCAACGGCGCGTAGAACGCGGCCTGACGCGGCTGGTCGAGCCCTGGGAACAGCGACTGCGCCGCCAGCTTCGGCGCGTCTATGGTGAAACCGGCGGCCGCCAGCGCTGGCAGCGGTACGGCGAGGGTTTCAGCAAGGAATACCGAACCCTGGTGCACCCGCGCTTCGCCATACGTGACCTGGAGATGATCGAGGCCCTTCTCGGCAAGGGCGAAGACCGGGTCGATCTTTGGGGGCCTTTTCCGGATCCCGCCGGCGATTTTTTCCGGCTGCAGTTCTACAGCCTGACGGAGAAATACCTCAACGACCTGATGCCGATCCTGGAAAATCTCGCCCTCTGCGTCATCGACGAGGTCGACTTCATCCTCGATCTGGAGTCGCGGCCGGTCTACATCAAGAGTTTCGCGGTGCGCGGCACCCCCCGGGAACGCCCCAACCTCGCCGCCCTGCGCCAGCACCTGCTCGATGGCTTTCTCGCCCTGCACCGCGGCCTGGCGGAAAACGACTACCTCAATCGCCTGCTGATCCCGACCGGCCTCGACTGGAAACAGATCGATGTCTTTCGCGGCTATCGCAACTACTACTTCCAGCTCGGCTCCCCCTTCACCAAGAA
The DNA here is from genome assembly GCA_963806685.1 of uncultured delta proteobacterium. Taxonomy (GTDB): domain Bacteria; phylum Desulfobacterota; class Desulfuromonadia; order Desulfuromonadales; family DDH964; genus DDH964. The sequence continues at coordinate 39,154 of CAWDZB010000001.1, forward strand.
GCGGGTGGCCTATGCGCTGATCAACAACCCGCGGGTCGCCCGGCTCCTCTACGACTATTTCGCCGCCCGCTTTCACCCCAATTCCCGCTGGGAGGATCCCGTCCGGCGGGAGGAGGAGGGGCTCTTCCCGCTGCGCCTGCAGCTGGCCGCCGCCCTCGAGGAGGTGGCCGACACCAACGAGGACCGCATCCTGCGCACGCTCTTCAACCTCATCGATTCCACCGTCCGTACCAATTTCTTCCTGCGCCGGCAGCGGGACGACTACTTCTTCGCCTTCAAGATCAGCGCCCTGGGGATCATCGACATGCCGGCGCCGCGCCCCCTCTTCGAAATCTACGTCCATGCCGCTACCATGGAAGGGATCCACCTGCGGGGCGGCAAGGTTGCCCGCGGCGGAATCCGCTGGTCCGACCGTCCCGACGATTTCCGGACCGAAATCCTCGGGTTGATGAAGACCCAGATGACCAAGAACGCCCTGATCGTGCCGGTCGGTTCCAAGGGCGGTTTCGTCGTCAAAACCCCCTTTGCCGGCCGCGAGGAGGGTGCGCGCCTCTCACGCGAGGCCTACCAGGTGCTGATGCGCGGCCTGCTCGATCTGACTGACAACCGCCTTGGCGACCAGGTCGTCACTCCCGCCGAGGTCGTCGCCTACGACGAACCCGACCCCTACCTGGTGGTCGCCGCCGATAAGGGGACGGCGCAGTTTTCCGATACCGCCAACGCCATCAGCCGGGAGTATGGCTTCTGGCTCGACGACGCCTTCGCCAGCGGCGGTTCGCATGGCTACGACCACAAGGTGCTCGGTATCACCGCCCGCGGCGCCTGGGAATGCGTGAAACGCCATTTCCGGGAACTGGGGACCGACATCCAGAGCGAGCCCTTCACCGTGGTGGGGATCGGCGACATGAGCGGCGACGTCTTTGGCAACGGCATGCTCCTCTCCCGGGAGATCCGCCTGCTCGCCGCTTTCGACCACCGCCACGTTTTCCTCGATCCCGACCCCGACCCGGAAGCCTCCTTCGCCGAGCGCCAGCGCCTCTTCGCCCTGCCGCGCTCCTCCTGGGCCGATTACGACCAGAAGCTGATCTCGGCCGGCGGCGGGATTTTCCCCCGCGACGCCAAGGAGATTCCCCTCTCCGAGCAGGTGCAGCGCTGGCTGGGCGTCCGCCATGACAGCATCGACGTGCCGGGACTGATCCGCCTGCTGCTGGGCGCTGAGGTCGACCTGCTCTGGAACGGTGGCATCGGCACCTACGTCAAGGCCGGCAGCGAAAAGAACGAGGATGTCGGGGACCGCGCCAACGACGCGCTGCGCATCGATGCCTCTCAGCTGCGGGCCAAGGTGGTGGGGGAGGGGGGGAACCTCGGCTTCACCCAGCGCGCCCGCATCGAGTTCGCCCTGCGCGGTGGCCGGATCAACACCGATGCAGTCGACAACTCGGGGGGCGTCGACTGCTCCGACCACGAGGTCAACCTGAAGATCCTCATGCAGGGGCTGCTCAGTGACGGCGAACTGGCCAACGCCGAGGAGCGCAACCGGTTGCTGGAAAGGGTGACCGACGACGTGGTGTCCGGGGTTCTGGTCAACAACGACCAGCAGGGTCTCTGCCTTTCCCTGGACCAGCGGCGCTGTGAAGCGGACAGCGAACCCTTCTTCGCCCTCACCGACCGCCTGACCCGGGCCGGGCTGCTCGACCGGCGCGGCGAATTCCTGCCGACCGCCAAGGAAGTGCTGACACGGGAGGAAGGGGTGCTGACCCGCCCGGAACTGGCGATCCTGATGGCCTACAGCAAAATGCAGCTCTACCAGGCGCTGCTGGCGAGTGATCTTCCCAACCGGGAGGCTCTCCACGACCGGCTTCCGGGATACTTTCCGGCCTCGGTGGCGAAGGCCTATGCCGGGCAACTGCCCCGGCATCCCTTGGCGATGGAGATCACCGCTACCGTCCTTACCAATGAAATCGTCGGCCAGGCCGGAGCGACCTTCCTCAACCAGCTGGTCAGCCGGACCGGGGCCGGTCTGGCCGCCACCGCCGAGGCCTACCTGGTCTTCGATGCCGCCCTCGATGCCGCTCCGCTGCGGCGGGCGGTTTGCAGCCCGAACCACACCCTGCCGCCCGAGGAGAGCTACCGGCTGCTGCTCGACCTCGAAGACCTGCTCGGGTCGATGTGCTCCTGGGCACTGGAGCGCGGACTGGCAGTGACGGCCGACAGCGCGACCATCCAGCGCTACCGCCGCCAGGTCGACCAGTATCTCAAGGGCCTCAGCGGACTACTGCGGGAAGAGGACTGGCGTGCCTGCCGCCAACGGGCCGAGCGGCTCCAGGACGCAGGCCTGGGCGCCGAGACGGCCCAGCGCCTGGCGGGCCTTGCCCATTTCGAGAACTTCCTGCCGCTGGTCGAACTGCTGGAAACCTCCGGCGGGGACTTCTACTCGGTGGCCCACACCTTCAACGAGGTTCGCTCCCTTCTGGGGATCGACGCCCTGGTGGTTGCCCTCGACGAAGTGGTGCTGCGCGATCGCTGGGATCGCCTCGCCCGGCAGGCGCTGGAAGCCGCCTTCCACCGCGGTGCGTTCCGCCTGGCCCGGGCCATACTGGCCGACAGCGGCGGCAATCCCGAGGCCTTTTTGCCCACCGCCGGGGGGCCTTCCGTGCCTACCAGGGGCTGCGCGAAGCGCTGCGCGGCAACCTGCCGGGAAACTTCCACCCCTTCACCGTCCTTTCCCGGTCGCTCGAGGCGTTGGCCGAGGAGGGGCAAGGTCAGGAGAAA
>CAWDZB010000002.1:0-69008 GCA_963806685.1 uncultured delta proteobacterium
CCCGGGGGCTTTGGGGTGTTGCGCAGGTGATGCTGGAACCGTCCTACTTCTTCTCCTGCAGTACCGCGTGAGCGGCGGCGAGACGGGCGATGGGGACCCGGAAGGGGGAGCAGGAGACGTAGTCGAGGCCGATCTGGTGGCAGAAGATGACGCTCGAGGGCTCGCCGCCGTGCTCGCCGCAGATGCCGAGCTTGATCTTCGGCCGGGTGGCGCGCCCCTTCTCGCAGCCCATCTTCACCAGCTGGCCGACGCCAGCCTGATCAAGGGCCACGAAGGGGTCGACGGGGAAGATCTCGCGCTCGACGTAGTAGGGAAGAAACTTGCCGGCGTCGTCGCGCGACAGCCCGTAGGTGGTCTGGGTCAGGTCGTTGGTACCGAAGGAGAAAAACTCCGCCTCCTCGGCGACCTTGTCGGCGGTGAGCGCCGCGCGCGGCAGCTCGATCATGGTGCCGATCAGGTACTCGACCTGGACTCCGTAGCGGGAGATCACCTGGTCAGCGACACGCACCGCGTTGGCGCGCAGGATCGCCAGCTCCTTGACCTCGGCGACCAGCGGAATCATGATTTCGGGAACGATCTCGAAGCCCTCGTCTTTGACCAGTTCGCAGGCCGCTTCCATGATCGCCTGGACCTGCATGTCGTAGATCTCAGGGAAGGTGACACCGAGACGGCAACCGCGGTGGCCGAGCATCGGGTTGAACTCGTGCAGGGACTCGACCTTCGCCTTGAGGGTGCCAACCGAGACGTTCATCTCCTTGGAGAGTTCGGCGATCTCCTCGTCGGTGTGGGGCAGGAACTCGTGCAGCGGCGGGTCGAGCAGGCGGATGGTGACCGGCAGCCCCTTCATCTCGCGGAACAGGCCGAGGAAGTCCCCCTTCTGCATCGGCAGGATCTTGGCCAGGGCGGTCTTGCGGCCGTCGCAGTCGGCGGCGAGGATCATCTCGCGCACCGCCATGATCCGCTCCCCTTCAAAGAACATGTGCTCGGTGCGGCACAGGCCGATCCCCTCGGCACCGAAGCCGCGGGCGACCTTGGCATCGTGGGGGGTGTCGGCGTTGGTGCGCACCTTGAGGCGGCGGATGCCGTCGACCCAGGTCATCAGCTGGCCGAAGTCGCCGGAGAGCTCGGGCTGCACGGTCGGCACCGCCCCCTTGATCACTTCGCCGGTGGAACCGTCGAGGGTGATAACATCCCCCTTCTTGATCACCGAGCCGTCACGGGCGGTGAACTGCTGGGCCCGGTAGTCGACCTTGATGTCGCCGCAGCCGGCGACGCAGCACTTGCCCATGCCGCGGGCGACAACCGCCGCGTGGCTGGTCATGCCGCCGCGGGCGGTGAGAATCCCCTGGGCGGCGTGCATGCCGTGGATATCCTCGGGGCTGGTCTCGACGCGCACCAGGATCACCTTGAGGCCGATCTTGGCGGCGTTTTCCGCCTCGTCGGCGGAGAAGACCACCTCACCGCCGGCAGCGCCGGGGGAGGCCGGCAACCCCTTGGCGATGACATCCTTGTGCGCCTTGGGATCAAGGGAGGGGTGGAGCAGCTGGTCGAGCTGGGACGGCTCGACGCGCAGCACCGCCTCCTTCTCGCTGATCAGCCCTTCCTTCACCATGTCGACGGCGACCTTCACCGCGGCCCTGGCGGTGCGCTTGCCGTTGCGGGTCTGCAGCATGTAGAGCTTGTGCTTCTCGATGGTGAACTCGATGTCCTGCATGTCCTTGTAGTGCTTTTCGAGGATCTCGCGGATCTTCACCAGTTGAGCATAGCAGTCGGGGAGCACATCCTCCATTGCCGGCAGGTCGCCCTCTTTGTGCTTGGCTTTGTTGATCGGCTGCGGGGTGCGGATGCCCGCGACCACGTCTTCGCCCTGGGCGTTGACCAAAAATTCGCCGTAGAAGTAGTCCTCGCCGGTGGCCGGGTCACGGGTGAAGGCGACGCCGGTGGCGCAGTCGTCGCCCATGTTGCCGAAGACCATCGACTGGACGGTGACCGCGGTTCCCCACTCGGCGGGGATGTTGTTGAGCTTGCGGTAGGTGATGGCGCGGGGATTCATCCACGAGCCGAAGACTGCGCCGATGGCCCCCCACAGCTGCTCGGCGGGGTCCTCGGGGAAATCGCGGCCGAGCTCGGCCTTGACCTTGCCCTTGAACAGCCCCACCAGTTCCTTGAGGTCGGCGGCGGTAAGCTGGGTGTCCTGGTGGACGCCGCGCTTCTCCTTCATCTGCTCGAGCAGGTGCTCGAGGATGTCGCCATCGAGGCCGAGGACGACGTTGGAGTACATCTGGATGAAGCGGCGGTAGGAGTCGTAGGCGAAGCGCTCGTCGCCGCTCTGGACGATGACGCCCTGGACGGTGGTGTCGTTGAGGCCGAGGTTGAGGACAGTGTCCATCATCCCCGGCATCGAGGCGCGGGCGCCGGAGCGCACCGAGACCAGGAGCGGGTTTTTGGCATCGCCGAACTTCTTGCCCATCAGCTCTTCGACCCGCTTGAGGTTGGTGGCCACCTCCTGCTGGAGCGTGGCGGGGTAGTTACGGTTGTTCTTGTAGAACTCGGTGCAGACCTCGGTGGTGATGGTGAAGCCCGCCGGCACCGGCAGCCCGATGGCGGTCATTTCCGCCAGGTTGGCCCCCTTGCCGCCCAGCAGGTTCTTCATCTCCCCCTTGCCTTCGGCCTTGCCGTCACCGAAAAAGTACACGTACTTGGTAGCCATCAACCTCTCCTCCTCAGAATGATTTGGCCGGGGGCGTCACTGCCCCCTGTTTTCCCCGTTTTATGTTTGCCGGCAGGGCCGGCGGAAATACAAAGTCAAACAAGCTGGTTGTGCGCGGATCGGAGCTGATCACTTCGGAAAAAATCGGATCAGGCTTTACTTTGCGAACCATGAAAGGCATGTCTCACGCGGCACCGCAACGAACGCGACGAAAGCAAAAACCGAGACCAGAAAACTGATCGGAATTTAGAGCCTTGCCTTGTTTCCCAATTTGAACGTTGCGTCGTCGCGGCGTTGCGTGAGGCGGCCCTAAATTTGCCTGAATCTGAACTTTATCAGATTTTATCCGAAGTTATCCGCGAGAGACGCCTTGGTTTTGAGCCTCAGCCGATGCGCGAGAAATCGGCGATCCCCTCGAAAAGCCGCGCCACGCCGGTCAAGAGCGCCAGGCGGTTCTCCCGCACCGCCGCCTCTTTGGCCATGACCATGACGCCGTCGAAGAAGGCATCGACCGGACCGCGCAGGGCGGCGATGGTGCGCAGCGCCGCCGGGTAGTCGCCGGTGGCAACCTGTTTCGCCACTTCGCCGGCCGCCTGCTGCAGCGCCCGCTGCAGGGCCCCCTCGCAGTCGGCCTCGAACAGCGCCGCATCGACCGGGGTGGCGACGCCCCCCTTGATGATGTTGACCACCCGCTTGAAGGCCACTGCCAGCGGCTCGAAGTCCTCCCGCCCTTTCAGCTCGGCGAGGGCGGTTACCCGGGCCACGGCGTCGACCACGTCGTCGAAGGCCGCGGCGAGTACCGCGTCGATGACGTCGGCCGGCAGGTCCTGCGCGGCGAGCATGTTGACCAGACGCAGGCGGATGAACTCGACGACGTCCTTCTCCACCTCGGCGGCGGGACGGGTCAGCTTGGCGGCCAGCAGGGCGACGCTTTTATGCACCAGCTGCGGCAGGGAGAGGCGGTAGCCGCGCTCTAAGATGATGTTGAGAATGCCGATGGCGCTGCGGCGCAGGGCGTAGGGGTCGGCGGTGCCGGTGGGGATCAGGCCGACGCCGAAGCAGCCGCAGATGGTGTCGATCTTGTCGGCGATGGAGACGAAAGCACCGACGTTGTCCGAGGGAAGCTCGCCGCCGGCCGCGATTGGCAGGTAGTGCTCGTGAATCGCCAGCGCCACCCGCTCGTTCTCCCCCTCGAGGCGGGCGTACTCGCGACCCATCACCCCCTGCAGCTCGGGGAACTCGTAGACCATCCCGGTCTCCAGGTCGCACTTGGCGAGCAGTGCGGCGCGCTCGGTCAACTCCTTGACGGCGGGATCGAGCTGTCCGGCCAGCCCGACCGCCAGTTCCTTGAAGCGCATCACCTTCTCGTAGCTGGTCCCCAGCTTCTGCTGGTAGACGACGTCCTTCAGGGCGTCGAGGCGGGTCTCCAGCTTGACCTTGCGATCCTCCTGCCAGAAGAACATGGCGTCGGAGAGGCGCGCGCGCAGCACCCGCTCGTTCCCCTTGACAACCACCGAGGGGTCCTCGGGGCGGGTGTTGGAGATAGTGATGAAGCGCGGCAGCAGTTTGCCGTCCTTGCCGATCAGGGTGAAGTAGCGCTGGTGCTCGCGCATCGAGGTGATCAAGAGCTCGCGCGGCAGCTCCAGGTATTTCTCTTCGAAGGAACCGCACAGCGGGGTCGGGTCCTCGACCAGGAAGGCGACCTCGTCGAGCAGCTCCGGGTCGGGGTTGAGCTCGCCGCCGGCGGCATGGGCGACCCGCTCGATCTCGCGGGCGATCAGGTCGCGGCGCTCGGCGGGATCGACCATCACGAAGTGGCGGCGGGTCTCCTCCAGCCAGCTCTGCAGGCCGCTGACCGGGAAGGGCCCGGGGCCCATGAAGCGGTGGCCGTAGGAGTGGTTGCCGGCCTGCAGGTTGCCGTAGCTGAAGGGGACGACCAGGCCGTCGTAGAGAGCGACGATCCAGTGCATCGGCCGGGCGAAGCGGATGTCAAGGTCCTTCCAGCGCATCGACTTCTTGAAAGGGATGGCGGCGATCACCCGCGGCAGCAGCTCCGGCAGCAGGTCGGCGGTGGGGCGCCCTTCCTCGACCTTGGAGAGGTAGAGGTATTCCCCCTTGTCTGTGGTCATCCGCGAGAGCTCCTCGACGCTCACGCCGTTGGCGCGGGCGAAGCCCTCGGCGGCCCGGGTCGGCTTGCCGGCGGCGTCGAAGGCGACCTTCACCGAGGGGCCGGCGACGGTCAGCTCCTGGCGCTGCTGGGTGCGGGCGACCCCCTGCACGGCGATCGCCAGCCGCCGCGGGGTGGCAAAACAGCGCATCTCGCCGCAGCCGATGCGGGCGGCATCCAGTTCCTTGCGCAGCAGGCGCTCGAGGTCGTTCATCGCCGGGCGCAGAAAGCCGGCGGGAATCTCTTCGGTACCGATTTCGAGGAACAGTTCAGCGGACATGAAAACTCCAGAGAATCAGGAAAAAGGAACAAGGTCCAAGGTCCAAGGTCTAGGGTCAAAGGTCTGAACCTTTCACCTTGTACCTTTCACCTTGATCCTGCATTACCCCTTGAGCAGCGGGAAGCCGAGCTTCTCGCGCATCGCCACGTAGCCCTCGGCGCACAATCGCGCTACGTTGCGCACCCGGCCGATGTAGTTGGCACGCTCGGTCACCGAAATGGCACCGCGCGCGTCGAGGAGGTTGAAGGCGTGGGAGCACTTCATGACGTAGTCGTAGGCCGGCAGCACAAGCCCGGTCTCGACCAGGCGGATGCACTCCTTCTCGTACATGGTAAAAAGCTGCAGCAGCATCGAGACGTCGGCCTGCTCGAAGTTGTAGGTGGAGAACTCCACCTCGCTGCGGTGGTGGACGTCGCCGTACTTGATCCCCTTGATCCACTCCAGGTCGTAGACGTTGTCGACCCCCTGCAGGTACATGGCGATGCGCTCGCAGCCGTAGGTGATCTCCCCGGAAACCGGCTTGAGGTCGATACCGCCGGCCTGCTGGAAGTAAGTGAACTGGGTGATCTCCATGCCGTCGAGCCAGACCTCCCAGCCCAGTCCCCAGGCGCCGAGGGTCGGCGACTCCCAATCGTCCTCGACGAAGCGGATGTCGTGCTTGGTCGGGTCGATGCCGAAGCTCTTGAGCGAGTCGAGGTAGAGATCCTGGATGTTCATCGGCGAGGGCTTGAGGATTACCTGGAACTGGTAGTAGTGCTGCAGGCGGTTGGGGTTCTCGCCGTAGCGGCCGTCGGTGGGGCGTCGCGAGGGTTCGACGTAGGCGACGTTCCACGGCTCGGGGCCGAGGACGCGCAGGAAGGTCGCCGGGTTGAAGGTCCCGGCCCCCTTTTCGACATCGTAGGGCTGCTGGATGAGGCAGCCCTGCTTGGCCCAGTAGTTCTGCAGCGAGAGGATGAGGTCCTGAAAGGTCACGTTGCCTCCGGAAGATGACGGGGCCGGCCCGGGAGGGGGCCGTGAAAAGTATACAGTATACAGACAAACAGGCGGGAAATTCTAGCCCTTTTGCCCCTCCCTGTCAAGCCAAAGAGCCAGGGAAATCAGGGCTAAAGGAGCCTTAATCCGGGGCCTGGCGCTGCACCTCTTCGAGGAACGCCAGGGAGCGTAGCGGCTGGTGCAGATGCTCGCGCAGGGCGTTGCCGAGCAGCTCGGCGCCCTCGGCAAGGGTGCGCGGCGAAAGGCGCACGGCAGAGAAGGCTTCCAGGGGCCCGCGCAGCAGCCGCGCCAGGGTGCCGATGGTCAGCAGGTCGACGCTGACCCGGCCCGGCCCGCAGGCACCGCAGAGGCTGCCGCCGCGCCCGGCGTCGAAGTCCACCGGTCCCGCCGGAGACAGGGCCCCGCCGCACTCGGCGCAGTGCAGCAGGTGGGGGATGTAGCCGGCGACCTCGATCAGCCGCAGCTCGAAGAGGAGCCGCGCCTCGGGGCCGGCGCCGCCACCGGCGAGGTGGTCGAGAAAGGCGGCCAGCAGGGCGTAGCTACGCTCCTGCCCGGGATGGTCGCCAAGCAGCGCCGCACAGAGCTCGCAGCCGTAACCGGCCAGGGCCAGCGCCACCAGGTCGCCCCGTAGCCCGGCGCGCAGGTCGACCAGTTCCGCCTCGCGCAGGGAGGCCAGCTTATCACCGTGGGGAGCGACCCAGTGCATCCGCACCTGGGCGAAGGGTTCGAGCGCCGCGCCGAAGCGCTTGCGGCTCTTGCGGGCGCCGCGGGCGAAGCCCTTGCACACGCCGTGCTCGGCGGTAAAGAAGGTGACGATGCGGTCGGCCTCGCCGTAGTCGAGGTGGCGCAGGATGATGGCGTCGGAACACAGGAGGTTCATGGGCGGAACTCGGTTGTCGGGACCGGCAGTCGGTCGGGGGCGAGCGTTGGAGCGACTTTCTTCCGAAACCACATCTTAGAACGCCCGCCAGGTGATAGCAAACACTTTGTAAGCCCCCATGATAACGAGCCTTTCTACCCCTGCAGGCCGACTGCATTTTACCGAATTTCGCCCTACAGTGATTCCAAATAGTCCGCCATCCGCCGGCGCAGCGCGGCATCGGGCAGGCGGCCGCGCCCGGCGGCCAGGTTGTCCTCCAGGTGCTTGACCTTGGTGGTGGCGGGGATCACGCAGGTGACCGCCGGATGGGAGACGATGAACTTGAGAAAGAACTGTCCCCAGCTGGCGCAATCGAAGGCGGCCCACTCCGGCAGCGCCCGATCCTTGACCTTTCGGAACAGCGCACCGCGCTGGAAGGGGCGATTGACCAGGACCGCAACGCCGCGCTCGGCCGCCAGCGGCAGCAGCCGCTCCTCGACGGCACGATCCTCGATGTTGTAACTGAATTGGACGAAGTCGAATGGCTCGCTGCGCAGAATTGCCTCCAACTCCCGGTGCGAACGGCCATGGGAGGTGGTGATGCCGATATAGCGGATTTTCCCTTCCGCCTTCCAGGCGCGCAGGGTCGGCAGGTGGGTCTGCCAGTCGCGCAGATTGTGGATCTGCATCAGGTCGAAGCGGGCCAGGCCCCACTTGCGCAGCGAATCCTCCATCTGCCGGATTCCGGCCTGTTTGCCATCGATCCAGACCTTGGTTGCGGAAAACAGCTGGTCATGGTGGCCGACCCGGTCCAGCAGGGTGCCGATCACCTCCTCGGCCGAGCCATACATGGGCGAGGAGTCGATCAGCCGGCCACCGCCGGCGAAGAAGGCCTGCAGGACATCGGCGAGGCCGGCAATTACCATCGGATCGCTGCCGGCATTGAAGGTCCGTGAGGTTCCCAGCCCGATCACCGGCAGGGTCTCGCCGGTGGCCGGAATGGGCTTGCGGATCAGCTCCGACTGGGCGCCTCGCAGTCGCGGCGGCATCAGCCAGCCGGCCGCCAGGGCGGCGGCCAAAGAAGCAACGAAGGTTCGGCGGGACATCGCATATTCGCTACTGGTCATGACACAACCTCCAGGGATTGGGCCCGGGCCTCCTGCATCCGGCCGAGTTGGTAGCAGATCCCTGCCCACAGCCCGGCGAGCGGCACGGAGAGGAAGGCGATGCCGGCCAAGCCGAACCCCAGGGCCTGCAGCCCCGCGTAAGCCCAGGCACTGACCACGTCGCCGCCGCGGTAGATGACCGTGTCGATGACGTTCTTCGCCTTGTACTTCTCCTCCCGGCCGAGGACCACGAAAAGCATCTCCCGGGTCGGTTTCATGATCGCGTAGTTGCCCGCGCGGCGCACTACCTGGACGGCGACCAGCACTGCCAGCAGCGGCGCCGCAGCGAGGAGCAGGAAGCCGCCTGCCAGCAGCAGGGGGATCAGCGCCAGGGTCCAGGCCATGCCGAGCGCCTTGACGATGCGGGCGGTGAGCAGCACCTGGATGATGATGGTCAGGCTGTTGGCGGCCAGGTCCATGGCCGCGAAGATGGTGGTGCGCCGGGCCGGGTCGGCGAAACTGTCGCGGATGATCTGTGCCTGCTGGAAGTAGAGGAAGGTGGAAAGGGTGGTGTAGAGCAGGATCAGCAGGCAGATCCCCAGCAGGTAGGGGGAGCCGGCGATCAGCCGCAGCCCCGCCAGGGCTCCGCCGCCCATTGCCCGGTCCTTGCCGGCGGCCTTTTCGGGTGCTTCATCGGTCGTGGCCGGGTCAGGCCCCCGCCCCTCGCGCCAGGTGATCAGCCGCCGGATACAAAGCATCGCCCAGCCAAGGCCCGCGGCGGAGAAGAGCAGCAGGTTGGTCGGTCCGAGGGGAATAGCCAGGCTGGCGGTAAGGGCCGGCCCGGCGATCGCCCCGGCGGTGCCGCCGGCGGCGATGAAGGGGAACAGGCGCTTGGCCTGGGGATCGTTGAACAGGTCGGCCATGAAGCTCCAGAAGACCGAGACGATGAACAGGTTGAAGACGCTGGTCCAGATGAAGAAGGCCCGCGCCACCCAGGCATGGGTCACCCCGGAGCGAAAGAGACCGAAGAAGAGAAGCAGATTGGCGATGAAGAAGAGGTAGACCAGGGGAAGGAACTGCCGCCGGGAATAACGCGAGGTAACCCAGCCGAACAGGGGGACAGCCGCCAGCATTGCCAAAAAGGTGCCGGTGAAGAGCCACTGCAGGTGCTCCACACCGCCGGCGATCCCCATCTCGTCGCGCATCGGCCGGATGATGTAGTAGGCGCAGAGCAGGGCGAAGAAATAGCTGAACGCCCAGAACAGCGCCCGGACTTCTTCGGGCTCCACACAGACCAGCCTCTCCAGCCGACGGTGGAATCGCGCTCCCCAAACGGTCGAAGATTCTGCCATGATACCGGTCCCCTCTGCCTACGTGAATTGATCCCAGTATACAGCGGAGTCGGATTCGTGGCCTTCAGGTGGGAGCGGCACTTTGGTCGGTGACGATGCGGCCGTCCTCAAGGGTGATGATCCGGCCGGCCTTGCCGATAATGCGGGGGTCGTGGGAGGAAAAGACGAAGGTAATCCCCTCCTCCCGGTTGAGGTGATGGAGCAGCTCGACGATCCCCTGGCCGGTCGCCGAATCGAGGCTCGCGGTCGGCTCGTCGGCAAGGATCAGCTGCGGGGCGGTGACGATCGCCCGGGCAATAGCGACCCGCTGCTGCTGGCCGCCGCTCAGTTCGGTCGGCCGGCGGTCCGCCAGGTCGTGAAGCCCGACCTGCTCGAGGGCCGCCAGCACCTTCTGCCGCCGCATCCCGGCACCCAGTCCCTGCAGGAGCAGGACATATTCGACGTTCTCATAGGCGGAGAGGACCGGGATCAGGTTGTGCTCCTGGAAGACCAGCCCGATGCTGCGCAGCCGCAGCCGGGCGGCGGCCTTCCGGGAGAGGCGGTGGGTCGGCCGGCCGGCAAGGGCGACGGTGCCGGTGGTAGGCGCATCGATGATCCCCATGAGATTGAGCAGGGTGGTCTTGCCGGAACCGGAGGGGCCGGCAAGGCAGACGAACTCCCCCGCCCCCACGGCGAGGGAAAGGGGATGGAGGGCGGTCACCGGCAACCCCTGCGTGCGGCGATAAGTGCGGCTGACCTGGTCCAGTTCGAGCAGCATGGCGCCCTTCCCCGCGGCCTCAGACATGGCGCACCGCCCGCGCCGGCTCCAGGCGCGCCCCTTTCCAGGCCGGGTAGAGGCCGCCGACCAGCGAGGTCCCCAGGGTGATCAGGTTGGCGACGAGCAGGTCGCCCAGGGCCAGGTGGGCCTTCAGCACGTGGCTGGTGGCGAAATACTGGTTGTGGCTGGTGAAGGCCGTCAGGTCGATGCCGTAGGCGGCGAGCCAGGAGCAGGCCCCCAGCCCGAGGAGGGTTCCGACCAGCGAAGCGAGCAGCCCCAGGCAGCCCGATTCGAGGACGATCATCACCACCAGCCGCCCCGGGGTGGTGCCGATGGCGGCGAGGATGCCGAGCTCCCGGAAGCGCTCGTAGATGACCATCGACATGGTGTTGACGATGCCGAGGGTCACGATGGCGAAGACGATGACGATCAGCAGGCCCATGGTGGCGTCGTTCAGGGCGATAAGCTGCACGACGTCCGGAGCGATCTGCTGCCAGCTGCTGACATTGTACCGATCCTCGGGCAGATCCCGGCGCAGGGCGGCGGCTACCGGGCCGATGCTGTCGAGAGGCAGCCTGACCGCGATCTCCGTCACCACATCCCCGGCGTCGAGGAATTTTTGCAGGTCGCCCAGGGCCAGGTAGACGTGGGCCCGGTCGAAGCTCTCCAGCTCGGTCCGGTAGATGCCGGCAACCGGGAACTTCCGGAAGGCCGGGCGGCCGAAGGCGGTCTGCGCCATCAGCGACAGGGAATCGCCGACCCCGACCCCGAGAGCCTTTGCCAGCGGCGCACCGATCAGCACCCCGGCGCCGGCGGCGGGATAATGGCCCTCCTCAACGCGGCTGGCGATGAAGGTCACCGAGGGTTCGCGGCTGGGCTCGATGCCGGAAAGGAGCACCGAGGAGCTCTGCGCCCCCGCCATCAGCAGCGCCGGGGTTTTCAGGCGCCGGGCATAATCGCGGCAGCCGGCATCGCGCAGCGCCGCCTCCACCCGCTCCGGCGCCGGCAGCGGCTTGAGTACGGCGAGGTTGGGGCGGTAGCCCCGGGCATGTATCTGGAGGGAACCGGCATCGAGGCGCAGGGTGCTGGCGACCATCTCCCGGTGAAGACCGACCTTCAGGGCCTGGAAGACGATCAGGCAGGAAAGCCCGAAGGCGACGGCCGCGATGGTGAAGAAGGACCGCCGGGGATTGCGCCGAAGGTTGCGCAGGGCGATCCGGAGGGTCAGAGGCAGCAGGTTCATATGACGGCGCGTCTCAGAAGTGCGTGGTCACTCAGGCTCGACAGCTCAGCGGGAAGCAGCGCCAGCAGCCGGCCGACTCCGCGCAGCTTGAAAAGATAGCGGATCAGTTCCATGGCCTTGCGCCGGTCGAGCCAGAAGCCAGCCGCGGCCAACAGTTCGAAACCACACAGAGCCTCCCCCACGGCCCGGCCCATCACCCGGGATACACTGGCCAGATAGGCCTCTTCCACCGGCGGCCGTTCCCCCTTGCCGGCCAGCAGGGCATCGCAGCGCATGCGCTCCGCAGCGGTCCCCTCGTGGACGATGGCCGAGAGCAGGTAATTGTGCCGACGGTCGCGCAGGTCCTCGTAGAAATCGGTAAGATCGTCTATCACCTGCAGCGCCATGCCGATGCGGAACACCCCCATGTCCGCCTGGGCGATGGCCGGGGCGGCCTCCTGCTCGACCAGCCGCGGGGCGACGAAGGCCAGGCGCAGCAGGTTCCCGCCCTTGTACAGGTGGACGCCGGAGATGATCTCCTCGGGGGCAAGAATGTGACGGACGCCGCCCTCCTCGCTCCCTTCCTCGGCGCCGATCGGGACCAGGGCCGCGAAAATCCCCTGGAGGAGCGGGTCCCGCTGCGCCTCCCCGATCAGCCCGTCCCGGACCGCTGCATCGGCCGCGTAGGAGAGAAAGCGGTCGAAGAGCAGGATATGCATGACGCTCTTGAAGCGGGTCGCCCCGGGGGCAAAGCGCAGCGGCAGGACTTCCTTGTATTCGTCGTCCAGCAGGTTGTCGGTGGCGGTGACAATGCCGCGGATGGCGTGATTGAGGATGCCGTAAAAGTGGCGCCGCTCCGGTGCTATTCCCACCGCCCGGTAAATCGCGAGGAAGAGGATCGAGAAGAAGTTCTTCTGGGTATAGCTCAGGGTATTCAGGGGCTTGCCGGGCGGGGCGACATAGGCATCGGCCAGGAAGAAACGCAACAGCGCCAAATTCTCCTCCTCCACCCGGCGCTGCTCCCGGATGGAAGGATAGAGGTGGCGCAAACTGAGCAGGGCGTTCATAACGGTTTCCTTCCGGAAAAGGGGTTCGGCAGAAGGAAGGGCACGCGACGCCGGTATCTCCCGTACTCCTCGCCGAAGCGCCGCTCGAGCCTCGCCTCCTCCTTCTTCAGAGCGGGAATCTGACCGACGAGCAGCAGGGGATAGGCGATGAGCAGCATGCCCCAGGAGCGAAACAGCAGGATGGTGCCGAGGGCGGCGAGGTCGTAGCCAAGATACATAGGATGGCGGCAAAGGGCATAGCTCCCCTCCGTGACCAATCGCACCGGCGGATCCTGGGGATTGGGCGTCCCACCGCCGATCCGCTTGAAATCAAGGGTGGCCTTCTGGATCAGCAGCACGCCGCCAATCAGCAGGACGGCGGCCAGGCCCAGGACAGGACGACGGGGGAAGGCTGGAGAAGGAAGCTGCAGGAGAAAATCGGCCCCCCATCCACCGCCGATAACCGCTGCGGGAATGTAGAGCCAGAAGATCAGGGCATCACGGAGTCGAGCCCGGAACATATGCTTCTGAACAGGGGGCATTGCGACCTTTCCTCGTTGATAAATTTACCATACCCGTCCTCCCCCTGCCCCCTCTTTCTTGCTAAAATTACTCTAATTTTCCGGAATCCTCGCGGCCATTCGACAGGGCCGTATTGGCGGAATCCGATTGAATGGCGAAGGCTCGAAATTGGCTTCGGGGACAGAACCGATTTGGATCCCTCCAGATTATTTTCCAAGTGATCGAACCGACCGCATCCGTCGCCTGAATACGCCAGGATTCAGAGCCGGTTGGTCGAATCAGCAGTCGGATCAGCTGCCGTTACCCAGGAAAATGTTGGCCCCTGGAAGCAATATGGAGTAGTCTGTTGCCGTTTCCTTCTTACGCTCGAAAAACAATACTGCACCTCACCCTGCCCGGCTCTCCGCTTGCCGTCCCTGCCGGACATTTCCCGAACAGGCTTTTCATGACTGAAGAAACCTCTCCCAGCTTCGCCGAGCTGGCGCTCGCCCCGGCCATCGCCCGGGTGATCGAGGAAGTCGGCTACGAAACCCCCTCGCCGATCCAGGCCCGCAGCATCCCGCCCCTGCTGCAGGGGCGGGACCTGCTCGGCCAGGCGCAGACCGGCACCGGCAAGACCGCCGCTTTCGCGCTGCCGCTGCTGAGCCGCCTCGACCCGGCCCTGAAGGCGCCGCAGATCCTGGTCCTCACGCCGACCCGGGAGCTGGCGCTGCAGGTCGCCGAGGCGATGCAGACCTATGCCCGACACCTGCCCGATTTCATGGTGCTGCCGATCTACGGCGGCCAGAACATGGGCCACCAGCTGCGCCAGCTGGCGCGCGGGGTGCAGGCCGTGGTCGGCACCCCCGGCCGCATCCAGGACCACCTGCGTCGCGGCACCCTGAAGCTCGACCGGCTGGCCTGCGTGGTCCTCGACGAGGCGGACGAGATGCTGCGCATGGGCTTCGTCGACGAAGTGGAGGAGATCCTGAAGCAGACCCCACCGGAGCGGCAGACGGCGCTGTTTTCCGCCACCATCCCCAACGATGTGCTGCGCATCGCCCGGCGCCATCTCAAGGACCCGGTCGAGATCCGCATCAAGACCAAGACCTCGACGGTCGAGACCATCTCCCAGTGGTACTGGCAGGTCAAGGGGCTGCACAAGCTCGACGCCCTGACCCGCATTCTCGAGGCCGAGGAGATCGAGGCGATGATCGTCTTCGCCCGTACCAAGATCGCTACCGTGGAGCTGGCCGAAAAGCTCGAAGCCCGAGGCTTCTCCTGCGCGTCCCTCAACGGCGACATGACTCAGCAGGCGCGGGAGAGCACCATCGAGCGGCTCAAAAACGGCGCCCTCGACATCGTCGTCGCCACCGACGTCGCGGCCCGGGGCCTCGACGTCAAGCGCATCAGCCACGTGGTCAATTACGACATCCCTTACGACACCGAGGCCTACGTCCACCGCATCGGCCGTACCGGGCGGGCCGGCCGGGAGGGGAAGGCGATCCTCTTCGTCGCCCCGCGCGAACGGCGGATGCTGGCCGCCATCGAGCAGGCCACCCGCCAGCCGATCCGGCCGATGAGCCTGCCGAGCCGCAAGGACATCGCCGACCGGCGCATCGGCCTGTTCAAGGAGCAGATCGCCGAGACCCTCGAATCCCAGGAACTGGAGTTTTTCGAGGAACTGATTGACGATTTCCAGGCCGAGTCGGATGTTGGCCACCGCCGCATCGCCGCGGCTCTCGCCTACCTGGCCCAAAAGGAGCGCCCTCTGCAGCCCGCGGAAGTGACTGCTGAGCTGCCGCCCGAAGAGCCCTTCGCCCCCACCCGCCCGGCACGCCCCGCGCCGGGTGCCGAGCCCGGCATGCGCCGCTACCGCATCGAGGTCGGCCGCGACCACGGGGTCGAACCGCGGCACATCGTCGGCACCATCACCAACGAAGTGAATCTCAGCGGTCGACACATTGGTGCCATCAAGCTCTTCAACACCTTCAGTCTTGTCGACCTGCCCGATGATCTTTCCGCCGAGGCCTTCGGCCACCTGCAAAAGGTCGCGATCTGCGGCAGGCCGATGAAGATCAGCGTCGATGCCGGCGGCAAGGGAGCCGGACACCCGGGAAAACTCCCCCGGCGGCTTCCCTTCAAGAAAGGCGGGGAGAACAGGACCCCCAAGCCGGCCCACGATCGGCGGGGACCCCACAAAGGGAAATAGTCTGTCGCTGGGAACTACTGCCGCGGACCGAAAAACCAAGGGCCCGTCAACCACCAAGGTTGACGGGCCCTGTCCGTGTGAAATCGGGGAGGGAGCCGATTGCTTGAGCACCCGCCATTCTTTCCGGCACATAGCGACGGTCCGAATAAATCTTACCCGAAACGGTAGATGCTGCGTCCGTCGCGGTAGAGTTCGATCGGTCCGTCCTCCGAGACCTTGACCACCCGGCCGAAATAGGAGGCGGCGGTCGCGGCGGTGGTGCGGCCGCCGCCGGTGACCAGGTCGCTGACCCGGGAGGTATCGATGATCACCCCGGTGTCGAGCAGCTCCCCCTTGCGGTTGATCACCGTCAGGCCGTCGGAGGAGAGGATGCGCCCCAGTTCGCCGGACCGCTTCAGGGTGCCGATCCGGGTGCCGCGCACGTGGCGGATCAGGGCCCGGCTCAAGGGATCGCGGCCGCCCACCGATCCCTTGCGCAGCGCCTCGAGGTCGGTCTGCTCGTCGGCGACCAGCACCACCGTGCCGTGGCGGGCCTTGGAGAGGGCGTAGACCGACCAGACCAGGTAGTCGATGGAGCGCTTTTCGAGCCGGCCGGCAAAAAATTCGCGCATGATGTCCGGATCGTAGATCCCCCAGTACCCCTTGCGCCAGAGCAGCAGCTTGTCGCTGTCAAGGACGATTTCGACCTCCGAGGAGGTGTTGACGTAGATGGCGAAGGCCCCCTCCCCTGCGCCGGAAAGAAGGGCGACGGTCTCGCGGTTGGCAAGCTGCTCGATGTTGTCGCCGGGGCCGGGGGCGCTGGTGCGGATGGTCCCCTTGACGTTCATGCGGATGTCGCAGACGAAGAGTGCCCGGAAGCCATCGACGAAGCGGTAGGAGAGAGGATTGCGGAAGAAGTCGCCGGCGATCCGGCGCCGGTCGTCGCCGAGGTCGAGCCAGTCGTAGCGGGTCTTCTCGATGGATTTCAGAAAGTCGTCGAGCTGGGTGCGGTAGACCAGAAAGCCGGTGGTGGCCGGCGCCCCTTCGTAGCGCTGGTAGGAAAGGCTTTTGAGGAGCTGGATCAGGCTCTGGGTCGGCCAGAAAACCCCCTGGCGATCACCGCGGATATAGCGGGCCACGGCGATGTCGGTCAGCGAGGTCAACAGGGCGGTACGGAAATGGGCGGCAAAACCCCGGGCGGAAAAGCCGGCAAAAAGCCCTTCGAAGGCCGCGAGCAGCTCGCCGATGAAGGCCTTCTCGGTGACCGTGAAGGCCAGGTCCCGACGCCGGGCGCGGAACAGGTAGGCGATGCCGTCGATTTCCAGGCGAACCACGATCTCCTTCGGGCTCTCCGCCTCCGGCACCGGTTCCCCGCCTTCGAGGTCGGCGAGCAGGACCCGGGCGCCACCGAGAAAGGAGCTGACACTCTGTTCAATTGCACTGAAGGCTGATTTCGGCATGACTCAAAGGTTTCCGCATCGGCTGTCGGGATTCAAGCAGAAACCCCTTGCCGCCAGGGGGAGCGGACGGGGACACCCAACCGGCAGCGTTCAGCCGCGGCTGGCCGTCGCAACAGGACTTGGCTATTGGTAGCGGGCGCAAAAAGCCTTGGTGATCTCCAGCAGGTCGGGTGCCAGCAGCGCCTCCACCTTTTCCCGGATTTCATCGGGAATTCCGCCGTAAAAAGCTTCGGCCACCCCGCCGGCAATGCAGGCCATGGTATCGCTGTCCCCACCCAGGGAGACCGCGTTGCGGACGGCGTCTTCGTACGACTCCGAATCGAGGAAGGCGATGATCGCCTCCGGGACACTCCCCTGGCAGGAAACGTCGAAGGCATAGGTCGGCCGGATGTCAGCCACGGTCCGGTCCAGATCGTAATGAAAGAGGCTCTTGAGGCGCGCCCTGATGGCCTCCTTGCCGTGGCCCGTCCGCGCCAGAAAGACCGCCAGGGCGGTGGCTTGCGCTCCCTTGATGCCCTCGGGGTGGTTGTGGGTGACCTCGGCCGTCAGCTTCGCCTGCCGCAGCACCTCGTCTTCGGTCGGAAAGGCAAAGCCGACCGGACTTACCCGCATCGCCGAACCGTTGCCCCAACTGTTGTAGGGGCGGGGATCGTCGGCGTGCAGCCACCGGGCAAAGGACCCGCCATAGCCGGCGTCGGGATAGCGCCGTCCGAGCCGCCGGATGGAATCGACGTAAGGTGTTCCGGAAAGGATGGCGTTTGCAACGGCCACGGTGAGAACCGAGTCATCCGTGAAGTCGCATTCGTCATCGAACAGAGGAAAATCCTTGGTCTTGATCTGCCGGTACTCGTAAACCGAACCGATTATGTCTCCGGCAATGGCCCCGATCATGATTTATCACTTTTCCGTCGAACGACCACGCAAGCGGCCGAGAAGCGTACCAGGCGACATTCGGCGGCCCGTTGACCATGGTCGACAACGGGCGATCGTCGGTTGCTCCCGGCAAAGCCCGGAGCCTCCCTCCCCCAGGATCACATTTCGACGAAATAGCTCCCCCAAGCGGCCGCTATCCCTTCGCGGGTGAGCTGCGGCGGCTCTCCCCGGTAGCGGGCGACGTCGATGATCTGATCGATGATATCGCGGGGATGGCAGGCATTTAGACTGATATCGAGGCGGCGGTAGTAGTGATCGATGAGATGGTCGAAGACCTTGTCGTTGAAGGCGACGCCGTTCGATTCGCAGACCGAGCGGAAGATGTGCTCATACTCTTCCAGCGAGGGGTGGTCGATCTTGATCTTGTAGCGGATGCGGCGCAGGAAGGCCTCGTCGACCAGTTTTCGCGGCTCGATGTTGGTCGAGAAGATCACCAGTTGGTCGAAGGGGATATCAAACTTCATGCCGGTATGCAGGGAGAGGAAGTCGGTGCGCCGCTCGAGAGGGACGATCCAGCGGTTGATTAGATCCTGCGGGTTCATCTGCTGGCGGCCGAAGTCGTCGACGATGAACAGGCCGTTGTTGGCCTTCATCTGCAGCGACCCCTGGTAGAACTTGGCGATGGGGTTGAAGTCGAGATCGAGCATGCGCAGGGTGAACTCCCCGCCGACCATGACCACCGGCCGCTTCACCAGGATCCAGCGCTGGTCAATGCTGTCGGAGGGCCGTTCGGACTCGACGGCAACATGGCTGACCGGATCGTAGACCGTGACGATCTCGCCGCCGACGAGGATGGCGTGGGGCATGTAGACCGCGCCGGGGAGGACCCGGCCGATGGTCTCGGCGATGCTCGTCTTGCCGTTGCCGGGAGGACCGTAGAGGAAGATCGCCCGCCCGGAGCTGACCGCCGGGCCGACCTTGGCGAGCAGCGCATCGCTCAGCGTCAGGTGGCCGAAAGCCTCCCGGACGCTGTCCTCGCTGATCAGGATGCTCTTGATGGTCTGCAGTTCGACCATCTTCCGGTACGCGTCGAAGGTGACCGGGGTGGGGCCGACGTAGCGGCAGAGGTCGAGGAGTTCGGAGGCCTGCTTCTTGCCCGGGTCGGTGACGGTGAAGCGCCAGGTCGCCTTGGTGAACTGGGTCGCGCCCTTGACCTCGACGAACTGCCTCTTGCGCAGCACCTCGATGGCCTTCTCCAGTACCGAGAACGGCAACTTCATCCGTTCCGAGAGCTCAGGCAGGGTGAACTCACCGAGGAAGGCCACGTGCTTGAGGGCGAGGTCGACCAGGAAGGAGAGTTCCAGCCCCGTCTCCTCCACCGTCTGCGGCGGCGGTGGGTCGTGATGGAAGAAGGTCGCCAGGGCTTCTTCGTTGACGTAGCCGAGAGCAAGCAGGTTATGTCCGAGGCGCCCGCCCTGGGCCCGCTGCCGCTCCAGGGCTGCCTGAAGCTGCGTCTTGGTTACAACCTTCTCCTCCAGCAGCCGTTCGCCCAGAGATGGTTCCATGTTCAGCCTCCGTGGATATGGTCATGGATGCGGGGCCGCCATCGATGGCTCGGCCCCAGCGTCTGTTTGTAAATGATCGCTGCAAATGGGCACTTATCAAGTGCGCCGCGCGAATTATTGAAAAATCTCCGTGAATTCCGGCGCCTGCCGACCCCGACGGATCAGGTGAAACTCCGGTTCTCCTGCTCCAGCACGCGGATGAAGGTGGTTCGTTTGGAAAGCTCGCGCAGCGCCCCGGCGCCGACGTAGGTGCAGGCGGAGCGCAGTCCGCCGAGGATGTCCCGAACCGTCTCCTCGATCGGCCCGCGGTAGGGGACCTCCACCGTCTTGCCTTCCGAGGAGCGGTATTCGGCAGTGCCGCCGGCATGCTTATCCATGGCGGTGGCGCTGCTCATGCCGTAGAAGAGCTTGAAGGTCTGCCCGCCGCGCTCGATGACCTGGCCGCCGCTTTCGTCGTGGCCGGCGAGCATGCCGCCGAGCATGACGAAGTCGGCGCCGCCGCCGAAGGCCTTGGCGACGTCACCGGCGCAGGCGCAACCGCCGTCGGAGATGATCCGCCCGCCGAGGCCATGGGCGGCGTCGGCACATTCGATGACCGCCGAGAGCTGGGGGTAGCCGACCCCGGTCTTGAGGCGGGTGGTGCAGACCGAACCGGGGCCGATGCCGACCTTGACGATGTCGGCGCCGGAAAGAAGCAGTTCCTCGACCATCTCGCCGGTGACGACGTTGCCGGCGACGATGGTCTTGTCCGGAAAAGCGCCGCGCACCTTCTGCACGAAGGCGACGAAGGCCTCGGCATAGCCGTTGGCGACATCGATGCAAATGAACTCGAGCTGCGGGTGGCGTGTCAGGATCTCCTGCAGGCGCTCGAAGTCGGGGTCGGCGGTGCCGGTGCTGACCATCACCCGCAGGTAGATGTCACTCTCCTGCCCGGCCAGGAAGTCTTCCCAGGCGGTGACCGGGTAGTGCTTGTGAATGGCGGTCAAAAGCCCGTGGCGGGTCAGGACCGCGGCTGCCTCGAAGGTGCCGACGGTATCCATGTTGGCGGCAATCACCGGCACCCCGCTCCACTGCCGGCGGCTGTGCAGAAAGGTGAAGGTTCGTTCCAGGTTGACATCGGCCCGGCTCTTCAGGGTCGAGCGCTTGGGGCGGATCAGGACATCCTTGAATCCGAGCTTGATATCCGCTTCGACACGCATGACCTGCTTCCTTTCGCGGAAGGCTTCTTCCGAAGGCAAGTTTAACAGGGATGACCGCCGGCACCACCGAAGCGAAGCGCAAAGTCCTCGGCCGGCAGGAAGCCTGGTCCGTCCGTGCCAGGACGCAGAAAGGGCGGCCCGGCGGTCGCCCCTTGCTTCTTCCTGGTTTATTGGTTACCTCACCCCCCGCGGTGGCGGGCGAGGATGGTATCGAGTCGGTTGGCGAAGGCCTGCCGGTCCCGTGGGCCTAGGGCCGGCGGGCCGCCCCCTTGGAAACCGCTGCCGCGCATTTCGTCGAGGAGGTTGCGCACGGTCAGCCGCTCGCGAATGTTCTCGGGGGTCAACAGTTCGCCGCGGGGGTCGAGGGCCAGGCCGCCCCGGTCGATCACCGCTGCGGCGAGGGGGATATCGGCGGTCACCACCAGGTCGCCGGCCACCATCCGGCGGACGATCTCGCGGTCGGCCTCGTCGAGTCCGCCCGCCACCTGCAGCGCCCGAATATGGGGGGACGGCGGGACACGCAGCGGCTGGTTGGCGACCAGGAAGAGGTCCATCCGGCAGCGCTCGGCGGCACGGAAGAGTATCTCCTTGATCGGTCGCGGGCAGGCATCGGCATCGACCCAGATCTGCATCAGAGGCTGATGATCTTGTTCTGCAGGACCAGGATTTCGAAGGCCATGGCCGCCTTTGCGGTCAGTTTCTGCAGCTGGACCAGATAGGGGCCGAGGTTGACGCCGGGGGCATCGACATAGAGCACCGCCACCACCCGCCCGATCATCAGCAACGGGACCAGCAGCGCCCATTCCGGAACCCGGCCGCCCATTTCCTGGAGCAGCATCGAATTGAACGGGGTGCGTGGAATAGGCCCAAGATGGAAACCGCGGGAATCGGCCACGGTCTGCAGGACCGACGGTTCGCCGAGAGGGATCTCGACCCGCTCGAAGCCCGCCAGCGGCTTTCCCTCGATGGTGCATTTCCAGCCCATAGCGGTCTCGCCGCGCACCAGGAACACGGCCGCATGGGGGAACTTCCCTCCGAGGCAGGCGGCCAGGGTGTCCAGGATTTCATCGCGACTGCGCGCCGCGATCAACTGCTCGGAGACGCTGGCGGGCACCTCCGCGGCAGCCGCTTCCACGGCCGGGGCCGCCGGCGGCGCAGGCATGGCGGGAGGCGGGGTGGGGACGGTCGCCGGTCGGGCGGCTGCTGGCGGCGCGGCTCGCCTCGGCATGGCCGCCGGTGGCGGGGAAGGGAAAGGCGTCAGGCTGGCCGGCTTGGAGGGAACCGGGAATGGCTCCGGGTCCGGCTCCGCCAGCTTGGAGAAATCGATGGTTGGCCTGTGGGCCAGGACCTCCTTCTCGAGCTGTTCAAGATCGAGCACCGGTTCCCGGTAAGGGGACAAGGGCGGTGGGGAGGAGATGGTGACCTTCTGCCGGGGCGGGGTAATGTTGATATAGCGCCGGCTGCGGGGGATGCCGTAGGCTTTCTCCAGGGCAAAAACGATGCACAGTTCGGCCGCTGCCAGCGGCTGGATGATGCAGCCGGTGCGAAAGGCGATCTCGTCCACCACCTTGAGGTCGGCGGGGTCGGTCATCGCCAGCGACAGGCGCCGGCGATTGAGACGCACCGGCATCACCCCGTGCTTCTCCGCCAGTTCCCGCGGCAGCGCCGCTACCACCTCCGGTGGAACCTGCAACAGTTCCTCGAGATTGGCCGCCGGTACCCCGAATTTCCGGCCCAGGGCCCGGGAGATGTCGATCTCCTTCACCACGCCCAATTCGATCAGGTTGGTGCCGAGTTTGCCGCCGAAGATGACCTGGCACTTGAGTCCCTCCTCCAGCTCGGCGCTGGTAATCACCCCTTCCTGGAGCAGCAGGTCGCCAATCCTGATTGCCATCGTTACCATCCTTTCAGTGGATTTCGGCTTGCTCCGCCGCTCCGCTTCCCGCCTCTTCTCCCTCCGCCCGGGGAAGCAGGGTGAACCCGAGCAGGCGCCGGTAGAAGCCATCCGTGGGGACGTCGCTGCGCTCCTCCCCCGGGTGCAGCCCGGTAATGACCAGGCGCCCGACCAGCGCCCGCCCTTCCCGCCCGCTCCAGCCGACGGTGCGCACCCCCCAGAGGTTGTGCAGCAGCAGCGGCACCCCGTTTGCCGGGCCGGTACCGAGGTAGAGCCCGATGTGGCCGGGGAAGCTGAGCAGGGTATAAAAGGGAACCCCCTCGGCCAGCAGCCGGGCTCGTTTTTGTGCCGGAGTCAGCCCGGCAAGGTCGACGAAGCGGCCAACCGTCCGCGCCTGCTGCAGCGAATTACGCGGTAGCCAGAGCCCGAAGGGGGTGAAAAGATCGTGGAGGGTGGCGCTGCAGTCGCGGTTCTGGTAGAGCCCGCCCCAGCCGTAGGGCTGGCCGAGGAGACCGTCGGCCAAATCGGCCAGCAGTCCGGCCTGCAGCGGCAGCGGAAAGGGGGCCGCGGCCTGCAGCGGCACTGCCGCGGTGCGGAGGACCGCCCGGCCGTCGGCGTCGCGCACCGGTACCAACAGCTGCAGGGTTTCGTCGGTCTCGCCGCGCAGGGGGAAGAGGGCCCCGAGCCTTCCCGAGGCAAGAAACCCGCCTTCCCGGTCGCTCAGGGTGACTTGGTCGCTGATCAGGGCGACGAACTCGCTGCGGCGATAATTGCGGCGAAAGGTCTCGTCGGTCCAGGCCAGGGCGTCCGCCGGCAGCCAGCCGTTGACCAGTCCAGCTTCGACCAGGTACCATGCGCCGTCGGCGGAACGGTGGGTGACCAATAGCGGGGTCCCGGCCCAGAGCTCCGAATTCTGGAAATAGTCGAAGGGATAGCCTTCCCCGGCCCGGCCCGGGTCGCGGAAAAACGGGCGCCGAGTCGGGAATACCCGCAACGCCGCGTTGCGCACCGTAATTGCCTTCCGCGCCAGGGAAGGGTAGCGGTCGATTCGCTGTGCTGCGATCAGCGCCTCCCAGTCGGCCAGCGACCAGGGGAGCAGATTCTCGCCGTATCCCTCCTCTGGACGGTAGCTGTTTACTCCCCAGAAGGCAGTGGCGGCGCCCAGGCTGGCTGCCGACCGGTCCCAGGGTGCAAAAAAGCGACAGCGGTAATCGGCGGCGAGCCCGGCCTGCGCCGCCGCGGATACCAGCGGCCGGTCCCCTGCGGATGGCGCCAGGTAGGCGCTCGCCCGCTGCGGGAGGCGCTGCAAGTCGGCGATCCCCGGGCCCCCGGCCACGCAGGCGGCCAGCAGCAGGCAGGCGGCCAGCTGCGGCAGGATGCCGAGCTTCGGCCGGCTGTGGCGGAATGGCTGATCAAGATCCATGGTCGTTTCCCGCCCCGGGACCGAACCGGGAGTTTTTTATCCCCGTCAGGCGGCGGCTCAGGAGCGTTTGCGGCGGACGCCGGTGGGCCCCGGCTCCACCAGCCCCGCCTTGTAGAGTCCACCAACAGCTTTCTTGAACAGCTTCTTGCTTATCCCCAGGGCCGCGCGGATCGCCTCCGGCGGGCTGCCGTCGTGCAGCGGCAGCAGGTCGCGCCCCTGCAGGGCGGCGAGAATCTTCTCTTTGGCCGCCTCCAGTTCCTCCTTCGCTCCTTTGCGCAACGTCACGTCGAGCTTGCCATCCGGCCGCAAGGCCTTGACGAAGCCGTTCAGAACCTCCCCCGGCTGCATGCCAGGGAGAAGTTCGTCCCGGTAGAGCAGAGCGGAATAGCGGTGCGCGACGATCACCTTGGCTCCCAGTTCGGTGAACTGCCAGATCATCAGGGCCACCGGGTCCCCCGCCCTGAGTCCCTTCACCTGCGCCTCCAGGCACTGTTCGATCCGGGCATTGGCGAAGGGCCGCCCTTGCCGGTCCAGCTCCACCCGGGCCAGGCAGCTGTCGCCCGAGGCGAGGCGCTTCGGCTGTTTGCCGCGCGGCACCAGCAGCTCCTTGCCGATCCCCCAGTCGAGGAAGACCCCGTGCGGATTGACCTGGCTCACCGGGAAAAAGGCGAACTCGCCGAGTTCGGCCCGCGGCCGGCGCCGCGTGGCCATCGGCTGCCCGCCGACCACTCCGTAGACGAAGACCTCCAGGCTCTCCCCGGCGGCGCAGCCGGCCGGCAGTTCCGGCCGCGGCAGCAGGACCATATCCTCTCCGGCCGCCAGCCAGGCGCCGCGCTGGTCGAGATGGGAAACAGTCAGAATCTGGGTCTTGCCGATCTGCAGCATGGTGGTCCTCCGCTGGGTTCTTTCTCTTCCGGGCTGCACGCTGCGCCGGCCGCTCGGGAGAAGAGAGCCGGGACCAGTCTGCCATGAAACCGGCCGGAAACAAAGGGAATCTTTTGGCGCCGCCGGGCCTTCCCCGGCGGCCGGACCAGAGGAGAACGGGAGCCGGTCAATGCTTGAGGAAAAAGACCGCCAGCAGGGTCAGGGCGATGCCGATCCCCCGACGAAGGGTCATCTTCTCCCGATAGAGGAGAACCGAAAGGCCGATGGTGATGACGAAATGCATGCCGGTAATCAGGGCGATCACCGACAGGGGGCCGACCGCCAGCGCGGCCAGGAAAGCATAAAAGCCGAAAAAGTTGAGCACTCCCATCAGGATGCCGATCCTGATCGCGTCGCCGGGCCGGTCCCCGACCTTGCCGCCGCCCCACTTTTTCTCGATGGCCAGGGCAAAGAGGGTGGCCAGAAAATAGGAGAGCGCCATAAATCCGGACTTGCTGGTGGAGACGGCGGCGAGCTTGCTGGAGATGGAGGCGATGGCACCGCAGACGATGCAAAGGGCGACGAAGCCGAACCCGCGCCTTGGGTTGCCCCCGGGGTGGACGGCCTTGTCCGCCTCCCCGGCCAGCACCGCCACCACCGCCAACCCGGCAAGAATGCCGAGCCACTGGGAGGAAACCAGACGCTCATGGAAGCAGACCAGGGACACCACGATCACCACCACCAGGCTCAGGCGGGTGAGGGGGAAGGTGATGCCGGCCGGCAGGTGGCGCAGGGCCTCCATGTTGGCAATGGTGGTGAGGGCGAAGGCGGCGCTGTTGACGAACGCCAGCACTACCAGGGCACGGAGGTTCCCGACCGGTTCGGCCGAGACGACAAAGACCGTTCCGCTTAGCAGGGTGACGGTGCCCATGAAGACGGCGGTGGTCAACGGCG
Organism: uncultured delta proteobacterium; assembly: GCA_963806685.1. Classification (GTDB taxonomy): domain Bacteria; phylum Desulfobacterota; class Desulfuromonadia; order Desulfuromonadales; family DDH964; genus DDH964. The sequence continues at coordinate 25,417 of CAWDZB010000002.1, forward strand.
TGCGGCAGTTGCGCTCAGCCGCGACCTTGTACAGGAAACGCTGGGTTCCCAACAACAGCAGGGCAGCGATGCTGTAGAAGTACCAATTGCTCATGACTGCCTTCCGGGAGCGGGGCGAGGGGCCTCAGCCAAGAAGGCCCCGGAGCGAGCAGCCGTCCCTTGGTTACGCGGGCTTTGGCAATAAGGCCGTCGCCAGCGCAGCCAGGCCGGTGAGCGCCGCGCTGGCCAAAAAGGCCACGGTGAAGCTGCCGCTCGCCTTCGCAAGCATCCCGGCTCCCCCCGGCCCCACCACCTGCCCGACGGCGAAGAAGAGGGTGACGGTGGAAAAGGCAGCGGCAGCCCGGGACAGGCCGAAGTAGTCACTCACCGCGGCGGCCATGATGGTCGGAATGGCGAAGGCGGCGAGGCCGTAGAAGACCACCGACAGCATCAGCGCCCCGTTGCCGAGGCGCGAGCCTGCCAGCAGGTAGGCGGCGGTCTGCAACACGAAGACCGTGGCCAGCCCGCCCCTGCGGCCGATCCGGTCGGAGAGGCTGCCAAATCCGACCCCGGAGACCAGGCTGAAGAGGCCGACCCAGGACCAGAGCAGGCCGGCACGCGCCTCGGACAGGCCGTACTCAACCACCATGGTGGTGACGATGAAGGTGCCGTAGACCATGTAAGTGATGCCGAAGACCAGATAGAGGACGCCAAGCAGGGCCAGCAGCCGCCCGGGATGGGCAGGCTCGGTGCCGGCCACGGCGGCGGGGCCGAGGGAAAACTTGCCGCCGACCGGCTCCAGGCCAAGCTCGGCGGGATCGTTGCGCAGCAGCAGAGCGGCGAGCAGCGCCACCGCCAGGGTGACGGCGCCGATCAGCAGCCAGCTGGTTCGCCAGCCGCCGACGCCGAGCCGCTGGTTGAGCAGGGGGATGACCAGCCCCGCCGCGACGATCGCCACGCCGTTGCCCGCCGTCATCAGCCCCGCCGCCCGGCCGCGGCGCGGCCGGTGGAACCAGTGGGAGACCAAGACCATCACCGGGATGTTGGCAAACCCGCTGCCGATACCGATCAGGGCGTAGAGCCCGACCACCGCCGCCAGTCCCCGACTGCGGCCGATGCCGAACATGCACAGGGCGATGAGCAGCAGCCCGCCGGTGATCAGGCGCCGGGGGCCGGTCCGGCGCAGCAGCCACGGGGTGATCGCCACCGAGAAGAGGTAGCCGGCGAAGTTGCCGGTACTGATGAAGCCCATCTGGTCGTAGCCGAGCCCCAGGCCGCTGCGCATCGCCGGCAGCAGCATGCCGAAGGCGAAGCGGGCCAGGCCGAGGCAGGCGAAAAGAGTCAAGGCCCCGGCGACGACGATGACCCAGCCGTAGTGGATGGGCAACCGGCCGCCGGCGCCCCGCTCAACCGGCCCAGTCATCCCGGCCGCTCTTGTGCAGGTAGTAGTCGTAATTCCCCTCGTAGGGGAGCATCTGCCCGTGGTCGATCTCGAACACCCGGGAGACCAGCGAACGCAGGAAGTGACGGTCGTGGCTGACGATCACCACCGTGCCGGCGAAGCCTTGCAGGGCCTCGAGCAGCACCTCGCGGGACTGGATGTCGAGGTGGTTGGTCGGCTCGTCGAGGATCAGCAGGTTGAGCGGCCGGGCGAGCAGCATCGCCAGCACCACCCGGCTCTTCTCGCCGCCGGAGAGCTTGTCGATGCGCTTGTCGACGTCGTCCCCCTGGAACAAAAAGGCGGCGCAGAGGTTGCGCACCACGCCGATCGAGGCGGTGGGCAGCGCCGCCTGCACGGTTTCGAAGACGGTCCGTTTCGGGTCGAGCAGGTCCATGGAGTGCTGACTGAAGTACCCGGCATGGACGCTGGCGCCGACGGTCACGCTTCCGGCGCTCGGCTCGGTCTGCCCGGCGAGACACTTGAGGAAGGTCGACTTGCCAGCGCCGTTGACGCCGACCACGGCGACCTTCTCGCCGCGGCGAACCAGCCCGGAGATGCCGGAGAAGACCGGCTTCTCGTCCCCCTCCGGCAGGGACCAGGATTTCGCCAGGGCGGCGATCTTGAGGACGTCGTCGCCGGAGCGGGGCGGCTCGGCGAACTCGAATTTGATCACCTTTTGCTCGGCGGGAATCTCGATGCGCTCGATCTTCTCCAGCTTCTTGACCCGGGACTGCACCTGGGCAGCGTGGCTGGCGCGGGCGGCGAAGCGGCTGATGAACTCCTCCTCCTTGGCGAGCATCTCCTGCTGGCGGCGGTGGCTGGCGAGCAGCTGCTCGCGGCGGACCTCCCGCTCGCGGAGATAAAAGTCGTAGTTGCCCCCATACGTGGTGATGGTGCCGGCAGCGACCTCGACGATCCGCGTCACCAGCCGGTTCATGAAATCGCGGTCGTGGCTGGTCATCAGCAGCGCCCCCTTGAACTCATTGGCCAGCCAGTTCTCCAGCCAGACGATGGACTCGACGTCGAGATGGTTGGTCGGCTCGTCGAGGAGCAGCACGTCGGGATTTAGGGTGAGGATCTTCGCCAACGCGATGCGCATCTTCCAGCCGCCGCTGAAGCTCTCCACCGGCCGGACATAGTCCTCGGGACCGATGCCGAGGCCGGTCAGCACCGCCTGGGCGCGGTTTTCCAGATCGTAGCCGCCGCGGTGCTCGAACTCCTGCTGGGCGTCTCCGTAGCGCTCGAGCAGGGCCGCCAGGCCGTCGTCGTCCATCGGCTCGCACATCGCCGCTTCCATCTGCTGGATCTGTTCGCCGAGCTGCATGGTCCGGGCGGAGGCCGCCATCACCTCGGCCAGTGCGCTGCGGCCGGCCATCTCGCCGACATCCTGGGAAAAGTAGCCGATCACCGTCTGCTTGCCGCAGGTGATCTCGCCGCCGTCGAAAGGCTCTTCGCCGGTGATCAGGCGAAAGACGGTGGTCTTGCCGGCGCCGTTGGGGCCGACCAGGCCGCTGCGGCTGCCGGGGGTGATCTGGAAGCTGGCGTCCCGGAACAGGGTGCGGGCGCCGTGCTGGCGGGTGATGCCGGTCAGGTGGATCATGCTGTCGCTCCAAGGGAAAATTGCCGCACTGTTACCATGGCCGGCCCTGCTCCGGCAAGTTCAAAGTGGCACATAGACGACCTGCGGCCGGTGTCCCCCCCGGCAAGGGATCTGCGCTGGGCCGGCCTTCGAAACACCCCCTTGCCAACCCTTCGCGTCGCGCCGGTTCGGCGCTGACCGGATCTTCCCGCAATCCCCGCAAGATTCCAGGAATAGTCAATAATTCAAACCAGTTATTCTTGACCGTTTCTAACTGGACAACCATTGCCACGCTCCGTATAATCCGAAACAGTGTTTTACAAGGAGTGGATGATGTCCTTTCACATTGTAGTCATCGACGACTGCCCCGTCACCCTGGCGATCATCAACGACTTTCTGGCTGCGGCGGGATTTCGCGTCTCCACCGCCGCCTGCAGCGTCTACTCCAACCACCTGATCTACTCCCGCCAGCCCCCGGACCTGATCCTGCTCGACGTCATGATGCCCCTGATGTCCGGAACCCGGAAGACCCAGGTCCTGAAGAGCCGCGCCCGCAGCCGCAACATTCCGATCCTTCTGATGTCCTCCAAGGAAGAAGCGGAACTGCGCGCCCTGTCTGCCGTCGCCGGCGCCGACGGCTACCTCCCCAAGCCCTTTTCCGCCGACCGCCTGGTGGCCACGGTCAGAAAGCTCCTGGCCGCCTGATCGGCCTCCTCCGTCCTACCCGCAGCAGTTCCTGGCCGGTCCGCCGGTGGGTCGGGCGCACGCCGTTGGCCAGCCCCCAGCTCATCAGCTGGAAGACCGGCAGGCTCGCCCCATCGTCCGCTGCGCCGGCTTCCCTGAGCTTGAGGGCCGCCAGCTGGTTGAGCGGCAGCAGCCGCAGTCGTTGCAGGTCCATGGTCGGTTCTCCCGGAGCCGGCCGACCGGACCGGCCGCTTCACTATAGCGCAGATCGGGAGCCTTTCCGCTGGCCATCGCCGGCGGTTTGTGCTATCTGGACGGAGTCGTTGCCCAGCACTGCCGTCCCTGCGAGCCCCGCGTCATGCCTGATACCGTCGTCCTCTTCGATTCCCCTTCCGGCCGCTGGCTGCGCTACGAAAAGCCGCTGCGGCGGGTTGTCGCCCGGCAGCCAGCCGAGGTGGAGCCGGCGCTGGCCGCCCTCGAGGCGGCCGTGGAAGGCGAGGGGCTGCACGCCGCCGGCTTTGTCGCCTACGAGGCGGCGCCGGGCTGCGATCCGTCCTGCGCCGTCGCCGACCCCGGCGACTTTCCCCTGCTCTGGTTCGGCCTCTACCGGCCGCCGGCGGTCGTCGAGTTTCCCGCACCAGCCGCAGACGGTGCGTCTCTCGTCTGGCGGGCCGGGCTTGACGCTCCCGGCTTCGCCCGCGCCGTGGCGGCGATCAAGGAACAGATCGCGGCCGGCGCAACCTACCAGGTAAACTTCACTTTTCCCCTGTACGCACCCTTCACCGGCGATCCCTGGCTCTTCTTCTGCGCCCTGGTCCATGGCCAGCGGGCCGGCCAGGCGGCCTACCTCGATACCGGGCGCTTCGTCGTCTGCTCGGCCTCGCCGGAGCTCTTCTTCGCCCGCAGCGGCGAGCGGCTGACGACCCGGCCGATGAAAGGGACCGCCCCTCGCGGCCGTACCCTGGCGGAGGACCGGGCCCTGGCGGAAGGGCTGCAACACTCGGTCAAGGACCGGGCCGAGAACCTGATGATCCTTGACATGCTGCGCAACGACCTGGCCCGGCTCGGCGGCGAGGTGTCGGTGCCGGCGCTCTTCACCGTCGAGAAATACCCGACCCTCTGGCAGCTGACATCCAGCGCCGAGGCCCGCACCAGGGCAAACCTGGCGGAAATCTTCGCCGCCCTTTTCCCCTGCGCCTCAATCACCGGCGCGCCCAAGCTTAGCACCATGCAGCTCATCGCTGCCTTGGAGGACGGCCCCCGGCGCATCTACACCGGCGCCATCGGCCGACTCGCCCCCGGAGGGGAAGCCCGCTTCGGCGTCGCCATCCGCACGGCGCTGATCGACCGGGAGGCCGGCAGCGCCGAGTACCGGGTTGGCGCCGGCATCACCTGGGGTTCGGAGGCCGCCGCCGAGTACCGCGAATGCCTCGACAAGGCCCGCATCCTTCATCGACCGATGCCGGATTTCGCGCTGCTCGAGTCGCTGCGCTGGGCACCGGGAGAGGGCTACTGGCTGCTGACCGGCCACCTGGCACGGCTGGCCGAATCGGCCGCCTATTTTGACTACCCCTTCGATCGGGAGGCGGTCCTGGCCAGGCTGGAGGAGCTGGCCGCCACCCTGCCGCGGACTGCGCACAAGGTGCGGCTGCTGCTCCGGGCCGACGGCCGCCTCGAGCTCGGCGCCGAGCTCCTGGAAGCGAACCCGGAGCGCCCGCTGCGCCTGGCCCTGGCCCGGCAGCCGGTCGCCAGCGACGATCCCTTTCTCTACCACAAGACGACCTGCCGCGAGACCTACCTGCAAGCCCGGGAGGCCCAGCCCGCTGGCGATGAGGTGCTGCTCTGGAACGAACGGGGGGAACTGACCGAGGCACTGAACGCCAACCTGGTCGCGGAGCTGGACGGCCGACGGGTCACCCCCTCGGTCGGCTGCGGCCTGCTCCCCGGGACCCTGCGGGCGCAGCTGCTGGAGCGGGGGGAGATTACCGAGCGGGTGATCCGGCGCGAGGAGCTGCCGCGGGCCACCCGCCTCTGGCTGATCAACTCGGTACGCGGCTGGCGGGAGGCGGAATTGCTCCCCGATTGAGCCCCATTGCTTTTCAGCCGGCGGAAGCCGTAGAATTTCCTGTCGGCCGGCGGGACCAACGTGTTTCCAAACCCGGACCGGGACCTCCAGCTTGTGCGGGAAGTGCCATGCCCATCCTCCTCAAGACCACCCTGCTGCTGCTCCTCTCCAACATCTTCATGACCTTCGCCTGGTATGCCCACCTGAAAAACCTCGGCGACCGGACCTGGTACGTGGCGGCCCTGGCCAGTTGGGGAATTGCCCTTTTCGAGTACCTGGTCCAGGTGCCGGCCAACCGCATCGGCTATGCCGAACTGAACCTCGGCCAGCTGAAGATCCTCCAGGAGGTCGTCACTCTCTCAATCTTCGTCCCCTTCGCCCTCTTCTACATGCACCAACCCCTCAAGCTCGACTACCTCTGGGCCGGCCTCTGCCTGCTCGGCGCGGTCTTCTTCATCTTCCGCGGCTGAGCGGGTTCGGGGATCGGGCCCGAAAAACGATCCGCACCAGCCTGCGGGGTCGGCTCTTTTCTTTGGAGCCAGAGGAGTATCCGTCAGCGACCGCTGACGCGGCGCAGGTATTCGTACATGACGACGGAGGCGGCCACACTGACGTTGAGGCTCTGCAGTTCGCCGCATTGGGGGATGCTCAAAGTGCGCAGGGTGGGGAACGCCTGGGGATCGACGCGAATGCCGAACTCCTCATGGCCGAAGATGAAGGCGCTGCGCTGGGGCAGTTCGGCCTCGGGCAGCGTCTCGCCGGCGCCGGGCGCGAGGGCGAAAAGGGTGTAGCCGTCGGCCAGCAGCTCCCCCAGGCAGCTTTCCAGGTCGTCGTGAAAGCGGGCCGGGACCTTGCGGAAGGCGCCCTTGGCCGGCGCCGGGTCGAAAGGGCCGATGCCGACCAGGTGAACCGCCCGGACGCCGAAGGCCTGGGCGCTGCGGAAAATCTTGGCGACGTTGTAGCTCGCCTTGAGCCGGTCGAGGACGATCACCAGGGGGTGGGGCCCCGGCAGGGCCAGCAGGTTGCGCCGGCGTTCTTTTTCGTAGCGCAGGACCAGGTGCCGGTAGCTCTCACGCCGCACTGCCGCCCTCCTTTCCCACGACCACCGCCGCCAGCGCCGGGGGCCGGCCGCCGCGGTTGGTCAGCCAGGCGCCGGCGATGACCAGCGCCCCGCCCTGCAGCAGGCTTGGCGTAAGCGGCTCGTCGAGCAGCAGATAGCCGAGCAGGAGACCGCAGACCGGCACGAAGTTGATGAAGACCCCGGCCCGCACCGCCCCGATCGCCCGGATCGCCTGGTAGTACCAGAGAAAGCCAATCACCGTCCCCCCCACCGCGAGGTAGACCAGGCTCCCCCAGGCCGCCGGCGGGTAGCCGGGCGCCCGGCTCAACACCCCGCCGGCCAGGGCCGCCGGGGCGAGCAGCAGGGCCCCGGCCAGCGCCGAGTAGGTGACGGCGGTAAGCGGCTCGAGGCTGTACATCGCCCGCCGGCCGATGACCGAGTAGAGCGCCCAGCACAGCACGCACCCCAGAAGCGCCAGTTCACCGCGACCGATTCCGCCGGAGACCAGGGCGGCGAGCCGGCCGTTGCTGATTACCAGTACAGCCCCACAAAGGGAAATCACCACCCCGAGGCTGCGCAGCGGCCGCAGCGGCTCGCCGCCGAAGAGGGCCGAGAGAAGAGTGATACCAACCGGGTTGAGGGCAATGATCAGTGCCGCCCGCCCTGCGGCCACGCTTTGCAGACCGGTGAAGAAGGCAACGTTGTAACCGAAGACGCCGGTCAGGCCGAGAAGCACCACCGCCCCCAGCTGGCGGCGGGAGAGGGGCGGCAGACGCCGCTCGTAGTGGTAGAGCAAGGCCAGCAGCAACAGACCGGCGATGGCAAAGCGCAGGAAGGCGGCGGCAAACGGGGGGACCACCCCGGCGAGCATCCTGCCGGCGACGAAGGTGCCGCCCCAGAGGGCCATGGTAGCAAGTAGCTTGAGATAGGTGAGCATGGCGACTCCGGGGGCAGGGTTCCAGCGCAGTATGCCCCAAACGCGGAAACCTGGAAAGGCCCGGTGACGTGGAGGCGGTGGAAGGTGTTGTTGATTTCCACGGTGTCGAAGTCGCGGAGGTAGTGGCCGAACCGGTTCTTCCGGGCCAGCCCGGGCGGACAATAGATCCCGCGCCAGTGGGGATAGCCGTAGCCGGAGGTGCCGATGCGCCGTTTGCCCCGCCCCATGGCTCAGATGCTGGCCACCGAACCGCCGTCGACCCGCCAGTTGGCGCCGTTGACGAAGGATGCGGCGGTCGAAGCGAGGAAGGCAACCACCGCCGCCACCTCATCCTCCCTGCCGGGCCGGCGCAGCTCGATGTGCGGGCGATGGCCGGCGAGGAAGGCGGCGGTCGCCTCCTCCACCGTCCCCCCCTGTTTTCGGGCAGCTGCCACCATCATTCCCTGGACCAGCGGGGTCCAGATGAAGGCCGGGGAGACGGCGTTGACCAGGATGCCGTACCCGGCCAGGGCCTTGGAGAGGCTCTTGGTCAGGGTCAGCAGCGCCCCCTTGGTGACGCTGTAGTGGGGCATCTCGGCGTCGGGCTGACTCCCCGATTCGGAGGCGATGTTGATGATCCGCCCCCAGCGGCTGCGACGCAGGTGTGGCAGGGCGGCGCGGGTGAAGCGTACGGCGCTGAGCAGATTGAGTTCGAAAAGCGCACTCCACTCCCGGTCCTCCAGTTCGTCGAAGGTCGCGAAGCGGCCGATGCCGCCGACGTTGTTGATCAGGATGTGCAGGGCGCCGAAGCGCGCCTCGGTTTCTGCGACCACCCGCTCGATATCGACCGGGTTGCAGGCGTCGCCGGGGACCGCGTGGACCGTTCCCCCTTCGGCTTCGATCCCTTGGCGGGCGGCGGCCAGCTCCTGCGGGTTGCGGGCGGTGAGGGTCACCTTGCATCCCTCGGCAGCGAGCCGCGTAGCCACTGCCAGGCCGATCCCCTTGCTCGACCCTGTCACCAGGGCCACCTTTCCTTGCAGTCCAAGATCCATCGTTGCCCTCCTCTGCTGTTCGTTCCCCCCAGTCTACTCCAGTCCGGCGCGGCCGCAATCGCCGCCGGCGATGGTTCCCCTTGTGCCTACGCCGGCAGCTGTTATCGTTTCCTGCAGCACCCCCCAAAAGGCAAAGGACCCCAATGGATATCGCCGGTTACCGCGACCTCTTCCCCATCGTCCGCCACCAGGCCTTCTTCAACCACGCCGGCATCGCCCCCCTCGCCCTGCCGGTCGCCGAAACGCTGGCGGATTTCTACCACGAATGCGCCGAGCAGGCGGGCGCCGGCTACCCGCGCTGGCAGCGCCGGCTGGCCGCGGCACGCCGCAGCGCCGCCACCCTGCTCGGCGCCGCCACCGAAGAGATCGCCTTCACCGGCAACACCTCCACCGGCCTGGCACTGATCGCCGAGTCCTTCCCCTGGCGGGAGGGGGACGCGGTACTGGTTCCGGTCCCCGACTTTCCGGCCAACGTCTACCCCTGGCTGCACCTGCAGCGACGCGGCGTCAAGGTGCGCTTCATCGAGCGCCAGCAGGGACGGCTGACGCCTGAGATGGTCGCCGCCGCCCTGCGCCCCGACATCCGGCTTCTGGCGCTCAGCTCCGTCGACTACGCCAGCGGCTTCGCCGCCGACCTGCCGGCCATCGGCGGCCTGTGCCGCAAACAGGAGGTGGTCCTCGCCGTCGATGCCATCCAGAGCCTCGGCGTGCTCCCCCTCGATGTCCGGGCTGCCGGCATCCAGCTGCTTGCCGCCGGCGGCCACAAGTGGCTGTGCGGGCCGTTGGGGAGCGGCCTGCTTTACGTCGCCACCGATCTGCCGGTGCAGCTCACACCGCCCCTGGTCGGCTGGAAGAGCGTGGTCGAACCGGAGGACTTTCGGCTGCACTTTACCCTGGGCGGGGACGCCGCCCGCTTCGAGCCCGGGACGCCCGACTACGGCGGGATCTTCGGCCTGGGACGGGCCATCGAACTGCTGCTGGAGGTGGGGATCGAATCGGTGCAGGAGCGGATTTTCGCCCTGCTCGACCTCCTGGCGGCGGGGCTGAGGCAGCGCGGACTGGAAGTCACCTCTTCACTGAAGGCGGAAGAGCGCTCCGGCATCCTCTGCTTCGTGCCGCCGGGAGAACCGAAGACGGTCTTCCAGGGGCTGGCAGGGCGGCAGGTGACGGTGGCGCTGCGCGACGGCAAGATCCGCCTCGCGCCGCATTTCTACAACGACGAGAGCGACATCGAGCGCTTCTTCGCCGCTCTCGATGTGATCGTCCGCAACTAGAAAAAGCTGTTTTTGCCACTGAGACACGGAGACCCTGAGAAAATCAAGGGGAAGAGGCTAATCTGACAGGCTTTTCCCCTCGCCCCTGGTCAAAAAACCTCCTTTGCGTCTCTGTGTCTCTGTGGCCAAGAGATTTTCCCCACTGATGTCGTCAGGGAAGCAGTAGTTCCCGGTAGAAGCGCAGCCAGTTCTCTCCCAGCACCCCGGCAATCGCCTCCTGCTGCCAGCCAAGCCGCTCCAGTTCCGCCGCCAATTTCCCCCAGCCGCGGTAATCCTCAAGGCCCGTGCAGACCCCGTCAAAGCCGCCGTAATCGGAACCGATTGCCAGCGCCTGCGGTCCGCAGCGCTGCGCCAGCCACTCCAGCTGGCGCACCACGTCGTCGAGGGAAGCCTGGGCGGTGCCGGTGAGCATTTCCGGGGCGAGGCTCAGGCCGATGAGGCCGCCGCGCGCCGCCAGGGCAGCGACCTGTTCCGGGCTCAGGTTGCGCGACCGGTCGCAGAAGGGACGCAGGCCGGTGTGCGAGGTGATGAGCGGCCCCGGAAAGGACTCCAGCACCTGCCAGAAGCCCGGTTCGGCGAGATGCGCCAGATCGACCGCCCAGCCCCGTGGACCCAGTTCCGCCAGGAGCGCTCGTCCCGCTGCGGTTAGTCCGCCCGGATTCGTTACGCCGTTGCCGTCGGCCAGGCGATTGCGCCCAGCGTGGGTCAGGCCGACCACCCGGATTCCCCATTCCTGCAGGGCATCGAGGTCGGCCTCCAGCAACCCGTCGCCGTTCTCCACCAGGAAGACCGTCGCCGTCTCCCCCTCCCCCTCCCCCAACGCCGCCAGCCCGGCGCCGCAGCGAACCCGGTGCAAGCCGCTCAGGCGGGTCTCAGTAAACGTCATCAGCGACGCCAGGTGGGGCCAGGCGGTGGCGGCACCGTTATGGTCGTCGGCACAATAGAGGGCATTGACCAGTAGTTCCACGCCACCGCCGCGCAGGCTCGCCGGGGTGACCGGCCCCTGCGTCCAGGCATCGAAGCCGCCGGGATGACCGGCCTGCTGCAGGGCATAGACCAGGTCGACGTGGCCATCGCAGAGGATCAGGGGACGGTCCATGCTCAGCGCTCCGCCCGCAGGTACTGGCTGCGGATCAGCTCGAAGTGGTTGCGGTGGTTGCGGATCGTCCACGCCACCTCCCCCTCTGTGGTGATCCGCCAGGGCGGCTCCCCTTCCCTCTCCAGGATCCGGCGCAGGTTGTCGCGGCCGTAACCGGCGTAGGGTCCGCCATCGGTGCCGCCGAGCCAGTCGGCCTCGGCGGCGCACTCGGTCGACCAGGAGAAGGGATCGGAAACCAGCAGGCACGCCCCCTCCCGGGCGGCCACCCGATCGCACTCGGCCAGGTGCCGGCACGGTTTGGGTACCTTGTCGAGAAGATTGAGGGAACAGAGCCGGTCGGCGACGCCGGCCGGGAATGGTAGCGCCAGGGCGTCGGCGACCAGAAACTCGGGGGGATGCGCCCGCCAGGCGGCCGGCAGCTCGATGCGCCGCGGCTCGCTCAACCGCCCCTCCAAAATCAGCGGGTAGTCGAGAACCCCGTCTCTCGCCAGCTTGCGGGCCTTCTCCACCAGCGGCCGCGAGCGGTCGAGACCGATTACCAAGCCGCCGCGGGCGGCGAGCTCGAAGCTCAACCGGCCGACGGCGCAGCCCAGGTCGAGGGCCAGCCGCCCTCCCTCCGGCACCAGCGCGGCCCACTTACGGTAAGCCATCGAGGCGTCGGGGTCGCCGGCCAGGTCGGCGAAGTGACTCCAGAGATAAGCCGAAACCGTCGCCGGCTGCAGGTACTTGTCGGACGCCACTGCTGCTTCCTTCTCCGGCAGCAGCAGCCCCAGGCCGTCCTCGATGGGGTAGGAGCGACCGCAGGCGCGGCAGTCGAGGCTGCCGGCGAGAATTTCGTTGCCGGCCCGGCGGGCGCCGGTGAGGCGCAGGGGACGCTCAACGGGGAGACAGGCGGGGCAGATCAGGATGTCGAGAATGTCCTGGCGCATCGGTAGGGTTCCCAGGGTTGGAAATGGCAGGAAGTGCTTTCCCATCAGGAGCGCCGCTTCCCCATAGGGGTTTCATCTTTTTGGCAGCGCCGGAGTTCGCCCCGCTTCATAGAATGCCGGAACGACCACGATCCTACGCAGATGGAGCCGACGAAGACACCCCGCCCCTCACCTACAGCAACGGCTGATCGGGAGCTGAGCCCCTCGCATCCCCATGCCGGCGGCAGCCCGGGCTCTTTTGGTTACTTTTCTGGACCGAGCCAGAAAAGTAACTCGCCTGGCGGGGCGAGTCCCGCCGGTTTTCAAGCTTCAAAACCTTGGCGTTGCGCGACCCGCCATCGGCCTTCTTGGGCAAAAATCAGGCGGGTACGCTGATGCGCCCCGCCCGTGAAATGATACTGCTACTGAGCTCAGGAAAGTTTACGCCGGTCCGTGACAGGACGGGGCGTGGCAACCGGGCGCATGGCAGGCCGGCGCATGGCACCCGGGAGCGTGACAGGAGGGGGCATGGCAGCTAGCGGCGGACGAGGCTTTCTTCTCGACTTGTTTGATATCCAGCATGGAATCACCTCCTTTCTTCAGATTCTGTGGATCCTGCACCGAGCAGGTGAAGTGCGTTGAGACTGGCGGCGGCCTCCCGACAGGTGTTGCGGAAGGCCTCCTGATTCATATCCTGGCCGTATTGGGGATACATTCGGTCGGCAATTTCATCAAGTCTAGCCGAGCCGTCGCAAAGTGCAAGGAAGTCGCTGCCGAAGCGGTTGACCGCGGTCACCTCCAGTTCGCCCCCCTCCTGCCGGAAGACCAGCCAGGTCGGCGCTTCCGGGTAGGAGGCAAGCAGTTGCCCGGCCTTGAGGTCCTCGATGATCTCCGGCAGATCGTAGGCGAAGCTGCGCACCAGCACGTTCTGGCGGCGGTGCGGCCGCCAGTTCTTTACGCCCGAGAGATCGATGTTGGCCACCGCCGCCGGCGGGGCGTGGGCGGCGACTTCGATGGCGCTGCTCTCGTAGGCGACGATCTCCGGCAGGTGGGCCCAACCGGCGGCGATCTCCGGCTGCTTCTCGGCGGCGAAGGCCGGAAAGTGCGCGTAGCATGCGGGTGGCGTGAGCCCCGGCTCCTCGAGCCCTTCCCGGGCGGCGACGAAGGCGAGCAAGGCGGCGAAGAGCTCGCTGATCGAGGTGTCGAGGGCGGTCGCCAGCGCCAGCAACGATTTGGGGTAGAGGTTGACCAGCAGCGGGAAGAAGTTTGCCAGCCGCGCCAACTCCGGCAGCTCCATCCCGCGGCAGGGAAGGTTGTAGAAGCTGCTGAAGAGCTGCGTATCGGAGCCGATCAGCGCCTCGTCCTCAGCCAGGCGCTTGCCGGCTTCGAACTCCAGGCCGAGGGCGAAGTAGGAGTCGACGGCGCGCACCAGCGTTGCCCCGTAGCGATGGTGAAGTTCGGTCCCCGGCAGCACGGTGGGAATCTGCATCAAGGGGTTGCTGTTGCCGCGCAGCCCGGTGGTCAGCGCCAGGGCCAGGGTGGCGTCGATGTCGCCGCGCTCCTCCTCCGGAAAGCCGACCACGAAGGAGAGGGTCGGCACCATCCCCCGGGCGGTGGTCTCCTCGACCCGGGTGCCGAGGATCTGCGGGTCGATTTTCTTGCGGATGAAGGCCAGGGTGCGCTCCGAGCCGGAGTCGATGCCGTAGCACATCGACTCGCAGCCGGCCTCGCGCATCAGCCCGAGCAGGTCGGCGTCGACGGTGTCAAGGCGCGAGATGCAGTACCAGGCAAGGCGATGCAGGCCGGCGGCGATGACTTGGCGGCAGAAGGTCTCGACGAAGCGCCGGTCGGCGGTGAACTGGTCGTAGGCGAGCAGGAAGCACTCGGCCCCCTGGTCCACTTGCAGGCGGCGCATCTCCTCCACCACCCGCTCGACGTTGAAGGTCCGGCAGCGGCGGCGCCAGAGGACCGACTCGGAGCAGTAGACGCAGGAGTGGGGACAGCCGCGGCCGACCTCGAGGATGGCAATGGAGCGCGGCAATTCGCAGGCGGCCTGGTAGGTGGCCAGGGGCGGTCCCAGGCTGTAGTCGGGCAGCGGCAGGACATCGAGATCGGCGATCAGCTCCCGCTCCGGGTTGGCGACGATCCCCCCGGCCCCGCGCCAAGTGACCCCGGCCACCGATGCCGGTTCGTCCCCTGCGGCCCAGGTGCCGGCCAGCTCGGGGAAGGTCACCTCCCCCTCCCCTCGCACCACCGCGTCGATGAAGGGGAAGCGCTCCAGGGTCTCGGCGGCGACGAAGGAAGCGTTGTGGCCGCCGACGACGATCCGCGCCTGCGGGCAGAGGCGGCGCACCCTGCGGGCGATATTGAGGGTCGGCGGGTAGGTGGTGCACTGGGCGCTGAAGGCGACGATATCGGGGCGGGTCGCGGCAACCTGCGCGGCGCAGGCGTCGTAGACGCCGGCGCCGAAGGGAAGGCTGCCGTCGCGAAGGCCCAGGACCTGGTCGAGGATCACCGGCGCATGGCCGGCGCGGCGCAGCAGCGTCGCCAGGTTGAGCAGGCCGAGCGGCGGCAGGTTGTACATGGACGGGTGGTAAAAGGGCGGAAAGACTAGGGCGATGTTCATCGGCGACCTTCGTTGAGACGGGGAAAAGGGTGAAGGTAAGGTTAGTATTCTATCAGAGTCGACGGGCCCGCGGGCAATTTCCCCTTGCAGTCGATTCCCATTCCCCGCAAAATGAACGAACCATATAAACATCCGAATATAACGGAGGAGATCCCATGACCCAGGCTGGCGAAGAAACCCCCTTGAGCTGCGCCAAGTGCGGTGCCGTTTTCCGGAAACAGGGCAGCACCAACTGCTGGAGCGATCCGAAGAACCGCGGCGCCGCCCCGGGCTACTGCCCCTCCGAGCGGGAAAAGGAGATCATCGAGGATGCCTTCACCCGCTACAGCGGCCAGGGCGAGGATGCCAAGCTGGCGCGGGTGGCGGCGATCGTCGAGGGGCTCTGCTACCAGCCGGTCCCCGGCTCCGACGCGGTCAACGCCCGCTGGACCCGGGTCGAGGACACCATCGCCCTGGCCAAGCTGATGGGCTGGAAGAAGATCGGCATCGGCACCTGCATCGGCCTGCTGGACGAGAGCAACCGCCTCAGCGAGATCCTGCGCGCCCAGGGGTTCGAACCGCTCTCTGTCTGCTGCAAGGCCGGCAGCATCGACAAGCTGGAGTTGGGCATCGCCGAGGAGCACAAGGTCCGCCCCGGCACCTTCGAGCCGGCCTGCAACCCCATCGCCCAGGCCCGGCTCCTCAACCAGGCGGGGACCGACATGAACGTCATCGTCGGCCTCTGCGTCGGCCACGACATGCTCTTCGCCAAGCACTCCGACGCCCCGGTCACCACCCTGGTGGTCAAGGACCGGGTCACCGGCCACAACCCGGCGGCGGTCCTCTACGGCCAGAACTTCTACTACAAGCGGCTGCAGAAGCAGCAGGTCGTTGTCCCGGAGTTGGAGGACTGACCTGCCCTCCCCCGCCAAGGGTTAAAATAATTGACAACCGGCTCGGATGCCGGTATCAAAAGAAGGTCTGTTTTTCATTGGGCATTTCGGAGGGGCGCTGTGGAAAAGGATAAGGGATAACAAAGCAGCCCGCTCGGCTAACCAGGCCGGGCGGGCTTTTTGTTTCGCTGCTGTGCTTAGGGGTTTTTTCTAACTACCTAAAATCTCTGCTATTTAAACTTAATATCACAGTTGCTTTTATATCGGATATGACAGCAACTGTCTAATCCCTGTTAGCTTTCAAGAATGAATAAAAGAAAAGCAATATTAAACATATTGATATTCTTAGCATTTGTTGGTTATGGGTACTCTCAACTGTACGGAGAGAAACTCAATAATAATCAAATGTTCGGTGCGCTGTTTTTTGCAGTTTTGCTATCTATAGTTTCGTGTGCATTCTTTGTCGGCGCAGCATTTCCTTATCGAAAAGAAACAAAGACAGATAAAGGCATTAAAAAGGCGTACTCATTTGCCACTTTGAGTCTAGGCCTATCATTTTTTACCGTACCGTTTTGGGCAATATTGACTGGGTCGTTTATTCCCGGAAAAATGGGGCCAATCTCAAGCATTATTGCTGCAATTTGGTTTGCCATTGCCCTGTTTGGGCCAGCATGTCCATGGCTAGTTTATTTCAGAAGGTTCTTAGTTAAAAGAAACAATGAAATGAGAAAAGAAATTCAGGACAAAAAGAAAGCTAACCAGTAGATCAAGCGGACGAAAAATACAGGTGTGGTTCACGAAAAACAAAAGCAAATTGCGGTGATGGCGCGAACAGTTCGTCGTCGCCGCTTATCTCAAACCGTTATAATTTCAAGGATTGATCATGAAGCATAATAAACGACTGAAATCAGCAATTTTGCAAGTTGTAGAAAATCAAATTGATCTAAATGATCCTCCTGAAACAAAACAAACTTTGAATCGTCTCGTCTCCGAAGGAATTTCCGAAAAAAAAGCAAAAGAACTTATCGGTAGTGTCGTTGCTGCTGAAGTTTTTGAAGTTCTGAAAAAAGGGGAAGAATTTGATAAAAACAGGTTTGTTACTGCATTGAACAAACTTCCAGAAATCCCTGAGTAAAAAAGGCGAAATTATAACTCTACCGTTAGAAGTCAGAAATGATTTATTTATACTTCATCGCTTTATTAGCAATTGCGTTTTTCATTATCAGAAAAACACCCAAATGGGACCCCCGCTGGGTAGGTTCGAGGTTACAGGCAAGAGGTTTGGCGATCTTTTTCGGGGGAATAATTCTTGGGTACTTGGCGTGTGACTTTGGAAAAGGGCCAACTTATTCAGCACTTAAAATTATAGGCAATCTAGCTTGTGTGGCCGGTTTTATTACCATGCTATTCGGTTTTGGGAAACACGCCAAAGTAGTCTTTGGCCCCATTGACCCCAAACGTGAAGTTGACCCTGGTTACGACCTTGAATACATCCTGTGCCCGCACTGCAAGAAAGCAAAAATGAGAAAAGAAACGAAAGTGGTAAAGTGCCCGATTTGTAAAATGAAAACCACAATAGAAGACTTCTAACACTTATCAGGCCCCCGGCCGTCAAGAGTAAAATAGTCCGCAAACGCTAAAGGTTTCCCTCCCGTTCATTGACAAGCGACTGATCACCTTGGGCCATCCGGTTTCCGGCTTGGGATTCTCTGCTGGCTGCAGACGAATTCTGCTCCAAACACTTATCGAGGCTCTTATCGCGGGGGCTCGTTCGAGTCCTCCCCGCCGCCTGGAATCACGCCCGTGCCCTTTTGCCGTCCCAGTCAAAAGATCGAAGTCCATCTGTGCTGCCGATGGCCGCAGTTAGGTGCGGGATCGGGGAAGGGGCAGAATCCGGCGCTGGCCCCTTGGACCCTCGCGCAAAATGTGGGAGCGGGGCGGACCGCCAATCAAAACAAACCGGTTGGCAGTGGCTGGCGGATGATGCGGCCCGAGTCGGGTTTTGGGCCCAGAAGTCTGCGCTTGTTTGCGGCCGCCAAGCTTATTTCACCGTTGTGGTTGCCTCCAGTTAGATGGTCGAGCTGATCCGCCCCCTCCGCCTCAGGCGGCCTTGCGCAAGAATTGATCCTGGTCGAAGGGCACCTGATTCTTGAGCATGTAATATACGGCGCGACCGAGGCGATGGGCCAAAATTGCCAGGGCCTTGCCCTTACCGTGCTTGCTGGCCAGTTTCTGCAGCACCTGCTGGGCCGGCTTGTTCCCCTTGAGCATCAAAATCACCGCCTCTCCGAAAGCCCAGCGCAAATGGGCGTTGCCGATCTTCTTGCCCGAATGGCCGTAGTGCTTGCCGTTCGACTCCTTGGCCGGCTTGACCAGTCGGCAGTAGGAGGCAAAATCCTGCTCACGGGGGAAGCGGGCAATGTTCTCGATTTCGTAGAGCATCACCATGCCGAGGATCTTGCCGACTCCGGGAATTGATTTCAGCAGCGCCAGGTTGATCGGGTCGTGACCAGTGGCGATGCGCTCCAACTCCCGTTCCAGTTTGTCGAGCAGTTGCTCGTAATGCTCAATGGTGAGCAGGTCAACCTCGACCATCCGCCGCACCACCGGATCAGGAAACTTTTTGAGCAGATCGCCGCGCATACTCGGCTTGGCAATACACCCCAGCGGCTCGGCCAGATTGTACTGGGTGGCGGTGTTCTGGATGTGGGAGAAGAGCTCGCCCCTTTTTCTGGCCAGATGGTTGCGGCGGCGCAGCAGATCCCGGGTCGCCCGCATCGGTTTGGGGTAGGTATAGGCAAGAGGGAAATTGCCGCCACGCAGCAGCATGGCGATCTTGTGGGAGTCGATACGATCGTTCTTGGCCTTGCCGCCGTGGATTGCCTTCATGTAGAGGGCATGGCCGAGGACGAAATCGATCTCCTGCTCGGCGCAGAGGTCGGCCAGCCAGTACCAGGTGAACATGCACTCGCAGCCGACCACCAGGCCGTCTCGGTAGACCTTGATCAGTCGCAGGAAGTTCTTCGGACGGGTCGGGATGTTCTGGTGAACAACCATTTCCCCCGCCGCATCAAGGATGCAGACGTACATGGCGTCGGCGTGCAGATCGACGCCGCAGTAGAACCGGTGCTGTTTCGTGTAGAATTTCATGGTGCAGGCTCCTTTCTTTGAGAGGGTTTCTGTGTTCTCAAAGGATACCGGATGGTCCGGTATCTATGGAGGGGGCCTGCACTAGTATCAATGTAATCAAGCGGACGGAATACTCAGGCTGCAAAATTTTGAAAAAGTTCGGTGGTGTTCGAAGGTCGCGGCGCCGCCGCTTATCATCACCGTTGAGGCTGTAGAAAAACCCTGAAATTTGCTAGAATGCGGGCAGTTTTTGGAATGAACTCCAGGAGGGAGCATGCCCCGCTTTATCGATTACGACTACAAGCAGACGGTGCTTCTGCCGGTGGCTTTTGAAGACCAGATTCTTCCCGGCACCTTCGAGCACACCCTTCACCACCTGGTCGACAACGAACTCGACCTGCGTCTATTCGATTCCAAGTACAAGAACGATGAGAACGGCCGTCCCGCGTACGATCCGGCGATCCTGCTGAAGATCGTCCTGCTGGCCTATTCGCGGGGGGTGACCAGCAGCCGCAGGATTGAAGCGCTCTGCCGGGAGAACGTCCTGTTCATGGCGATCTCGGCTGACAGTCGACCGCACTTCACCACCATCGCCGAATTTATCTCCGGCTCTGCCGACCAGATAGCCGGTCTGTTTCGGCAAGTCCTGCTGATCTGTGGTCAGATGGGACTGATCGGCAAGGAGTTGTTTGCCGTCGATGGCTGCAAGATGCCGTCGAACGCCTCCAAGGAATGGAGCGGCACCCGGGCCGATTTGGAGAAGAAATCGGCCAAGATCGACCGGGCGGTGCGGTTTCTGCTGAACAAGCATCGGGACGAGGACCAGCGGGGAGTGCCCGACGCCACACTCCGGCAGCGCGAGCAGCAGCAGGCGGAAAAACTCCAGGCGGCCAGCCGCAAGATCAAGGAGTTTCTGGCCCAGGGAAAGACCAGGACCGGGCGCACCGGGAGGGAAGTGAAGGGCAACATCACCGATCCCGACAGTGCCAAGATGAAGACCGGGCACGGGGTCGTCCAGGGCTACACCGGGGTAGCGGCGGTCGATGCCAAGCATCAGGTGGTGGTCCATGCCGAGGCCTTTGGCACCGGCCAGGAGCACGGCCTGCTGGAGCCGATGCTCGAAGGGATCAAGACCAACCTCGGCGACGAGACGGTTTTACAAAAGGCCCAGATCCTGGCCGACAGCGGCTACCACTGTACCGAGACCCTGGAGCATTTAGAGAAGAATCAGATCGACGGCTACATCGCCGACAACGGCTTTCGCTCTCGGGACCCCCGCTTTGCCGACGCCGGTCGACACAAGCCCGCGCCCGTGGCCAAGCCCCGCACCAACACCCGCTACACCACCGCCGATTTCCAGGCGGATATCGTTCACAAGACCTGCACCTGCCCGGCCGGCAAGCACCTGTGGCTCAAGTGCGCCGAAGCCAAGATTGCCAACCGGCTGTTCATGCAGTTCCAGGCTCACCAGGCCGATTGCGACAGTTGTCAACTACGCTCCCAGTGTCTGCGCTCGACCAGGCAAAAGGGCGCCCGGCAGGTCAACATCCCGCTGGCGGTCTTGCCCAAACTGGCCGATGGCCCGTTGGCCCGGATGAAGCAGAAGATCGACTCGGTGCTGGGACGCCACATCTACAGCCAGCGGTTGGGAATCATCGAACCGGTCTTCGGGCACTTGAGGGAAAACATCGGTCTGGATCGCTTCAGCCTTCGCGGAAAGACCAAGGTCGATGGCCAATGGAAGTTGATGACCTTGGTACACAACCTGACCAAGATCCACCGGTATGGAATGGCTGTTTAGGTAACAAGGGGGCAGAATAGGCGAGAAAATCCCGCACAAAAGCATTCTGCCGGGTTGAGATGTGGTTGGGGAAAGGATATCCGAAGGAATTGCCCCGAAGAAAACTGAACTCTGAAAAACTCGAAGATGGGAAGAAGGCCGACCCGTCAGAAGGATTTTTCTACAGACTCGTTATGAGGCAAGAAATTAAAAATGGAAAAGGTCCCGTCAAGCACAAACTCATGATTGATTTATTGTCAGGAGCAACAGGTGCTTTCAAATATTTCATATCTAGGGCGCCTGCTATTGGTGAGGCTCTTGCTGGAATTGACGCCTACAATAAAAGCAAATTTGAAAGAGGCCTAAAGGAGATAATTGATCTTTTAGTCGAAAAGGACGATGATATCGAAGATTTATTCTCCAATGAATGGCTTTTGACCGATGACGGGAAGGTTTTTATTCACAAAGCCTTTGATTCTGCTCTTGATTCACAAATTGCAGAGAAACGAGAGCTCTTTGTCAATGCCTTGATAAATGGCGTTCAAAACAAACAAATCACAAATTTAGAAAATTTGAAAATAATAAATTTTGAGAAACCTTTCTCTGGCTTCCTTAATGGTCCTTGCTGATATGCATACACTATTTAAAGATCAAGTAAAACGACCATCATCAGATCCACATTCTATCGGGCCATCGCCCCAGATTGATTCAGGAAAGATTGCTCAAAGCCTAAGCTCTAAGTATGAGCCTTATCTGGTAATGTCATCAGTACATGAGATGGAAAGCCAGGGTCTTTTCAGCAATGTTATCGAGTGGGTCAAACTTAATGATGGCACTTGGCGGCAGGGAAATGGGTTTGAAACTGCAATTGCCTATAACGACTTGACTTGTAAGTTTGTTGAATTTATCACCCATGAAAAAGATAAAATCGCCCACAACACGAACGTTGAGACTGTAGAAAAACCTCAGAGACTGGAAAATAACTCGATTTTCAGGGCCGAAAAACATTCGATGGGCCAAGAAGATCGATCTGTCCGGGGAGATCTGGGGTCGGACCAAATCAACTGCCTGGAATTACAAGACAAAATGGCCTAATTCCTACTAAAAATCGGCGTATAGGTCGATTTTTAGGGCCAGAATTGAAGCCACAACAAATTCGGATGGAAGGGGGAGCTTGGCAAGGGCAAATCAGGGTGTCTTAGCGAAGGTTGTTGATTTGTTGCCGGGCATCCTTCTGGTCAATCTTAAAGAGGCCGCAGCTTACTAACCGAATGATTGAAATGAAAGCAATCCCATGATCCGTCCCACGTGCTGCCTGCTTTTTATCCTCCTTTTTCTGTCGGTGTGGACAACCCAGGGCATCGCTGCTGGGGAGAATCCGCCCATTCCCGACTCGACTGCCCCCGCCGCTTCCTCCCAACCGGCCCAACCGGACGATTCGGCCCTCAACGAGCGGATCCAGCAGGAGGAGCGGGTCGAGGCGTCGCGGTTTTCCATCCTCCCGCACCGGACCAACTACCTCCTTCCCGTCACCTACAACACCTCGCCCAATCGGAAAGTGTACGCCAACGCGCCGGGCGGTTCCGAGAACGTGGATAACCTGGAGGTCAAGTTCCAGATCAGCCTCAAGACCCCGGTCTGGGATCATATCATCGGCAACAACGGCACCCTGTATGTCGCCTACACCCAGCTGGCCTTCTGGCAGGCCTACAATAGCGACTCCTCCTCCCCCTTCCGGGAACTCAATTTCGAGCCGGAAATCTTTCTGGCCTACCGCACCGGCTACCAATTCCTGGGCATCACCAGCCAGGCGGTGACGCTGGGGCTCGATCACCAGTCCAACGGCCGGTCGGAACCCCTCTCCCGCAGCTGGAACCGGGTGGTGGCCAACCTGGTGTTCAGCGTCGGCGGCACCTATGTGAACCTCCGCCCCTGGTACCGCATTCCGGAGAAGACCAAGAATGACGACAACCCGGATATCGAGGATTACCTCGGGTACGGGGAGCTGTTCGTCCTGCGCAAGTTTGGGGAGAACAGCTTCTCCCTGATGCTGCGCAACAACCTGCAAGCGGAGAACCGGGGGGCGGTGCAGCTGGACTGGAGTTTTCCCCTGGGCAAGAAGTTCAAGGGGTATGTCCAGTATTTCAACGGCTACGGGGAGAGCCTGGCCGATTACAACCATGCCAGCAACCGCTTCGGGATCGGGGTGATGCTGACCGACTGGCTGTGAGGGAGTGGAAAACGACCAAAGGAATGATTCGGGTGGTTGGTATGTTGGCCGGCATCTTTTTGTTTGCCCTGTGCCTCTCAGCCCCGACCGCCCGGGCGGAAGATCGGGCCGGACTGCCGGTCCTGGTCTACCACCGCTTCGGCGCGAACGTGGCTTACAGCATGACGGTGACCGACCCGATGTCGGGGTTCACCCCCCAGCTGCAGTGGCTTGAAAAAAATGGCTGATGGTCGAATTTTCCGACTGTTTACATCCGGCGCGGCTGCGCCTTGTCCGCGCTGGCCTCGAGGATCGGTGTGGGTCCGAAGCCGTGCTCGAAAATCTCCTTGGCCAGTTCGGCCGGTTTCACCCGCCAATACTTGTCGTTGACGACCACGATGCCGACCGCAATCTGGGCGTCGTTGCTGCGGGCGTAGCCGACGAACCATTCGGTCTTCCCGGGGGGATTGGTGCCGGTGAGCGAACCGGTTTTCCCTCCCATCTGCAGCTGGCTCAGAACCGGGTCGCGACTCAGGCGGCGGAACGAGCGGTGGGCCGTCCCCTCAGTCACCGTGGTGGCCATCATCCTGCGCATCTCCTGCGCCGTGTCCGCGCTGATCGGGTTCAGCCAAACGCGGGGTCTCCCCTCGAATTGAACCTTTCCCGCGGCATCCACCGCCTTCTCAACCAGGTACGGTTCCATCATCCGCCCCTCATTGAGCACGGCAGCGGCCATGAGCGCGCCATGCAGCGGGCTCAACGTCACCTTGCCGAAACCGGCGGCGGTGCGCGCCTCGTCCACGACATCCCCCTTCGGGATATCCGCAACACTCTGGTCCAAAGGCACCTCGAAGGGAATATCCGTGTTGAAACCGAAGCGACTGGCATAGTCGTCCAGCAACGGGCCGTTAAGGTCGTGCGCCGCAATCTTGCCGAAAACGGCATTGGCCGATTTCGCGAACGCCTTGCGGAGCGTCATCTGGTTGGAGCCGGAATCTCTCAGAAGCTGGCGGCGCTTGACGCCGTACATGTTGCCGCAAAATGCGACCTTGGATTCGGGATGATACCCCCCCTCTTCCAGCGCCGCGGCGGAGGTCACGATCTTGAAGACCGAGGCCGCGGGAAAGGTGGCCCGCAGCGCCAGGTCGTCGATCAACGGATTCTTTTCCGAATGGTAGGCCAGCGCCAGGACTTCACCGGTTTTCGGGTCCAGCACCGCGATCCCGGCCCAGTCGACCTTGTAGCGCTCCAGTTTTTCCTGGATGAAGTTCTGCAGTTCGGGGTTCAAGGAAAGCTGGAGGGTCCAATCGGCGTCCCCCTTCTTCACCTTCAGCTCTTTCGGCGCGTCAACGAGCATCTCGGGTGTGATCAAGCCGCTCAGGATGGCCTTCGGGTCGTTTTGGACCGCGGCGGGCCGGGAACAGTCGTTGACCGCCCGGACATCGTTATCGGTGCCCCAGAAGGCGCCGAGGAGGAAAACCACTCCTCCCAGTGCCGTCAGGCCCAACATAACCGAAACCAGCGACCTCAGCTTGGATTTCCGGCGCCTGGAAGCCTCCAGGCGCCGCTGGTAATCTCTCCAACTCACGGTATAAAAATCCTTTTACTGGTGAAATTCATCATCCGGGGCCAAAAAGAAACCGCCGGCCTGCGGGTGCAGGCAGCGGCGGTCAGTGCTGTTTCCGAATCCTGAATTTGGATTTGGCGACCATCCCCACACCTCCTGCAAACTCATCCAAAATAAAACTTTAGCAATTTACCCTAGTCGGATGATCAAGTCAAAGGGAGAAGCTGCCCCCCTTCGCTTACGCCTGGGGAAAAGTCAGGGCAGCAGCACCGTCGAGCCGGTGGTCTTGCGCGCCTCCAGGTCGCGATGGGCCCGAGCCGCTTCGCTCAGCGGGTAGGTCTGGTTGACCTCGATCTTCACCGCCCCGTTCTCCACCACCGCGAAGAGCTCGCTGGCGCTGGCCAGCAGGTCCTCGCGCCGGGCGGTGTAGACCATCAGCGACGGCCGGGTCAGGAACAGCGAACCCTTGGCGGCGAGCAGTGCGGGATCAAAGGATTCGACCGGCCCAGAGGCCTGGCCGAAGCTGACCAGCATCCCCATCGGCCGCAGGCAGTCGAGGGACTTGTGGAAGGTGTCGCGGCCGACCGAATCGTAGACCACCGCAACCCCCTCGCCACCGGTGATCTCGCGGGTGCGGGCGACGAAGTCCTCCTCGCGGTAGAGGATCGGGTGGTGGCAGCCGTGGGCCTTGGCCAGCTCGGCCTTGTCGCGGCTACCAACGGTGCCGATCACCGTCGCGCCGAGATAGCGGGCCCACTGGCAGGCGATCAGGCCCACCCCTCCGGCGGCGGCGTGGATCAGCACCGGGTCCCCCGGGCCGACGCGGAAGGTGCGCCGCAGCAGATATTGGGCGGTCATCCCCTGCAGCATCATCGCCGCCGCCTGCCGCTCCTCGAGCCAGTCGGGAAGCTTGACCAGGCGGTGGGCGGGAATCAGCCGCTCTTCGGCGTAGGCGCCCGGCGGCACCCCGGCATAGGCGACCCGGTCGCCGGGCTGGACCTCGTGCACCCCCTCGCCCACCGCCACCACTACGCCGGCCCCTTCCATCCCCAGAGTGGCGGGGAGCGGGCCGAGGGGGTAGAGCCCGGTGCGGTGGTAGACGTCGATGAAGTTCAGGCCGACCGCGGTGTGGCGCAGGTGAACTTCGCCCCGGCCGGGAGCGGGAACCGCCACCTCCTCCCAGCGCAGCACCTCGGGGCCTCCGGTTTCATGGATACGGATCGCGTAGGGCATGCTCTCTCCTTTCCGGGATGCCAACGGGGCCGGCGGAAAATGTACTGCACCGGCAGAAACCATTATAAACCCTCCGCCGGGTCCTGAAGCCCGGGTGGAAAAAATTTTACTTTGCAGGTTGGGCATGGCTAATATGACGGGATCACAGCCCCCCGAGGAATTGCCCCTCCACATTGATTTCCCCGGGGGGCCGGCCCGAACCGGCCCCGCATCCAGGGAGTGTGATTCAACATGTTGACACGGATAGAATACTGGATCGACCGCTTCACCGATGTCGTCGGCGGGATTGCCACAGTGGCCATGCTCCTGATGCTGATGAACGTCTTTTATGACGCTATTATGCGGTATTTCTTCAAAACCGGCTCCATCGCCCTGCAGGAGCTGGAATGGCATCTTTTTTCCGTCGTCTTCATGTTCGGCATCGCCTATGCCCTCAAGGAAGACAGTCACGTGCGCGTCGACATCCTCTATGACCGGCTGTCGCCGCGGACCCAGGCGATTATCAACATTGCCGGGACCCTTCTGCTGCTGATCCCACTGAGTGTCCTGGTCATCAACGGCTCGATCTGGTTCGTCCACGAATCCTGGCAGGTCGGCGAGATCAGCGGCGACCCGGGAGGGCTGACTCACCGCTGGCTGATCAAGGCGGTGATCCCCCTCTCCTTCGTCTTTCTGATCATCTCGTCGATCGGCTTCATGATCCGCAATCTCAACGTCTTCCGCGGCATTGAAAGACCCAGGCCCCACGCGAGCGAGGACGATGTCCTCTGACCGCTTTCGCTCCTGACCGGAGATCCGGTTCACGAACGTGCCTGACCTGCGAAGGAAAGTTCAACCATGATCGGCATCTGCATGTTCCTGACCGCCCTGCTGCTGTTGCTGCTCGGCTTTCCCGTCGCCTTTACCTTCGGCGGCACCGCGGTCTTCTTCGGGCTGCTCGCCGAAGGTACCGGGATTTTCAGCCTGATGCCGCACCGAATCTTCGCGATCATGAACAACACCATCCTGATGGCGGTCCCCCTCTTCATCTTCATGGGTATCATCCTGCAGAAGTCGAAGCTGGCCGAGCGCCTGCTCGAGTCGATGGGCTCGCTTTTCGGCGAGATCCGCGGCGGCATCGCCATCTCCACGGTGCTGGTCGGCGCCCTGCTGGCGGCCTCGACCGGAGTGGTCGGCGCCAGCGTGGTGGCGATGGGGGTGATCTCGTTGCCGGTGATGCTGAAGTACGGCTACGACAGGCGCCTAGCCGCCGGCACCATCTGCGCCTCCGGCACCCTCGGTCAGATCATCCCGCCGTCGATCGTCCTGATCATCCTCGGCGACGTCTTCCAGCAGCCGGTCGGCGATCTTTTCAAGGCAGCCTTCTGGCCGGGATTGACCCTGGTGCTGGTTTATGTCGTCTTCATCGCCGTCGTCACCACCATGAACAAGAAGCTCGCCCCGCCGGTGCGCCTGGGGGAGGAGCACGGCAGCAAAGGGCGGCAGGGTTTCACCGCATTGGTGGCGATCGTTCCGCCGCTGGTGCTGATCGTGCTGGTGCTCGGCTCGATCCTGGCGGGGGTCGCGACGCCGACCGAATCCTCGGCGGTCGGCGGCCTCGGCGCCATGGTCCTGGCAGCCCTCTACCGCCAGATGTCGGCAAAAATGGTCTGGGAGAGCGCCGCCGAAACGGTCAAGATCACCGCCATGGTCTTCGCCATCCTGATCGGGGCCACGGCTTTCTCCATGGTCTTCACCTACACCGGCGCCGACGCCATCGTCGAGAAGTTCATGCTGGCCCTGCCGGGAGAGAAGTGGGGCTTTCTGATCGTCTCGATGACCGCCATCATGGCCCTCGGCTTCTTCATCGACTTCGTCGAGATCGCCTACATCGTCATCCCGATCCTGGTTCCGATTGCCGGACGCCTGGGAATCGACCCGCTCTGGTACGCGATCCTGATCGCCATGAACCTGCAGACCTCCTTTCTGACCCCGCCATTCGGCTTCAGCCTCTTCTACCTCAAGGGGGTGGCCCCGCCCGAGGTGCGCACCCTGGACATCTATCGCGGGGTGGTTCCGTTCATCGCCCTGCAGGTGCTGGTGCTGGCCATCCTGATCGTCTTTCCCCGCCTGTTCGGTCTCAGCATGCACTGATTCCGGGCCGATGCCCTCCCCAACTGCGGCGCTTCCATGGGCCGGATCGAACAGGCCGGCCGGAATTTGCTCGCCGAATCAACTGACTCCGCAAGACCGGAAGTTGCAATTCCGGTCATTTTCGCTAGGGTCAAGGAACAACCCTTCACCGGAAAGGAGGAGCAACCATGGGATTTTTCGGCAAAATGTTTGGCGGCGGGACGGATTACCCGGAACTGGCATCCGACACTGCGGCAGCGGCCCGGATCGAGGCCATCCGCGCTAACCTCGAAGAGCTGGCCCGGGATGTCTCCGATCCCCTGGAGGTGGTGCCGAGCGAGGCGGGCGCCTACGTCTTCATCGGCAAACCGCCGAAGCGCTTCGGTATTGCCTGGATCGAGGGGAACGAAGTAAAAAGCTTCAAATCCCTGATGGAGGAACACGGCGTATCCGGCGCGGCGGTAGCCAAGGTTTCCGACGAACTGCGCGAAGTTTACCAGCGCCACCAGGACGAGAGTCGCTACCATGCCAAGGTGGCCGATCGTGATGTGGTCGTCACCCCTTCGGATGGGCTCGAAAACGAAGTTCGGGACATCCTGTCGCGTCTGCACTGATTCCCGCATCGGGTAAAGTTGATTAGAGCCGGGCCGCGTGCCCGGTTTTTTTTATTGCTCTTCGGGAACCTCGGAGCGACGGGGTGTCCTTGGTGCTGCGTTTGAACGGCGAAGGGCCTGCCCTATGGCAGGCCCTTCGAGGGATTCGGTTGGCGGATTCGACAGGGACCCGTTCCCTAGCGGCGAAGCACAGGCCTTCCATCCCGTTGTGCCGGCACCCTTACCGCTCCAGTGGAGACCCGGTTCGAGCGAATCACTAGCCGCTTTCTTCTGGCGGGTCGGGACAGACGCTTTAGGCGGTCGACGAGAGCTACTGCGAGGCCGCTGAACAGCACCAGCAACACGGTTCCGGTCAGCAGGTTGAAAAACACTAGGCCGGCCAGTGCCAGGAAGTGGGATCCCGCCGCGGTGGCGGCAGTTGCCGGTCCGGAAAGGGTAGGTATCAGCAGCAGGGTCAGCAGGATGATGCGTCGAGACATGCTTTTTCTCCTTGAACGGACTTTTGATGGCAAGGGCACTTGGTTCCCTTGGTTAGCAATCACTTTTTTATCTCGGTCTGCAGCGCAATTCCTTGACCTGGCTCAAGACCGGCCGGGGTCTCGCAATTATTTCGGCGAAGGTACTTTACCCTGGCGGAGTCGGGTAGAAATGAAGCCAAAACGCAGAGTTGCTTGTGAGAAATCCCGAGCCCCGACCGTGAATGGCCACAGGGTGTCGACATCCTGCTGGGTGGGCGCTTGACAAACGCCCACCAATAAGAATAAAATTCTGAATTATTTTGGATAATGAGAATGATTGACGATATTGATCTTCAAATTCTGCGTATTCTTCAGGAAAAAGCGCGTATCCCCAACGCTGAGGTCGCACGCCAAGTCGGCATGGCGCCCTCGGCGGTCCTGGAACGGATTCGCAAGCTTGAGGAGCGCGGAATCATCGAGGGGTACGAAGTCCGGCTCAACCCCGAGCCCTTCGGCCAAGGGCTGACCGCCTTCGTGACCGTGACCGCTACGCGTGCCGGCAACGGCCGGCTCGCCGGCGAGCTGGCGGCCATTACCGGCGTGCAGGAGGTCCACCAGGTCGCCGGCGAGGACGGTTACCTGGTGAAACTCCGCGTTGCCGGCACCGCCGCCCTGGGACGCATCCTGCGGGACGAACTGGTGGCCATCGAGGGGGTGCGGAGCACCCGCACCCACATCGTGCTCAACACGGTCAAGGAAACCCGGCGCATCGACTTGACGGTCGGGGCCGGTTAAGCCTTCACCTTATAGCGCTCAGCTCTCAGCCATCAGCTTAGAAACTCAAAACTATAAGCCCAGGAGATCATCGCCATGCCCATGTCCCAGAGCTTCAAGAACCGCCTCTTTCCGGTGGTCGAAAAAATCGCCGCCCATTACGGCACCCCCTTCCACATCTATGACGAGGCCGGCATCCGCGAGACCGGCGCGAATCTCAAGCAGGCCTTTGCCGGCGTTCCCGGCTTCCAGGAGTTCTACGCCGTCAAGGCCCTGCCCAACCGGCAGATCCTCAAGCTGATGGCGGAGATGGGCTTCGGCTTCGACTGCTCCTCGATCCCCGAGCTGATCCTCGCCCGCGAGCTCGGCGCCAGCGGCGAGCAGATCATGTTCACCTCCAACAACACCAGCGCCGAAGAATTCGCCTTCGCCGCCAGGGACGGCGGCTGCATCCTCAATCTTGACGACATCAGCCTCATCGACAAGGTGCCGGCCCCCTTCCCGGAGCTGGTCTGTTTCCGCTACAATCCCGGGCCGCGGCGTACCGGCAACATTATCATCGGCAACCCGGTAGAGGCCAAGTACGGCGTCAGCCACGAACAGGTGGCCGAGGCCTACCGCCGCGCTCAAAAGCGGGGCGCCAGGCGCTTTGGCCTGCACACCATGGTCGCTTCCAACGAGCGCGACTACACCTACATGGTGGAAACGGCGCGGATGGTGCTGGCGATCGCCGAGGAGGTGGAAGAGGCCCTCGGCATCCGCCTCGAGTTCGTCAACATCGGCGGCGGCTTCGGCATCCCCTACCAGCCCGGGGACCACGCCCTCGATATCCCGGCCATGTCCGCCGAGGTCACCGCGCTGTTCGCCGCCTTCCGGCAGAAGCACGGCTACGCGCCGAAGATGTACATGGAAAGCGGCCGCTACATGACCGGCCCCCACGGCGCCCTGGTGACCACCGCCATCAACCACAAGCAGATCTACCGCGACTACGTCGGCGTCGACGCCTGCATGTCGGCGCTGATGCGACCTGCCCTTTACGGCTCCTATCACCACATCGATGTCATCGGCAAAGAGCAGGCGCCCAGAACCGAGGTCTATGACGTGGTCGGCTCGCTGTGCGAGAACAACGACAAGTTCGCCGTGCAGCGCCAGCTGCCCAGAATCGACGAGGGGGACCTGCTGGTGATCCACGACACCGGCGCCCACGGCCATGCCATGGGCTTCCAGTACAACGGCCGGCTGCGCCCCAAGGAGCTGCTGCTGCACGCCGACGGCAGCGTCGAGCTGATCCGCCGCGCCGAAACGGTGGAGGACTACTTCGCCACCTACAACTTCGCGCCCGACGTCTTCACTCCTGGGCGCTGAGTTCCGACCCCAGCAGTCCCTCCGCGGGCCTGTCACCTCAATTTCGCCCCGTTCGCCAATGCGCGGACGGGGCGAACGCGTTTCTGGACCTCACCTTGGCAACCGGCCGGGGTTCGCTATGCTTTGGAAAAATCTATGGCAGGAGGATGCGCTATGGGGTTACAAGACAATCTTGAAGGAATGGTGGCCCTGGTGACCGGGGCCAACAGCGGAATCGGCAAGGGGATCGCCCTGGCGATGGCCGCCTCCGGTGCCAGGGTCGTGGTCAATTACCTGGACCATCCGGAGGACGCCCTGGAAATAGTGGGCAATATCCGCAAGGAAGGCGGTGGCGCCATCGCGGTGCAGGCCGACGTCAGCCGCGAGGACCAGGTCGAGCAGCTCTTCGCCGAGGCAGTGGCAACCTTCGGCACCCTGGATATCCTGGTCAGCAACGCCGGCATCCAGCGCGACAGTCCATTGACCCAGATGACCCTCGAGCAGTGGCATCAGGTACTGGAGGTCAATCTCACCGGAGCCTTCCTCTGCGCCCGCGCCGCAGCTCGGGAGTTCTGCCAGCGGGGCGTGGACCCGGAGCGATCCCGGGCGGCGGGCAAGATTCTCTTCGTCAGTTCCGTCCACGAAGTGATCCCCTGGGCCGGGCACGCCAACTACGCGGCGGCCAAGGGGGGCCTGCAACTGTTGATGAAGACCCTGGCCCAGGAACTGGCGCCACACCGGATTCGCGTCAACAGCCTCGGTCCGGGGGCGATAAAGACTCCTATCAACCGGGACGCCTGGGCGTCCCCCGAGGCGGAGAAAGAACTGCGGAAACTGATCCCCTGGGACCGCATCGGCGAGCCGGCCGATGTGGCCGCAGCAGCCGTCTGGCTAGTTTCGGATGCCGCCGACTACGTCACCGGGACCACCCTCTACGTCGACGGCGGCATGCTCCTGTATCCCGGTTTCCGCACCGGCGGCTAGCCTCGAGCTCCTTCCCTCTCCGGCCACTTCAGGTCGGCGGAGAATCTTTGTTCCCGGAAGCAAAACAAAGAAGACCGCCGGGGATAGTCCCGACGGTTTCGGATGCATCTCGGTCGCTGTGTCTTTCGAGGCCTGCAAAATTCAGCGATCCTCGAACAACCGCCCCAGGCCGCCGAGCAGCGAACCCTCCCCTTGGTTGCTGCCGCCAACGCGCGGCGCATGGGCCAGGACGCGATCGGCCAGGCGGCTGAAGGGGAGGCTTTGCAGCCAGACCCGCCCTTCTCCCCGCAACGTCGCCAGAAACAGCCCCTCACCGCCGAATACCATACTCTTGAGGTTGCCGGCGCGTTCGATGTCGAAATCGATTCCCGGTTCGAAGGCGACCAGGCAGCCGGTGTCGACCCGCAGCGTCTCCCCGCGCAGCTCTTTTTCGATGATGGTGCCGCCGGCGTGGACGAAGACCAGGCCGTCGCCGCGCAGCCGCTGGAGGACGAACCCCTCGCCGCCGAAGAACCCGGCGCCGAGCCGGCGCTGGAAGGCGATGCCGAGTTCGGTGCCGTAGGCGGCGCAGAGGAAGGAATCCTTCTGGCAGAGGATCTCTCCGTGCAGGTCGGCCAGGTTCAGGGGGATGATTTTCCCAGGGAAGGGCGCGGCGAAGGCCACGTGGCTCTTCCCCTGGCGGCGGTTGGTGAAATGGGTCAGAAAAAGGGACTCGCCGGTCAACACCCGCTTGCCGGCGCTGAACAGCTTGTCGAGCAGCCCTTGGTCGGCCTTTGAGCCGTCCCCCATGCGGGCTTCGAAGGTGATGCCATCCTCCATGTAGGTCATGGCCCCAGCCTCGGCGATCACCGTTTCATCGGGATCGAGTTCCACAACTACCATCTGCAGGTCGTCACCGACGACCCGGTAGTCCACTTCGTGACACTTCATGGCTGCTCTCCTGTTATCAATCTGGCCGGAGGAAACCTCCTCCGGGACCGCATAGCTACAACAAGGCGTCGATGGCGGCGAAGTTGAGTTCGGCCTCGGCAAGGCGTTCGATCAGCTCGATCTTCTCGGTATCCTCGGCGGTGATCTTAGAGACGTCGTCCTTGATGATGGTAAAGACGGCGGCGTTGGTGATCCCGGTGCGGATGAAGGGAACCCGGCTGTCGTCGAGAATCTTCTGAGTGATCTTCGACACCGGCTGCAGGCCGGGGATGACCAGGCCCGCGATCTTGGCGTAGTACTCGGGGAGATGGTAGAGAGAGGAGAGGGTCACCAGCAGTTCGTCGCGCGTGCTGTTGACCAGCAGCAGCGAGGAGGTGTCGAGAAGGTCGATGACCCGCTGCGACGCGGCGGTGGCGAGCTGGACGTGGTGAATGATCCGGCTGGCCTCCCCTTCCTCGCCGTTCAGCGGCTGGTCGAGGATTTTGGCGATGCGGCCAAGGGTCGGGTTGGCGAGAATCGGTGAATAGTTGAAACCACCGGCAACCGGGAATTCGGCATTGGCAAAGGCCTGGTGCAGATAGTGGAGACACGCATTCCGCTTCTCCGGGATAATCTTGTTGGCCAGCACCAGCCGGACCGGCACCCCCTGCTGACGGAACAGGGCGAGATTGAGACTCACCGAATCGACCGCGTTGCCGACCCCGCCGCCGCAGATGATCATCACCGGAGCACCGAGAAGCTGGGCGATGCGGGCGTTGGAAAGGCCGATCACCGAGCCGACGCCACTGTGGCCGGAACCCTCGATGACCAGGAAATCGTACTTCGCATCGAGGATGCGGCCGGCCTCGAGAATGCGTTCCTCGAGCTCCTGACGGGGAATTTCGCCGTCGAGAACTTTTTTCGTCGTCCCGGGGTGGAGAACCACCGGCGACATCAGGGCGATATCCTCCTGCAGACCGAAGACATCGGCCATCACCGCGGCATCCTTGTCGACCATCAGGTCGCCGTAGGCAATCGGCTTGGGCCCCAACGGCTTGATGAAGCCGACCCGTGAATATTTTTTGCGTGCCAGGTGAACCAACGACAGGCTGGTGGTGGTCTTGCCGCAGTTCTGGCCGGTGGCGGCAATGAAAACCTTGCGTGCCATGCTTCCCCTCTTCGTTGAGCGACCCATTTTCCGGCGGCAACGCCGCCGCTTTCCGTTCACCATCGCACAAACTGATTGGCGGCAGCAACGGGAAAATACCGTAAACACTTGACCTGGTTATTTTTTTCCCCACCGGCAGGGTCACGGTGTGGATCACCACGGGGCCGTGGCAAAGGCTGCCGGCGACCACAAAGGGGTGTCGGATGGCGTGAGGACAAGGGATCCGCCTGATGGCATAAAAGGACATTCCCCCGGGGTAGAGCAGTCCGCCGACCAGCGGCAGCACCCAGGCCAACGTGAGGGTGTTCCCGACGGCTTCGCGGGCAAGCGGTCCTGATCGAGTGAGGGGTTCACTCTATCACCCCCCACTGACCCACCTGACGCCGGCCGGCAACGGACCGATAAAAAAAGACGCCCACCGGGCGTCTCGAAATGTTCCTTACTCTGGCGGCCGGCAGCGGCCTCCTGCCGCCCAGGGCGGCAGGGCTTTAATGAGTCGTACCCCTAGTGGATGTTCTTGGAGCCCAGCTTGCCGGCACCCCCTTCGACGAGCACCTTGCGGCCACCGGTGAGTTTCTTCGTCATCGGCATGGTGATCATCAGGATGCCGTTGTCATACTTGGCCTGGACCTTGTCACTGTCGACCCCGTCCGGCAGGGTCAGGCGCCGCAGGAAGGACCCGTATTGCGATTCCCGAAGCAGGAAGTCCTCTTCCTTCCTCTCCTTGCTCATTTTGCGCTCGCCGCGCAGGGTAAGGATGTTGCCCTCGATATTGACATCGAGGTCCTCACGATTCAGGCCAGGGAGTTCGGCCTCGACATGGTAGACGTTGTCCTTCACGAAGGCATTGAGCTTCGGGGACATCAGCAGCGTCGCTTCACTCTCGGTTTCCTCGAGCGAGCCAAAGGTCCTGCGGAACAATGAATCGATTTCCCTGTGCAGAGTACTCAGGTCGCGGAAAGGATCCCAACGGATCGGCAACATAAACGTCACCTCCTTTGCTGTGTGGTCCGCCCCGGTTGCCAGAGAACATGTTGTTTCTACGTTTATTTTTAAACTTCAACAGCAGCTTGTCAAGTCGCCCGGCGGGGATTTTCAGGCCCTTCCTTCGGCCCTTTCCCCGGCCATCCCAGAGAGTCTTGCCAGGGGCCGGATGCGGCCGAGCTCGGCCCAGCTCTCGGGTCCGAGGGTCTTTCCCGGCAGGTGGATTGCTACCACTTCGGCACTGATCACCACCGCTCCGGGGTAGGCCGCCAGGGTACCGTTGCGGCATTCGAACTGCAGCGGGCAGCCGCCCACCAGCGGTGCCCCGGCCGCGGTGCCAAGGGCAATGGCAAGGCCGGCCCCGGCCAGCACCTCGTTGCCGGCCCCAACGAGCAGGGCGGGCAGCCAGGGAGGAACCAGCAGATTGTCCGGGGGGAGGCTGACCCCGAACAGCGCCAGCGTCTCAGTATCGAGACCGGCGGCGGCACGCGAACCGAAGCTGACGGTAAGGAACGGCCGAGGGGAGCAGACCAGGCCGAGCCATTCGCTGCTCCAGACCTGGACCCCGCCGTCCCGACCGGTCAGGGCCACCAACGGTGAGGACAGCGGCGATGCTGTTTTCACAGGATCCATGAATGCCTCGGTCAAATCCTCAACTCCTTTCGCCAACCCCGCAAAAGCTTTTCTGGACATTAAACCAGCCCGTAACTGGAGTGCAAGGGGAACCTGCCGGCTCAGGCCTAAAATTCTTGACAGAGCGGGTCGGGTTCATTGATGATGAAAGCCCACCACCTCGAAGGAGTCTCTCATGAAACTATCCACGAAAAGCCGCTACGGTTTGCGGGCTTTGTTCGATATGGCCTATCACGCCGGCTCGCTCCCCGCCCAGATCAAGGACATTTCCCGACGCCAGGCGATCTCCCCCCGCTACCTGGAGCAGATTTTCCAGGACCTGAAAAAAGCCGGGTTGTTGAATAGCCGGCGGGGGCCCCAAGGGGGCTACAGTCTGGCACGGAAGGCCGCGGAGATCACCGTCAAGGACATCGTCCTCGCCGCGGAGGGCAAGGTGGTTCTCGTCGACTGCACCGAGAGCAAAGAAGGCTGTCTGCCCCGATGCGAATTCGACAACCATTGCGTAACCCAAAAAATCTGGCAGGAGGCCACGCGCCGGCTGCTTGACTACTTCGCCTCGGTCACCCTCGAAGACCTCTGCCGGGACGCCCGGGAAATGGGGATCGAAAAGGAGATCGACCATCGTTTCATGTACTATATCTGAGCAGTTATCGAAAATCGCGGTTGATGACCACTGCCGGATATTGTAGGCTGAAATGCAATGCGCAACGGAGCTGCCAATTGCCCATTGATCGGAAGTTCATCCACCTGAAGGAGATTCTCGCCGCCATGGACTCGGCCGTGGTGGCATTTTCCGGGGGGGTCGACTCGACCTTCCTGCTGCGTGTTGCCCGCGACGTCCTCGGTCGGGACAAACTTCTTGCCCTGACCGCTACCTCCCCGACCTATCCGCAAAGCGAACTCGAAGAAAGCCAGGCACTGGCCGATTCCCTTGGGGTGCACCAGCTGCTGGTCGAAAGCAACGAACTGGAGATTCCCGGTTTTGCCGAAAACGACCGCCAGCGCTGCTATTACTGCAAGCGGGAACTGTTCAGCGTCTGCCGTTCCAAGGCCGCCGAACTCGGTTACCAGGAGATCCTCGACGGCTCCAATGTCGACGACCTGCATGACTACCGACCGGGGCGCCGGGCGGTGGAAGAGCTCAAGGTGCGTTCCCCGTTGCTCGAAGCCGGCCTCGGCAAAAACGAGATCCGCCAGTTGAGCCGCGGGCTCGGCCTGAGTACCTGGCACAAGCAACCCTTCGCCTGCCTCTCTTCGCGCTTCCCCTACGGCACCACGATCACTTCCGAACGGCTGGCCCAGGTCGATCGCTGCGAAACCTTCCTGCGTCAACACCAGTTTCGCAACTACCGCGTCCGCTATCACGGCGAGACCGCCCGTATCGAGGTGGCGGTGGAGGAGATTCCACGCCTGCTCGAATCCCGGCTGCGCGAGGAACTGGTCGGGGAATTCAAGGCCGCCGGCTTTACCTACGTCTCCCTCGATCTGGAGGGCTACCGCACCGGGAGCATGAACGAAATCGCCCCTTAACCACCCAACCCCGCGGGAGGCTCCATGCAACGCAACAGCGCCCTGCTTTCCGTCTGTTTCTGCGCCGGCCTGCTCGGCGGGCTGGCCAACGGTCTGGCACTCTGGCTGGCCGGTCGCTGGGGACTCACCGCCCTGGCAGGGGTCGATCTGGTGCCGCAGCTCAGCGCTGCCTGGCTCTACCCGCGGCTGGTCTGGGGCGGCCTTTGGGGATTGCTCTTCTATTTCACCGTCGCCCGGCCGCGCTTCCGCCGTCACTGGGTTCGCAAGGGACTCTGGATCAGCCTGCTGCCGACCTTGGCCCAGCTCTTCGTGATCTTCCCCTACCACACCCCCTACGGGCCGATGGGCATCGGTCTCGGGGAGTTGACTGCACTATTCGTCCTGCTCGCCAATTTCGTCTGGGGCTTTTGCACCGGCCTCTTCACCCGTGTTCTCTGGGGCCGGGGGTGATTCGCTCCCGCCTGCTCCTCCCAATCCTCGCCCTGCTGCTGGTCCTGCCGGGGGCGCTTGCCACCCTTGCCACGGAGACCGGCACTCCTTCTCTGCACGGTACGGTCAGCTGGATTTACGACGGCGATACCATCAAGGTTACCGGGGTCGGCAAGGTCCGGCTGCTCGGCATCGACGTCCCCGAACGGGAAGATTCGGAGCGTGACCGCTTCTACCAGCACCGGGGCATCCCACCACGTCGGCTGCGCGGTATCTCGAGGGCGGCCTTCACTTTCCTGGTCACCACCGTCAAGGGACGGCAGGTCACTCTGGAACTCGACCGGGAACCCCGCGATCGCTACGGTCGCCTTCTTGCCTACATCTACCTGCCGGACCGGACTCTGCTGAACCGCACCCTACTGGACAAAGGCTACGCCAGCGTCTTTCGCAAATACAACTTTCGCCTCAAGTCCGAATTCCTGGCCGCCGAGGAGCGGGCACGGAAAAGGGGCGTGGGGCTGTGGGAAAACCGCAGGCCATGAAAATTTCGCATTCTGCTGATCAATTCCTGGTTGTAATACTGAGACCGGCTGAAAATTCAAAGCGGGGTTACCATAATATGATCAAGGAAGGGAGGTCGTGGCTGGGCCAACGGTTTCCCCAAGAGGGCATCAAAGGAGGAACCGGGGATTGCCGTGAGGAGCGGATTATTTCAGATGGCAGACCCGACAGAGGGCACTACCGGTGTTATCGATGGCGAGAGGAACGTTATGCGGGTCATCACCGTGGCAGGTGACACAGGTGATCTTCCCCTCGTAAAAAGCCAATTCCGAAGATAGGCTGCCTGGCGGGCGCAAATTCTTGTCTTTAGCCGCCAGCGCGGCATAGTCGGCGCTGACGATATGGCCTCCGCATCCCTTGTTCTTTTGCGAAATCAGACAGTACCTTACGTTCAAACCCTCGGAACCGTCATGACAGGAGATGCATCCGGCCGACACCGGATCGAGTTCCGAGGTGATTTGCTGAGGGTGCATGCCAACCATTCCCCCAACGGCATGAATGACGGTTCCCAGCAGAAACAGGACAACCACCGAGATCAACAATCGCGAAGGGGGCATGTTTTTTGTCCTCTGCGAGGTGGCCTATGATAGTAATTAATCACCTTTTTTGGGATTGCCAAGCTGGAATAAAACGATTTTCACCGATCGTCGTCCGCCTGGGTCTTTCCTACCCGCGGCAGCTTTCGGGGAGCAAAAAAAATGCCTTGAGGTAAGAGTGAAAATGGTCTCGTCCTTGAGAGCATCCCATGGCCGCTATTTTGCTCCTGAAATCCGGGTATTTCCCCTCCACACACAAGGAAAGCTGAAAGGATTAGAGCATGGACAAAGGCAACCTGCGCGACTTCGACAAGGTCGCCGCCACCTGGGACGAAAAACCCGAGCGCCGACTGTTGGCGGCGGCAGTTGCAGCAGGAATTGCAAAGGCCATGGCTCTGCGCAGCGACATGCACGCCCTGGAATATGGCAGCGGCACCGGCCTTGTCGGCCTGCAGCTGGCGGGAAAGGTTGGACAGCTGGTTGCCGTCGATACCTCAGCAGGAATGCTAGAGGAACTTCGGACCAAAGCCCAGACCCTTGGCCTGGACAATGTGACACCACTTCTAATTTCCCCGGATCGCTGGTCGCTACCGGCGGAAACCTATGACATGGTCTTCACCAGCATGGTCCTGCACCACATCGAAGACACCGAAGGGCTTTCCCGACACTTTCATCAGGTCCTGAAGCCGGGGGGCTCTCTGGCCATTGCCGACCTGGAACGGGAAGATGGCTCTTTTCACGATGATCCCACCGGTATCGCCCATCACGGCTTCTACCCGCAACGGCTCTTGGCCCTGCTGAAAGGGCTCGGGTTTACCACCCTTCAGGCCCAAACCATCCACACCGTCCACAAGCAACGCGAAGGGGAGGAACAATCGTACCCGGTTTTTTTGATCACCGGGCTGAAGCCCCGCTGACAGCAGCCGGCAGGGATAATCCATTCCGTATCGCACCCTGATCTTCTTCCAGGCCTCGTCGGGTCATACTCATTTGAGCCACTCCACCTTGAAATGGCAAATGGCCCAACAGGAATATGAAGGGCCATTCTATTCAGGGGTGCATTTATTCGGCGAAGGAGTCGTTGGTGCGCGAAGACAAAGCGTCTCAGGATGAAGAGGGATGGTGGCTGCGGAATCGGAAGCTGTCGACACTGGAGGCGCTCTCTCAAGCTTTTTCAGCTGCGTACCTGCTCCTTCCCTCCCCCGTTATCCATCGTCAAAACTAGTGTCTTGATATGTGGTAGTCAATCTGACTGTTGATGGCATTTTGGCTGTCCTTGGTGAGTTCCACGTCCTGAACCGCAGCAATAAAGGTAATCCACTGGGCCCTGGTGCGCTTGTCCTGGAGGATTTGGCCGCCCTTGCCCTGCTGCAGCGATCCGGCGGGATGACAGGTGGTGCAATTGCTCTCGTAAAGCTGCATAATTCTTTGCTGCCTCTGGAGATGTATCGAGACCAGGTTGTGAACGTCATTAATCCGCAGACTCTTGGCGAATTCCTCGTTGGCCAGAGCAATCAAGCCATCCATCTGTTTGGTCGAACCCGATAGATACGCGTTCCCCGCAGTGAAGTTGTGGCAAAGTCCGCACTTTCCGTAGAAAAGCCGGGCCATGGTGAGTTCACGGCGATGGAAATACGCCGCCAGAAGATTCACCTTTTCGTCGGTAATCAACGCCGGTGCCTTCTGCTGCATCCGTTTTATCGTTTGCAACCATTGCTCTTCGGTCATGCTGCGACTGTTGATACGTTCGTCGCTATGGCATTTCGTACAGGTCTGTTGAAAGGTATCGATTTCTTTCTGTTGCCGGTTGACATGAAAGTCGACCAGTTCCCTAGCTTCGGCGTCGGTGATATCCCCTTTGCTGTAATCCTGCATCCGCTTGATGGTTTTGGCCCAAACCTCCGGGTCCTTGATAACCGCCAGGGCCCTGCTGGGGCTGTGACAACGGGAGCATTTTTGCAGGAACAGCTTCATGCCCTTCTCCATGCCCGGCTGCTTTTTCAGGGCATCACTTACCGCATCGAGACTTGAATCAAGGTTGGTCTTTTGTGCCCAGGCATGATACCTGACGATAATCTCGACATCCTTGTCTTCTATGGTATTGCCGGCCTTTTGCTGCATGCGCTTGATGATCCCCCGGGCCTGGTCAGGGGTCAGACTCTGTTCCAGAAAAACCTTGCCGGGATGGCATCGCTGGCACTTTTCCTCAAAGACGGCAGCTTCCTGCTGCTGGCGTTCAATATGGTACTTCACCAGAAGATCGATTTCCTTCTGACTGACGTCGGCGTGATGTTGGGTTTTCATTCTATTGATCGTCTCCCGCCAAAGTTCGGGGGAACGATATTTCTTCAGGGCGATCTCCCTGTCATGGCACTTTCCGCATTTTTCCTTGAAGATTTCTGCTCCGGAAAGCGCAGGGATTTTTGCCCGCTGGCCGAATAACTGCTGACAACCAAACGATGCGCCCAGGACCAGCACGACCAGAAAGACCGGAAGGGTTGCCCGTAGAAAAATTGCCGCTGATGTTCCTTTAGCCGATTTCATGGAAAGGGTCCTTGAATGGTGTTTTCCCGAAATTGAAGCAGAAAGCAGCCCCGGAAGGACGTGCTTCAGGAATCGGCGCGCAGGCGGGATGATTATCCGGTTTCCGGCCGCCAAGTTGCATTACCCTTGGCGGAGCCCAGGGACAAAATATCGTGTCATTGTAGTCAATGCCGACTTTCAAGTCAAAAGCAGCTACATAGGGTCATATTACCCGATCGATTCGGAATTAAAGGCGCTTGAGTCCTGCCCCTCAAAACTCGCCCCGTAGCTCGCCCACCTTCCGGCAGGGATATAGTAAAAAGAGATGGAGGAAGTTATCGGCTCCCAATCAATCACCGGATCAGGAAGCTGGCCATGCCCGAGCGTTTCATCTCCGAAGCCCTCGAACCAATCACCGCCGGCGCCGACACGGCGCGAATGGCGACCGGTGAACCGGGGCTGCCGGAGGCGTTTCGCTGGCGTGGCCGCCTCGTCGAGGTTCGACAGGTGCTGCGCAGTTGGCACGAATCCGGACGCTGCAGTCACGGCAGTCCCGAATTATACCTTCGCCGGCACTGGTTCGAACTGGAAACCAACTGCGGGCGAATCAAGGTTTATTTCGAGCGCCAGCCGCATCGGGGGAAAAAGGGGCCCCGCTGGTGGCTCTATAGCATGATAGTGGAAATTGGCCCGCAGAAGATGGCGTGATCTCCCTCCGGACGGCCGATTGGAAATGAACTGCTCACCACTGGTAGAATGGAATCAGAGGTGTAGACGATGAAAAAATACCTATTGAGATTACTGGTGTTGATAACGGCGGGAGGAGTGTTTGGGTGCGTGGGGCCGGCCTATGAGTACGGGCCCTACGGTCCGGGCTACGGCTACTATCCCGATATTGCACCCTATTATTCCTATGGTTACCCATATCCCGCCTACGGAAGCAGCTTTAACTTTACCTATATCCATCGTGATCGCGACCTGAGTCATCCCCCGGCCGTCCATCGCCACCGTGGAGGAATTCACCACCGGCCCCTGATGGAATACCGACACTACGACCGCGGATTGGGGAACCACGTTTCCCGCCATTCGGTGGGCAACCGGAACTGGAATGGCAACCATATCCGGCAGGAACGGACTCCGACATTCCATAGGCATCAAGCACCAAGAAAGTATGGGGTGGCAACACTCTGCAACGGCGGCACTTCGAACGCCATGGCCCTGCCCTGAGGTGCAGCGGCAAGAGGTGTTGAGGCCCTGACCATCCCAAAAAGGTGCCCCGGCAAAAAAGCTGAGAGCGGAAGGGGATAACACTTTCCGCTCGCACTTCTTTACCTTCCACTCTTTTGACTTCCTGGAAAAATACGAAAGGTACGTGCCGGGCCGCATAGTCACGGTTGGATTTTAGCGGGCCTGGATCTGTCGGTTCCCTCGGCATCGGCTTTCCAGGAGATGCCAGCCTCCTGCTGGGTCATCACCAAGTGGTTGGTTTCACATGTTGAATTATTCGGACCGGGATCTTTGCTTGAACCGAAATCGTGGTTTTCCGGCGGATTGTAATACTGCTCGGCTTGAGCCCCCATGGGCAGCAAGGTATTGGTAATATATGGCGCATTCGAACCATTAAAATAGGACCAGTTGCGGGTTTTTCATGATCACAACCCACATCCGTGTAATTTTCCCGGCGGCATGGACCTTTACCTTCAGTGTCTTGTTCCCAGGCACCTCATTTGGGGGCGGCATGATCAGCAGACCCATTGGCAGGAAGAGTGCCAAAAAGGCAGCAGCAACCATTAATTGGATTTTTGGAACATGTTTCATCATTGTGTCCTTACCTCGTTAGCGGCCGGTCTGATGTGAAGAGCTGAACTCATCCGAAAATATGGGCTATTCTTCGAAAGATCCCTGGAGTTGGAGACATGGATCGGGGGGAAGAAGTTCTCGGAGAAACAACACCAGCATCTCTTGTTCTTTCATCTTCCCACTCTGGATTTCGTTCCGGCAATCGAGGTCTTCTGGTCCTTACCCCACCGACCTCTTTACGCAAATCAATCTGCCTCCTACGTATGAGCCTGGCATGCAGGGTTTCAATTCCAGGTTCCGGCTGAATGAAAATCTGCGGAATACTGTTAGGATTGTAAAAGTGGATTTTTACTGTAATAAGCAAGGCTACCCCTCCCTCACCCCGGCCAATTTTTGTATAGCGAACTTTTCCTCCACCGGACTTGTCCTATTCTTTTGGGTTCGTTAAAATCGGCGAAAGTATTTCCGGGTTACTGAGATTGGATGTGGGCCTGCAGGCAGAGCCATGAAATTAGCTGTCGCCGGAAATATACAAAAACCAGGCCTAAGACAAGCGGATTTTTAACCGCATGCTTTCGTGCCAAATAGATTCGGCCATCCGCGCTCGTCTTTGTATTATGGAGGTGATTTGGATAAACTAGCCTTGAAGGAAATTACGCAAGGTTGAAAAATAATCCAAGGAGTTTCGATGAACAATTCTCAGGAGGCTAAAATCAGAGTTGAAAACGTCTACAAGGTTTTTGGCCCGAATCCGAGCAAG
>CAWDZB010000003.1:0-261733 GCA_963806685.1 uncultured delta proteobacterium
ACGGCGCCGTCGCCGTCGCCCTGGTCAGCGCGCTGCTGCTCGCCGCGGTGGTGCGCGAACCGCCGCGGCGTACCGCGCACCGGCCGGACCGGCCGCGCCTCAAGCTCTTCGACCGGCGCTACTTCCCCTTCATCGTCGTCGGCTTCGGGACCTTTCTCGCCTTCTCGATGATGAGCCAGACCATCGGCTTCTACTTCCAGGACCGCTTCCACCTCGACGGCCGGGCCACCGCCCAGGTCCTCGGGCTCGGGCTGATGGTCTCGGCCCTCGCCTCCCTCTTCTCCCAGGCGTTCCTGGTGCAGCGGCTCGACCTGCCGCCGCACCGGCTCCTGACCCGCGGCCTGCCGCTGCTGCTCGCCGGCTTCGCCGTGCTGCCGGTCGCCGGCAGCATCCCGCTGCTGATCACCGCCATGGGAATCATCGGCCTCGGCCTGGGCCTGGTCGGCCCCGGCTTCACTGCCGGCGCCTCGCTGGCGGTTGGTTCCGAGGAGCAGGGGGCGGTCGGCGGGCTGATCTCCGCCTGTCCCGCGGCCGGCTTCGTCCTCGGGCCGCTGGCGGGCACCGCCCTTTACCAGCATTCGCCGACCCTGCCCTATATCGGGGCCGGGCTGCTGATGCTGCCGCTCTTCTTCTACGCCGCCCGCATCCGCTTCCGCCCCCACCAGGAGCCGGCGGGGACCGGCGATTAAACCCGGGAAAAGCGGTCTCACGCTACGCCGCGACGGCGCCACGTAAATCAGGACCATTGCCTGGACCGATAGCCGAGCCTTGTGGTGGGGATCTCATCGATGACCCGCATTCGAATTTTTGCCTCCTCGGGAATCAGGTAAAAACCTCCAGCCTTAAGCTTTAAGCTATAAGTTTTAAGCCTCAAGCTTCCAGCCTACAGCTTCCAGCCTACAGCTTCCAGCCTACAGCTTCCAGCCTACAGCTTCCAGCTTACAGCTTCCAGCCTACAGCTTCCAGCCTACAGCTTACAGCTTACAGCTTACAGCTTACAGCTTACAGCTTGTCCCTTTCCCATTTTTGCCACAGCCAGGCGTAGACCGCCAGGTTGAGAGCCAGCACCGCCAGGCCGAGCAGGATCTGCACGCTGCGGGTCAGCTCTGCCGGGTAGATGGCCGGGACCAGGTAGTGCTCGACAAAGCCGCCGGCGTAACCACGCTGCGCCGCCGCCGCGCGCAGCCGCAGCTCCAACGGCGTCAGCGGGCAGATTCCGCCGGCCAGTTCGATCCCCGCCCCCCAGGCGAGCGCCGGCAGGTGCAGCCACAAAAACCGGCGCTTCCACGCCGCCAGCAGGCCGCCGAAAACCACCAGCAGCACGAAGCCGAGATGGACGGCGACGATCAGGTCGGCGAGCAGGCGGTAAACCATGGCGGCTCCGGGACAGGGGGGCTGTTTCTACTC
Organism: uncultured delta proteobacterium; assembly: GCA_963806685.1. Taxonomy (GTDB): domain Bacteria; phylum Desulfobacterota; class Desulfuromonadia; order Desulfuromonadales; family DDH964; genus DDH964. Next base: position 1,408 of record CAWDZB010000003.1, read on the forward strand.
TCGCCCGCCCCGGCGGGATGTCAAGGAGGTGAAAGGTGAAAGGTGAAAGGTGAAAGGTGAAAGGTGAAAGGTGAAAGGTGAAAGGTGAAAGGTGAAAGGTGAAAGGTGACCTTGGACTCGGGACCCCCGAGTCGCCGCCATTGACAGCGCTGTTCGCCGCGGCGTATCTTGGCGGCAGTCGCGGGACTGCGCTGGCCGCGGCCGCTCCGCCCACCCCAGCCGCCCGACACCGGTCGGGCAGAGGATTTCTCATGAGCAAGGAACTCTACGTCGGCAACCTCCCCCCGGAGTATGGTGAAGAGGAGCTGCGCCGCCTGTTTCGCGTCGCCGGCACGGTCAGCTATATCCACCTGGTCACCGACCCTCGCAGCGGGGAATCGAAGGGGTGCGGCTACGTCAAGATGAGCAGCGAGGCCGAGGCCAAGGCGGCGATCGAATGTCTCGACGGCGCGCGGGTCGAAAACCACAACCTCAAGGTCAGCATCGCCCGGCCGCAGAAGCCCAAAGGGCCGGGCCAGGCGAACGACCGTCACCCTGGCAAGCCGCGCGGCGGCTCCGGCACCGGTCCGAAAGGGCGGCACTGAGCGGGAGGGTTTCCTTGATTCACGCGACGCCGCTATGCATTAAAATTCCAACCCTGGATTTTTCGTTGCGTCGTTGCGCCGTTGCGTGAGACGAGCCCTTGAAGTATCGGAGCTCCAATCGGTGGAACGCCGACCTAAAACAAAACCTTGCCTCACGCGACGCCGCGACGACGCTACGCTTTCATGTACAAGTCCAAGGTCTCCGTCGCTTCGTTGCACCGTTGCGTGAGACGAGTTTTGAGGTGCTGGTGTGCTTGATCTGTCCGTAAACCAGGAGGGGGAAGATGGTGGACGAAAATCATATTGCCAACCGGGTCATGGACTCGGCATTCCGGATTCATCGGGAAATTGGCCCGGGGTTGCTGGAGTCGGTTTACGAGGTCATTCTCGAGCATATGCTGGCAGGTATGGGACTGAAGGCGGAACGCCAGGTTCCAGTGCCGGTCCGCTTCCAGGGGATCACTTTCGATGAAGGCTTCCGCGCCGACCTGATTGTGGGGAAGAAGGTCATCGTCGAGCTTAAATCGATTGAACGGCTGCAGCCGGTTCACTCCAAGCAACTATTGACCTATCTCCGCCTGACCGATTGCCGGCTCGGCCTGTTGATCAATTTCGGAGAAAACCTGCTTAAGGACGGGTTCAAGCGGGTGGTGAACGGTCTGGAGGAAATTTCACGCGACTTCGGTAAAAACGAATAAAGGTTTTCGTTGCGTCGTTGCGCCGTTGCGTGAGGCCGTTTTTGGGGGTGCAGGTAGGACTTCGGTTTGGAGGTAGCCAGGGATAGCTCATGGCCTCACCCAACGCCGGGACGATGTGACACCTTTGCCCCACGCCAAAGGAATCGTTTCCCGCGTGGAGCCGTGGCGTGAGGCATAAATTGCTCGTCACCGATACAACGTTGACAGTCCCGCCCCCCGAAGGGTATTTTAAGAACGTTTTATGTCCTGTTGTTGCGGGGGTGTGATGAGCTTGGAATCGTTCATAAACGAGGAGCTTCGGAATTAGAGGCCGCGACCGCCGGGATGCCTGGTGGTGCGGCTTTTTTGTTTTCCCGGGGTGGCCTGGCGGTTTGGGGAAAGGAGCTGGAGATGGGGATGGATATGCCGATGGATAGCCTGGTATTGCTGCTGGCGGTAGCCGGCGTGGTGGTGGTCGCGGTGCTGGTGGTGGTTGCCAGCCGCAAGAAACAGGGCCCGGCGCCCAAGCTCGGGGATATTCTCTGCGAGCCCCGCAGCACCCTGTTCTCCCCGGCCGAGCGCTCCTTCCTCGGGGTACTGGAGCAGGCGGTGGCGGGGGAGTACAAGGTGTTCGGCAAGGTGCGGCTGGGGGACCTGGTCCAGCCCGCCGGGTCGGTAGCCGAGGGCCGGAAGACCGGGCTCCGCGACCAGCTCCGGGAGGAGCACGTCGATTTCGTGCTGTGCACCCCCGACAGCCTCGGCGTCGTCGCCGCGGTGCTGCTTGACGATGCCTCCCAGGGACGGGCCGGCCGGAACGGTTTCGTCGGCCAGGCCCTCACCTCCGCCGGGGTGCCGGTGCTGCGCTTCCCGGCGCGCCAGGAGTATGCGCTGGCCGCGGTCAAGAAGTCGCTGGCCGAGCACCTGGGACCAAAGGGCGCCGAGGCCGCCGGGGATGTTCCCGCCGAGCCGGCGGAAATCACGAATATCCCCATCGAACCCGCACCCCGGCTGGAGCCCCAAGCCGCCGCGCCGGAAGCGGCCGCCGCTACTGCCGAGGAGATAGCCCCGCCTGCCGGGGCGGAAGCCGTGCTGGAGGAGGCCATGCCCGAGACGGCTCCCTGGAAAAAGGTCTGGGTTGGCGATGGACCGGAGCCGGAACCGGCCGCCGATGAATTCCCTGCCGAACCGGAGGAGATGGAGGATTTCCTGGTCGAGCCGGAACCGATGGTGGAGGAGACCCCGTTCGTGCCGGAACCGGCCGAAGCGGCCCAGGGCGAGTCCGAGTGGCAGTCGGAACCTCTCGCGACGGATTCGAAGCTGCCGTCCTGGATGGACGAGCCGCTCGAGGAGATCGCGCCGGCGGCCGAGGAGGGCATGCTGGCGGAGGAAGTTCCCGCCGCCCCGGAATCGGCCGAAGGGGTCCAGGACGAGCCCCAAGGGCAGCCGGAACCCTTCGAGACCGCCTCGAAGTTGCCGTCCTGGATGGACGAGCCGCTCGAGGAGATCGCGCCGGCGGCCGAGGAGGGGACGGCGGCGGCCGACTATCTCGCCGCACCGGAACAGATGGAAGAAGTTCGGACCGAGCCCGACCTGGAACCGCTCGAAACGACACCGGAGGAACCCGCCTGGGGGGCCGAGCCGCTCGAAGAGTTCGCGCCGGCGGCCGAAGAGGGGACGGCGGCGGCGGACTATCTCGCCGCGCCGGAGCAGATGGAGGAGGTTCGGGCCGAAGCCGAGCCGCAGCTGGAACCGCTCGAAGAAATTCCGGAGGAACCCGCCTGGGGGACCGGGCCGGTCGAGGAATACGCGCCTATGGCCGAGGAGGAGGCGGTTGCCGAGGAGTATCCCGCCGCACCGGAGCCGGCCGAAGAGCTCCAGCCCGAACCCGAACCGCAGGCGGCGGCTCTCGAGGCGGCTTCGGCCGAGCCGGTCGAGGAGCCTGCCCCGGCTGCTGAGGAGGCAGCGGAGGAAGCGGAGGAAGCGGAGGAAGAGCTTCCCCCGTCGCCCGCCTGCCCGGCCTGCAGCCGGCCGATGGTCAAGCGCCAGGCCAAGAAGGGGAACTTCAAGGGGCAGTGGTTCTGGACCTGCACGGGGTTCCCGGAGTGCCGGAAGATCATGGCGGCGGATTAAACGCGGTCCCGGGTCCATGGGTAAAGGTCCCGAGTCCCGGGTCCAGGGTCCAACGACTCGGGACTCGCGACCAGGGACTCGGGACTTTTTATTACCTGATTGGGTTCCATTCTCAGCTCGTTCCAGGGTCCTCCCTTATGAAAGGGGGATGGCCCTGTCCTCGCGGTAAGATTTTCCCTGCCTGGGCAATCGGCCCAAACCGGCGGGACGCGCCCCGCCAGGCGCCTTACTTTTTGTCCAGGCGGCGACCAAAAGTAAGCAAAAAGCGCCTTCCCCTGCGGGGGGCATGCGCTCGCGCAGTTCCGGTGCCCAGACTCTCCCTTGTCGACAACCAACCCCGCCGGGGCTCCGTGATCACAATCGCGTCTCCGATCGCGGGTCGTTGGCCGCATGCTCTTTTGCAACTCTGCTCTGCGCGGTCAGAGGCTCTGGTTGTGGAGAAGCATTTAAAACCAAGCAGCGCCGGAGTTCGCTCCGCAAAGCAGCATGCCGGAACGATCACCACCCTGCGCAGATGGAGCAAACGCAGACGCGCCGGCCCTATCTCACCAAGGGGAGTTCCGATACTCCGCTCGCTGCGTCCCCACGCCGGCGGCAGCCCGGGCTCTTTTGGTTACTTTTCTGAGCCGAATCAGATAAGTAACGCGTCCGGCGGGACGAGACCCGCCGACTTAGAATCCCCTTTAGCACCCCTTTCTCAAGGGGGAAACCTCTTTGGCTGAGAATCCTGCCTAAGCAGATTTTATTATGAGACTCAGGCCCCGGGACTCGCGACCAGAGACCCGGGACTTCATCGTGGAGACTCCATGACAAAGAAACCGCAAAAGCCATCCCGGCGCCCGCCGGCCAAGGCGCAGCAGAGCGTCTTCCAGGAAGCCTGGAGCAACATGACCGCGGACTTCGACCGGATCCTGCCGGAGTCGCTGCGGCGGCGGGAGGGGAAAAAGAAGTTCGTGTTGTGGCTGTTCGTGGTGGAGGTGCTGGTGCTGGGGGTGATTGGGAAGTTGGTTTATGAATGGCTGGCGCGGGGGTAAACCGTTGCTTCATTTTCAAGCTGGTCAGAAGATGATTGGCCGGCGCGGGACTCGGGACTCAGGATCCCGGACCCGGGGGTAGTAAGTTATCGACTCGTGATTTTGGACCTCGGACCCGGGACTAAGGATTTTAGACTCAGGACCTTGGACTCGGGACCCGAGACTCTAGATCCCGAAGCCATTGACGGCCCCCCCCCGGCCTTCGGCATGCGGCGGCCCATCGAGCTGGTCTGAAGGCGCCGGTGACGAGTGTGCCGATGGAATTATTCCGGAGCGACCTCCGAACGTCCCGCCTGACCCCGGCGCCCGCCCTTGCGGCAGGTTTGCCGGGGTTTCGTTTTGCAGACCGTCCCCAAAATTTCCCGATCTTTACCGAGTCTTTATCCGCTCGTTAACCAGTCGTTACCCGGCTCTGGTATGCTGCAGTCAGTGGCAAACCCCGACCCGGCGCCGGAAGGACCGGATCTGACGAAACGGAGGACAAGATGAGGATCCTGATCCCGACGCTCCTCAGCCTGCCGCTGGTGCTGCTCGGACTGCACCTGGTGCAGGGGATGGAGATGGAGAAAAAGAGCGCGGACACCGGCCTGTCCCGGCCGATGTCCGCGGAGGGCATGATGAAGTCCGACGAGATGAAAAAGACCGGCCCCATGATGAAGGATCAGAACATGGCCCCGAAACACGACTACAAAGTGCCGACCGATGCCGAACTGCGCCAGCGCCTGACTCCGCTGCAGTACCATGTCACCCGCGAAGACGGGACCGAACCGGCGTTCAGCAACGCCTACTGGGACAACCATGCCGCGGGGATCTATGTCGACGTGATCTCCGGCGTGCCGCTCTTCAGTTCGATCGACAAGTACCAATCGGGGACCGGGTGGCCGAGCTTCACCAAACCGCTTGATCCGGACAATATCGTCGAGAAGGAGGATCGCAGCTTCTTCTCGGTCCGCACCGAGGTGCGCGGCAGGCTCTCCGACGCCCACCTGGGGCACGTGTTCGACGACGGCCCGCCGCCGACCGGGCTGCGCTACTGCATGAATTCGGCGGCGCTGCGCTTCATCCCGGTCGCCGACCTGGAGCAGCAGGGTTACGGCGAATACGCCGGGCTGTTCAAATAGCGGTCTGATTAGGGCGGATTCTCAGCCTAAGAGGCTTCCCTTGGAAAAGAGGCACCAAAGGGGACTTGAAGTCGGCGGGTCTCGTCCCGCCGGACGAGTTACTTTTCTGACGCGGCTCAGAAAAGTAACCAAAAGAGCCCGGGCTGCCGCCGGCATGGGGACGCAACGGGCGGAGCTTGCGAACTTCTTTCGCTGTGGAAGGAAACGAAGCGTCTTCGTTTGCTCCAGCTGCGAAGGGTGGCGGTTGTTCCGGCATGCTGCGATGCGGAGCGAACTCCGGCGCGACGTGGTTTTAAAAGCTTTTAAACCACCAGAGCCTCTCACCGCGCAGAACGAAAAGGGGTGGCCTCAGGGGGACCGAGACCCGCGATCGGCGACGCGATCGTCGCCACGAAGAACCGGCGGAATCGGTTGACGATGAAGGAGATCCCGGGTACCGAAACCTCGCGAACGCATGCCCCCCGCAGGGGAAGGCGTTTTTTGCTCACTTTTTGTCGCCGCCTGGACAAAAAGTGAGGCGCCTGGCGGGGCGCGTCCCGCCGGTTTGGGTTGGTCGCCCAAGCAGGGAAAATCTTCCGGAGAGGGCAAGGCCCCCCCTCTCATAATGGAGGACCTCGGAACGAGCCGAGAATGGAACCTAATCAGGAATAGGGGGACTTCGGCGAGCCCCGGCGCACCGGCCGGGGGGCCCCGGCCTTCCGTCCTTTACTGACCAGGAAAGGTGACACGATGAAAACCTCACGGATCTTGATGCTGTGCGCACTCCTCGTTTCCCTGGCCGCCGGCGCCTCCGCCGCGACGGCGCATCTGGCCGGCGGCTGTTTCTGGTGCATGGAGTCGGACTTCGAACATCTCGAAGGCCAGGGGGTGACCGACGTGGTCTCCGGCTTCACCGGCGGCACCCTGGAGAACCCGACCTACAACGGCAACCACCAGGGGCACTATGAAGCGGTGGAGATCAGCTACGACCCGCAAAAGATCAGCTTCAAGGAGCTGCTCGACTATTACTGGCGCCATATCGATCCCTTCGATGCCGGCGGGCAGTTCTGCGACCGGGGGCACAGCTACCAGAGCGCGATCTTTGTCGCCGACGCCGAGGAGCGGCAGATCGCCGAGGCGTCGAAGCGGGAGATTCAGGCGCTCTTCCCGGATCAAAAGGTGGTCACGCCGATCCTGGATGCGTCGACCTTCTATCCGATCAAGGGGGACGAAAGCTACCACCAGGATTTCTATAAGAAAAGCCCGATCCGCTACAATTACTACCGCTGGCGCTGCGGGCGCGACCAGCGCGTGAAGGAGATTTGGGGGGAGAAGGCGACGCATTAGGCGGATAACGGCAGGCCTCGCGCCACGGCGCTTCGCGTCGATCACCGGAGATCACAGGTCAAGGGTCAGGCCAATCGGTCTGGCCCTTCTTGCGTCGGGAGGGGCGCAGGTTGGATAGGTGGGGGGATAATTCAGAACCTGCAGAACCGTCCGCGCCGGAAGCACCCGTGTCGGCGGTTTTGATTTTTCAGGAAGATGTCAATCCTGCGAGCCTGCAAGCCTGGCCCCAGAACAAGAAGATTGCGACCCGGGACCTTGAACCTGCTGAACCTTGAACCTTGAACCTTGAACTTGGTCCCTTGCCCCGAAGCCATTGACAGCCCTTCCCCCGGGGCGTATCTTAAGGACGTTTTATGTCCTGTGGTTATGGGGGAATGATGTTGGTGGGAGTGTTCACAAGAGGGAAGAAACAGCTTTAAGGGCCGTGACTGCCGGGAGGACTGGCGGCGCGGCTTTTTTGTATTTTTGGCTTGGACCAATGGTATTGGTTGACTGAGGGAAAGAACCTTGAAAAAGATCGATGTCTCTTGCGCGATTATCGAAAAGGATGGGCTTGGTTCTGGCGGCCCAGCGCAGCGAATCGATGAACCTCCCGCTTAAATGGGAGTTCCCCGGCGGCAAACTCCATCCCACACGAAAATGCCGCCGAATGTCTGAAAAGAGAGATTGAAGAGGAATTAGGTGTCGGCATCCAAATACGGATTCGCTCTACCGCCTTCGGACTGGCAATACCCAGCCTTTGCCATCACTCTCTTACCCCTTCATCTGCAACCTCCATTCCGACGACATTGTCTTGGCAGAACATAAGGCGATTGCTTGGGTAAAACCTGCGGAGCTCCCCGCCCTTGATTGGGCGGATGCCGATGTCCCGGTGTTGCAAAATTATCTTGAATACACTGCCGGTGGTGCCTTGATGGCCAATGAGCTGCCGCCAGGGATTTACGAGGCCCTCCTCTCCGAGGAGATTCAGGATGTACTTGCGCGGCGTCCTGAATTGCGGAGGGTCTTCGGCAAACTTGACCCGGAAGAGCAGCCGGCCCGTTATGCAGCCTTTGTTGCGAGAGTATTGGAACAGGCGCTTCGTGAAGAGGCCGACCCTGAAAAGCGTGTAGCACTTTGCAATCATATCCTAGGGCAAGTCGCCCAGGAGCCCGGGCGGGGCCATCTCGACAGGAATCGGCTCGTTGCCGACCAGAGGCCACTCCTGCTCGAAATCACCCCACCACACTATGGCACCTCGGGCATCCCCCGGCCCCACACGCCGTTGGCCGAAAGCACTCTCTTCACCGGCTCCCCGCAGGAACCCCAGCTCGGCCACGAACTGCTGGAAGAGATGCGCTCCGCCGATGGGGTGGACATCCTTGTATCATTCATCAAATGGTCCGGCCTGCGCCTGCTGCTGCCGGCCTTCGAGGATCTGCGCGACCGGCAGGTGCCGGTGCGGCTCATTACGACCTCCTACATGGGGGCGTCCGATTCCCCGGCGGTAGAGTGGTTGGCGAACCTGCCGAATGTGGAGGTTCGGGTTTCCTACGATACTGAACGGACCCGGTTACACGCCAAGGCCTACCATTTCCGGCGGGAAAGCGGCTTTTCTACGGCCTATATCGGCTCGGCCAATATGTCCCAGGCCGCCATTACCAGCGGGTTGGAGTGGAACCTCAAGGTCACCGCCCAGGACATGCCGCACATCCTCGACAAATTCACCGTCGAGTTTGAAACCTACTGGAATAGCCGCGAGTTTCTCCCCTTTGACCCGGCGCGGCCCGAGCAGTTCCGCAGCGCCCTGGCCCGCGCCAAGCAGAATGGCGCCATCGCCCCGGCGGTCTTCTTCGATCTGCAGCCGCACCCGTTTCAGGAGCGGATTCTCGAAGCCCTGGAGCGGGAGCGCTCCGCCCACGACCGCTGGCGTAACCTGGTGATTGCTGCCACCGGTACCGGCAAGACCGTGGTGGCGGCCTTCGATTTCCAGCGCTTCTTCGAGCAGCGGCAGCGGCAGGCGCGGCTTCTCTTTGTGGCACATCGGCAAGAGATTCTGCAACAGGCTTTAGGCACCTTTCGCAACATTCTGCGCGACCAGAACTTCGGTGAGCTGCAGGTCGGCCCCTACGAGGCCACCCGTCTGGAGCACCTGTTTTGCTCCGTCGGCATGCTCGCCTCCCGCCGTCTCTGGGAGCAGGTGGGGAGCGGCTTCTACGATTTCATCGTGGTTGACGAAGCCCACCACGGCACCGCCAGCAGCTATCGCCCGATCTTCGATCACTTCACCCCGCAAATCCTCCTCGGCCTCACCGCCACCCCGGAACGAATGGATGGCGACACCGTCGCCGCCGACTTTGGCAATCGCTTTGCCGCCGAGATCCGCCTCCCCGAAGCGCTGGAGGAAAAGCTCCTCTGTCCCTTCCACTATTTCGGCGTTGCCGACCCCATCGCCATCAACGGGGATCAGTTCTGGCGCAACGGCAAGTACGATGCTGCCGCCCTGGAAAACGTCTATGTACTGGATTCGGCCCGCGCCCGCCAGCGGGTGGAGACGATCATTACCGCTTTGCACCGCTACGAGCCGGACGTCGCGAGCCTTAAGGGGATCGGCTTCTGCGTCGGCATCCGCCATGCCGTGTACATGGCCGAGCAGTTCAATCAGCGGGGTATTCCGTCAGCCGCCTTTGTCTCGGGCATCGATACTGCCCAGTGTGCCGAACTGCTGGAGCAACTGAAAAGCGGAAAGCTCACCTTCCTCTTCACCGTGGACAAGCTGAGTGAAGGGGTCGACGTGCCGGAGATCAACACTGTCCTCTTCCTGCGCCCCACCGAGAGCCTGACGGTCTTTCTTCAACAGCTCGGTCGCGGCCTGCGCCATGCGCCGGAGAAGGACTGCCTCACCGTGCTCGACTTTGTCGGTCAGGCCCACCGCCGCTACCGCATCGACACCAAGCTGAAAGCGCTACTTCCCAGGCACCGCTTCTCCATCGACAAGGAAGTGGCGCAGGACTTCCCCCACCTCCCGGCCGGTTGCGCCATTCAGCTTGATCGTCTCTCCCGCCAGTATGTGCTGGAGAATATCAGGGTAAACCTAGCCAATCTTGCTGTGCAGGTGCCGGACCGGCTGCAGACCTTTACCAGTGAAACGGGGCAGGAACTGACCTTCGGCAATTTCATTCGCTACCACGATTACGAGCCGGAAGGTTGTTAGTTGCCGAATCGTGGTCGGGGTGGAAAGCCAAGGCCCAGTTGGGGCCGATCCCGGCTGATCCCGATCTAGCGCGACTGAAAAAGGCGCTGATTCGGGCGGCGTTCATCAATGGGCCAAAGGAAGCGGGATTGTTGCGGCAGGTGCTGGCCTTACTTGCAACTGGGCAGGTGGCCGAGGCCTTGGCGCTGGCCGGCTCATCCGCCATGCTGCTCTATTACCGCATCTGGGGGGATAAGGGGGAGCAAGTGGGAATTAGCTCGCTGGAAGAGGCTTTCCAGCGGTTGGCCGCCAACCCGACGGTCTGTGCCGATCTGGACGAAATTCTGGCTTGGTCGCTGGATACCACCGAGGTTGCCGGTACAGCGCCGGAGCTGCCGTATGTCGTACCGCTGGAGTTGCACGCCCAGTACGGTATCAGGGAGATTCAGGCAGCCTTTGGCCGGGCGAATCTGGAAACTGCCGGCCAGACCGGTGTCGGGGTGATGCACTTTGCCGAGAAGAAGACCTATGTCCTGCTGGTGACCTTCCAGAAGACGGAGAAGGAGTTCTCCCCCAGCACCATGTATGCGGATTACCCCATCAGCCGGGAGTTGCTGCACTGGGAGTCACAGGCCAACACTGCCCAGCATCACAACGACGGGCAGAATCTGATTCACCATCAAGACCGGGGCTATACGATTCTGGTCTTTGCCCGTGGGCAAAAGAAGCGGAACAACGTGACGGTTCCGTTTACCTATCTGGGGCCGGTGGATATGGTGAGTTACGAGAGTGAGCGGCCGATCAAGATGGTCTGGCGGCTTAGGTATGCCATGCCGGTGGAGATATTTGAGGATAATCGGCGGGGTGGGTGATTGGTTTGGACAAGATCGCCTGGTGCCTATCCTCTTGCTACAGAATTGAATGGGGCAGCATATGAAACATGTCGAGCTCAATCGTAGATTCTGGGCCGTAAGCGACAAGGATGACTCCGATCCCGATTCCCTTCGTTTCCAGCATTTATGGTCAAATGACTCTCAACCTGGATGGCCTGAAGTTCTAGCGATGCCTCGGGTTGTGGTTCTTGCTGAGGCCGGGACGGGGAAGACTGAAGAGTTCAGAGAAACTGCGCACAGACTGCATGCCGAAGGGAACGCAGCTTTTTTTTGTGCGATTGAAGAGTTGGCGGAGGCAGGCATCGAAGAGGCCTTCGATGTCGGAACCTATTCTGAGTTCAAGGCTTGGCGCGATACCGACCAGCCCGGTTGGTTCTTTCTCGATTCCGTCGACGAGGCGCGGCTGGTCAGCCATGATCATTTCAAGCGAGCACTGAAGCGCATCTCGAAAGCTCTCGACGGTGCGACCCATCGGGCGTTCGTCTACATTTCGGGACGGGGCAGTGACTGGAATGCGAATTCCGACATGTCACTGGTCGAGGAATGGTTACCTATACCCCAAAAACAAAGGCTTCAGCAAGGAAATGAAGTCGAAGACGATAAACAACCTGCGTCATCAGAGGAGGATGAAACCGCAAACAAGGAATTGAAAATACGGGTATTCCGCCTTGCCCCGTTAACCCAGAAACAGATCCAGTTATTTGCCCGGCATCGCGGAGTCCCTGAACCTGCTCGCTTTATCGAAGCGATCGAACGAGCGGATGCCGGCATCTTTGCCGAGAGGCCACGGGATCTGATCGATCTGATTGACTACTGGCAACGGTTCGAAACGATTGCCTCTCTGGCGGAGATGACCGAATATAATATCGATAAAAAGTTGGTCGAGACCAATCCAAAACATGGCAAAAAAGACCTCCTCTCACCAGACAAAGCTCGCGCCGGTGCTGAGATACTCGCAGCGGCTCTGACCTTCTCGCGCTGCAACTTCATTGCCCTGCCCGATCCCAAACCCCTCTTTACGCCTTCGGGCCATACTCTCGATGCCAAAGCGGTTCTTGCGAATTGGACATCCAGTGAGGTCGAGTCGTTGCTGCGCCGCGCTTTGTTCGACGAGGCAACTTACGGGCGCGCAAGGATTCATCATCGCTCGGTGCGCGAATATCTCACTGCACAATGGCTTTGCAATTTGCTGCAACAAGGCAAGGCACGGCGCAGTGTCGACCAGTGTCTCTTTGCCGAACGATACGGTTTGGACGTTGTCATCCCGTCAATGAAGCCGGTCGTCGCCTGGCTGGCACTGCGGGACGAGCGAATCTGCCAAAGGCTGTGTGACATTGCTCCAGAAATTCTGATCGGCTACGGAGACCCGTCGCGACTCCCCATCCCAGTGCGGGAAAAATTGCTGCGCCAATTTGCCGAGGTATGTGCCTCCAACTGTTATTACGACGAATCCCTCGACTTGTCGGCGGTAAGGCGTTTGGCGGACCCTCGACTTGCAGACACCATCATCCATCTTCTGGAGGAGTATCGATCAATGGAGGATGTCAGACACCTCCTCCTGCGAACGATTTGGCAAGGCGAGATCAAGGAATGCGCGGGGATTGCTCTGGACCTTGCCCTCGATTCCTCAATGGACCGATACACCCGGCTTGCGGGGATTCGTGCAATCGGCAGCTGCGGAGCCAAGGAGCAGCAACGACGCCTTGTTGAGGCGATCCTTGCTGAAGCTGAAACAGGCGACGTCGAGTTGACGAGCGCCATTTGTGAGCAATTCTTCCCGCAGTTGATCACTGTCGAGGCGTTACTTCAAACCATTGGAAGAATTCCTAAGCCAAAGCGGTTTTCAGTCAACCGGATGTCTAATGCGCTGGAGCAGATAGCCGAGAAATGCCCTGAGGACCATTTACTTTCCCTCATGGCCGGCCTCGTCCGATTAATCGAACTCGAACCATTCATCAGAAATCAGTTCTGTGAAATTTCCGAAAGATATGCATGGCTGGTCCCTCATGCGGCAATCATCGCTCATCGTCTACTCACCAGCCCCCTCCCGTGTGTAGATGAAGCCGTTCTGCGAACCGTCGAATTGCTGGCTGAATCAAGACACTATAGGACAGAATCGGGCCAGGTACGAAAACCGGACTTTCAGTCAATTATTGACGGCGTACAACAGCTTAGGCACCTGTTCTTCTGGCGGTCAGTTGAAAGGGTTCGAAAACGACATAGCAAAAAGGGGGAGAGCCTTAACGACTGGTGGTTCGTAAGATTTAAGCCAACTCCCTGGAAAGTTGTTCCCGAAGATTTTGCATGCTTTCTTGCTCAGGCCGAATCTTTGCCAGATATGGATAATAGGTTGGTTGCTTATTCCGTAGCGTTGTATCTATGGCACGAGGCAGGCCGTGATCTCTCACACCTGAAAATGCTAAGAGACCTCGCATCCCGGAATGCGGAGATGGCGATAAAACTTGACGTTTATCTCAAGCCACCTCCTCCGTCACCAGAAGAGTTGGAGCACCAACGTGAGATGGAAAAGTGGGAGCTTGAGCAGAAGAAAAAAGAGCTGCAAGATCAGAGAAATCGTCAGGAATGGATAGAACAACTTCAAGCAGATCCTCAACAATTACGTGATATTTCTGCCACGACGGTGGACGCTAAGTTTGCCAACCTGTACTGGCTTGCTGGAGAGATTCGCGAGCATAAGGAACAAGGGGACTCAAAGTGGGGGGGTGCCCGATGGGAGACGTTGACTGAGGCATTCGGTCTTGAGGTTGCAAAAGCGGCACGTGATGGATTGATGGCTTACTGGAGGCACTACCGCCCAGAGCTAAAGTCGGAGCATGATACCAATTCTGTACCTAACGGTCTGATTGTAGGAATGGTCGGCCTGGCAATCGAGGCAAGGACAAAACCCGATTGGGCACGATGTCTGTCCCACGAAGATGCGCTGTTGGCGGTCCGCTATGCCACTCACGAGATGAACGGCTTCCCTGACTGGCTCGAAGATTTGCTGGCCGCCCAACTGGGCGCTCTCGACGAAGTATTGAGGGGAGAACTCCTTTGGGAATTTAGTTTGACTGATGGCGAGCGCTCAACGCCAGTTCATCACATGCTCGCGCAGCTTCGCTATACCAAATTGGAAGCGCTAAGGGGTTATTGTTGCCCTTACATCCTGCAACTTCTGCAAGAAGAGGAACCATGGCGCGACCAAACGTTGGAGAACGCTCTGTCCATTGTTTTGCAAGGGGGTGAATTGGATGTCCATGTCTTTGCTGATTTGGCTAAACAGCGTCATTGCGAGGCTGAGAATAAGAATCGCTTATTGACTTGGCTTGTCGCTTGGCTGTGCGTCGATGCTGATGGCGCGATGGACGCGCTGCAGCAATGGCTGTCGCAAGCGAAAGGTAAAAGCAAGAAGAGGGAAAGGATGATCCGCTTTTGCGGTGCGATGGGCGATCATCACTTCAATCGCTTTGGCAGCAGACACCGCGATTTCGAACGAGCAGAGGTTTTAGATAAATTTGTACCACTAATTTATCGACATATTCGCATCGAAGACGATAATGTTCATGATGGTGTTTTTACGCCGGATGCGCGTGACGATGCGGAAGGGATGCGGGGCTACCTGCTGAATAAGGTTTGTGATGCACCTGGACGCCAGGCATTTGAAGCCTTGATGAAGTTCTCCAAAATTCTGCCGCACAAACGATCTCGCGAGAGGATGCTTGTCATTGCACTGCGCAGAGCAGCCGCGGATGCCGAATTTTCTCCGTGGAAACCTGCCGACGTAGTCGCCTTCGCCCAGGAGGGGGAAAAGCGTCCTGCGACCGACGGTGAACTTTTCGATCTTGTTTGCAATCGTCTCGATGACATCAAATACGACCTTGAGGAAGGCGATACCAGCATTGCTGCGACCCTGCAAAGAGTCGATCAGGAGACCGAATTGCGTATCTGGTTTTCAGATTCACTTCGGAAAGCGGCACGCGGGAAATACAGTATCGCCCCAGAGGAGGAGCTGGCCGATGCTAAGCGTCCCGACATTCGCGTTCATGCTCAGGAGATTGATGCTCCGTGCGTTATCGAGCTGAAAATTTCTGACAATTGGAGTTTCAAGGAGCACACTGAACGGCTGCGCAATCAACTTGTCGGCCAATACCTACGGGACGTTCGCTCTCGATTTGGCGTTTTTTTGCTTGTCAGAAGGAGGCAGGCATACTGGGTTTCGGGTCGGCGGCTGACTTTTGACGAATTGGTAGCCAAGATACAGAGTGAAGCAGATCAGATTATTCAAGATCGACATGATCTTGAGGCTATTAAGGTGATCGGGATCGACTTGGCTAAGCGAGGGAACAGCTACGGGGGAAGTCATCACAAGAGGTTAAGATGAACGACTGTTGCAATAATATTCGCACATGACCGTTTTCGCCGCCGCCATCAAGCTTTTCTCCTCCCCCGCCCCCGGCGCGGTCTGGACCGAAGCCACCAAACGCAAGGCGCCGCACAAGCCGCTGCTGCTCCTGGCGGCGCTGGACCTGGTGAATCGCGGGGTTATCACCCCTCATCGACGTCACCGTCGATCTGGTGGAGCTGAACAAACTGTTCAACCTCTACTGGCGTCGGGCCGTGCCGTTGGGGCATAGGCATGTTTCTTAAGTTCATCAATTTTGCTTCAAATCTTATCATCCCGCCCGGCTCTACCGAAGCGCTGCTCGGGGATTTCCTCGCGGATAATACCGTAAAACTTCGCCGGTGGCTTCTTGGTCTGACAGCAGTCTCTTTTTATATGTCTAAAGCGCATATGGTGCCGACCAAAATATCTGCTCTTGGAATAGAGTTTAGCGGAGTTAACCAGCAACAATTCCTCAAAATATCGGGCTATATCCTTCTGTACTTTTTGTGTTCTTTCCTGGTTTACGCCCTCATTGATTTGTCACGCTGGGTACATGGTCTGATGGAAGTTCGGAAGAAGTATTTCGACGGAATCATGAGGTCAACCTTGGCCGCTGATAGTGAAACAGACCCTGACGACAACAAGATTGAACGCTCTGGAAGGCTTAGGAAGAAATTTATTGAGCCAATCGAAGATGTTCAGATGTTTGGCTCGTCTTCGTTATTAGCACTATCGTTGCTTAGAGTGGCACTGGATATCCTCCTGCCCTTGGGTGTGGGAGTTTATTCACTCATCTTGCTTTGGTAACGACAGTATGCTCCCTATTCTCCTCACCACATCCATCAAACTCTTCTCCTCCCTCTCCCGCGTCCCCGGCGCAACCTGGATCGAGGCCACCAAGCGCAAGGCGCCACACAAGCCACTGCTGCTTCTTGCGGTGCTGGACCTGGTACATCGCGGCGTCATCGCCACGCCGTTCATCGGCATTACCGCCGATCTGAGAAGTAGCTGGGGGCAGGTCCCAACCATGAAAGTGTTAGGGCTGAGAACTGACCCTCAGGGTTGCGCTTATTGTTAGCGATTGAATTGGCCCGTTTTCTGTCGGAGGCACTTCTAGAATGAGCATCTTATCCGAAATTTGGGTTCCTCTTCTTCCCCTTTTGGGGGTCGGACTTGGCTGGACGCTCAACGAGTGGACTGTGTCAAGGGCCGTTCGTAGGGATCGCCGAAAACCCTTTGGCCGGACCTTGGCCTATCTTCTCCATGTCCATCAACAACTTTTTTTTCTTGAGGTTTTTCGTAGGATCGGTGAAAAGTCAGACTCTGAATTAGCAAAAAAAATGATTCGTGAAGCGAAATTGAATCTACATTCTTTTGCTACTTCATCCGAAGATTATGAGCAAAAATTCCAAGCTGCAATTGACCAAGTATCAGAAATTTCACCCATGCTCGCTTTTGAAATTCGGCAGAAGATAAATGCTCGGTACGTTTACAAAGGCATACGTGAGGCTCTGGGACAAATTAGCGAGCCGGGGGACAAGATCGCCGAGGTTTATGGAGATTTCATCGTTAGCCAGGCACTCCCTATTTTCGAACATTTGCTTTTAGAGGTTGCTGGGCAATTTGGATCTGACGAGCATCGCCTGCTTGTTAATCACTTTAAAGCAGGACAAGAACGATTTGCAATTGCTCAAGGGATCTCCAATAAAGAGAATGAGGAGATGCTGGCGGAGTCGAGCATTGAAAAGTAGCCTATCCCTCGTTTGCATCCTTCAGATCTAAGGATTGAATGGCCTAGTTACATTGCAAGCGACTAAAGGGGCCTCTCGGGTACAGAGGCCCGGAGTTTCATCATTGGTTCAGATAGTTAGAGACATAATTTAAATCGGATGTTTGGAAGACTTGCGCTGGGAATTGAATGATCTCTCCTGAGACCTATATAAAGAACTTCGCCCACCTCCGCCGCGCCCCTAACGCCGTTTTCCCCGAGGCCACGAAGAACCGCGCCCCGCACAAGCCGATCCTGCTGCTGGCCGTCCTCGACCTGGTCCACCGCGGCGTCATCACCACGCCGTTCATCGACGTCACCGCCGATCTGGTGGAGCTGAACGAGCTGTTCAACCTCTACTGGCGGCGGGTCGTACCTCTCGGCCAGACCAGCAGCATCGCCTTTCCCTTCTCCCGCCTCTCCCGCGAACCGTTCTGGGAGCTGGTCCCCCAGCCGGGCAAGACCATCACCGACGCGGTGATCAACAACACCTCCTCCGTCAGCTACCTGCGCAAGTACGCCCTGGGGGCAAAGCTGGACGATGGACTGTTTCAGATCATGCAGAGCGGGGAGGGGCGGGAGGCGCTGCGGGAAGCGCTGCTCCGCTCCTGCTTCTCGGAGGAAGCCGCGGCGCAGCTGCGGGAGCAGTCGATCATCAACCGTGAAGCCTTCGATTACAGCCGGGCCCTGGAGGAACAGGCCCACCTGCCGCTGGTGAAGGAGATCGTCGAGGCGGAGAGCTACCGCACCGATGTGCGCGACCAGGCCTTTCGCAAGAGTGGTGACCAAGGCCTACGACCACCGCTGCGCCCTGTGCGGCATCCGCATCGTCACCCCGGATGGCCATACGGTGGTGGAGGCCGCCCACATCGTGCCGTGGAGCAAGATCGAAGAACGACGACATCCGCAACGGCATGGCCCTCTGCCGCACCTGCCACTGGGGCTTCGACGAGGGGATGCTCGGCGTTTCCGACAACTACACGGTCATCACCTCCCGCTCCATCGGCACCGATCCCAACTTCCCCGGCCTGCTCCTGACCCTCTCCGGGCGGGGGATTATCCCACCCGCCGACCGCGATCTCTGGCCGGCACCGGAGTACCTTGCCGAGCATCGCCGGCAATGGCGACTGTAAGTCCATTTCAAGAGATATTCTAGATTCAAATTGGTGAAGGTTTCACAGCACTTGAATTAATACCCCGCGCTACCGTTACAGGAGAATCCATGGCTAGGCAGAGAACGAGTCCCTTTGAAAATCTGGTTCTTTTGGTGAGCAAGCTGCCTTGGTGGGTCGGAATGGCACTGGCACTAGTGTCATATCTAGTCCTGCATGTCATTGCCTCCAGGCCCGCTGTTCCCGTTTCGGGACCGGGACAGATGGGGGATGTTGTAGTAAAGGGGTTCACTGCGATTATGGCCAAGTTTGGCCAATACCTTCTTCCCTTTGGCTTCAGCATTGGTGCAATGATTTCCGCGATCAATTCCGCCCGTCGGAAAAGGTTGTACAACAGCGTGGCGTCACGATCTGGTGCCCGCGCTCTGAGCGAGATGAGCTGGAGCGAGTTCGAAGATTTGGTGGGTGAGTATTACAGGCGCGATGGCTTTCAGGTGACACGCCAAGGCGGGAACGGTCCCGATGGTGGTATAGACCTGGTGCTTCGCAGGAATAGAGAAATCTATCTGGTGCAATGCAAGCAGTGGAAAGCATACAAAGTCGGAGTACAGCCAGTTCGTGAATTTTACGGAGTTATGGCGTCGAAGGGCGTGGCTGGTGGATACTTTGTCACTTCTGGGGAGTTCACCCAAGAGGCGAAGACGTTTGCCCAAGGGCTGAACCTCGAACTGGTGGACGGCCCGAAACTCCGAAAAATGATCGATACTACGCAGCAGACTGCTCCCCCTCCCGCGGATTTTCGGATGGATTCTGGAGGTCCTGCTTCAAAGGATTCAGCCGATTCCAGTCTGCCGCCTGTTGGTCCGGTGTTTCCAACTTGTCCAAAATGCGGTGCAGCGATGAAGAAGCGGGTGGCGCGCCAGGGAGCCAATTCCGGCAAGGAATTTTGGGGATGTATTACGTTCCCGAAATGCAAGGGAATCCTGCCGATGGGCGATTCTATCGTCGACCAGGTGCAAGCCGCTCTGCCGCTCCATCCGGTCCCGGTCGTTACGTTCCCGGAAAGGAGGAACTGCCCCAACTGCGGGGCGGAAATGGCCTTACGCCATTACAAGAGTGGCCCGAGGATTGGCCAACAATTCTATGGTTGTGTCCCCTGTAAAAAAGGCTGGCCTATTCATGACACATGAGGATTTTTGAGAAAGGTCGTGGGGTCGTGTTTGACATTTAAACTTTAGGGCCCGGCGCATCATCGCCGGGACAGGAAGGGACAGACCGATGAAGCTGCTATTTGCCGCCCTTCCCCTGATCCTCGCCATTCTGTGGTGCCCTCCTGCAGCGGCGGAGAAGATCTACACCTCCCGGGGAGCAAACGGCAACCTGGTCTTTTCGGACCGGCCCATCGCGGGGAACCGGGTCCTGGCCGTTCGGCAGGTGGAAGTCACGAAGGGGTCCTGTGTCAGCCTCGACAGGCGGGGGGAGGATGATGACCTGCTGCTGCGTGCCGTCAATGACTGCTATGGCCCTGTGGAGGTTAGGACGAACCGGTCTGAGGCGATAAATATATCGACCAGCCGCCCGGCATCCTTTGTCACGCTGGTTCCCGCGAGAAGTAGCCGGGATCTGGTCCGGATCAGACGGATCAACCCGCGCCGGGGCTACAAGTACACCTTTACGCACGATATGATTTTCGGCGACCCGCGGGCCCGACACCAACCCCCGGCACCCTACCTTCTTCCTTTCCCGCCTGGTAAAGGGTTCTTTATTTCACAAGGATTTCACGGTACGGCTACGCACACCCACCCGCAGAGCGAGTACGCGGTTGATATCCCGATGCCTGAAGGGACCAGGCTGTATGCGGTCCGTTCCGGTGTGATCATGGATATCGCCAATGATTTCTTTACCGGGGGGAAGGGGGCGAAATTTGAGGAGAAGGCGAACTTCATCCGCATTCTTCACGATGATGGTACCATGGCGCTCTACGCCCACCTCAGAGTGGAGTCCATCCAGTACCCGACAGGAACCAGGGTGAGCCGGGGGCAGTTCATCGCGGAATCGGGAAATACCGGGTTTTCTTCGGGCCCCCATCTGCATTTCGCCATTCAGAAGAATTTCGGCGGAGAACTGCGCTCCATCCCTTTTGAGTTTGAGGGCCATGGCGGGAATGGGTTCACGCCGGAAAACGGCATGGTGGTGGTTCGCTAGGACCGAGGGAGAAATTCGTGGGGCCGTGCTGGACATTTTCACGGATGCGCGGGGTCGGCCCATCCCAACAGACTGAAATATTTATGTTATGAATAGAATGAAATCTGTCTCCTGAACAGGACTCATAGACGCATTTTTGAGCCAAAAAGGTAGCCTGCTCACTCACCCCCGAGGTGACCCATGCGATCCTATGCAATCCTCCTCCTGATCCTCCTCCTCTCCGCCTGCTGCCCCAAACCGTCCCCCGCACCGACCACCGAAGAAGCGCGCAACCACGAGGCGGAGCTGCTGGTCCGCGCCAGTCTCACCGACCGGCTGGTGCAGGATAGGGTCACCTACTACAGCAACCAGGCCAGCTCGATGCTGGCCGGGCGGGGGCACCCGCTCGCGGCGGCCGAGGCCGAGGTGAAGGAAACCACGCAGCCGCTGATCGAGGCCGAGCATCAGCGGCTGGTCGAGAGGCTGGTGCCGATTTACCGGCGCTACTACACCGCCGAGGAAATCCACCAGCTGCTCTCCTTCTACCAGTCCGAAGTGGCGCGCAAGTCGATGCGGGTCAGTACGCAGATCGCCGGCGAGGCCCAGCAGTACGTGCGCCTGTGGAGCGAGCATTTCGGCGAGGAATTCATGCAGCGGGTCGAAGACAAATACGGGATTAACCAATAACCGGACCTCAGACAATCGGAGTCGGACCAAGACAACCTTCCGATATCATTGCTTAATTGATGTGATTTCAGGGCAAAAATCGGCTTATGTGGCGATTTTTGCCCCGAAAAATTCCCCGTTGCGTTCCTTGCCGGCCCCACACGGCCGTAACCTCCAGTTACAATATGAACCGGGACCTGCTGCTGGCCGGCAAGTGAGAGAAGAAGGCTGTCGGGTAAGGCTTGCAAAGCTGCAGATTTCCGGATTGCTACCAAAACAATGCCTATCTTTGCTGACTTCAAAAGCCCTCGGGAACTCCGGAAACAGTATGTCTATCCTTGATATCCGTCAGAGTCGATCGGCGAAATCCTTGGGCGGATTCGGCCTTTTGGGTTTTGTTCTTCACCTTTGCCCCGAAATCGGCCAGAATCGTCAAACCTTGACCTCTGCCCTCCCGCCAGGAATATGCTTATGAAAGGCCGTACCGTCCGCGAATTCTCCTCCCCCAAAAATCTCTGGTCCCAGGTCGAGGCCTGGGCCGCTGAAACCGGTTTCAGGCTGAACCACCAGGACGAGGCCCGCCGAGTCTACCGCAAGGGCAACCCGCTCCTGATGTCGCCGCTCTGGGTCGAGATCCGCCAGGAAGGGAAGCGGACGACTCTGGAGGCCTGGGTCACGGCGGATTTCTACCTGTTTCTCAGCCTCCTTTCCGGCAAAAAACCTGAAACCGCCATTGAGTCGGGTGGCCTGACCGCCGTCATTCCCCGCCGCCGCGCCCGCGAGGCGGTCAACCTGCTTCTCGCCCGTTTCGGCCAGAAAGCGGTAGATTGAGGAAGGACTGCGAGGCAGTAATCGGGGAGGGCCGGTGGGTCAGCCCTGAAAGTCTGAAATAGGGAACTTGCCTGGGTTCGACCGCACCAACTATAAATATTTCAGGGGAGGCAACCAAGGCCAGGCTTTCGCGTTGTTCAGATGCAAAGGCGCCCCATGCCCATCTTCGTCGTCCAGGAACACCACGCCACCCACCTCCACTGGGACTTCCGCCTCGAAGTCGCCGGCGTCCTCAAGTCCTGGGCCGTCCCCAAGGGCCCGTCCATGAACCCCGCCGACAAGCGCCTCGCCATCCAGGTCGATGACCACCCCCTCGCATTCGGCGATTTCGAAGGGACCATTCCCCAAGGGGAATACGGGGCCGGGGAGGTGATGATCTGGGACCGCGGAAGCTATGAGGCGGCTGCCGACATGGAAGAGGGGCTGCAAAAGGGGCTGCTCAAGTTCACCTTGGCAGGGGAAAGGCTGCACGGGGCGTTCACGATGATTCACTTCAAGAAGGGGCCAACGGGGAAAGAGTGGCTGCTGATGAAGGATTGAGCCGGCGCGCAAGACTTTGTTGAGGGGGAGAAAAATTTCCCGTTGATAATTCCCAAAATGGGATTTATAGTTCCCAATATGGGAACGGATGATAAGAAAAATGCCAGCATGGGCGATGCCCTCTTTTCCAAGACCCAGCAGCAGGTTCTCGGCCTGCTGTTCGGCCACCCCGACCGCAGCTACTACGCCAACGAGATCGTCCGCTTTGCCGGAGTCGGCATCGGCACGGTGCTGCGCGAGCTGGCCAGGCTTTCGGGGGCCGGCCTGCTGACGGTCAAAAAGGTCGGCAACCAGAAGCACTACCAGGCCAATGGCGCCGCGCCGATATTTGAGGAACTGTGCGGCATCGCGCGCAAGACCTTCGGCCTCGGCGATCTGCTGCGCGACGCCCTGGCGGAGATCGCAAATGAAATCCGCACCGCCTTCGTGTACGGCTCGGTGGCCCGGGGGGCCGATACCGCCGGCAGCGACATCGATGTCATGGTGGTTGCCGAAGAGCTCTCCTATGCCCAGCTCTTTGCCGTGCTCTCGCCGCTCGAGGGGACGCTCGGCCGGACGGTCACCCCGGCCCTCTATACCCCGGACGAATTCCGGGACAAGCTTGCCGCCGACAGCGGATTTCTTCACCGGATCGTCGAAAGTCCGAAAATCTTTCTGATCGGGACAGAAGATGACCTCCCCAAACCTTGACAACCTGGTCGGGACCGGGCAGCTCAAGCGCGAGCCGCCCAACGCCAAGGAGTTTGCCGGCCTGGTGCGCTCGGCCCGGGCGCGCCTGCGCTGGCATGGGTACCGCTCGGATACTCGCTTCATCGTCTTCCAGTGCCTGCCGCATACCCTGGGCGTGGGGCCGGAAGTCTGGAGAGTCCTTTCCCACTGCCACAATCTGCGCAACCGTGGTGAATACGAAGGATTCCTCGACCTGAACCATAGAATCATTGTCGACCTGGTCCAGGCCGCCGGGATTCTGTTGCAGGAAGTCGATAACCTGGGGCCGGTGGTCTGAACACAGGTGCCGGCCGGACACCTCCCTCTTCCAGCTGCGTCTCCTTCACCCGCCCGTTTCTCCCAACTCAATCGCCAAAAATTCCTCCTGCGCCATCATCTCCCAGCGCATGCCCTCATCCAGGGGCTCCGATGAAATGAACCAGGAGCTTTCCGAGCAGGCCTTGAAGAGCGAGTAGTAGTCCGGTTCCCTGGCGTAATCCCGGTTGGCGTACAATTTCACCCCGTCACTGAACAGGCAATTCAGGGCCGAAAATGTATGTTTCTGTTTGATGATCGCCGCCGAATCCAGAAACGCCCGGCCCAGATCCCCCGCCTGGCGGCTCATGACGTGGTAAAAGAACACCTCGGTATCGCGGGCATCGGCGGCAAGGCCCGACAGACCGCTGTCCGGGATCAGACCCTGGTAATCGTAGACCACGCCGTTGTGAAAAAACACGGTGTTGCCCAGAAAGAACGGGTGGGCGTGGCGGGTGTTGGAGGTGTTGGCCCAGGCCGATTTGCGCAGGTGGAGGATCATCAGCGGCGAGGTCTGCGCGGCGCTCAAAATCCCGAAGACCCGGTCGGTTTCATCCAGGAGGTTGACGCCACTCTTGTGGACGACCAGCTTTCCTTCCTGGTAGAAGGCCAGCCCCCAGCCGTCCATGTGGCCGGGCGGGTCTTCAGCCATGACCACGCCGTGGAGCGCCAGCTGGCTGAAACGCTCGATGAGCGTTCGGTGCCTGGACCAGTCGAAGTTGGTGATCCCCAGAACTCTGCACATTCAGAAACCTCTCAGTCCCAGACTCAACACCCGAAAATCCTGGCCTCACGCAACGCCGCGACGCCGCAACGTTAAAACCAGTCAAAAGCAGTGTCCCCGGAATTCATGGATAGTTGCCTTGATCCAAGGGGAGAGGCGCCAAAACCTGAACCGATCGAGGCAATTTTTGGCTTCGTGATTTCCTCGAGATTCCCCTGATTTAAAGGCGACGGCCGAGAGCTTTGCCTGCCCAGGCCTGAATCCCGGAAATCATGAAGTCATCACGAGGCTAAATCCCGCCTGGTCTTCGGTTCAAAAAATCAACTTCAATTTGCGGATCTGCAGCTTTTTCTTCAGGGTTTCGTCGCGTCGTTGCGTCGTCGCGTGAGACAACGAGTCTGCTCTCATCGATCCCACTAGAAAAACCACCGGGTCACGATCACGGCCACCACGATGCCGATGAAATCCGCCACCAGGCAGACCGGCACCAGGTAGCGGGTCTTTTTGATGCCGACGGCGCCGAGATAGACGGCCAGGACATAGAAGGTGGTTTCGGCGCTGCCCATGATCACCGCCGACATCCGGCTGGCCATGGAGTCCGGGCCGGTGGTCTTGACGATGTCGGTGAAGAGCGCGGTCGCGGCACTGCCGGAGAGGGGTTTGATGATCGCCATGGAGACGGCCTCGATGGGGATGTGCAGGAAGCCGAACAGGCCGTAGAAGGCATCCCGGAGCACGTCGAAGGCGCCCGAGGCCTGGAACCCCTTGATGGCCACGAAGATGGTGAGCAGGTAGGGGAAGATTTTCAGGATGATCGCCGGCCCCTGCTTGGCCCCGGCGACGAAGGAGTCGTAGACCCGAACCTTCTTGGCGGTCCCGTACAGGACCGTAAAGAGGATGAACAGCGGGATGATCAGCAGGGAGAGGTATTCAACGGACGCCACGGAAAATCCTCCGGAACAGGGCCAGGACCAGCAGTGCCGTCATCGCCGAGATCGCGGTGGCGATCAGTACCGGCAGGACGACCGCGGCCGGGTTGCGGTCGCCGTAGCTGGCCAGGATGCCGATCACGGAAAAGGGGATCAGCTGGATGCTGGCGGTGTTGAGGACGATGAAGGTCATCATCTCGGGGGTGATGGTCCCCTTGTTCTCGTTGAGGAGATCGAGGTCCTGCATGGCCTGGATTCCCAGCGGGGTGGCCGCGTTGCCGAGCCCGAACAGGTTGGCCAGCAGGTTCAGGGTGATCGCGGTAATGGAAGGATGATCGCCGGGGATGTTCCTGAACAGGCGGCAGATGAGCGGCTTGAACAGGTGGGCGATCCGGTGGATCAGGCCGGAGTCTTCGAGGATCTGGGTAATCCCCATCCAGACCGAGACGATGCCGAGGAGATAGAGCGAGACTTCCACCGCCGACTTGGCGCCGTCGAAGAGGGCCGTGGTGAACGCCTCCAGGTGGCCGGTGGCGATGGCGAAAACGATGCTGACGCAGACCATGAGCAGCCAGAGAACGTTCATCTAATCCCCCCCGGGAAACGCCATGCTGGTGATCGCCAGCTGCCGGCGCTCCGTGTCCAGCGCCACCTCGGCACCGATCGGCAGGGTGAGCTTGTTCGCGACATGGCCGATGTTGGGACAGTGCACCACCGGGACGTCCAGCGCCATCTGCGAGGCCAGGATCTCGTAGACCTGCCCGCTTCTGATCCCGCGAAAATCGCCGAGAATGAGCGCCTTGATCCCCTTGAACTTGCCGGCCAGGAGCCACTGGGTCAGGCAGCGATCCACTTCGTGCAGCTTCTCATCGACATCTTCGAAAAACAGGATCGCACCCTGGGTGTCGATCTCCCAGTCGGTCCCCAGCAGCGCGGTCAGGGTGATGAGGTTGCCCCCTTTCAGGATTCCGGTGGTGGAGCCGGGACGATAGACCTTGATCCGGGCGCCCTTGAACAGGTTTCTCTGCGGGTAGCCGTTGACGGCGTTGACCAGCGATTTCAGGGTGAAGGGGGTCGGCGCGTCGAGGTTGATCACCATCGGGGCGTGCAGGGTCACCAGCCCGGTGCGCTCGAAGATCGGGTTGAGCAGGGCGCTCAGGTCGCTGAAGCCGGCGATGATCTTGGGGTGCCTGCGGATGAGGTCGAAGTCGAGGAACGGGAGGGTTTTCATCGCACTGTACCCCCCGCGCAGGGCCAGCAGCAGATCGACGCCGGGATCGGCCAACGCGCCGTGGATCTGCTCCGCCTTCTCCTGCGGCGAGGGGAGCGCCTTGGGGAAGTCCGGATTGATGACGTTGAAACCCAGCGCCGTGAGCTGCTTGATGCCAGCAATAAAGTCCCGCTTTTTCCTGATCAGGTAGCTGGGCGTGACGATAAAGACGTTCTTCAAGGGAAAAATCTCCGCACGACCGGGAAAAAGATGGCGTCAATTTATCGCCAATTCGTCCCGAATACAACCTGTTTGGCAGGCAGACGACCGCGGAACTCGGCGCATAACGCTTGCCAAACCGGGCGGCGCCTTCTAAAGCTGGCGGGCCGGGCCTGAAAGACTGAAACTTGAATCTAGCTGAGTTGCATGCCCCTCGCCATCCACATGGCGCTGGCCCCTTTCGTCCCCGCCCTTGGCTTTAAGCGCCTTGGCTGGTAGGATGCAAGACTCCTCGCCCCGAACCAATCACCCGCACCGGGAAAGGTTTTGCCATGACACCGCTCGACCAGGCCCTGAAGCAGCTCCACGAAGATCCCGAAAATCTCGAAAATCGCCACCATTTCTACAGCCTGTTTCTGCAGACCACCTTCCATGTGCCGACCTTCGACCAGGAGAGCAGCGACCTCATCCGGGGCGAGGGGGCGCCCGACAACCCCGAGAAGGCGCTGCCGCTGATCATGGAAGCGGACGGCAACGACTTCATGATGCTTTTCGACCAGGAAGAGCGGGTGAAGGAATGGGCCCAGGAAGAGGTCAAGTGCATCACCCTGCCCGGCTACGTGGCGATCGCGATGGCGACCGAGGGGCTGCACCTGGCGATGAACGTCGGCAGCGACTATTCCAAGCAGTTCGTGCCGGAAGAGATTAACTGGCTCAAGCGGGTGGTGGAGCAGAGCTCGGCCGCGGGCGCCGAATAGATCGGAGCGGCGAAGAGTATCAAGGGGGCGGGGTCGAGGAAGGGCGGGCGTAAAAACAACGATGACGGAATTTGCCGCGGGGGATTCCCGGTTGATTATGCTCTTCCGGGTCTTCGAGCGTTTTGACAGCAGGGGCTTTCATCCTGTCATTGACGATTTTTAGGTCGCCCGCTCTACTCTTCCACGTCGGCGTTTCCGTCACCGTTTGATTTGACTCTAACCCAGCGCCGGGGGATGTCAAGCAAGAAATTTACACGGCGAATCAATTATTTACAAGTTGCTGAAAATGCAGGAGGGAAGGGGGTGCCGGTTGAGGCAGACGGTTTCCCGACCCTCAGGCCGAGGGCACCCGCATGAAAACCGCCGAGGATTACATCCAAGCGCTGAACCTGGCGCCCCACCCCGAGGGGGGCTGGTACCGCGAAACCTACCGCGCCGCCGAAACCATCCCCCACGCCGGGCTGCCGGCGCGCTTTGCCGGGGCGCGCCCCTTCGCCACCGCGATCTACTTCCTGCTCACCGCCGAGACCTTTTCCGCCCTCCACCGCATCCAGTCCGACGAGCTGTGGCACTTCCACGCCGGCAGCACCCTGACCCTCCACCTCATCGAGCCGACGGGGACCGTCCGCGCCCTGCGCCTCGGTCCCGACGTTGCGCACGGCGATTTCTTCCAGGCGGCGGTGCTGGCGGGCTGCTGGTTCGGGGCCGAGGTCGCGGCGCCGGGGAGCTTCGCCCTGGTCGGCTGCACGGTGGCGCCGGGCTTCGACTTCGCCGATTTCGAGCTCGGGGAGCGGAAGGAGCTGATCCGCCGCTATCCCGCCCACCGGGCGCTGATCGAGCGCCTCACCCGCGGCTGACGGGAAAGAGGGGACGGGGCCAAGGTCCAAGGTCCCGAGCCCTGAGTCCCGAGTCCCGAGTCCCGAGTCCCGAGTCCTGAGTCCTGAGTCCTGGGATCTCAAGCCCCGGACCTGGGACCCGGTACCCGAGACCCGGTGTGCGGTGCGGCGTCCGCCCCAGGAAACCGTTTCGCCCACCTACCGTTCGGCCGCGTCGCGTCGAGGTCGCTGCCGGCTGCCCCGTCTTCCTCCTTTCCGGCCGTTCCCCCCCCGTTGACCTGCCGGCAAAGCCGACTAAGGTATCAGTAGCCGTCCCCTGATCGTTGGATTGCCCCCCACCGCAGAAGGAGGCCTTTCGTGCCGTCGATCGACGTGCCCATGACGATCATGTTCGTGGTCTTCCTGGTCTTCTTCCTGGGGGGCTTCCTCTACCCCGCCTGGAAGTCCCGGGCGGCCAAGCTCCGCGGCCTGCTGCGGCCCCGCCGAGCACCCCGGAGACCCGCTGTCGGCGCGGTCGATGAGCCGCTGCCGACCACCTTCGAGACCCCGCGGCAACGGCTGCAGCTGAACGACTTCGACGTCTTCATCCTGCGCCGGCTGGCGCTTGCCGGCAGCTGGGGATTCTCCCGTCGGCAGCTGCAGGCCGAGCTGCACTTCTCCCCCGGTCTGACCCGAAAGACCCTCGCCTCCCTCCAGGAGCGGGGGCTGATACGGGTGGTGATGCCCCTCGGCTTCGCCAGCCGCTTCCAACTCTCCGCCCGGGGGCGCGACTTCGCCATCGAGCAGGGATATCTCCCCGCCATCCGCAGGGGCTAGTCTCCCGATTGGTTAATTCCGTCATTCAATTCGGGTCATTTCGCCCGCTGCCGGTGCTGCATCCCCTCGGCCCGGCCAGGTCGGGCCGGCACGGTTGCCAGCCGGCGTATTTCCGGCTATGATGCAGGTCCCTGGCCGTCGTATACGGCATCACCGGCCGGTTCTCTTCTTTTCTCTCCCGGAAGTGGCTCCCATGGTCCTGTTCGAGGTTTTCCTCAAGCGCCGCCGGTTCCTCCCCCTCTATGAAAAGGTCTGGCAGGCCATCAGCCCCCACCTCGCCATCGCCACGGCGGCGGAGGACGAGGTCGCCCACCGCCTGGACTGCTTCTACTATGCCAGCGTGGTCTACAGCGCCGTCTACCAGTCGGCCGTGGCGGCCGGCATGAGCACCAGTACCGCCTTCAAGCTGGCCCGCCTCCACCTGGGCAAATACCCCTTCGACGCGGGGCTGCGCGAGGCGGTGGACGCCATCTTTCCGGCCGATGAGGGGAGCCGGGAGCGGCGCTATGCCGAGCAACTGCAGGCGACCGTCGGCCGCATCGCGGCGGGTGCCGCTGGCGCCCGGGAGGTGGCGGCCGCCGAGACGGCCGAAGAGCTGGCGGGACTGGCCCGGTTTTTTGCCGGCCTCGAGTTCGCCGCCGGGGGGCTCTATCCCCCGTGAGAACGGGTTCGCCCTGCCTGCGGCAGGCAATTAATGAGATGACAAGCGACCCCGGAATGTGGTACCCCCAAATTAGGTGTAACTTTCGGCGACCATTTTCCGGTAAATTCCGGCAACCCCCAAGCGAAGGGTAATCGCGATGGAATTCCTGCTCATCCCGGTGGTTTTCGGTTTTGCCACGGCCTCCGTTGCCAATGGCAAAAACCGCAATCAATACGTTTGGTTCGGGCTCGGGCTGGTGACCGGCCCGGTCGCCTTGCTGACGGTGGCCATCATGAAGGCGGGCCCGGGACCGGACCAGGGGTATCATTAGCCTTCCCGTTCCGTGGAGCGCGATGCGCGGCCGACCGCGAAGGCGGGGTGCCGACGCCACGACTAGAAATCCTTCATTTGAAAAAACTTCGGTTTGTCATATAATTAAATCGTACATCGGCTCTGGCGCCAATGATGTTCACCCACCAACGAAAGGGGAAGAGTCATGTCAGCGGAAAGAGCGGGAGAGAAGAAAAAAGGCTATTTCTACTGTGAAGTCTGTCGCAAAAAAGTCGAGTACGCGGACGCGGAGAAGGAGGAATTCGCCCATTGCGGGCGGAAGATGACCCCGCTGGAAGAAGCCTACATGGACAGCCCGTCTCCGACCGGTGCTTGACGGCGGGTTTCGATGATCGTTTCGGGGGGCGGCAGGAGTCACCCTCTTTTTGATTACTACTCCGGGCCGGGCATTTGCCCGGTCTTTCTTCTTTCGTCCAGCACCTCCCATCTCCCACCAACCACTCCACTCAGGCTCCCTCCCGCGGATTTCTCCAAACTGGGCCCGGTTAAATTCAGGTTCAAACCAAAACCTCAGGCCTGATCGGACTTGATCCTTTTGAAACCGGGGGCAAGGCCTATCTCACGCGACGCCGCAACGATGCGACGCTTACAATCCGATTCCAGGTTTTCGTTGCGGAGTGGCGGCGTGGCGGCATTGCGTGAGGCAAGCGCTTGCATGGATGTCATCGGAAGACAGGATCAAGGATCTCAAGGCGTCTCGCGCGGATAACTTCGGATAAGGTCTGATTAGATTCGGATTGAACCAAAGGATTCAGGCTTGATCCGATTTTTATCCGAAGTGATCAGATTTGATCCGCGAGAAACCGGGATCAGGGTTTTCGTGGCGTGAGGCGTGAAGCTTGGGGGGACGCGTCCAGCTTTCAGCGTCGGTTCGCGGTTGGGTGCGGCCGGATTTTTCCGGGAGGGTGCCGGCTCTTCCCCTTGTTTTGCGCGGCGGCGGTGCTTTACTCCTAAGTGGAGGTGGCGATGCGCTTCATGCTCTACAACATCCGCTACGCGACGGGGGAGAAGGCCCGCAACTTCGCACGCTTCTCGAATCGCAACCTGGAGCGCATCGCGGCCTTTCTGCGCGAGCAGGAGCCCGACCTGATCGGCCTGGTCGAGGTCGACCTCGGCTCCTATCGCAGCGGCGGCCGCAACCAGGCCCACCTGCTGGCGGACTCCCTCGGCCACTTCCACTCTCACGCCGTCAAGTACGAAAGCGATTCCTTCTGGAGCCGGCTGCCGGTGCTGGGCAAGCAGGGGAACGCCTTTCTGGCCCGGGACCGGATCCGCAGCGAAACCTTCCATTTCTTCGAAAAGGGGATGAAGCGGCTGGTGATCGAGCTGGAGCTTGACCAGGTGGTGGTCTACCTGGTGCATCTCGCCCTCGGCTCGCGGGCACGCCACCAGCAGCTGGGGGCGCTCTACAACCTGGTGAAGAGCACCGCAAAGCCCTACGTGGTGGCGGGGGACTTCAATGCCCTGTGGGGGGAGGAGGAGATCGACCTGTTCCTGGCGGCGACCGGGCTGCAGAACGCCAACACCGCCCGGCTGCCCACCTACCCGAGCCGCAACCCGCACCGCCACCTCGATTTCATCCTCTACAGCCCGGGAATCCTGGTCCGCGAGTTCCGCATCCCGCGGGTTCCCTTCTCCGACCACCTGCCGCTGGTGCTGGATTTCGACATCGCGGTGCAGCGGGAGCGGCGCAAAAAGCCGCGCTGGCGGCGCCTTAAAAAGGCCGGCAGCAACGCCGTTGGACCACTCCCCCCGGCGTCCGAGCCGGGCCATTGATCAATTGTCGATGGGGTTGCGGATTGCAGGGCGCCCGGCCTAGGTATGGTTGAGGCGCAGCCCCCACCAGGCCCGCCGCCTGGCCGAAGCGATGGCGCGGCGCAGGGCCGGCAGGTTGCGCTCCAGTTCCTCCTCGCCGCAGGCGATGGCCTGCTCGGCGGTGGAGAAGTCGGCCCAGTGGGAGACGTCGCTGTGGGGGGTGAGGATGAAGTCGGCACTCTTCAGCTGGATGTCGGCCAGGGCGCAGCGTGCCAGGGCATCGGCGCGGCCAATCACGTCGAGGGCGTTGCGCGGGGGAGGAAAGCCTTCGGGGACGTTGCCGACCTCCACGGCGATGACGAAGTCGGCCCCCAGCTGGCGCGCGGCGAAGACCGGCACCGCTTCGACCCAGCCGCCGTCGACCAGCATGCGGCCGTCGATCTCCACCGGGTTGAGGACCCCGGGCATGGCGCAGGAGGCGGCGATGACCTGGCGCAGCCGGCCGCGATCGAGGAGCGCCCGCTCGCCGCTGCGCAGGTCAAGGGCGACGGCGGCGAAGGGGAGGCGGGTATCCTCGACCGCCAGGTCGTCGACCAGGTAATCGAAGTTGCGCTCGGCAATCTCGTCGCTGACCAGGGCTGAGCGGGTCACCATCAGGGTGTTGAACACCCCGCGGCGCATCAGCCGCCGCAGCCGGAAGAGCATCCCTCCCCCCTGGGCCTCGAGGTCCCGGAAGAAGTCGAACCCCGAGACGGCGAACTCCTCGCTGTGCAGGTAGGTGGCGAGCCGGGCCTTGACCCCATCGACGTTGGGATGGGTGACGAACATGGCGCCGAGGATCGCTCCCATGCTGGTGCCGGTGACCAGGTCGACGGCGATGCCGTGCCGTTCCAGGCCGGCCAGGACGCCGACCTGGGAGAAGGCCCGGGCGGCGCCGCCGCCGAGGGCCAGGCCGATTTTCAGGGGTCGAGCCATGCTGCTGCTCCAAGGCGCCCGCCTGGCGGCGGACGCCGGCCGATTGCTGCGGACCAGGGTACCGACCCCGCATTCTGCCCCGGATCGGGGGAGGATTTCAAGTGGGTAGACGGGCAGGATCAGTGCCGCTGGTGGCGGGCCCGGAACTCTTCCAGCAGCTGCGCCGCCTTCTGCCGCTGCTCGGGGGTGAGCAGGTCGTGAAACTCGCGGAGCTTCTCGCCGATGAAGGCGATCAGCTCATGGGCCCGGGCCTGGTGCATGTCGACGTCGATCTTGAAGCGGTTGGGGTCGATCTGGTCGCTTTTCAGCAGGGTGATCAGTTCGGCGAAGTCCTCGTCCCGGTGGGCCCGCAGTTCGGCCCCCTTGGCCAGGACCTCCCCCTCGATCCGCTTCAGCTGCTCCTGCTGGGCCTGGTCGAGGTCGAGTTCGGCGACGATTTTCCGGACCATGCGGTCGGCCCGCT
Source organism: uncultured delta proteobacterium (assembly GCA_963806685.1). Classification (GTDB taxonomy): domain Bacteria; phylum Desulfobacterota; class Desulfuromonadia; order Desulfuromonadales; family DDH964; genus DDH964. Next base: position 34,532 of record CAWDZB010000003.1, read on the forward strand.
CCTGCGGGGTATGGTGGTGGAAGCGGCTGCAGCCGCCGAGTCCCAGGGCCAGCAGTGCCGCCAGCGCCGCGGCGATGATCCCGATACGCGCGCTCATGGTCGTCTCCTTGTTTGGGGTTCTGGCACCATTATACCCGCTCCACGGCCGGCGTCCGGGCGACGCCGGCCATGCCTTCCGTTCCCCCGTCCGCACCGCCATCTGTTAGAATGGCCCTGTTCCGACAACCCCTCAGGCAAGGGAGAACCATCGTCATGACGGAAAACGACAAGGTCTTTCTGATCACCGGCGCCTCCACCGGCATCGGCCTGGAAACCGCCCGGCTGGCGGCGCAGGCCGGCTATCGCCTGGTGCTGGCGGCCCGTTCGCAGGACAAGCTGGCGGCGCTGGCCGCCGAGCTCGGGGGGCCGCGGCGGGCGCTTGCCGTGGCCTGCGATGTGGCCGACTGGACTGCCCAGCAGCGGCTGGTGGCCGCGGCCCTCGAAGCCTTCGGCCGCCTCGACGTCGCCTTCGCCAATGCCGGCGGAGCCTGGGGCGGCCGCTACGTCGGCGGCGAGGATACCCCCGAGGAGTGGCGGCAGATGCTGATGACCAATGTCTTCGGGGCAGCGGCCACGGCGCGGCTGACCCTGCCGGAGCTGATGAAGACCAGGGGGCACCTGCTGCTGACCGGCTCGGTGGTCGGGCGGGTGGCGCCGGCCAACAATCTCTACTCGGCGACCAAGTGGGCGATCACCGGAATGGCCGAATCGCTGCGCAAGGAACTGGTGGGCAGCGGCGTGCGGCTGACCCTGGTCGAGCCGGGGAAGACCGACACCCCCTTCTGGCGGGTCCGGCCCGACGAGCCGATGATCCTGGCGGAAGACATCGCCCGGGCGGTCCTGTTCGCGGTAAGCCAGCCGCCCCACGTCGACGTCTGCGAGGTGCTGGTGCGGCCCACCGGGCAGGAGCTGTGAGGATCGGTGAAGGGTGACGCAACGGGCAAAGGATGCCTGGTGAAGGGCGGTTTCTCGCGGATCGGGTCTGATCACTTCGGATAAAATTCTGATCAGGTCTCGAACCAATTGAAAAATCCGAAGTTAAATCAGATTTTATCCGAAGTGATCCGCGTGCAACGCATTGAGTCCCTGGTTTCCGGTCCCGTTAAAAACCATGCAGATCATTGCCTCACGCAACGACGCCACGGCGCAACGAAAACCTCTCGATGGGGGTTGAAAACGTCGCGTCGTTGCGGCGTCGCGCGAGATGCTTTGAGGGATGGAGGAAGTGAGTTAAGTATGTCGCAAGAGCACAAAAACTACCTGACCCCGGCCGGCGCGGCGCGGCTGCGGGCGGAGCTGAAGGAGCTCCTTTACCGGGCGCGACCGGCGATGGTCGAGACCGTGGCCTGGGCGGCAGCCAACGGCGACCGTTCGGAAAATGCCGACTACCACTACGGCAAGAAGCGGCTGCGGGAGATCGACCGCCGGATCCGCTTCCTGACCGGACAGCTGGCGGCGGCGGTGGTCGTCGACCCGCTGGAGCAGGGGACCCGGGCCGGCGGGCGGGTGCGCTTCGGCGCCACGGTGACGGTCGAGAACAGTGCCGGGGGGGAGCGGGTGCTGAGCATCGTCGGCGCCGACGAGATCGACACCGCCCGCGGCCGGGTCAGCTGGCGGTCGCCGGTGGCGCGGGCGCTGCTGAACGCCGAGGAGGGGGAGGTGGTGAGCTTCGCCACCCCCGGCGGCCGGGAGGAGCTGGAGATCGTCAGGGTCGAGTACCTGGAGTTGGATTGAAAAGGAGGGTGACGCTGGCTGGTGGTCGGAGGCTCAAGGTTCAAGGCTCAAGGCTCAAGGCTGGAGGCTGGAGGCTGGAGGCTGGAGGCTGGAGGCTGGAGGCTGGAGGCTGAAGGCTGAAGGCTGAAGGCTGAAGGCTGAAGGCGAGAAAAGGAGGGGGGAATGAAGTTTTTGTGGATTTTTTGTGTGCTGCTGCTCTGGTGCTGGCTGGCACCGGTGGGGTGGGCGGCACCATTCGCTCCGATGCTGCCGCAGGTCGACGACCAGCAGCGGGAGATTGTCGGCTGGCTGATGAGCGAGAAGCTCGACGGGGTGCGCGGCTACTGGGACGGGAAGCAGCTCTGGTCGAAACACGGTGTGCCGCTCCATCCATCACCGGCCTTCGTGGCGGACCTCCCACCCTTCCCGCTGGAGGGGGAGCTGTGGGGCGGGCGCGGCACCTTCGAGGCCACTGCAGGGATCGTCCGCCGGCAGACGCCCGACCCCGGCTGGCTGGGGCTGCGGTTCGCGATCTTCGATGCCCCGGCGGCCCCCGGTGGCTTCGCGGGCCGCATCGCGACGGCGAAGGCGTGGTTCACGGCGCACCCGGCCGCCCACGCCTTCGTCATTCCCCAGCAGCCGGTGCGCGACCGCGGGCAGCTGCGGCGGGAACTGGCGCGGGTCGAGGCGCTGGGAGGGGAGGGGCTGATCGTCCGCGACCCCGGCGCACCCTATGCCGCCGGGCGGAGTCCGCTGGTCCTCAAGGTCAAGAGCTGGCAGGATGCCGAGGCGGTGGTGGTCGGTCAGCTGCCGGGAAAGGGGCGGCTGACCGGGATGCTGGGGTCCCTGCTGGTCGAGGAGCCGGACGGGACCCGGTTCAGGATCGGCACCGGCTTCAGCGACGAGCAGCGCCGCCATCCACCCCCGCCGGGGACGGTGATCACCTTCCGGTTTCGTGGCCGCTACTCTTCGGGGATTCCCAGGTTTCCGTCTTTTCTGCGGGTGCGGTTGGATGAGGGGCTTTGAAGCTGAAAGCTGATGGCTGGAAGCTGGAGGTTAAGGGCTTAAACCTGCAACCTTGAACATTGGACCTTGGACCTTGAGCCTTTACTTCGCCGGTCCCCGCACCCCCGGGGTTTTGGGGATCGCCCGGCAGAAGGCCGAAGCTGGTATCCTATTTGTGTCGGGCCTGCCGAGGCCTTCTGAAAGGAGGAGCGCGATGCGCAAAACCACCGTATCCCTGCCGCTGGTCAGCCTGATCGCCGTCACCCGTGCCATGCTCGGCGCCGGGCTGGGGCTGCTGCTGGCGGAGCGGCTTTCTCTCCGCGAGCGCCGGAGTGCCGGCTGGGCGCTGTTTTTGGCCGGGGCGGCGAGCACCGTGCCGCTCGCGGCGCGGGTTCTGGGCGCTGGAAGGGAGGAAGACGCAGAGGAAGAGGGAGAGCACCGCCCGGCCTGACCCGGGGAGGGGGTGCCTCAGTCCTCCTCGAAGCGGTTGAGGGCGACGTTCTTGTGGACCCGCCCCGGTTCGAAGAGCCGTCCGTTCATGGCGATCCAGACCCCGGGGGGAAGGAGCTGGACGGCGGTGAGAGCGCTGGCCAGGTTATAGAGGGCGTCGGTGGCGCGAAAGCGCGCCGGCTGCATGGCGCCGGTGAGGACGATGGTCTTGCCGGGGATGCCGGCGAGATTGCGGGCGGTGAGGGTCATGGTGTCGGTGCCGTGGGTGACCACGATGCGCGCGGCGTCGCTGGCGGCCACTGCGGCGCGGATCCGCTCGCGGTCGGCGGCGGTCAACTCGAGGCTGTCCTTGCGCAGCAGCGGCGTGACGCGAACGTCGAGGCTGAGGTTGGCCTCGCGCAGCAGTTCGAGGACCTGCGGTTCTCCGACCTCGAAGCGGCTCTTGGCGTCGAAGTAGACCTTGTCAATGGTGCCGCCGGTGGTGAAGATCTCGATCTGCACGGGAAACCTCCCTCGCGGGTCTTTCTTTCCTTTACTGCAGCGGCCGGCCGCTGTCAAATGCCGGTGTCGCCTTGCAGGTGCGTCCCGGCCGATTAGACTTTAGGCCATGAGCAAGGACGCCTGCCCCTTCTGCGCCGCCGAGACCCTGGCCCGCGCCGTCGCCTACCACGGTACGGCCTTCGCCGTCGACGACCGCTTCCCGGTCGCCGCCGGCCACCTGCTGATCATCACCCGTCGCCATGTCGCCGACTGGTTTTCGCTCACCGATATGGAGCGACGCGACGTCGAGACCCTGCTGCTGCGCCTGCGGGAGCGGCTGGTGGCCGGCGATCCGACGGTCAGCGGCTTCAATATCGGCATGAACTGCGGCGCCAGCGCCGGGCAGACGATCTTCCACGCCCACATCCACCTCATCCCCCGGCGTGCCGGCGACACCCCGGAGCCGGCCGGTGGGGTGCGGGGGGTGATCCCGGGGAAGCGGAAGTACTGATAGGGACCGTTTTGAGGTTTGGGTTTTGAGTTTTGGGTTGAAATCCTGTTACGGATCACCCGTCACCTGTCACCGGTTTTTCAAGGAGATTTGCATGGACCAGCGCTTCATCATGACCGCCTTCGGCCAGGACCGGCCGGGGATCGTGGCCGACGTCACCCGGATCCTCTACGAGAACGGCTGCAATCTCGAGGAGACGACCATGACCCTGCTCGCCGACGAGTTCACCCTGATCCTGCTCTTCACCGGCCGCACCGCGCAGATCGATGAGCTGCTTGCCCGGGAGTGCCGGCGGCTGGAGCGGGAGCGGGGGATTTCCGCTTTTGTCCGCCCCCTGCAGCAGCGCCGCCCGGCGCCCGGCCCGGCCGCGGCGGCCTGGGTGCTGCACGTCGAGGGGGAGGACCAAGCGGGGATCGTCTACAAGGTCAGCCAGTATTTCGCCGACCAAGGGGTGAACATCGTCGATCTAAAGTCGACGGTGCAGCCGGCGCCGGGGAGCGGCAGCCCCTTTTACGTGATGGACATCCACGTCCAGGTCCCGGCCGAGGTCGGGGGGGCGGCGCTGGAGTCGGGGCTGGCGGCGGTGGCCGACGAACTGAACGTCGATATCAGCGTGCGGCGCTGAAGGGAGGCGGTGCGATTCGGCGGATTTGCGTTCCGGCAACGACAGGCTGATAGCTGAACCTCTAACTTCGCCGGTCCCGGCCGGCAGCCGGGGTCCTTTCTTTGCGGCGTCCAAAGAAAGGAACCGAAAGAAATGACGCGTTGCCGCGGGCATGGGGGTTGCGAAGCGGCGGTGCTCCTGGTGCCCTTTCCGCAGGGGAGGGGCAGTACGTCTTCGTTTGCTCCGCCTGCGAAGGGTAGAGGTGGTCCCGGCAGGCTGCGAAGCGGAGCGAACTCCGCCGCTGCTGGAAAGACAAAAACGAACCAAGGGTGATTCCCCTTTGGCGCCGTCGGAGGAGTGGCTACCCGCCGTTGACCGGGGGCGCAACCCGAGGGTTTTGGATTTGGTAGTTATATACTTGAAACTCGGGACCCTGGACCCGAAGCCTGAACTTCGCCGGTCCCGGCCGGCAGGTGAGCCGGGAAACAAATTCCAATAGCTGATGATTGTTTGACCAGCCATATCACCCATCGACTGTAAAGGAGGAGTAAAAGTATGAGTGAAGACCAGAATCAGACGCAGGGGACACCGGACGATCAGCAGGAACCGGAAGAGCGGTTCTACGAAAGGCTGGCCGCCCGCACCGCGGAACTGCTGGAAAGCGGTCGCAAGAACCTCGACGAGGCCTTGAAGAAGGCCGGCGAGGAGCTTTCCGCCGGCAGCAGCTTCACCCGCGAGCAGGCGGAGAAAATCGGCGGCTACCTGCGCCGCGACCTCTCCCAGCTCGCCGAGCAGGCCGACAAGGCCCGCACGGCGGTGAAGCAGGCCGCCGATCCCCAGCGTTTGGCGGCCGGGGCTCAGAGTACCCTGTCGCGGATCCTGCGCGGCGTCGCCGAGACCCTGTCGGAGCTGGCGGAGAAGACCGAGCGCCAACTCGAGCACCGCACCGGGGAGATCACCAGCCCCGGCACCCTGACCTGTCGCGGTTGCGGGGCCGAGATGCACTTCACCGCCACGGTGCGCATCCCTCCCTGTCCCAAGTGCCACCAGACGCTGTTCCGCAAGTCCTACTGAACCAGGCGGGGGGAGATGCCCCGGATGAGATCCGGATCGTGCCGGTGCGACGGTTGACCATTTGAGTGCAACCGTCCCAACCTTTTCCCCGGGAATCGATCTGCTAGAACGGAGTCCAAACGGTCGCGGCGGTGCCGCGGTCCCTTCCCAGGAGGTTGACCATGACCCCGATGCGAATTCTCTCGATGCTTGCCGTGCTGCTGCTGGGTGCCCTGCCGGCGGTGGCCGCCGAAGTGGGTACAGGTACGCTGGCGCAGCCGGAGCGGCAGGCGATGAGCGACACCCTGCAGTACTCCCTGGAGAACAATCCCACCGACCAGGCCTCCGACTGGGTGAACCCCGACACCGGCCGGGCGGGGACGGTGGTGCCGACCCGCACCTTCACCGGCTCCGCCGGCCAGCCCTGCCGGGAATTCGTCACCACCATCACCATCGGCGGGCAGAACCAGCAGGGCTACGGCACCGCCTGCCGGCAGTCCGACGGCAGCTGGCAGCTCGTCTCCGACCAGCGGCCTCCCGGACCTGCGCCGGCGCCGCCGAGCCAGACGCTGGACACCCCTCCTGATCGCTACTACGCCTACCCCTCCGGTTTCTACGGACCCTACTCCATCTACCTGAGCTTCAGCACCGTCTACCGCTCCGGGCATTTCTTCCGCGGCCGGGTCTTTCTCGACGGCCCCGTCTTCTGGGCCCGCTATCCGCGGGTTTTTCGCTACCGGCGCCATGCGCCGCATTGGTCCGACTACCGCTATCATCGCTACTGGAACGGCGACCGGCGGCACAATCGGGGACGGAAGCTGCACGAGCGGCGGTTTGACGGGGATCGCAACCGGGAAGGGGATCGGCGTCGCTAAGCCGGTCCCGGTGGACTTTGTCCCTCTCCCCAGACAATTTCAGGCAGCCGCCGGTGAACGCCCGGCGATGCCTGCGGCTGCGGTGCCGGCCCCCGTTGTCGCCACGGTTTTCCTCCCCTTGGCGGTGAACCGCCCTTCCTTGACCATCCGCATCCTTCCGTGCTAACGTAGCCCACTTAAAATCCGGCCACTTCCGACGATTTCCGCCTGCGCCGGCAGGCCTTCCGCCACGCCGAGAGTCTCCATGTACAGTCCCAGCCTCGATGAATTCCGTACCCTGGCCGCCACCGGCAACCTGATCCCGGTCTACCGGGAGATTCTCGCCGACATGGAGACCCCGGTGTCGGCCTTCCGCAAGATCGACGACGGCCGAACCGCCTTTCTTCTCGAGAGCATCGAGGGGGGGAGAAGTGGGGGCGCTACTCCTTTCTCGGCAGCGGCCCGGTCAAGCTCTACCGCAGCCGGGGGCGCTACTTCGAGATCCTCGACGGCGACCAACTGCTGGACAGCGGCGAGTGCGCTGATCCCCTCGCCGAACTGCAGGCTTTTCTCACCCCCTACCGGCCGGTCCAGCTTCCCGGGCTGCCGCGCTTCTTCGGCGGCGCGGTCGGCTACCTCGGCTACGACATGGTGCGCTTCGTCGAGGAGCTCCCCGACGCCAATCCGCGGGAGATCGACGCCTGGGACGCCTGCTTCCTGATCACCGGGCAGCTGCTGATCTTCGACAGCATGGCACAGAAGATCAAGGTGGTCTGCAACGTCCACCTCCTGGAAGGGGAGGACCCGGAGATCGCCTACCAGCGCGGCCAGGCCGCCATCGAGGCGCTCCTCGGCCGCCTGCGCCGGCCGCTGCCGGCGAATCCGCCAGTGGCCGGCAAGGGGCAGGGCAAGCCGCTGGCGGCCAATTTCGAGCGCGAGGAGTTCATGGCCGCGGTCGAGAAGTGCAAGGAGTACGTGCGGGCCGGCGACATCATCCAGGTGGTCCTCTCCCAGCGCTTCTCCGGGCAACTAGCCGCCGAACCCTTCGACGTCTACCGCGCCCTGCGCACCATCAACCCTTCACCCTACATGTTCTTCCTGCGCTTCGGCCGCACCCTGGTGGTCGGCGCCTCCCCGGAGGTGCTGGTGCGCAAGGAGGGAGAGCGGGTCGAGGTGCGCCCCATTGCCGGCACCCGGCCGCGCGGGGCGACCGCCGCGGAGGACCGGCTGCTGGAAACGGAGCTGCTCGCCGATCCCAAGGAGTGCGCCGAGCACATCATGCTCGTCGATCTGGGGCGCAATGACCTCGGCCGGGTCTGCCGTACCGGCAGCGTCGAGGTCAGCGAGCTGATGGTGATCGAACGCTACTCCCACGTCATGCACATCGTCTCCAACGTCCGCGGGGTGCTGGAGGAGGGGCAGGACGCCTTCGACCTGTTCCGGGCCACCTTCCCCGCCGGCACCCTCTCCGGGGCGCCGAAGATCCGCGCCATGGAGATCATCGACGAACTTGAGCCTTGCCGGCGTGAGATCTACGGCGGCGCCGTCGGCTACATCTCCTTCACCGGCAACATGGACCTGGCGATCGCCATCCGCACCCTGGTGGTGCAGGACGAGACCGTCCACGTCCAGGCCGGCGCCGGGATCGTCGCCGATTCGGACCCTGCCGCCGAGTACCAGGAGACCCTCAGCAAGGCCAGGGGGGTGATCAATGCCATCGAGCTGGCGCGGGCTGGGTTGGAATAGCCCGCCGCGTCGGGCGCGGCGGAATTTTGAATTTTGAGTTGAAAACCTCTGGGCACGGGAAAGACGAGCTTTTCCAAGTTCCGGCTCACGGTTCACGAATCACGATTTACCGATCACAAACAACCGCTGCGGTTGCCGGCCGCGAGGATAGAAACGCATGCTGCTGATGATCGACAACTACGACTCCTTCACCTACAACATCGTCCAGTACCTCCGGGAACTGGGGGCGGAGGTGGAGGTGCACCGCAACGACAAGATCAGTGTCGAGGAGATCGCCCGCAAGAAGCCGCGGCGGCTGGTGGTTTCACCAGGGCCCTGCTCCCCCTCCGAGGCAGGAATCTCGGTGGCGGCGATCCAGGCCCTGGCCGGCAAGCTGCCGATCCTCGGCGTCTGCCTCGGTCACCAGTCGATCGGCCAGGCCTTCGGCGGCCGCATCGTCCGCGCCAGGAACCTGATGCACGGCAAGACCAGCGCCATCTTCCACGAGCAGGAGGGGATCTTCAAGGGACTCCCCAACCCCTTCGAGGCGACCCGCTATCATTCGCTGGTGGTCGAGCGGGAGAGCATGCCGGAGTGCCTGAAGGTCACGGCCTGGACCGGCGACTCCGAGATCATGGGCCTCGAGCACCGCGAGTTGCCGCTTTGGGGAGTGCAGTTCCACCCCGAGTCGATCCTCACCGTCGAGGGGAAGCAGCTGCTGAGGAATTTTCTCGACCTGAGCTAGAATCCGTTCCGCCACGGAGACCCAGAGACGCGGAGAAAAGCTTTAGCCATAGCCGTGGGTCTGAGATTCCTCTGTGCCTCCGTGTCTCTGTGGCGATAAATGAGGTGTTGTCATGATTAAAGCCGCAATTGCCAAAGTGGTCGAAGGCCAGGACCTGACCGAAGCCGAGATGATCGGGGTCATGGACCAGATCATGGGCGGCGAGTCGACCCCGGCGCAGATCGGCGCCTTCATCACCGCCCTGCGCATGAAGGGGGAGACCGTCGCCGAGATCACCGGCGCCGCCCGGGTGATGCGCGAGCGGGCGACGCCGATCCGCGTCGGCCGCAATGTGGTCGACATCGACCGCGACGACATCAACATCGACCAGGAGACGATCCTCGACGTGGTCGGCACCGGCGGCGACGGCACCAATACCTTCAACATCTCCACCACCGTCGCCTTCGTCGTCTCGGCCTGCGGGGTCAAGGTCGCCAAGCACGGCAACCGCTCGGTCTCCTCGAGCTGCGGCAGCGCCGACGTCCTCGAAGCCCTCGGTGTCAACCTCGACGTCACCCCGGCGGTGGTCGAGGAGTGCATCTGCGAGATCGGCATCGGCTTCCTCTTCGCCCCGGCGCTGCACGGCGCGATGAAGTACGCCATTGGTCCGCGCAAGGAGATCGGCATCCGCACCATCTTCAACATCCTGGGCCCCCTGACCAACCCGGCCAAGGCCGACTGCCAGGTGATGGGGGTCTACCGCGAGGAACTGGTCGAGCCGCTGGCGCAGGTGCTGCACAACCTCGGCTGCCGGCGCGGCTTCGTCGTCCACGGCAGCGACGGCATGGACGAGATCACCCTCACCGGCGAGACCACCGTCGCCAGCGTCACTCCCGAAGGGGTCGAACTTGGCCGCATCGCCCCGGAGCAGTTCGGCCTGAGCCGCTGCGCCATGGCGGAGCTGAAAGGGAGCGACGCCAAGGGGAACGCCGCAATCGTCCGCGCCGTCCTCGCCGGGGAGCCGGGGCCGAAGCGCAACGTGGTGCTGCTCAATGCCGCCTATGCCCTGGTTGCCAGCGGCAAGGCCGGAACCCCTGCGGAAGGTCTCAAGCTTGCGGCCGAGGCGATCGACTCGTGCCGCGCCCTGGCCCAGGTCGAAAAGCTGGCGGCGTTGACCAGCCAGGCGTAGAAAAACATTGCTCACGCAACGCCGTGACGAACACCACGAAAGGCGAAAGCTGGAAAGACTTTGACTGGCGATTTGCCGCGGCCTGCTGACGGATTCGCCGTTTGATTGGAAGATTGGTTTTGCATTGCGTCGTTGCGGCGTTGCGTGAGACCGGTTTTCGGTTTTTCAGGGTTAAACGATGACCGACCGCACCCTCGACATCCTGCAGAAGATCGTCGCCCACAAGCGCGCGGAGGTCGCCGCCGCCAAGGCCCGCTTCCCCTTGGAACGGCTGCGCGAGCGCCTGGCCCTGGTCGAGGACCGGCCGCGCGGCTTTGCCCGCGCGCTGCGGACCATGGCCGAATCGGGGGGAACGGCGGTGATCGCCGAGGTCAAGAAGGGTTCCCCCTCCAAGGGGGTGATCCGCGCCGACTTCGACCCGCTGGCGATCGCCGAAATCTACCAGGCTCACGGCGCCACCTGTCTCTCGGTCCTCACCGACGAGAAGTTCTTCCTCGGTCATCTCAGCTATCTCGGGCTGATCCGCGAGGCGGTGGGGCTGCCGCTGCTGCGCAAGGACTTCATCTGCGACCCTTACCAGATCGTTGAGGCGCGGGCCTTTGGCGCCGATGCGGTGCTGCTGATCGCGGCGATGCTGGCGGACGCCCAGCTAGAGGACTTCGCCGGCCAGGCCAAGGAGCTGGGCCTCGACGTCCTGCTCGAGGTCCACGACGAGGCCGAGTTGGAGCGGGCGCTGGCCACCGACTGCGAGCTGATCGGCGTCAACAATCGTTCGCTGCGCAGCTTCGTCACCGACTTGGCGACCACCGAACGTCTCGCCCCGCGCATCTCCTCCGATCGGCTGCTGGTCGCCGAAAGCGGCATTCACAGCCGCGCCGACGTCGAGCGCCTGCAGCGCGCCGGGGCCGCTGCCTTCCTGATCGGCGAGAGCCTGATGCGCGAGGCGGACATCGGTGCCAAGCTGGAGGAACTGTTAGGCTAAGGCCAGCCACAGAGACCCCGAGGCTCCGAGGAAAAACTAAAAACTCATGAATTATCTCAGTGCCTCCGTGGCAGCCGTTGAATCGACCAAGGAGATGACCATGCGCACCAAGATCCTGCTCCCCGAAGACCGCATCCCGAAGCAGTGGTACAACATCATTCCCGACCTGCCGGGTGCGCTGGCGCCGGTGATCCACCCCGGGACGATGCAGCCGGTCACCCCGGACGACCTGCTGCCGCTCTTCCCGATGGCGCTGATCGAACAGGAGGTTTCTCAGCAGCGCTGGATCGAGATCCCGGAGCCGGTGCGGGAGATCTATCGCCTCTGGCGCCCCTCGCCGCTGTTTCGCGCCCACCGCCTGGAGCAGGCGCTGGGCACCCCGGCGAAGATCTACTATAAGTATGAGGGGGTCTCGCCGGCCGGCTCCCACAAGCCGAACAGCGCCGTTCCCCAGGCCTACTACAACAAGGTCGCCGGAACCAAGCGCATCGCCACCGAGACCGGTGCCGGCCAGTGGGGTTCGTCGATCTCCCTGGCCTGCCAGATGTTCGACCTGGAGTGCACGGTCTACATGGTCAATGTTTCCTACAACCAGAAGCCCTACCGCAAGAGCATGATGCAGCTGTGGGGGGCGGAGGTGATCCCGTCCCCCTCCAGCCAGACCAACTCCGGCCGGGCGATCCTTGCCCAGGACCCGGAGAGCAACGGCTCGCTGGGGATCGCCATCAGCGAGGCGGTGGAGGACGCCGCTACCCGCGAGGATACCCGCTATGCCCTGGGGAGCGTCCTCAACCACGTCTGCCTGCACCAGACGGTGATCGGCATCGAGGCCAAGGAGCAGCTTGCGCTGGTTGGCGACTACCCCGACGTGGTCATCGGCTGCCACGGTGGCGGCTCCAACTTCGCCGGCATCTCTTTCCCCTTCATCGCCGACAAGGCCAACGGCAAGCAGGTGCGGGTCATGGCCCTGGAACCGGCGAGCTGCCCGACCCTGACCCGCGGTGTTTATGCCTTCGACTACGGCGACACCGCCAAGATGGCGCCGGTGACCAGGATGTATACCCTCGGCCACGACTTCATGCCGCCGGGCATTCATGCCGGTGGCCTGCGCTACCACGGCGCCTCGCCGCTGGTCTCGCAACTGGTCCACGAAGGGATTGTCGAGGCGAAGGCGGTGCATCAGCTGGCCTGCTTCGAAGCGGCGGTCCTCTTCTCGCGCAGCGAGGGGATCATCCCGGCACCGGAGTCGAGCCACGCCATTCGCGGCGCCATCGACGAGGCGCTGCAGGCCAAGGAGGAGGGGAAGCAGAAGACCATCCTCTTCAACCTCTCCGGCCACGGCCACGTCGACATGGCGGCCTATGACGACTACTTTGCCGGCAAGCTGACCGATTATGAGTATCCGGAAGAAGCAATCAGGGAGTCGCTGGCGCATCTGCCAAAAGTCGGCTAAATCGAAATGCCGTCCCGAGTCCCGAGTCCCGAGTCCTTGGTCATGCGACCCTGGGCCCGGAACCTTGGACCCGGGACCTTGGACCCGGGACCCATGGTCAAAGTCAAGATCTGCGGCATCACCAATCTCGACGACGCCCGGCACGCGGTGGCCTGCGGGGCGGATGCGGTCGGCTTCGTCTTCTACGAGGGGAGCCCGCGCTGCGTCGCGCCGGAGACGGCCGCCGCCATCGTTCGGGAGCTGCCGCCCTTCGTCACGACCGTCGGGCTCTTCGTCAACGAAGCGCCCGGACGCATCCGCGAGATTGCCGATGGCTGCGGCCTCGACGTGATCCAGCTGCACGGCGACGAAACCCCGGACGAGTGCGACTTCGCTCCGCGGCGGACGGTCAAGGCGCTGCGGGTCAAGGACGCACAGAGTCTCGCCGGCCACGCGGCCTACCCGGTTTCGGCGCTGCTGCTCGACGCCTGGGTCAAGGACGCCTACGGCGGCACCGGCCACACCTTCAACTGGGAGCTGGCGGAAAGAATCGCCCGGCAGCGCCCGGTCATCCTCGCCGGTGGTCTGACCCCGGAGAACGTGGCGATGGCGGTGGCCGCGGTCCGCCCCTACGCTGTCGACGTCTCCAGCGGCGTCGAGGCGGCGCCGGGGAGGAAGTATCCGGCGAAGGTGGCGGCCTTTATCGCCGCGGCAAAAGCGCAGTAAGGGGACGTTTTGAGTTTTGAGTTTTGAACTGGTGGCGGGGCGGGGTGCTTTAGGGCCTTTTGCCAGTCACTGATCACGAGTCACCCATCACGGTTGTTACCGGAGTATCCATGTACGATTATCCTGACGATCGCGGCCATTTCGGGCAGTTCGGTGGCCGCTACGTGGCCGAGACGCTGATGCCGGCGCTGCTGGAGCTGGAAGCGGCCTACCGCGCGGCCAAGGCCGATCCCGCCTTCCACGAGGAGTTGGCCTACTGGCTGAAGGATTACGTCGGCCGGCCGAGCCCCCTCTACCTCGCGCAGCGCCTCACCGACTACTGCGGCGGGGCCAAGATCTACCTTAAGCGCGAGGACCTCAACCACACCGGCGCCCACAAGGTCAACAACACCGTGGGGCAGATCCTGCTCGCCCGGCGCATGGGGAAGAAGAAGGTGATCGCCGAGACCGGCGCCGGCCAGCACGGGGTGGCGACAGCCACCGTCGCCGCGCTTTTCGGCATGGAGTGCCAGGTCTTCATGGGGACCGAGGACATCCGCCGCCAGTCGCTCAACGTCTTTCGCATGAAGCTGCTGGGCGCCAAGGTCCACGGCGTAACCAGCGGCACCGCGACCTTGAAGGACGCCATGAACGATGCCCTGCGCCACTGGGTGACCCACGTTCGCGACACCTTCTACGTCATCGGCACCGTCGCCGGACCGCACCCCTATCCCGAACTGGTGCGCGACTTTCAGGCGGTGATCGGCAAAGAGGCGAAGGCGCAGATCCTGGAGCACGAGGGTCGGCTGCCCGACGCGGCGGTGGCCTGCATCGGCGGCGGCAGCAACGCCATGGGGCTCTTTTACCCCTTCATCGAGGATGCCGGGGTGCGGCTGATCGGGGTCGAGGCCGCCGGCCTCGGCGTCGAGACCGGCAAACACGCCGCCTCGATCAGCGCCGGCGCGGTGGGGGTGCTGCACGGCAACAAGACCTACCTGCTGCAGAACGCCGATGGCCAGATCGAGCATGCCCACTCGATCTCCGCCGGCCTCGACTATCCCGGGGTCGGCCCGGAACACGCCCATCTCAAGAGCCTGGGCCGGGCGGAGTACGTCTCCATCACCGACGCCGAGGCCCTCGAGGGATTTCAACTGCTCACCCGGCTGGAGGGGATCATCCCGGCCCTGGAGAGCGCCCACGCCATTGCCCACGTCCTCAAGCTCGCCCCGACCATGAAACCGGAGCAGACCATCGTCGTCTGTCTCTCCGGCCGCGGCGACAAGGATATTCATACCGTCGCCGAAGCTATGGGCGTGGAACTTTAACCCGGTCCAGAGTCCCGGGTCCCGAGTCCTTGGACCTTGGACCTTGGACCCGAGACTGTTTCCCAAAGGAAAACCATGAAATTCACCGAACTGAACCTGCCCGCCGAGGTCCTCAAGGGGGTCGCGCAGGTCGGCTTCACCGAGCTCACCCCGGTTCAGGAGGAGTCGATCCCGCTGGCGCTGGCCGGCAAGGATGTCGCCGCCCAGGCCCAGACCGGCACCGGCAAGACCGCCGCGTTCCTGATCTCCCTCTTCACCCGGCTGTTGCGCAGCGACCGCGGCAGCGGCAAGGATCCCCGGGCGCTGGTGCTGGCGCCGACCCGGGAGCTGGTGGTGCAGATCTGCGAGGACGCCAAGGGGTTAGGGGCCGGCTGTCCGTTCCGGGTCGAGGCGATCTTCGGTGGCGTCGACTACGACAAGCAGCGCCAGGCGCTGCGCGACGGGGTCGACATCATCGTCGCCACCCCGGGGCGGCTGATCGACTACGCCAAGCAGCGGGTCTTCTCCTTCAATAGCATCGAGGCGGTGGTCATCGACGAGGCTGACCGCATGTTCGACATGGGCTTCATCAAGGATCTGCGCTACATCCTGCGCAAGCTCCCCCCCTTCGAGGAGCGCCAGACGATGCTCTTTTCCGCCACCCTCTCGCCGCGGGTGATGGAACTCGCCTACGAGTTCATGGACCTGGCGCAGAAGGTGCGCATCGAGCCCGAGAAAATCACCGCCGACCGCGTCGAACAGATCCTCTACCATGTCGGCCGCCGGGAGAAGTTCCCGCTGCTGCTCGGCCTGCTGAAGAAGGAACCACAGCCGCAGCGGGTGCTGCTCTTCGTCAACACCAAGCGCGAGGCCGAGCACCTCGCCGAGCGGCTCAAGGTCAACGACTTCAAGGCCGCCGTGATCTCCGGCGACATCCCCCAGCGCAAGCGGATGCGCATCCTCGATGATTTCAAGGAGAGCCGCCTCAACTTTCTGGTCGCCACCGACGTCGCCTCGCGCGGCATCCACGTCGACGACGTCACCCACGTCGTCAACTACGACCTGCCGCAGGATGCCGACGACTACGTCCACCGCATCGGCCGCACCGCCCGGGCCGGGGCGGCCGGCAAGGCGATCAGCTTCGCCGACGAGGACCTGGTTTTCCACCTGCCGGAAATCGAGGAGTACCTCGGCCGAAAGATCCCCAGCACCTTCGCCGAGGAGGATGATTTCGTCCGCGACTACAAGCGCAGCCACCCCCACAAGAAGGCCCCGGTGCCGGAAAAGAAACCCGGCCACGGCCACGCCGAGAAGCGGCCGCGGCGCCGCCGTCCGCATCGGCCCGGTGGCAAGGGGAAAGAGGGGCCGTCCTCGTGAACCGCAGCGCGGCCAAAGGCAGGAGGAGCTGATGCTCGGCGCTGCGTTAGCGGGTTTGGCCGGCTGCCGCTGCTGTCCGCGGCTGGTTAACCACATCGCCCAACTCACCCCGCAGAAGGGGCGGGCGCGGGAGGACTACTGGAATGCCCCGGTCGCCGGTTTCGGCGACCCGCAGGCCCGGCTCTGCCTGGTCGGGCTGGCGCCCGGCGCCCACGGCGCCAACCGCACCGGCCGCCCCTTTACCGGCGATGGCGCCGGCGACTTCATGTACCCGCTGCTGCACCGGGCCGGACTGGCCAGCCAGGGTCAGGTTCTCGACCGTGAGGATGGCCTGACCCTGCACGACCTCTACATCACCAATGCCGTCAAGTGTCTGCCGCCGGAGAACAAGCCGTCTCCCGAGGAGTTCGCCGCCTGCCGCCCCTACCTGGCCGAAGAGTTGGCCAGCCTGCTGCGGCTCAAGGTGGTCATCGCCCTCGGCCAGGGCGCCTGGACGACCCTGATGCGCCATTTCCAGGCGCAGGGGGTAATTGGGCGTCTGGCGGACCATCCCTTCGGCCACGGGGTGCTCTGCCGCCTTCCCGGTCTGCCGTTGCTGCTCGCGAGCTATCACACCAGCCGTTACAACGTCCAGACCGGGCGCATCGACGCGCCGATGTTTCTGGATTTGCTGGCACGAGCCCGCTGCCTGGCGGACGGAGAAAACGGTTGAAATGGGCCGGGGGTTCGACTACACTGACCAAATTTGAGATTGGAGCAGAGGTCTGACCATGGGACGTATCGAGGCGACTTTCGCCCGCCTGCGGGCCGCCGGCGAGAAGGCGCTGATTCCATTTATCACGGCCGGCGACCCAGATCTGGCGACCAGTGAGCGGCTGATTCATGCCCTGGTCGAGGCGGGGGCCGACATCATCGAGCTTGGCGTGCCGTTCTCCGACCCGATGGCCGACGGGCCGACCATCCAGGCCGCTTCGGAACGGGCCTTGCGCGCCGGCACCAGCCTGGCCACCGTGTTGCAGCTGGTGGCGAGGGTGCGCTGTCACACCAATGTGCCGATCGTGCTGATGGGCTATTTCAACCCGGTCTTCCGCTATGGCGCCGAGCGCTTCGCCCACGATGCCGCGACCGCCGGCGTCGACGGGATGCTGCTCGTCGACCTGCCGCCGGAGGAGGCCGGTGAAATCAGGGCGGCCCTGCAGGCGGCCGGGCTGCGGTTGATCACCCTGCTGGCGCCGACCACTCCGCCAGAGCGGCGGGCACGCCTGGCGGCGGCCGGCGAAGGCTACCTCTATTACGTATCGATGACCGGCGTGACCGGCAGCCAGGCGGTCGATGCCGCGGCCATTGCCGACGAGGTTGCGGACCTGCGGGCGCACAGCCCGGTGCCGGTGGCGGTCGGCTTCGGCATCACCACCGCCGCCGATGCCGCGGCGGTCGGCCGCTTCGCCGATGGAGTGGTGATCGGCAGCGCCCTGGTGCGGATTGTCGAGTCCTGCGGTGCCTCGAGCGACCTGCTGCCCGAGGTCCGGCGCTTTATCGCGGGGCTCAAGGAGGGCCTGAGAGGGGCTCCGGCGTGATCCTTGCCTGATCTGATGGTCACGGCGGCGGTGTCCTGCCGCCAACGGCCGGCGAGGTGCCAATGATCCATATCCGCGTCCTGGGCAGCTTCGGTTCCCGGCTCCCCGGGTTCCACACCAGCAGTCTGCTGCTCAACCAGACCCTGCTGGTCGACGCCGGAACGATTACCGCGGTCCTGACCCAGGACGAGCAGATGGCGATCGAGGATGTCCTGCTGACCCACGCGCACCTCGATCACACCCTCGATTTGACGTTCCTGGTCGACAATATCATGCCCTTTCGCAGCCGCCCGCTGCGGGTCTGGGCACCGCAGCCGGTCCTCGATGACCTGCAGCGCCACTTGTTCAACAATGCCACCTGGCCGGATTTTACCCGGCTGCCCAGTCGCCAGGCGCCGGCCCTCGAACTGCACCCCCTGCCGGCGGCGGGGGCCTGTGACATCGCCGGCCTGACCGTGCGTTGGGCACGGACCGCCCACCCGGTCCATGCCGTCGGCTACTGCCTGCAGAGTTCCGGCGCGGGTTTCCTCTATTCGGGGGATACCACGGTGACCGAGGAACTCTGGACCCTGGCAGGCGATTGCCCGCAGCTCAAGCTGGCAATTGTCGAAACCTCGTTCCCCAACCGATTCGCCGAGCTGGCGCGAGTCAGCGGTCACCTGACCCCGGCGATGCTGGCGGGTGAACTGGCCAAACTCGGCCGGCCGCAGGTACCGGTCGGAATCTTTCACATGAAGCCCCAGTTCCTCGACGAACTGCGCCGGGAACTGGCGGCCCTGAAGGATCCGCGCCTGCAGATCCTGTACGGCAGCGAGGAATTCCAGCTTTGCTGAAAACCATGAGGTAAACATATGGCCTGGTTCAAGAAATCGAAGGCGCCTCTGGCGCCGGTGGAGTTCAAGAAGGTGCAGATGCCCGAGGGGCTCTGGACCAAGTGCAAGAACTGCAACGAGATCATCTACAGCAAGGAGATCGAGCGCAACCTCAATGTCTGCCCGAAGTGCGACTACCATTTTCGCATCAGCGCCCGCGAACGCATCGAGCTGACCCTCGACGCCGGCAGCTTCGTCGAGATGGACGGACAGATGGAGTCGGTCGACTTCCTCAACTTCAAGGACTCCAAGAAATACAAGGATCGCATTCGGGCAGCGGTAAAGAAGAGCGGGCCGGGGGATGCGATCCTCTGTGGCGAGGGGCTGCTCGAAGGGCTGCCGGTGGTCATCGGGGTCTTCGACTTCGGTTTCATGGGCGGCAGCATGGGCTCGGTGGTCGGGGAGAAGATCACCCGCGCCATCGAGCGTGGCCTGGAGAAGCAGGCGCCGGTGATCATCTTCTCCTCCTCCGGGGGAGCGCGCATGCAGGAGAGCATCCTCTCGCTGATGCAGATGGCCAAGACCAGCGCCGCCCTGGCCAAGCTGAAGAAGGCCGGCATTCCCTTCGTCTCGGTGCTGACCGACCCGACCACCGGCGGTGTCACCGCCAGCTTCGCGATGCTCGGTGACATCAACATGGCGGAACCGCGGGCGTTGATCGGCTTTGCCGGGCCGCGAGTCATCGAGCAGACCATCCGCCAGAAACTCCCCGAGGGCTTCCAGCGCTCCGAGTACCTGCTCGAGCACGGCATGGTCGACATGATCGTGCGCCGCGCCGAGATGAAGGAGCGACTGGCGCAGATCCTGAAAGTCTTCACCCGGCACTGAGATCCTCCGCCGGGCCCGTTTCCACTCTCTCCCCCTGACCCGCCGCGGGCGCCGTCCGGTGCCCCGGCGGGTGGAGTTTTTCGCCGACTATGCCCAACCGGCCTGCCGACCCGGCTTTCGCCGCCAGTCTCGCCTATCTTTACGGCCTGCAGCGCTTCGGCATCAAGCTCGGCCTCGAGAACATCCGGGCGTTGCTGGAGCGTCTCGGCCAGCCCCAGCAGGCCTTTGCCGCCGTCCATGTCGCGGGCAGCAACGGCAAGGGATCGGTCTGTGCCGCCCTGGCGGAGATCCTTGGCCGGGCCGGGGTGCCGGTTGGCCTTTATACATCGCCCCATCTCCATTCTTTCACCGAACGGATTCGGGTGAGAGGCGAACCGATCGCCGAGGCGCAGGTCGCCGCGCTGACCGCAGAGATCCGGCAGCAGGCCGGAGGGGTGCCGGCAACCTTCTTCGAATTCACTACCGCCCTGGCGCTGCTTTATTTCGCCCGTCGCCGGGTCGCCTGGGCAATCCTCGAGACCGGCATGGGGGGCCGCCTCGATGCGACCAACGCGGTGACGCCGCGGCTGTGCGTGATCACTCCGCTGTGCCGCGACCACGGCAGTCATCTCGGTGCCGACCTGGCCGCCATCGCCGGCGAAAAGGCGGGGATCATCAAACCCGGGGTGCCGGTGCTTTGCGCCCCCCAGCCGGCAGCGGCGCTGGAGGTGATTACCCGCCGCGCGACCGAACTGGCCGCCCCGCTCTACCTGGGCGGCAGGGATTTCGACGTTCGGCAGGAGCAGGATGGCCTGGTCTTTTGCGGAATCGGGAATGACCTGCGGGGGCTGAGCTTCGGCCTGGTCGGCCGTCATCAGCAGCTCAATCTCGGCCTGGCCCTGGCCGCCGCCGCATTGCTGCGCCGGCAGGGGGTGGATATCCCGGACACCGCGCTGCGCGAAGGGATCGCCGGGGTGCGCTGGCCGGGTCGTCTGGAGTGGTGGCGGGACGGCCGCAGCATCCTTCTCGACGGCGCCCACAACGAAGGGGGCGCCCGGGTACTGGCCGACTACCTCGCCGACCAGGGGCTCGCCGGGGTGCGCTGGGTGGTCGGACTCAAGGCCGACAAGGACGCGGCCGAACTGCTAACCCCGCTTCTGCCGCACACGGGGAGGCTCTATTGCACCCGTCCGCCGGTGGATGCGGTGCACGACCCCGAAGCGATTGCCGCCGCGGCCCTGACGGCCGGGCACCCGGCAGCGGTCTTTGCCGAACCGGCCGCGGCGCTGGCCGCCGCCCTCGCCGACCGCCGGGAGGGGGAAGTGGTGCTGGTGGCCGGTTCACTGTTCCTGGTCGCAGCGGCCCGGGACTATCTGATGGCCCTGGAGAGGGACGGCGCGTGACCCGTTTTATCAATACATTTTTGCTGGCCCTGTGCGCCGTTCTGCTGCTGGCGGCCGTTCCGGGTTTGTCCGCTGAAATCCCGACGGTAAAGGGGGACAGCGGTCCGGTTTCCCTCAATGCGGATTCCCTGAGTTATGACAAGGGTACCGATACCTACCACGCCACTGGCGATGTGCACCTCCAGCAGGGGGGGATGGAACTTCACGCCGCCAGCATCAGCTGGAACCGCAGTAGCGGCGATGCCGAGGCGAGCGGCGGGGTGCGTCTCACCGGCCCCGAAGGGGTGATGGAAGGGGACTCGCTCTCCTATAACCTGGAAACCGGTCGCGGCCGCCTGAACAACGGCCGGGTCTTTACCGCGGGACAGAGCTTCCACATCGCCGGCCGCGAGATCGAGAAGCTCGGTGCCCAGGAATACCGTGTCCAGGACGGCACTTTCACCACCTGCGAAGGGGACCACCCGTCGTGGAAGTTCGGCGCCGGCAACTTCGGCGTCACCCTCGGCGGCTATGCCCGCGCCTCCAACGTCCTCTTTTACCTCAAGGATGTTCCGGTCCTCTATATCCCCTACCTGATCTACCCGGCCAAGACCGAGCGCGAGTCTGGCCTGCTCCTGCCGCGCTACGGTTTCTCCACCCGCCGCGGTACCCAGTTTTCCCTGGCCTGGTACCAGGTCCTGGCGCGCAATCTCGACGCCACCTTCGAGCTCGACTACATGTCCAAGTTCGGCCTCGGTAAGGGACTCGAGTACCGTTATGTACTGGGGGACGACAACCAGGGGGTGTTCCATGCCTACCACGTCACCGAAGGCGGCCGCACCGACCGCTATTCCCTCACCGGCCGCCACCGCGGCACCCTGCCCGCCGACGTGCACCTGGCGGCCGACGTCGATTTCGTCAGCAGCCGGGACTACTACGCGGATTTCGGCGAGGACTACAATATCTATACCCGGGACAAGGCCGAGACGGTGGTCTACCTTGCCCGCAACTGGGACAAAGTCAACCTCGCGGGCCAGTTCAAGTACCTCAAGGATCTTGAGCAGTCGGGCGAGGGGACCCTGCAGCGCCTGCCGGAAGTGCGGCTGGCCGGCCTTACCCAACGCCTGGACGGAACCCCGCTGTTTCTGCGCTACGATCTTGAAGGGGATGAGTTCTGGCGGCGCAAGGGGGAGAAGGGGGCCCGCCTGAGCCTGCACCCCGTCCTCTCCACCGATCTGCTTTCCAATCCGCTCTTTTCCCTGGTGCCGGAGATCGGCTATCGGGAACGTTTTTACAGCACCACCCGCGACGATTTCCAGACCAAGGGGGTTTTCGATTTCGGCGCCCGCGCCTCGACCCTCTTCTCCCGGGTCTACGGCGTCGCGGGGCAAAGCGTGCGGAAAATCCGCCATAGCATCGAACCGGAAATCGACTATTCCTATATCCCCGACGTCGCCCAGTCGACCCTGCCCGAGTTCGACAGTCTCGACCGCATCGGGCCGGAAAACCGCATCAGTTATTCACTGACCAACCGGTTTACAGCCCGCATCGAGAGCGAAAGCGGCGAGCCCTATTATCACGAGTTCCTCTACCTACGTCTGTCGCAAAGTTATGATTTTGATAAGTTTCAGGAACCCCTCGACCCGCCCGAGAATGTCGGGCAGCCATTTTCGCCATTGCTGCTCGAGGCGATTGCCCGGCCGAACCGTTGGAGTTACCTCGATTTTGACGCCAGTTACGACATTAATTCCGGCGAAAATCGGCTGGTCGACTACAACTTGAACGGATCGCTCACCGACACCGTTGGCAACAAGTTCACCATCGACTATCGCAACCGGCGGGGCGAGCTCAATTACCTCGGCGCGACGCTCGAAACCTCCCTGCTTAAACCGGTCTACGTACGCCTGGCGGATCGCTACGACTTCTTTGCCGACAAAGCCCTGGAGAGCGTTGTCGGCCTCGAATACCGGGCCCGTTGCTGGAGTTTCTTCGTCACCTACCGGCAACGTCCCGACGAGCAGGGGGTGGTGGTCGCCTTTTCCCTCTCCGGGATCGGCCGGGTCGCCGACCTCGGCGCCAGCCGGCCACGCACCACCGAGCAGACCGGTGGCGGGGGTTGATGCTGACGCAGTATCTGGTAGAATGATTTCCGGAATTTTTTATGAGGTTCCATATCCCCGGTTCCGGCAATCGACGGCCCAGGGAAAGGAGGGTAGGAGGGGGGCGCCGGATCGGGTGAGTTCGTCAACACCCAACCATCAACATCGAGGGGGAAACATGTACAGACTGTTCGTAGTTTTGTGGACCGTTCTGGTCCTGGCCGCGGCCGTCCCGGCCCTGGCCACCGAAGCCCAGGTTGCAAAAGCCGCCCAGACGGTTGTCAACATCAACACGGCGAGTGCCGAACAGCTCGAGACCCTGCCCAGTATCGGCGGGGTGACCGCGGAACGGATCGTCTCCTACCGGGCCGAAAACGGTCCCTTCGCCAGCGTCGACGATTTGGTCAAGGTCAAGGGGATCGGCAGCAAGATCCTGGAAAAGATCCGCGGTCAGATCGTTCTTCACTAAGCGCTCAGCTCCACACCCTCGACATGCGCCCGCCGTTAACCCGGCGGGCGCATGTCTTTGCCGGGATGTCCGCCGCCGGCCGAAAATTCACTGGTCTCCCCATCCCCGGCTGTGGCATGCTAGATACTACGACCGCACCCGGCGGCCGCAACCCAGTTTCCGGACTCCCCGATGCCGGCAGCCGAACCCTCCTCTTCATCGTCTTTGCGACGCGTCCCTTGGTGGGCCGTTGTGATCATTGCCGCTCTCGTTGCCCTCGCCCTGTTCGGTGACAAGGGGGTGCTGCGTGCCCTTCAGGCGAATCGCCAGAAGAGTGCGCTGGAAACCGAGGTCAAGACCCAGGCGGCGGCCAATGCCGAGTTGCGCCAACAGATCAAGGCGCTGCGCAACGATCCGCGCACCATCGAAAACCTTGCCCGCAAGGAACTCGGCATGGTTAAGGACGACGAGCTGGTTTACCAGTTTCGCAACCTTCCACGGTCCTCTACGTCGCAGGCACCCGCTCCCGCCGAGACGCCCCCCGGCAAGTAAGCCTAGGGGCGGGCGCAGCTTGACAGCTGCCAGTGGGGGGCGTAACATACGCATTCCGCCGCGGCGCCTGTTCGCAATGAAAACGCAGGGCTGCTGATGCCCGCCGCACCCCGTTCCGCGCCTGGCAACGATCCGGCGCAGTTCACCGGCTTGTCCACCGCCGGGTGGCCGGCTCGCGAACCCCGCCTGCAGCGGGCCCCGGCGAGATTTCCCCCGCGAAAGACTTGATACCATGAAAGAACGTTTGCGCCAGGCCATCAGTGCTGCGCTGCAGGCTTGCTTTGCTGCCGGGACCCTCAAGTCCGGCAGCCTTCCGGACTTTGTCGTCGAGGTCCCGGCCCAGGCCGGCCACGGCGATTTCGCCAGCAACGTGGCCATGCTTTTGGCCCGCCAGGAAAAGCAGGCTCCCCGCAAAGTGGCTGAAATTCTCGTGGCCACCCTCGGCGCCGGCGAGGGACTGTGGGAGCGGGTGGAAATCGCTGGCCCCGGCTTTATCAACTTTTTCCTTGCCCCCGGCTGCTGGTACCAGGTGCTCGACGAGGTCCGACGGCAGGGTCCGGCCTACGGCCGCAGCACCACGGGTGCCGGGAATCGGGTGCAGGTTGAGTTCGTCAGCGCCAATCCCACCGGCCCGCTGCATATCGGCCATGGCCGCGGTGCGGCGGTGGGCGATACCCTTTGCCGGCTGCTCGAGGCGACCGGCTGGGAAGTGACTCGGGAGTTCTATTACAACGACGCCGGAGCGCAGATCGCCAACCTGGGACTCTCCGTTCAGGCCCGCTGCCTCGGCATTGAGCCCGACGACCAGCGCTGGCCGGCTGACGGCTACCAGGGGGACTACATCCGGGATGTCGCCCGCAGCTACCTGGCCGGGGAGACCGTCGACGCCGGCGACCAGCATGTCACCGCCGCCGGCGATCCCCAGGACCTGGAGGCGATCCGCCGCTTCGCGGTCGCTTACCTGCGCCGCGAACAGGATCAGGACCTGGCCGCCTTCGACGTCCGCTTCGACGTCTATTTCCTCGAATCGAGCCTCTACGCCGAAGGCCGGGTCGATGCGGTGGTCGACCAGCTGACCGCCAACGGCTTCACCTACGAGGCCGACGGCGCCCTCTGGCTGCGCACCACCGCCTTCGGCGACGACAAGGACCGGGTGATGCGCAAGGCCGACGGCAGTTACACCTATTTCGTCCCCGACGTCGCCTACCACCTGGCCAAATGGCAACGCGGCTTCGGCCGGGTGGTCAATGAGCAGGGGGCCGACCACCACAGCACCATCACCCGGGTGCGGGCCGGCCTGCAGGCACTGCAGGCGGGAATCCCCGAAGGGTGGCCCGAGTACCTGCTGCACCAGATGGTCACCGTGGTGCGCGGCGGCCAGGAGGTCAAGATCTCCAAGCGTGCCGGCAGCTACGTCACTCTGCGTGACCTGATCGACGAGGTCGGTCGCGACGCCACCCGCTTCTTCTTCCTGATGCGCAAGGCCGATGCCCAGCTGGTCTTCGACATCGATCTCGCCAAGCAGCAAAGCAACGACAACCCGGTCTACTACGTGCAGTATGCCCACGCCAGGGTCTGCAGCATCAAACGCAATGCCGTCGACCAGGAGCTGACCGTTCCCGGTCCCGGGTCGGCACCGTTGGGGGCGCTGACCCTCGACGACGAGCTGGCCCTGGCCCGGCTGCTGGCACGCTATCCGGAGACCGTGGCCGGCGCTGCCCAGCAATTCGAGCCCCAGCGCCTCACCACCTATCTGCAGGACCTGGCCGCCCTTTTTCACAGTTACTACAACCGCAACCGGGTGCTCTGCGACGATGCGGAGATTGGCCGGGCCCGACTCTACCTGGCCGACGCGGTGCGCTTGGTGCTGGCCAATGGTCTGCAACTACTCGGAGTTTCGGCCCCGGAAAAAATGTAAGGGAGGATTGCCCGTGAATCGCCAGGCCTATTCCCGCAGTGAACGTCGCATGGAACGCCGGCAGGTCCTGATCCTGCTGCTGCTGGTGGTCGCCACCGGTCTCGGTTGTTTCGCCCTCGGGGTGATGGTCGGGCGCAATGCGGCGCCGCAGGCGATGGCCAACCAGGAGGCCACCCCGACTGCGCCTCGTATTCCAGTGGCGGCCGCCCCACCGGTGAACGAGCCCCCGGCGGTGGAAGGGAAGACCCCGCCTGCCGCCGATGCGCCGGCCAACCTGACCTTCTACGACGACCTGCCGCGCGGGGCGCAGCCGCCCCTGGGGAGCGGCATCAACCTGCCTCCCCCCAAGGCGACGCCGCCCGAGCCTCCCGCACCGCAGCCGGCACCGTCTTCGGCCTCTCTCACCAGCAAACCCGTTGTTCCGGTACCGGTGCCGCCCCCGGCCCCGGCCACCAAGACGGCCCGGACGCGGGCAGCGGCGAGTGGCAGCTACGTGGTCCAGGTCGCCTCCTTCGGCCACCCCGACGATGCCGGCGTCCTCCAGGCACGGCTGGCGAAAAAGGGACTGGAGGCCTACGTTCAGCAGGCCAACCTCGGCAGCAAGGGGATCTGGTACCGGGTTTTTGTCGGCCCGCTGGCCTCCTCCACCGCGGCCCAGCAGGTCGCCGCCCGGCTCAAGGCCGAGGAGAAGCTTTCCCCCCTGGTCCGCAAGCGCTGAAACTGCCATGTCCCGTGCCGAAACCGTTCTGGTCACCGGTGGCGCCGGTTTCATCGGCTCCCACCTGGTCGAAGCGCTCCTGGGCGAAGGCCGCCGGGTGGTGGTCTTCGATAACTTCAACGACTTCTACGCCCCGGCGCTGAAGCAGGCGAATGTCGCCGCGCTGCAGGTGGCCGCCCGCCGCGCCGGAGCCTCCCTGCGGGTTCTCAAGGGGGACCTGCGCAGCCGCTCCGACGTTGAGCGGGCGCTGGCGACCCTCGGTCCTCCGGAGGCGGTGGCGGTCGTCCATCTGGCGGCGATGGCCGGGGTTCGCCCCTCTATTGCCCGGCCGCGTCTCTACCAGGCGGTCAATATCGACGGTACCCTCAACCTCCTCGAGGCCTGCCGGGAAGCCGGGGTGAAGCGGCTGGCCTTCGCTTCTTCCTCCTCGGTCTACGGCAACAACACCAAGGTCCCCTTTGCCGAGAGCGACCCGGTCGATGCGCCGATCTCCCCCTACGCGATGACCAAGAAGGCCGGCGAGCTGCTCTGCCACACCTACCATCACCTCTACGGGCTGTCGGTAGCCTGTCTGCGCTTCTTTACCGTCTACGGTCCACGCCAGCGACCTGACCTGGCGATCCACAAATTCGCCCGGCTGCTCGCCGTCGGGC
Source organism: uncultured delta proteobacterium (assembly GCA_963806685.1). GTDB lineage: Bacteria > Desulfobacterota > Desulfuromonadia > Desulfuromonadales > DDH964 > DDH964. The sequence continues at coordinate 61,705 of CAWDZB010000003.1, forward strand.
GGCCGATCCCCTTTTTCGGTGACGGCACCACCCGCCGCGATTACACCTACGTTACCGATACCCTGCAGGGGATTCTCGGCGCCCTGTCCTGGATCGAGGCAGCCGGCGAACCGCGCTACGAGATCTTCAATCTCGGCGAATCGCAGACCGTTACCCTCAACCGGCTGGTCGAACTGCTCGGCCAGGCGATGGGTTGTACACCCAACCTGGAGCGGTTGCCGATGCAGCCCGGTGACGTGCTGTGCACCTTTGCCGACATCGCCCGGGCACGGACCCTGCTCGGCTACGCCCCCCAGGTCAAGATCGAGGACGGCATCCGCCGTTTCGTTGCCTGGTTCCGCGAGGAAGGGGAAGGGACGGGCAAATAACCCTTGACAGCCGGGGGCGGGTGCCCTATATTGCAAAATCCATGACGCGGGGTGGAGCAGTCTGGTAGCTCGTCGGGCTCATAACCCGAAGGTCGGAGGTTCAAATCCTTCCCCCGCAACCAATCGACGCCTAGGGGGCCGCTGCCAGCGGTCCCCTGTTTCGTTGCGCCATTCGACGGGAAATCTCAGGCCCCATGGTTTCCCCTTGACAAGCTATGGGGCATGGGTTATAAAGTACGCCTGCTGCCTCCGGGGAGCCCGGTGAATTCAGGGCAACCTATTGATTTTTAAAGAGGAAGTGCGGCGCGACCGAGTCGCGAGGCAAGCCCAGATTAATCTGGCGGTGTAGCTCAGTTGGTTAGAGCATGCGGCTCATATCCGCAGTGTCCGGAGTTCGAATCTCTGCACCGCCACCATTTATGCGAAGCCCTTCCCGGACCCCGGGGAGGGCTTCGTCTTTTTCGTTCCTCATTCCGCCGGTGTTGAGATGCTCGACTCCGTATCCCGCTTCATTCGTCGCCATGCCCTGATCGCTCCCGGCGACCGGGTGTTGGTGGCGGTTTCCGGCGGCAGTGATTCGATCGCCCTGCTGGAAATCCTCCACCGGCTTGCGTCGGAATGGCCGCTGGAACTGGCGGTGGCGCATCTCGACCACGGCCTGCGTTCGGAAAGCGCCGCCGACGCTGCTTATGTCGCCGCCTGCTGCTCCCGCCTCGGACTGCCGCTGGAGACGGCGCGGATCAATGTCCGGGCTCTCGCCCGGGAGCAGAGGGGGGGGCTGGAAGCGGCGGCCCGGGAGGCGCGACGGGACTTCCTGGAGCAGGCCGCGGCTAGCCGCGGCTGCCGGGTCATCGCCCTCGGCCAGCAGCGCGACGACCAGGCGGAAACCGTTCTCGAGCGCCTGCTGCGCGGCAGCGCGGCGACCGGCCTGGCAGCGATGCGGCCGAAATGCGGCCCCTTCGTGCGCCCGCTGCTGGAATGCTCCCGGCAGCAGTTGCGCGACTTTCTGGTTGGCCGGGGCCAGGGCTGGCGGGAGGATGCGAGCAATGCCGACCAGGCCTTTACCCGCAACCGTATCCGCCACCAGCTGCTGCCGCTGCTGGCGACCTTCAATCCCCGCATCGAAGAGCGGTTGTCCGGTCTTGCCGCCCGGCTGGGGATCGAGGAGGCCTTCTGGGAGGAGCTGCTCTCCGAGCATGAAAGGGAACTGGCGACCCCCCTCGATGACGGGTTGCGACTCTCCGTCGCCGCCCTGGCCCTCCTTCATCCGGCGCTGCGGGATCGCCTGCTGCACCGGTCTCTGGTGCGCGTCCGCGGCAGTCGGCAGCGGCTGCTGGCGGTGCACATCGAGGCGGTTGGCCGGTTGCTCGACGACGGCCTGCCGCAGCGGGAGCTGCACCTGCCGGGGGTGCGGGTGCTGCGGCGCTACGACGTCCTCGATCTTCGCCGTTTTCCGCCCCCTGCGGCGGAGGGATTCCACCTGATCCTCTCTGCCCCCGGCCGCTATTCCATCCCCGGGGGGATGGTTCTCGAGGCTGTCCTGCAACCGGCCGTGGCCGGGGAGGGGCCCTGGACGGCGGAGTTCGCCGCCGGGCAGGTCCCTTGGCCGCTGACAGTCCGCAGTTTCCAACCCGGTGACCGCATCCGCCTGGAGGGGGGCGGGCGGCACCGCATCAAGGAACTATTGCGCGCCGCCCGTCTCCCCCGGGAAGTGCGGGCCACCCTGCCGCTGGTGATCGCCGACGAGATCCTCTGGGTACCCGGTCTGCGCCGCTGTCCCGGACGCGTTCCGGCCGGTTCCGAAGAAGTTCTGCGACTGACCCTTTCCGGGGCCGGATGGGCGACTAAAAACTTGTGATTCCGCAAGGGTTATGTTAGATTTCCGGTTACTTTTCCGGCCCGGACAAACAATCCGGCCCGGGACAGAAAACTTCTCCTCTAGGGGGTCCGGTGAACCAGTTCTATAAAAATCTCGCTCTTTGGCTCGTCATTTCCCTGGTCATGATCCTGCTCTTTAACATGATGACCCAGAAGGAACACGAGCAGAAGCCGATCAGTTACACCACCTTTCTGACCGCGGTCGAGGCCGGCAAGGTCGCCGAAGTGACGGTCCAGGGCTCAAATATCGAGGGAAAGTACAAAGATGACAAGCTCTTCAAGACCTACGCCCCCGATGACCCGAGCCTGATCAAGGACCTGCGCGACAAGGGAGTCACCATCCAGGCCAAGCCGGACGAGGACCGCTCCTTCTGGTTCACCCTGCTGGTTTCCTGGGGGCCGATCCTGCTGCTGATCGCGGTGTGGATCTTCTTCATGCGCCAGATGCAGTCCGGGGGCGGCAAGGCGATGAGCTTCGGCAAGAGCAAGGCCAAGCTCCTCTCCGAGTCCTCGCAGCGGGTGACCTTCAACGACGTCGCCGGGGTCGACGAGGCCAAGGACGAGCTTGAAGAGATCGTCGCCTTTCTCAAGGATCCCAAGAAGTTCTCCCGTCTGGGCGGACGCATTCCCAAAGGAGTGCTGCTGGTTGGCTCGCCGGGAACCGGCAAGACCCTGCTGGCCCGGGCCATCGCCGGGGAGGCAGGGGTGCCGTTCTTCTCCATTTCCGGTTCCGATTTCGTCGAGATGTTCGTTGGCGTCGGCGCCAGCCGGGTGCGCGACCTTTTCGTCCAGGGGAAGAAGAACGCCCCCTGCATCATCTTCATCGACGAGATCGACGCTGTCGGCCGCCATCGCGGCGCCGGGCTGGGCGGCGGTCACGACGAGCGCGAACAGACCCTCAACCAGCTGCTGGTGGAAATGGATGGCTTCGAGTCCAACGAGGGGGTCATCCTGATTGCCGCCACCAACCGCCCCGACGTCCTCGACCCGGCACTGCTGCGCCCCGGGCGCTTCGACCGCCAGGTGGTGGTGCCCCGTCCCGACGTCAAGGGGCGGCTGAAGATCCTCAGCGTCCATGCCCGCAAGATCCCGCTGGCCAAGGATGTCGACATGGAAGTGCTGGCCAAGGGAACCCCCGGCTTCTCCGGCGCCGACCTTGCCAACCTGATCAACGAGGCGGCGCTGCTCGCCGCGCGGGCCAACAAGGACCATGTCAACATGGAGGATTTGGAGGCGGCCAAGGACAAGGTGATGATGGGTGCCGAGCGGCGTTCGATGGTGATCACCGAAGAGGAGAAGAAGGTCACCGCCTACCACGAGGCCGGCCATGCCCTGGTGGCGCTCTTCATCCCCGGAGCCGACCCGGTGCACAAGGTCTCGATCATTCCCCGCGGCCGGGCGATGGGGGTGACCATGTACCTGCCCACCGAGGAGAAGTACAACGAGACCCGCGAGGGCCTGCATATCCGCATCTGCACCCTGCTCGGCGGCCGGGTCTCCGAGGAGCTTTCTTTCAACAGCATCACCACCGGGGCATCCAACGATCTGGAAAGGGCCACTGCTATCGCCCGCAAGATGGTGTGCGAATGGGGGATGAGCGACAAGCTTGGTCCGCTGGCTTATGGCGAGAAGGAAGGAGAAGTTTTCCTCGGCCGCGACATGGGGCATATGAAGAACTACAGCGAGAACACGGCCCAGCAGATCGATGAGGAAATCCGCAGCATTGTCCAGGAAAACTATACGCGGACCCGGGAGATCCTTCGGGGCCAGCACGAGGCCCTGGTGAAGGTGGCGGAGGCGCTGCTCGAACGGGAAAACCTCGACGGCAAGGAGATTCGTGAGATGGTCTTCGGCCCCGAAACGGAGCCGCCGGTCGCCGAGGGTGGAACGGTGGCGCCGGCGGACGGCCCCTGTCTCGAAAACGGTCCGGCCGCCGAGGCCTGAGCGTGACGGCGCCGCGACTGCTGACCGTCAGCAACGAAGCCGGCGCCCGTCGCGAACTGCAGCTGGTTGGCTGCGACCCGGGCGGCATCGAGCGGATGGCGGGCAAAATGCTCGGTCGAGTGGTGAAGATCTCCGCCGTTCCCTGCCGCTCCGCCAACATCCTCAAGCAGGAGATGCTCGCCCTGGGAGGGGATGCCGCTGTTGCCCGCGGTACCGTCGCCTGCGCCCTTCCCGCCACCGATGTCCTCCTGATCGGTTCCCAACGGCAGCTGGCTGACCTCGCTCGGAAACTGGCCGCCCAGCCCTTCGGTCTCGCCGAGCTCGGAGGACGGCTGGCCGTGCTGCTGACCGTATTGGCCAAGCCGGCCACGGCGCTGGCGGGGCGCAGCTGCCGGCTCGACTGCGACCGGCCGCTGATTATGGGGATTCTCAACGTCACCCCCGATTCCTTCTCCGACGGCGGCCGCTACAACAGCATCGAGACCGCTCTCGAACAGGCTAGGGGGATGGCCGGGGAGGGGGCTGACCTGCTCGATATCGGTGGCGAGAGTACCCGGCCCGGCGCCCCCGCGGTCAGTGCCGAACAGGAGCTGGAGCGGGTGCTGCCGGTGGTCGAAGCGTTGCGCCGGGAATGTCCGCTGCCGCTGTCGGTCGACACCAACAAGAGTGTCGTGGCTCGCGAGGTACTCGCTGCCGGCGCCGAGTTCATCAACGACATCAGCGGCTTCAGCTTCGATCCGGAGATGGCGGCGACGGTTGCCGCAGCCGACGGCGGGGCGTTTCTGATGCACACCCGCGGCCGGCCGGAGACGATGCAGCAGGATACCGCCTATGCCGACCTCCTTGGCGAGGTGCTTGCCGGCCTGGAAGCGGCCCTGCAGCAGGCCCGGACTGCCGGCATTCCCGAAGAAAAGCTGGCGGTTGACCCGGGCATCGGTTTTGGCAAGGACGCCGCTGGCAACCTGGAACTGCTGCGCCGGCTGCCGGAACTTCTGTCCCTGGGACGGCCGGTCCTGCTCGGCACTTCGCGCAAGGGGTTTCTCGGCCGGATTCTCGACCAGCCCGACCCCAACCAGCGACTTCACGGGACCATGGCGACGGTCGCCCTGGGAGTCGCCGCCGGCGCACGGCTCTTTAGGGTCCACGATGTCGGCCCGGCGCGGGAGGTGGCGCTCACCGCCTGGGCGGTGGTCACGGGACAGGTCGAAGGAAATAGGTAAAGGTTAAAGGAAGAGCGGGGATCGGGGCTGGCACCTGATTCCTGATATCTGAAACCTGGATATATTAGACGGGTGACGCAACCATGGCCGGCTTGCTCGACCAACTGAAAAACTTCCGCTGGCTGCTTGACCTGCTCGATATCTTCCTGGTCGCCTTCATCATCTACCGGATCATCCTGCTCATCAAGGGGACCCGGGCGGTACAGATGCTCCTCGGCCTCGCCGTGGTGCTGATCGTCTACGTCGCCTCGCAGCTCGGCGGTCTCTACACGCTGCACTGGCTGCTCGATAACTTCCTCTCCTCGATCATTCTGGTCATCGTCGTCATCTTCCAGAACGACATCCGCCGCGCCCTTATTCACGTCGGCAAGAACCCCTTTTTCGCCGATCTCTCCTTCAAGGAGGAAGACGAGGTCATCGACGAGCTTGTCAAGGCCTGCGTCAACATGGCCAACAAGAAGATCGGGGCGCTGATCGTCATCGAGCGCGAGACCGGAATCAACGACTTCCTGGAGATCGGGGTGGAGATCGACGCCAAGGTCTCCAGCGACCTGATCGTCTCGATTTTCCTCCCCTATTCGCCGATCCACGACGGTGCCCTGGTCATCCAGCTGGGGCGCCTCAAGCGTGCCGGCTGTTTCCTCCCCCTTTCCCAAAACCCGGACATCGCCAAGTCCCTGGGGACCCGCCACCGTGCCGCCATCGGCCTGACCGAACTGGTCGATGCGGTCGCTATCGTCGTCTCCGAGGAGACCGGCAAGATTTCGGTGGTGGTCAGCGGTCGCATCACCCGGGATCTCGATTCCACGGCCCTCAAGCGGGTGGTGAAGCGCCTCCTCGAACCGCGCCCCACGCCGCGGAAGAAACGGTGAGCCATGTTCGACGGTCTGACCCAGAACTGGGTACTCAAGCTCCTCTCCCTGGTTTTCGCCCTGATCCTGTGGTTTTTCGTCATGGGCGAGCAGAAGCTGGAGGTCGGTTATGCCGTCCCCCTCGAACTGAAAAACGTGCCGCAGGGAATGATGATCGCCAACGACGTGCCGAGCCTGATCGACGTACGCATCAGCGGGCCGCGTACGGTGCTGATGAACGTCAAGCCGAGCGACATCAGCCTCTCCATCGACCTTAAGGATCTTCCGGCGGGAGTGACCACCTTCAAGCGCCTCGAAGAGCGGCTCAACCTTCCCAGCGCGCTCAAGGTGACGCGCCTTTCCCCCTCCTTCGTCGACGTCAAGCTCGACCGCCGCAAGGAGAAGGCGGTGCCGGTACGGGTGGTCTTTTCGGGAACCCTGCCGGCCGGTTACCATATGACCGGCCTGACCGCCAACCCCGAGAAAGTGGTGGTCGAAGGAGCGGAAGGTGAACTCAAGGACGTCAACGAGGTCACCACCGAACCCGTTGACGTCAGCGACGTCCATGAGAACTTTTCTCTCATGGTTCCGCTCGATTACCGGGGGAAGTTCACCTCACTCAAGACCGACCACGCCGTCGAGGTTGAGGTGCAGGTCGCGCCGGTACCCCAACCACCAGTTACCCAAAAGGAAAAGAATCGCCAATGAAGAAGAAGCTTTTCGGCACCGATGGGGTGCGAGGGGTGGCCAACATCCACCCCATGACCACCGAAATGGCCATGCAGCTTGGCCGCGCCGCGGCCTATATCTTCAAGGACGGCCAGCGTCGGCACCGGATCGTCATCGGCAAGGATACCCGCCTCTCCGGCTACATGATCGAGAATGCCCTGGCGGCCGGTATCTGCTCCATGGGTGTCGACGTGCTCCTGGTCGGGCCACTGCCGACCCCCGGCATCGCCTTCATCACTGCCTCGATGCGTGCCGACGCCGGGGTGGTGATCAGCGCTTCGCACAACGCCTACCAGGATAACGGCATCAAGTTCTTTTCCCGGGACGGCTTCAAGCTCCCCGACGATCTCGAGCTGAAGATCGAGGACCTGATCTTCAGCAAGAGAATCGATTCGCTGCGGCCGATCGCCGCCGAGGTCGGCAAGGCCTTCCGCATCGACGACGCCCGCGGGCGCTACATCGTCTTCCTGAAAAACGCCTTCCCCCGCGACCTCGACCTGAGCGGGTTGAAGATCGTCCTTGACTGCGCCCATGGCGCCGCTTACAAGGTTGCACCGGAGGTCCTTGAGGAACTCGGTGCCGAGGTCGTGGCGATCGGGGTCTCCCCGAATGGCACCAACATCAACGCCGGCTGCGGCTCCCTGCATCCCCAGGTGATGGCGGAAGCGGTGCGCGAGCACAGGGCCCAGCTCGGCATCGCCCTCGATGGCGATGCTGACCGGGTGATCTTCGTCGACGAGTTCGGTAACGAGGTCGACGGCGACCAGATCATGGCGATCTGTGCCCGTGACCTGCTGGCGCGCGGCAAGCTGGCCAAGAAGACCCTGGTGGCGACGGTGATGAGCAACATGGGACTCGACATCGCCCTGCGCCAGGCTGGCGGCAAGGTGGTCAAGACCGCCGTCGGCGACCGCTACGTTGTCGAGGAGATGCTGCGCGGCGGCTACAGCTTCGGCGGCGAACAGTCGGGGCACATGGTCTTTCTCGACCACAGCACCACCGGCGACGGCATGATCACTGCCCTGCAGGTGCTGGCGATCATCCAGCGCAGTTGCAAGAGCCTTTCCCAACTCGCACAGGTGATGGTTCCCCTCCCCCAGGTGCTGGTCAACGTCCGGGTCGCCGAGCGGCGGGAGCTGACCGAGGTTCCCCCGGTGCAGAAGGCGATCGCCGCTGCCGAGAAGCTCCTCGGCGACAGCGGCCGGGTTCTGATCCGCTATTCCGGCACCGAACCGCTGCTGCGGATCATGCTCGAAGGGCAGGACAAGCTGAAAATCACCGAACTTGCCCATGACATCGCCGGCGCCATCGAGCGTCATCTGGGTGGCAAAAAGGAGGAGAAGTGAGCGTGGCCAGGCTGGGAGTCAACGTCGATCATGTCGCCACCGTGCGTCAGGCACGGGGGATCAACGAACCCGACCCGGTGGTCGCGGCGGCGCTGGCGGAACTCGCCGGTGCCGACAGCATCACCGTCCATCTGCGCGAAGACCGTCGCCATATCCAGGACCGCGATCTGGAGGTGCTGCGCAAGACCATCAAGACCCGTCTCAACCTGGAGATGGCCGCCACCGAGGAGATGGTCGGTATCGCCCTGAAAATCCTTCCCGACGCCGTGACCCTGGTCCCGGAAAAGCGCGAAGAGCTGACCACCGAGGGAGGACTCGACGTCGCGCTGCACCGCAACTTGATCAAAAAGCAGGTCGACCTGCTGCGCCAGGGGGGGATCGTGGTCAGCCTCTTTGTCGACCCCGATCTGGAGCAGATCCGGATGAGTCACCGGGTCGGCGCCGACTTCATCGAGATCCACACCGGGAGTTACTGCGATGCCGGCTCCCCCGAGCTGCGCAAGGCAGAGCTGGGCAAGATCGAAACCGCCATCCGCGCGGCCCGCAAGCTGGGTATGGGGGTCAATGCCGGGCACGGGCTCAACTATCAGAACGTCAGTGATGTGGTATCCTTGGGGGGCATCGAGGAGTTCAATATCGGCCACAGCATCATCTCCCGGGCAGTGCTGGTCGGCATGGAGCGGGCGGTGCGGGAGATGGCCGCGCTGGTCCGCGGCGGGTAGCCGATGGCGGTTGTCGGGCTGGGCACCGATGTGGCGCGCAGCGGCCGGTTCCGGAGGCTGCTTGAGGCGGGCAAGGCCGGGGTCATAGAGCGCATCTTCACCCCTGGCGAGCGGGCTTATTGCCTGCGCCAGAAGGATCCATCGCCGCACCTGGCGGCGCGGTTTGCCGCCAAGGAAGCCTTTCTCAAGGCTCTCGGTCTTGGCTTGCGCGACGGCCTGAGCTGGCAGGACATGGAGGTCGTGCGCAATGATCTCGGCCAGCCTTCCCTGCGGCTCACCAGGCGCGCGGCGGAGCTGGTGACGGACCGGCAGATCAAGTCGGTGCATCTCTCCTACAGCCATGATGGCGACTACGCGGTCGCCAACGTCATTCTGGAGACCCAATGAAGCTGCTCACCGCCCTGCAGATGCGCGAACTCGACCGGCGGGCCATCGAGGATTTCGGCGTCCCCGGCGTGGTGCTGATGGAGAACGCCGGCCGTGCCGCGGCCGAGCAGGGCGCGGAGAATTTTGCCGACCGTTTCCCCGGGCCGGTGCTGGTGCTCTGTGGCAAGGGGAACAACGGCGGTGACGGCTACGTGATCGCCCGCCACCTCGCCAACCGCGGCTGGCAGGTGCGGACATTGGTCCTCGCCGCCCGTGAGAGAGTCGGCGGTGATGCCGCCGTCAACCTGGAGATCCTGCTGCACAGTGGTGCTGCGGTGGAATTCATTGCCTCTGCCGAGGAACTGGCCGCGGCGTTGCAGAGCAGCACCGCGCAGCTGGTGGTCGACGCCCTGTTCGGCACCGGGCTGAACAGCGAGGCGCGGGGTCTTTGCCGCCAGGCCATCGACTGGGTTAACGCCTCCGGCCACCCGGTTCTTTCCGTCGACATCCCTTCCGGGCTCGATGCCGACAGCGGTCGCATCCTCGGCACCGCGGTCCGCGCCGAGCTGACCGTAACCTTTGCCTGCGCCAAGCTCGGCCAGGTCGTCCACCCCGGGGCCGAACTGGTCGGGACGCTGGTCGTCGCCGACATCGGTCTGCCCGCCTGCCTCCTTGAGCAGCTCCCCGACGCCCTCGGCTATATCGATCAGGCCGCAGCCCGGGTCCTGGTGCCGGACCGGCCGGCCGGCGGCCACAAGGGGACCTTCGGCCACCTGCTGGTGGTCGCCGGCTCCACCGGCAAGTCCGGTGCCGCGGCGCTGGCTGCCGAGGCCGGCTTGCGTACCGGGGCCGGGCTGGTGACCCTGGCCTCCCCGGCAAGCCAGCAGCCGGTGCTTGCCGCCAAGCTCACCGAGGTGATGACCGCCGGCCTCCACGAGACCGCCGGAGTGATATGCCTGAAGGCCTATGAACAGCTGCGCGAACTATGGGGCGGCAAGGAGGCGCTGGCACTTGGCCCGGGGCTCGGCCAGCTGCCGGAAACGGCTTCCCTGGTCCGCAAGCTGATCAGCGAATGCCCGCTGCCGCTGGTCGTCGACGCCGACGGCCTCAACGCCCTGGCCGGGCATGTGGCGCTGCTTGGCCAGCGGGAGGCCGCGACCATCCTCACCCCCCATCCGGGGGAAATGGCGCGCCTGCTCGGCGCCACGGTGAGAGATGTGGAGGATGACCGTGTGGGGGTCGCCCGCAGCTTTGCCCAGCAGTACCGCGTGGTGCTGATTCTCAAGGGGGCGCGGACCATTGTCGCCCTGCCCGACGGTCAAATTCGCATCAACAGCTCCGGCAACCCGGGTATGGCCAGCGGCGGCATGGGGGATGTTTTGACCGGCCTGGTGGGCGGCCTGCTCGCCCAAGGGCTCAAGGCAAGCGATGCCGCGGTGCTTGGGGTCTTTCTGCACGGCCTCGCCGGTGACCGGCTGGCCGGTCGGCTAGGCGATGCCGGCCTGCTCGCCTCCGACCTGCTGCGGGAAATCCCCGCCGCCCGCCACGCTCTCATCCATCAGGAGAAATAAAATGCTTACCGCCAAGGATATTATGACCACCAAGGTCCATTCGGTCACTCCCGAGACCGGGATCGAGGAGCTTGCCCGCCAGTTCGTCGCCACCAACGTCAACGCCATGCCGGTCATCGACGGCGAGGGGCGGTTGATCGGTCTCGTCAGCCAGAGTGACCTGGTGGAACTCGACCGGCCGCTGCACATTCCGACGGTGATCGCCCTCTTTGACTGGGTCCTTTACGTGGAGAGCGAAAAGAAGTTCCGGGACGAGGTGGAGCGGATCACCGCCCGCAAGGTAGCCGATATCTGCTCCCGCCAGGTGATAACCTGCACGCCGCAGACGCCGGTGACGGAAATCGCCGAAATGATGAGCGAGGAGAAGGCCCATCTGGTGCCGGTGGTTGAGAATGGCCTGGTGGTCGGCGTTGTCGGTCGCCTCGACATTGTGCGCAGCATGGGCCGTTGAACCTTGGAACGTTGGCGGTTGACCAGCGACGGACCGGAGACGACCCGGGCTCTCGGCGAGCGTCTCGGCAGCTTGATTGAAGGCGACTTGGCGATCTTTCTCGATGGCGAACTGGGCAGCGGTAAAACCTGCCTGGCCCAGGGGCTTGCCGCCGGCCTCGATATTCCCGCCGACGAGCCGGTCACCAGCCCGACCTATACCCTGATGAACCAGTATCGGGGCCGCCGCCCGCTCTTCCATTTCGACCTTTACCGGCTCTCCGGCGCTGCCGAGCTCGAGGATATCGGTTTCGAGGAGTTCGCTGCCGCGCCCGGGGTGACGGTGGTCGAGTGGGCCGAGCGGGGCATCGCCGCCGACCGGTCGGGGCTCCACGTGAATCTGGCCCATGCCGGCGGTGAATGTCGCACCCTGAGCTTCACTGCCCGCGGTTCGGCTGCCCGCAAGCTGCTGGCGTCGCTGGCGACGACCTGGGAGGAGAGAGGAGAGGCGTCATGACCGAGTTCGATCTCGCCATCATCGGCGGCGGCCCCGGCGGCTACGTCGCCGCGATCCGCGCCGCCCAGCAGGGCGCCGGGGTCTGTCTCATCGAACAGGAACGGGTCGGGGGGACCTGCCTCAACCGCGGCTGCATTCCGACCAAGGCTCTCTACGCGACTGCTCTGATGCGCCGGCGCCTGTCTGGCGCTGCGGCCCACGGTATTACCTGCGGCGAAGTGGGCTTCGATTATGGAATCGCTGCCGGGCGCAAGGACGCGGTGGTAGAAAAGCTGGTCGGCGGGGTCGAGCAACTGCTCAAAGCGAACAAGGTCGACGTCTTCCGCGGCAGCGCCGCCATCGAGGGGCCGGGACGGGTGAGCATCCGCAGCAAAGGGGTGGTCGGACACATCCGCGCAAAGCGGATTATCATCGCCAGCGGTTCCCTTCCGGCCCGTCCCAAGAGTCTGCCGATCGACGGCAAAAATATTTTGACCAGCCGGGAAATTCTTGCTATTAAGAAGCTTCCAAAACGCCTTTTGATCGTCGGTGGCGGCTATATCGGCTGTGAATTCGCCTCGATTTTCGCTGCTCTGGGCAGCAGCGTGACGCTGGTTGAACAGCTTCCCGAAATCCTCGCCCGCAGTGACCGTCAAGTGGTCCGCGAGGTCGAAAAGGCCTTTCAGGAGGCCGGGGTCGAGGTGCTGACCGCGACCGCGGTGGAGAGCCTCGAGGCGCATGGCGAGAGCGTCGTCGCCAGCCTCTCCGGCGATCGGGAGCTGACTTTCGACAAGGCCCTGATCGCCGTCGGCCGGGTGCCCAACAGCGCCGACCTTGGGCTCGAGGAGGCCGGAGTCGAGGTCGAGCGGGGGGCGGTAGTGGTCGATGAGCAGATGGCGACTTCGGCGGAAGGAATCTACGCCATCGGCGACGTCACCAACCTCATTCAGCTCGCCCACGTCGCCTCCTACCAGGGGGAGATTGCCGTCACCAACGCCCTTGGCGGCGATGCCCGGGCCGACTACCGGGTGGTGCCGAGCGCCGTCTTCACCCTGCCGGAGATCGGTCAGGTCGGCCTCACCGAGGCCGAGTGCAAGGAGCAGGGGACGGCGGTGGAGGTCGGGCGCTTCGCCTACCAGGCCTCCAGCAAGGCTCTCTGCGACGGCGAGCCTCGCGGCCTGTTCAAGGTCGTGGCCGCCGCCGGCGGCGGCGAGATTCTCGGCGCCGCCGGGGTTGGCGAAGAGGCCTCGGCGCTGATCGCCGAGGTGGCCCTGGCCATGCAACGACGCCTCACTCCCGCCGAACTGGCGGCGGTCATCCACGCCCACCCGACCTTGCCCGAACTGGTCAAGGAGGCCGCGGAGGATTGCGAGGGGTTGGCGGTCCACAAGGTCGGCCGGCGGCGGGGCTAAACCGTCCCGCAAACGGATCATCCGCGGCCTCGGCCGCTTTCCCGCAACAAAGGAGGATAGGGTACCTATGGCCCTGGTTGTCCAAAAGTATGGTGGAACGTCGGTCGGTACCGTCGACCGGATCCGCAACGTGGCGCGGCGCGTGGCCAAGACCTACGACGACGGCAACGACGTCGTGGTGATCGTCTCGGCGATGTCCGGGGAAACCAACAAGCTGGTTGCTCTGGTCAACGAGGTCTGCGAATTTCCCAGCGAGCGCGAATACGATGTCGTCGTCTCCACCGGGGAACAGGTGACCATCGGCCTGCTGGCGATGGCGCTGCAGTCGATGGGCTACAAGGCCAAGAGCTATTGCGGCTGGCAGATCCCCATGATTACCGACAACGCCTTTTCCAAGGCGCGCATCGAGAAGATCGAGGACAAGAAGATCCGCGAGGATCTCAAAAACGGCAACATCGTCGTCGTCGCCGGTTTCCAGGGCATGGACAAGGAAGGGAACATCGCCACCTTGGGCCGCGGCGGCTCCGACACCTCGGCGGTAGCGGTGGCGGCGGCGCTCAAGGCCGATGTCTGCGAGATCTTTACTGACGTCGACGGCATCTACACCACCGACCCGCGGATCGTTTCCGAGGCTTCCAAGCTGGAGAAGGTCAGCTACGACGAGATGCTCGAGCTGGCCTCCCTCGGTTCCAAGGTGCTGCAGATCCGCAGCGTCGAGTTCGCCAAGAAATACGGCGTGGTGGTCCACGTCCGTTCGAGTTTCAACGATAATCCAGGGACCCTGGTGACGAAGGAGGATGCGGATATGGAAACCGTTCTGGTTTCGGGGATCAGCTACAATAAGGACGAAGCGAAAATTTCCGTGCTGCGGGTGCCGGACAAGCCGGGGATCGCCTCGCAGCTCTTCACGCCGCTGTCGCACGCCAACATCACCGTCGACATGATCATCCAGAACGTGTCCCAGGAAGGTTTCACCGATCTGACCTTCACCGTCCCCAAGACCGACTTCAAAAAAGCGCTGAAGATTGTCGAGGAGTCCGCCAAGGAAATCGGGGCCTCCACGGTGCGCACTGACGAGTCGATTGCCAAGGTCTCCATCGTCGGCGTCGGCATGCGTTCCCACTCGGGTATCGCCAGCAAGATGTTCCAGACCCTTTCCCAGGAGGGGATCAATATCCTGATGATCTCCACCAGCGAGATCAAGGTCAGCTGCGTCATCGACGCCAAATACACCGAACTGGCGGTGCGCGTGCTGCACGAGGCTTTCGGTCTGGCCAAAAAGGACGTCAAGTCGGAATAAGGCCGTGGTCGCAATGCGGTGACGGGAAACGAGTATGGCCGAGGGCGATCCGCGTGATCGCCCTTGCCCTATGCGGAAGGAAGCAGCGATGAGTCTGATCAAGCTCTACGACACCACCCTGCGGGACGGGACCCAGGCCGAGGATATCTCCTTCCTGGTCCAGGACAAGGTGCGCATCGCCCAGAAGCTCGACGAGCTGGGGATCCACTACATCGAAGGCGGCTGGCCGGGCTCCAATCCCAAGGACATCGCCTTTTTTAAGGATATCCGCAAGGTGGCCCTGCAGCAGGCAAAGATCGCCGCCTTCGGTTCCACCCGCCGGGCCAAGACCACGCCGGACAAGGACAACAATATCCGGACCCTGGTCCAGGCCGAGCCGGATGTCGTCACCATCTTCGGCAAGACTTGGGATTTCCACGTCCGCGAGGCGCTGCGCATCAGCCTCGAGGAGAACCTCGAACTGATCCATGACTCGCTGGCCTACCTCAAGCAGCACGTCGCCGAGGTGATCTACGACGCCGAGCACTTTTTCGATGGCTACAAGGCCAACCCCGAGTACGCGCTGCAGACGCTGCAGGCCGCCCAGGATGCCGGCGTCGACTGCATCGTGCTGTGCGACACCAACGGTGGCACCATGCCCCACGAGGTCGGGACGATCATCGCCGCGGTCCAGGCGCACATCAGCACTCCGCTCGGCATCCACACCCACAACGACGGCGAGTGCGCGGTCGCCAACTCGCTGGTAGCGGTGCACCACGGCATCGTTCACGTGCAGGGAACCATCAACGGCTTCGGGGAGCGCTGCGGCAACGCCAACCTCTGCTCGATCATCCCTGCCCTCAAGCTCAAGTTCGGCCACGACTGCGTCAGCGACGCCCAACTGCGGCGGTTGCGCGAGGTCTCCCGCTACATCTTCGAACTGGCCAACCTGGTCCCCAACAAGCACCAGGCCTACGTCGGCAATTCGGCCTTCGCCCACAAGGGGGGCGTCCACGTTTCCGCCATCCAGCGCCACCCGGAAACCTACGAGCATATCCGCCCGGAACGGGTCGGCAACGTCACCCGGGTGCTGATCTCCGATCTTTCCGGACGCTCCAACATCCTGGCCAAGGCCGAGCAGTTCAACCTCAACCTCGACTCCAAGGACCCTCTGACCCTTGAAATCCTCGAGGAGATCAAGGAGATGGAAAACAAGGGGTATCAGTTCGAGGGGGCCGAGGCCTCCTTCGAACTGCTCATGCGCCGCGCCCTGGGGACGCTGCGCCAGTTCTTCACGGTGATCGGCTTCCGGGTCATCGATACCAAGCGCCATGAGGACGACAAGCCGAGTTCCGAGGCGACCGTCCAGGTCAAGGTCGGCGGCAAGATCGAACATACCGCCGCCGAGGGGAATGGGCCGGTCAATGCCCTCGATCACGCGCTGCGAAAGGCGCTGGAGAATTTCTATCCACAGCTGCGGGAAATGAAGCTCCTCGATTACAAGGTGCGGGTACTGCCGGCCGGCAAGGGGACGGCGTCGGTAACCCGGGTGCTGATCGAATCCGGCGACAAGACCGCCCGTTGGGGAACGGTGGGAGTATCGGACAATATCATCGATGCTTCCTACCATGCCCTGATCGATGCCCTGCTTTACAAGCTGGTCAGGGACCAGGAAACCGAGACCGAATGAGGTGAAAAACCGGGCAGGGACGACTCTGCTGATCGTGATTCTCCTCGCCGGGTTCGGCGTGGATTGGGGCTGGTCGCTGCTTCGCCATCGCGAAGCACTGCCGGCTCCCGCCGTTTCGGCGCCCTATGCCCTGCTGCTCGGTCCCGGCTTCCCCCGTCCTGGGGTATATCAATTTTCTGACGCTCAGTCCCCACGAAGCGTCATCCAAATGACGGATTTGTCCCTTGAACCGGAACTGCGCCAAGATCCCTGTCTCGATTCCCCCCTGATCACCGGCTCAGCCCTCGATATCCTCGTAAAAAATGCTATTATTCAAGACGTTGTCGTTTCGTGGATGCCGGCCGGTCAGCGCCTTGCGCTGGGCATCCCGTTACATCCCGACCGCATGGACCCGCATGACTGGGAAATCCTGCCGGGAATCGGGCCGACCATGGCCCGGCGCATCGAGATGGACCGTCAAGAAAATGGCGAATTTGGCTCGCTGGTGGGACTGAGCCGGGTCCGGGGGGTGGGAAAAAAGCGGATCGCCGCCTGGAAAGAGTTTTTCGGAAAATAAAATTTGCTTAGGAAGTAGCCGAAAAATAGTCGGAAAATGGTTTTCTTTAGGGTATTAAGGAGTCGATTGGTGTGCTTTTTCCTTGAACTGGCACGCCTTGTGTAATTACTAGTTGTTACCGTTCGCGATTCATCGCTCATCTACGTGAAAAGGGGGTAACAACCATGAAATGTCCCAAGTGCAGAGGTAGGATGTACGCTGAGAAGTACTATGATTTCGTTCGTTCCTTCGATGCGTGGAAGTGTTGCGCCTGTGGAGAAGTCCTCGACCCCACCATCCTTGCCAATCGCGCCCGCAACCACAACCTCTTCCTCGGCTGAGCGCCGGGGAGCGAGGCTCCCATAGCTATCTAAAGACCGGGACGGTTTCGTTCCGGTCTTTTTTTGTGCCCGCTACTTTTCCCGGTCGCCGACGATCCCCGGCAACGGCCACGACTCCTCATGGGCGCTCCGCGAGCTGTCCTTCGAGGGTTGCGAGGCGTTGCTGCAGTTCCCGCTCAGTCTGCCACTGCGCCGAGACGTCACGCATGATTGCCGCGATGCCGACCGGGGCACCTTCCTTGTCATGGATCATGACCACCGAAAAGGCGCAGGAGATCTGGCTGCCGTCGCGGCACAGGGCGGGCACGTTGAGCAGGGCGTCCGCATAGCGGGTCGCTGCGCCGGACATGACCCTCCGGTATCCCTCCCAGTGGCGGGGTCGGAGTCTTTCGGGAATGATCAGGTCGAGGGACTGATCGAGGGCCTCGGCCGCAGAATATCCGAAAATGCGCTCCGCTCCGCGATTCCAGATCCGGATGCGCCCCTCCCGGTCCGCAAGAACAATGGCGTCGGCGGCTTGTTCGATGATTTCCCGATAACATGCGGACCAGTCAAGAGGGTCCATAGCGGATTCCTTTCCCGGGTGATCTAAGGCTCCCTCCTAGGGAAGTTTAACAAACCCGCGCCGGGTTGTCAGAGCGACCGGGGCCGGAGAGGGATGACCAGGGGAGGTGTGGTATTCGGGAAGAGGATCAAGCCGGCCGCTTCGGGGCGGCGTAGCCGGGGCAGCCGGTTGCCGCAGCGTGGCGGCGATTTTCGGGGAATTTTCGGCAGTGGTCGGGCTTGACGGCGTTGATGCTGCACCTGACTTGGTTACTGGCCGGGTCGACAAGCAGCCACGGACAGGCATCGACCTCCTCGCGGGTTGCGGGGTCAACCCAGGCCAGGTGAAGCAGGTTGCCGCGGCCGAGGTCGAGGGTCTCGACCCGGGCCAGCAGGTCGCTGCGCCCTTCCCGGCGCCAGCGGGCGAGGTCGGCATCGCTGACGCAGCCGCGGTAGGCGTCGACCAGGGTGCGGCAGCAGTGGCCGCAGCGCCGGCAGTTAAATCCCGTCCTGGACATCGTTTTCTTCTGCCATTTGCGGCCCTTCTTCCCCCGGTTTTTCCAGACTGATCCGCCCCAGGGTCCCGGCGCGCAGCTCCCGCAGCAGCAGTTCGGCGGCCCGCTGCAGGTCGACCTCGCCGCCGCCGGCCAGGCAGCCGCGGCGGCGGCCGATCTCGGTCACCAGCTCCAGCGGGGTCGCCGGCAGGGTTTCGAGCCGGTAACGTTCGCTGAGACGTTGCGGGTAGCGCTCGGCGAGGAAAGCGGCGGCGAAGAGGGCGACATCGAGGGCGTCGTAGGCGTTGACGCCGATGGCGCCGCTGGTCGCCAGGCGGTAGGCGGCTAGCTGGTTGCGCATGTCAGGCCAGAGCAGGCCCGGTGTGTCGAAGAGCAGGATGCCGTTACGCAGGTCGATCTGCTGCTGGCAGGTGGTGATCGCCGGCTTGTCGCCGACCCTGGCGATGGAACGCCCAACCAGAGTGTTGATCAGGGTTGACTTGCCGACGTTGGGGATGCCGATAACCAGGGCCCGCAGGGACTTGCCGGGCTTGCCGCGATGGGGAGCGAGCCGCCGGCAGAGCTTGGGAATCATTCCGGCACTGAGGCGCTGCTTCGCCTCCAGGGGGAGGGCGCGGGTCCCCGCTTCGCTTTCGAAATGGCGCACCCACTCGCGGGTGACCTCGGGGTCGGCCAGGTCCTGCTTGTTGAGGACCTTGATGCACGGTTTGCTGCCGCGCAACTGGGTCAGCAGGGGGTTGGCGCTGGCTGCGGGGAGGCGGGCGTCGAGGATCTCGATGATCACGTCGCAGGACTTGACGGCCTCGCCGATCTCCCGCCGTGCCTTGCTCATATGTCCGGGGTACCATTCGATGGCCATGGCTGCTCTTCGTTCCTTCACGGGCAGGTCGCCGGGACGGCGGTGCCCGACCTTTGTAGCACATCCCCCCGGTTTAGTGGGCATTTTCTTCGGCAGGGAAGAGCGGGGGGCGCGCCCGGATCAGGCGGATCGGGTCTGGTAGGCGCAGTACCCCGGCCGCGGACCGACTTGGGGGTGGTTGCGACAGGTGGCCGGACGCCGTAGGTAGATGGTGCAGCGACGGCTCTCCGGGTCGAGAAAGATACAGTCGCCGCTGGCGTGACGGGCGAGGGTGAAGACTTCGCTGCGGGCGTTGAAGCGGGCGACGATCCCGGACTTCTGAAGCCGGCGGGCGACGTGCTTGGCCGGCTCGTCGGCCTCGAAGGGGTCGGCCAGGCCCATGCCGATGAAGTCGTCGATGCGCACCTCCACCGGCAGGCTGCAGCAGCTTGCCCGGCAGTCCCGGCAGAGCTTTTTCTGGTATTTGACCCAGGTGGCCGGGTCGTCGATATGGCAAGGCTGGCAAAGGGAGCGTATCACGGCAGAAGTCAACCACGGCAGAAAAATGGACCCGCCAGGTTGCTGTTCCGGCGGCGGTTGCCGACCTTAACCGAAACCGCCGCCGATGACAAGCCGGAAATTCTCCCGCTTCAGGGGCCGGTCGTCCCCTGTTCCGCCAAGTAGTCGCTCATCCCCTTCAGGGTGTTGGCGATGAAGGTCCGCTCGCGGGCCTGGATGTCGGGCGGCAGGCGCGGGAAGTTGGCGAAAACCGGGTCATGCTCCAGCAGCCAGGCGAAAAAGGCCGCCTCCCGCTCGGTGGCGGGGTGCACTACCACGGCGGCCGCTCCGCGCAGCCACAGGGGAAGTTGCTCGCGGCCGATCCGCAAGTGAGGCACGGCTTCATTCACCAGCCCGTAATGGGCGAAGACCATGCGCCGCGGCGCCAGTTCCAGCATCCGCGCCAGCGAATCGTCGGCCACCGACGGCAAAAAGCGCGGAGGGGTGGCCGGGCGCATGTAGATCCCCTCTGGCACCTCGCTGCGTACCCCGGCGACCTCGCCGGCGAAGAGCAGGTCGTCGAGCAGGTAGCAGCAGTGGTGGGCGGCGTGGCCAGGGGTGAGAAATGCGCGCAGCCCGCGCGCGGGCGCCGCATTGAAGCCAACCTGCTCCGCCGGTACCGGCAGGATCGGGCCGTAGCTGTCGGCGAGGGCGCCGAGGACCTGGCGGGAACCCTGCCAGAGTTTTTCCGGCGCCACCAGGTGGCGCACCCCGTCGGGGTGGCAGATCACCTGCGCCCCGGGGTAGCTCTTGAGCAGTTCGCCGGTGCCGCCGGCATGGTCGATGTGGATGTGGGTCAGCAGGATAAGGTCGAGGCGTTCCGCCCGGTGGCGGCGCAGTTCGGCCAGAAGGTGGGGAATCGTCGAGAGCGGGCCGGGATCAACCACCAGGGTGACATCCTTCCCCCGGTAGAGCCAGGCGCTGACGAAACTCCGGAAACCCTCCAGGTTCGGCTGGTCGAGATCGATGCAGTAAAGACGGTCGAGGTTCATGGCAGCTCCTTGCGGCGGTTCGCGGCATGATAACCGCACCCGGCCCACCGGTCCATGATTAATCCACCACCGCGACGCCTGATCCCAGGTAATCGCGGGTCCGCTCCAGGAGGAAGTCGACGAAGGCGCGGTTGGCACGCGACAGGTAAGCGCCCTTTTTCCAGGCGATGACCAGGTCGAGATGCAGCGGCGGGTCGAAGGGGACGGCGACCAGTTCCGGGTCGTCGGCGACCACCATGTGCAGAAAAGTCGAGATTCCCAGCCCCCCCTTGACCAGCGACTTGACCAGGGTGAAGAGGTTGGTTTCGAAGACGATCTGCGGCTGGAGGGCGTCCCGCCGCAGTTTGTCGAAGATCAGCTCGCGCAGGAAGTACCCTTCCTTGAAAAAGACCAGTGGCTCGGCGGTGAACTCTGCGAAGGAGACTGCCTGCCGTTTGCCGAGGGGATGCCCGGCCGGCACGCAAACCACTACTTCCTCGCGCAGAAAATGGCGGGCTTCCAGGGTCTCGGGGAGCTGGCCGCCGGCGATCACCCCCATGTCCAGTTCTCCCTGGCTGAGCAGTCGCTGGATGCGCCAGGCCCCCTCGCCGAGGACCGAGAGCTGCAGGCGGGGGTAGCGGCCGGCGAAGTCGCGGATGATCGCCGGGAAAAAGTAGGAGCTCATCATCGGCGGGATGCCGACCCGCACCTCGCCCTTTTCCAGACCGCGCAGGTCGGCCATCTCCTGCTGCGCGGCCTCGAAATCGGCAAGGAGGCGCCGGGCGTGTTCAAGGAGGATCTCCCCCTCGGCGGTGAGGGCGACCTTGCGGTCCTGGCGGGAGAAGAGGGTCAGCTCCAGTTCCTCCTCCAGCTTGCGGATCGCCATGCTCACCGCCGGCTGAGCGACGTGCAGCTCTTCCGCGGCGCGGGTGAAGTTGCTGAGGCGGGCGATGGCGGCGAAGGTTCGCAGTTGGCGGATGTCCATGGTGGCTCCTGGAGGATTCAGAAACGAAAAGGCTGTCTCTCGCGACGCCGCTACGGCGCAACGTTAAACCACAACCGCTTACGGGCTGGGAAAGGGCAAAGGAAAAGCGGTCTCACGCGGATCAAATCTGATCACTTCGGATAAAAATCTGATCAGGCTTGAGAGCTTGGTTTAATCCGAACTTAATCAGAAGCTATCCGAAGTGATCCGCGCGATACGCCTTTGGCTTCTGCCCAATAGCCCTTATCTTTGTCTGGCGTTGCGCCGTTGCGGCGTCGCGTGAAATTCCGCCTTGGCACTTTTCCCTACCCGCCCCATAAGTTCATCCCGGGGAGGCCTCTATTGGCTGGCGACCGGAAGTGTCGTGTATCGTTTTGATAAGAAAATAATATCGAATAGATAAAAAATATATATTTTTCTTATCGTAATCGCGGTGCTACGGTTGAGGCAAGGGGAAATATTTCCCCGCCAGCTGGGAGGCTGCGATGACCGAGCAGGGCGCGTTCAAGGACCACTTCTCCAGCCAGGCCGAAGCCTACCAGCGCTTCCGTCCCGATTATCCGCCGCGGCTCTTCGCCTGGCTCGCCGCCCAGGTCGGCGAACACCGCCGCGCCTGGGACTGCGGCTGTGGCAACGGCCAGGCGGCCCACGGTCTGGCGCCCTACTTCGAGCTGATTTTCGCTTCCGATCCAAGCGCCGACCAGATATCCCGGGCCCGGCCTCATCCCGCCATTCGCTACTTCGTCGCTACCGCCGAGGACTCAGGGCTGGCGTCCGCCTGCGTCGACCTTGTCGTCGTCGCCCAGGCCCTGCACTGGTTCGATTTCCCGCGTTTTTATGCCGAGGTGCGGCGGGTGGCCCGGCCGGGCGGGGTGCTGGCCGCCGTTGCCTACGGGGAGCTGCAGCTTGGCGGCGAACTCGACCAGGTCGCCGACCACTTCTACTGTCACGTCGTCGGTCCCTATTGGCCGACCGAGCGGCGCTTCATCGACGATGGCTACCGGACCATCCCCTTCCCCTTCCCGGAAATCGCCGCCCCGGCCATGGAGCTGAGCGCCGACTGGGACCTGGGGCACCTGCTCGGCTACTTTGGCACCTGGTCGGCGGTCAAGGAGTATCGTCGTACTGGTGCCGGCGATCCGCTGCCGGCGCTGCGCCAGGCGCTGGCCCGGTACTGGGGAGACCCGCAGCAGCGGCGCCGGGTGCGCTGGCCCCTCTACCTGCGCGTCGGCCGGGTCGGGGAGGTGCCATGAGCCAGGCGCTCGGCCGCGCCCCGGCGCTGGTCCGCAGCGGCACTCGCAGCTACCGCCGCATCAATCTGGCCTTCTTCGCCGCCGGCTTCGTCACCTTCGTCACCCTCTACGACCTCCAGCCGCTGTTGCCGGCCTTCGGACGGGAATACGCCGTGGCTCCCGCCCTGGCCAGCCTGCCCCTCTCGGTCGCCACCGGGGCGCTGGCGGTGACCATGCTCTTCGCCGGCACCCTCTCCGAGACCTGTGGCCGCAAGCCGGTGATGGTTTTGGCCCTGGTTGCCAGCTCGCTCCTCGCCCTGCTCACTGCCGCCAGCCAGGGATTTTTCGCGCTGCTGGCGCTGCGCCTGCTGCAGGGAGTGGTCCTCGCCGGGCTGCCGGCAGTCGCCATGGCCTACTTGGCCGAGGAACTGGAGCCGGGTTCCATTGCCCCGGCGATGGGGCTTTACATCAGCGGCAACGCCATTGGCGGGATGAGCGGGCGGATCTTCACCGCGGCGTTGGCCGAGGCCACCTCCTGGCGGCTGGCGCTGGCGGTGATCGGCTTGGTCTGCCTGCTGCTCAGTGGCTACTTCCTGCACAGCCTGCCTCCCGCCCGCCAGGTGCCCCGGCGCCCCTTCTCCACCCGCTACCTCTTCACCTCCCTGGCCGGCAACCTGAAGGACCCCGGGCTTCTCGGCCTGTTCGGCATCGCCTTTCTCGGCATGGGGAGCTTCGTCACCCTCTACAACTACCTCACCTTCCGCCTCCTGGCGGCTCCCTACCGCCTCAGCCAGACCGCGGTGAGCCTGGTCTTTCTCCTCTATCTGCCCGGCTCGCTCAGCTCCTCGCTGGCCGGTCGGCTGGTCAACCGCTGCGGGCGGGCGACGGTGCTGCTCGGCGGACTCGTGCTGATGGCCGGCGGTCTGCTGCTGACCCTGCTGCAGCCGCTGCCGTGGCTGGTCGCCGGAGTCGCGCTGTGCACCGTCGGCTTCTTTGCCGCGCACAGCGTCGCCTCGAGCTGGGTAGGGCACCGTGCCCGGACCGCCCGGGCCCAGGCCTCCTCCCTCTACCTGTTTGCCTACTATCTTGGTTCCAGTGTCTGCGGGACGACGGGGGGCTATTTCTGGAGTGCTGCGGGGTGGGCCGGCGTGGCCGGGATGATCGGGGCGCTGCTGGCGGGTGCACTGCTGCTGGCGGCTTGGCTCGGCCGGGCGGCCGAGCCTCAATCGTCGCCGAAGGTCGCGCAGGCGATGCAGACCGGCTGCAGCACGTAGAATCCGCTGCCCTTGTCGAAGGACGGCAGGTGGCGCAGGTGGGCGCTGCAGGTGGTCTTGAAACAGCGGCTGCAGGCGACGCTCTCACCCCCCTGAAACTTGCCGTCGCAGATATGGCAGATCCACAAACTCTGTGCTTGGTCGTCCATTTCAACTCCATACATATTTCGGCCCGGCCTTCTGCCGGGCCGCAGATGTTTTGGGAAAGGGAAATATTAGTATGAAAGGATGCTCAGCGCCAGCCGTCCTCCCAGCAGGATCAACAGGCCGCCGAGAAGGGCCTGAACCGCCGGCTGGACGCGCAGGAAGAGCGGCTGCAGGCGCCGATCGGAGATCAGCAGGGCAACGAGGCCATACCAGGACAAAGAGATCAGGAACATCGCCAGGTTGAGGAAAGCTTTTTCCCAGAGCGGCGCTCCGGGAGCCATCACCAGGGTGAAGAGGCTGAAATAGAAGGCCCAGGCCTTGGGGTTGGTGAGGTTGGTGACAAGCCCGCTCCGGTAGGTGGCCAGCGGCGCCCGCGCGGGCCGGGCCCGGTGGCTGTCAGTGGCCGGCACGGTGGGCGGGCGCAGGAAGCGGCGGACCATGCCGAAGCCCAGCCAGGCGAGGTAGCTACCGCCAACCAGGGAGAGGGCGGTGGTGAAGTGGGGGAGGGCGGTGACCACAAGCAGCAGGCCGAGCAGGCCGGCGGCGGCGAACAGGCCGCTGCCGGTCGCCACCCCCAGCGCCGTGTAGAGCCCGGCCCGGCGCGAGTCGCCGAGGGCGGTCTCGACCACCAGCAGGAAGTTCGGCCCGGGGCTGATGATAACCAGGGTGAAGACCGCCAGCACCTCGCTGATGTTGACCCAGTTGCCGTCCATAACGAAAATTTAAGCCCAGCCGCCGGGCGCTGGCAAGGGATTAATGACTGGTTGGGCGGGATGCCAGGGCGGTTCGCTCATCCTGGATCCGGCGGGGGATGTGGTAAAGTTTCTCCTTGAAGAGGGCACTTGTCGGGGCCACGTTGGTGGCGGCGTTCATCGGGCCTGGTTCCGGAGAGACTTCACCTCACAGAAAGGACCGTTCATGAAGCGGTTTGGACGGATCATGATCCGCGGGCTGGCTGCCATTTTGCCCGCAGCCCTGACAATTTACATCCTCTACTGGTCGGCGACCAACGCCGAGCAGCTTCTCGGCGCGGTGATCAAGGTGATCCTGCCGGACGGCTGGTACGTACCGGGGATGGGGGTGCTTGCCGGGGTCATCGCTGTCTTCCTCCTCGGCCTGGCCCTCAACGCCTTCCTGGTGCGGCGCCTGTTCCAATTCGGCGAGAACCTCCTCAACCGAATCCCCCTGGTCAAGACCCTCTACGGCTCGGTCAAGGACTTCATCGGCTTCTTCTCCCACCAGCGGGAACGGGAGTTCAACCAGGTGGTGACGGTGGAACTACAAATTGGCGAGGTGCCGATACGGTTTCTCGGTTTCGTCACCCGCACCCAGTTTCGCGATCTACCCGATGGGATCGGCTACGACGGGGAGGTCGCGGTCTATCTCCCGCTCTCCTACCAGATCGGCGGCCATACCATCATGGTGCCGCGCTCGGCGGTGAAGCCGGTGAACATCTCCATGCAGCGGGCCATGGGTTTCGTGGTCACCGGCGGCATGTTCGCCGAAAAGGGGCGCGGGGACGACCAGGGCCCGCAACCGAGGGCCTGACCCAACCACAGATGTTTCTTTCCGGCGGCAGCCTAGGCCGATTTGACCCTAAATGACCGATATGTTAAGGTCCCCAAGTTCTTGGCGGCGTTCTCCCTGAACGTTCCGACCAAAGACCCGCTTTTGAGGTGGACCGTGTAGGCCTGGTCTGTACGGGACGAACCCTCGTTCTCAGGGGCAGCACTGGATTGAGATGCTCCGTCTCAAGCCCGGGTGCGGGTGGCCCCATCCTGATCGAAATAATCCCCAAACCGTCTGGCGCGTGCTGTGCGCCCCCCGTTCGGTTCCCGGCGCGTCCGGAAGCCGTCTCCCGGGGTGCCTGCCCCGGCGCCCATCTCTTCGTTGTCCCGGGCCCAGCCCGGTCCCGGTTCCCTCCCCTGCGCCGCTTTCGGTACCGTCCAGACCTCTGTCACGTCCCCCGCGTTCCCCGTCCCGATGGGAAGGGCCGCCCTGCGGCCGGCATCCGGCTTGGGCGCCGGCGGGAACGGAAAGGAGCCCATGAAAGTCACAACGAACCATCGCCAACAACTAGCCGGTTCCAGCTGGCAGGAGCAGCTGAAGAACTTCGTCAACAGCGTCGAACGCCTGGAGAAGTACGTCAACCTGACCGCCGAAGAGCGGAAGATCCTGGCCGGCAACACCACGACTTGGGGCGCGACGCCCCACTTCGCGGCGCTGATGGACCCGGACGACCCGGCCTGCCCGGTGCGCCGGCAGATCATCCCCGCGCGCCAGGAGCGGGAGAACCGCTTCGGCATGGAGAACTACCTGGTCTGGAAGGAGAACCGCGCCACTGGAGAGGAGCGCCCGGACAGCATCGCCCGCCAGTACCGGGACCGGGTGGCGTTCACTGTGACCCAGACCTGCGGCATCTACTGCCGGCACTGCTTCCGCAAGGAACTGGTGGTCGACGGCAGCCTCTCCCTCGACTTCGACGTCGACGAGGGGCTGCGCTGGATCGCCGACCACCCGGAGGTGCGGGACGTGCTGATCACCGGTGGCGACCCGCTTCTGCTTGCCGACGAGCAGCTCGACTACCTGGTCCGCAAGCTGCGCGAGCTGCCCCACGTCGAGATGATCCGCTTTGGAACCCGCACCCCGATCGTGCTGCCGCAGCGCATCACCCCTGGCCTGATGAAGGTGCTCGGCGGCTTCCACAGGGTGCCGATCTGGATCAACACCCAGTGCAACCACCCCAAGGAACTGACCGAGGATACGGCTAGGGCGGTCTTCGACCTGCTGCGTTGCGGCATCAACGTCGGCAACCAGGCGGTGCTGCTCAAGGGGATCAACGACGACGTCGCCACCTTCCGCAGGCTGCACCAGAAGCTGCTGGCGACGCGGATCAAGCCCTACTACGTTTTTTACTGCGAACCGGCGCCGGGGATCGACCATTTCCGCACCCCGGTCGAGAAGGGGGCCGAGCTGATCCGCGACGCCCTGCGCGGCCACACCACCGGCCTCGCCCAGCCGATGCACGTGATCGCCACCAACATCGGCAAGATCCCGCTGATGCCCGACTACTACATCCAGGGTAGCAACGACAAGGAGTACACCCTGCGCAACCACCGGGGCCAGACCACCACCATCCCCAACGTCCCGGAATAAATCGAGGACAGAAAAGAAAGGAGGCATTTTTGGAAGTCAAGGTAATCGACGGCAACCTGGCCAAGGCGATGAAGGTCATGAAGCGCAAACTGCAGCAGGAGGGGTTGTTTCGCGAGATGAAGAACCGCCGCAGCTACGAAAAACCGAGCGACAAGCGCAAGCGCAAGCACAAGGAGTCCCAGCGGCGGGAGCGCAAACGGCTCGCCAAAATGCGGCGTTATTCCTGAGCCGTCGCGCCGTTCCGGTTGTACGAGAGGGGCGAAAGGGGAAGTCGAGCGCTGAGCGAAGCGTTCAGCGCGGACTCCCCGCCGCCTCCAGCCCCTGCCGATAGCGCCTGCCGTTCTCGATGTAACGCAGGGCACTCTCCCGCAGTTTCTCCCGCCCCGCCGCGTCCAGCGTGCGGACGATCTTTCCCGGCGAACCAAGGACCACCGATCCGTCGGGCACTTCCATTCTCTCTGTCACCAGGGCATTGGCGCCGATCAGGCAGCCGCTGCCGATCTTCGCCCCGTTGAGAATCACCGCGTTCATGCCGATCAGACTGCCGTCGCCGATGGTGCAGCCGTGGAGAATCACCTTGTGGCCGACGGTGACTTGGCGGCCGACGGTCAGGGGGAAGCCGGGGTCGACGTGGAGGATCGAGCCGTCCTGGATGTTGCTGCCGGCGCCGATGGTGATCAGGTCGTTGTCGGCGCGGACGACGACGTTGAACCAAATGCTTGCATCCTCCTCGACGACAACCGAACCGATCAGGGTGGCGTTGGGGGCGATGAAGTGCTCGCCGCACAACTGAACCTTGCGTGCGGCCAGGTCGTAGATCATTGGGGGCTCCTTTCGATGGCAAAGGCTGTGTCTCACGCAGCGCCGCAACGAACGCTACGAAAACCGATTGAATGATTGAACACAAGTCCGGTTCAAGAATGGAATCCAAGAAGGGTTCGCGCGGATAACTTCGGATAGCGTCCGATAAAGTTCGGATTCGGGTCAAACAAAAAAAGGTTGATCAGATTTTTATCCGAATTGATCAGACATGATCCGCCAGAAACCGGTTTTTATCCGTTCTGCTCCCTGTATGCTCGAGTGGCCGCATGGCGCGGGTGAGAGACGCCGCTGACCTGGAAATGAAGGCTTGCGATCTTGTTTTTACGTAGCGTCGTCGCGGCGTCGCGTGAGGCGGTCTCTCAGGTTTCCAGATCTTTGAGATCTCAGCCGATCCAGCCGAGCAAGATCGCCCCCAGGGTGGCGCTGCCGACGATCACCCAGAGAAGCACCCCCTGCAGCAGCGGCCGGTGGCCGACTCGCTGCAGCACCTGGCGGCTGAGGCCCATGCCGATCAGCAGAAGCGTCACCACCAGCCCCTGGCGGGCGACGGCGTGCAGGTCCTGCCAGAGCGGAGTGAAACGGGGAAGTGCGCTGCGCAGGCCGGCGGCGGCGATGAAACCGAGAATGAAGAGGGGAAAGCGGACCTTCCCTTCCGACTTGGTGCGCCAGGAGGCGAAGAGGGCGCTCGGCATGATCCAGAGGGCGCGGGCGAGCTTGATAGTGGTGGCGATCGCCAGGGCGCCGCCGCCGAAGGCCGCCGCGGCGCCGACCACGCTGCTGGTGTCGTGGATCGCCAGCGCCGCCCAGACGCCGAAGGCGTGGGGGGAGAGACCGACGAGGTGGCCGAGCGGCGGAAAAAGGATCAGGGCGACGGCGTTGAGGGTGAAGACCGTGGCCAGGGCGACGGCGGTCTCATCGTCGTTGGCCTCGATCACCGGCGCCATGGCGGCGATGGCGCTGCCGCCGCAGATCGCCGTGCCGTAGGCGATCAGCGAGGCGGTGGCCGGCGCGGTGCCGAGGCGGCGGCCGAGCCAGTGGCCGAGCGCTACGGTGAGGACGATGCCGATCAGGGTGTAGAGAACGGCGCCCCTGGCCGCCGCCCAGACCTGGCCGAGGCCGAGGCCAAAGCCGAGGCCGACCACCGAAAGCTGCAGCAGGCGCTTGCTCCACACCCCGATCTGCCGCGGCCAGGGGTTGCCGAGGGTCATGCTCAGCGTCACTCCGGAGGCCAGCGCCAGCGGCGGCCCGACCCACGGCCAGCAGGATAGTCCCAACAGCAGCAGAAACAGCCCCTGGCGTCTTCGTTCCATGTTCATGTCCGACCCCCAGTCTATGCCGATTCATCGCATTATCTGGATTGCATTATGTGACAGGAGCTGTTATTTATCAAATGGGTAATAATTATATTATCGTTCGAAAAAATTGATATAAATGCCATGGCCATCACCCTGCGGCAACTCGACATCTTCGCGGCCACCGCCGCCAGCGGCAACCTCACCCGGGCCGCCGGCCGGATCGGCCTCTCCCAGTCGGCGGCGAGCATGGCGCTGGCCGAACTCGAGCGGCAGTTCTCCGAGCCGCTCTTCGACCGCGTCGGCAAACGTCTGGTGCTCAACGAGCGGGGGCGGGCGCTGCTGCCGCGCACCCAGGAGGTGCTGGAGCGGGTGCGGGAGATCGGCGATTTGTTCGGCAGCGAGACCGGGCGGCTCGCCGGAGCGCTGCGCATCGGCGCCAGCTCGACCATCGGCAACTACCTGATCCCGCGCCTGCTCGGCAAGCTGGCCGGCAGCCACCCGGAGCTGACCCTGCACCTCGACGTGGTCAACACCGAGCAGGTGATCAGCGGCATGGCCGCCTTCGCCTACGACATCGGCTTTGTCGAGGGCCCCTGCCGGCGGCCGGAGCTGGAAACCATCCCCTGGCGGGAGGATCGGCTGGCGGTCTTCGCCGCCGCCGACCATCCGCTTGCGGCCAGGGCCGCCCTCACCCCCGCCGACCTGGCCGGGGAGCGCTGGATCCTGCGCGAGCCCGGCTCGGGAACCCGCGAGGTTTTCGAACGGGCGGTCGCCGGTCGCCTCGCTCTCCTCGATGTTCTGCTTGAACTCGGCCACAGCGAAGCGATCAAGCAGGCCGTCGAGGCCGGCCTCGGTCTCGGCTGCCTGTCATTGCTGACCCTGTCGCGGGCGCTGGAAGTCGGCGCCCTGAAGCTGCTGCCCACTCCCTTTCTCGATCTCTCCCGGACCCTCAACATCCTGATCCATCGCGACAAGTACCGCACCGCGGTGCTGCGCGCCTTTCTCGACTACTGCCAGGGCGCCTGAGAACCGCGCTGTTCTGCGCAGCGCCGGGCGGCCAGTGCCTGCCGGTCATCATCAAGCCAATGGTGAATGCGAGCAATCTCGGGGGTAGAGCGGGCGCGGCCGTGAGGGGGATGGTTTACGAGGAATCGGGCCGCCATGTGGACGGGCGGCGGACTCTTGAATGGAGCGGCCGGCAGGGGAAGGGGAGGGCGGCTCGGCTCAGTCGTCACGCAACCCGTACTTGTTGATCTTGCGGTGCAGGGTGTTGCGGGCGATCCCCAGTGAACGGGCCGCCTCGGTGATGTTCCAGCGGTGCTGCTCCAGGGCCCGGCGGATGGTCTCCAGCTCGGAAGCCTTGAGCTCCTGGGGGGAGGGGGGAGCCAGACCCTTGCGGGTCATCACCGTCCGCACCCGTTTCTCCATGGCCTGGAGGGCCTGCCAGGTCTGGTTCAGTCCGGCGGCATCCAGTTGCTCCAGGCGCTCGGGGGAGGCGAATTCCTCCAGGGACGGCCCACTCTCAGCGGCCGGCGCCGCCGCCGGAGCCGATGCCCGGACCGGGGCGGCGATCCCGGCGGCCTCGCGAGGGGAAGCGGCGAGAATGTCGCCAAGATGGCGGGGCTGGAGGGTGCCGCCGTTGCAGAGCACCACCGCACGGCGCATGGCGTTGGCCAGCTGGCGGATGTTCCCCGGCCAGGGATAGTCGGAGAGGAGCCGCTGGGTCGCCGGGGCGATGCCGATCTCGGGGTTGAACTGGCGGACAAAATACTCGGCCAGCTGCGGGATGTCCTCGCTGTGGGCCTGCAGCGGCGGGATCTCCAGGCGGACGACGTTGAGCCGGTAGAAGAGGTCCTCGCGGAAGGTCCGGGCGCGGATCGCCTCCTCGAGGTCGACGTTGGTGGCAGCGATCAGCCGCACGTCGGTGCGCCGGGTCGCCTCGCTGCCGACGCGCACGATCTCGCCGGTCTCCAGCACCCGCAGCAGCTTGACCTGGATCTGGGCGCTGGCGTCGCCGATCTCGTCGAGGAACAGGGTGCCGCGGTTGGCCAGCTCGAAGATCCCGCGGCGGGCGTTGCTGGCACCGGTGAAGGCTCCCCGCTCGTGGCCGAAGAGCTCGCTCTCCAGCAGGGTCTCCGGCAGCGCCCCGCAGTTGACCGGAATGAAGGGCTGGCTCTCCCGGTTCGAGGCGGCGTGGATGAAGCGCGCCAGGACCTCCTTGCCGGTGCCGGTTTTCCCCTGGATCAGCACGTTGATGTTCTTGTTGGCGATCTTGTAGGCGAGGGAGACCAGTCGGCGCATGACCGGCGAGGAGCCGACCTGGAAGCCGATGGCGCGGGCAGTCTCGGCCCACTCCTCCTTCTCCGGGCCCCGCTCCCCCCCCTGGCCGTGGGCGACGGCCCGGGCGATGAGCCGTTCGATCTCGGTGATCTCCTCGAAGGGTTTTTCGACGTACTCGTAGGCGCCGAGCTGGATCGCAGTGACCGCGGTCTTGATGGTGCTGAAGCCGGTCATGATGATCACCTCGCAGGCCGGCTGGCGGGCCTTGATCTGCTGCAGCAGGCTCAACCCATCGGTGTCCGGCAGCTTGAGATCGACCATGGCCACGCTGTAGAGCTGCCTGGCCAGGGCATGACGGGCTTCGGTTTCGTTGCAGGCGGTGGTCACCTGGTAGCCGCTGCGGCTGAGCAGGCGGCTGAAGAAGGTGCAGATATCGGCTTCGTCGTCGATGATCAGGATCTGGGTCTGGGACACGGTTCTCTCGTTTCGCTGGCTTTCCAAAAGCACGGTCAATCGGCCGGCAGGACCAGGCTGAAGGTGCTCCCCCGGCCCGGCTGGCTATCCACCTCGATGGTGCCGTGGTGCGACTGGGCGATGCCGAGGCTGACCGACAGCCCCAGGCCCGTGCCCCGGGATCCCTCCTTGCTGGTGAAGAAGGGGGTAAAGATCTGCTGCAAATCGGCGGCGGGAATGCCGATGCCGTTGTCGCGGACACTGACCACTGCCCAGCGCCGGTCCCCCTCGATGCGCAGGGCGGTGGTGATCTCGATGAACTTGCGCTGCCGGTTGGTCTCGGTCAGGCCGTCACGGGCATTGACCAGGAAATTGGCCAGGACCTGCTGCAGCTGCTGGCCGTTGGCGGTGATCCGCGGCAGGTCGGGGGCGAGGTGCTTGATCAACTGGATGCGGCTCTGGTCGATCTGGAACTTCATCAGGCCGATCGCCCCGTCCACCTCGGCGTTGAGATCGACGTCGGTGACCGGAAACTGGTCCTGGCGGGAGAAGGTCAGCAGGTTCTGGACGATCCGCTTGCAGCGCAGCCCGCAGTTGACGATGTCGCCGAGCAGCTCGCCGTCCTCCGGCTTGAGGTCGGCGCCGCGCAGCAGCAGCTGGGCGGTGCCGATGATGACTGTCATCGGGCTGTTCAGCTCGTGGGCGACCCCGGCGGCCATCTCCCCCAGGGCGGCGAGCTTGGCGGACTGGACCAGCTGCGCCTCCAGCTTGGTCTTCTTGGTGACGTCCTTGATGATGTGGGTGACCGCCACCAGCTGCTGCTCGTCGTTGACCACCGGGTAGTAGGAGAGGTCGAGGATCAGGCCGCTGTCGGTCTGCACCCGGCGGAAGATCGGCTCGCCGGTGGTGCGGATCTCCTGGATCGGGCATTCGGGGCAGGGGGTGTCGCGGTGCTTGAGGCGGGCGAAGCACTTGTTGCTTTCGACCGCGTCCCAGTAGGTGGCCAGCTCGTCGGGAAGGCGGTCGTTGTGCTGGAGGATGTTGTAGTCGGTGTCGACCAGGAAGATCGCGTCGGTGACCGCCCGGAAGGTCGCCTCCCACTCCATCTTCGCCCGGCTGACCCGCTTGTAGAGCTGGGCGTTCTGCATGCTGAAGGCAAGCTGGTCGGCGAGGTGCTGGACGAAGTTGAACTCGGCGCGGCCATAGGCCCGCCCGCGGCTGCTGCCGACCAGCAGCAGACCGGTGACCGCCGCCCGCTGGTAGAGGGGGGCGACCGCCAGGGAGCGCAGCTGGAGGTGATTGTCAGGATTGAGCAGGGCCAGGAACGGGCCGTCCTCCCAGGGGTCGTAGATGGTCGCCCGCTGCCCCTCCAGCACCTGCCAGAGGCGCGATTTTTTGGGAATGTTCCCGGCGGTGCAGAAGTCCTTCGGGGCGGTCGCCCGCAGTGTCAGGGTCCCGCCGCGCAGCGTCGCCAGCCCCAGGAAGTCGCAGGGGAGGGCCTCCGGCAGCTTGCGGAACGCCCGTTCGATGATGTCCTCGAGGGACATGTCGAGGTTGATGTCCCGGATCAGCTGGTGAAGGATCTCCAGCCGGCTATTCTGCTTGAGAACCTCCTCGTTGCGCTTCTTCAGCTCGACATAGTAGTTGAGCTTGGAGGAGTCGACCCCGGTCAGCTGTTCCAGCAGTTTATCCCTGTTGTCTACGGACGGTTCCATTTCGGCCATCGATTCCGGTTACATCGCCTGACGAAAAATCGCTTCGATCTCGGCGGCGGTGGCGCTGCGCGGATTGGTCACCAGGCAGGCGTCCTTCACCGCGTTGCGGCTCAGAAGCGGGATGTCCTCCTCCTGCAGGCCGATCTGCGCCAGCCCCTTGGCCAGGCCGATTTCCTCGATCAGCTGCTTGACGACAGTGATCGAGCGCCCGGCGGCCTCCTCGTCACTGCGCCAGATCGCCGTCTCCCCCATGGCCTGGGCGATGCGCCGGAACTTCTCCGGACAGGCCGGCAGGTTGAAGGCCATGACGTGGGGGAGGATTGCGGCGTTGGTTTCGCCGTGGTGCTGGTCGATCAGGCCGTCGACCTGGTGGGTCATGGCGTGGGTGGCCCCGAGGATGGCGTTGGAAAAAGCGAGGCCGGCGATCATGCTGGCCATCGCCATGTTGGTATTGGCCTCGATGTCGCCGCGGTCGGCCACCGCCCGCGGCAGGTTGGGGGCGATCAGTTCGATTGCCTTGAGGGCATGCATGTCGGTCAGCGGGGTGGCCGCCAGGGAGACGTAGGATTCGATGGCGTGGGTCAGGGCGTCCATGCCGGTGGCGGCGGCCAGCAGCGAATCCTTGGTGCGCAGCAACTCGGGATCGACGATCGCGATATCGGGGACCAGGGACTTGGAGATAATCGACATCTTCAGCCGCCGGTCGACGTCGACAATGATGGCGAACTGGCTGACCTCCGAGCCCGCCCCGGCGGTGGACGGGGCGATCACCATCGGCGGCAGCGGCCTGGCGATACGGTTGATCCCCTCGTAGTCCCGCAGCTTGCCGCCGTTGCTCACCAGGATCGCCACCGCCTTGGCGACGTCGGTGGGGCTGCCGCCGCCGACGGCGACGATGGCGTCGCAGCCGGTGGCCAGGTACTTTTCGGCCCCGGCCTCCACCTCGAAGGCCTTGGGGTTGGTGGTAAGCGCCGAGAAGACCTCGGTGGTGAGCCCTGCGGCGTGCAGGTAGCCCAGGGCCGGCTCGATCCAGCCTGCCTTGATCACCCCCGCATCGCTGACCACAAAGACCTTGGAGGCGCCGAGCCGCGCCGCGCTCTCGCCCAGCTGGCTGAGGGCGCCGCGGCCGAAGATGATTTCCGGACTTACGAATTTGCTGATGTTCATAGCCTCTCCCGCCGTCGGCCGACGGCACCGGGCAACGCGCCCAGCCTCCAAGTTTTTACCTTATCACGGTCCGCCTTCGGGCGGAACTCCTCACCGATGTGCCGTATACGCCTGCAAGGATCGTGACAGCTGCCGCCGGCACCCCGCAGCGGCCTGCTCTGCCCCTCCCGTGGTTCAATTCTGTATGTCCCAACTTCCCTGAATTATAGGGAAAAATAACGATGGCAGCAAATTTTCCAAGGGTGTCGAGGTCGGGCACACTGCCGCCCGGCCGCGGCAGGCGATTGTCTCGGAACGGGGCAGAGTGTTCCACTATGGAGCAGTCGGTCCGGGAAACAACGGGTGGTCGGGACTGGCTGGCGATGGCGGTCTCCGGCCGGCAGGGTGACAGTTTGTTCCAGGTTGGAGCGAAGCGCGCCGAAGTGGTGCGCGGCCGTTGGGAAGGCGTCGGATCCGGTTCCGCCTTCCCATTGAAAAGCCAATAATTCAAGACAGATAGGTTCTAAGTCCGAATCTGGCACTCATGTTGCTGGATACCCCAAATATCGTTTTATTCGCGGCCGGATGACAGCAGCCGCGGGCAAAACCAAAGCACAGGCCGGCAGGTCGTGGGACCGCCGGCGTTATTCATCGACCGGTTGGCAGCGGGCCAACCAAAACATCACAAAAGGAGAGAAGAACATCATGGCAATGGCAGACCAGACTTTCGGCTTTTTCATCCCCACCGTCTCCCTCATGGGCGTCGGCTCCTCCAAGGAAACCGGCGACCAGGTCAAGGCTCTCGGCGCCAAGAAGGCCCTGCTTGTCACCGACAAGGGCATTGCCGGGATCGGCATGGCCGACCAGATCAAGCAGCAGGTCGAAGCGGCCGGCGTCAAGGTCGTCATCTTCGACGGCGCTGAACCGAACCCGACCGACAAGAACGTCCATGACGGCCTGAAGGTCTACCAGGACGAGAAATGCGACTCGATCATCTCCCTCGGTGGCGGCTCCTCCCACGACTGCGCCAAGGGGATCGGCATGGTTGCCTCCAATGGCGGCCACGTCCGCGACCTCGAAGGGGTCAACAAGACCACCAAGCCGATGCCTCCCTTCGTCGCCATCAACACCACCGCCGGCACCGCTTCCGAAATGACCCGCTTCTGCATCATCACCAACACCGACACCCACGTGAAGATGGCCATCGTCGACTGGCGCTGCACCCCCAACATCGCCATCAACGACCCGGTGCTGATGGTCGGCAAGCCCGCTCCGCTGACCGCCGCCACCGGCATGGACGCCCTGACCCACGCCGTCGAGGCCTACGTCTCCACCATCGCCACCCCGATCACCGACGCCTGCGCCATCAAGGCCATTGAGCTGATCGCCGACTACCTGCGCCCGGCGGTGGCCAACGGCCAGAACCTTGAGGCCCGCGACAAGATGGCCTACGCTGAGTACCTGGCCGGCATGGCCTTCAACAACGCCAGCCTCGGCTACGTCCACGCCATGGCCCACCAGCTCGGCGGCTTCTATAACCTGCCCCACGGCGTCTGCAACGCCATCCTGCTGCCGTCCGTCTGCGAGTTCAACATGATCTCCAATCCCAAGCGCTTCGCCGACATCGCCGTCGCCATGGGTGAGAACGTCGACGGCCTCTCCGACGTCGACGCCGCCGCCAAAGGGATCGCCGCCATCCGCAAGCTCTCCGCCGACATCGGCATCCCCGCCGGTCTTACCGCGCTGAACGTGAAAGAGACCGACCTGCGGATCATGGCCGAGAACGCCATGAAAGACGCCTGCATGCTGACCAACCCGCGCATCGCCACCCTGGACTGTGTGGTCGGCATCTACAAGGCCGCCATGTAACTCGTCCGCGGTCCAAACCGGCCGGGGGGCGCCTTGAGGGGCGCTCCCCGGCCCGTCTCCGAGCCTGTGCGCCTACCGGGATCGATCCTCAGGGCGGCCGGCCAACGGGTTGCGCTGGAAACGGCGCCGCCTCCCTTTCGGAAAGGAGATTCGCGGCATCAACAACCCCAGAAAGGGAGAGCTGTAATGGACAAGATTTTTCGCGTTAACATGGCGACCCTGACCGCCAAGATCGAAGACGTTCCGGCCGACTGGGCCGGGCACGGCGGACGCGGGCTGACTTCCACTATCGTCGCCGCCGAAGTACCCCCGACCTGCCACCCCCTCGGCCCCAACAACAAGCTGATCTTCGCCCCCGGCCTGTTGACCGGTACCCCGGCCGCCCAATCCGGGCGCCTCTCGGCCGGCGCCAAAAGCCCGCTGACCGGAACCATCAAGGAGAGCAACGCCGGCGGTACCGCCGCCCAGCTTTTCGCCCGGCTGGGGATCAAGGCCCTGATCATCGAGGGACAGCCGGAGAAAAAAACCCTCTACCGGCTGCACGTCACCAAGGACGGCATCACTTTCCACGAGGTCCCGGAGCTGGCGGGCTTGGGGAACTTCGCCGTGATCGAGGCGATGAATGCCCAATTCAGCCCGAAGATCGGCGTGCTCAGCATCGGCCCGGTCGGCGAGGCGCTGATGGCCGCCGCCAACATTTCGGTCAAGGACCCCGACCAGAAGATCCGCAGCCATGGCCGCGGCGGTCTCGGCGCCGTCATGGGTTCGAAGCGCATCAAGTGCATCACCGTCGACGGTGAGGGCGCCACCGCGGTGACCCTGGCCGATCCCGAGAAATTCAAGACCGCGGCCCGGGTTTTCGCCAAGGCGCTGCTCGAGCACCCGGTCAGCGGCGAAGGTCTGCCGACCTACGGCACCAACGTCCTGGTCAACGTCCTCAACGAGGCCGGCGGCTTGCCGACCAAGAACTTCCGCTTCGGCGAGTTCGAGGGGCACGACAAGATTTCCGGCGAAACCATGCACGACACCATCAAGGCCCGCGGCGGCAAGACCAAGCACGGCTGCCACGCCGGCTGTATCATCCAGTGCTCCCAGGAGTACGTCGACGAGGCCGGCGCCTACGTGACCTCCGGGTTCGAATACGAGACCATCTGGGGCTTCGGCGCCAACTGCTGCATCGACAACCTCGACCACATCGCCCTGGCCGACAACATCATGGACGACATCGGCATCGACTCCATCGAGTCCGCGGTGCTGATGGGCGTCGCCATGGAAGCGGGCCTGCTCTCCTTCGGCGACGGCCCCGGCATGCTGCGCTTGCTGCGCGAGGAGATCGGCAAGGCGACCCCGCTGGGACGCATCCTCGGCAACGGTGCGGCTTCGGTCGGCAGCGCCTACGGCGTGACCCGGGTGCCGGTGGTCAAGGGGCAGGGAATTCCCGCCTACGACCCGCGCTCCGTCAAGGGGATCGGCATCACCTATGCGACCAGCACCATGGGTGCCGACCACACCGCCGGCTACTCGGTGGCGACCAACATCCTCAAGGTCGGCGGTGACGTCGATCCTCTGAAGAAGGACGGTCAGGTCGAGCTGTCGCGCAACCTGCAGATCGCCACGGCCTCGGTCGACTCCACCGGCCTCTGCCTGTTCGTCGCTTTCCCGGTGCTCGACATTCCCGATGCGCTGACCGCCATCG
Source organism: uncultured delta proteobacterium (assembly GCA_963806685.1). Lineage (GTDB taxonomy): Bacteria > Desulfobacterota > Desulfuromonadia > Desulfuromonadales > DDH964 > DDH964. The sequence goes on from CAWDZB010000003.1 coordinate 100,377, forward strand.
TCGACATGATCAACGCCCGCTTCGGCATCGAACTGGTGGCCAATGACGTGATCGAGCTCGGCAAGACCATTCTCAAGACCGAGCGCGCCTTCAACATCGCCGCTGGCTTCACCAACGCCCACGACCGGCTACCCGAGTTCTTCAGCGAGCCGGTGCCGCCGCACAACGCGGTGTGGGACTTCACCGGCGCCGAAATCGACGAGTTCTGGAACTTCTAACCGAACTCGCTCGCCAACGCTCTCTCCTGCCCGGCGCGGCCCCATCCTGGGGCCGCACCGGGAATTTTTTTGTCCGCAGTCGGCAAAGAACAGACCCGCCGCAGCCAGTTTCGGCGGCAGGGGTGGACGGGATCTCTGGCTAAGGGCGAACCGGGGAGCGGGACCTGCCGGGCGGCAGGCAGGAGGGGCAAGGCAGGGACAGGCGGTCAGGCCGGCGCGTCCGCGTGGATGCGCCGGCCTGACCGGGCTGCAATGGATCAGGTGTCAGGCGGTCAGGCCGAGAGGCCTTCCTTGGCTGCAAGGTCGAGGCTTTTGCGCAGCAGCATGGTGATGCTGAGGCCCGATTCCTGGGCCCGTTGATGAATGGTGCGCATCTCGCGGTCGCTGACGCGGCAGGAAACGATGAATTTCTTGGGACTCTTGCTGGTTCTGGCCATACCCATTACTCCTTTGCTTGATTTGATGCGGCCGGAACTCCGGCCGGTGCGGATCGAGTCATTGCCGTCTCTGGCGTTTACGTTTTGCAAAGGGGTTGCCGGTTTTTCGTTGGTGGCCATCAAAAAATTTATTCGATAACAATAACGAGTAGTTGTGTAGAGTTTCGGAGATTCACCCGGGGCAGCCGGTAATGGGAGGGGCGTATCCGGAAGGAACAATGCGTGCCGAATTGGAACGGTCGCAGGGGCAGGGGTGTGCCATCTCTTGCACGGTCGGTCTGCCGGCCGGCCCAGGAAAGAGGGCAGGGGGCGCCTGAAGCCCGGTTTTTCAGGCACCGATCGACGCCCAGGTCATTGCCGGTACGATTTGTCCGAGGGACCGGGCAGGTCTATACTGGAATGGACTGGTCATCGAAAACAGCCGTTCATCCCTTTTGGGAGGCGAAGCAATGGGGAGCGCCTTCGAACTTAGAAAATTTGTCGCGCCCGAGTACATCTTCGGCATCGGCGCCAGAAAACAGGCCGGCCGCTATGCCCGCAACCTCGGCGGCCAGAAGATCCTGGTCGTTTCCGATCCAGGGGTGGTGGCCGCCGGCTGGACGGCCGACGTCACCGCCAGCCTCGCCGAGGCGGGGCTTCCCTACACGCTCTTCACCGCGGTGTCGCCCAACCCCCGCGCCGAGGAGGTAATGGCCGGGGCCGAACTCTTCGCCAGCGCCCACTGCAACGCCCTGGTCGCGGTCGGCGGCGGCAGCCCCATGGACTGCGCCAAGGGGATCGGCATCGTCAGCTCCAACCACCGGCACATCCTGGACTTCGAGGGGGTGGACAAGGTCCAGGAGCCGATGCCGCCCCTGATCTGCATCCCCACCACCGGCGGGACTTCCGCCGACGTCTCTCAGTTCGCGATCATCACCAACCCCCTGGAGCGGATCAAGTTCGCCATCATCAGCAAATCCGTGGTCCCCGACCTGGCCCTCATCGATCCCCTCACCCTGACCAGCATGGATCCCTTCCTGACCGCCTGCACCGGCCTCGATGCCCTGACTCACGGGGTCGAAGCCTTCGTCTCCAACGCCAGCTCCTCCATGACCGACCTCCACGCCCTGGAGGCGATCCGCCTGATTACCGACAACCTGGTCGACTCAATCCGGAACCCCGACGATCTGGCGCTGCGCACCCGCATCATGCAGGGGAGCCTGCAGGCCGGCCTGGCCTTCTCCAACGCCATCCTCGGGGCCGCCCATGCCATGGCCCACAGCCTCGGCGGCGAACGCGACTCCCCCCACGGCGAATGCAACGCCATCCTTCTCGACCACGTCATCGAGTTCAATCTCCCCGCCTCCCCGGAACGCTTCGAGCGGATCGCCGAGGCCATGGGGGTGGACCTGCGGGGGATGGATTCCGCGGGGAAGAAGAAGGCGCTGCTGGAAAAGGTCCGGGAGCTCAAGCGGGCGGCCGGGGTCGACAAGGTCCTCACCGATATCGGCATCCGTATCGGCGATCTGCCGGTGCTCAGCAAGAAAGCCCTCAACGACCCGTGCCTGGTCACCAACCCGCGCAAGGCGAACCTGCGGGACCTCGAGGTGATTTATGAGGAGTCCCTCTGACCCCGGGAAGGACGAGCAGCAGCTGCGGGAGAAGCTCATCGGCCTCGGCGAATACTCCCACCGCAAGAGCTACTATCCTGAGCTCCAGAAACGTCTCGAGGAGCTGGAGCGGTTCCGGGCCTTTCTCGACTACAGCCATGACGCCATCTTTCTGATCGAGGTTCCCGGCGGCAGGATCGTCGATTTCAACGACTCCGCTTCCCGGCAGACCGGCCGGGGGCATGACGAGCTGCTGAGGTTGTCGGTCTTCGACGTTTTCGAGCTGGCCGGCAACCAGCTGGCCAGGGAACTGATCGGCGCCGGCGCCGGGGCCCCTAAGCAGCGGGCGTGGATCGAAACCAATCTGTTGCGGCGCGATGCCGGACCGCTTCCCGCCGAGCTCACCCTGGCCCGGATGCTGTTTCGGGAGACCGCCTACGTGATCGTGGTGGCCCGGGACATCAGCAAACGCAAGGCGGCTGAGACCGCCCTCGGCGAAAGCGAAAAGCGCCGCCTGCGGCTGCAGACCCAACTGGAGTTCGCCGCCCAGGTCCAGGAAAAACTCCTGCCGACCGAATTCCCTCAGCCTGCCGGCTTCGAGGTCGCCGCCCGTTGCCGCCCCGCCTACCAGGTCGGCGGGGATTTTTACGACTGGCAGCAGACCGGCCCGGGACGTTTCGCCCTGACCCTGGGCGACGTGATGGGCAAGGGGCTGGCGGCCGCCATGCTCATGGCCACGGTGCGGGCCTCGCTGCGCGCGGTCGCGCAGATCGCCGATCCTTCCGCGGCGCTGCACCAGGCCGAGCGGGCGCTGCGCCAGGACCTGGGCAATTCGGAGAGCTTCGTCACCCTGTTTCACGGCCAGCTCGAGGTGGCAACGCGCCGGATGACCTTTGTCGACTGCGGCCACGGCCTGGTCTTTCTGCTGCGCGCCGACGGCCGGGTCGAGGAGCTGCTGCCGCGGGGGCTGCCGCTGGGCGTCGAGGCCGACCCGCCCTTTCAGGAGGGGGAGGTCCTTTTCGCGCCGGGGGACGCCCTGGTCCTGTTCAGCGACGGCCTGATGGAGGCGATGCAGCAGACCGAGCTCGACAACGAGTCGCTGGCCAAGCAGCTCTGGGCGCAAAGCGCCCGGGAAATGGTCGACCGGCTGCTCCATGTGACCCCTTCCGTGACCCTGCCCCCCGACGACATGACCCTGGTGGTGCTGAAGTGCACCGGGGAGGCCTGAAAGGAATTGACAGGTCTCGCCCCCTGCCGGTATGGATAAGGGATCTTATTCCCGGTACAGCGGAGGGGACATGGTACGATCAACCAGCGGCGGTCTCAGCAAATCCCTGTTGCTCAAGGGACTGCAATGTCCCAAGGCGTTGTGGCTGGCCAAGAATCCCCCCGCTTTCGAATTCCCGCCCCGGCCGGCCCTCGAGGCCCGGTTCGCCGCCGGCACCGAGGTCGGCGTGCTCGCCCAGCAGCTCTTCCCCGGCGGCATCGAGGTGCCCTTTGCGGGGCTGAGCGTCGCCGAGCAGCTCGCCCGCACCCGGACCCTGATCGCCGAGGGGGTGTCGGTGATCTACGAGGCCTCCTTCGCCTTCGACGGCATCTTCGTCAAGGTCGACATTCTGGTCCGCGACGGCCAGGGTGACAACAGTCGCTGGCAGATCCATGAAGTGAAGATGGCGACCGCCGTCAAGGAGGTCAACCTCGACGACGTCGCCATCCAGTACTACGTCCTGGCCAACTGCGGCCTCCCCCTCTCCCGGGCCTTCCTCGTCCACATCGACAACAGCTACCTGCGCCGGGGGGCGATCGACGTCCGGCGGCTCTTCGCCGGCGAAGACGTCACCGCCGCCGTCCTGGCGCGCCAGCCGAACATGCCCGAGGTTGTCGCCGGGCTGCGCGAGACCCTGCAGGGCGGCGGCGAGCCGGCCATCGACATCGGCCCCTGGTGCCACGATCCCTACGACTGCGACTTCATCCCCTACTGCTGGCGGCACATCCCCGAGAACTCGGTCTTCGACCTGCGCGGCAACGGGGTCAACAAGTTCGATCTCTACCGGCGCGGCATCGTCCGCTTCGAGGACATCCCCCTCGCCGAACTGGGGCCCGCCCAGCGCCAGCAGGTCGAGACCACCCTGAACCAGCAGGACGCCATCGATCCCGCCGGGGTCCGGGCCTTCCTCGACACCCTCTGGTACCCGCTCTGCCACCTCGATTTCGAGACTTTCAACAGTTCCATCCCGCTCTTCGACGACACCCGGCCCTACCAGCAGGTGCCGTTCCAGTTCTCCATCCATCTCCAGCAGGAGGCCGGCGCCGCGCCGCAGCATCTCGACTATCTCGCCCGCCCCGGCGTCGACCCGCGCCGCGAGCTGATCGAAAAACTCCTTGCCGCCATCCCCGCAGATGCCTGCGTGCTGACCTACAACCAGGCCTTCGAGAAGGGAGTGCTGCGCCAGCTCGCCGAGCTCTTCCCCGACCTCGCCCCGGCCATCGAGGCGCGCCTGAAAAACGTCCGCGACCTGATGGTTCCCTTCCGCCGCCGCGACGTCTATCGCTGGCAGATGCGCGGTTCCTACTCGATCAAGGAGGTGCTGCCGGCCATGGTGCCGGAGCTCTCCTACGCGGGGCTGGAGATTGCCGACGGCATGGCGGCGATGCAGGCCTATCACGACATGTGCGCGCTGGGGGAGGGGGAGGAGCTGGAGCGGCTGCGGGGGGCGATGCTGGAGTATTGCCGGCTGGATACCCTGGCGATGGTGAGGATACTGGGGGAACTGGAGCGAATGGCGAGGTGAGGCCGCCGGCACCCGGTCGCAAAACCTGCCGGCTGCCAAACCCTGAGATGAGGGGTCTTCCGGCCTCAGTGCAAAAGCAGCAGCCAGAGACCCCAGACAACCAGCAGCGCTCCTGCGCCGCCGCTCACCCAGCGCGCCATCGGCGCGATCTTTTCGACCAGCACGAAGACCCCGATCAGCGCCACCCACAGCAGGTTCATCACCCCGGTGACGAACAGCAGCCCCATCAGCGCCCAGCAGCAGCCCAGGCAGAACAGACCATGGCGCAGCCCCATGACCAGGGCTCCGAAGCGGCCCTCACGCCATTCGTTCAGCAGGAAGTTCAGCGGGGAGCGGCAGTGGATCAGGCAGCGCTGCTTGAGCGAGGTCCACTGGAAGACGCCGGCGGTGATGAGGATGGCGCCGCCCAGGATCGGGCTGGTGCTTTTGAGCTGGGTCGATGACAGCAGCGCGCCGGTCTGCAGCCCCCACTGGGCGGCGGTGGCGAACAGGCTGAAGGCGGTCCAGGCAGCCAGGTAGCCGAGCACGAAAAGACCGATCGTCAGGTAGGGGCTTCCCCGCTTGAGGCGCTTGCGGACGGTATCGGTGAAGACCAGGATCATCGGGGTGGCCGAAGGGATCATCATCCCGGCCATCATGACCGCCCACATGACGAAACAGAAAAACGCGTCGGTGGCGGTCCACTCCTGCAGGTGCGGCTCCATCACCGCCATCCCGACCCGCATCTTCTCCATCATCCAGACCAGGTAGAACAGGTAGAGCCAAGCGAGCAGGCAGAGCCCGATCAGCCCGCCCAGGACGATGGTCCGGTCCCGGACATATGCCTTGCTGACGGCATTCACCCGTTGTAGGCGAAGGGAGAGAAGAAGCCGTTTTTCTTGCTGATCTCCCAGCTTTGGCCATGGTCGGTGTAGCTCAACCGCTTCGACCTCGCGACTACCGCCGGGAAGCCGGGGCAGATGGCGAGCGGATGGCCGGAGATGGTCGTCTCGCCGCCCCCCTGCCCGCCGATGGCCTCGATTTCCGCCTCGGCGATCCCCGGAATGCTCAGGCTGCGATTCTTGCCGCTCCCCTGGTAGCCGATCTCTACGCTTTTGACCCCGAGGAAGTCCCCGACATGCGAGGCCAGCCACGCCGGGTGCCCGCCGGCCTGGCCGGAAAAGATCTTGGTCAGCGATTCCTGCTGGCTGGCGTTTCCCTTGCTGTCGACATAGAGAGCGGCCTGCCAGGGGACTTCCACCATGTTGCCGGGGGAATGCACGGCCATGACGGCGTTGAGCCCCTGCAGGTCGATGTCGTCAAAATGGCCGCTGGTAATGTGCCAACCGATCAAAACCGTACAGTCCCCGGTCGTGGGGTCGCTGAGGAACACGCAGGGGCAGGCGGCGTCACAGTTGCAGGTTTCGAAGTAGGTTCCGTCGATTTTCCATTTCGAGGCCATGTTATCCCCCTTTCTGGTCTCAAATTATTCTGCTGCCAGCTTAACATAGGTGGGTATTTCGCGACGGCGCCGCAACCCGCAGGTTAAAAGGCTTGAAAACCGGCGGGTCTCGTCCCGCCGGACGAGTTACTTTTCTGATTCGGCTCAGAAAAGTAACCAAAAGAGCCCGGGCTGCCGCCGGCATGGGGGCGCGGTGGGCAGAGCATCCGAATTACCCTTGGTGAGGTAGGGGCGGCGCGTCTTCGGTTGCTCCATCTGCGCAGGGTGGTGGTTGCTCCGGTATGCGTTTATGCGGGGCGAACGCCGGCGCAGCTTGGTTTTAAGGCCTTTAAACCACCAGAGCCTTTGAACGCGCAGATCGGAGATGCAAAAGAAGCATGCGGCCGACGAGCTGCGATCGGAGCCACGATTGTGACCACGGAGCACCTGCGGAGTCGGTTGACGACGAGGGAGATCCCGGGCTCCGGAACCCTCGCGAACGCATGCCCCCCGCAGGTTTGTATCGTTCACCGCCCAAGCAGGGAAAATCTTGCCAGCCACCACCGGGGGAGGGGCACCTGTGGCGCCGGTCCCCTTCCTTTTGCCGCCGGGAATGCTATGATGGCAACCTGCTGAACTCTCAACCGCGACAGGACCGCCCGTGAAGTACCCGCCCCTGGCCACCGACACCAACCCGCCGCCCAAGCGTTTTCTGGACGTCTTCCGCTACAGCCGCCGCGCCCTGCAGCTGGTCTGGTCGACCAGCTGGCGGTTGGCGCTGGTCTTCGCCGTTCTGACCCTGGTGGCCGGGGTGCTGCCGGCGGCGGTGGCGTGGATCGGGAAGCTGATCGTTGACGGGGTGGTCGCGGCGATGGCCCAGCACAAGCTGGCCGGCAGTGCCGATACCACCATGGTTCTGATGTTCGTCGCCGCCGAGGCGGGAGTGGTGGCGCTGATCGCCGGGGCGCAGCGCGGCATCGCCACCTGCCAGGCGCTCTTGCGGGCGCTGATGGGGCAGCGCATCAACGTGATGATCCTGGAGAAGGCGCTGACCCTCAAGCTCGCCCACTTCGAGGACTCGGAGTTTTACGACAAGCTGACCCGCGCCCGGCGCGAGGCCTCGACCCGCCCCCTCTCCCTGGTCACGCGCACCTTCGGCCTGGTGCAGAACGGCATCTCCCTGGTCAGCTACGCCGTGCTGCTGGTGCAGTTCTCCCCCTGGACGGTGCTGATACTGCTCGGCGGCGGCATCCCCGAGTTCCTCGCCGAGGCCAAGTTCTCCGGCGACAAGTTCCGCCTCTTCCGCTGGCGCTCGCCGGAGACGCGGATGCAGATGTACCTGGAGACGGTGCTGGCGCGGGAGGACTACGCCAAGGAGGTCAAGCTCTTCCGCCTCGGGCCGAAGCTGCTGCAGCGCTACCGGGAGATCTTCGCCAAGCTCTTCGCCGAGGACCGGGCGTTGACCCTGCGCCGCGACAGCTGGGGCTTCGCGCTCGGTCTGCTCGGCACCGCCGCCTTCTACGGCGCCTACGCCTGGATCGCCGTCTCGGCCATCCAGGGCGCCATCAGCCTCGGGCAGATGACCATGTACCTGCTGCTCTTCAAGCAGGGGCAGTCGGCGGTCTCGGCCAGCCTCTCGGCGATCAGCGGCATGTACGAGGACAACCTCTACCTCTCCAACCTCTACGAGTACCTGGAGCAGCCGGTGCCGGCGGTGCATGGGGAGCTGCAGCAGGGGCCGCAGCCGGGGGACGGGGTGCGCTTCGAAGAGGTGACCTTCAGCTATCCCGGCAGCGAGGAGCCGGCGCTGCAGAAGGTGAACCTGCACCTGAAGCCGGGGGACAGCCTGGCGCTGGTCGGCGAGAACGGCTCGGGCAAGACCACCCTGATCAAGCTGCTCACCCGCCTCTACCGGCCCGATTCCGGACGCATCCTGCTCGATGGCCTCGACCTGCAGCAGTGGCAGGCCGAGGCCCTGCGGGCGCGCATCGGTGTGATCTTCCAGGACTTCGGCCGCTACCAGTTCCTGGTCGGCGAGAATATCGGCGCCGGCGACATGCATCACTTCGAGGACCGACAACGCTGGGAGCTGGCGGCCGAAAAGGGGATGGCGCAGGAGTTCATCGCCAAGCTGCCGCAGCGCTACGACACCCAGCTCGGCAAATGGTTCAAGGGGGGGCGGGAGCTTTCCGGCGGCCAGTGGCAGAAGATCGCCCTTTCGAGGGCCTTCATGCGCACCGGCGCCGATATCCTGGTCCTCGACGAGCCGACCGCGACCATGGACGCCGCCGCCGAGGCGACGGTCTTCGAGCATTTCCGCGAACTCAGCCGCGGCAAGATGACGATCCTCATCTCGCATCGCTTTTCCACGGTGCGCATGGCCGACCAGATCGTCGTCATCGACAAGGGGCGCATCGTCGAGCAGGGGAGCCACGAACAGCTGATGAGGCTCGGCGGCCAGTATGCCTACCTCTTCTCGCTGCAGGCCGAGGGGTACCGTTGAGGGGCGGTGAAGCAGGGTGATCTCAGCGTCCGGTTCAGCGAACCCGGCGCCAGAGGGTCAACTGGGAGATGTTGAACTGGAACTTGCGCGCCGTCTCGCGCAGCACGAACTCCACCTCCTGCGGCTCGCCAAGCGCGGCAAAATGCCCGGCGAGCTTCTCCCTGAGCCCTTCCAGGCTGGTCAGCGGGGTGCCGTAGCGGTAGCGGCCGCCGAGCCATTGCGGCCGGGGGGTGAATTCTTCCAGCCAGTTGTAGGGGGAGGCGATCGCCAGCAGGCCGCCGACAACCAGCCGCTGATGGATGCCGGCGAGAAAGCGCCCCGGTTCGGTGAGGCGATCGATGAGGTTGGCGGCCAGGACCAGGTCGAAGTCGCAAAGGTGCGATTCCAGGCCCTGGGCGTCCTGCTGGTGGAAGGCGACCCGGGGCGCGGCCGCCGCCAGCCCGAGGTCGGCAAGGCAGACCTCCTGTTCGGAGATCAGCTCGCCTTCTTCGGCGAGTTGGTAGCGGATCCTGCCGCGCTCCTGGAGCCGGCGGGCGATGGCGATGAAGCGGCTGGAGAAGTCGACGCCAGTGACCTGGTCGAAGCGGGCCGCCAGTTCAAAGCTGGCCCGGCCGACGGCGCAGCCGAGGTCGAGGGCCCGGCGCTGCGGTTGCCCGGCCAGCGCCGCGGCACAGAGGCGCGCCAGCTGCGCCGGGAAGTTGGGGACCTCGAACCGGTCCGGGCCGTAGTGGGCATCGCAGTACTGGGCCACGGCGGCATCCGACTCGTAGCGGGCGTAGCACGCCACCATGCTGGTCTTGCGGGGGCCTTGGGGCAGAAGGGGAGGACTCACCATGGCCTGCTCCCGGATTGGGGCTGGTGTGCCGCGGCGCCGGTTTGCCGGCTGCGTGGAGGAATTATAACAGGCCGAAAAAGAAAGTAAAAACGATCTGCGGGGGCGGGCTTAAAGAATTTCTCAGGAAAAATCTCGGGAGCTGGCCAGGTGCTTCGCTCAAGAAAATGAGGTGCCAGGCAGGGCATTTACAAGCCACGCCAACAGGGATAAAGCGGATGAAGGGGATGAGTCAAACCCAATGCCTTGAAATTGGTGGCTTTATCCCTCCTTGTCAGGTCGGATTCTCCGCCGAAGGGGTTTCCCCCTTAGAAGAAAGGGGCACTAAAGTCGGCGGGTCTCGTCCCGCCGGACGAGTTGCTTTTCTGATTCGGCTCAGAAAGGTAACCAAAAGAGCCCGGGCTGCTGCCGGCATGGGGACACGGCGAGCTCGGCTCACGATCGGCCATTGCTGGAGGCGAGGGGCGGCGCGTCTTCGTTGGCTCCATCTGCGCAGGGTGGTGGTCGTTCCGGCATGCGTTCAGGCGGGGCGAACTCCGGCGCTGCTTGGAAAGCCGACACCCGTCGTCCGGGGACGCAACCCCCGAGGTTTTGTGGGTCCTGGGTTAACGATCCCGGCTCCTTTCCCATTTCGCCTATGAAGAAACGTTATATCTACACTTTGCTCTTCGGCGTTCCCGGGCTGGTGATCGCCCTGGTCGCGGCCGTCCTGGCCTTCGGGACGGCAATCGGCTTCCTCTGGCTCTACGTCTTCGGCGACAGCTCCTGGCCTCAGGTGCCCGCGGCGCTCGTTTCGGCGCTGTTCGGCATCCTCTTTCTGGGTCTGTGGATCGGTTCGCTGGTCTGGGGCTGGCGGGTCGGCAAAAGGCTTGAAGCCGATCCGGCCCTGGACCGGCGGCATATTTTCTGGTCGTTAGGGATTACCCTCGGCGTGTTGCTGCTGGTAGTCCTGCATCAGTTCAGCGTGGGGAACCTGGGGCCGAAATCGGACAGCGCGGTGTGCAGCGACTACTGCCGCGACAGAGGGCTACCATGCCAGTGAACTGACGCCGCGCGACACCGGCGAACGGATCTGCAGTTGCCTCGACACCTTCGGCCGGGAGGTAATCCGTGTTCCGCTGGAGGGCCTCGGGCAAAAGCACTCCCGGCCTTGATCGCCGTCGTCGGCTCCCCTATCCTGAGCCGAGCTGAAATATCAAACTTTCTGGTTATGCACCTTAATCAAGTTGAGCAAAATCGAAGGGCAAGCATGAAAAGCTTATTTAACAGGGGTAAAAGGGGTATAAGGGATAAAAACTAGAGATTTTGGACTTGGTTTTTTCCCATTCATCCACTGAATCCCTGTTCAAATAATTTTAAAGGCTTTCTGTGAAATCTCGTAAAATTCGACCTGCTTGAGTGAAGTCCATACCCAAATCAAACTATTTAGGGAGAACCGAACCATGGATATCGACTTGGACGTATTGAGCCACCTGCTCAAAAAACGCACCGATGAAATCGACGAGATTGTCGCCGGCACCGGATACCTGGCCCGCACCGTGATCGGCGTCGGCACCTTCCTGCTCGACCACGAAGGCAACGTCGATCTGCTCACCGGCAAGCAGCAGGTCACCTTTGAGCGGTTTCTGAAGCCGCTGCTGGAGAGGACGCCGCCGCGGGAGACAAGCAGCGAAGGGGATTGACCTTTTCTCACTCGCACGCTAAAAGGGAGTCCGTTTTTCGGGAGGCTGGGGGCCTGCACGGATTTTTTCATAAATCTTTCTACAACCGCCTGACCGGGCTATCCCGGCAGGCGGTTACTTTTTTTCCGGGGAATGGGAGGGGCGGCCCTGGTCTGAGCAAATCCTTGCTGCACAAGGGGCCGCAGCGCTCCAAAGTTCCGACCTGGGGCAAGCAGGCAAGGGTTCTCCGGTTGTGGGAAGGCAGGGGGGGAAGTGTTTTTAAACCAGCTGCTTGGGATCTTGATGCCACAATTTGCGACCTCAATTCAGCGGCGCGGTCGTCTCACCCGAAGGCGAGAGAAGCAAAAATCTTGCGCGGGAGCCCTATTCCCAATTGCCCGGTGCCTTTTAATGGGTAACCCCGCAGACGTTTTTAATCCTGGCAACAGAAAGGTGATGCAAATGGCCAAAATGGGACGGCCAAGGCTGTCTGCTTCTCAAAAGGCAGAGCTTTGGCGAAGGTGTTAGTGCATCATCGTTTCTGTAAATTGCACCGGGCCTGACAAAAAGACAGGCCACGGTTATCCTCTTTTGGTTGAATCGCCAAACTCACCCAGAGAGGAGACACCGTGACCCGTCCAGAGGAGTATAGCGTTATTCAGGATGTTGTGAAACTGCTCGCCGATGATGGCTTTAATGCTCTCGGCGAAGCCCTGCGTCGCATCATCAACCAGGCCATGCAACTGGAACGACAGCAGCACCTGGGTGTCGGTCCCTACGAGCGCAGTGACGCTCGCAATGGGTACGCCAACGGATACAAACCGAAAACCGTCCAGACCCGGGTCGGAGCTCTTGAGTTGGACATCCCCCAGGTCCGGGATGGCAGTTTTTATCCGTCCAGCCTGGAGAAAGGGTTACGCTCCGAGCGGGCCCTGAAAATCGCCTTGGCCGAGATGTATGTGCAAGGCGTCTCGACCCGGAAGGTCGCCAAAATTACCGAGCAGCTTTGCGGCTTCGAGGTGACCTCAACGCAGGTCAGCCGGGCGGCAAAAGAACTCGATCACGTTCTTGACCAGTGGCGCAAGAGACCGCTGGGGGCTTATCCCTACGTCTACCTCGATGCACGCTACGAAAAGGTCCGGCATAACGGTTCCGTTGTCGATGTGGCCGTCCTGGTGGCCATCGGTGTTGCCGAAAGCGGGCATCGTCAGATTCTGGGGACCTCGATTGCCTTGTCGGAGCAGGAGGCTCACTGGCGCGATTTTCTTCGCAGCCTGCAGGACCGCCACCTCCATGGTGTCCGGCTATTTATCAGCGATGCCCACGAAGGGCTCAAGGCAGCCCGGAAAGCGGTGTTCCCCAGTGTCCCCTGGCAACGCTGCCAGTTCCATCTCCAACAAAATGCTCAGGCCTATGTGCCGAAGCAGGAGATGAAGAAAACGGTTGCGGCTGACATCCGCAGTATTTTTACGGCTCCAACGGCGGCCGAGGCCAAGCGGCTTCTGGACCAACTGCTTGAGCGTTATGAGAAGTCTGCCCCACGCCTCACGGCCTGGGCCGAGACAAATATCCCTGAAGGGCTGACCGTCTTTCAGTTTCCCAGTGAACATTGGCGGCAAATCCGTACCAGCAATGTTCTGGAGCGAGTCAACAAGGAAATCCGACGTCGAACTCGGGTGGCAACCATTTTCCCGAATGAGGCGTCCTGTTTACGACTCGTCAGTTCCGTTCTGATGGAGATCTCAGAAGACTGGGAAACCGGACGAATCTATTTGAAATTTTAACCGCCGATCACTGCCTCAAGAGGATTGGAGAATTTACAGAACAGATGTTGCTTTATCGCGAAGGTGAAAAACGGTCAGTCCCTTCCCTGGAGGCGAACACTATGGTCTTGTCACTATATTGGAGACTAAGGTGATCGCGCCGTTTATGGCCAGGGCTCTGCCATGAACCGTAGCGCCATCCCCCAGGGTAATCGATGTCCATGCCAGAATATTCCCCGCGAAAATTGAGAGTGTTCCGACGGTGGCGGAACTGCCGACCTGCCAAAAAATGTTCTCCGGCAAAGCGCCCCTGGCCAGGAGAATCTGGCGGCCAGGGGACGTCGTCAGGGTTGAACCGATCTGAAAGACCCAGACAGCATTGGCATCCCCTTGTGCATCGAGAGTGAGATCCCCGGACGAAATTGCCAGGGCTGCGTCGGTCTTGTAGAGGCCGGGGAGGAGGGTTTGCCCACTGATATCAACGGGGAGGATGACAGCATCGCCGGACCGAAGAACAGCGTCGTTATAGGCGTCGGTCAAATCGATTTTCGCCTGGACGGCTACAGGGTCGGCCCCGGTGTAAATTGTCCCATCCAAAACCTCGCCGGGCGGGAATCCGGTCACGGAGGTGCCAAGAGACAGCCCGAGATTGCCATGGACCACCGTTGGCCCGGCATTGGTGATCGTCGATCCCGCCAGCAGCGCAAAGGTCGCGGCGGATCCGAGAGAGACGGGCAGTGGTCCCGGAGCCAGCGCCGTTGCGACCAGAGTAGTAGCGGAGATGCTCCCCGAGGTTGCGGTGATGACCGAGGTGCCGATAGCAACAGCTGTTGCCAGCCCGCTGGCATCAATGATCGTTGCCACCGTCGTTGTGTCTGAAGTCCAGATGACGGCGTTGGAAATGTCCTGGGACGTGCCGTCGGAAAAGATCCCGGTCGCTGTGAATTGAACCGTCTGGCCGATGGCAATGCTCGGATTTTCCGGGGTGACGACGATCGAAACCAAGGTCGCAGCCGTCACGGTAAGGAGGCTGTTCCCGGAGATGCTCCCGGAGGTCGCGGTCATCACTGATGTCCCTATGCCAACCCCGGTCGCCAGGCCGTCGGCATCTATTATGGCAACGTCTATGGTCCCGCTCGTCCAGATGACGCTCGAGGTAATGTCAACCGAGGTGCCGTTTGTGTAGGTGCCGGTGGCGACAAATGGCTGGCTCAGGCCGTTGGCAATCGTCGGATCGATCGGCGTGACGGTGATCGAAGAGAGGGTCGCGGCTGTGACCGTCAAGGTCGTATTTCCGGCAATGCTGTCCAGGGTCGCTGTGATGACCGAGTTGCCGGCCGACATCCCGGTGGCCAGCCCGCCTGAAACCACGGTTGCCACGCCAATCGTCCCGGAGGACCAGGTGACCAGGCCACTGATATCGGCCGATATGCCATTAGAATAGGTCCCGATAGCGACAAATTGCCTGGTCAGACCGTTGACAACGGTTGGATTTACCGGGGTGACGGCGATGGAGGAGAGGGTCGCCGCCGTGACGGTCAAGGTCGTATTGCCGGTTTTGCCCCCCAGGGTGGCGGTGATAAGGGAAGTGCCGGTGCCGACCCCCGTCGCGAGACCACCGGGGTTGACCGTCGCCACCGCAATCGTCCCGGAGGACCAGATGACCAAGGCGCTGATATCGACCGATGTGCCGTTAGAATAGGTCCCGGTGGCGACAAACTGCCGGGTCAGGCCGGCAACCAGGCTGGGATTGATCGGGGTGACCGTAATAAGGCTCAAGGTTGCGGCCGTGACGGTCAAGGTCGTATTCCCTGCAACGCTCCCCAGGGTGGCAGTGATGAGCGAAGTACCGGTCGTCAGCCCGGTCGCCAGTCCATCCGAGGTTATTGTTGCCACGGCAATTGTCCCGGAGGACCAGGTGACGGTGGTTGTAATATCGGTTGAAGTCCCGTCGGTGTACGTCCCGGTGGCCACGAACGGCCGGGTCAGGCCGGCAACGACACTCGGATTCACCGGGGTGACAGTGATCGAAGCGAGGGTCGCTGCGGTGACCGTCAAGGTCGTATTTCCGGCAATGGTGTCCAAGGTCGCAGTGATGACCGAGGTGCCGGCCGACATCCCGGTGGCCAGTCCGCCTGAAACCACGGTTGCCACACCAATCGTCCCGGAGGACCAGGTGACGACGGTGGTAATATCCGTTGAAGTGCCGTCTGTGTACGTCCCGGTGGCGAGAAACTGTCTGCTCAGACCGTTGACAACGCTCGGATTCACCGGGGTGACGGCGATGGAGGAGAGGGTCGCCGCCGTGACGGTCAAGGTCGTACTTCCGGTTTTACTCTGCCAGCTGGCGGTGATGAGGGAAGTGCCGGGGGCGATCCCTGTCGCGAGACCAACCGAACTGACGGTTGCCACGCCAATCGTCCCGGAGGACCAGGTGACGTCAGTGGTAATGTCCGTTGAAGTGCCGTCTGTGTACGTCCCGGTGGCGAGAAACTGCTTGCTCAGACCGTTGGCAACGCTCGGATTCACCGGGGTGACGGCGATGGAGGAGAGGGCGGCCGCTGTGACCGTCAAGGTCGTATTTCCGGAGATGCTCCCCGCTGTCGCGGTGATGAGCGAGGTGCCGGCCGCGACCCCGGTGGCGATTCCACTGCCAGTACCGCCGCTGGCACTGACAACCGCAACACTGGTCGTCCCTGAACTCCAGATGACCGAAGCCGTCATATCCTGCGAGGTCCCGTCAGTGAAGGTCCCGATCGCTGCAAACTGTTTGGTTAGTCCCTTGGCAACACTCGGATTAGTCGGGGTGACCGTGATTAAACTCAACGTCGCGGCGGTCACGGTCAGCGTGGTATGCCCCGAGATGCTCCCTGAAGTCGCGGTGATCTGCGAGGTGCCGACAGCGCCCCCGATGGCCAGGCCGTCGGCATCGACGATGGCAACACTGGTAGTACCCGAACTCCAGACGACCGCGGCGCTGAGATCCTGGGCGGTGCCGTCAGAATAGATGCCGGTCGCTGTAAACTGCTTGGTGAGCCCTTTGGCGACCGCCGGATTGACGGGCGTCACCGTGATCAGACTCAGCGTCGCGGCAGTGACGGTCAGTGTGGTACTCCCTGAAATGCTCCCTGACGTAGCGGTGATGACCGACTGGCCCTCTGTCACTCCGGTCGCCAGCCCGCCAGCAATGACATTGGCAACAGCAATGGTGCCGGAACTCCAGACGACGGAGTCGGTCATATCTCGCTCAATGCCGTCGGAGTAGATTCCGGTCGCCGTGAACGACTTGGGCAGACCTTTGGGGATCGTCGGGTTGACCGGTGTTACCCTGATCAGACTCAAGGTCGCCGCAGTGACAGTGAGAGTGGTATTCCCTGAGATGTCCCCCAATGCCGCTTGCACGACGGAGGTCCCGGCAGCAATACCTGTCGCCAGCCCTTCGGCATTAACGGTGGCAACTTCCGGGGTCTCTTCTGACCAGGTGACAGCGGTGGTAATGTCCTGCGATGTCCCGTCTGAATAGATCCCGGTGGCCTGCAGTTGTATGGTCAGATTTTTGGCTATATTGGGATCGGCAGGGGTGACGGCAATAGCGGTCAGGGTCGCACCTGAAGTATTGACATTCGCACTGTTTCCGTCCCAATTCCCACAACCGGCGATAAAGATGGAGAGAACGAGGGTCATGAAATATTTTGAAAAGGTCTTTTCCATGGAGTTCTCCTTGGGGCGGCGCCGGTTTTCCTGGACACTGAATTGGGGTAAAGTCCCCGTGTCCAAGGAAATTGATTATGACCACAAAGAACCAGAACGGACCTGTTTCACGACCACTTGCTGAAGGTCAACGCTGGAGTGCTGGCGGCAAGCGTCAGGCTTTCCTGCGCCTGCTGCGGGGCGAATGGTTTGTTGCGCTCTCCCGCGAACTGAAGGTTGAAATCTACCGCTTGGAGCCGTGGCGGGAGAAAGCCCTGACCGGAATCGATAAGTCGCTGAAAAGCGGCAAAATGATGCCCTTCAAGCGGAACTTAACCCAGCCCATGCGCCGGCAAATCTTACGGCGTTCAGCGGGTATGCACCATCTGGGAGCAGGCTCGCTCCAATTAATGGCGCAAATAGTCTGCCAAAGTTCGCTTGTGGAGAAATGAGCTGGATTAATCGTTTGATATCTAATATTTGAGTTGTGAAATGGAGAAAATTGGAGCGGTGAACTGATCTGACTTCCCCTCAATATTTGGCGGAACCTCAACATATGGCGGGTAATTTTTATGGGGCCCGCCATCTGCTGATTCCGATGGTAGGCCCCGGCGATGTATGATCTAGCGGTTTTTGAAGCCGCTGTTGGAGAGGACGCCGCCGCGGGCGACAAGCAGCGAAGAGGATTGACCTTTTCTCGTTTGCGCGATAAAAAAGGGAGTCCGTTTTTAAGGAGGGTGGGGCCATGCACGGATTTTCCCATAGGTTTTTCAGCAACCGCCTGACCGGGGTTTCCCGGCAGGCGGTTGTTTATTTCCGGGGAAGACGATGGGAATGGAAGGGGACAAGCTACTTTCAGGGAAAGTAGCCTGTCCCCCTTTTACCCTTTGATCCGGGTTGGGCGCTCGACTCGTTTCATTCGGAAGGAAAACCCCAGGTGCCACAACTTTCTATAAAACGAAGGTTCTTCAAGGCATGCGGTCTGACTGTCGGGCTGTGTTTTTTCCTGCTGTCGCCTTGTCTCGCCGCATCCTCCGCCACCCCGATCGAACCCACTCAGGCCGCGGCCATGATCGGCAAAAGGGCCACGGTCTGCGGCAAGGTGGCCAACACCTACTATTCCTGTTTCGTTTCCAAAAAACCCACCTTTATCAATTTCGGCAAACCGTATCCCGACCAGGTGTTCTCAATTGCGATCCTGGCGGAGGATCGGGGCAATTTCGGCGACTGCCCGGAGAAACTCTTCGATGGTCGGGACGTCTGTGTCACCGGTCTCATCGAATCCTATAAGGGCAAGCCGGTGATGAAGGTGAAGGACCAGTCTCAGGTGAAATGGAACGACTGAACTTGTTGGGTCAGGCCGTCAAAAGGACCCTTGGCCGCTTTCCAGCCGATTTCATGTTTCAGCTGACGAATCAGGAATTTGCGGACTTGAAGTCGCAATCTTCGACCCCAAGTCAGCGGGGCGGAAGGCGCACGCCGCCCTATGCTTTCTCGGAGCAGGGCGAGGCGATGCTCTCCAGCGTGCTGCACAGTCCGCGGGCGGAGCAGGTCAATATCGAGATCATGCGTACCTTCGTGCGCCTGCGCCGGATTCTGGCTTCCCATGCCGACCTTGCCGAACGGCTCGAAGAACTGGAGCGGAAATACGACGACCAGTTTCGGATGGTGTTCGATGCGATTCGGCAGATGATGAAGGTGGATGGGCCGAAGAAGGGGAAGATTGGGTTCAAGGTGGAGGAAGGGCTGGGGATATATCAATAATTAAAAGTTAGCCCGATTGTGGCTTGTCTTGGACGGCAAATGTGGCAAGGAAAGACCCGACCCCCTACGGTTCCTCGGATTAGACGGTAAAATCTCTCTTTGGCGGAACTACTGGCATCGTCCCGGAAACGTTGGCGATAAACTGGAACACCAAAGGCAAACCGCTCAACCAGACGACGCTTTGTCGGTTCTGAAAGACGGCTAGAGTCCCAGACCGATGTCCAACTATATCGATGCCCACAGGCCCGGCACTTAAACCGTCCGTCGGAGAGTTTATAAGCCCACTTTCGTTCACATTCCGGGCACTGTCTCATCGCCAAACCAGTCTAACATTGGTCCGGTTTGGCTAGGAATTACCTAATTAAAAAAGGAGGGCTGTTCTATGAAGGTTTATGTTGTTGTTTTTATTGTTTTTTTAAGTCAATTTGGAATTGCCTATGCAGATGAATTGCCAGAATTTTTTGGGTGTTACATTAAGACTAGCTCTGATCAATTAATTGAAGTCGAAAAAAATAATAATATTAATAGTACAGGATGGTTCGTGCCAAAACCAAAGTCCAATAATGGAAGTTTGCAGTCCTTTCAAAAAAATCTTATGAATAATGACATGTTTTCAGCTTTTGATGCTGCCTCAAAACCACATAAATTTATTTCTAATTTATCTGATTCAATAATTTCAGCAGAAGAAATAACTGGAATAATTGTTTACTCAGAGACTAATATTGAAAAAATAAAAATTTTTAAACTTTCTAACAAGGTAATTCCTGGCAATGCAAGATTGGTTGAATACCATGGACCAGAACCAATCAACATAGATAAAATGTGGTTTACTTCTGAACCAATTGAATATAGATCTAAGCCAGTTAAAGAAAAAATGTACTATATTGCTCCGAAAGAAACTCTACAAACAGGATGCTATGCACTAGATGTTGATGGTAATTATTATGATTTTGAAATAAAAAACTATGACTCCAAAAATCCACTAATTGGAAAATGGTCAGGTGGTTTATATTTAAAGGAAAGAAAATTCTTTGGCGGAAAAACCTTTGTTAGACCTTATGATTATTTCATCGAGCGAATAAATGAAGACGGATCGGTTATTGGGAAATATAAACAATACAATCCAAATAAAAATAATGAAATAATTGATGAAGGTGAAATAGAGGGTATGGTAATTGACATCAATAATAATGCCGTGACACAAACTAACGAAGATAAAGGTAAGAAAGACACAATATACGGGGTTGATTCTGGAAAGCTCTCCTATAGTGAACCTAGTAAATGCATGCCATGTGTTGCAAAGTTCTTAATGAAATTTAAGCCATATGAAAAATATAAAGATAACGATTTTTTGAAAAAATATGAAATTTATTGGAAATTTGAAAAAAATTAGTTTGGACACTCATGTAATTCCAATTGGATGAAATAATCAGAACGACAAAGGCCCCGGCAGTTTAGCCGGGGCCTTTTTATCCATGGGGTCACCCATTAAAAGGCGCCGGTCAATAGGGTAAAAAACTCCCGCGCAAGATTTTGGGTTTCTCGCCTTTGCTCGTGGCCTTCGACCACGAAGGTTGTCTGCTTCTCGACATATGCCGGTATTTCGTTCCGTTTCCGTGTCAGCTCTTGGCTGCAACAGTCACCCATCAGGTTTAAGGCTCGATCGACAGATGTTCCTTTAGCCGATGGCCCCTGCCGCTTTTCGCGGCCCAGAAAATTTTCGGTCCCATGCCGTGTCCAATGGATGTTGACAGGTCTTTTGGTTGTGAACCAACTCCGTTGTGGCTCGCGGCATGGGCAGTCAAGATGCGGATAACCTTATCTGTCTGGGTGGGGCGGTTGACCAATCAGGCCTTTTGGTTGGGCCAACCCCATAGCTGGTTCCCCGCCCCAGCCAACTCCATTAGGTAAACAGTTTTTCCGGCATAAACGGTACCTGGTCGCGCATGATAAAGAACGCCGCCCGGGTCAGCTTGTGGGCCAGGGCACCGTGGGCTACCATGACCGGATTCTTCGCGAGCTTACGCTGATAGAACGCCCGCGCTTTCGGATCGAAACGACGGGCGAGTTCGGCCGCTTCGGAAAAGGCCCAGGCCAGGTATTTATTGCCGTTCTTTTCGTTGCCCCGTCCTTTGGCCTTGCCGTTGCTGGTCCAGCGACTGGAAACCTTGCGGCAATAAGAGGAATAGTTTCCGACTTTGGCAAAGCGCTCGATGCACCCCGTTTCCAGTCTGATGGTCAAGCCCAGAATCTTGCCGACACCGGGAAGGGACAGAAGGAAACGATAGGGGCCGTCAAGGTCGGTTTTACCTTCAACAACCCCCTCGATTTGCCGAATCTGCCGGGTAAGAAAGTCGATGCTCTCCTTGCTGACCGCTCCGGCCAGCGCCAAATCCTCGTTCTCGGCGAGCAAGGGGCCGATACAGTCATCCCGGAATCGTTTGATCTCGTTCGCCTTGAGTCGAACGCCGCAATTGCGAGTGACGATGTTCTGCAAGCTGATGATCAGCGAAGTCCGCAGGCGTATCAGATGCCCGCGTTTTCGCAACAGGTCGCGTACCGGGCGCATCTCCTTCGGGTAGATGTAGCCTTCCGGAAGAATGTTCAAGCGCAGCATCTCGGCCAACCAAAAGGAATCGTGGACATCGTCGACATGCTTCAACCCCTTGTAGGTTTGAATGGCCGCAGGGTTGGCCAAATGGACTCGATATCCTTCGTCCATCAATAAATCCACCAGCCAATACCAGTTGTAGGTCGATTCAACAACGATGCCCATCAAATCAGGCTGAAACGGCTGGAGGGCTTGTAAGATCTGCTTCGGGTCGTTGTCCAGTTTCTTTTTGAAGATCCGTTTTCCGTTCTGGTCAATGATTCCAAGATAGTTGTTGTTTGAATGCAGGTCCAAACCGGAGTAGAGTTTCATAAGGCACCTCCTAAAGTAGGGAGTTGTTTGTTATTCCTAGGGTACCAGGATCGGCCTGGTAGCATAGGAGGTGCCTTTTAGAGGATTATCAGGCTTCCAAGTTGACAAAATGTGAAATATCGGTCCCCATCCGGCATGCCATGAAAGCCTCGCACACATTTGCCCAGCGGCTTCTAACACGTCATTTTTCGTGGCAATGACGGACAGGACTTCTTCCTAACCCCGAAGACCGGTACCGATCCGATCTTCCGTTGCAGGAGGGGAAGTCTCCAGGGTCGTGTTTGACATTTAAACTTTCTTTTCCGATGGACAGGTCAAGGTTGTCTTGAACAGAAAACATTAACAGGCATGCAAGATTCCAAGAGTGCAGTTCATCTTGGCATGCCCCGATCGAATAAGGCCCCGACGGTACAGCCGGGGCCTTTGTTTGTTCATGCGAGTGGAGAGGACGGTTCGTTATCTTTGTCTCTGCCGTTCCCACTCGGCCATCCCGTTCACGAAATATTGCAGGACAGGGTCCAAAGCCAAGCGATTCTCTTTGATCTTTCGCGCTGTCTGCCCCTGGCAGGCTGACCAAAACATCTGCCGGTCGCCGACTGGGTGTGGTATCGGCCAGGCGGCGACGCAGAATGTTGAATCCACTGAATAGTGAGCTAAGCTGACCATACGAGCCTGGGTCAAGACGACCGAATTCTAACGTTAAGGGAGGCATGGTCATGAGTGAAGATTGCGGAAAGCAGATTCAGTTGGGGCATGAGGTCCCGGAGTTTGAAATTGATACCTTTGAGCCAACCGCCGGGAATTTTGGCAAGATCAGCCTGGCGGGACAAAAATTGGCGGGCAGGTGGACCATCCTGTTTTTCTATCCAGCGGACTTTACATTCGTCTGAGCGACCGAATTCGCTGCTCTGTCAGAGCAGCACGCTCGCTTCAAAAAAATGGGCGCTGACATTGTGACCGTCAGCACCGATACGCAGTACGTGCATTTGGCTTGGCAGCGTCACGAAAAAGAGCTCGCCGACGTGGAATTTTCCATGGGCGCGGACCCAACAGGGAACCTGTCCCGGATGTTCGGTGTTTATGATGATTTCTCCGGCCTGGCCCTCAGAGGCACCTTCATCATTAACCCCGCGGGGGTATTGATGAACTCGGAAGTGAATTTTTACAACATGGGCCGGAACATCAATGAATTGATGCGCAAATTCAAGGCAAACCTGTATCTCGCCAGGAAAGAGGATGAAGGCTGCCCGTCGAAATGGCAGGAGGACGGCGACAAAACACTCAAACCGTCCCCCGAAATGGTGGGCAGAGTCCACGAAGCGCTGAACGAATAGTTGCCGGACGAGCTTTGCGGTCGGGCGCCCAGGTTGACAGGTTGAAGGCCATGGAGGGAAGGCCGGTGGGGACGTTGTTCATTTGTGAATTAGGGTCATTAGCTCCGGATCGTCCTCCACCATTTGCTCCCCACGGGGCACTCAATGGGGTCAGCCCCTGCACCCTTGAATTTATCCATTGGCAATGGGGCGGATCGTGGGGTCTACCATCCTTTAAATCCGATGGTAGACCCCACATGCACCACTGTCCCTGGCGACAATCAGGGCAAATATGATTTGAAAACCATAAAAACGGATCGAATTTACCTTTCAGATCGCATTGCGGATGACTTTTGGGGAACGGAAACGAACCCTGCCCTTGCCGCACTTTTTAGGATTTACGTTTTACCGCGACCGCCTCGATCAGGCTGACCCGTTCCTCGTCCAGGTTGCGCCGCAGGTTATAGCCCTTGGTTTTGATGTCGGTGCCAACCAGTAAATAGACACCCAGGGCCGGCAGCTCCGATTCACCGACGGGTTCCTCCACGGCCGCAAAAGCTTTCTGGGCCAGATCGGTCCTGTCATTCCAGACCTCGACATCAAAACCGGCGCTGGATATGGCCTCGCGGAAGGCTTCCGGGGGCAGCAGAAAACTCATGGAGCTGTCCTGCGCCCAGGGAACCGGAAAATACAGCGGCGAGTTCTTATGGCCGCAGACTTCGTACAAAACCGCCCGCCCGCCGGGTTTGAGCACCCGATGAGTCTCCACCAGCCAGGCCTGCTTATCCTCGACATTCATGTTCATCTGCAGCGACCAGACACCGTCAAAGAAGTTGTCCTCGAACGGCAATTCCAGGGCGCTGGCCGCACGGAACCGGACCCGCTGCTGCATGTTGATCAATTCCGTCAATCGTCGAGCGGTATCAATGTATTCATCGCTTAAATCGATCCCGGTCACATAACAGCCGATCTCATGCGACAGGCGGCGGGTGGAACCGCCGATGCCGCAGCCCACATCGAGGATATGCATGTCCGCGGTGAACCCGGACAGCTTGATCAGCTCCTTGGTCGCGGTATCGCCACGGATATGAAATTCATCCACGGGCTGAAGATCGTCCAGGGTGACGTTCGACGGATCCTTGCCCAGTTTTTGCAACCCCGCAAGGATCTTGTTGTACAAATCGTTCGGCGAGTAATAGCTGTGGATGTGTCCCATATCTTTAGCCATCATCAGACTCCGATGCGAGGTGCCAATCGGCCGTGTGGACCGGCCGGGGTATTTCCCGGCCGCCAATAAAAAAGGCCGAGGTCCCCGAATGTCTTCGAGCATTCGGTCCCTCGGCGATTTCTTGGTAGCTCATGGGAAGGCCCCTGGCGCGAAGCCCCGTCTTGCGAAAGGTTCGTTTTTTTCAGTGGATCAAAACATCATCCCTTGCCTGGAGTTGAGCTGTCAAGCCAGGGAGAAACTATCGGGCCTGACCCGCGCCGCCTTTGACCACGAAAACCGGCACCGTCGCTCGGTTCAGAACCTTCGTGGTGGTCGGGCCGAGGCGGGCGTCACTCAACCCCGGTAGACGTTGCGGCCCCATCACGATCAGGTCGGCCCGGTACAGGGCGGTGGCATCCAGAATCGCCTGCACGGCCGGTTTGCGCTCGATGTCGATGCCTGCGACCAGGGATTCATCGGCTCCCAGCGCCGCCAGCCGCTCATGGCAGATGCTCTGCAACTGCCCGCGGATATGGCTTTCTTCTTCCTCCAGCGCATTCTCGATTGAATCCTCCAACTCGCCTTGAGTCAGGTAAAGCTCCGCCTTGCTCTGGGTGCTCAATTTCATGATGTCCAAGCCGTAGATGATATGGATCTTGGCCTGGTACTTCCGGGCCAGACTCAGGGCGTGGTCCAGGACGTAGCCGGTGTGGGCGCCCAGACCGGCCGCGAGCAGAATCGATTTGATTTTCAGTTCCATGTGTTTCTCCCGATGACGGTGCGCAGGGCATCAATCGAACGCGGAAACAGGTGGTTGCGAGGGAACAGAGTTATTATGCCTCACCTCTGCAGGAATTAAAGCTTGGGAGATCAATCAACAGCCAGCAGTCCTTCCCCGTTCCCTTTCTTTCTCGCTCAAAAAACACCCACTTTTTTTGATGGTAGATTTAACCCAGGTTTGCAGGAAACGTTCTGATCAAGGAGGTCCTATGCGCTACAACCGACTTGGCAACAGCGGGCTGTTCGTCTCGGAACTCTGCTTCGGTACCATGACCTTCGGTGGCGGGGAAGGGATCTGGGGGAAAATCGGTTCCCTGCAGCAGCAGGAGGCCGAACGACTGATCGCCTTGGCCCTGGAAGCGGGAATCAACTTCATCGACACCGCCGATGTCTATGCCGGCGGCCGCTCCGAAAAAATCACCGGGCAGGCCCTGAAAAACCTCAGGGTCAAGCGCGACGAGGTGGTGATCGCGACCAAGGTCTTCGGCACGATGGGGGAGGGGCCCAACGGCCGCGGCTCCTCGCGGGTCCATATCCTCGACGGGATCAAGGACAGCCTCAGGCGGCTGCAGCTCGAATATATCGATCTTTACCAGCTGCACGCCTTCGATCCCGCGACGCCCATGGAAGAGACCCTGCGCGCGCTGGAAACGCTCGTTTCGCAAGGGCTGGTGCGCTATGTCGGGGTCTCCAACTGGATGGCCTGGCAGGTCATGAAAGGGCTGGGGATCGCCGATCGCCTCGGCTTCTCCCGGTTCGCGTCATTGCAGGCCTACTACACGATTGCCGGTCGCGACCTGGAGCGGGAGATCATCCCGATGCTGAAGAGCGAAGGGCTCGGGCTGATGGTCTGGAGTCCGCTGGCCGGCGGCCTGCTCAGCGGCAAGTACGGGCGGGACCGCAGCGGTGAAGAGGACAGCCGGAGGATGATTTTCGACTTTCCGCCGGTCGACCTGGAGCGGGGCTATGCGGTAATCGACAGCATGCGCAAGCTGGCCGACGCGCGGGGCTGCTCGGTGGCGCGGATCGCCCTGGCCTGGCTGCTGCATCAACCCCAGGTGACCAGTGTCCTCGTCGGCGCCAAGCGTCCCGAGCAGTTGGAGGACAACCTGGCGGCGGTGGAGATCGAGCTTTCCGCGGAAGAGCTGGCGAACCTCGACGAGGTCAGCCGCCTGCCGCGTGAATACCCGGCCTGGATGCTGGCCCGGCAGGGCGAGGTCCGCGCTCAGCAGTTGGAGGAAGCGAAGCATTGATCCTGGGATGGAAGCCGGCCGCCCGGACCACCAGCGGGAGTTGCCGGAACACCTGTCATAGACCGGAGAAGAGGGAAATTTGATCTCATGAACTTAGACTCGGGAGGGCCGTTGCTGCGGCGGGACATGGAGGCCGATCCCATCAAGCAGTTCGCCCGCTGGTACCAGGAAGCCGAGCAGGCCGGAATCCCGCTGCCCAATGCGATGACGCTGGCGACTGCCAGCCGGGAGGGGAAGCCCTCGGCCCGCCTGGTCCTGCTCAAGGAGGTCGATGCGCGGGGTTTTGTCTTTTACAGCAACGACGCGAGCCGCAAAGGGCGGGAACTGGCGGAGAACCCGTGCGCCGCCCTGGTCTTCTACTGGCCGCCGCTGGCCCGCCAGGTCCGGGTCGAGGGGCGGGTGGAGCAGGTGGCGCCCGCCGAATCCGACAACTACTTTGCCAGCCGGCCCCGGGGGGCTCAGCTCGGCGCCCATGCCTCCGACCAGAGTAAGGTCATCCACGACCGGGCCTTTCTGGAGGAGCGGCTGGAGGAAGTGGCCCGCACCTTCCCAGGCCGGGACGTCCCCCGTCCGCCGCACTGGGGCGGCTACCGGGTGGTCCCCGAACTGCTGGAATTCTGGCAGGAAGGGGCGAACCGCCTCCACGACCGGCTGCGGTACCGCCGTGACGAGGCCGGCCACTGGGTGATCGAGCGCCTGGCGCCGTGAGGCGCGGTCGGCGATTTGTGCTTTGAATGGCAGCCCTGGGCTGCTATTTTCATGGGGACTTTATTGCCATGCCCCCGAGATGACTCCCATGCGCTTCATCCACACCGCCGACATCCACCTCGGCAAAACCTATCGTAACTCCCCCGGCGAGGTCGAGCGCTACGCCGACTTCTTCGCCGTGCTGGCCGGCATCGTTGCCGACGCCGCGCGCGAAGCGGTCGACTTCGTCCTGATCGCCGGCGATCTCTTCCATGTCGGCCAGATCCTGCCCCGCACCTTCGCCAGGACCATCGAGACCCTGCAACCCCTCAGGGATGCCGGCATCCCGTGCATCGCCATCGAGGGGAACCACGACTGGATCCACCGCCGCGACAGCATTTCCTGGATGGAGGCGCTCTCGCAGATGGGCTATCTGCACCTGCTTCGCCCGTCCCGCACCGCGGATGGCGGCTACCGCTTCGACCCCTTCGACGCCGAAACCGGTTCCGGAGGGCACATTGCAATCGGCGGTCTCAACATCTACGGCCTCGGCTACATCGGGGCCCAGGCCGGCAGCCACGTGCAGCGGATCTGCGATGCGGTGACCACCGCCAACAACCTGCTCCTTTTTCATGTCGGCATCTGGAGCTACTCGCCGGTGGAGATTGGCAACATGAAGCCGGAAGAGGCCCAGCTGCTGGCCGAAAAATTCGGCTACGTCGCTCTTGGCCACGGCCATAAGCCTTACGTCGTCGCCAGCCCGGAGGGACAACCCTACGCCTGGAATCCCGGCTCCCCGGAACGGGTAAACTTCGGCGAGGAGAAGTACGAAAAGGGCTACTACCTGGTGACAACGGAAGAAGGCCGGTTCGCGGCCGAGTTCCGGCCCACCGCGCCGCGTCCGATGGTGGTGGCGACCATCGACCTCGGCGGGGCCGAACATGCCGAGGAGGCGCTGGATCGTTTCCTCGAACAGGTTCGGACGAAACTTCCGGAGCGTGCTGATGGCCGCCGGCCGCTGCTGGAACTGAAGCTGGTCGGCAAGGTCCAATTTCACCCCTTCGAACTGGGGCGCGAGCGGCTGTGCCTGGCCCTGGAGGAGACTGCAGCACCGCTGCACGTCGAGATCAAGAACCATCTCTCCCTGGTCAGCAGTGCCGGCGAAACGGAAGGTGAAAAGAAAAGCCTCGCCGAGATTGAGCACGACGTTCTGTCCGAGCTGATTGGCACCGGCAGCGACTACCAGGGGCGCGAGAAGGAACTGGTGCGGTTTTCGCTGCTGCTTCGCGACGCAGTGCAGAAGGGGGATGTCGACGGCGAGGAACTGCTGGCGCTGCTGGAAAGCGGATCAAATCCGTAAGGTCAGGATTTTGCTTCATGATTTCCTCCTGATTTCCATGCCCGGGCTCAAAATTGAAGTGCAACACTTTGAGGAGTTAAAGTGTTGCGATGGAAAAACCCTACAAGCATCTGGATGGTACAGAGCGGGCAGTGATTCAAGTGGGACTGGAGCAGGGACATTCCCTGCGCGCCATCGCCCGGAGTTTGAACCGTTCCGTGGGCACCGTAAGCCGCGAGTTGCACCGGAACGACTGGGAGCCCCCGTCTTCCCGAGCAGGGCGGCGGGGGCGGCGACCCGTGGCAGGCGGCTATCGTGCCTCACGTGCCGAACAACGCGCCAGAGAACTGGCACACCAGCCGCGAAAGGC
The DNA here is from genome assembly GCA_963806685.1 of uncultured delta proteobacterium. GTDB lineage: Bacteria > Desulfobacterota > Desulfuromonadia > Desulfuromonadales > DDH964 > DDH964. The sequence continues at coordinate 128,918 of CAWDZB010000003.1, forward strand.
CAAGCGGCTCATCCCTGGCGAAGCTCTCTGGGAGGAGGTTGTTTCGCTCTTGGGAACGGGGAATTCGCCGGAGCAGGTTTCTGCTACACTGAAGCGCATGCACCCCGCAGAACCTCAGTTCCAGATCAGTCATGAAACCATCTACACGGCAATCTATGCCATGCCACGTGGTGAACTGCGCAAGGAGATTATTTCCCTGCTGCGGCAATCCCGCAAAAAGCGCCGGCCGCGCACCCGTGGCGAAGATCGTCGGGGCAGTATTCCCAATATGCTCAGCATCCATGAGCGTCCCGCCGAGGTGGACGAACGATTGGTTCCTGGCCATTGGGAGGGCGACCTTATAAAAGGGGCTCGCAATGCTTCCGCCGTGGGGACGCTGGTGGAGAGAACCAGTCTGTTCGTGACTCTGGCCAAAGTCGACAATGCCAGTGCCGAGTCAGCCCAGAAGGGGTTCAGCTATGTTCTCAACCGGATCGAAGCCCAACGGCGGTTAAGTATGACCTACGACCAAGGCAAAGAAATGGCCTGTCATGAGACGCTGTCGGAGAAGACCGGGATCAAGGTTTACTTTGCCGATCCCCATAGTCCCTGGCAGCGAGGAATCAACGAAAACACCAATGGTCTTCTGCGCCAGTATCTCCCAAAGAGTACGGATCTTTCGGTGTTCTCCCAGGAGGAGCTTGACCAGATAGCCTTGAAACTCAACGCCAGGCCGAGGAAAAGCCTTGGCTGGAAGTGCCCGGCGGAAATTTTTCTGCCAGACTTCGACTTTCGCGAATACTATGCACGCATCCTAAAACCTGTTGCACTTCGAACTTGAAACCGCCATGTTTAAAAGCCGACAGGCATAAAGTCTTTATGCCTTGGCCTGAATCAGCAAAATCATGAAGTAATCCCGAGGCTAAAACAGATTGACTTAAAGAAATGGAGCGAGACTCTAGGAGCCGGGAATAAATCGAGGCAAATTATTGGCTTCATGATTTCCTCGTGATTCCTATGATTAAAAACCGACAGGCACAGAGTCTTTATGGTTTAGCCTGAATCAGGGAAATCATGATGTAATAACGAGGCTAAAACCAGGTTGATCTTAAAGGGGGGGGAGCGATGTTCCAAGATTCGAAGCTGACCGAGAGAATCATTTGCTGCGCTTACAATGTTCATAATCTGCTTGGGAGCGGGTTTCTGGAGAAGGTCTACGAAAATGCCCTGGCCATAAAATTGAAAGGTTGTGGTTTGACCGTTGACCAGCAAAGCCCTATAGGGGTCTCATATAAGGGACTGCCAGTTGGTGAGTATCTTGCCGACCTGGTTGTCGAAGAGAGGGTAGTTGTTGAACTCAAGGCTGTAGAACACCTATCACCGATTCACGAAATCCAGCTGAAAAACTATCTCAAGGCAACCGGCATCGAAGTCGGTCTGTTGGTCAATTTCGGCAGTAGCGTCGATATCCGGCGTAAACACGTAATGCACCACTGAGCTGAACGATGCAGATTCTCTCCATCCACTTGAAAAACATCAAGTCTCACCGCGAACTTGATCTTAATTTCTCACCTGGCATCAACGTCCTCTCCGGCCCGAACGGCGTCGGCAAGAGCACCATCTTCGAGGCGATCGGTTACGCGCTGTTTGGGGTCGATGCCCAGAGTTTCGTCGGCAACATCGAGCGCTTCGTCACCATTGGCGCCAAGAAGGGGGAGGTTTCGATCGCCTTCCAGGTCGGGGAGGAGCGATTTCGGGTCAGCCGAACGGTTGGGATCCCAGCCAAGTGGCTGCTGGAAAAAGAACTGGGCGGGGCCTTCGAGGTCGAGGAGCACAAGGACGGGAAGGAGACCGAGGCGCGCCTGAAAAAGCTCCTTGGGCTGGAGAATGGGCGGCCGCTCGCCGACCAGTTCAAGTTGGTGATCGGTCCGTTTCAACATGAATTTCTAGGACCTTTCGTAATCAAGCAGCCTACCGAACGGCGCAACAAGTTCGACGAAATTCTCGGCATCGATTCCTGGCGCAATACTTTCAAAGAGACCAAAAAACTCGCCGATGCCATCAAGAGCAAAGTCGAGGTTCTCGAAGCAGCCATCGGCCCGCTTGCGGACCAGGTGGCGGCGCTGCCGGAAAAGCGCGAAGCCCATGCCAAAGCAAAAACGGAGCTGGCCGCGACCGAAGCGCACTACCAGATCCAGCAGCAGGGGCTCAAAGAACTGGAGTCCCGACTCAGCGAGATCGACCAGCGCGAACAGCGGGTCAGGGAGCTGGGAGGCGAGATCGACAATCTCAAGGAGCGGATCGGCAATGGCCAGGAAAGGATCGGCAGCCAGAAAGCCTTGATAGCCGAAGCCGAAAAGGCCAGAAAGATCATCGTCGACAACAGCTCCGGCAAGCAGGCCTTTGAGAAGGCCGCAGAGCGTTTGGTTACATTGCGGGAACGGGTCAAGCTGCAGCGGCAACTGGAACGAGAGCTCGCCGAGCTCAAAACCAGCGTCAGCAAACTGGAGGAGCGCTACCAGGCGGAGGCGAAGGCCATTACGCAGACCGGCCAGGATCTGGACGCGGAGGAGAAGTCCCTCGCCGCAAAGCGCAAATCGTTGGCGGTGGACGAGGCGATCGCGAAACTGGCCGCCCGCTTGCCGGAAGTCCGCGAAACCATCGCCAGGACCCAGACCCGGCTTGGCCAGTTGGACGGCCGCCGCGCTGGGCTGGAAGAAGGGCGCGACAAGTTGTCCGGGGGGATTTGCCCGTTTTTCCAGGAACCCTGCCGGAATATCGCCGAGCGCCCGCCGGGAGATGTGTTCGCGGACCGGCTCGCCGATCTCGACCAAGAACGCGACCAACTGCAGGCCGCGTTGCAGCAACTGAAGCAGGATGAAGCCAGGGCGCGCGAGGCCAGCGAAACCATCAAGGCCTCCGAGATCCAGCTAAAAGGGTTCGACGATCTCGCGAAAAGGTTGGCCGACAGGCGCCGAGCCAACACCGAGCGGTCCGCCGCCCTGGAGAGCCTGCAGAAACAACAGGCGCAGGTGCAACGGCAGCTCAACGACAAGCAGCAAGATCTCGATGCCTACAGCCGGCTGCAGGCCGATATCGAAGCGGCTGAGGCCGAGCAGAACAAACATCAGGCGTCCCGCGACCTCTACGTGGCCCATCAGGAGCAGGCGGCCAAGCTGGAAGGGCTGCAGGCCGATCTGCAGAAGTTCGCAGCCCTGCTTGCGCAGTTGCAGCACGAGTTGACCGGAAAAGAGAAAGAACGGGTCGACGTCAGTGCGTCGTACGATGCCGAACAACACCAGGTACTGCGTCTCCGGAAAGACACCTTGAGGCAGGAGGTTGGTGCCCTCGGACAGAAGGTCGCGGGGCTCAAGGTCGATGTGGAACGGCTGACCGGGGAGATCGACAAGCTCAAACAGCTGGAAAAAGAGATCGTCGAGAAAAAGCAACGGATCAGGGCCTACGGCGAGAAAGAGACCTTGGTCAAGTTCCTGCGCAACCGGGTCTTCAACAAGGTTTCCGCCTCGCTTTCGGAGCGCTTTCGCGAGGAGATCAGCCAGCGAGCCGACCGCATCTACCGGATCATCGCCGAGGTCGACGAGGAGCTCGCCTGGGGGGAGGATTACCGTATCGTTCTGCGCGACATGGTTGATGGTGAACTGCGCGAACGCGCCGATGACCAGCTCTCCGGCGGGCAGACCATGAGCGCGGTGGTCGCCCTGCGCCTGGCGATGCTGCAGACCATCGGTGCGCGTATCGCCTTTTTTGACGAGCCGACCTCCAACCTCGATGCCGCCCGCCGCGAGAACCTGGCCCACGCTTTCCGCGCCATTGACGTCGGGAAGGAGGAGGTCACTGAGCACTGGTACGATCAGCTCTTCCTGATCAGCCATGACGTGGCCTTCACAGAAGTTACCGACCAGATGATTTCGCTGGGTGAGTAAGGGGCGGAAGAATGTGGGTGAAATGTAAAGAGCCGAAGGCAGGGTGCCTTCGGCTCTTTGTGTTTTTGAAGGGGCAGGGCGCCCGTTTTACTTGCGGGCCATGCCATTGCTGTCGTTGGCAGTGATGACCAGCCCCTCGACCAGCTGCTGCTTCTGGCTTGCCGTCAGCCGCGCTTCGGGATGCAGCAGCCGGTACTGGAGGGGCGGCATCTCCCCCTCGGCGATCGCTTCGCGCAGCTTCTTGGGGTTCTCTCCCTCGCGCTGTCCCTGGCGCCAGTCGGAAAAATTGAGGTGGCGGCGGCCGTGGCGAACATCGGTGTAGACCAGCCAGGACACCGGTGCCATGTTGGCATACCAGGGCCAGAGGGTTTCGTTGCTGTGGCAGTCGAAGCAGGCATTTTTGGCCAGGTCACGGGTCTGGCGGCTGTCCCAGGACGGCTCCTGGACGACGGGCGGATTATCGTGGTCATGGCCGTAGGGAATGAACTGGATGGCGGGGAACAGGACCACCATCCAGAAAAGCATCCAGAGCCGCCTCCGGTACGAAAAAAGAAACGACATCCTTGCACAGCCTCCTTGGGAGAATCGGCACCTCGCGGCAGTTTACCGGAGCCGGGCCGGATTGCAAATTCTGAATGCCGGCATCCCCCTGAAAACGTTTACGACCGGTGGCGATTGCATCCGGTGTCGCTGTTGCCGAAATCCGCTGCCGGCAACGGCGATGAGTCGGGCCCCGGCTCTTGCCAAGCCGGGCGGGGTTGCTAAGCTTTCAGGGAAGCGCCGCCGCAGGCGACCACCAAGGAGCTGCCAATGAAAACCAAGAAAGCCCGGGAGCTGCTCGAAGCCCGGGAATTGCTTGACATGTACCGCGACATGGTCCGCATTCGCGAGTTTGAGGAGTCCTGCCCCAAACTCTACAGCCAGGGCAAGATGGGCGGTTTCCTGCACCTTTACAGCGGCCAGGAGGCGGTCGGGGTCGGGGTCGCCCACGCCATGCATCACGATGACTACATGGTCAGCGCCTACCGCGAGCACGGCCTGATCATCGCCAAGGGGGCCGAACCGCGCCACGTCATGGCCGAGCTCTTCGGCAAGGCGACCGGGGTCAGCAAGGGGAAGGGCGGTTCGATGCACATGTTCGACGAAGGGCTGCGCTTCATGGGCGGCTATGGCATCGTCGGCGGCCACCTGCCGCTGGCGGTCGGGGTCGGCTACGCGATCCTCTACCGGGAGTCGGACGATGTGGTGGTCTGCCTGTTCGGCGACGGCGCGACCAACCAGGGGGTCTTCCACGAGGCGATGAACATGGCTGCGCTCTACCAGGTTCCGGTGGTCTTCGTCTGCGAGAACAACGGCTACGGCATCGGCACCAGCGTGGCCCGCGCCAGCTCCGTCGACCAGCTCTACAAGAAGAGCTGTGCCTACGAAACCCCCGGCATGAAGGTTGACGGCATGGATGTGCTGGCGGTCTACGAGACGGTGCGCAAGGCGGTGCAGCAGGCCCGGGAAGGTGGCGGTCCGACCTACATCGAGGCGATCACCTATCGCTTCCGGGGCCATTCGATCTCCGACCCGGGGACCTACCGCAGCGAGCAGGAGAAGAAGATCTGGCAGGAGCGCGATCCGATCCCCAACTTCGCCGACTACCTGGTCGCCGAAGGCTACGCCGACCGGGAACAGATCGGAGCCATGAACGCAGCCGAGCGGGAGTTGATCGCCGCAGCGATCGAATTCGCCGAACAGAGCCCCGATCCCGATCCCGAAGAGTTGTGGAACGGCGTCTACGTCGACGCCTAGCCGACCGACCACAGGAGTCAGGAATCAGGTGTCAGAATATCCTGAACCCTTGGACCTGATTCCTTTCACCTACAAGCGTAGCTTGTTTACAGCTTGCCTGGAGTTTGCGATGGAAATCACCTGCCGGGAAGCCCTCAACCAGGCCCTGCACGAGGAGATGGCGCGCGATCCGGCGATCTTCATCCTCGGCGAGGATGTCGGTCTCTACGAGGGTTCCTTCAAGGTCACCCGCGGCCTGCTGGCCAAGTTCGGCGACAAGCGGGTCCTCGACACCCCAATATCCGAGGCCGGCATCGTCGGCCTTGCCTGCGGGGCGGCCATGGCTGGACTGCGGCCGATCGCCGAGTTGATGACCGTCAACTTCGCCATTGTCGCCATGGACCAGATTTTCAACCATGCCGCGGTGGCCCGCTACATGTTCGGCGGCCAGGTGAAGGTGCCGCTGACCATCCGCGCCCCGGGGGGCGGCGGCCATCAGCTCGGCGCCCAGCACAGCCATTCGCTGGAGGCCCTCTTCGCCCACTGCCCGGGCCTGCGGGTGGTGATCCCGTCGGTGCCGGCCGATGCCAAGGGGCTGCTCAAGAGCGCCATCCGCAGCGACGACCCGGTGATGTTTCTCGAACACGAGGGGCTCTACGGCGTCAAGGGGGAGGTCCCCCAAGGGGAGCATCTGCTGCCCCTCGGCGTTGCCGACGTCAAGCGCTCGGGGAAGGACGTCACCCTGGTGACCCTGTCGCGGATGGTCTATGTCTGCCTGGAGGCGGCCGAGCAGCTTGCCGGGGAAGGCATCGAGGCCGAGGTCGTCGACCTGCGCGGCCTCAATCCCCTCGACATGGCCACGGTCCTTGAATCGGTGCGCAAGACGGGGCGGGTGGTGACCGTCGAGGAGTCGTGGCTCTCCTTCGGCTGGGGAGGGGAGATCGCGGCGCGGATCATGGAACAGGCCTTCGACGACCTCGACGCCCCGGTGCTGCGGGTCGGCGGTGCCGACGTGCCGATGCCCTACAACAAGCAATTGGAACAGTCCGCGATCCCCGATGCGGCGCGGGTGGCGGCGCGGGTCAGGGAACTCTTCTGATCCTTCACTTTTCCAGGCCCTTCAACTGCAACGATTGATTTCCGGTACCGGAGCGAGGAGAAAACGACCAGATGGCGACTGAAATCACCATGCCGAAGTTGAGCGACACCATGGAGGAGGGGACGATCCTCAAGTGGCACGTGGCCGAGGGGGACCGGGTCGCGCGCGGCGACATCATCGCCGAGGTGGAAACGGACAAGGCGGCGATGGAGATGGAGGCCTTCGAGGACGGGACGGTTACCGCACTCAAGGTCGAGGAAGGGGAGACGGTGGCGGTCGGTACGGTGATTGCGGTTCTCGATGAAGAGCCTGCTGCCGAGGGCGGGAAGAAGAAATCCAAGCAACTTGAGCCTGAGCCCGAAACGGCTTCCGCTGAGCCGCCGGAGGCCAAACCGAAGCCCAAGGCTGCCAAATCTGAAGCCAAGGCAGAAAAACCCGAGGCCAAGGCTGGCAAAGCGGAAGCTAAAGCTGCCGAGCCCATGCCGGAACCGGCCGCCAGGGCCGAAGTTGCTGCCGAGACGGAACAACGGCCGGGCGGCCGCGAACCGGCCGCGTCGCCGGCGGCAAGGCGCCTGGCAAAAGAGAAAGGGATCGATCTCTCCGGGGTGCGCGGCAGCGGACCGGGGGGGCGCATCCTGGTCGGTGACGTCGAACAGGCGGTCGGTTCGGAGCGGCAGCAGGCCGCCAAGCCTGCCGCTCCGACCGCAAAAGGGGGGGGCGCTTCCGGCAAGTCGGTCAAGATCCGCCGCATCGTGGCGCGCAAGATGGTCGAAGCCTGGGAAACCATCCCCCATTTCTACGTCACGGTCGCCGTCGACATGACCGACGTGATCCGTTTTCGCAAGGACCTGAAGGTCAGTATCAACGATTTCATTCTCGCCGCCACCGCCCGCTCGCTGCAGGAACATCCGTGGGTCAACAGCCATTTCGTCGACGGCGAGGCGGTGGAGCAGGCGGCGATCAATATCGCCCTGGCGGTGGCCACCGATCGCGGCCTCTACAACCCGGTGGTGAAGGACTGTGCCGGCTTGGCCTTGCGGGAGATCAGCCGGCGCAGCCAGTCACTGGCCGAACGGGCCCACCAGGGGAAACTTTCGCAGCAGGACATGGAGGAGGGCACCTTTACCATCTCCAACATGGGGATGCTCGGGGTCGAATCGTTCAGTGCCATCATCACCCCTCCGCAGGTGGCGGTGCTGGCGGTCGGCACCGCCCGCGGTGAACTGGTGGTCGACGAGCATTGCGAGACGACCATCGCGCCGATCCTGCGCCTCACTCTCTCGGCCGACCACCGGGCCATTGACGGTGCCGATGCCGCCGAGTTTCTGGGCACCCTGAAAAGCTACCTCGAGGCGCCGGTGGTCCTCATCACCGGCGATGCCTCCGTGGAGTCGAAGTGACGTGAACGACAATTGCCGGATACCCCCGGAGGAGCTGACCTGGCGCTGCGACCCGGCCCAGTTCGAATTCGAGACCACCGCCGAGCTGAAATGCCTGGAGGGGACCATCGGCCAGGACCGGGCGGTAACCGCCATCGAGTTCGGGCTCTCCTTCAAGGACGACAACTTCAATATCTTCGTCCTCGGCGAGCCCGGGACCGGCCGCAGTTCGACGATTCGCAAACTGGTGCGGGGGCGGGCCGGGGACGAGCCGATCCCTGCCGACTGGTGTTATGTCCACTCCTTTGTCGATGCCAGCCGGCCGCGCGCCCTGCAACTTCCCGCCGGCCGCGGCCGCGACCTGCAGAAAGACGTCGAACAGCTGGTGGCCCGGCTGGCAGAGGCGATCCCCAAGGTCTTCGAGAGCAAGGACTACGAGCAGCAGAAGAGCCGCATCACCGCCGAGTACCAGGAGAAGAACAAGCAGCTGTTTAAGCACCTGGAGGAGCAGGCCAACACTGAAGGCTTTCTGCTCCAGCGCAGCGTCAGCGGTCTGGTGCTGGTCCCGACCCGCAACGGCGAGCCGGTTTCCCAGCAGGAATACGATGAACTCCCCGAAGAGGAGCGCAAAACCCTCGACAAGAAAGGGGAAGTGCTGCAGGAGCGGCTCAACGAGGTACTGCGCAAGGCCCGCGACCGGGAAAAGGAGATGCGCGAGGCGATTGCCGCGATGGAAAAGGAGGTGATGCTCTTCGCCATCGGCCACCTCTTCGATGACCTCGAGGATAAATTCGCCGACTTCACTCCGGTTCTGGAACACTTCGCGGCCTGCAAGAAGGACCTGGTGGAGCGCCTCGAGGAGTTCCGCCCCAACCAGGGCCCGCAGATTTCCATCCCCGGGCTGCGCAGTGGCAGTCAGGAACCCTCCTTCGAACGCTACCTGGTCAATCTCTTCGTCGACAACCACGATCTCAAGGGGGCGCCGGTCATCTACGAGGCCAATCCGACCTACTTCAACCTCTTCGGGCGTATCGAGCACATCATCCAGATGGGGAACGCCAGCACCAACTTCACCATGATCAAGTCCGGCGCCCTGCACCGGGCGATCGGCGGCTACCTGATTCTCGACTGCCGCGAGGTGCTGATCAACCTCTTCTCCTACGAGGCCCTCAAGCGCTGCATCCGCAACCACGAGATCAAGATCGAGGACATGGCTGAGCAGTTTCGGCTGCTGGCGACGGTTTCCCTGAAGCCGGAACCGATCCCCCTCGACTGCAAGATCGTCCTTATCGGCACGCCACTCCTCTACTATCTCCTTTACCAGTACGACCAGGATTTCCGCAAATTCTTCAAGGTCAAGGCCGATTTCGACCGGATGATGATGAACACCTGGGAGAACATCCAGCAATATGCCCGTTTCATCGCCTCCAAGTGCGAAGAGGAAAAAATCCTCCCCTTCGATCGCGAAGGGGTGGCGCGAGTGCTCGAATACTCGGTACGCCTGATCGAGGACAAGGGGAAGCTCTCTTCGCGCTTCCTGGACATCGCCGACCTGCTGCGGGAGGCTGCTTTCTACGCCAGCCGCGAGGAGCGGGACCGGGTCGGCGCCGAGCACGTCGAGCTGGCCATCGAGGCCAAGGTTTACCGCTCCAATAAGGTCGAAGAGCGGATCCAGGAGCTAATCGAGGAGGGGACGCTGCTGGTCGATACCGAAGGCGCGGTGGTCGGGCAGATCAACGGCCTGTCGGTCTACCTGATGGGGGACTACTCCTTCGGCAAGCCGTCCCGGGTGACCGTGCGCACCTACCTCGGCAAGGGGGGGGTGGTCAATATCGAGCGGGAGGCCAAACTTTCCGGTCCGATCCATGACAAGGGGGTCCTGATCCTCACCGGTTTTCTCGGCGACCGTTTCGCCCAGGACAAGCCGTTGTCGCTGGCGGCATCGATCTGCTTCGAGCAGTCCTACGGCGGCATCGAGGGGGACAGCGCCTCCTCGGCGGAACTCTACGCACTGCTCTCGGCCCTCTCCGGGGTGCCATTGCGCCAGGGGGTCGCCGTTACCGGCTCGGTCAACCAGCGTGGCCAGGTGCAGCCGATCGGCGGCGTCAACGAGAAGATCGAGGGATTTTTCACCCTCTGCCAGATGCGGGGGCTGAATGGGGAGCAGGGGGTGGTGATCCCGGTCCAGAACGTCCGCAACCTGATGCTCAAGACGGGGGTGCGCGAAGCGGTGGCCACCGGCCAATTCCACGTCTGGGCCATCGGGACGATCGACGAGGGGATCGAGATTCTCACCGGGGTCCCGGCCGGACAGCGCGGTGAGGATGGCTCCTGGCCCGAAGGTTCCGTCAATTATCTCGTGGATGCCCGGCTGCGAAAGCTGGCCGAGACCGTGAAAAGTTTTGTTGCGGCCAAGGAGAACGACAAGGAAAATGGCAAGTAACCCAACCCTTGCCAGCCTCCGCCCCCTCCCCCTGTTGTCAACAAATAGAACCCTGATTTAAGTTCCACTCTCAGTCCGTTCCGAGACCCTCCTTTTGAAAGGGGGATTGACTGGTCCTCGGCGTAAGATTTCCCCTGCCTGGGCGACCCACCCAAACCGGCGGGACGCGCCCCGCCAGGCGCCTCACTTTTTGTCCAGGCGGCGACAAAAAGTAAGTAAAAAACGCCTTCCCCTGCGGGGGGCATGCGGTCGGGAGGTTTTGGTGCCCAGGATCTCCCTCGCCGGCAACCGAATCCGCCGACGCTTCGTGGCGACGGTCGCGTCGCCGATCGCGGATCTCGGTCTGCCTGCGGCCATCCCTCCTGGTTCTGCGCAGTGAGAGGCATTAGGGGGTTAAAACCTGGTAGCGCCGGCGTTTGCAAAGAGCCTCGCAGCATGCCGGAACAACCACCACCTTCCGCAGATGGAGCAAACGAAGGGGCGCCGCCCCCTGCCACAGCAAGGGAAGTTCGCAAGCTCCGCCCGTTGCGGCCCCATGCCGGCGGCAGCCCGGGCTCTTTTGGTTAGTTTTCTGAGCCGAATCAGATAAGTAACTCGTCCGGCGGGACGAGACCCGCCGACTTTAATTCCCCTTTGCCGCCCGGGGAAACCTCTTCAGCTGAGAATCCGATTCTGTTGCCCCCCTCTTGTCTTCCCTCCCCGGTTGTGCTCAAATATCGGCGGTGCAGCTGTGCGCCGAAATTCCTGCCCGGGGAGGGTTACGTCATGTCGTCAGCGCCAACTGACCGCGCCAAGCGGCTCGGTGAGACCGAGTTACAGCGCCAGGCTGATTATTTTTCCGACGGGTTCATCACCCGGCACCTCCTCGATGCCGTTCCCAACCTCCTGCTGATCCTCAACTCCCGACGACAGATCATCTATGCCAACTCCACCCTTTTCGAACTGGTGGGCGGCGGCAATGACTGTTCCCTGCTTGGCCTGCGTCCCGGAGAAGCTATGCGTTGCGTTCACTCCGAACGGACTGCCGAGGGCTGCGGCGGCGCCGAAAACTGCCAGGCCTGCGGCATGCTCGACGCCGTGCTGGGAAGCCTTGACGGTTCCCGCGAGGTGCGGGAATGTCACCTCTCCCGCCAGCGGGGGGAACAGGTCGAGGCCCTCGACCTGCGGGTCTGGGCGACGCCCCTGCAATACCGGGAGGAATCCTTCACCATCTTCTCGATCACCGATATCAGCCATGAAAAACGGCGCCAGGCGCTGGAGCGACTGTTTTTCCATGACGTCCTCAATCTCGTCGGGGGGATTCGCGGGTTCTCCGAGGTCCTTCTCGAACCGAACCTGGAGAATCCGGCGCCGCTGGTCACCCGTATTCGCGAGACCGCGGAGCGGGTCATCGACGAAATCCTCGCCCAGCGGACCCTGGCCGCGGCGGAGAACCGGGACCTGCAGCCCAATCCTGAAGCGGTAGCGGCCGGCAGCCTGGTCGAACAGGTCTGCGGAATCTACCGCTTCCACGAGGTCTGCCGAGAGCGGGAACTGCGCCGGGATGCCAGCGCCGACGGGGGTATCCTGATCAGTGATGCAACGCTCCTCGGCCGGGTGCTCGGCAACATGGTGAAGAATGCTCTTGAGGCGACCCCGCTGGGCGGAGCGGTCACCGTGGGCAGTCGGGAGGCCGAGGGAGAGGTGGAGTTCTGGGTGCACAATCCCGGGACGATTCCCGATCCGGCGCGGCTGCAGATCTTCCAGCGCTCCTTCTCGACCCGCGGTGCGGGGCGCGGGCTGGGAACCTACAGCATGCGCCTGCTCAGCGAAGATTACCTCGGTGGTCGGGTTGGGTTCACTTCCACCGCAGCACAGGGAACGCGGTTCTTCGCCCGTTTTCCTCGCCGCTGGCCGGAACCCTGACCGAGATCAGGACTTCTTCGGTTTTTCCTTCCCCTTGATCTTTTTCGGCTTGCAGGCATGGTCCTTCTTGGAGGTCACCGCTCCGCACTTCTCGCAGCGAAAGTTTCCCGGTTTGGCTTTGCTCTCCGTCTTTCCTTTCAGACAACTTCCCATCACGCTCCTCCTTTTTACACCTGACAATTTGCCCTGCAGGATGTTTTTGCCGCTCTCGCAAGCATCGTCGCTGCGCTTTCCCTAATTCTAGCGCAGCCGGCTGGGTTGGCGACTGCCCTGTCAAGACAGGGGCAAAGGCCCTGATCGAGATTGAAACCATGGTCAAGGTATGGTTTTCATGTGCTTTTTTCCTCGCCAACGAGGCGGGTACAGGAAAGGAACAGTATCATGACCATATTCGAATTTGCCCAAAGCGTGGAAGGCTGCGGCGAGGAAACCTCTCTCCGGCGCCAAGAATTCAGACCGGCCAGGCGTGAAACGCATTCTCGACGGCGGGGCCGACGATGAACTGGCGCTGGCAGCCAAAATAGATGAATTGCGTACCGGATTGGGAGCCTCGGCGGGGCTTGAAGTCGTCGCGCCGGAGCGCCTTGGCAAGGAAATGACCGAACTGACCCAAGTGTTGACGGCCGCCCGGGTCAATTCCGATGTCGAGGCGTTCGATCTCGCGGCTGGTTACGAGGAACAGGTCTGTCAACTCTTCCTCGGCGCCGCAGCGCAGGAGACCAATCCGGAAAACGCTTCCCTGCTGCGCCGGATCGGTGCCCTGGAGTGTCGGGAAGCCGAGGAACTGCGCCAGGCCCGCGATTTTATCAATGCCCCAAACGAATTTTTGGCCTGGGGGGGATTCAGCAATCTCGAGGAATTTCATAACTTCGGGCGAGACGTGGATTGAGGTGCAACGAGCCGTGGCAGAGAGCGAATAAAAAAGTTATTTCATTTTGATTAAAAACAGGTAATAATGTGTTATGAGGTTGTTGGCAAAGAAACCAGGAAAGGGGGAAGAGGCCATGGCACGGAAACTTCAGGAAGCCCATTGGGGAGGGAAGCTTTACGACCTGGCGGCAGGCAGCTGGGTGTTGGTCTTGTTGCTGGCAGCGGGGATCGTGGCGTTAGTGACGGCCGTTCTCGTGGCGTGGCCGGCGATTGCTTATATTGCCAGTCACCATTTTGGCATCGGCGGCTGAACAAGCTACCAAACGAAGGATTAAAGGCAGCCCGGAGGGTTGCCTTTTCTTTTTGCTGCTCCGGTGTCAACGACCACGGTGCCGGAAAGCGGCGGGCTTTCCGGATGCGGAAAGCCTAACCAAACCCACGCCAATCCCGATGGCTTCAGGTCCATAGCGGCACGGCTGAAAGAACTCCGACAACCGTCTGCAATGGTTACATCTGGCCCGGGCAACGCCTCCACTCTCGGTGGGGATGCCGCCCGGGCAGTCGTTTCCCTGGGTTCAGGAAGGCTTTGCGAAGATAGCGGGCGCGACACCATAGGTGCCGCTGGATGGTGTGCCACCTCAGGGGAGGGGAACGATGAAGACCGGGCGCCGGGTTTTGCGCAGGACCTTCTCGGCGACGCTGCCCAGAAAGGAGTACTCCATGGCGCCCTTGCCATGGGTCCCCATGACGATGACGTCGATCTGCAGACGGTCGGCGGTCTGCAGGATTCTGGCGACGGGATTGCCGTGCAGGACATCGACGGAGGTCACCCGTTCCAGGTCCTCCGGGTGGTCGGCCAGCTCGTCCTCGGCGAACTTTTTCAGGCGCTCCCGGATCTCCTGGCGGGCCTCCTCCTCGTGCTGGGTGTCGAATTTATCCAGGCTCCCCTTGAGCATCATGGCCGAGATGTAGCTACGCATGGAGGGATCGACCTCAGGCACCACGTGCAGCAGGTGAATGTTGGCTTTGTTGCGGCGGGCCATCATCACGGCATGCTTGAAGGCCTGGACGGCATTGGGGGTGAGGTCGGTGGCGACCAGGATATCTTTGTAGTTCGGCAGCATGACAAACTCCTCGCAAACGTAACGTGTTGAAACTCCCTAGTTGAAGTTTCGCTGCTTACCGCCCCGCCGGGAGGCAGCTGTCAGGGAAAAAGACGAAAGGGAGGCGCCATGCCTCCCTTTCGTCTTTCTGTGCACGATTGGGATTATTTCCCGGCAGCAATGGCTTCGTCGATCAGGTCCTTGCCGATGACGTCGTAGAACTTGGGATAAATGGTCATCATCTTGGCCTGCCACGCCTTGCGCTGCTCCGGGGTCAGTTCGTGGACGGTGGTCTTGCCCGAGGCCTCGACCTTGGCCAGATATTCCTTGTCCATCTTCAGGGCGAGATCGTCACCGTACTTAGTCGCTTCCTTCATCGCCTGGGTGATCAGGGCTCTTTGCTGGTCATTGAGCTTGTTCCAGAAGATCTTGTTGGTGACCACCAGGTAGCCGAGGTAGCCGTGGTTGGAGAGGGTCAGGTCCGACTGCACCTCGTAGAACTTTTTGGTGTAGAAGTTGGAGAGCGGGTTCTCGCAGGCGTCGACCACCCCCTGCTGCAGGGCGCTGTAAACTTCCGAGAAGGGGAGCACCTGGGGATTGGCGTCGACCGCCTTGAACTGGGCCTCGAGCACCTTGGACGACATGATGCGGAATTTCAGGCCTTCGGCGTCGGCCGGGGTCAACAGTGGCTTGTTGGCGGAAAGCTCCTTGAAGCCGTTATCCCAGAACGCCAGTCCGACCAACCCTTTTTGCCCGACGGTGGCGAGCATCTTCTGGCCGACCGGGCCTTCGAGCACCCGGTGAAGATGGTCGGCGTCGTTGAACAGGAACGGCAGGTCGACCAACTGCAGCGAGGGGGCGAACTTGGTGAACTTGGAAAAGCTCGGCGCCGCCATCTGCACGGCGTTGGTCATCAGCGGGGTCATGACATCCTTGTCGTCGAAGAGGGACGAGTTGGGATAGACCTCGACCTTGATTTCGCCGTTGGAGCGTTCCTCGACCAGCTTTTTAAAGTACTCGGCGGCCTGGCCTTTGGGGGTGTCGACGGCAACGACGTGGCTGAACTTGATGACGATGGGGCTGGCGAAGGCGGGGGCCGCCACCAGCGCTGCGATCAACAGACCTGCGAGAAAACCGACCTTGCGCATACTTTTGTCCTCCTAACGGTTGGGGGGCGCTACCGGCTGGTGCTTCTTTTGACCGGCCGGCATGAATATACGCCCGTGTTTGATGGTTCGATCGGGGCCGTTCCCCTAGCTGCCGTACATCAGGTTCGGCAGCCACAGGGAAATGGCCGGGATATAGGTCAGAATTATGAGCCCGATCAGCAGGGCGAAGAACCAGGGGAGGGAAGCCTTGACCACCTCACCCAGGCTCAGACCCGAGATGCCACTGGCGACGAACAGATTGAGGCCGACCGGCGGGGTGAGCATGCCGATCTCCATGTTGACGGTGACGATGACCCCAAGATGGATCGGGTCGATGCCGAGCTGCATCGCCACCGGGAAGATCAGCGGGGCGATGATCATGATCAGGCTCGACGGCTCCATGAAATTGCCGGCCAACAGCAGCAGCAGGTTGACGAAGACCAGGAACATGTACTTGTTGAGGTGCATGCCGGTGATCAGGCCGGCCAGGTCCTGGGGAATCTGCTGAATGGTCAGCAGGTAGGCGAAGACCATGGCGTTGGCGATGATGAACATGATCATCGCCGCGGTCGAGGCGGAGGCCTTGATGACCTCGGGAATCTGTTTCCAGGAGAGGTCCTTGTAGATGAACTTGACGACGAAGAAACCGTAAACGGCAGAGACCGCAGCCGCCTCGGTCGGGGTGAAGAGCCCACCGTAGATGCCGCCGATGATAATGACGACGACCGCCAGTCCCCAGGACGCATCCTTGAAGGAATCCCAGATTTCCTTGCCGGAAGCGCGCTGGGTCTTGCGGAATCCGGCGCGCCGGGCGGCGAGATAGGTCACCAGCATCAGGACGCCGCCGAGGAAAATTCCCGGAATCACACCGGCCATGAACAGACGGCCAATCGACTGATCGACGGTGACGCCGTAGACGATGAGAACGATCGACGGTGGGATGAGGATGCCCAGCGAACCGGAACAAACAATGGAACCAACGGAAAAGGCACTGCTGTAGCCGTCCTCCTTGATAGCGCCCATCATGATCGAGCCGATGGCCGCCACCGTGGCCGGCGAGGAGCCACTGACCGCGGCGAAGATGATGCAGGCGAAGATCGCCGACATCGGCAGGCCGCCGGGAAGGTGGCCGACCAGGGAGCGGGCGAAGCGGATGATGCGCTTCGCTGCCCCGCCCTGAGAGAGAAAATTGCCGGCGAGAACGAAGAGCGGGATCGCCATCAGGGCGAACTTATCCAGCGAAGTGAACATCTGCTGGGCGATGACCAGGGTCGGCTGGTCGGTGAAGAGCAGCAGGATGGCCGTGGTCGACAGGCCCAGGGCGACAGCGATTGGCACCCCGATGAGGAGCAGGCCGAAGAGGAAGACGAAGAGAAGTAGGGTAGCCATTGTTATTGATGCTCCTTCATGACCATGTCGTAGCTGAATTCATCGCCGGGGACCTTCAGGGTCTTGATCAGTTTGAGCAAGACCTGGTAGGAGGCGATCGACATCGCGATCGGTACGCAGAGGTAGATGATCCAGTAGGAGATTTCCAGGTCGACGGAAACCATCCCCATCATGTGGTTGAAGACCACGAAGTCATAGCCCCAGAAGATCAGGCAGATCAGGTAGCCGAGGATGATGGTCAGGCTGAAGGAGAGGACCCACTTGGCGACCCGCGGTTTGAGTTTCTGGATGAGGATGGTCACCCCGAGATGCATGCCGATCTTGAAGCCGTAGGCGGCGCCAAACAGGGCGGACCAGATGAAGAGGTAGGAGGTCGCCTCTCCCGCCCAGGTCAGCGACATGTTGAAGCAGTAGCGCAGCACCACGTTGACGAAGGCCACCAGTGTCGCCATGGACATGGTCACGGTCATCACCGCGGTACTGAAGATTTCGAGGTAGCGGTCGAGTTTTTCAAACATGATTTGCTTCCCGTCCTGAAATTAGGGGTTTTTCCCATCCACGCCGGTGTCTCTTGTGGCCGGTCCTTGCCTGCTGGCCCCGCGGTAACTCTGGAATCCGTTTCAGCCCGACGCCGGGGTTGGTTTCCCGGGATGGTTCAAGAATCGTCGGTAGTTTGTGGAGAGAGTTGAATGGATAAAATGGAACGGTATTTTACTTTCCGGTAAGGCCTGGGATACGCAAAGACGATGCCATGAATAAAATACCGTTTTCGAGATTCTCGGAAATTCCTCAAAATCAACGATCTCAGGGTGTTGCAGGTTTCCAGCAGAAAACTTCCCGTCGTTTGGCCGGTTGGAAATTGGCCCTATCTGGCCAATATTGGCCATCCCCTCGATCCTGGCCCGCAGGGCCCTTCCGGCCAGGCGGTCAGTTGGGTTGAATATAAAAGCTGGGCAGGGAATCCAGAGCTCCGTCGCCGGGGAAGTTCTTGACAATTGCCGCCGGGTTTTTGATGATATCCATCCGGCTGTGCCGATATCCGGCAAGGGCAGCTTTTTCGGGAGTTTTCAATGCGGGAAGTGTTTCTGGCCCCGGCCAAGATCAACCTCTGCCTCCATGTCCTCGGCAAGCGCCCCGATGGCTATCATGAGTTGCTGATGCTCATGCAGCGGGTCAGCCTTTTCGATCGGGTCGAGATCGCTCTGGCTCCGGCCCGGGAAACATTGGTCCATTGCGCAGGGGTCGCGCTGGCCTCCGGGGAGGAAAATATCGCCGCCCGTGCCGCCCGGCTGCTGCTGAAGAAGGCGGGTCTGATGCGACAGGTGTCGATCACCATCGACAAGCAGATTCCGGTCGCTGCCGGTCTCGGGGGCGGGTCGTCGGATGCGGGGGCGGTACTGCTCGGCCTCAACCGGATGCTCGGTTTGGGGGCCACCAATGAGGAATTGCGGAACCTGGGCCGGGAGCTCGGCGCCGACGTGCCGTTCTTTGTTTTCGAGCGTCAGGCCTGGGCCGCCGGTATCGGGGAAATTCTCGAGCCGGTCCCTGCGCTGCCACGGGTTTCCTATCTGCTGGTCAACCCCGGGGTGGCCGTTTCCACCGCCTGGGTTTATGGAAATTTAGGGTTGACACCCCCCGGCGATATGGCTAAACTGCGCCAGTTTCCCAAGACGCCAGAGGAACTCGTGCGCCTGCTCCACAACGATCTGGAAAAGGTGACGGTTGGCCGTTTTC
This sequence comes from uncultured delta proteobacterium, assembly GCA_963806685.1. Lineage (GTDB taxonomy): Bacteria > Desulfobacterota > Desulfuromonadia > Desulfuromonadales > DDH964 > DDH964. The sequence goes on from CAWDZB010000003.1 coordinate 147,687, forward strand.
CGGAACTGGTCGCCATCAAGACCCGCCTGCTGGATCTTGGGGCAGCGGGAGCGCTGATGAGCGGCAGCGGGCCTACTCTTTTCGGGGTTTTTGTCGACCACGGCGCGGCGCAACGGGCGCGACAGGAGCTGCAGGACGTTACCGGCTGGCGGGTTTACCTGGTAGAGCCGCTGGACGATGGCCCGGCTCGGTGCGGATAGGCAGGTATTTTGGGGCGTCGCCAAGCGGCAAGGCACCGGATTTTGATTCCGGCATTCCCAGGTTCGAATCCTGGCGCCCCAGCCATTTAAAGGCAGGAATCGCCCTCGCGGGGTTCGCGTTCCCGGGAGGGGTTGGACGCAATCTGCAAACTCCAGAACCTCCCCCTTCAGGTTAGGTCATGGGCGTTCCATGGCCTACAAGTTTTTCGTGTGCTACACCCAGGAGTCGTGGTGGACAAGATCAAGATTTTTTCGGGCAACTCGAATGTTTCGCTGGCCAGCGAGATCTGCAGCTGCCTTGGGGTCCCCCTGGCCAAGGCCAAGGTCCGTAATTTCTCCGACGGGGAAATTATGGTGGAGATCGGTGAGAATGTCCGCGGCCGGGACGTTTATGTGATCCAGTCGACCTGCGAGCCATCGAACAACAACCTGATGGAACTGCTGGTCATGGTCGATGCCCTGAAGCGCGCCTCGGCGGCACGGATCACCGCGGTCATCCCCTATTTCGGCTATGCCCGTCAGGATCGCAAGGTCGCACCGCGCACCCCGATCACCAGCAAGCTGGTCGCCGACCTGATCACCACCGCCGGGACGGACCGGGTGCTGACCATGGATCTCCATGCCGGCCAGATCCAGGGTTTCTTCAATATCCCGGTCGACCACCTTTATGCCGCGCCGGTGATGCTCGCCGATATCAAGGATCACATTCGGGAGCGGGTAGTGGTCGTTTCTCCCGATGCCGGCGGCACCGAACGGGCCCGCGCCTTTGCCAAACGCCTCGATGCCGGCCTGGCGATCATCGACAAGCGCCGCAGCGGCCCCAATGTCTCCGAGGTCATGCACATCATTGGTGACGTCGCCGGGCAGGTCTGTCTGATCATCGATGATATGATCGATACTGCCGGCACCCTCTGCCAGGCCGCCAAGGCTCTGAAAGAGCAGGGGGCCCGCGAGGTCTTCGCCTGTGCGACTCACGCGGTCCTCTCCGGGCCGGCCCTGGAGCGGATCAACGACAGCTGTCTGCGGGAGGTGGTGATCACCAACACCATTCCGTCTTCCGATAAGCTGGCGAGCTGTCCGAAGCTGCGTACCCTGTCGGTTGCCGGACTCCTTGCCGAGGCGATCAAACGTATCAACAGCGATGAGTCGGTCAGTTCGCTCTTCGTCTGACGGTTTTCAACTTAACGGATTTTCGAACCCACGATTGGCGACCGGCTGACCGGTTGGCAAGTGGAATGGAGGACAGATATGGCCCAATCGAATCTCAATGTCTCCTTGCGTGGCAACCTCGGCAAGGGCGGGGCGCGTGTCGCCCGTCGTCAGGGGCTGGTCCCCGCTGTGGTCTATGGCAAAGGTCTGGAACCCTGCGCCGTCAATGTCGAGCCCAAAGCCCTGCAGCAGGCGATTTCCACCGAAGCCGGGTGGAACACCCTGATCACTCTCGCGGGCGAGGGGCCGGTTGACGGCAAGGTGGTCATCCTCAAGGATCTGCAGGTCGACTCCATTCGCCGGGAGCCGCTGCATGCCGATTTTCAGGTCATCGACCTGACCAAGAAGGTCCATGTCCTGGTGCCGCTGCATCCGGTTGGCAAGTCGGCGGGTGAAAAACTCGGCGGCAACCTGCAGGTGATCCGCCACGAAATCGAAGTCGCCTGCCTGCCGATGGCGATCCCCGGGTCCCTCGAGGTCGACGTGACCAGCCTCGGCATCGGTGACGTGCTGCACATCTCCGACATCGTATTGCCTGACGGCGTCGAGGTGCCCCACGAGGTCGACTTCACCGTGATTACCGTCACCGGCCACAAGGCCGAGGAAGAGGAAGCCGGCGAAGAAGAAGCCGAGGTCGAGGCGGAGTGAACCGCGAACGATGAAGCTGGTTGCCGGCCTCGGTAATCCGGGGGAACGTTATGCGGCAACCCGCCACAATGTCGGCTTCATGGTTGTCCAGCGGCTGGCCGCGGCCCACGGGGTTTCCCTTAAGCGGAAGGCCTATCAGGGGGTGTGCGGGGTTGGCCGGGTGGCGGGAGTCGAGGCAACCTTGCTGCAGCCCCAGACCTTCATGAATCTCAGCGGTACCAGCGTAGGCTCGGCATGCAAATCCCTCGGCATCGGACCGGGGGATTTGATTGTAGTCCACGATGAGATCGATCTCCCCTTCGGGGCCTTGCGGATCAAGGCCGGCGGCGGCCACGGCGGTCACAATGGTCTGCGTTCCATCTGTGGCGTGCTCGGCAGCGCCGAGTTTGTCAGGTTGCGGATCGGGGTTGGGCGACCACCCCAGGGCGGGGATGTTTCCGGTTACGTACTGAGCCCTTTTTCCGCCGCCGAACGGAGCGCCCTCGAAGGCTTCCTGGATGGAGCCGGCCAGGCCCTGGAATCAATCCTGCGGCAGGGCGCGGCGGCGGCCATGAACGAATTCAATAACCGCGATCTTGCTCATCGCGAATCATAACCAAGGGAAAGAGAGGGAAGGAAATCATCATGGAACTGCAGATGTACGCACCTATCCTGGGGGTGATCGGCTTTGTGATCGCTATCGTGATCTACAACGTCATCAAGGCCCAGCCGGAAGGCAACGACACCATGAAGGAGATCGCCGAGGCGATCCGGAACGGCGCCATGGCGTTTCTCAAGCGCGAGTACTCGGTGCTGGCGATCTTCATCGTGCTGGTCTTTTTCCTGATCATCCTGGCGCCCGGCCTCGGCTTCAATACCGCCCTGGCCTTCCTCGGTGGGGCGCTCTGCTCAATGCTCTGCGGCTTCATCGGCATGAAAGCCGCCACCCATGCCAACGTCCGCACCGCCGAGGCTGCCCGCGAAGGCGGCCAGGGCAAGGCGCTGATGGTCTCCTTCAATGGCGGCGCGGTCATGGGGCTGTCAGTCGCCTCGGTCGGCCTGGTCGGCCTCGGTATCGCCTATATCGTCTTCGGCGGTGACGCCACGACCGCCCAGTACATCAACGGCTTTGCCATGGGCGCTTCCTCCATCGCCCTGTTCGCCCGCGTCGGCGGCGGCATCTACACCAAGGCGGCCGACGTCGGTGCCGACCTGGTCGGCAAGGTCGAAGCCGGCATTCCCGAGGATGACCCCCGCAACCCCGGGGTCATCGCCGACAACGTCGGTGACTGCGTCGGCGACACCGCCGGCATGGGCGCCGACATCTTCGAATCGTATGTCGGCTCCATTGTCGCCACCATCGCCATCGGCGCCACCGCCAGCCACGCGCAGTTGCTGACCCTCGGCGGTGAGACGGTGCGCGCCAACGCCATGCTGCTGCCGCTGGTGCTGGCCATGGCCGGCCTGATCTTTTCGCTGATCGGTGTCGGCTCGATGAAATTTCTGAAGAGCATCGATCCGGCTGCGGCCCTGCGCTACACCACCTTCGTTGCCGCCGGCGGTTTTCTGGTCGCGACCTTCTTCATCACCCGCGCCATGGACATCAGCAACGGCGTCTTCTGGGCGGTTCTCGCCGGTACCCTGGCCGGTATCGCCATCGGCCTGGTGACCGAGTACTACACTTCTTCGGCGCCGGTTGCGCGTATCGCCGAGGCCTCCAAAACCGGCCCGGCGACCAACATTATCCATGGCCTGGCGGTCGGCCTCGAGAGCTGCGTCGTGCCGGTTCTGATTATCTGCCTCGGTATTTTCGTCGCTGACCATTTCGCCGGCCTCTACGGTATCGGCATCGCCGCCGTCGGCATGCTCGCCACCGTCGGCGTGACAATGACCGTCGACGCCTACGGCCCCATTGCCGACAACGCCGGCGGCATCTCCGAGATGGCAGGACTCGGCCCCGAGGTGCGAAAGATCACCGACGGCCTCGACGCCATCGGCAACACCACCGCCGCGGTCGGCAAGGGCTTCGCCATCGGCTCTGCGGCCCTCACCGCCCTGGCCCTCTTTTCCGCCTACGCCACCGCGGTTCATCTTGACACCATCAACCTGATCCAGCCGCGGGTCGTCATCGGCTTGCTGATCGGCGGCGCCCTGCCGTTCTTCATCGGCGCATTGACCATGACCTCAGTGGGCCGCGCCGCCGGCAAGATGGTCGACGAGATCCGCCGCCAGTTCCGCGAGATCCCCGGCCTGCTCGAGGGCAAGCCCGGCGTCAAACCCGAGCCGGAGAAGTGCGTCGACATCTCGGCTCGTGCCGCGCTGCGGGAGATGGTGCTGCCCGGCGTGGTGGCGGTCATTGCCCCGGTGGCGGTCGGTCTGCTGATTGGCAAAGAGGCCCTCGGCGGCATGCTCGCCGGCGCCACCCTGGCCGGGGTGCTCCTGGCGCTGATGATGGCCAATGCCGGCGGCGCCTGGGACAATGCCAAGAAATTCATCGAAAAGGGTGAACTCGACGGCGAGAAAAAGGGCGGCGATGCCCACAAGGCGGCCGTGGTCGGCGATACCGTCGGCGACCCCTTCAAGGACACCTCGGGTCCGGCGATGAACATCCTCATCAAGCTGATGAGCGTCGTCTCCCTGGTCATCGCGCCGCTGCTCGTCTGAGTTGACGCAAGCCATCTGGCCATAGCTGCGATAGCCGGGGTCCCGCCCCGGCTATCGCTCTTTTTGACCCGGAGGTCCCGGATTCCGGGTCCCGAGTCGCGGGTCCGCAATCCCGGGATCCGGAACCTTGGACCCGGGACTTGATACACCCTATAAATAACTGGAATTCCCATGGGCTTCAAATGTGGTATCGTCGGTTTGCCCAATGTCGGCAAGTCGACTATTTTCAACGCCATCACCAGCGCCGGTGCCGAGTCGGCCAACTATCCCTTCTGCACCATCGAGCCCAACATCGGCGTGGTGGCAGTCCCGGACCGGCGACTCGATGCCCTGGCGACGATCGTCAAGCCGCAGCGGGTCTTGCCGACGAGCATGGAGTTCGTCGACATCGCCGGCCTGGTCAAGGGCGCCAGCAAGGGGGAGGGGCTCGGCAACCAATTTCTCGGCCACATCCGCCAGGTCGAGGCAATCGCCCATATCGTGCGCTGCTTCGAAGACGAGAACGTGGTCCATGTCGACGGCAGCGTCGACCCGTTGCGCGATGTCGAGGTGATCCAGACCGAACTCAACCTCGCCGATCTGGAGACGGTGGAAAAACGCATCGCCCGCACCGAAAAACAGGCCAAGAGCGGCGACAAGAAGCTGCAGGCGGAACTGGTAGTTTTGACCAAGGTGCGGGAGGTGCTCAATGCCGGGTTTCCGGCCCGCAAGACGGATCTCGACGTCGAAGAGGGGTTAGTGCTGCGCGACCTGCAACTGATCACCGCCCGGCCGGTTCTCTTCGTGGCCAACGTCGCCGAAGACGACCTCGACGGTGCCCATCCCTTCGTCGCCCGGCTGCGGGAACATGCCGCCGCGGAAGGAGCGGAACTGGTCGTCATCTGCGGCAAGATCGAGGCCGAGATCGCCGAGCTGCCCGAGGACGAAAAGGCCGAGTTTCTTGCCGAACTGGGTCTGGCCGAAGCCGGTCTCGACCGGATGATCCACGCCGGCTACAAACTACTCGGCCTGATCACCTACTTTACCGCCGGGGTCAAGGAGGTCCGCGCCTGGACCATCCCGGACGGGGCGCGGGCTCCGCAGGCGGCCGGCGTGATCCACACCGATTTCGAAAAGGGCTTTATCCGCGCCGAGGTCATCGGCTATGAAGACTTCATCCGGGCTGGTGGTGAGGCGGGAGCCAAGGAAAAGGGGCTGATGCGCCTGGAAGGCAAGGACTACGTAGTCCACGATGGCGACGTCATGCATTTTCGTTTCAACGTCTGACCGGAAAGTCGTTGAATTCCCGATCGTAGTGTGATAATAACAAGATTTCCTTTTGACCGGGCGAATGTTTCGCTCGCTCTCCTTGCTCCGGCCGGTGCCGGGGCTAACAACCCGCGAGGAGGTTAGTTAATGCGTACCTACGAAACGATTTTCATTGTTCACCCGGACCTCTCCGGCGAGGCCTACACGGCTGCGGTCGAGAAGTTCAAGGGCGTCCTCACCGACCAGGGGGCTGAAATTCTCAAGGTCGACGAATGGGGAACCCGCAAGCTGGCCTACCCGGTGAAGAAACAGACCCGGGGGAGTTACGTGCTGGTTGCCTATGACGCCGGTTCCACAGTGATCGCCGAGTTCGAGCGGCGGATGCGCATCGACGATGCGATCATCAAGTTCCAGACCGTTTACCTGGAGAAAGGTCTGCAGGCTGAACCCGCCCCGGCGGCCGAAGCTGCCGGCGAAAGCCAGGAGACCACGGAAAAGGCTGCTGAAGAAGCCGCCGAATAACCCCGACCGACAACCAGATTACGGAGGATTGACATATGGCTGCACCGACCCGTCCTGCCCGTTCCGGCGCCCCGCGGCGGCGTTTTTCCCGCCGCAAGGGCTGCCGCTTCTGTGGCGACAAGACCCTGAAGATCGAGTACAAGGAAATTCGTACCCTGCGCTATTTCATTTCCGAGCGCGGCAAAATTGTGCCACGGCGGATCTCCGGCAACTGCGCAGAGCATCAGCGCAAGGTGACCGAAGCCATCAAGCGGGCCCGCAATATTGCCCTGCTCCCCTTTACGGCCGGCCATTCCATTGACTAGTCGTAACGGCAGTTTGGCCTGATCATGAACCTTGGTCAACGCCTGCTGTTTTTGCTCGGAGCTGCAGGTTGTACCCTGCTGCTGATGTATGGGGCCGGACTTGCCGGTCCGGCCGGACTCTTTCTCAACCTGCTCCTGCCGCTGCCCGTCGCCTTTGTGGTGATGCGCTGCGGATTGGCCGTCGGTGGCGGAGCGGTGGCACTCGCCTGCCTCGGTCTCTGGGGAGGGGGTGATCCGGCGGCGGTGGGAAGTTACCTGCTGCAGTTCGGTCTCGGCTCGCTGCTCCTGCCCGGTCTGTTGCGGCGGGGCATCGCCTGGAACCGCGCCGTGATGTGGACTGTTCTCGGAGTTGTCGCGGCTACCGCCGCGACTCTGGCCGGCTATGCGGCCTGGCAGGGGACCTCGCTGCACATCCTGGTCGACGGGTACGTCAAGTCGGAACTCGACCAGGCGATGAAGATTTATAGTTCGGCCAACCTGCCGCCGGATCAGCTGGCCGAGTTCAGTGCCCTGGCCAAAAGGACCGGAGCGTTTCTGCTGCGGGCCTATCCCGGCTTGGCGGTCGTGGTCAGCGGACTGCTGCAGATGCTGACCCTGCTGCTGCTCTCGGCCCTGTCCCGCGGCCGGTACCTGATTCCGGGGCCGGGCTTTCGCCAATGGCGGGCCAACGAACTGCTCATCTGGCCGCTGATCGCTGCCGGTTTCGGACTCGCCTTCGGGCGGGGGCTGGTAGCGACGGTCGCTCTCAACCTGCTTACCGTGCTGTTGCCGATCTATTTTCTGCAGGGCCTGGCGGTGGTCAGTTATTTCTTCGCCCGCAAGGGAATTTCACCTCTGCTGCGGGCGGTCGGCTACCTGCTCATTACGGTGCTCAACCCGCTGCCGCTGATCGTGACCGGCATCGGTGTTTTCGACCTGTGGGCGGATTTCAGAAAACCGCGAATCAAAAAGACCTAGCTCTTTTTTTGGAGGACATCGATGAAGGTTATCCTGACGGAAAACGTGGACGGTCTCGGCAAGATCGGGGACATGGTCAAGGTCAAGCCGGGCTATGCCCGCAATTACCTGGTGCCGCGCAGCTTGGCCCTCGAAGCGAGCACCCGCAACGTGAAAGAACTCGAGCACCAGAAGCGGCAGATGGGTCGCAAGCTGGAAAAGCTGACCAAGGAGGCCGAATTGTTCAAGGCCAAGATCGAGAAGGTCTCCTGCGTCCTGGCCCACCGTGCCGGCGAGGAGGGCAAGCTGTTCGGCTCGGTGACCAGCATGGAGATCGGGGCCAAGCTGGCCGAGGCGGGGATCGAGATCGACCGCAAGAAGATCCAGCTCGATGAGCCGATCAAGGCCCTGGGCGACTACCAGGTTCCGGTCAAGCTTCCGGCCGGGGTGGTGGCCGAGGTCAAGGTGTCGGTGGTCGCCGCTGAGTAAGGCCGGCACCGCAGCTCACTGTCCCTTTCTTAGTTCAACCCACGACCGGGGTCTCTGACCCCGGTCGCTCCCCTGTTGCCGGGATCCCCCCATGGTCGAGAGCGCCCACCGTCTCCCCCCGCAGAGCCTGGAAGCCGAGATGTCCGTCCTCGGCGGGGTGCTGCTGGAAAACGAGGCCCTCAACAAGGCCCTGGAGATCCTGCGCCCCGAAGACTTCTACCGCGAATCCCACCGCAAGATTTTCAACGCCGTTATTGATCTCACCGAGAAGGGTGAGCCGGCCGACCTGGTGACCCTCACCGCCGCCCTGCAACAGCGCGGCGAACTCGAGGAGGTCGGCGGCAACGCCTACCTTGCAACCCTGGTCGACTACGTCCCGACCGCCGCCAACATCGCCTACTATTCGCGCCTGGTCAAGGAGAAGGCTATCGGCCGGCACCTGATCAACGTTGCCACCGAGATTGCCACCCGCGGCTACGACGGCGGCGAGGTGGAACAGACCCTCGACTGGGCGGAGAAGTCGATCTTCGAGATCACCGGGATGAAGACCAGGCCCTCCTACTTCTCCACCCGCGAGATCATGAAGGACACCTTTAAGGCGATCGAGAAGCTCTACGACCGCAAGGAACTGGTCACCGGCGTGCCGACCGGCTTCAATGACCTCGACACGATGACCGCTGGCCTGCAGGGGGGCGACCTGGTCATCGTCGCCGGCCGGCCGTCGATGGGCAAGACCGCCTTTGCCCTGAATATGGTCGAGCATGCCTCAGTGCATGCCGGCGAACCGGTGCCGACCATCATCTTTTCCCTCGAGATGAGCAAGGAGCAGCTGGTGCAGCGCCTGCTCTGCTCGGTCTCCAAGGTCGATGCCTCGCGGCTGCGTACCGGCCATTTGGGCGATTCGGACTGGCCGAAACTGACCAGCGGCGCCGGCCTGCTCACCGAGGCGCCGATCTTCATCGACGATACCCCGGCGATCTCTGTCCTGGAACTGCGTGCCAAGGCGCGGCGGCTCAAGGCGGAACGCAACCTCGGGCTGATCGTCGTAGACTACCTGCAGCTGATGCAGGGGCACAACCCCGAGAGCCGCCAGCAGGAAATCTCCGAGATCTCCCGCTCCCTCAAGGCGTTGGCCAAGGAGCTTTCGGTCCCGGTCGTCGCCCTCTCCCAGCTCAACCGCTCGCTGGAGAACCGCACCGACAAACGCCCGATCATGGCCGATTTGCGTGAATCGGGCGCCATCGAACAGGATGCCGACGTGATCATGTTCGTCTATCGGGAGGCAGTCTACTGCGAGGCCTGTAAAAGCAAAGAGAAGACCTGCGACAAGGGGCACGAGAAGAATGCCGAGATCGTCATCGGCAAGCAGCGTAACGGTCCGATTGGCACCGTCAACCTGACCTTCCTCGGGACCTACACCCGCTTCGAGAACCAGACCCGGCGCAACGACAACTTCTGAACCGGGTTGGGGAGGGGCGGTTCAGGGCCGATCCCGGCGCTGATAGACGACGTGGCGGAATCCCGGATGTTCGGTGGCGGTGACCACCTGCCAGGAACGGGGATCGAAGGGGGGAAGCGGACCTCGCCCGGGAAGTCCCCGTGAATCCAGGAGATGTGCATCGTCGCCGCCAGCGGCAGGGCCTGGCGATAGATCTGTGCCCCACCGATGAAGAAGAGCTTTTCCATCCCGGTCGACGCCGCGGCCAGGGCCTCTTCCAGGCTGCGGCAGACGACGATCCCCGGCCGGGAGGGCAGGCTGCGGCTGAGCACCACGTTGCGGCGACCGGGCAGCGGCCGGCCGATGGCGGCGAAGGTCGAGCGGCCCATGATCAGGCTGTGCCCCCAGGTCAGGGCGCGGAACAGCTGCAGTTCCGCCGGCAGGTGCCAGGGGAGGCGACCGTGGTCGCCGATGACCAGGCGGCGGGTCATGGCCGCGCAGAGGATCTTTTCGACATCGCCGCCGGTCATGGGCAGCCCCTTTCCCCGGCAGGACCTGAACCTTGAAATCCTTCCCCCGCGATACCCATAGCAAGACCCTCGGCTACCTGCTCTGGCTGTTCGGTTTTACCGGAGCCCATCGCTTCTATTATGGCAAACCGCTGAGCGGCGCCCTCTGGTTTTTTACCCTTGGTCTGCTCGGCATCGGCTGGCTGGTGGACCTTTTCCTGATTCCCGGCATGGACCGCGCGGCCGACCTGCGCTACGTGGCCGGTCCCATCGACTACAGCCTCGCCTGGCTGCTGCTGACCTTCCTCGGCTTGTTCGGCGTGCATCGCTTCTACCTCGGCAAATGGCCTACCGGCCTGCTCTATCTGCTGACCGCCGGACTTTTCGGGGTCGGCTACCTCTACGACTTCTTCACTCTCAATACCCAGATATCGGAACTCAACCGGCGGAACTGAGCCCTATTGGCCCGGCCCGCCCCATCCGCAGGAAGGAGGCAGCGATGGACGACCGCGGCTGGAGCCGGCAACAGCTCCTGGAACTCTCCGACAACTACTGGCAGACGTGTGCCCTGCACGCCGGGGTGGAACTCGACCTCTTTACGCCGCTGGCGGCAGGGCCGTTGACGCCCGCTGCGCTGGCCCGCATGAGCGGGTGCGAGCCCCGGGCGCTCGGCATGCTGCTCGAGGCCCTGGCGGCCATGGGCCTGCTGGACCAGCGCCCGGACGGCTATGCCGCTACTCCCGCTGCGGCCCGCTGGCTGAATCGTTCCTCCCCGGATTACCAGGGCTACATCATCCGCCACCATCATCACCTGATGAGCTCTTGGGCGAGTCTGCCCGCGGCGGTGCGCAGCGGCCGGCCGGTCCGGGGGCACTCCGCCACTGGCGATGAAGAATGGCGGGAGGCATTCCTGATGGGGATGTTCAATATCGCCTCGGCCCGGGCCGGCCAGCTTGCACCTCTTCTCAACCTTGCCGGGCGGCGTCGGCTCCTCGACCTGGGCGGGGGACCGGGAACCTATGCCTGCCATTTCTGCAGCGCCTACCCCGAACTGACCGCCACCGTCTTCGATCTGCCGACCTCGCGGCAGTTTGCCGAGCGCACCATCGCTGATTTCGGTCTCGCGGAGCGGGTCGCCTTTGCCGCCGGCAATTTTTTGACCGATCCGCTCCCGGGCAGCTACGACGTCGCCTGGCTTTCGCAGATCCTGCACGGGGAAGGTCCGCAGGGATGTGAGCGGATTCTCGGTGCCGCGGTGGCGGCGCTCGAACCTGGAGGGGCGATACTGGTCCAGGAGTTCATGCTCGACGACCAGCAGCCCGGCCCACTTTTCCCAGCCCTCTTCTCCCTGAACATGCTGCTCGGCACCGAACAGGGGCAGGCCTACCGGGAAGGGGAACTGCGCGACCTGATGGGGCGGGCCGGAGTGCGGGAGATCCGTCGCCTGCAGCTCGATCTGCCGGGGCCGGCGGGGATCCTGGTCGGGACGGTCTGAGACCTCCAGCCGGGCTCACTCGGCTGACCCGGTGAGTCGGAAGCGCACCGGCACCAGCGCTTCACCGGCCACTGCCCGGGTCCCCTTTCGGGCGGGCACGAAGCGCCAGCGGCGAACCGCGGCAATGGCCGCAGCGTCGAGGACCGGGTAGCCCGAGGAGGCCTCCAGGTCGGTGGTCGTGACCCCGCCGTCGGTTGCCACCACCACCCGCACCAGCACCTCGCCGCTCCAGCCGTTGCGGCGGGCTTTGTCGGGGTAGTCAGGGGGAGGATTATCTGCGTACAGGGGGGCTGCGCTTCGGACAGGCAGAGCGGCAGCGGTCCCGGTTCGGTTGCGGTGCGCCTTGGCTGCATCCAGCCCCGGGTTGGGAAGAACGGGTGGGTGGGGCGGCGCCGGACGCGGCGCCGGCCGGCAGATTTCTCCATCGAAGGAGGCCGCCACCGGTTCTGGAATCCCGGGCGGGCAATGGGCCGCCGCCGGAGACGGGATATACTGCTCCGCGGAGTGGCCCGGGGCCGAAGCGGGTGCCTGGGCGCGGCTGAATTCGGGCCGCCGGGTCATGGTGACCAGGCCGATTTCCATCCGGCTGGGAACCGGGCGGGAGGTCGGGATAAGCGGAGGGTTAAAGTCTACCCCCAGCAGGCTCAAGTGGGCCAGGGTCGAAAGACCGGCGCAGAGGATCAAGGGGGACAACTTCACGGGCATACCAGCGGGTTACAGGGGGAAGAGCTCGCTAACGATTGTTTATACGGCAGATGGGGGCACCCGGTCAAATGAATGAATACTTCCGGCGAATCCGGTGAAATCCCCCTGTGCTCCAGGTGGAGAACTTCAAGCTTGGCCGGTCGTGCTCCATCCCCGAAATTGTAGGGGGATGTAAGGGGCAGAAATCATTGGTTTTGGCCCCATGGGGTAGCAACCGCTGAAAAGACCCTTTTGGTCCGGGGTGTTTTGGCGTTCCTTGGTCCCCGGATTGCATAATCTGACGGGCCAAGTCCAATTTCTGCTGGGGAAACTTTAAAAATGGCCTATTTTTTCGCCATTCGGAAGCGTGGTTGCGGGGCCTCTGGCCGGTTTTTGCGGGCCGGATTTCTGTTGGGCCTGGTTCTGCTTCCGTCAGTCGTGATGGCAGCAGAGGAAGGGGGAACCACCACCACGGAGGAGGTGCCGCGACTTCCCGTGGTCGAGGTGGTCGCCCCGCCGGCCGGAAATGATACAGCCGTTTCTGCCGACCCTGTTACCGGAAAATCGGTCCTGAAGGCCGAAACCATCCAGACCCTCCCCGCCGGGAACGGCAATGTCAGCGACCTGTTACGATTGCTGCCCGGAGTTCAGTTCAGCGATCAGGTCGACAGCTCGAAAACCGCCGGAGAAATCCGGCCGTCCCTGCTGTCGATTTCCGGAGGGAAGGTTTACCAGAACAATTTCCGGATCGACGGCATCGGCAACAACAGCCTGCTCGACCCTACCGCCGACAGCCCCACTGCTACCAATGACGTGCCTGGCCATCCCCAGGCGGTCTTTCTCAACTCCCGTCTGGTCGACGAAGTGGCCGTTTACGACAGCAACGTTCCGGCCCGTTACGGGGGATTTACCGGCGGCGTGGTCGACGTCAGCATTCGGGACCCGAAGGAGGTCTTCGCCCTGGCTGCCTACGGCCGAACCACCCGCCACGAATGGACCGACTTCCACATCGCCGACGACGAGCGCGCCGCTTTCGAGGCTTCCAACAGCGAGACGCAACAGCCCCGCTTCCGCAAGTATGACGCCGGCCTGGAGGTGGATATTCCCCTGGCACCCCGGACCGACCTCCTGGCCGCCTACAACGCCCTCTATTCCAGGATCCCTCTCTACCTGTTCGGCGCCCTGGAGGACCAGAGCCGCCGCACTGAAAACTACCTGCTGAAACTGGTTCACCGGCCAACCCCTGCGCAGAAGTTTACCCTGGAGTTACTGCACAGCCCCTACCGGGGAGACCACTTTATCAAGGACACCCAACGCAGCGGATACGTGATTCGCGGCGGCGGTTCCTCCCTGAGCGGCAAGTACCTTCTGCGCCGCGGGCAGGGGCATTTGGAGTTGCATGGCGCTCTGAGCCGCAGTGAAAACTCGCGGGAGGCGCCGGCTGAGTTCTTCAACTGGGCGAACTCGCCGAGCAAGGATTGGGGAAGTCAGGTCGGCCTTTCCTCCAGTCGGGAAGGGGGGTTCGGCGACATCCGCAAAACCCAGCGCACCCTCGAATTTGGGGTCGACTGGCTTTCCGATCTTCTCAACGTTGGTCCCTGGGGCCATCAGTTCAATGGTGGGGTGGAGTGGGCCCAGACCCGGGCCAAGTTCGATAGGCGGGAGACCAGTTACAACTACGCCACGGCCAAGCTGGATTCCACCGTCACCTGCGACCCCGCCGATCCAGCCTGCCTGGATGGGGAACAGTGGTTGAGCCGGCGCAACTCTTACAGCGCCGAATCGGTTTCAGCCGCGATCAGCCAGCTGGCCCTCTATTTGGAAGACCGCCAGCGCCTCGGCCGCCTGGAAGTGCGGCCGGCGGTGCGCTTCTCCTATGACGATTTCATGGAGAATACCGACCTGGCGCCACGGCTGGGATTGGGCTACGACCTGTTCGGTACCGGGACCAGCGTCCTGGTGGGCGGCTGGAACCGCTACTATGGTCAGACCCTGCTGACCTACAAGCTGCGTGAAGCGATTCCTCCCGCAGTAACCGAAACCCGGGTCCTGAATGGTACCACGCCGGGCCCCTGGACGCTCAAGCCAAGCACCATACCGCCCCTGGCCACCAGTTACTCCAGCCTGAAGACGCCCTACCAGGACGAAATTGTGGCAGGGCTGGACCAGAAGGTTGCAGGCGGAACCGCCAAGTTTCGTTATCTTCATCGCAACGGCTACGACGAATTCGCCCGGCAGACCGATCCCTACGATCCGGCGAATCCGGGAGCCCAGCGGTTCGCCCGGCTCAACAACAACGGCCGCAGCCATTATGAAAGTTACGGCCTGGAATGGGCGAGGAAATGGACTTCCCAGGAACTGGTGATTAATGCATCCTACCAGAAGAGTACAACCACCAACGAGACCTACGACGACACCCTGAGCGCCGATGACTTGACCGGCCTGGTGTATTTCGAGGGGGAGTTGCTGCATATTGACGAACTGCCCCGGAAGGACTTCAACCGCAACTGGGTGGGAAACCTCGTCTACTCCGTCGACCTCCCGCGGCGCTTTCAATTTACCAACGTCACCCGCTACCGCAGCGGCTACCGGGCTCTGGGGGACAGCGGCTCCGACATCAATATCGACGGCATCGACTTTCCGGTCTACGGCGAAATCAAGTTCCCCAGTGCCACGGTTTTCGACTGGAAACTGGCCTGGTTGAGTCCGCCCTGGCAGGGGCAAACCCTGAAACTGACCCTGGAGGTCTACAACGTCTTCAACCGCCGCCTCCACCTCGGCAGTGCCGACAATGATTTCGAACTCGGCCGCCAGTTCTGGGCCGGAGCGGAATACGCGTTCTAGGGAGCGGCCCTTTCCCGTTGGGGCAGGGGGCGTCTCCCCTGTGAAGGGAGTGCTGCCGCAACCGGCTCCTTCGCCCCGATCGTAATATCCCCTGGCAGTTCGTCAAAACCCCACTCGTTAAAAACCCGCACCCTGTAGTTGCCCGCAATGGGCGGCTCCGGCAACTCCACCACCAGCGACCGGTCACTGAACCACTCCGTGGATTTGCTGATTTCCGGTTTCGGCAGCACCGCCAGGCCGACCAGCCCGCTGAGCCCATAGATCCGATCCTTGGCAAAGGCTATTCCCCGCGCCTTGCCGGCAGTCTGCAGGGTCGCAACCGCCAGGGGTTGTTTCGGATTACTGATGTCGAAGGTTTCAATCTTCCCCTCGGGCAAGTCCGCCACGTAGAGTTGGTTATTGCCGGCCGCCAGGTCGGCAGCTACCCTCATGCCGCCCCGATGGGCGAGCAGCCGGGGATTTTCCGGGGTAGAGACATCCAGCACCTCGAGTCCCTGCCCACTGCGGGCGAGGTAGGCGATCTGTCCCTTCACCAGGACTTTGTCGAGA
Organism: uncultured delta proteobacterium; assembly: GCA_963806685.1. Taxonomy (GTDB): domain Bacteria; phylum Desulfobacterota; class Desulfuromonadia; order Desulfuromonadales; family DDH964; genus DDH964. The sequence continues at coordinate 163,406 of CAWDZB010000003.1, forward strand.
TTCCCGTTAAGCAGGTCTCTTTGGGGCCAGGCTGGGCGCCACTGGCCGATGATGCGGGGATGTTCGGGGTCGGTCAGGGCGACCACCACCAGCCCTTCTTTGCCGCAGGCGATATAGGCCTTGCCGTCGGCCGCAAAAATTCCCTTCGGTTGGCCGGGAAGGGACAGAACGGCGCCCGGACGCGGCTGCCGCGGGTTTCCCAGATTAAAAAGCAGCAACTGCCGGTGTGGGTTATCGGCTACAAGCAACAGGTCGTTCAGGATCGCTACGGCGGTGATGCGGCCGGCAGTGTCGATATGGCCGACCAACTGCGGGTTGTGGGGGTCGCCAAGGTCCGCGATCTGCACCCCGCCTGGACCGTCGGCGAGGTAAACCAGTCGGCCGCGGGTGACGAGGTCGTGGCTGTCCCCCGGCGTGTCGACCTGGCCGATAAGGCGGGGAGCGTCAACCTGGCCCATGTCCAGCACCAGCAGCCCCGATTCCTCCGCCGCAACCAGGGCCAGGGGGCCGTGAAACAAGATTTTTTTCAGTTTGGCCGAGAAGGTAAAGGGAATCTTTGGCAGTGGCGAAAGGGCGGTCAGGTCAATCAATTCCAGCCCGTTGACCTCGTCGGTGAGCAGGGCGACCTTCCCGTGAACAGCGACGGCGACGTCACATCCCGGGCTGTCGACCGCGTGCAGCAGCCTCGGTCGCCGAGGGTTGCTGATGTCGATGACCAGCAGTCCGCTTTCGCCATCGGCGAGATAGGCCAGGTTGCCGTCGATGGAAACCTGATAGGCCGCCCCGGGAGTGGAAAGGCTGGAAATGAGCCTTGGGCGAGCCGGATCGGCGAGATCGATAACCTGTAGACCGCCATTGCGCGCCGCCACGTAACCGAACTTTCCGGCGACCGTCGTGCTTTCGGCAATGCCTGGAAGGGCCAGCCGAGCGGTGAGCCGAGGGTGCCTGGGATCCCTGACATCGACTGTCGCCAGTCCTGCCGAGGCGCAGTCGAGGAGGAGATGCGAGCCGAGCAGCGTGCCATTCCGGGGGAATTCGCGGAGGGGAAGCTGGCCCAGAAGTTCTGGGGAGGCAGGATTGCGGAGGTCGTAAAGCATCAGCCGGCGGTCCGTGGTGAGAACGTAGGCAATCCCCTTGCCTGCCACCGCACCGATGGCCGGCTGGGTGGTGGCGATCGTCCCCACCAGGAGGGGGAGACGAGGGTTGCTGATGTCGACCAGGTGAACACCGCCCTTCAGGGCGGCTACCAACAGCATGTTTCCCGACCTGCTCAGGTGCCAGGACATGCCAGGCAGATTCAGGGTGCCGACAATCCGGGGTTGCCGTGGGTCGGCGACATCCACGCTCAGGATCCCGCGATAACTATTGGCGATCAGGGCATAATCCCCGACCATTGCCAGATCTCTCGGCTGGCCGTAGGTGGACAGCGATGCGATGATGGCTTTCCGATCGCTGGAATCCAAGCTGAGAGATACCCGGGTCTCCGTAGTCAGGCCGGTACCGCTGATGGCCAGCCGCAGCATGCCGGGCCGCCTGGATGGCAGGCGATGCACGCTGCCGATCCGCGGCGCGGGGGCGGCAGGTGGGTGATGGGTCAGCGCCCAGAGCACGGCCGCAACCAGCAGCAGGTACAGTCCGGCCCCGGTCCCCAACAGGATCGTGAGCGTCCACTTGCGCGGGGACGCGAGGGAGGAAACGGCCGCTGGTTGGCCGCTCAGCTCTTGAGCCATTTGTCCACCATGTCCAGAAGCTGTTTCTGCTTGAACGGCTTACTCAGGTAATCGTCCATCCCCTGGGAAAGACAGCGTTCCACATCCTCAGGTTGGGCATGCGCGGTTAAGGCGATGATGGGGGTCCGGTCGTTACGCTCCCGGAGAGCGCGGGTGGTTGCAAAGCCGTCCATTACGGGCATCTGACAGTCCATGAGGATCAGGTCGAAGTGGTCTGCCCCGGCGCGGGCCAGGGCATCCTGGCCGTTGCCGACCACCTCCAGGAGATAGCGGGATTCCAGGATCAGTCCGATCAGGCGCTGGGTGGTCAGGTTGTCCTCGGCAACAAGGATTCGACCACGTTGCAGTTCCGGTGATGCAGGGACCGAAAGGGAATCCGGCAGGCAGTCCCCGGTGCCGCTTCCAGAATCTCCGGGTGCCTTCTCAGCATCGTGGAGAGTCTTGGGAAGCATGGACATGCGCAACGGTTTGAAGAGGATACCGGTCCCTTCCGGTGGCGTATCGGCGTGCCCGAGCCCGGCTGGAGATGCAGGAGGGAGCAGGAGGATTTGCCGGGCACCGGCGAGAAGTGGTGAGCGACGCAGTTTGGCAAGGATATTGGCGTCCCGGGCGGAGAGGGTCAGATCGAGCAGGGCAAACTGGAAGGGGTTGCCGTCTGGTGTATCGGCGAGCAGGCAACCAACCTCGTCGCCGGTGGCGACCGCGACCGGATTCAGGCCCAGGCGCCCCAGTTCCTCGGCGAGCAATTTTCGAGTGCCGGCGTGGTCGTCCCAAACCAGCACCCGCCCGCTTTCAAACCGGGGCGGCTGCTGGGTCGCCGGAGCAGATTCTTCGGGCAGTTGAAGGCAGGCGGTGAAGTTGAAGCGGGATCCCTGGTTGGGGACACTGGTGACCGATGCCTGGCCGCCCATCAGCGCGACCAGCTGGCGGACAATGGCGAGGCCGAGGCCGGTACCACCGTAAAGTCGGCTGGTCGAATCGTCCCCTTGGGAAAAGGACTCAAAAATCCGGTTCTGCGCTGCCGGGTCGATGCCGATGCCGGTATCGCTGACGGTGCACTGCAGCAGGACCTCGCCGTTGGCATGGCCCTGCGCTTTGATCGCAACGCTCACCTCCCCCCGGTCGGTGAATTTCACCGCATTGCCGACCAGGTTGAGAAGTATCTGCCGGAACCGGCCCGGATCCCCAAGCAGGGTTTTCGGGCAATCCGGGTCGAGGCTGCCGATCAGCTCGACCCCCTTGCCATAGGCATTTTCGCCGAAGAGATCGAGGACATCCTCGACGACGTCCTGTAGTTGGAAGGGGACGCATTCCAGTTCCAGCCTGCCCGCTTCGATCTTGGAAAAATCCAGGATATCGTTGAGCACCGCCAACAGACTTTCCCCCGAGTTGTGAACGGTGCGGGCCATGCTGTGCTGGTTGTCGGAAAGGGGTGTCCGCAGCAGCTGTTCGGTCATACCCAGCACGCCGATCATCGGGGTGCGGATTTCGTGACTCATGTTGGCGAGGAACCGCGATTTGGACTGGTTGGCATCTTCAGCCTGCTGCCGTGCCCGGTCGAGTTCCGCGATGGTCCGTTGCAACTGGTGGTTGGCGTGACGTAGCTGCCCGGTGCGCTGGGCGACCTCGGACTCCAGACCCTGTCGATAATTCTCCAGGGTCTGGTCGCGCTGCTCGATATGATTGAGCATTTCGTTGAACCCCGCCACCAGGGTGCCGACTTCGTCCCGTGAGGTGGCGACGGCCCGGAGGGAGAAGTCCTGGGTTTCGGAAACCGCCTTGATAGTCGAGGCCAGCTGCAGAATCGGTCGGGAAATCAATTCCTGCAGGCGGGAGGCGACCAGGTAGGCGACAACCAGGGCCACCCCCATCACCAGCAGGGAGCCCAGGAGGAAGCGCAACAGCCAGCTTCGCAGCGCACTCAGGTCGGACTGCAGGTACACCAGGCCCTGCTGCTGACCGTCCAGCAGGATGGGCATCGCCACTTCCAGGGAACGGCTGGTGAACAGGGAACCCTCCCGGTTTTGCTCCGCCGCGGTTACGATTAAGGAGCGATTGACCGGAGCCGGGGATTTCCCAGTACCCTGCGAGTTGTCCGGATTGTACCGGGCGAAGGGCTGGAGATCCTTGTCGAAGATGTAGGCGAGGCGAATTTCCGGTTGGTTGGCGAGGGAGGAAAGGGCTTCTTCCGCGGTCTGTCGGTTGTGAAACATCAGCGCCAGACGGCCGTTGGCCCCGATGACCTTGGCCAGCGCCGTGGTGTTGTTGATGAGTCCGTAACGGAAAGAGGCGATTTCAGAGAAGATATAGGCGCAGGACGAAAGCAGCAGGACCAGGCCGCTGGTGGCGAGCATGATCGTAGTGAGCTTGGTCCGGAGGGATGTCCCTGTAAAGAGTCGAACCATCGATCTCGTCCCGCCTGGATGGCACGGGGTGCGGGGAGGGGGGGGCTAGTCCTTTTTCAGGTCAATCCCCAGCAGCTGAATCTTTTTGCGCAGGGTATTGCGGTTGATGCCGAGGATTTCCGCTGCGCGGACCTGGTTGCCGCGGGTCTTGTCGAGAACGATGCGAATCAGCGGCCGCTCCATCTGCTGGAGAACCATGTCGTAGAGGTCGTCGAGTTCCTGAACGTCCATCTGGGCCAATGACGCATTCAGCTTGTTGGCGATCAGTGCTTCGAGCGAACCCTCGTTGTCGCGGCGCTGCGCCCCACCGACCAGGCCGGGGAAATCATCCGGGGTCAGAACCTGGTCGGGGGAGAGCAGGGCGGCGCGCTGGATGGAGTTTTCCAACTCGCGCACGTTCCCCGGCCAGCTGTAGCCCTTGAGCAGGCGCAGCGCCTCTTCGGTGCAGCCACGGGCGGGGACCCCAAGTTCCTCCCCCGCGCGCTGGATGAAGAACTCGACCAGCAGCGGGATATCTTCGCGGCGTTCACGCAGCGGCGGGAGCTCGATCGGCACGACGTTAAGGCGATAGAAAAGATCCTCGCGAAATTCGCGGTTGCGAACCTTCTCCTTGAGCTCCTGGTTGGTCGCGGCGACGATGCGCACGTCGACCGGGATCGTCGTGGTCCCCCCGGTACGGGTGATTTCCTTTTCCTGCAGCACGCGCAGCAGCTTGGCCTGCAACTCCAGGGGCATGTCCCCGATCTCGTCGAGAAACAGGGTGCCGCCGTTGGCCTGTTCGAACTTGCCGGTCTTGCGCTCCACGGCCCCAGTGAAGGCCCCCTTCTCGAAACCGAAAAGTTCGCTTTCCAACAGCTCCCGCGGGATGGCGGCGCAGTTCAGGGCGAGAAACGGTTTGCCCAGCCGCGGGCTGTTGAAGTGGATCGCTCTCGCCACCAGTTCCTTGCCGGTCCCCGACTCGCCGGTGATCAGTACCGTGACGTCGGCCGGGGCAACCTTGCCGAGCACCTTGTAGACCTCCTGCATCGCCCGGCTCTTGCCGATGATGTTGCGGTCGACCTGGTAATGATCGCGGACTTCCTCCTTGAGACGCTTAACCTCGTCGGTAACCTCCGAGGCCTTGCGTGCCTTGAGGATAATGGCGTCCAGGGCATCGAGATCGAAAGGCTTGGTGATGTAATCGTAGGCGCCCCGTTTCATCGCTTCGACGGCATTCTTCATCGACGATTCGGCGGTCATGATCACCACCAGAATTTCCGGATAATCGCTGTGGATGCGGGAGAGCAGATCGAGCCCGGAGGTGCCGGGCATCTTGATGTCGAGCACCGCCAGATCGTAGCGTTGCTGGCGCAACATCATCAGGGCCTCACTGCCATTGGCCGCCAGATCGACGGAAAACCCTTGTTTGGTCAGGGACTTGGAGAGGACCCAGCGGATGCTTTCTTCATCATCGGCAACCAGAATGCGGCGAATCGACATGGCAAAGACGTCCTGGTGTTGGGGGTTGGTGCCGGGTTCTGCCGGCAAAGCAGTTCTTCCCCGCCTTTCAGCGGATGAAGGGGAGCGAGACGCTGATCGTTGTTCCTTCGCCTACGGTACTGTCGACACGGAGAAAACCCTGGTGGCTGTCGACAATCTTCTGGCAGGTGGCCAGGCCGAGTCCACTGCCGCGATTCTTGGTAGTGTAGAAGGGCGTAAAAATTTTTTCCAGATCCTCGGCCGAAATCCCGCGACCATTGTCGCGAACCTCGACGACGATAAGAGGCACGGGGCGGCGACCGGGATTATGCAGGTGGTAATCCGAGGCCACCTTGCTGGTGATCTCCACCCGGCCTTTGTTGTCGATCGCCTCGGCCGCGTTCTTGATCAGGTTCAGAAACAGCCGGGTAAGCAGGTTCTCGTCACCAAGGATCGGCGGGATGCTCGGATCGAGAGTAAGCACGAAGTCCAGTTTTTTGCCGCGGTGCGCTTCCTTCTGGAAGAGGACGATGTCACCGAGGACCTTGGCGATGTTGACTTCCTGGAGCTGGGGGGGGCGGGGACGGGCCAGGTCCATCAGTTCCTCGATGATGCCGTTGACCCGCTCCACCTCCTTGACCATGACCCCGGTGTACTCCTGCAGCGGGCTTTCCGAGCCAAGCTCCATGGCCAGCAGTTGGGCCGCCCCCTTGATGCCACCCAGGGGGTTTTTGATTTCGTGGGCGAGACCGGCGGCCAGGGTGCCGAGCATCGACAGGCGATCGGCGCGGCGTACCGCCTCTTCCAGTTCCCGCAACCGCGACAGGTCGCGGATGATCAGCACCACTCCCTCCCGCTCGCCGCTGCCGGTGTAGATCGGCGAGACCGAAACGCTGATCGGCAAGGGCGGGGCGGAGGGACGCAGCAGGTGGATGTTTTCGTCGTCGGAGATCGAACGGCCGATCTCCATCGCCGAACGGATCAGGGAGAGAATCTTGTCCTGGCCGGCAAACAGTTGTTCGAAATGGCGACCGAGGCTTTGCCGTTCGGAGAGGCCGGTGCAGGCCTGGACTGCGGGATTGAACAGCGCAATGCGCCCGGAACGGTCAATGGCCACCACCCCGCGGTCGATATTGTCGACGACCCGCGCATAGATCTGAGCATCTTCGTTGGCGTGAATGGCGCTCATGCCGGGTTGGTTTCCTCGACAGCGGTGAAAAAGTCCTGGAGTGCCGCTCGCAACTCGTCCAGTGTCCCCGTGTGATTGATCCGGGTGCGAAAGCTCGCCGCGCCACTCAGGCCCCGGGAGTACCAGCAGAGGTGTTTGCGCATCTCGCGCACTGCCTTGGCGGCGCCGAACAGGGCGGCAAACCGCTCAAGGTGCCCCTGGGCGACCCCCAGCCGCTCCAGCGCCGTCGGCGGTATTGGACGGCCTCCGGCCTGCAGTTGGAGGATGTCGCGGATCAGCCAGGGATTGCCGTAGCCGCCACGCCCGATCAGCACCCCGTCACAGCCGGTGGCAGTCAGCATGTTCAGGGCATCCTCGGCCTGGAAGATATCACCGCTGCCAAGAACCGGAATTTTCAGGGCGGCCTTGAGTTCCGTGATCTGTCCCCAGTCGGAATGGCCGCCGAACCCCTGGGCCCGCGTCCGGGGATGGAGGGAAACGGCCGCCGCTCCCTCGGCCTCGGCGATCCGCCCGACCTCCAGGAAATTGACGCTGAGGGCATCCCAGCCGGAGCGGATCTTCACCGTCAGGGGCAAGTCGCTGGCACGGACCACCGCTGCCACGATCCGGCCGATCCGCGGCGGGTCGCGGAGCAGGGCGCTGCCGGCGCCGGAGCGCACCACCTTGTTGACCGGACATCCAAGGTTGATGTCAAGCAACTCCCCGGCATCCGCGATCAACCGTGCCGCCTCGGCGAGCACCGCCGGGTCGTCGCCGAAGAGCTGCACGCCGAGGGGACGTTCGGCCGGATCGGAGCGCAGCAGTTCACGGGTTCGGCGACCGGCCCGGATCAGGCCGTTGGCGCTCACCATTTCGGTGAAGACCAGACCGGCGCCGAAGTGTTTCATGACCAGACGGTAGGGGAGGTCTGTGATCCCGGCCATCGGGGCCAGGACGATGTTGTTGGTGAGTTGGAGCCGACCGATCTGCATTTCATTCCAGGGGTGCACAAATTTTACGCATTTTAGCATGGGGCGTTGATAAAGCAAGGGGAAAATCGAAGCTGCCGCAGCGCCCTTCACAAGGGATACTGTATACAAAATTCAACTTGACATTCCATTCTTGAGTTGTTAGAACAATATTTGGAAAATGAGTCTTCACCAAGATTTGTCCGCCTTTCGGGACAGGCCGTTTGCGGTGAACTCCGGTTTTTCATTCTTTCATTTCTGATGTTATTGGGTGCTGGTTTTCCGGACGGTTTCGATGCTGAAACCGGTCCGGTCGGTATGGATGTTCAGGTTATTGGCCGGATGGGCTTTCGCCCATCAATTTTATTTCCAAAGGAGAGAGAGTATGTCGAAACTCAAAGAAGTCCTGCGCAAGAAGATCGACGCACACCGTCCGCGCACCACCAAGCTGGTCAAGGAATGCGGCGATGTGAAGCTGGGTGATGTGACCATCTCCCAGGCCATCGGTGGCGCCCGCGGCATCAAGTGCCTGGTGACCGACATTTCCTACCTCGATCCGATGGAAGGGATCCGTTTCCGCGGCAAGACCATTCCCGAAACCTTTGCCGCCCTGCCGAAGGTACCGGGGAGCGATTATCCCTTTGTCGAGGGCTTCTGGTGGATGCTGCTGACCGGCGACGTGCCGACCATGGAAGAGACCCTGGAAGTCGTCGCTGACTGGAAGGAGCGGTCCCAGGTTCCCCAGTACGTCATCGATGTCCTGCGCGCCATGCCGCGCGATACCCATCCGATGACCATGTTTTCCACGGCCGTTCTGGCCATGCAGCGCGACTCGGTCTTTGCCAAGACCTATGCTTCCGGCAAGTTCAACAAGATGACCTGCTGGGAAGAGATGTTCGAGGACGCCAACAACATGATGGCGAAACTCGGGCCGATCGGCGCCTACATCTACCGTATGAAATATATGGGCGACACCCACATCGAGGCCGATCCGAACCTCGACATGGGCGGCAACTTCGCTCGCATGATGGGCATCCCCGCTCCTTATGACGATGTTGCCCGCATGTACTTCGTTCTCCACTCCGACCATGAGTCCGGCAACGTCTCGGCCCACACGACCCACCTGGTCGCCTCGGCCCTGTCCGATGCCTACTATGCCTACAGCGCCGGCCTCAATGGCCTCGCCGGTCCGTTGCACGGCCTCGCCAATGAGGAAGTGCTGCGCTGGACCCAGAACTTCATGCAGCAACTGGGCGGGGAGGTCCCGACCGAAGAGAAGCTCAAGGAAGCCCTCTGGGCGACCCTTAACAGCGGCCAGGTTATCCCGGGCTACGGCCACGCTGTGCTGCGCAAGACCGACCCGCGCTACACCTCGCAGCGCGAGTTCTGCATGAAGACTCCGGGTCTCAAAGACTACCCGCTGTTCCAGCTGGTCAAGATGATCTTCGAAGTTGCTCCGGGTGTCCTCACCGAGCATGGCAAGGCCAAGAACCCCTGGCCGAACGTCGATGCCCAGTCCGGCGTTATCCAGTGGTACTACGGTGTGACCCAGTACGAGTTCTACACCGTGCTGTTCGGTATTGGCCGCGCTCTGGGCTGCCTTGCCAACATCACCTGGGACCGCGCTCTGGGCTACGGCATCGAGCGTCCCAAGTCGCTCACTACGGCGATGCTCGAAGACGCCGCCGGCATCAAGTAGAGTTTCGCCTCCGCCCCGCGGAGACAGAAGAATTCAGGAAAATGTAATCGGGGATACCGCAAGGTATCCCCGATTTTTTTGTGAGCGGCAAAGAAGGACGGTGGTTGAGGGAAGGGTCGGGCGGTCCGCTTGCTCGGAAGGGGGCTATTTTTTCTCGATGCGGTTGGCGAAGAGTAAAAGTTTCTGGTCGGTGTAGCTCTCCACTTCGCCGGCGAAGGTCTCAACCTGGAAGTAGTCCTGGATCTTGGCCGGAGCCTCGATGAAGAAGCGGTTGAGGCCCTGAATCCCCTCACGGCTCAAGCCGGCCCGCCGCGCCCATTCCTGGAACTCGTGGGTCTTGGGAAAAACCCGGGTAGCAGCGACCTCAAACCCGGCCACCTCGATCATCCGGGTCCATTCGTCCTTGGTGTAGGCTCGAACGTGGGTCGGGTCGCGCATCTTCTCCATCGCCTGGTAGAATTCGGCGGTTTCAGGATCATCGGGGAGCAAGGTGTCGATAATCACCATCCGCCCCCCCTTGCGGCGCAGCACGCGGTGGAATTCCTCCAGAGCCCGCGGCACGTCCGGGAAATGGTGAGGGGCGATGCGGCAGGTCAACAGGGTGAAGGAGCCGGCGGGAAAGGGAAGGTCCTCGGCGTCGGCTTCGCGGAAGGTGACGTTCTCGACCTTGCCTTCTTCGGCGATATATTCCTGGGCCTTTTTCAGCATCTGCATAGTCAGGTCGGAGGCGACCACGCTGCGCACCAAGGGAGCGAAGAAAAGGGCGGTGTGCCCGCCGCCGCAGGCGACGTCGAGCAAGGTATCCTCGGCCGTGGGCTGCAATAGGTGGGCGGCTTCGGTCAGATCATCGCCCTTGGCAAAACCGCGATCCCTGACATAGCTTTCTGCGGCCCGGCCAAACTGCTCCCGAACCTTGTTCTTGAACGCTTCCTTCATCGCTGTCTCCTGATTCGTGTCGAATTATAGCACCCGAAAGGCAAAATGCGCAGGTTGCCATCAGGGTCGAGCAGATTTCTCAAGGAACAACCGAATGACGGTGTCTAACTTCCCGGAAAAACATATTTTATGGTCAAAGAAACGGCGGGAGAATAGCATGGAATGATACCTTTGAGAAGAAGCAGGAGAGGCTTTTCTTGCTTGACGTTCCTGTGCATGGGGTGAGTTGTCCCCGACCACCACCAGGCAGATCCGGGTTACATTCGCTACTCTATGGAGAATGTGATGTCGGCAGCATCCCCGCTGTGAGCGCCGGAGGGAAAGCCAAAGAGGAAGCGTAAGGGGCCGGTTCTCGTCCTAACCCCCCTGCCGATGGTTCTGAGGAGGCCAGCCTAAGACCCTTTCCACCCGATGACGCCCCTCCTCCATGGCAACTCGGTCGGCAGGTGGGCTGTGACTTGTATCGGCGATAGATTTGCTATGCTTGCTGGTACTGCGGAGCCTAACGAAGGGGGGAACGAAAATGACTGCGAAGCTGACCGGCAATGCGCTGACGACCCTTGAGGCACGATACCTGCGCAGAGACCGAAACGGCCGGTTAAGAGAAACTCCGGAGGAGCTCTTTCGAAGGGTCGCAGGGGCGATGGCCGTCGCCGAAAAAAGTACGGCGGCCCGAACGCGGTGGCCGCCGCGGCGGAACGCTTCGAAGAGTTGCTCGCCACCTCGGAGGAACTGGCCATTGAACGTGGTCCCTTCCCCGCCTTTGCGGGTAGTTCCCGGCAACTCTTCGGTGGGGCCCCGGTGCGCACCACCACGATCAATACCATCGCTCCGACAGGCACTCTGAGCCTGATAGCCGTTGTCTCCAGCGGCATTGAACCGATTTTCTCCTTCGAATACCAGCGCCACGTCCTCGGCACCGTGCTACAGGAGGTCCACCCCCTCTACCAGCAACGGCTCGAGGCGGGTGTGGCGATTGACCCAGAGGTCTTCATCACAGCCCGGGAGGTCCCCCCCCGAATGGCACGTGAGAATGCAGGCGGCTTTTCAGAAATACGTCGACAACGCCGTCTCCAAGACCATCAACTTCCCCGAAACGGCGACCGTGGAACAGGTGGAGGAGGCCTTTTTGCTGGCGAATGAACTGGGCTGCAAGGGACTGGCCGTCTACCGTGACAAAAGCCGCCGCAGCCAGGTGCTCAACGTCTGTACCGTGAAGTGTCCGCTGTGAATCGAGAGGGGAACCATTCCTGTCAGCCCTCTTCCCCGGCCTTCAGCCGCTCTTCGAGCAGGGTGATCAAGTGAACGACGGGATCGGCGTGCTCCGATGGAAGTTCGGGTAGGGCCTTGAGGGCGACGGACAGCCGGCGTGCCGCTGCCAGGGCACCCTGCAGCGCCTGACGCTCCTCTTCCTCCGCCGGGCGTTGGGTGGCGGCCGCTTCGCGGAAGCGCTTGAGGACGGTGGGATGGCTGCGTTCGTCGTCGATCACTGCCTTGCGCAGCTCGGCGTACTGCTCCGGGGGAAGGTGCTGCTCCTCCCTGGCCTGGCGCAGCAGGTCGACGGAGCGGTAGTCGGGCAGGGGTTTCAGTTCCGTACTACGGGCCAGAAGCTGTGGCTCCTCCTGTTCCAGGTAACGGTAGGCCAGGGTCAGCTTTTCCGCCGTTGGCCGGCGGACGCGCACTTCCTTGGCGCAGTAATCGGCAAAAGTGTCATAGCCCCAACTGCGGAACAGCTCCTGGCGGCTGACCTTGAGTAACTGTTCGCCCAGTTCCACCCAGGTCGATTTGAAACGTCTGGCGACCGCCAGCACCCGGTAACGCTCCGACTGCGGATCGAGCTGTGCCATCAGCTGCTCGATGACCTGTTCCCCCCTGCTCTTCTTCTCCTGATCCATGACCGCACCTCCTTGCCGCAAAAGGAACCAAGTCTAGCACGGGCGTTAAGAGCCGCCCAAGGACTTTTGCCTTGGTACCGCGGGTCAAGTCCGTTACAATCCCCGCCAAACTGCCGGAGGTGCAACGTGGCGCAACAACGATTCGTAGTCGGGCCGGAGACGGTCCGTATGCTGGAATTCGGCCACCCCTGGGTAATCGCTGATCGCTACACCAGGCACTGGCCCCGGGGGCAATCTGGTGACCTGATCGAGCTTTGCGACGAACAGGGAAAGCTCCTGGCGACAGCCCTCCACGATCCCGGCGAGCGAGTCGTCGCCCGGGTCCTCGGTTTCGGACGGGTCCGGCTGGATGGTCCATGGGTGGAAGATCGGCTGCGGGCCGCCCTGCAGCTGCGCGAGCGCCACCTTTCCCTGGAGGAGACTGACACTTACCGCCTGGTCAACGGCGAAGGGGATGGCCTGCCGGGTCTGAGCGTTGACCGCTACCGCGACCAGCTGATGATCCAGCTCTTTGCCCGTGCCTGGCGGCCGCACTTGCCGCTGGTGGTGACCGCGCTGCAGAAGCTGCTCGCCCCGGCCGGCATCTACGAAAAGCTGCGCCCGCAGCAGACCCGCGAGCTGGCCTCCGCCGGCCCGGACAAGCGCTTTGCGAAGCTGCTGGCCGGCCAGGCGGCGCCTGGGCGCATCCCGGTGAGCGAGAACGGCCTGTCTTTTCTGGTCGAGTTGGAGGAAGGGCTCAACACCGGCCTGTTCCTCGACCAGCGAGAGAACCGCCGCGACTTCATGGGCAGGGTCGCCGGGCGCAGCGTCCTCAATCTTTTCGCCTACACCGGGGCGTTTTCCGTCGCCGCGGCGGCCGCCGGCGCCAGCCGGGTGACCAGCGTCGATACCTCTGCGGCCTACCTTGACTGGGCCCGGGAGAATTTCGGCGCCAACCGTCTCAACCCGCGGCGGCATGAATTCCTGGTCGGCGACTGCTTTGTGGTTCTCGAGCAGCTGCTGGCTGCGGGGCGCCGCTTCGATGTCGTTCTTATGGACCCGCCTTCCTTCTCCACCACCGCGAAGAGCACCTTCACCACCCGCGGCGGCACCGCAACCCTGGTGGCCCAGGCCCTTCGCCTGCTGCCCCCAGGGGGGCTGCTGATCACCTCCTCCAACCACCAGAAAGTCGACGTGGGCGACTACCTTAAGGAGTTGCGCCGCGGAGCCCTTGCTGCCGACTGCGAACTGCGGGTGATCGGCCTGCACAGCCAGCCCGGCGATTTCCCCTTTCCGGTGAGCTTCCCCGAGGGGCGTTATCTCAAGTATGTGCTGGGGGTCAAGGGGTAGTGCGTCGAAGGACCGCTTCAGGACGCGGCACCCCGCAGCGGAGCGAAGAGCTCGTCGTGGAGGAATAGGTACCCTGCCAATTCCTTGCGGTTTAGCAGGGGGTGGCCGGCCGGCAGGATCAAAAAGGGCTGGAGCTGTTCGCCGCCCACCGAACCGTGCCCGCCGACCTGATCGTCAAAACAGACAATCCGCTCTCCATCGTAGGCGCCGAACAGGATGAGGTCGCCGCAGGCATCGTCGGCGGCAAAACGGCACAGCTCCGGCCACAGCTCGGCCGGTTCCCCATAGGGGCGCAGGAATTCAATGTCGGCGGCTGCAGGCCATTGACCGCAGCCGCAGCCGCTGCGTCCTCCCTGGTGGAGAATCCACACCCGGCCATCCCGGCCGCGGGCCATGACGAAGCCGATCCCCCGATGATGGGTCAAAAAACGTAGCAGCAGGGGCTGCAGCGTCTCGATCTCCTCCAGGGCCAACCGTTGCGGTGCCCCGGTGATGTAGAGATGGGCCAGGGAACTGGAATAGGTGACGACCACCCCCCCCTCCGGATCGACCTTGAGCGTTTCCGGGACCAGTTGGCGAATGCGCCGCTGGATGGCATTCTTGGTCAGGCGGAAGAGCCGTTGGCGCCAGCTGCCGGGCCGGGCCTCGAGTTCCTCCTGAAGGTAGTCGAGCTGCATGCGCATGAAGTCGAGGGGACCGGCCGAAACGGCAGCTTGCTCCTTTCCCCGCAGAAAGGCGCTGATCGCCTCGCCGAGGGTGGCACCGAAGCGGTCGCGGAAGGGGTAGCCGGGGGTCTGGCCGTGGTCCGAGAGGATGACCAGCTCATAGTGCGCGCCGGGAGCATGGCGGAGCATGCGCAGGATCTCGCCGATGCGCTTGTCGGTGTATTTGAGGTTCTTCAAGGCCTGGGGCGAGGCCGGGCCGAAGTGGTGGGCCAGCTCGTCGTAGCCACTGTAGGTGGTGTAGATGTAGGGGACCCCGCTGTAGATATCGGCGATGACGCCGAAGGTCTGCAATTCGCGCAGGATCACGTTGCAGAAGATGCGGATGAACGGGAAGAGCCCCTCGTTGAGCCGCCAGGGGCGATGCCTGCGAAATTGCCAGCGGTCGTAGAGGTTGGTGAAATATTCGAGGATGGTGGCACCACCCATGCGGCAGATGCGCAGGGGATGGAGCAGGATCAGCAGCAGAAAGCGCAGCCCGCCGAAGCGCCCGAAGAGGGTCTGTGGGTGGGGGGAGGAGACGGTGAAGATGCTGCGCCCGGCGTCGCCATCCAGAATGTTCGAATAGGAGGAGCCACCGGCCAACAGCCCGGGCCGGTTGGCCAACAGCCGTTCGCGGAATAACTGGACGTGGTCCGGATCGTTGCAGCTGATCAGCTGACCACGATCTTTTTCGAACCAGCGAAAGGCGGGAATCCCGCGCTCGATACCGTAAAAGATCGCGGCCTGCGCCGCCGGCGTGGTACTGGGCAGGCCGGCTCGGTAGTCGCGCAGCGCGTGGCTGCGGCGCAGTAACCGGGCCAGATTGGGCAGATAGCCTCGCTCCAGGGCTTGGCGCAGGTGGGGCCCCGAGAGGCCGTCGATCTGCAGGCCGACAAACCCCCGCAGTGGCCCGGCCCGACGCCGGTCCTGCCGTTCCCGTCGAAACGGAAAGAACTTGATGTAGTAGTAGACCTGGAACAGGCCGTCCAGAAGTTCCCTCGACAACACTGCAACCCCTCGAAATTTTGGCAACTATACCATAAAATCAAGGGGCTGAGGATGCCCGGGGTACTCCGGGAGGGGCCGCCGGTGGTCCAGATAGGCCACCGGCGACCGCCTTGTATACCTGCTGGATTCAGTCGTCGAGAAGGATGGCCCGCTGGATGACAACGGCCTCCTTCGGCACATCCTGGTGCATTGCCCGGCTGCCGGTCGCTACCTGCTCGATGGTTCGGACCGTCTCCATCCCGGCGGTCACCGTACCGAAGACCGCATAGCCGAAGGCCGCCGGGCTACTGCCGGAATGGTTGAGAAAGGCGTTGTCGGCGGTGTTGATGAAGAACTGGCTGGTGGCCGAATCGACCACCTGGGTACGGGCCATGGCGACGGTCCCGGGCAGGTTCTGGAGGCCGTTGGCCGCTTCGTTCTTGATCGGCGAGCGGGTTTTCTTAGGTTTCAGGTCCGCGGTCATGCCGCCACCCTGGATCATGAAGCCGGGGATGACGCGGTGAAAGACGGTGCCGTCGTAATGCCCTTCGCGCACGTATTCGAGGAAGTTGGCCACGGTTTCCGGGGCCTTGGTGGCGTCGAGTTCGAGGAGGATCTCCCCCTGCGAGGTTTCCAGGCGGACCTGGGGATGGGTCTGGCTCATGGTCTGTCTCCTTTGTGCGGATCGGGATTCCCCTGCAAAAACAGCGAGGGTGGCGCCAATTTAGCAGGGCGTTGTGAGCAGCGCAAGCCTGCCTCGACACAGTGCCCGCGGCCCTGCTTTCCAGCGGCGGACCGGGTGGGGTTAGAGGGGGCGGCGGGCCTCGCAGGGAATGCCGACCTGGCAGAGTCCGCAGGGAGTGGCGCCGGTGTCGTAGTGGCTGCTGGCGTAGGGCGTGGTGACCTCGCGGATGTAGGCGCGGCAGCATTCCTTGTCATGCCCCTGTTCGCTGATGGCCGCTGCCGGGCAGCGCCGGATGCAGGCGCCACAGGTTCCCTTGGCATGCCACAGGCACCAGTCCTGATGACCGCGGTAGGGGCGAGGGGTAGGGGGGATTTGAATGGCCGCCACCACCGAACCGAAGCGCACCGCTTTCCCCAGGGGGGTAATCAGCCCGTTGGAAAGGCCGAAGGTGCCCAGGCCGGCAATGTGGGCGGTGTGGCGCTCCGACCAGTTGGAGGCGAGACCGAAGCGCTGTGACCTGCGGTAGTCGAAGCCGGGGAGCCGTTCCGGGGCCACTGCCGGGCAGCCCGCTGCGGTCAGGGCCGCCGCCAGGTGCAGGCGCAACTCACAGTTGAAGATTTCGCCGAAATAGCGGGACTGGGCCCAGCGCCTAGCCGGCTGCAGGGTCTGCCGGCGCTGGCCGGCCCGGGTGGCGGCGGTCTGCGGCAGCAGGTAGCTGATGACACTGAGGCGCGCGGCCGGCAGGGGCTGTTTCGGAAAGGCGAGGGCAAACGCCTCCTCTGGAGTCCAATAGAAATCGCCGATGTCGTCCTTCAGGCGGGAAAAGAGCGGGTCATCGCCGCGGGCAAAACCGACCCGGGGCGCTGCCCACAGCCGTTCTCCATTTGAGTGAGTTATGGCGGATGGCGCCTCGGCCCAGAACCGCTCCACGGTAGTGTTGATCCAGGCGGCGTCGATGGTCCCGGTTGCGGACACAGGCCCCCTTACTCCAGCGGCTTGACCACCTGGTGCTCCAGCGGCACCAGGTCGATCTGGATGCGGCGATTCTGGGACCGGCCGGCGGCGTCGGCATTGTCGGCCAGGGGGCGGTAGGGGCCGAAGCCGCAGACCGAAAGCCGCTCACCGGGAATGCCGACCTGATCCTGAAGGAAGTGGACAACGTTAGCCGCCCGGGCGGTGGAGAGCTCCCAGTTGCTGGGGAAGGTCTGCCGCAGGCGCGGGCTGATCGGCACGTTGTCGGTGTGTCCCTCGACCCGGACCTCCTTGTCGACCTGTTCCTTGAGGATATCGCCGACCCGCTTGAGCACTTCCCGACCTTCGGTCTTGACATCGGCCTTGCCGGAGTCGAAGAGGATGCGTTCCACCATGTTGACGGTGAGTTTTCCCTGCAGCTCGGAAATCGTCACATCGCCGCGGTTGATCTCGCTCTGCATCTTTCCAACCAGTTCGTCGTAGGTGCTCTTGAGGTTGGCGATTCGGGCCTGGCGGGCGATCCGTTCCTTCTCCACCTGGGCGTTCAGGTCGCGGTTTTCCCCCTCGAGGCGGTCGATGGTCTGGCGCATGTCAGCCATCGCCGCTCCGGTTTGGGCATTGCGATCGGAGAGCACCCCTTCGAGGCGGGTGGTATCCTCACGGGAGCGCTGCAGATCGGCATCGAGGGCCGCCGCCTTGTTGTTGCAGGCAGCCAGCTGCTGCTGCTGGTCGGCGTTGGCATCGCGCAGCCGGGCAGCCTCTTCGCCGAGCTGGCGGTGCTCCTCGGTGAGCTGCTGCAGGGACTGGTCGAGGCGGGAGGCTTCGGCCGCCTTCTCTTCGAATTTGCTTTTGCTGACACAGCCGGCAAACGTCAGGAGCAGGCAGCCGATGATAAACGGGGCGATCAAGCGCACGGCAATCTCCTTGGTGGGGGGCGACGAAAAGAAAAATCCTCCGCTTTTTTAGCACATCCAGCGGATTTGTAAAGAGTCGGCTGCGACCGATCGCCTTTGCCGGCTTTTGTGTTGCGGATGCGCCATCAGCCGTGATATTAAAAAGGCGTTTTCAATATGTTACACGGAGAGCGCAATGTTTGAGATTGAACGAATTATCCGCAATGCCCTGGAAGAGGACATCGGCCTGGGGGATGTCACCACCCGCGCCACCGTCGACCCGGGGACCCCCGGCCAAGCGGAACTGGTCGCCAAGGAGGATTTCGTCCTCTCCGGCATCGAGGTCGTCCGCCAGGTCTTCCAGCTCCTCGACCCGACGGTCGCCTTCGAGAACCTTATGAGCGACGGTCAGCAGGTCAAAAGCGGTGAAGTGCTGGCCTGGATCAAGGGGGAGGCCGCCATCCTCCTCCAGGGGGAGCGGGTTGCTCTCAACCTGTTGCAGCGCATGAGCGGGGTGGCCACCCAGACCGCACGCTTTGTCCAGGCGGTGGCCGGCACCGGAGCGGTGATCGTCGATACCCGCAAGACCACTCCCGGTCTGCGCGTCCTCGACAAGTATTCGGTGCGCATGGGCGGTGGGCAGAATCATCGCACCTCGCTTTACGACGGGGTGCTGATCAAGGAGAATCATATCGCCGCTGCCGGCGGCATCACCGTTGCCCTCGAACGGGCCCGGGGCCGGGCTCCGCACACCCTGAAGATCGAGGTCGAGACCCAGAACCAGGAGGAAGTCGCCGAAGCGGTGGCGGCCGGCGCCGATATCATCCTCCTCGACAACATGGATCTGGAACAGCTACGGCAGGCGGTGGATTTTGTCGCCGGCCGGGCGGTGACCGAGGCCTCCGGCGGCATCAACCTCGAAACGGTACGGGCCATTGCCGAAACTGGTGTCAACCTGATCTCGGTCGGCGCCCTCACCCATTCCAGCCGGGCCGTCGACATCTCGATGCTGTTTCGCTGAGTGCCGGAGCCCTGCTTGGAACGACCCGCCCCCCGTGAAGCCATCCTGGAGCTCTTTCACAGCCGCGGCCAGGACTTCGTCTCCGGCGCCGAACTAAGCGCCGTGCTCGGCGTCTCCCGGACCGCAGTCTGGAAGCAGATCGGCGCCCTGCGCGAGCTCGGTTACACGATCGAGGCGGTCCCTTCCCGCGGCTACCGGCTGTTGGCCACCCCAGACACCCTCATTGCTGCCGAACTCCAGGCCGGTCTGGAGACCCGCCTGATCGGCCGGGAGATGGTGTTCCTGGCGAGCACCGACTCGACCAACCTGCGCGCTGCGGAACTGGCCGAACAAGGGGCCGCGGAAGGGACGGTGGTGATCGCCGAGGAGCAGACCCGGGGCAAGGGACGGCTCGGTCGGAACTGGGCTTCGCCAGCCGGGGTCAACCTGTATCTCTCGGTATTGCTGCGACCGCCGATCCTCCCCTGGGACGCTCCGCAACTGACCTTCCTCTCCGCGGTGGCGGTGGCCCGGGCCATCGCCGAAGAGCCCGGTATGCAGCCGGAGGTGAAGTGGCCCAACGACGTCCTGCTCGGCGGCCGCAAGGTGGCGGGACTGCTTAATGAAATGCGCGCCGAGACCGAGGGCATCCACCATGTCATCCTCGGCATCGGCGTCAATCTGAACATGACCGCGGAACAGTTTCCTGCCGAGCTGCGCTACCCCGCCACCTCCCTGCGCCTGGAGAGCGGGCACCCGATTGCGCGTCGCGACTTTGCCCGCCGGCTGTTGCAGCATCTCGATCTTCTCTACAGCGA
The DNA here is from genome assembly GCA_963806685.1 of uncultured delta proteobacterium. Lineage (GTDB taxonomy): Bacteria > Desulfobacterota > Desulfuromonadia > Desulfuromonadales > DDH964 > DDH964. The sequence continues at coordinate 183,053 of CAWDZB010000003.1, forward strand.
ATACCTGACCACCGGATTCGAGCCGCTGCGGCGCGCCTGGGAGGGGTTCTTCCGCCTGGTGGGGCGCGAGGTCGAGGTCGACTGCCAGCAACGCGTGGTGCGCGGCAGGGTCACCGGCATTGACGACGACGGTGCTCTGCTTTTGGATTGCGGCGCTGGGCAGGTCGAACGGATTCTGGCCGGAGATGTCCGCCCGGTCGCAACGGCGGTGACGGGTAACGGGTAACCTCGTAACCCTTTTCTGTCACCTGTCCCCGTCCCCCGTTACGGAATGACACCATGCTGCTAGTTATCGATGTCGGCAATACCCATACCGTCCTCGGCCTCTACCGCGAAGATCGCCTGGTCCGCGACTGGCGGGTGACCACCGACAAATCGCGGACTGTCGACGAGTACGCGATGCTGATCCACGAGCTGTTCCGCCTTTCCGATCTTCATTTCACCGACATCGGGGACGTCATCATCTCCTGTGTCGTGCCGCCGATGCTCAATACCCTGGAAGGGCTCTGCCGGGAGTACGTCAAGCGCAAGCCATACATCGTCGGGCCGGGGATCAAGACCGGGATGCCGATCAACTACGACAACCCCCGGGAGGTTGGCGCCGATCGCATCGTCAACGCCGTGGCTGCCTTCGAAAAGAAAAAACGCGCTTTGATCGTCGTCGATTTCGGTACTGCCACCACTTTCGATTACATCTCCGCCCGCGGCGAGTACCTGGGGGGGGCCATTGCTCCCGGATTGGCGATCTCCGCCGAGGCCCTTTTCCAGCGGGCCAGCAAGCTGCCGCGGGTGGAGATCACGCGTCCGCCGCTGATCATCGCCAAGAACACCGTGAACAGCATGCAGGCGGGAATCTTCTACGGCTACGTCGGGCTGGTCGACGGCATCGTCACCCGGATGCGTCAGGAGGCCCGTGAAGAGCCGCTGGTGATTGCCACCGGCGGGCTGGCCGGGCTGCTGGCACCAGCCTCGCAGACCATCGACGAAGTCAACCCGAATCTGACTCTGGAGGGGCTGCTGATCCTCTACCAGCGTAACCGCTCCGACCTTTGACAGGCCTGCGGGCGGATGCTAAGATCATCGCCAATTCGCGGAAATAACTGGCATCGCTCGGAGCGTCCGGCGCCGTCCGCTGCTGTATCCGATAGCGTGGGCGGGACGGACCCGACCGGCGTGGTTCTCGGGTAGTCCGGCACCACCGAAGTTCCTTTTTCGATGGAATGAAAGGAGTGACCATGGGCAAGTACGACACCAGCAAGCTGCGGAACCTTGGCATTGTCGCCCACGGCGGGGCGGGCAAGACTTCCCTGGTCGAGGCCATGCTCTTCAATACCGGCATGACCGACCGTCTCGGCCGGGTCGACGACGGTACCTCCACCATGGATTTCGAGCCGGAAGAGGTCAAGCGCCACATCACCATCAGCTCCAGCCTCCACCACTGCGAGTGGAAGGGGCACAGCCTGCATATCGTCGATACCCCCGGTTACACCAACTTTCTGCACGATACCCGCAACTGCCTGCGCGTCCTCGGCGGCGCGGTGCTGATCGTTTCGGCCATCTCCGGCGTCAAGGCCCAGACCCAGAAGATCTGGGAGTGGTGCGAGGAGTTCGAGGTGCCGAGGATCGCCTTCGTCAACAAGATGGACCGCGAGCGCGCCGATTTCCTCAAGGCGGTCGACGACATGAGCAAGAGCCTGGGAACCCGGGCGGTGCTGGTCAACATGCCGATCGGCTCCGCAGAGGAGTTTCGCGGCATCGTCGATCTGGTGGCGATGAAGGCCCGCTTTTTCGAGTTCGACGAGAAAGGGACCTTCCGCGAGGAGGAGATTCCAGCCGAGCTCGTCGACGAAGCGCAGCGGCTGCGGGCGCTCTTGGTCGAAGCAGCGGCCGAGTCGGACGACGAACTGATGGAAAAGTACCTGGAGACCGAAACCCTGACCGATGCCGAGCTGCTGCGCGGCCTGCGCGAGGGAACCCTGACCGGGACCTTCACCCCGGTGCTCTGCGGCAGCGCCACCGCCAATATCGGTGTCCGTTCGCTGCTCGAGTACATCACCATCTGCCTGCCATCTCCCCTCGACAAGGGGGTGCAGCTCGGCACCAACCCCAAGAGCGGCGAGATGGAGGAGCGGCAGCCCGAGGAAACGGCCCCCTTTTCGGCCATGGTCTTCAAGACCATCAGCGACCCCTACACCGGCAAACTCACCCTGTTCCGGGTCTATTCCGGGATTCTGAAATCCGACAGTTCGGTCTACAATCCCAACCGGGAGGCGATGGAGCGCATCGGCCAGATCTTCGAGCTGGAAGGGAAGAAGCAGAAGCCGGTCGCCGAGGCGGTGGCCGGCGACATCGTCGCCGTCCCCAAGCTCAAGATCACCGCCACCGGCGACACCCTCTGCGACGGCGCCCGGCCGATCATCTTCGAAAGCCCGCTGCCGCTCAAGCCGGTCATCTCCTTTGCCCTGCAGGCCAAGAGCAAGAACGACGAGGACAAGATCCACAACGCCCTGCAGCGGATGACCGAGGAGGACCCGACCCTCCAGGTGCAGCGCGACGAGGAAACCAAGGAGCTGATCCTTTCCGGGATGGGCCAGGTCCACCTCGAGGTGGCAATGGAAAAGATCAAGCGCAAGTTCGGCGCCGAGGTCGAGCTCAAGGAGCCCACGGTTCCCTATCGCGAAACAATCAAGAAGGGGATCGAGCAGGCCTACCGGCACAAGAAGCAGTCCGGCGGCCGCGGCCAGTTTGCTGATGTCACCATCAAAATCGAGCCGCTGCCACGGGGCACCGGCTACGAGTTCGTCGACAAGATCGTCGGCGGGGTGGTGCCGCGCCAGTACATCCCCGCGGTCGACAAGGGGATCCAGGAGGCGATGCACCATGGCCATCTCGGCAGCTTCCCGGTGGTCGACGTGCGGGCGACCCTGTTCGACGGCTCCCACCACAGCGTCGATTCCTCGGAGATGGCTTTCAAGATCGCCGGCTCGATGGGCTTCAAACGGGCCATGGAACAGGCCGGTCCGGTGCTGCTCGAGCCGGTGATGGACATGGAGATCACCGTTCCCGACGACTGTATCGGCGACGTCATCGGTGACATGAACTCCCGGCGCGGCAAGGTGCTCGGGGTCGAGCCCAAGGCCAACAGCCAGGTCATCAACGTCCAGGTGCCGATGGCCGAGGTCCTCTCCTACGCCCCGGAACTGCGTTCCATGACCTCCGATCGCGGACTGTTCACCATGGAATTCTCCCACTATGAGGAAGTGCCACCGCATCTGACCGCGAAGATCCTGGCGGAGCGGAACAAGGAAGCTTAAGCGACCATTGCCATGCAAGGAGGGTCCGGCTGATGGCGGACAATGAGGATTTTACCTTCGAAGAAGAAACATTTCTGGAGGCCGAGGCGCAGGAAGAGTCCGCGCCGCGCGAGGTGCCGCTTCCGCACGCGCCCGACGAGGACGAGTTGCCACCCGTGAAGAAGAACTCGTTGCTGAGAATCCTGCTGCTGGTGCTGCTGCTGGTAGTTCTCGGCGGCGCGGCATTCTACCAATTCATCGGGGTTCCCGAGTCGGCTTTGCCGGTCTCGGCCGTGGCCCAGAAACGGCCGGTCAGCGTACCCGCGCCTCCCGCAGCCTCCGCGCCGGAACAGAAACAGGTCACGGCGTCTGCGGACCCATCGGCCGCAGCGATGAAGTCTGCAGCGCCCCCGGCACCGGCAAAGCCCGCGGCAGCCAAACCGGTCGTCGCGGTCTCGCCCGTCAAGGTTCCGCCGGCGACCCCCCCCCAAACCGCACCGGTACCGGCAATCGTGCCGACGGCTCACGCTCAGACCAAATCGGCGGTTGCCATCGCTGCATCTCCCGGACATTTCACTCTGCGCTCCGGCGCCTACCTGCTGGCATCGAGCCTGGCCGAGGTTGAAAAGGGAATACGCAAACTCGGTTTCGAGCCGGTGCATACCCCGGTTCAGCGCAAGGTGGCAATGACCAGGCTCAAGGTCGGCACTTATCCTCCTGCCGAAGCCGCAGCCAAGCTGACCTCCCTGGCCAATGCCGCACCCGACTCCTTTGTGTTGACCCATGACGGTCAGGCGACAGTCTATGCCGGTTCCTACCTGATACTTGATCAGGCGCGGAGCTACGCCGACCATCTATACAGCCAGGGAATCCGCGTCGAGGAGGAGCCGGCGATGGTCAAGGAAACCCTGCAACTCGTCTCCTTCGGTGATTTCGCCAATCGCAAGGAGGCTGAAACGGCTGCGGCAAGGGCGCGGGCGGCCAGCCTCGAGGCGGCGGTGGTTAAGCGCCGTTAGGCAGAAACGGTATGAGCAATGACAACAGGACGGTCCGGATCAAGGTGACCCCGGACGTGGCCCGGATCGTCGGCAAAGATGCACCCCGGGAGCTGCAGTTGTCAGCTGCTCAGGGTGCCTTTCCCCTTTCCGGAAAAGATCTGGTCACCGTCCTCTTCTTTCTCTGCCACCATCACGACCCGGAGATCCGCTCCCGGGCCCTGGTAACGAGCCGGGGAGTGCCGGCGCCGGTTCTCAACCCGGTCCTGGCCGATCCGGCTGCTCATCCCCAAATCCTCAATTTCATTGCCAGGCAGCGGCTGGATGAACTGGCTGTCATGGAGCCGTTGTTGACCAACCCGGCAGTTGCCGAGGACACCCTGGTGTATGTTGCTGAACGCGGCCAAGGCGAGGTGCTGTCCCTGGTGGCGCACAACGACCAGCGGCTGGCTGGCTCACCGCAGGTTGTGGCGGCTCTGCTGGCCAATCCGTGGACCGACCGGGCCCTCAAGTTCCACCTCGGCTGGCAGGATCCGGAGCAGGAGGAAGCGCCCCCCGCGGGACCGGCTGAAGAAACCGGACCAACGGTGGAAGACCCGGATCAGGGGGAATCTGCGGACTTGGCAGCGGCTGGGGAGGATGCCGAAGAAGAACCTGCAGGAGAGCCCGCCGAAGATGAGGAACTCAACCTCTCCAAGTATCAGCAGGCCCTGGAATTCGGGGTGGCGGACAAGATCAAGATGGCCATGTCCGGCGACAAGGAATGGCGGACCATTTTCCTCAAGGATGCCAACAAGCTGGTTTCGTCCGCGGTCCTGAAAAACCCCCGGGTAACCGACGGGGAGGTGCTGACCGTGGCCAAGAACAAGAGCGCCAACGACGAGTTGATCCGCCTGATTACCCTGAACAAGGACTGGACCAAGAACTACGAAATCAAGAAGGCGCTGATCCTTCATCCCAAAACGCCGCTGCCGAAGGCCCTGCGCTATATGAACGTTCTGACCGAAAAGGATATCAAGCAACTGGCCAAGAGCCGTAACGTTTCCCAGGTGCTGGCCAACAATGCCCGACGTATGCTGATGGCCAAGGAAAAGAAGGGCCGATGACTCGCGACGTGCCGAGGTGCTGCGGTTGACGAAGGAACGATTGCCATGACCCCTCTGAAGGTTCTGCTGGTTGACGATGTCGATCTCTTTCTGGAGCTCGAGAAGACCTTTTTCCGTCGCGAAGGGTTGGCCGTGCTGGTGGCCCGCAACGGCCAGGAAGCCATCGACATGGTTCGGGCCGAACGGCCGCATCTGGTCTTCATGGATCTGTATATGCCCCTGCTCGGCGGCGAGGAGGCCTGCCAGCGGATCAAAGCCGATCCCGAGCTGCGCACCACGCCCGTGGTCATGGTGACCCAGGGAGGCCGGGAAGAGGATATCGAACGCTGCCGCCGGGCCGGTTGCGACGAGATCGTCTTCAAGCCGATCAACCGCAGCCAGTTTCTGGAGACGGCGCGCCGTTTTTTGCACATCGCGACCCGCAATGCACCGCGGATCGAGGCAAGGCTGCGGGTGCAATACGGCGATGCCATGGAACACCTGCTCGACAATTTCAGCATCAACCTGAGTACCGGCGGGCTGTTTCTGGAGACTGCCGAACCGCTGGAGGAAGGCTCGCCCCTCTATCTGGAGTTTCATCTGCCCGGGCGATCGATTCCGATCCGCTGCAACGGTCTGGTGGCTTGGGTAAATGGCGCCACCGCTCCCCAAAAACCGTTGCTGCCGGGCGGTGTGGGGGTTCAATTCACCGACTTGGGATTGGCGGACCTGCAGCTGATCCGCGAATTTGTCAAAACCCAGGCGCTTTCCCCGGCCTAGTTCCCTCCTCTCTTCTCCTCTCCTGCGGGCCCCGCCGCAGCTCATCCTGTCATCCGGCAGTCTCTTGTCTGCTGAAACCCTGCCAGACCCGGATATCCCCCGATACCATTTGGGGGAATTTGACCTGCATCAAATTTATGTTTAAACAATCCTGGTAGGGTTCGAGGAAAATTTTCTAATTTTCGTCGGAGTTCATTTTGACCTCCAGCAAAACGGTCCATCCCGGCCGCGGTGCCGCGGCCACCAACTTCTTGAGGAGGCAACGAATGAAAAAGAACGGGTGGCTGCCCATCCTGGCCGGCATTCTCTGCCTGGCCCTGGTGCCGGCGGCAATGGCCAAGGAAGCGCAGATTTCCAAGGAAACCCAGGCCTGCGTGGAGTGCCACAGCTCCACGCCGGGGATCGTCAGCCAGTGGCAGGACAGCGCCCACTTCAAGGCCGGGATCGGCTGCTATGAATGCCACCAGGCCAACCCAGGCGAGCCGGACGCCATGAGTCATTACGGATTCACCGTCTCGGTCATCGTCTCGCCCAAGGACTGTAGCCGTTGCCATGCCAAGGAGGTGGACGAGTTCACCCACAGCCACCATGCGCAGGCCGGCGATATCCTCAATTCCCAGGACGGCCTGCTGGGTCAGACCGTCGGCGGAGCCCCGGCGGTGGTGGTCGGCTGCCGCCAGTGCCACGGCTCGCTCGTCAAGGTCAATCCAGACGGCACCCTCGACCCGACCACCTGGCCCAATACCGGCATCGGCCGGGTCAATCCCGACGGCTCCAAGGGGTCCTGCACTGCCTGTCATACCCGCCACCGCTTCAGCATCGAGCAGGCGCGCCAACCCGAAGCCTGCGGCAAGTGCCACCTGGGTCCCGACCATCCGCAGAAGGAGGTCTATGAGGAGTCCAAACACGGCATCCTCTACAAGGCGTTCAAGGACAAGCTGAACATGGACCGAAAGAAATGGGTGGCCGGCCAGGATTACACCGATGCGCCGACCTGCTCCACCTGTCACATGGGCGCCACCCCTGACCAGCCTGTCACCCACGACGTTGGGACGAGGCTGAGCTGGAACCTGCGGGCGCCGATCTCCATCCGGACCAAGGACTCGGCCAAGAAACTGGTCGACATGAAGGACGTCTGTTCCTCCTGCCACGCGGCCCCCTTCGTCAACGGTTTCTATCAGCAATTCGACGACGCGGTGGCCCTCTACAACGACAAGTTCGCCAAGCCGGCCAAGGAAATCCGGGATCTGTTGATCCAGGAGAAAGTCATCGACAGCCAGAACTTCAACGACAAGCTCGACTGGACCTATTTCGAACTCTGGCACCACGAAGGACGCCGGGCCCGCCACGGAGCCGCCATGTCAGGGCCGGACTACGCCTGGTGGCACGGCTTCTACGACCTCGCCAAGTCCTTCTACAGCGAATACCTGCCCGAAGTGAAGGAGGCCTGCGCCCAGGCGGGCAAGCCGGAGCTCTACCAGAAGATCATCAAGACCTACATCGAAGATCGCCCAGAGCACGAATGGTTTGTCAAGGGCTTCGACCCCCAGCGGCTCGAGGAGATCAAGCAGTATTACCAGCAGCGCTACCAGGAGAAGGTGCAGTAGGGTTTCGCTCATTTTCAAGCCAGCGCCGGCCGGGGTCTCCCGGCCGGCGTTTTTTATGTCCCCGGCAGGATGCAGATAGAGTCGGCTTGGTCCGGAACTGCTGGTATCCGGCAGCATTTCAAGACTCGAGGGCTCTCTATTCCAGCAACTCCTGTGACGCTTTTGCGTCCACGGGGTAAAATTGGATAGTTGATAGAGCAAAATGGAGGTGCTTATGGCGGACAAACGCTGCAGCAAGTGCAAGGAACTATTCCCGGAGGAGGAACTGCTGGTCAGTGAGACCAGCGGCGAATTGATCTGCCCCGACTGCTCGGGGCTGCTGGCCGGCGAGGACCTGGGCTGTCAATACGTCGAAGAAGGCTGAAACGCGGGGGAGAGGCAACACTGACAGGCGGAAGCGTCCTTTGGACGCACTAGCTGGATTTTGCACAAGAAGCGGGGAAAGTATGCTAGGCTGAAGGCCTTCCGGTCTTGGCCGGAAGGACCTACTCTACCGCCAAGGAGCCTATCCCCGTGAGCGAAGAAATCTCCAATCCCAGCTCCTCGCCCGCCGGCCTGTGGCTGGTCAACCATCTCAAGAAGAAGCTGGGGGCCGGCCTGTTGGTGGTTATCCCCATCGGCATCACCATCTTCATCCTGCGCTTTCTGTTCAATCTTGCCGACGGGGTCCTCGCCCCCTACATCCGCAAGACCTTCGAATTTTTCTTCGGGGAAGGGCGGTATGTGCCGGGACTGGGGATGATCGCCGGCTTCGTCGTGGTCTACCTAGCCGGTTTAGTCGCCAGCAATGTCTTCGGATCCCGGCTGTTCGGGATGTGGGACCGGCTGTTATCGAAGATCCCGTTGGTCAACTCGATCTACACCTCGACCAAGCAGGTCATGCAGGTTTTTTCTTCCGGCAGCAAGGGGGCCTTCCGCCGGGCGGTCTACGTCGAATTCCCCAAGGAAGGCTGCTTCTCCATTGCCTTCATCACCAACACCGTTCGTGCCGAATCCGGCAAGCGCTACCACACCCTCTTTATTCCGACCTCTCCCAACCCGACCTCCGGCTACGTCCTGTTTCTGGAGGAGGACAAGGTTTTCCCGACCGCGTTCGGTGTCGAGGAGGCCATGAAGATCATCGTCTCGGGGGGGATGGTCACCCCCGATGTCATTCGTGCCGAGCGTCTGCAGTAAGCACTGCGACAATGCGCAAGGAACAACTGCGGGCATCCACAGTTAGATGTGGATAGCCTTGTGGAAAACCCCCCACCGCGGGGACAAGGGGGCGATCCCTCCTGAGATTTAGCTCTTTGCCTAGAAAAAAATCAGGAGTGCCGCGGTTGACTATTTATTAGCATAATACAACATGCCGAAATTTAAATTTCCTGCGTGTCCAGCACTTCGGCCAAGATGTCCAGCTGGTTTGTCATTGACTCCTATTGCCCCCTGTGGTAAGCAAAATAACCATTAATAACGAATAGTTGTCAGTCTTAAAAAGAAGTTTGATGAAACTAAACCCAGGTCCCCTTGCGGCAACAAAGGAGTATGCCGATGACTGAAACCCTGCATTTCACGGTAGGCGGACTGATCGAGGCGATGGCCCGTCGCTTTCCCGGCAACGACTGCTTGGTCTATCCCGATCGGGGCCTGCGCTACAGCTACCGGGATTTCGATCGGCTCTGCGACCGGGTGGCCAAGGGGCTGTTGAAACTCGGGGTGAAGAAGGGGGATCACCTGGCCATCTGGGCGACCAACGTCCCGGAGTGGGTGATTCTGCAGTTCGCCACCGCCAAACTCGGCGCGGTGCTGGTGACCGTCAATACCAGCTACAAGTCGGCGGAGCTGGAATACATCCTCAAGCAATCGGATGCGACCACCCTGTTCCTGGTCCAGGGATTCAAGGATACCGATTATGTAGAAACCCTCTACCGGGTAGTGCCCGAACTGAAGGGGGCAGTGCCCGGGCAGCTGCAGTGTGCCAGCCTCCCCCATCTGCGCAACGTGGTTTTTCTCGGCGGCGCCGCCCCGGGGGGCATGTTCCCATATGCCGAGCTGGAGCGGCTTGGCGGCGAGGTGGCCGACGCCGAGCTGGCCGCGGTCAAGGCAACCCTGGACGAGCACGAGGTGATCAACATGCAGTACACCTCGGGCACCACCGGCTTCCCCAAGGGGGTCATGCTCACCCACCACAACATCGTCAACAATGGCTTCAATATCGGCGAATGCATGCGCTTTACGGAGAAGGACCGGCTCTGCATCCCGGTACCGTTCTTCCACTGCTTCGGCTGCGTGCTGGGGGTGCTGGCCTGCGTCACCCACGGTTCGACCATGGTGCCGGTGGAGACCTTCAACCCTGAAGCGGTGCTGAGGACCATCGCGGCGGAGAAGTGCACCGCGGTCCATGGCGTGCCGACCATGTTCATCGCCGAGCTGGAACACCCGGCGTTCCACAAGTACGACCTCTCCAGCCTGCGCAGCGGCATCATGGCCGGCTCCCCCTGTCCCACCGAGGTGATGAAGCGGGTGATCCGCGACATGCACGCCAGCGAGATCACCATCGCCTACGGGCAGACCGAATCGTCGCCGGTGATTACCCAGACCCGCACCGACGATCCCATCGAGCTGCGGGTGGCCACCGTCGGCCGCGCCCTGCCCAGCGTCGAGGTCAAGATCGTCGATATCGAGACCGGCGTCAGCCTCCCTCCCGGCAAGCAGGGGGAGCTCTGCACCCGCGGCTACCTGGTGATGAAGGGGTATTACAAGATGCCTGAAGAAACGGCCCGGGCTATCGACGCCGAAGGGTGGCTGCACACGGGGGACCTCGCGGTGATGGACGAGAACGGCTATTGCAAGATCACCGGGCGCATCAAGAACATGATCATCCGCGGCGGCGAGAACATCTACCCGCGGGAGATCGAGGAGTTCCTCTATACCCACCCCAAGGTCTCGGATGTCCAGGTCTACGGGGTGCCCGACCGCAAATACGGGGAGCAGGTAATGGCGGCGGTCAAGCTTAAGGAAGGAATCAGCTGCAGCGAGGAGGAGATCCGCGAGTTCTGCAAAGGGCGGATTGCCAATTACAAAGTTCCCGCTTACGTCAAGTTCGTCGACGAATACCCGATGACCGCCAGCGGCAAGATCCAGAAGTTCAAGCTGCGGGAGATGGCGATCCGCGAGCTGCAACTGGAAGAGGCGGCACAGATCGAGACGGCTTAAATTCTGGACAAGGAAGGTTCGAGCCCGGATCAAGGTTCCGGGTCAAAGCCGTTCCTAGAATCTTTATCCTTGACCTTTTACCTTGTGTTTCCGGAGGCAAAACCCATGCGCATCACTCCCGCCAGCGAACTGCAGGCGCGCTGCAATAAACTTCAGGAACGAATGACCGCGGCCGACCTCGAGGCGGTACTGGTCATCCAGAACGCCGATCTCTTCTACTTCACCGGGTCGATCCAGCAGGGTCTCCTCTATGTTCCCGCCGCCGGCGAGCCGGTCTACATGGTACGCAAGGAATACCTGCGCGCGCGCATGGAGTGCGGCCTCAAGGAGATCGTCCCGTTCAAGAGTCCCCGAGATATCCCCGGCATTCTCGCCGATTACGGCCTGCCGCTGCCGAAACGGGCAGGAATGGAGCTCGACGTCCTGCCGGTGGCCACCTTCAACCGGTTCCGGACCCCTTTCGGCGACTGCGAGATGGTCGACGCCTCGCCACTGATCCGCGCCGTGCGGGCGGTCAAGTCGAAATACGAGATCGAGATCATGAAGGATGCCGCCCTGCAGGTCGACAAGGTCTGCAAGCGGGCCCGGGAGGTGATCCGGGCCGGTATGACCGATTTCGAACTGGCGGCCGAACTCGAATACTGCGCCCGGCAGGCCGGCCACCAGGGACTCACCCGCATGCGCGGCTTCAACTCCGAGCTCTTCTACGGCCATGTTTTCTCCGGGGCCGACAGTGCCGCCCCGGCCTTCAACGACACCCCGTTGGGGGGCATCGGCGTCAACCCCTCCATCGGCCAGGGCGCGAGCTACAAGCGGATCAAGGAGAACGAGCCGATCATCGTCGACTTCACCGGTGCTTTCGACGGCTACCTGGTCGACCAGACCCGGGTCTTCTGCATCGGTGGACTCCCCGAACCGCTGCTCAAGGCCTACGAAGACATGCTCAAGATCGAGCAGCATCTCAAGCAGGTGGCCCGACCCGGCGTGGCCTGGGGGGAACTCTACGACCAGTGCTACGGCCTCGCCTGCGAGATGGGATACCGGGATCACTTCATGGGGAGTTCAGGGGCCCAGGTCTCCTTCATTGGTCACGGCATCGGTATCGAGATCGATGAATACCCCTTTATTGCCCGCGGCTTCAAAGAGCCGCTGCTGGAGGAATTCATGACCTTTGCCTTCGAGCCCAAGGCGGTTTATCCGGGGCTCGGTGCGGTCGGGGTTGAAAATACCTTCTGGGTGGCACAGGATGGACTCAAGCACCTGACCTTTTCTCCCGAAGAGCTGGTGGTGCTCTGAACCCTTGCGCGACCTGGAAGCGGTATGAACTTCGACATCGACTGGAAGCGTCTCCTCGAACATCTCCATGACGGGGTTTATTGCACCGACCTCACCCGTCGCATCACCTATTGGAACCGCAGCGCGGAGCAGATCACCGGCTATCGGGCCGAGGAGGTGGTCGGCTCGTGCTGTTTCGACAATATCCTCGTCCACGTCGACCTGGAGGGGAATTCCCTCTGCCTCGGCCACTGCCCCATGGCAGCGGCGATGGAGGACGGCCAGCCGCGCGCCAGCGAGGTCTACCTCAAGCACAAAAACGGCCACCGGGTGCCGGTGTCGGTCCGGGTTTCTCCCCTGCGCGAAAAAAGGGGGGAGATCGTCGGCGGCGTCGAACTGTTCACCGACATCAGCAACCAGCACGCCCTGCGGGCGCGGATGCAGGAACTCGAAGCCCGGGCCATGGTCGATCCGCTGACCGGACTTTCCAACCGCAGCCATCTGGAGGTGGAACTGACCGCCCGCATCGAGGAATCCCTGCGCTACCAATTCCCCTTTGGCATCCTGTTTCTCGATGTCGATAATTTCAAGACCTTCAACGACTGCCACGGCCACGATGGTGGTGACCGGGCCCTGCAGGTGGTGGCGGCGACCCTGAAAGCCTGCGCCCGCCCCTTCGATGTCTTCGGCCGCTGGGGGGGAGAGGAATTCATCGGCATTATTCGCCACATCGACGCCGAGGGGCTCAAGACCATGGCCGAGCGGGTGCGGCGGCTGGTCGAGGCCTCGACCATCACCGTCCCCGACGGGCGGGAGCGGGTCACGGTTTCCGTCGGCGCCACCCTGTTTCGCGCCGGCGACGACCTCGCCTCCGTGGTCCGACGCGCCGACCAGTTGATGTACCGCAGCAAGGAGGCCGGGCGTAACTGCGTGAGCAGCGATCTCTAGCAATCACGTTGTGGTAGGAAATAGATGATTCCGGCAAGGCCAGGGGATTCCCTGGCCTTGCCGCGTTTGCCGGCGGATTTTGAGCCGCGGGGAATGTCTTCAGGCCGACGGCTGGGCTCAGAATCCTCTACAATATGTAAGAAGGCGAAAAACTGCTGCGGGAGGGGGATGTAAGGATCTGCGCTGGAGGTGCCGATGAAGCTGCCCGAAAATATCCGGGATTTGCCGGAATTGCGCCAGAAGACCGGGGTTTTTGACGACCGCGTCGAGGCAGGACGGATCCTCGCAGAGCTGTTGGCCGACCAGGAGCTTGCCGCGCCGCTGCTGCTGGCGATCCCCGCCGGGGGGGTGCCGGTGGCCGCGGCCATGGCCAGCAGCCTGGGCTGGCCGCTGGCGGCGGCAGTGGTCAGCAAGGTTGTCCTGCCCTGGAACAGCGAGGCCGGTTACGGGGCAGTGGCCTGGGACGGCAGCCTCCTGCTCAACCAGGAGCTGCTGCCAAAGTTGGGATTGAGCGAAGGGGAGATAGCGGCGGGGATTGCCGCCACCCGCAGCAAGGTTGCCGGCCGCGTGGCGCGATTGACGGGGGCTGGCGGCTTCCCGGAGGTGGCAGGACGCACGGCGGTCCTGGTCGATGACGGGCTGGCCTCGGGTTTCACCATGCTGGCGGCGGTCGCCGCCCTGCGGCGGGCCGGGGCGGGCAAAACGGTGGTGGCAGTGCCGACCGCTCATCTGGAAGCGGTGCGGCTGGTGGCGGCGCGGGTGGACCTGTTGTGCTGCGCCAACCTGCGCAGCAGCTATCCCTTTGCCGTCGCCGCGGCCTACCGGCAGTGGGCCGACGTCGCCGAAAGGGAGGCGGAGCGGCTGCTCCGGCAGCCGGATTGAAGGTTGTCGATGAGGCCCGATGCCTGCCGGTTAGGTTTTGTGCTGCTCCATCAATTCCTCCCGCAGGATCTTGAGACCCTCGCTCATCGACACCTTGTAGCGATGAGGATTGACCAGCCGCAACGATCCTTCGGGCAGGCGCTGCAGCTGGTCGGCGCAGCGATCGGCGGTGGCTTCCAGGGAGGGGAGGGGAGCGACGATTTCTCCCCCTTCCATCACCGTGCTGCGCACCTCTTCCAGGCGCACGCCCTGGGGAATCTCTTTGTGCCGTGCCGGGTTGGTCGGATCATAGACCCGCTCGCCGGGGCACACCATCTCCCCATCCAAGCTTATCACATCCATCACGAAGTGGCCGTTGCCACCCACCGCCCGCAGTAGGTGCTTGCGGTCGGGAAGGGTCGCCTTGGCGATGTCGGAGGTGACCTTGAGGCGCGGTTTTCCGGCGAAGCGCACCAGCTTGTAGACGCCGCCGAGAGCGCCCCCTCCCTCTCCCTGGCAGGTCGCGAGGCGGGTGCCGACGCCGTAGATGTCGATTCGCCCCCCCTCGTCGCGGATCGAATGGATCACCCACTCGTCCAGTTCGTTGGAGGCGACGATCTTCACGGCGGGAAAGCCCGCCGCGTCGAACATGCGCCGGGCCTCGCGACTCAAGTAGGCAAGGTCTCCGGAATCTAGGCGTACGCCGAGGAGCTCGTGGCCACGCTCCCGCAGCTCCCGGGCCACGGTGATGGCGTTGGGAATGCCGCTTTTCAGGGTGTCGTAGGTATCAACCAGCAATACCGCCGCAGCGGGAAAGCATTCGGCGTAGGCGCGGAAGGCGGTCAACTCGTCAGGAAAGGCCATTACCCAGCTGTGGGCGTGGGTCCCCTTGACCGGCAGGCCGAAGCGCTGACCGGCCAGGACGTTGCTGGTGCTGCGCACCCCGCCGATGCAGGCGGCCCGGGCGACGCTGAGGCCGCCGTCGGGACCCTGGGCGCGGCGCAGGCCGAATTCGATCACCTCGCCGGGGCCGGCCGCCACCGTCAGACGCGCGGCCTTGGTCGCCGCCAGGGTCTGGAAGTTGATCAGGTTGAGCAGCGCCGTCTCGACGAACTGGGCCTCGGCCAGCGTCCCCTCGACGGTCAGGAGCGGTTCGTTGGAGAAGACCACCGTTCCCTCCGGCGGCGCCTTGACGCTGCCGCGGAACCGGAAGCCCTTGAGGAAGCTGAGAAAGTGGGCCTTGAAGATGCCGAGGCCCTGCAGGTAGGCGATTTCCTCGTCCTTGAAGCGCAGCTCGGCAAGGTAGCGCAGGGCCGGCTCCAGACCGGCGAATATGGCATATCCTCCCTGGAAGGGGAGATCGCGAAAGAAGAGATCGAAGGTCGCCTCGGTCTCATGCATCTGCTCGTCGAGGTAGCCGGCGAGCATGGTCAGCTCGTAAAGATCGGTCAGCAGGGCCGGGATGGGCATGGGGCCTCCTTGGCGGCTGGGGGCATGCAAAAATGGCCGGGGGTTGTGTCGTCCTAGGGGCCGGTGTCCAGTTCCCCGGCAATCCCCTGCAGGCCTTCGAGCGCGCCGCAGGGGAGGGAAAGGTGACCGCCGCCGATCCAGGGTTCCCGGGGATTGATTCGGATCACCGTGGTCCCCGGTCGGCCACCGAGCCGCTCGCTGAGATGGCGGATGGTCGGGATCGCCGTTCCCGCCCCGGTTTCGATCACCACCAGCGGTTGGTCCCGATGCTGTTCGCGGAACAGCTCGAAGCGCATCTCCTGGCCGTGGCTGCGGCTGGGGAGCCAGGAGTAGTCGCCGAACATGAGGATATTCGGCCGCGCCGTGCCGCCGCAATGGGGGCAAAGGGGAATGTGCCGGGTGCGCATGGTGGTGAAGTCGACGGCCATCTCCTCGTGGTTGTCCCAGATCGCACCGCTACAGGGGATCAGGCACTGCAGGTGGTGGATCGAGCCGTGCACCTCCAGAACCTGCCCCTCGCCGAAACCGGCCTTCTGGAACTGGCCGTCGACGTTGGAGGTGACGACGAAGGTGTCGAGGTCGAAGCGTTCGGCCCATTCGAGCAGCAGTTCGAACCCGCGATGGGGATTGGTTTGGCGATAGAGGTTGGTGCGGTGCCCGTAGAAACCCCAGCCGAAGGCCGGGTCGCGCTCGAAGTGGGATGGGTTGGCGGCCCCGACAAAATCGATGCCGAGGCGGCGGTACATCGGGTAGGCGTTCCAGAAGCCTTCGGGGCCGCGGAAATCGGGGAGCCCCGAGTCGACCCCCATTCCGGCACCGGCGGTGATGACCAGCGCCCGCGCCGTGCGCAGCGCCGCCGCCGCCTTGCGGAAGATTTCCTGCCGTTCCATGGTCTGCTCCACAGGCGGTGACCGGCGTCCCTCCGTCGCCCTGTCTATCCCGATCCCTTATCCTGGTCTCTGATACCTGATAGCTATCCCTTGATCCCGACCTGCACAGGGGTCGGTTGCAGGACCCGCTCCAGATCGGCGGGGGTGATCTCGACCAGAAAGCCCCGCTTGCCGCCGTTGATGAAGATCGTCGGCAGTTCGCGGATGGTTTCCTCCATGTAGACCGGCATCGCCTTGCGGGTGGCGAAGGGGGAGGTGCCACCGACCTGGTAGCCGGAATGGCGGTCGGCGACTTGGGTCGCGCAGGGGGTAACGCTCTTGACGCCGAGGATACGGGCCAGTTCCTTGGCCGAAACCTGGAGGTCGCCGTGCATGAGAACGATCAGCGGCCGGGTGGTCTCGTCTTCCAGGATCAGGGTTTTGATCACCCGATGTTCGTTCACTCCCAACTCCCGGGCCGAGACCGCGGTGCCGCCCCGTTCTTCATAGGCATAGAGGTGGGGGACGAAACTGACCCCCTGCTGGCGAAGCAGGCGCACCGCCGGGGTGACCGGGGTCTTTTCGCGGGCCATCAGGCGCCTCCGGTCGCAGTAAACCAGGAGGCCACCAGCAGCCCGAGACTGGCAAGCGTCGCCACCAGGCAGAGCAACGCGAGGATGTTGAAGAGCGGTGCCAGCGTCCGCCGGCCGCGGACGCCGAGGGGGATGACCAGGCCGAGCAGGGCGCCGCCGAGACCGCCGCCGAGGTGGGCGGCGTTGTCGGCTCCAACCAACAGGCCGAAGATGAAGGCGAAGGCAGCCCAGCGGAACATGAAGTTGCGGATATGGTGTCCCGGCGTCCCCATCCGATGGTACCAGGTGACGGCGAAGCCGATCAATCCGAACAGGGAACCGGAGGCCCCGACCACCACGATCATTGGATGCCAGAGGTAGCCGAAAGAGGTGGCGACCAGGGCGGTGATGGTGTAGAGAACCAGGTAGCGGGCGGCGCCAAGCTCCGACTCGATCAACGGCCCGACCTGGTAGAGGACCAGCATGTTGAAGCCGATGTGAATAAGCCCGCCGTGGGTGTAGGCGTAAGTGACACAGCGCCACCATTCCCCCTGGTAGAGGACCAGTGGCCAGTACTGGGCGCCGGCATGGACAAGCAGGTAGGGGTCGGGACTGAACAGCGGCCCCAGTCCCTGCCCGGCTGCCATCCCCTGCACGACCATGGCGAGGAAAAAGAGGATATTGGTGGCGATCAGCACCCGGGTGACGCTCAGCCCGCTGCTGTCGATGCGGCCGTGAAGGAGATCGTCGAACTGGCGCTGCCAGCGCAGCCGGCGCCAGCGCCACTGGGTGGTGTTGAAAAAGTGAACGGTGTCTGCCAAGGAGTCCTCCACTAAACTTTCAGTGTCCTGAACTATCGCAGAAATTGCCTGGATCGGCAACCCCTGGACGGCTTGTGGAGCAGGCCTGCTCCGTTATACTGGAGCATTCGTGGACGGAAGCCAGCAATCGACTTCCCCTGCCGGCGGGGCAGGGTCGCGGGTGCAGGGAATCCTTGAAATCAGTAAAAAAATTCGGCAGACTACGAATTCCGGACAATGCCAGGACCGGTTTTTGACACAACAGGGAGGAGTTTGCATGGCCATCGAATCGATCAATCCGACTACCGGAGAACTGCTTGAGGAATTCGCCGAGTGGAGCAGGGATGAGACCGCTGCCGTCATTGACCGGGTCGACACTGCCTGGCGCCCGTGGCGCGAGACGAGTTTTGCGGAGCGCGCCGCACTAATGCGCCGGGCCGCCGCCGAGCTGCGCAGCCGCAAGGATGACTACGCCCGGACCATGACCCTGGAGATGGGCAAGCCGATTGCTGAAGGACGCGGCGAGGTTGAGAAGTGCGCCTGGGTCTGCGAGTACTACGCCGAACATGCCGAGACCTTCCTGGGGGACGAGCCGGCGCAGAGCGACGGCAGCCGGGCTTACGTGGGCTTTCGGCCGCTCGGCACCATCCTCGCCGTCATGCCCTGGAACTTCCCGTTTTGGCAGGTCTTTCGCTTCGCAGCGCCGGCGCTGATGGCCGGCAATGCCGGGGTTCTCAAGCATTCCTCCAACGTGCCGCGCTGCGCCCTGGCCATCGAGGAAGTCTTCGTCAACGCCGGTTTCCCCGCCGATGTCTTTCGCACCCTGATGATCGGTTCCGGACAGGTCGACGCGGTGATCGAAAACGACCGCATCAAGGCGGTTACCCTGACCGGCAGCGACATCGCCGGGCGCAAGGTGGCGGCCAAGGCCGGCCAGATGCTGAAAAAAAGTGTTCTCGAACTGGGGGGCAGCGATCCCTTCATCGTGCTCGCCGACGCCGACCTCGACGAGGCGGCTGCGGTCGCCGCCAGGGCCCGCTGCATCAACTCCGGGCAGAGCTGCATCGCCGCCAAGCGCTTCATTGTCGAGGCCCCGGTCTACGATGTGTTCCTGGAGAAGTTCAAGGCCAACATGGCCGCATTGGTGGTTGGTGATCCCCTTGACGAGACGACCCAGGTCGGACCCCAGGCGCGGGAAGACCTGATGATGGAACTGCACGGCCAGGTCGAGGCCTCGGTGAAAAAGGGAGCCAAGGTCCTCCTCGGCGGCGCGCCCCTCGATCATCCCGGCTACTTCTACCCGCCGACCATCCTCACCGGCGTCAAGCCGGGGATGCCGGCCTACCACGAGGAATTCTTCGGCCCCGTCGCCGCGGTGATCGAGGTCGGGGACGCCGAGGAGGCCCTGGCGGTGGCCAATGACTCTCCCTTCGGCCTAGGCGGGTCGATCTGGACCGGGGATACGGCCAAGGGCGAGCAGGTTGCCGCCCGCATCGAATCGGGGGCGGTCTTCGTCAACGGCCTGGTCAAAAGCGACCCGCGCCTCCCCTTCGGCGGCGTGAAGATCTCCGGCTACGGCCGGGAACTCTCCCACTACGGCATCAAGGAGTTCGTCAATATTCAAACCGTGTGGGTCAAGTAGGAAAGGCGATCTACGGCAGGGGCTATCAATGGGATGACCGGTTTTCGACACCGCCATGATTGTCCCGTTCGATGTTGTCGCAGCCCGTTGGGTGATCGAGTCCGAAGGGGTTAAAATTATCCAGGAGAGAGGGGAATAACGTCGTGCATTTATCCCGAACCGAGGTGACCATGAAGAAAATTGTCGTACCGATTCTGTTGGGCCTGTTCCTGCTCCCCCACTTCGCCTACGGCGACGAAGCTGCCAAGCGCCAGCTGGCCGGGGAACTTCTTGGCCTGCATCACGCCGGCGAGGTGGCGGGGCAGTCGGCCAAGCAACTGGACCAGATGCTGCTGGTCCAGCTTGGCGCCGCCGATCTCGCATCCAGCGATCACGACGGATTCGAAGCCCTGCGCAAAAAAACCGAACAGCTGACCGCCGACGAATTCAACTGGGACAAACTGAAGGAGGAATACATCGACCTCTATGTCGCCAATTTCTCCGAGGATGAGTTGCGCGATATCGTCGCCTTCAGCAAGAGCCCGGCTGGCCAAAAACTGCAGAAAGTCAATCCGGTACTGGTCGAGGGAAGCCGAAGCATTGGCCAGCGGCATACCGCAGCCGTGTTTCCGAAAATCCAGAAACTGGTCGAAGCCTTTGTCGCGGCACACAAGGCGCAGCAAAAAGACGACGGATCTGCAACCGCCCCGGCTCCGGCAGCTGGGATGAACGGTCAGGACCACTAGCCAGTCACCAAAGGTAACCATGTCCGATTCCCCGGATCAGGAAACTGTCGGCCGGCGGCTAGTCTATTTTGCCGCGGAGCGGACGCTGATGTCCTGGATACGTGCCGCTCTGGGGCTGATGGCCCTCGGATTCGTCATCGACCGCTTCGGGCTGGTCCTGCGCCAGGTTTTGCCCAAGACAGGTCCGCAGCTTCATCCCCAGGCATTTTCCTTCTGGGCGGGGACCGTGATGGTCTTTCTGGGCGTGGTCATGGCGGTTACCGCGGCGGTGCGCTATCTGCGCTTTGCCCTGGCCTTTAATCGTCAGGGGGAAACGGATCCCCGCAACGGGGTGCTGGTCGGGGTGTTCTTTTCCGTGGCGGTGGCACTGTTCGGCCTGGTGATCGCCTGGTTTCTGGTGACCGCCACGGCCTGATGGCAAGGGGTAGTGGCCGGGAGATTGAGGCCCTTGGCAACGAGCAATCCAGGAGGAATGACCATGCCTAAAACGGTTTTCATTACTGGTGCCTCTTCTGGGTTCGGCGCCGCCTGCGCCCGGGCCTTCGGGGCCCGCGGCGACCGCCTGGTCCTGGCCGCCCGCCGTGACGAGCCGCTGCAGGCCCTGGCCCAGGAGCTGGCCGAACAAGCCGCTGTCCATCCGTTGGTTCTCGACGTACGCGACCGGGAAGCGGGTCAGGTCGCGGTCGCCGGCCTTCCGGAAAAGTTCCGCGCTGTCGACGTGCTGGTCAACAACGCCGGCTTGGCCCTGGGCCTGGAGCCGTCGCACCGGGTGAACCTCGACGACTGGGACACCATGGTCGACACCAACATCAAGGGGCTGATGTACTGTACCCGGCTGCTGCTGCCGGGAATGGTCGAGCGCAACCGGGGACATATCGTCAATATCGGCTCTACCGCGGGTTCCTGGCCCTATCCGGGAGGAAACGTCTACGGCGGGACCAAGGCCTTCGTCGCCCAGTTCACCCGCAATCTGCGCGCCGACCTGCTGGGATCCCGGGTGCGGGCCAGCTGCATCGCGCCGGGGATGGCCGAGACCGAGTTTTCCATGGTCCGGTTCAAGGGGGATGCGCAACGAGCCGAGCAGGTCTACGCCGACACCGAACCATTGACCGCCGGGGACATTGCCGAAATCGTCGTCTGGGTCACCTCGGTTCCGCCCCACGTTAACATCAACCACCTCGAGGTGATGTCGGTTTTCCAGTCGTGGGGGCACCTGGCCGTGCACCGCGGCGGAAAGGAATAGTCCGAAATCTACATCCATATTCAGCAACGACAACGGCCGCCCGAAGGGGCGGCCGTTGTCGTTGCCAGTATTTGTTTTCGAGGTCTCAGATCAGGTTCTTGAGCCACTTGAAAGCCACCAGGGTACCGATGGCCGAACCGAGGTTGGAAAAGAAGAAGACCAGCAGCACCCGGGTCATGCGGTTCCCCCACCAGCCACGCAGTCTGGCCAGGTCGTCGCCGACCCGCTCCAGGTCGCCGACAGTGGGGGCGGCGATAAAGGCCTGCACCAGGCCGGTGACCATGCCGGCACCGATCGTCGGGTTGAGGGAAGTGATCGGAGCGGCGACAAAGGCGGTGATGATGGTCAGCGGATGGCCGAGGGCGATCAGGGCACCGAGAGAGGCAAAGGCGCCATTGGCCACGATCCAGCCGAGCGCCGCGCCGGTGATCCGACTTCGGTCACCGAAGAAAAAGCCGACGACGAACAGCGCTGCCACTGCGGCCGGGATCAGCCAGGGAATAACCTTGGAGAGCCGGGACTTTGCGGGGACGGAACTGATTTCAGCGATTGTTTCGGGCGATGCCGGGAGCTGGATGTTGCGCAGGATGCCCGGGAGGTGGGCGGCTCCCACAACTGCGACAATTTTGTTTCCCGGGGCCTGGCGGATGAAGTGGGCCATGTAGAGGTCCCGTTCGTCGACGAGGATGGTCTTGGCCGTGGGGAGCAACTCGGCCATCTCCTCGAGCATTGCCGACAGGGTGTCGGTTTGCCGCAGCCGGGCCAACTCCGCTTCGTCGAGTTCCTGCTTCTCAAAGAGACCGGCAACCAGCGCCGAGACCAGGGAGAGTTTTTTCCACAGTCCGGTCTTGCGCCAGGCGCGCAGCAGGGTGGTGCGGATGTTGCGGTCGACCAGTTCAAGTTGCAGCCCCTTTTCCTCCGCCAGTTCCGCTGCTGCGGCCAGTTCCGCCCCGGGTTTGACACCGGTTTGCAGGCCCATGCGTTTCTGGAATGAGGCCAGGGCCAGGTTGGCAAGCAAAAACGGGGTCTGACCGCTTTTGATCACCTGGATGAGGTTCAGCGATTCCCAGCGGTTGGGGTTCTTGAGGGCCTGGTAGCGCTGGTTGTCCAGTTCGACGCAGACGGTATCGGGGGCTTCGGCGGCAATCGTGGCGCGCACCGTCTCCACCGATTCCTGAGAAATGTGAGCGGTGCCGATGAGGATGATTTCCCTGCCGTCGAGGAAAATGCGCCGGACGTCGGACGGTTCGGTGCTGGTCATACACAGGGGCCTTTCAGAACGTTAGTGTCGTTAGGCAGCGAAACCGAAATTCCCGCCCCCGGGGTTGACAGGGGCTGCGGCCGCAGGTTTAAGCTATTGACCCTATGATATAATTTGGTCATACGGAGTGCTATGAAAAGCTGGCGGGAGAGAAAGGAGTCGATAATGAACAAGGAGCGTTTCACCTTTGTCTGCAACGAAGCCGAGGAAGGGCGCGATGCTTTCGTCATCCACCCCGACAGTGAAGAGGAAGGACGGGTCAGGAGTTGCGCTCTGTCCCACGTGGTGGTGGAGACCAGTTCTGGCGCCCAGCGCTGCTGGGACTTCAGCGAGGTCGAGGAAATGCAGCGGGAGAAAGACGAATTCCCCTATCGGTAACGCCGCTGATTGCAGTACCGGAAAAGCAAAGGCGTCGGGAGTCTTCCCGGCGCCTTTTCCATACGGCTCTCCACGCCTGCCGTGGACCCGTTGGCCTCCGAGCGAGTACCAACAGGTGGGATCACTTGTTGGCGCATCAGGCGTCCCACTCTTAAGGTGGGCTGGCTCACCGCGCCTCTGGAAGTTTTCCCATTGAAATATTATTCCGCCTGGGCGTCTGGATCTCACCTGCAGGGCAGAGAGCTTGACTGAGGTCAGTATAGGCAAAAGCCAAGGACGAAACAAGGGGAAACTTTGCCCGCCCGGCGGGCCGGAGAGGAGAGATAAAATGCATATTTGTTGGGCAATCGATCCATAAAAGTTGGGCAGTAATGAGCCGGAGGTGCGGCTGAATTATTGAAACAGTTGAAATATCGGCAGGTTGTCTGGATTCTACGGCTGGCACGGCTTGTGCCATGGGTATTGGAAGAAACGAAGGAGACCTATGCCTGTCGCCAAGGGAAAACCGGAAATCCTTCTCAAAGCCTTGCTCGACATCGGCCAGGAGCTGATCGGCACCTTTGATCTGGACGAATTGCTTAATCGCATCCTGCGCATCTCGCGGGAAGTCTTTCAGTTCGAGAATGCCATCATCCGGCTGGTCGACGCCGAGCGGAAGATGCTGGTCACCGCCGCCTCCTATGGCTATCCCGAGGATGCCAGCCGCAATGAAATTCCTTTCGGCCGCGGGGTCATGGGACGGGTGGCGGTCAGTGGTGAGCCGGTGCTGATCACCGATGTTTCCAGCCAACCCGACTATCTGGCCGGAATCCTCGGTGCCCGCAGTGAACTGGCGGTCCCGCTCATCGCCCGGGACAAGGTGCTTGGCGTCTTCAACGTGGAAAGCCCCCTCCCCGGAGCTTTCGACCTCGACGACATCCCGCCGCTGCTGGCGATGGCCAGCCAGGCTGCCATCGCTATCGAAAATGCCCGCCTCTACAAGAATCTTCACGGCATGTCGAGCCGTTATCGCGAACTCCACGAACTCAACGAGCGGATTCTGCAGAGCGCCAATCTTGGCATCTACACCGTCGATGACCAACTGATCATCACCTCCTGGAACCGGCGCATGGCCGAGATGAGCGGCGTCGATGAAGGACAGGCGCTGGGCCGGGCCCTGTTCGAACTCTTTCCGGGACTCGAGGGGGAAGGGTTCGGCGAGCGGGTTCGGCGGGTTCTGGAGCGCGGCAGTGCCGAAAAGCTGCGCCTGACCCACCGCAATTTCAAGGGGCAGATGCGGATCCAGAAACGGCGCCTGGCGCCGCTCAAGGATGGCGAACGGACCACCGGCGTCGTGGTCATCGTCGAGGATATAACCGAATTCAAGCGCCTGCTGGAACAGACCATCCAGTCGGAGAAACTCGCCGAGGTTGGCCGTCTTTCCGCCGGCATCGCCCATGAGGTCAACAACCCACTGGCGGTGATTTCTTATGCTGCCCAGTTGCTGCAGCGGGAGGAGAATCTCCCCACCTTTCAGCAGGAGCTGATCGAGCGGATCGAAAGCGAAGCCGAGCGCCTCAAGGCGTTGACCGGCAGCTTGCTCTCCTTTTCCCGGGCCCAAGAGGTGGTTCGCCGCCAGACCGATCTCAACGAGGTTCTGCGCGACGTTCTACGCCTGGTGCGCTACGAGCTGAGCCGCAACCAGATCGAACTGGTCGAGGAGTACACCGATCTGCCCTGGATTATGGCCGACCCGAACAAGCTCAAGCAGGTCTTCATCAACCTGATCATGAATGCTGCCCAGGCAATGGGCAGCGAGGGACGGCTGCTGATCGCGACCCGACCGGTGGCCGGCGCCGAGGTCGAGGCCGAGATTACCGACAACGGCCCGGGGATCCCGGAGGCATTGCAGGGGCAGATATTCGATCCCTTCTTCACCACCAAGAAGGAGGGGGAGGGAACCGGCTTGGGGCTTTACATCTGTCGCAACATCATCGTCGAACACGAGGGGCGCCTGGTTCTCGAATCCGGAGCCGGGGGCACGACCTTCCGCGTGGTGCTGCCGATCGGCTGAGTGCCCGGAAAATTCTCAGCGCCGATTAATGCTGTGCAAAAATTAGGCAATAACCTCCTGCGTTCCCGTAAAAAGAGGCGGAAATACAAGAAAAATCAATTTGGCACGCCCCGTGCTCTTAAGGCGGGCGGCATTGGCGGACAGATTGAGCCATTGCCGGCGGACTAAAACTAGGATCATCGACCAGCGGGAACAACGGCGTTCACCAGCGGTCGCACTGGGCAACGGTGCCCCTTCCCCCACGATGACGGGGGAAGGAGCACCGTTTTATTTTGCGAACTCTGGAAAGGAGTAGGACCGAATGAAGAAGATTGAATGCATCATCAAGCCGTTCAAGCTGGACGACGTCAAGAGCGCCTTGACCGATCTCGGCATCACCGGGATGACGGTCAGTGAGGTCCGAGGCTTCGGGCGGCAAAAGGGACACACCGAGCTCTACCGTGGGGCGGAATACCAGATCGATTTCATTCCCAAGGTGAAAATCGAACTAGTGGTTCCGGAAGATCGGGTCACCGAGGTAGTGACTGCGGTGCAAAAAGAAGCCTGCACCGGTCGCATCGGTGACGGCAAGATCTTCGTCCTGGCGGTGGATCAGGCGGTGCGCATTCGTACCGGCGAAACGGGCGATGACTCCCTGTAACCCTTTGACCTCAACGACTCATCCCTCAAGGAGGCTGTACATGAAGAAGAAAAACCTGTTTACAATTCTCGCCGTCTGCGCATTGGTGGCCCTCCCTGCCCTGGGCTTTGCCGACGATGCCGCCCCGCTCACCGCCGATGCGGTGCAGACCAACGTGAACTTTGTCTGGACCCTGGTCGCTGCCTTCTTGGTCTTCGTCATGCAGGCCGGCTTCGCCATGGTCGAATCGGGTTTCACCCGCGCCAAGAACGCCTGTAACATCATGATGAAGAACACCATGGACTTCTGCGTCGGCGCCATCGCCTACTGGGCGGTCGGCTTTGGCCTGATGTTCGGCCTCGGTACCGGCTTCTTCGGCCACAGCGACTTTTTCCTCAGCGGCGCCACCGGCGACGGTGCGGCCTGGAACTACGCCTTCTGGATGTTCCAGGTGGTCTTCGCCGCCACCACCGCCACCATCATCTCCGGGGCGGTGGCCGAGCGCACCAAGTTCAGCGCCTACATAGTCTATTCGGCTCTTGTCTCCATGGTCCTCTACCCGGTCTTCGGGCACTGGGCCTGGGGCAACCTGTTCCACGGTGACGCGTCCGCCGGCTGGCTGGCCAAGCTCGGCTTCATCGACTTCGCCGGCTCCACCGTGGTCCATTCCATGGGCGGCTGGCTCTCCCTCGCCGGCGCCATCGTCGTCGGTCCCCGGATCGGCAAGTTCGACAAGAACGGCAACGTCAAGCCGATCCCTGGTCACAACATCCCGCTGGCCGCTCTCGGCGTATTCCTCCTCTTCTTCGGCTGGTTCGGGTTCAACCCCGGCTCCACCACCACCGGTGATACCTCCATCGCCATCATCGCCGTGACCACCTGTCTGGCCGGCGCCGCCGGTGCTTGCTCGTCGATGTTCTTCACCTGGTTCAAGTATGGCAAGGCCGACATCGGCATGACCCTCAACGGCCTGCTGGCCGGCTTGGTGGCGATCACCGCCGGCTGCGCCAACGTCACCCCCGGTTCCGCCGTCATCATCGGCCTGATCGCCGGCGTCCTGGTCGTCTTCTCGGTCCTCTTCTTCGACAAGATTCGTGTCGATGACCCGGTCGGCGCGATCTCGGTTCATGGCGTCTGCGGCGCCTGGGGGACCCTGGCCGCCGGCCTCTTCGACACTGCCGGTTTCTCCATGCACACCGTCGGCGTACAGCTGATGGGGATTGGCGCCTGCTTCGCCTGGGCCTTCGGTACCGGCATGATTGTCTTCAAGGTGATCGACCTGACCATCGGCATGCGCGTCACCAAGGAAGAGGAGATGGCCGGCCTCGACTTCTCCGAGCACGGTGCCACCGCCTATCCCGACTTCCAGACCATCCACCTGGGGAGCATCTTCACCCCGGGGCAGGAAAACGGCGCCAAGTAATTTTTGGCTGGAAAATTTTGGGAAAAAATACTATATCGTTCCTCTGTCATGTGCTGCCGGGCGGGGTGTCTGCCACCCCGCCCGGTTCCTAAAAACCCTCTTGTGAAGGAGAATGAAGAATGAAGAAGTTAGCTGTTGCATTGGTGGTGTTGCTGGCCCTTTCGGTGGCCGGGCCGGCCGCTGCCCTGGAAGTTTCCGGTGATGCCTACGCCGGCGTCTTCAGCCAGTATCTCTGGCGTGGTATCGATTTCAGCGGCAACCAGCCGGTAATGCAGGGCGGCATGGATCTCAGCGCCAAGGGCGTTACCATCAGCTACTGGAGCAACTTCCAGATGATCGGGGATTCCGATCCTGCTCTGGATGCCGGTGAAATGACCGAGACCGACCTGACCGTCGACTACACCACCAACGTCATGGACAAACTGGCGGTGAGCGTCGGCAACATCTACTACACCTTCAATGTCCCCGGGGCCACCAACGAGGCCTACGTCGGCCTGAGCCTCGACACCCTGCTTTCCCCGAGCCTCACCGTCTACTGGGATTGGGACAAGGCTCGTTCGGATGACCGCGACGGTCTGTTCGCAACCTTTTCCATCGGCCACACCATTGAAGTCATGGACAACCTGGGCGTGAACCTCGGTGCCCTGGTCAGCTACAACGACGAAAACGTTGGCGACTACAGCGATTTCCACAACTACGAGCTGTCCGCCAGCGTTGACTACACGCCGCTGAAAAACCTGACCGTTTCCCCCTCGCTGCTCTACTCCGAGCAACTCGGCAGCGACGCCAGTGCCCTCGATTCGAAGCTGGTATCCGGCCTGAACGTTTCCTACGCGTTCTAAGCCAACCGCAAATTTTGTCGATAGACTTTTGCCTCCTGTCGACTTTTGGTCCGCCATCCCCTAGAATGGGTGGCGGGCCAATTTTTTGCCAATTCCCGGACAATGCCTGAATCCACCGACAATATCCGCCTGATTGTCCCCCTCGACGACGGGTTGCGTGTCGAAGCCGTCTATTACGGCAGCGGCACCCTCTGCCTGTCGACGCAGGCCGGTTGCGCCCTCGGCTGCCGTTTCTGCGCTTCGGGGCGTGGCGGCCTGCGCCGCAACCTGACCCTTCTGGAACTGCAGCGCCAGGTTGAAATCGCTCAAACCCGGGGGCTGCAGCCTCGGCGCCTGACCTTGTCTGGAATCGGCGAGCCGCTGCACAATTTCACCGTTGTTTCCGAGTTTCTTCGCAGCAGCCCGCTGCCGGTATCGCTGACCACCACCGGAGGACCCCTGGAGAACCTCGCCACGGTCCTGTCCCTTCCTCACAATGGTCTGATGCTATCGCTGCATGCCGGCAGAGAGGAGGTTCATCGCCGCCTGCTTCCCAAAGCTCCCCGGCTAATCCTTCTTGCCGAATGCGTGACCCACAGCCTGGCCTCCCTGCCGAGGCGGGCCCGGCGGCGCTTCGGCGTCAATTACCTGCTGCTGGACGGGATCAACGACAGCCGCCAAGAACTCGACGGCCTGCTGCGGCTGCTCGAAGCCTGGCCCGAGGCGAACCTCCACCTGCTCGCCTGCAACCCGGTGCTGGACAGCCCCTTTGCCAGCCCTTCCGAGGAGGGGTTTGCCGCCACTTACCGCTACCTGGCGGCGCGGCATCCCCAGGTCCGGCGTCCCAACCGTTGGCGACGCCAGGCCCAGGGAGGATGCGGCACACTGGTCATGCAGGGGTCCGGGACAATCGGGGCCGTGCCATGGAGGGACCGATGAAGGAAGAGAATTTGGCAAATCCCGTACAACGCTTCTCGGCCGGTTTTTTCAGTCCGTTCCGCGCCGGCCGTTTTCTGCTTCGCCATCCGGGGCTGCTGCGCTTTGTCCTCATCCCGTTTTTCATCAATACCGCGGTCTTTGCCGGGGCGGTGTGGGCGGGCCTGCATTTTTTCAATACCACCGTCGTCCACTACATCCCCCAAGGACAAGCCTGGTACTGGGTGCTTCTCTCTTATCTGCTCTGGCTGGTCGCGGTTCTGTTGACCCTGGTCCTGGTTTTTTTCGGTTTTAGTGCAGTCGGCAACCTGATCGCCTCCCCCTTCAACGACCTGCTTTCGGAACGCACCGAGGAATTGATTAGCGGACAGTCGCCGGCCGAACCCTTCATCCTGCGCCGCTTCTTGCGCGATGCCGGGCGAACGCTGGTTGAGGAGAGCAAAAAAATCCTGGTCTTTCTCGCCGGTATGGGGCTGCTGCTGCTGCTAAACCTGGTTCCCGTAGTCGGTACCATGCTCTACGCCGGGCTTTCGGTGCTGTGGACGGTGGTTTTTCTGGCCGTCGAGTACACCGGCTACATCGCAAGCCGTAAACGTATGGGATTTTCCGCGCAGCGGCGTTACCTGCTCGAGCGCAAGCTGCTGATGCTCGGCTTCGGCTGCGGCTTGCTCTGTCTGCTGGCGATACCGTTCCTGCAATTTCTCTGCATTCCCTTCGGAGTGGTGGCGGCCACCCGGTTGTGGTTCGCAAGTTTCACCGACGAAGAAAAAACGGAGCCCCCCCATTGAAGGCACTGGCCCTGCAGGCAGTTGCGGCCGGCGGCCGGGTTCTGCGCCAGAAGTTCGGTGGTCGGCTGGAGGTCACCCACAAGGGTGAGGTTGACCTGGTCACCGATGCCGACCGTGCCGCCGAGGCGGCAATCGTTGCGGTCATTCGCAACCGTCATCCCGACCACGCGATACTCGCCGAGGAGTCCGATTATGGTCGCCAGTCGGCCGCCTGGCGCTGGATCATCGATCCCCTCGACGGCACCACCAATTTCGCCCACGGCTTCCCTTGGTTTGCCGTCTCCCTGGCCCTCGAAAAAGCCGGGGAGGTGGTGCTTGGTATCGTCTACAACCCGGTCTTCGAGGAACTTTTCGTGGCCGAACGGGGCTGCGGCGCTACCCTCAACGGCAGGCCGCTGCGGGTTTCGGAGACCGCCACCCTCGGCCAGGCGCTGCTCGCCACCGGTTTTCCCTACGATCGCAAACGCAGTACGACCAACAATTACGATCACTTCGTGAATTTCCAGCAGGCGGCCCAGGCCTGTCGCCGTCCCGGCGCGGCGAGCCTCGACCTTGCCTGCACCGCTGCCGGTCGTTTCGATGGCTACTGGGAGATGAAACTCAAGCCGTGGGATGTGGCAGCCGGAGTTTTGCTGGTTACCGAAGCCGGAGGTCTCGTCAGTGACTTTTCGGGTGCCACCCTGGACCTGTGTGGTACGGAATGTCTGGCCAGCAACGGCAGACTCCATGCCGCCATGATCGAGGTTCTGCAGCAGGGCCGCCGGCCCTGAAGGTTAAGGGATTTTTCAGGACCGCCAGGCGAAGGGCCGGGGCACGGTACGACATCGATAGCGCCGGCTTGCCAGTTTCATCGGGGCAGCTAGAATGGAATCGAGGGGTCCTGTCAACGAACTCCGGCCACTTTTCGGAGGTCAGAACAGCGGTGGCCGGGACTCTTGCCGCAAGGAGGTAACATGGTCAATACGAAAGGCGGGACGGACAAGCGGGCAGGCGAGGGGAAGCTGGAGGAGAGTCTTCAGCACATCGATGACGCCTTGGAGATCATGGAAAGTCATCCCGATGCACTGGCCGAGGGCGAAGAGGACGTGCAACGGGACATGCATCGCCGGGACCGCGAGTACAAGGACTCTTGTCTGCACAGCATCCCCAAGCCGCGCAAGCACGTGCGCTGATCTGGGAACGGCAACGGCCCTTCCTAGGAAGGGCCGTTGCCGTCTCTTCCGTCCGGCCTCCAGCTATTCCGGCTCCTCAGCTACCGGCTGCTCCGCCTTGATGGCTTTGATCTCCTCCTCCAGGGTTGCTTCCGCGTGTTTCAGCCCATCCAGGTGATGGAAAATGTCCTGCACCCGGGACTGGCCAAGAATCTCCTCGGCGCCCGCCCCCCGGGAGTCGTCAACCAGCCTGCCGAGATCGCTGTGGAGCCCGGTGATCTTTTTGTGGATGGAATTGAGATCAATCTTCTTCTGCACGATGCGCTTGTACTGGGCAGCCCGGGAAGAGGCGCTTTGCAGGGTTTTCAGGGTGGCATCCCAAAGCTTTCCCCCGGTTTTTCGTGGGCTTTCCGGTGGTTGGTGGGAATCGTTCATGGTTTCCTCCTTGTGCTTATTCCCCTGTATTTCTAGCAGTTTTCAGCGGTTGGTCAAGCCCCCGGGAGAATTTATCAGGCAATGGTCTTGCCGCTCCGGCCCAGTTGGTTTAAACTGCCCCAACCCATTTGTGTTAATTAGCTGCCAGGAGGACCGTTTTGATCAGTGAGGCCGGAAAGTCCAAGTTCCAGATCGATCTGCGGCGACATCTCCGTGAACAGGATGAAGACCGTGACCTGACGCGGCTGATCTGCGAGATCGCCGAGGCGTCCAAGTATATTGTCAATTCCATCCGGACCGGTGATCTCGGGGTCGCGGGGACGTCCAACCTTTACGGGGAGGAACAGCTCGCCCTGGATGTCCTCTCCGACCGGATTCTGCGCAAGCGCCTCTACCACTCGGGGGTGGTCGCCAACCTGGTGTCGGAAGAGACCAACGACATCGTTCCGATTTCCACCGACTGCGAAGGAAAATACTCGGTTGCCTTCGATCCGCTGGACGGCTCGTCGCTGGTCGACGTCAATCTGGCCGTTGGTACCATCGTTGCCATCTACCGGGGCGCCGAGTTGCTACAGCCCGGCCGCAACCAGGTCGCGGCCATGTACATTCTCTACGGCCCGCGGACAACCCTGGTCTACTCCACCGGGCGCGGCGTTCACGAGTTCGCCATGAACTCGCTGATGGAATACACCCTGACCCGGGAAAACGTCACTATGCAGGCTGCCGGCGGCATCTATTCCCCCGGCGGGCAGCGCAACAAGTACACCCCGGGGACCGAGAAACTGGTCAGCCAGCTGGAGGAGTCAGGGTGCAAACTGCGCTACAGCGGCGGCTTCGTACCGGACATCAACCAGATCCTGATGAAGGGGAAGGGCCTCTTCCTCTACCCGCACCTGCAAGGGGCGCCCAAAGGGAAATTGCGGGTCCTTTACGAACTCAACCCCATGGCCTACCTGATCGAGCAGGCCGGCGGTGCTGCCTCCACCGGCCACGGGCGCATTCTCGACCTGCAGCCGGCTGCCATCGACGACCGTTCGCCGGTCTTCATCGGCTGCAAGGAAGACGTGGCCCTGGCCGAGGAATTGATTCGCACCCACGGCTAGGTGTCGCACCACCCCAATAAAAAAGCCCGGAGCTTGCGCTCCGGGCTTTTTCGTTGTTGCAGGGTAGGGGGTTACTTCATCAGTTCCTTGACCTTTTCGAAACCAAGGCTGTAGGCCTTCTTGTTGAGATCCTTAAACGCCTCAGGCACCTTGCGCAGCACGGCCTGTTCACCGGAGTCGCGGGCGACGACATCGGTCAGGGCGATCATCGCGCCGAGGGCCACCACGTTGGCAACGATCTCCCGGCCGAGGTCTTCCTTGGCGGTGCGCATGATCGGCATCTTGATCACCTTGAAGTCGCCCTTCGGCTCGTTCTTGACGAAGTCCGAGTCGAGCAGCAGCAGGCCACCGGGCTTGATGCCGTTGGCGTACTTGTCGGCCGCTTCCTGGGTCATGGCCAGGCAAGCATCGACGACGGTTGCCTTCGGGTAGTCAATGGGTGCATCGGAAATAATAACTTCCGACTTGGAGGCGCCGCCACGGGCTTCGGGGCCGTAACTCTGCGACTGGACGGCGTGCTTCCCCTCGATGATCGAGGCCGCCTCGGCGAGGATGATACCGGCAGTGATCAGACCCTGGCCGCCGGCACCGGAAAAGCGAATTTCATATCTTTTTGCCATTTCACTCTCTCCTTATGCGCTGCGGAATCAGGCGCCCTGCGCCTTGGCGATGACCTGGGCATACTGCGCGGTGTATTCCGGCTTCTCTTCCTTGTACAGAACACCGGTGAGGACTTTCCCCTCGAGCTGCTCGGCGGTCATCTTGGCCGCAGCGGCGACCGGCACGGCGATCTCCTTGAGGCGCTTCATCATGTCGACGACGCTGCGGAACTTGTTGCGCCGGCCGTAGGTGGTCGGGCAATCGTCAAGCACTTCGATGACGGCCATCCCCTTGTGCTTGATCCCCTCGGCGATCAGCTTGTCGATCTGGGTGGCGTGGAAGGAGGTGGTCCGGGCGACGAAGGTCGCGCCGGCACCGATCGCCAGCTTGCTGATGTCGAAGGTCGGGTCCGGGTTGCCGTAGGGGGTGGTGGAGGCCTTGGCGCCGGTCGGGGTGCACGGGGAGAACTGACCGCCAGTCATCCCGTAGATGCTGTTGTTCATGATGACGTAGGTCAGGTTGATGTTGCGGCGGCAGGCATGGATGAAGTGGTTACCACCGATGGCGGTGCCGTCGCCGTCGCCGCCGACCACGATCACGTCCATCTCCGGCTTGGCCATCTTGACGCCGGTGGCGAAAGCGGCCGCGCGGCCGTGGGCTGTGTGCAGGGTGTTGAAATCGACGTAGCCGGGCAGGCGGCTGGCGCAGCCGATGCCGGAGACGATGGCGGTGTTGTCCTTCTGCAGGCCGCAGGTGTCGATGGCCCGGATCAGCCCCTTCATGACGATGCCGTGGCCGCAGCCCGGGCACCAGATGTGGGGGAGTTTCCCGGGACGCAGGTATTTATCGTAATCGTAAGCCATGGTTACTTGACCTCCTTGACTTTGTCCATGATCTGGCCGGGATTCAGTGGGTCACCGTCGACGCGGCCGAGGGGCAGGACTGGACAGGTGCCCTTGACCACGCGCTCCACCTCGAGATTCATCTGCCCAAGGTTGAGTTCGGGAACCACGATCCCCTTGACCTTCTTGCCGAGTTCGGCGATGCGCTTTTCCGGGAAGGGCCAGAGGGTGATGGGGCGGAACAAGCCGGCCTTGATCCCTTCCTTGCGCAGTTCGTTGACCGCATAGCGGGCGCTACGGGAGGTCGAGCCGTAGGCGAAGATCAGCACTTCGGCGTCATCGACCAGGTACTCTTCGAACTTTTCAATATCGGCACGGGCGGCCTCGCCTTCGACCTTGCGAATCTGCCGGCGTTCTTCGTCATCGACCAGATTGGCTTTGGTGGTCGGGAAGCCGTCCTGGGCCTTGTTCAGGCCGGTGACGTGGAAACGGTAACCGGAACCGAAGGCGGCCAGCGGCGGCACGTCGCCAAAGGAGGTGTCGTAGGGCTTGTACTGCTCGGGGGCCACGGTCGGGGCCGCGCGGTCGATGACTTCCAGTTCGCCCGGCTCGGGGAACTCAATGCGCTCGCGCATGTGGCCAACGATCTCGTCATATAGAACCTGCACCGGCATGCGGTACTTCTCGGCGAGGTTGAAGGCGCGCACCGTTTCGGTGAAGATCTCCTGGCAGGAGGCCGGTACCAGGGCGATGGTCGCATGGTCGCCGTGGGTGCCCCATTTGGCCTGCTGGACGTCCGACTGGCCGGGGCCGGTCGGCATCCCGGTGGAGGGGCCGCCGCGCATGACGTTGATGAGGACCAGCGGGACCTCGGCGATGCAGGCATAGCCGATCAGTTCCTGCTTGAGGGAGACCCCGGGGCCCGAGGTTGCGGTCAGGGCCTTGGAGCCGGTTAGCGAAGCACCGATGACCGAGGCAATGGCGCCGATCTCGTCTTCCATCTGGATGAACTTGCCGCCAATTTTGGGAAGCTCGTTGGAGAGCACTTCCGCAACCTCGGTGGACGGGGTAATGGGGTAACCGCCGAAGAACTTGCACCCGGCATAAAGGGCGCCTTGGGCGCAGGCTTCGTTCCCCTGCAACAGAGCAACTTTTTTAGCCACGTTGACCGACCTCCTCTGGATATGAAATTAATCTTTAGAGACCTTGATGGCAAAGTCGGGGCACCGCAGCTCGCACTGCATGCAGGCGATGCAGGCCTCAGGACGGGCGACCTTGACTAGAAACGCATCCATCTCCAGGACTTTGGTGGGGCAGAATTCGACGCAAATGCTGCACCCCTTGCAGTACCTTTCGATAACCTCGATTTTCGGACTGCTCATTCCCCTAATTCTCCTTTGTGCGTGTTGACCGTTGGCATGAACGGCTTTGGATAAACAGCGCGCATTCTAGCGCAAAAAGGAATTCATTGCCAGCATAATGTATACACGGCGCCCGGTCTGAGGCCCGCAATACCCATTTCACATGGCTTCCAGTGATTGAGGCAGCGGAAGGCTGGAAACCAAGGTGAAAATAAATTCAAGTATTGGAATATAGCAAAGAAGGGCAATGTTGCCATTGCCCTTCCTGCGGTTCGTCCGTAGGTCTTGGTTACTTCATGCTGTCGACGAGGCCCTTGACGGCAGTCACCGACTTGTCCATCATCGCCTGCTCTTCGGTGTCGAGTTTGAACTCGAGGATCTTCTCCACCCCGTTGGCGCCGAGAACGGTCGGCACGCCGACAAAGTAGCCCTTGACACCGAACTCGCCGTTGAGGTAGACGCAGCTCGGCAGGACCCGCTTCTGGTCCTTGAGGATCGACTCGGCCATGGCGATGGCGGAAGAGGCCGGGCTGTAGAAGGCGCTGCCGGTCTTGAGCAGGGCGACGACTTCACCGCCGGCCTTGCGGGTCCGATTGACCATGGCTTCCATCACTTCCTTGGCCTTGGCGGCGCTGCCGTACTTCTGCTCCAGCAGTTCCATGACCGGAATCCCCTGGACGCTGGCATAGCGCACCAGCGGCACCATGTCGTCGCCGTGGCCGCCGAGAGTCATGGCCACGACGTCCTTCACCGACACGCCCAGTTCCCAGGCGATGAAGGCCTTGAAACGGGCCGAGTCGAGCACACCGGCCTGGCCGATGACGCGGTTGTTGGGGAAGCCGGTGATCTTCTGGCAGAGGGTGACCATCGCATCGAGCGGGTTGGAGATGATGATGACGAAAGCGTTGGGAGCGAATTTCTTGATCCCTTCGGAGACCGAGGTCATGATCTTGGAATTGACCTCGATCAGGTCGTCGCGGCTCATGCCCGGTTTGCGGGGGAGGCCGGCGGTGACGATGACGAC
Source organism: uncultured delta proteobacterium (assembly GCA_963806685.1). Classification (GTDB taxonomy): domain Bacteria; phylum Desulfobacterota; class Desulfuromonadia; order Desulfuromonadales; family DDH964; genus DDH964. The sequence continues at coordinate 219,211 of CAWDZB010000003.1, forward strand.
GCTGGAGCCGGCGATGTCGGCGTAGTCGTTGGTCCCTTTCAGTTCGACGTCGAAGCCGTCGACCGGGGCCGCCTCGGCGATGTCGAGGCACTTGCCCTGGGGCAGGCCTTCGACGATGTCGAACAGCACCACGTCGCCCAGTTCCCGAAGGGCGCAGAGCTGAGCCAGGACGCCACCAATCTGACCACCACCGATGAGTGCAATTTTGGGTCTCGCCATTGTCTTCTCTCCTTATGTTGGGAAATGAAAATACGGCAGCGGGGCAACCTGGTTACCCCGCTGCCGCCAGGTTGGCTAGAGTGCGTCGATGATTGCGTTCAGGGTTGCGCTCGGGCGCATGGCTGCAGTGGTCTTGGCCACATCGGGGCGGTAGTAGCCACCGATGTCGACCGGCTTGCCCTGAGCCGCCAGCAATTCGGCGTTGATCTTCTCTTCGTTGCTTGCGAGGTCCGCTGCCACTTTGGTGAAGCGAGCCTTCAGTTCGGCATTCTTGTTCTGGGCGGCCAGTGCCTGGGCCCAGTAGAGCGCGAGGTAAAAGCTGCTACCGCGGTTGTCGATCTCGTTCACCTTGCGGGACGGAGCCTTGGCGTTTTCCAGGTATTTGGTAATGCCCTGATCCAGCGTGTCGGCAAACAGCTGCACGGTCGCGTCCTTGGTACGGCTGGCAATATGTTCCAGGGAGGGGACCAGGGCACAGTATTCGCCCAGGGAATCCCACCGCAGGTGCCCTTCCTTGAGGAACTGCTCGACATGCTTGGGCGCCGAGCCGCCGGCACCGGTTTCGAACAGCCCGCCACCGGCCAGAAGCGGGACGATGGAGAGCATCCTGGCGCTGGTCCCCAGTTCGAGGATCGGGAAGAGGTCGGTCAGGTAGTCGCGCAGGGCGTTGCCGGTAACGGTAATGGTGTCGAGCCCTTTTCTGGCTCTTTCGCAGGCGAACTTCATGGCATCGTCCGGCCGCATGATGCGGATGTCGAGGCCGGTGGTGTCGTGGTCCTTCAGGTAGGTATTGACCTTGGCGATGATCTGGGCATCGTGGCCACGCCGGTCGTCGAGCCAGAAGATCGCCGGGGCGCCGGACGCCTTGGCGCGGTTAACCGCCAGCTTGACCCAGTCGCGGATTGGTGCGTCCTTGGTCTGGCAGGAGCGAAAGACATCCCCCTTTTCGACGCTCTGCTCAAGCAGGGTCGCGCCGGAAGCATCGAGCCACGCGGATCTTGCCGTTGCCGGGGGCGATGAAGGTCTTGTCGTGGGAACCGTATTCCTCCGCTTTCTGTGCCATCAGGCCGACGTTGGAGGTGTGCCCCATGGTGGCCGGGTTGAACTGGCCATGCTTCTGGCAGTCTTCGATGACGGTCTGGTAGATAGTAGCATAGCAGCGGTCGGGGACCATGGCGATGGTGTCCTGCAGTTCGTCCTGCAGGTTCCACATCTGGCCGCCGTCGCGCACCACCACCGGCATCGACGCGTCGATGATGACGTCGTTGGGGACGTGCAGGTTGGTGATGCCCTTGCGGGAGTCGACCATGGCCAGGGCCGGGCGGGTTTTGTAGACATCCATGATGGCCGCTTCGATTTCGGCCTTCTTGGCTTCGGGCAGGCGCTTGATTTTGGCATAGACATCGCCCAGGCCGTTGCTGACATTAACGCCCAGTTCCTTGAAGACATCGCCGTATTTGTCGAAAACGTCCTTGTAGAAGACGGTGACGCACTGCCCGAAGATGTAGGGGTCAGAGATCTTCATCATGGTCGCTTTGAGGTGCAGGGAGAGCAGGACTCCGTCCTTTTTGGCGGCCTCGATCTGCTCCGCGTAAAACTTCCGCAGCGCGGTCATGTTCATGGACGAGGAATCCAGCACCTCGCCCGCCTGCAGGGCCAGTTTTTCTTTCAGGACGGTGACGCTGCCGTCCGCGGCGACGAACTCGTATTTGACCGTCGTTGCATCCTTGACGGTAGTAGAGGTTTCGCTTCCGTAGAAATCGTTCCCCGTCATGTGGGCAACGCGGGTCTTGGAGCCAGCCGGCCAGGGCTTCATCATCCGATGGGGATTCTTCTGGGCGAACTTCTTGACCGAAGCCGCCGCTCGGCGGTCGGAGTTGCCTTCGCGCAGCACCGGGTTGACCGCACTGCCGAGGCACTTGGCGAATCTTGCCTGCAGGGCCTTCTCGGCGTCGGTTTTAGGCTCTTCCGGGTAGTCCGGAATTTTGTAACCCTTCTCCTGTAGTTCCTTGATGGCCGCCTGCAGCTGGGGGATGGAGGCGCTGACGTTGGGCAGCTTGATGATATTGGCAGTGGGGTCCTGAGTGAGTTCCCCAAGCTGGGCAAGATAATCGGGGATTTTCTGGGCCTCGGTCAGGTTTTCGGGGAAGTTTGCGATGATTCTGCCCGAAAGGGAGATATCTCTTGTCTCGACGCTGACGCCGGATCCCTTGAGAAACTTTTGTACGATCGGGAGAAGGGCGTAGGTTGCCAAGGCAGGTGCTTCGTCAATCTCGGACCAGATAATCGTTGAGTTCTTCGTTGTCATGTTCTCTCCTTGTTTTGATGCCAGTATCGCCAGAGGCTCAAAGGAAGACGAATGAAAGATTCGTCTCCAGAAATCCAAATTATTTATGGTGAATGGGCGCTGACAATAACTTGGTTTTTCTTTCGATCAGTCGAACAAGAGAATCAATCAGATATTAATCAAGGTAAGAAGGCAAAGACCGGATCGTTGACTGATCCATCTGAAAAATTTGTCCAAAACCGGAGAGTTGCATAAAATGTTAAAAAAAAGAAAGGGTTATGAACGTTGTATACAGTATACAAAGGGGGGAGGGCTGTCAAGAAAAAACATGGCCAGGAGGGCCGGTCCCGGAGCCACTGCTGAAACACCATTCGATTAGTGGGGAACCGTGGTCGGCGGAATTGAAATCTCTGGATTGATCGGGAAAATCTCCGAATTCCGGGCCTTCTGGCGGGCCTCTTCGATCTCGGTCAGAGAGAGATCCCGGGGGATGCTCAGCACCTGGCCAGAGTAGACCTGGCGAGGATCGCGGATCTGGTCCCGGTTGGCTTTGTAGAGCAGCGGCCAGAGGAGGGGATCGTCGTAGACTCGCGGTTGGGCTGCGATGGTCCACAGGGTTTCGCCAGCTTCTACCGTATAGCTGGATAGCGGCGGCGGCGCAGGTTTGGAAGAGACCGGGGAAGGCGGAAGGGGGGCAGGGGCGGGAGGAATAACCTGCCGAGCCCCCTCATCCTTGGTCCCGGTGGGAAGCTGGGCGCGGCGTTCCCTTTTCGCACGGCGTAACCGCTCGTCTGCGTTGCGGGCCAGGACCAGCGCCCGGCGGGCGTGCCGGCTGGCAAAGGGCAGCAGCTGCCGTGCCTCACGGTAACGACCGGCGTGAACCAACCTTTCACCGTCCTGCACGGCGCGGGCGGCAACCTGGTAGTCATCGCCAGCCAGATTGCTGGCACCGGCGGCATAGGCCTCAGCCAACGCACCGCGGGCGGCAGCGAGTTCAGCCAGCGGCGGCTGCACACAGCCGCCGCTGAACAGCAGGATCAGGAACAGGCTACAAAGAAGCTTCACAGGGGGGAAACGATCGGCAATGCACCCCGGCCTCCGAGAGACGGAGTGCCGTTGTTATTTGGCCCGGGCGGCCGGGCGGATAGCCAGCTCGCGCAGCTGTTTTTCGTCGACCTCGCCCGGCGCCTCGGACATCAGACAGGTCGCCTTCTGGGTCTTGGGGAAGGCGATGACGTCGCGGATCGATTCCGACCCGGTCAGGATCATGGTCAGGCGGTCAAGGCCAAAGGCGATGCCTCCGTGGGGCGGGGCGCCGAATTCCAGGGCATCGAGGAGAAAGCCAAATTTCAGCCGCGCCTCCTCTTCGCCGATCCCCATCATGTCGAACATCTTGCTCTGGACCGCCTGGTCGTGGATACGGATCGAGCCGCCGCCGATCTCCGAGCCGTTGAGGACCAGGTCGTAGGCCTTGGCCCGGGCCTTGCCGGGGTCGGTGTCGAGCAGCGCCAGGTCCTCGTCCATCGGGGCGGTGAAGGGGTGGTGAACGGCGACGTGGCGGCGGGTCTCGCCGTCCCACTCGAGGAGCGGGAAGTCGGTGATCCAGACGAAGCGGTAATCGTCCTTCTTCGCCAGGCCGAGTTTGTGGCCGAGATGGCCGCGCAGGCGGCCGAGGGACTCGTTGACGACCCTGGAAGAGTCGGCTCCGAACAGCAGCAGGTCGCCGAGTTCCGCGCCGAGGCGCTGGTTGATGGCGGCCAGTTCCTCGGCGCTGAAGAACTTGGCAATCGGCGACTGCCAGCCCTCCTCGGTCATCTTCACCCAGGCCAGCCCCTTGGCGCCGTAGATCTTGACGAACTCGGTCAGATCGTCGAGCTCCTTGCGCGAGAGGGTGGCACCGCCCTTGACCTTGATCGCTTTGACGATTCCCCCGCCGGCGACGGCATCGGCAAAGACCTTGAAACCGCAGCCCTTGACCAGATCGGAGAGCTCGGTCAGTTCCAGCCCGAAGCGCAGGTCGGGGTTGTCGACCCCGAAGCGATCCATCGCCTCGGCATAGGTCATGCGCGCCATCGGCAGGGAGATTTCGACGCCGATCGCCTCCTTGAAGACGGCGGCGATCATCCCTTCCATGACGGCGATGACGTCGTCGCGGTCGACATAGCTCATCTCGCAGTCGATCTGGGTGAACTCGGGCTGGCGGTCGGCGCGCAGGTCCTCGTCGCGGAAACATTTGACGATCTGGAAATAGCGGTCGAAGCCGGAGACCATCAGCAGCTGCTTGAAGAGCTGGGGGGACTGGGGAAGGGCGTAGAAGGTGCCGGGATTGACGCGGCTCGGCACCAGGTAGTCGCGGGCTCCTTCCGGGGTGCTTTTGGTCAGCACCGGGGTTTCGATGTCGAGGAACCCCTGGGCGTCGAGGTAGCGGCGCACGGTGCGGGTCACCTGGTAGCGCAGCATCAGGTTCTGCTGGATGGCCGGCCGGCGCAGGTCGAGATAGCGGTACTTGAGGCGGATGTTCTCGGCGACCTCGGTGAATTCGTCGAGCATGAACGGCGGGGTCTTGGCGGTGTTGAGGATGCGCAGCTCGCGGACCTCGATCTCGACCTCGCCGGTCTTCATCTTGGGATTGACCGTTCCCGCCGGACGGGGCGAGACCACCCCCTTGATGGCGACGACGTACTCGTTGCGGACCTTATCGGCCTTGCTGTGGGCCTCGGGATCACGATCCGGGTCGAGGGCCAGCTGTACGACCCCCTCGCGGTCGCGCAGGTCGATGAAGATCAGCCCGCCGTGGTCCCGGCGGCGCTGCACCCAGCCGGTCACGCAGACCTCCTGGCCGAGCAGGTCGGCGGTGACCATGCCGCAGTAATGGCTTCGTTTCCAGTCGCCGAGTATGTCGTTCAAGGGAAGAGCCTCCATGGGTAATTGGTGAGCCGGGCCGGACCCGGAAGAGCGGATTATACAAACCGCTCCAGTGCAGCGTCAAGGAGAATGCTTTAGTCCTGTCTCGTACCCAGCAGCTCCTGCAGGCGAGCGGGCAGTTCCGCGAGGGGAATATCGGTTTGGCTGCCGGCATCCATGTCCCGCAGCTGGGCGCGCCCGGCGGCCAGCTCGTCGCCGCCGAGGATGACCGTAAATCGCGCGCCGAGTTTGCCGGCGCGGCGCATCTGAGCCTTGAGACTCTTGCCTTCGAAGTCGGTATCGACCTGCAGCCCGCTGCGCAGCAGCTGGTGCACGAGCAGAAAGGCGTGGCGCGCCGCCTCCTCGCCGAGGGTGGCGAGAAAGCAGTCGAGGCGCGGCGCCTCCCGTTTCTGCCCCTTGAGCAGCACCAGGCGCTCGACGCCCATGGCGAAACCGATGCCGGGAAGCGCCGGGCCGCCGAGATCACGGATCAAGCCGTCGTAGCGGCCGCCGGCCGCCACCGCGTTCTGCGCGCCGAGACTGCCGGTGACCATCTCGAAGGTGGTCTTGGTGTAGTAGTCGAGACCGCGCACCATCCGCGGGTTGATGGTAAAGGGGGTGCCGAGGTCGTTCAGGTAACCCTGGACCGCGCGGAAGTGGTCGCTGCAGCCGCTGCACAAGTGGTCGAGGACCGAGGGTGCTGCAGCCGTCGCCTCCTTGCAGGCCGGGACTTTGCAGTCGAGGACCCGCAGCGGGTTGCTCTGCCAGCGCCGGCGGCAGTCCTCGCAGAGCTGGTCGAGGCGGGTCTCGAGAAACGCCACCAGGGCCTGGCGATAGGCCGGACGGCATTCCGGGCAGCCGAGGGAGTTGATCTGCAGCGCCACGTCGGCGATGCCGACGGCGGCGAAGTAATCGCTGAGCATCGCCAGGACCTGGGCGTCGCAGCGCGGGTCGTCGAGGCCGATAACCTCGGCGCCGATCTGGTGAAACTGGCGGTAGCGCCCCTTCTGCGGCCGTTCGTAGCGGAACATCGGTCCCAGGTAGTAGAGCTTGGCGACCGGGTCCTGGGCATAAAACTTGTGCTCGATGAAGGCGCGCATCACCGGCGCCGTCCCTTCCGGGCGCAGGGTCAGAGAGGTGCCCCCCTTGTCGGTGAAGGTGTACATCTCCTTCTCGACGATGTCCGTCGCCTCACCGATCGAGCGGCAGAAGAGCTCAGTCTTCTCTACCACCGGAACCCGGACCTCGCTGAATCCGTAGCTGTGGAAGATGCGCCGGGCCGCCTGCTCCAGTTCCTGCCAGGTTTCGACCTCGCCCGGGAGGATGTCGTTCATGCCTTTGATGCCTGTGATGCTCACGTCGGAATGCCTTTCGGGGTGTAGTTGGAATGCCGGCTGTCAGCCGGAACGAGATTGTTGATGCGGTAGATGGCGACCGGGATGCGTTTGCCCTTGAGTTCGGTCGGCGCCAGCTCCTCGGCGACCACCAGCCCGGCGATGGCCCGGTAGGTCGCCTCCGAGACCAGGATCTCCCCCGGCCTGGCCAGGCCCTGGAGCCGCGCGGCGATGTTCACGCTGTCCCCGATCACGGTATATTCCATGCGCGTCGCCGAGCCGATGTTGCCGGCGATAACCAGACCGGTGTTGATGCCGATCCCCATTTCCAGCGGCGGCAGGTCCTGGCTGGCGCGCTGCTGGTTGAAGCGCCGCACCGCCTGCTGCATGTCGACGGCACAGCGCACCGCCCGCAGCGGATCGTCCCCCTGCGACTGCGGGGCGCCGAACAGCGCCATGACCGAATCGCCCATCAGCTTGTCGACCATCCCTTCATGGTCGCCGACGACCTGGATCATGCGCGCGAAGTAGGCGTTGAGCAGCTCCACCACCTGGGCCGGCGGCAGGCGCTCGGCGAGGGAGGTGAAGCGGCGGATGTCGCAGAAGAGGATGGTAACCTCCTTCTCCTCGCCGCCGAGCTGCAGATGGTTTTCGCGCCGCAGGATCGTATCCGCCAGCGGCTTGCTGACGTAGCGTTCCAGGGTGGTTTGGATGACCTCCTTCTCCCGCAGGTTGCTCGCCATCTCGTTGAAGGTGTCGGTGAGCAGGCCGAGCTCGTCGCTACGCTGCAAGTCGATGTGCTGCTCGAAATGGCCGCCGCTGATCCCCCTTACGCCCTGGACCAGGTCGTGCACCGGTCGAAGCCCGAATCCGGCCAGCAGATAAGCGCCCGGTCCGCCGAGGATCAGGGCGATGCCGGCAAGCATCCCCAGGCGGCAACGCATGGCCCGGACCGCCGCTGCGACCGGCGCCTCGGAGAGCCCGAGGTGGATCTCGCCGAGCCGTAGCGGCCGCCCGGCTGCGGCATAGACCGGTGCCTCGAGGTCGAGAATCCCGCTGCCGACGCGCCGCACCAGGCAGCCTCCCGCCCTCTCCAGTTGCCGGGCACCGGCAGGGATGCTGAAGGTTTCCCCGACCCGGGCCAAGTCGACGGCGGCCCGGATCCGCCCCTGGCGGTCGACGACCAGGGCATACTCGATCCCCGGATTGGCCGCGGCATTCTTCACGGCCGAAGTGAGGGGGCGGTCGTTCCCGGTCGAAAGCGGGCTCTCGGTATTGAACGCTACGCCTCGGGCGATCCCCAGCCCCTTTTCGATATTCCCCCGCACCAGCGCGCTACGGAGATTCTGCTCGGTGAGCAGCAAAACAGCCAGCATCAGGGCGCCGCCGAACAGGGCAAGAAGGAGCGCGAACCTGAAGCGGAGGCTGGCAAACAGGGCGATTCGCTCAGCCACCCTGCCGCTCCTCCAGGGGCTGGAGTTTGCGTTGTGCCTGCTCAATGTTCATGCGGGCCTCTTGTTGCCCGGGATCGAGGGAGAGGACTTCCTGCCAGGACGCCACCGCCTGCCCATACTTGCCGGCGGTGTAAAATTCGAGACCCTGCAGGTAGAGCTCTTCCTCATCCCCGGGATTGACGCCGGAGAGCCGCAATTGCCTGATGCGTCCCAGGGCGGCGCGGGCAGCGGCCTGGTAGGGGTCGATCGCCAGGGCCTGGCGAAAAATCTCCCCAGCGTCGGCAAAGCGCCCTTCACCGAGAGCCCGGTTGCCGCTTGCCACCAGTTCGGTGAGATGGCCGGCCAGCTGCCTGTGGGCGGCCTCCAGGCCGGCGAGCACCCGGTTGTTGGCCGGATCGAGATTAACTAACCGGCGGAAGCGGGTCAGGGCACTGGCGATATTGCCGGCGGCCAGTGCGGTTTGCGCCCCGGCCATTTCGGTGGTCATAAACTTCTCGATCCGCGACTCCAGCTGCGCCCGTTCATGCCGCCCCGCGGGATGGTCGGGGACAAGGTCCAGGAGCCTGTCGTACAGGTTGCACGCCTGCCTGAAATGGTTGCCGGCCGTCGCCTCGCGGGCAGCGGCAAGGAGGTGAGTCACCCTCTCGGCCTCGGCGGCCTCGACGCTGGCCAGTTCCCGGCGGGTGCCGGGTGAATCCTCCAGAGCGAGGGCCCTGGCAAAATGCCCCCGGGCTTTCTTGAGGCGGCCGGCGCTGCGGGCCCGGCGGGCCCAGAGCAACTCCTCGGCCACCAGGGAGCTGACCATGGTCGCAAGCCGCTCTTCCGCGGCATTCACCTCGGGAAGGTCCGGAGCCAGGGCGCTGGCCTCACGAAGGGCCTTGCGCGCATCGTCGAGGCGGCCCTCCTCGAGGGCCCGGTCCCCCCGGGCGATGGCGGCCAAAGCCGGAGTGCGGCTTTGGCCGGCCAGTTCGGCCAGGCCGGCCAGCGCCTGTGGTTCATCCGGAGCCACTTCCAGGATCTGGCGATAGGCGGCGGCCGCAGCGGCCGGGTCGCCGGCGACGATCCGTTGTCTGGCACTGGCGAGATGGTTGTCGATTTCCTGCCGCAGCTGATCACGGGCGCGTTGCCGGATTTCGAGACCGGCCGCCGCCTTCGGAACCATGGCCAGCCCCCGGTGGACCTCCTCCAGGGCCTGGTGGGGATGGCCCTGGTCCAGCTCGGTGCTGGCGCTGGCAAAGTACCCGGCGGCCTGCTTGGCCAGGGCCGCCCTGGCCCGGTCGGCGAGTTCCCGGGCATGGGGGGCCTCGGCATGGATCGCCAGGGCCTTTTCGAACTGCCCCAGGGCGCCTTGGTAGTCCTTTCCGGCAAGCTGCCGCCGGCCTTCCGCGAGATAGGCGTCGACCGCCCCGTTCTCGGCCTTGGCCAGTTTGAGCGCGGCATCCCGGCAGGTCGAATCGAGGGCCAGGGTCCGCCGAAGGGCGATAGAAGCCCCGGCATAGTCCTGGAGTGCCAGATCGATGTTGCCGGCCAGGTAGAAATCCTTGGCAACAGCCTCCTTGCCGGCCACCACCCATGCCACGGCCTTGCGTGCCTGCTCCGGGTGACTGCACTCGAGCAGGTTCAGGGCGCTGTTGTAGAGCATCGAGCGGGTGCTGGTCCGCAACTCCGCCGGCGCGTCGGCATAGATCGGGCCGAGGAGATCCGCCGCTTTTGCATACCCCTGCTGGCGGTAGGCAATGGAACCGAGGTAGTAGAGTGCTACCGGGCTGTCCGGCGTCGCCGCCAGGGCAGACGCGAAAGATGCGCGGGCCGCCTCCAGGTCGTTGTCTTCCAGCTGTTTCAGGCCGCGGTTGAAATGCAGGGTAAAGACATACTCGCAGGCGGAGGTATCGGCAGGATATTGTTTCAGATAAAGGGCAAATTCTTCAAGGGCGCCGTCGGTGTCGCCGCTGCGTTCCAGGCAATCGCCGAGCAGGCGATGGATATCCACTCGTTCCGGAACCAGCGCCAGGACCTTGGCGGAGAGGCTTTGGGCCGCGCCGAAATCGTCCTGATTCAGGTAGGCCAGGGCCAGGTTGTAGTAGGCATCGGCCAGCGGATAGACATCCGGCCTGCCCAGGGCACCGAGACTCTCGGCCCGATCGAAATAGAGTCGGGCGCTGTCCAGGTCGCCGAGGCCGAAACAGGCGAGGCCGAGGTTGTACTGCATTGCCGCGGAGTCGGTGAAGGCCGGGTAGGCATGGCGGAATTCACTGGCGGCCCCGCGGTCGTCGCCGCCGGAGAGGAGTGCCGCGCCGAGGTAGTAGTGCAGCGGCAGATTGTCCGGGTCGACGCGCAGCGCCTGCCGGTAGCTTTCGACGAGTTGATCCTGGGACGGTTCAACTCCCGGAGCCGGCAAGGCAGGGAGAGACAGTAGCAGGACCAGCAGGGAAAGGCCGGCCCGCACCGCCCGCCGGCACCCGCCGCGGCTCATGGATCGCCACTCTCCCCCGCGCCCCGCGAGACATTGCGAACCCGCTTGCCGACATACATCGCCCGGTCGGCAAGATCGATGATTTCCTTTTTCTGGTTGGCGTGTTCGGGGAAGCAGGCATAACCGACCGTGGCCGTCAGCCGGGCGCAGATTCCCTCATCGGCCAGGAAGATGTGCTGCTCGATCTGCTGCCGCATACGCTCGGCCACCACCGCCGCGCCCCGGCCGTCGGTCTCCACCAGCAGGGCGGTGAACTCGTCGCCACCGTAGCGGAACAGGCTGTCGACCTCGCGCACCGTGGTGCGCAGCAGCTTGGCAACCTCCTGGAGGGTCTTGCTGCCGGTGAGATGGCCATGGTTGTCATTGATGGCCTTGAAATAGTCCAGATCGATGAAGACCAGGGCGAACCCCAGCCCGTAGCGGCTGGCGCGGCGGATCTCCTGGTCGATGGCCATATGCAGGTAACGGTGATTGTAGAGGCCGGTCAGGTCGTCGGTGTACATCAATTCCCGGGCGCCCTGGTAGCGGTAGGCGTTCTCGAAACCGAGAGCGGCCTGTTCGGCCAGGAACAGCAGGCCGTCCCGCGGGATATTGCCGAAATCCTGGTCCGGGGGATTGCAAAGCACCAGAGCACCCCTGGTATTTCCCTGGCAACGCAGCGGGAGCACCAGCAGGCTTTTCAGGTCAGGGAGGATCCCGCCGCCCAGGGCTTCCCCATCGAGGGTCAAAAGGCCGGTTGCCCCCTTTAGGGGTTCCAGCAGGGCGCTGGCCAGGGCCTGGGCCTGCTGTTCCTCCAGTCCTTCCAGGCCGATCAGCCGGGAGACGGTTCCTTTGCCGAGGAGAAAGCCGAATCCGCGGCCCGACCCGAGTTCGTGGAGCATGGTGGTCAGCGCCTGGGGAATCAGGCGATTGATCTCCAGCATCGAGGCGAGGACCTGCCCCTTCTGGAACAGGCGGATCTGACTTTTGAGCAGGGAATTCTCGTCCAGCACGCGGCGCTGTTCCAGGCAGGTACGGACCAGGTGGTGCAGCTCCGCGGGATTGAAGGGTTTGATCAGGTAGTCGCGAGCGCCGTCCTTCAGCGCCTGGATGGCCGTCTCCAGGGTGGCGTGACCGGTGGCGAGGATCACCTCCGGCGGGTTGTCGAGGCTGCGCGTGAGACGCAGCAGTTCCAGGCCGTCGAGGCCCGGCATGACCATGTCGGTGAGGACGATGGCCACCCCGCCGCGGCGAAGCCTGGCCAGCGCCTCATCCCCGGAAGCGAACGCCTCCACCCGATAGCCGTCTTCACCGAGAAGTTCGGTATACAGACGTCGGAAGAAAAGTTCGTCATCGACAACCAGGATAGTCGATTCACTCATCGGGGCTGCTCCCAGGAAAGAAATCCATAGCTAGCAAAATCCCCTAGTTCTGTCAACGGAAAACCCCATTTTGCCAGGATTGCGGAAGCCACCCGGAGGCTCCGGCGACAAACCGCACCGACCCGTCGCGATCGGTACGCCAGAGGGGCACTCCCGACCGGCGGCAGGCGCTCAGCAGGAGCGGATCGGGAAAACCGTAGCCGTTTCCGGCGCCGACCGAGACGACCGCGCAGTCGGGATGCAAGGTGTGCAGCAACAGCCGGGGTGCCGAGTGGCGGCTGCCGTGGTGGGGAATCTTCAGCAGGTTCACCGGGCCGGGGAGCGGTTTTTCGAGGAGTTTCCCGATACCCCGCGCCTCGAGATCGCCGGTCAGCAGCACCCCGAGGTTTTCCTGCCGAACATAGAGGACCAGGGAGCGGTCGTTGACCGAGGTGGCAGCGGGATCGGGCGCATAAAGGGCCAGGGCGGCGCGGGGATCGATGTCGAGAGCATGCCAGCCGGGGGCAAAGCGGCGTCGGGGAATCCCCCGGGCTGCGGCCAGCGCGACCAGCTCCGGCGGCAGGGCGTCGGTAGCCGGTCCGGTCCACAGCTCGCGGACCGGAAAGGCGGCGAGGACTTCCCGAAGTCCCCGGTAGTGATCGGGGTGGGGATGGGTGAGAATGACGGCGTCCAGCGAGCGAACGCCGAGGCGGCCCAGGGCCGGCGACACCAGCCGCCTGCCGACGTCGAATTGCGGGTTGCGGCTGCCGCCGCCGTCGACCAGCAGCTGTTTGCCGCCGGGGAGGGTGACCAGCAGCGACTCTCCCTGGCCGACGCTCAGGGCGGTGACGGCCAGGGCGCCAGGGGCCGGCGCCGGCCAGGCGCAGAGCAGTGCCCCGGTGAAGGCGAGAGCCGCAGCGCCAATCCGGCGCCGGGGTGAGCGGCCGAAAAGGCCGAGGGCGACCACCGCCAAGGCGAGGCCAGCCAAAACGGCCGGTGTCGGGTACCAGTCCCGCCCGGCGAGGAGCGGCCAACGGGTCAGAACTTCCGCCCCTACCAGGGCGAGGTGGGTGGCCAGGCCGCTGAAGTGCAACAGCCAGCCAGCCGGCAGGGGCGCCAGCGGGGCGAGCAAGAGCCCGGCCAGGCCCAAGGGGAGAGCGGCCCCGGCAACCAAGGGCACCGCCCAGAGGTTGGTCAACGGTGCTGCCGGGGCGAAACGATGGAAGTGCAGCAGGCTCAACGGCAGGGTAGTCAGGCTGGCAGCCAGGCTGGCCAGGAACAGGGCGGCCAGCCAGCGCCAGGGGCGGCGGCAGCCAGTGACCAGGGGGAGCCAGCGCGGAAGGAAGAACAGCAGCCCCGCCGCGCCGGCAAAGGAAAGCTGGAACCCTGGTTCGAAAAGGGCCAGCGGGTCGAGCAGCAGCAACACCATGGCAACCGCGGCGAGACAGCGCAGCGGCTGCAGTTGCCGCGACAGGGCCAGGTAGACGGCACCGCCGGCGGCGACCAGAAAGGCCCGGCTGGTCGACAGGGCAGCCCCGCTGAACAGCAGGTAAAAAAGGAGCAGCGGCAGCAGGGCCAGCGGCAAGACCCGGCGTGGCGGGGCACGCAGCAGCAGGCTCTGCCTGCGGCGGTAAAGGGCCAGGGCGGTGAGGTACAGAAAGCCGCCGATGAAGCCGAGGTGCATGCCGGAAATGGCGAAAAGGTGGGCGATTCCGCAGGCCGAGAGGCGGTCGTGAAGTTCGGCGGACATGTCCCCCTGGTCGCCGACCAGCAGGGCTCGGGCCAGGGCGGCCCGCTCTGGAGGCAATATCCGGTCGATGAGCCCTCCGGCGGCCAGCCGCCAGCGCTGCACCGTTCCGTCGAGGCCGGCATGAGCGCCGGGCAACACCGCGAGTTCGTCGCTGCCTGCCAGGTGGGTGGTCGCGAAGATGCCTTCCCGGGCCAGGTGGCGGCGGTAGTCGAACTCCCCGGGGGTGCCGAAGTCGTGCGGGGTGCGTACAATGCCGCGCAGACGCAGGTCGCTTTCGGGGCGGACGGAACCGGGCGGAGAGTCGAGGAAGATGCGCAGCTTCCCATGCACCAGACGGCGGCGTCCATCTGCGGTTAGAGCCCGGGTGTCGATGTCGACCAGACTGCGGCCTCCCGGCCGGCTGCGCATGTTGACGACCCGACCTTCGATCCGCAGCGGCTCCTTTCCGGCCCAGGCCGCAATGTGGCCGGCATCGCCGGGGGGCTGCAGCTGCAGCTGGTAGCGGACGATCCCCAGGCAACAGAAAAACAGCAGCAACAGCAGCGGCGAGAGGCGTTGGCGGCGCCAGGCCAGCCACAGGCCGCCGGCCGTCAGCGGCAGCAGGGGGAACCAGGGTGCGGAAAAGAGGAAGGGCGCGAGCAGCAGGCCGCCGGCATAAGCCGCCAGCAGGATCGGCAGCTCCATCACCGGTTACCGGCCGTAGCCGGCCGCCTCGGCGAGTCGGGGCTGGCTGGCGGCAGGCGCTGGTGAAGCCGGGGCGCTACGGATGGTCGGGGCAGAGGGCAGGGCAACGGGAAGAGTCCGTAACATCGGTCGGGGGTCTCCTCGGGGCAGGGTAAAAGAAACTTAACATAGCGATCTCGCAATGCCAAGAATGCTTCTTTTCCGCGTCTTCCCCTGGCGACCGCCCACCGACGGTCACCAGGTGCGCGCCAATCGACCCCGGCCGGTCGCCGACCCCAAAAACAGGCAGCCCTTCCCGGCAGCCTGGGAGCTTCCACATCGTCCCTGTTCCTTTTTGACCGGCCTGGGAAATTCCGTAAGATTACCCGCCCGGCAACGGGCCGGTGAAACCTGCGCCCGGGACTTCGGCAACCTTTCTCCGGCGCGCTGGGAGTTCCGGCTCCGCCGGCTGCGCCGCGCCTCTTGCTCCTGGCCATCAGCCGCCCGGGCGGGTGCTTCCCGACTTCGTTCCGGGTCGGCTTCGGCGGGCGGTGGCAACAGCTGGCTCATCCCGGCGGCAAAAAATCCCAGCAACAACAGCATCTCGAACATGATCGACCTCCTGTCTCGTCTTGATGAAGAGAGTGTGGCGCACAGGAGTGTCAGAATGTGTCATTGGTTCCTTGCCAGCGGTCCCTTGGCTTTCCCTTGACGAGGGTGTATAAGAGAGGTCGCCAACCCGACGCGGCGCTTTGCCCCCCTTCCGGATTGCCTGCCATGAACGTCATCGACCTCCAGAACCTGCAGAAAAGCTACGGAGCCCGCACCATCCTCGACGGCGTCGATCTCGCCGTGGGGGAGGTGGAGAAGCTCGGCCTGATCGGCCGCAACGGCTGCGGCAAGTCGACCCTGCTGCGCATCCTCGCCGGGCTGGAAACGGCCGACGACGGCCAGCTGCTGCGCAAGCGTGGGCTGGAGGCGGGCTACCTGAGCCAGGAGCCGGAACTCGATCCGGCGCTGTCGATCCGCGCCACCCTCGAGACCGGACTCGGCAGCGCCCGCCGCCATCTGCAGCGGCTGGCCGCCATCGCCGAAAAACTGGCCACGGCGGACGCCGCCGCCGCGGCGCCGCTGCTCGACGAGCAGCAGCAGCTCCAGGCCTGGCTCGACCACCACCAGGCCTGGAACCTCGACCACAAGGTCGAAAAGATCAGCGCCCGGCTCGGGCTGCAGGACCTCGAGCAGCGGGTCGGCACCCTCTCCGGGGGCAACCGCAAGCGGGTGGCGCTGGCCGGCCTGCTCCTCGCCGAACCGGAACTGCTGCTCCTCGACGAGCCGACCAACCACCTTGACGCCGAGACCGTCGCCGCCCTCGAGGAGCTGCTGCTCGCCTATTCCGGGGCAGTGGTTCTGGTGACCCACGACCGTTATTTCCTCGACCGGGTGGTGAGCCGCATCTGCGAGCTGGAGGAGGGCCAGCTGCAGGTCTTTGCCGGCGGCTACGGCGCCTACCTGGAGCAGAAGCAGGCCCAGCTCGAGGCGGCCGGGCGCCGCCAGGAGCGGCTGCTCAACCTGCTGCGCCGCGAGGAGGCCTGGCTGCACCGCGGCGCCAAGGCGCGCACCACCAAGCAGAAGGCGCGCAAGGAGCGGGTCGCCGACCTGCAGGCGCAAAAGGCCGCCCCGGCCCGCGGCGGTTTCGACCTCGCCTTCACCGCCGACCAGGGGCTCGGCAACACGGTCCTCGACTTCGAGCAACTCGTTGTCGCCCTCGGCGGCCGCCCCCTGGTCCGCGATCTCACCTTTATCCTGCGCCGCGGCGAGCGGGCCGGTATCCTCGGCCCCAACGGCTGCGGCAAGACCAGCCTGCTGCGCACCGCCCTTGGCGAGCTGACCCCGGCCGCCGGGCAGGTGACCCTCGGCCAGAAGACCAAAATCGGCTATCTCGACCAGGCGCGCAGCGGCCTCGACGATGCCCAGTTCGTCCACGAGGCGCTGGGGGAGGGGGACTGGGTGACCCTCCCCGGCGGGGTCAAGCGCCACAAGATCGGCTACCTGGAGGAGTTCCTGTTCAGTCCCGCCGAGCAGAAGAAGCGCATCGCCACTCTCTCCGGTGGCGAGCGGGCACGGCTGCTGCTGGCCAAGCTGATCCTCGAGGGGGCCAACCTGCTGGTCCTCGACGAGCCGACCAACGACCTCGACATCCCGACCCTGCAGGTCCTCGAGGCGGCGTTGGCCGACTTTCCCGGCTGCCTGCTGCTGGTCACCCACGACCGCTGGTTCCTCGACCGGGTGGCGACCGCCATCCTGCACTTCGAGGGGGAGGGGGAGGTCGTCGCCTACCCGGGCAACTACCAGGACCTGCTCAATTTCCAGGCTCTGCAGGCCGCCGAAAAGGAGGAGGCCCCCCCGAGGGCGGCGGCACCCAAGGAGCGCAGCCAAGAGCGGCCCAAGCGCGCCGGGCTCAGCTTCAAAGAGAAGCAGGAACTGCAGGAAGTGGAAGGGCGCATCGCCGCGGCCGAGGAGCGCCAGCGGGAGCTGGAGGCACAACTCGCCGACCCGGAACGCCTCGGCGACCACCAGGCGGTCACCGCGGCCGCCGCCGAGCTGGCCGGGATCGAGGCGGAACTGGAAGCGCTGCTGCAGCGCTGGGAGGAGCTGGAGGAGAAGAAACAGGGGTGAAAAGGGGTTGGAAAAGTCCCGATTCGGACGTTGACAAGGCCGCCGTCGATCGTATACAGTATGCAGTATTTCGCCGCCGGGCGGCGGCGTCAAATTGCTGATTTTCAACCCTTCCCGACAACCAGAGCTACGCTTTGCCTGCACCGTGGAAAGCATCTTTCCCGGGGCTAACTTATGAGGAGGAGAGAGATGATCGAAGCCTATCTGAAGCACCAGGAAGAGCGCAATGCCCAAGGCATTCCGGCGCTCCCCCTGAACCCGGAACAGACCGCCGAGCTTTGCAAGCTGCTGCAGAAGCCCCCGGTCGGCAAGGAAGAGTTCCTCAAGGACCTCTTCATCAACCGCGTCTCCCCCGGCGTCGACCCGGCCGCCGAGGTCAAAGCCGGCTTCCTCGCCGATATCCTCGCCGGCAAGGCCAGCTCGCCGCTGATCTCCAAAAAGGACGCCGTCAAGATCCTCGGCACCATGATCGGCGGCTACAACGTCAAGCCGCTGATCGATGCTCTCAAGGACGCCGACCTCGCTGACGAGGCCGCCTGCGCCCTCTCCGGCATGACCCTGGTCTATGAAGGTTTCGACGAGGTTGTCGCTCTGTCCAAGAGCAATGCCGCCGCAAAGAAGGTCCTGACCTCCTGGGCCAACGCCGAGTGGTTCACCCACAAGCCAGCGATGCCCGAGACCATCAAGGTCATCGTCTACAAGGTCGACGGCGAGATCAACACCGACGACTTCTCTCCGGCCGGTGACGCCTGGAGCCGCCCCGACATCCCGCTCCATGCCCTCGCCATGGGCAAGACCCGCTTCCCCACCGGCAACGCCGAGATCGCCAAGTTCCGCGCCGCCGGCCACCAGGTCGCCTTCGTCGGCGACGTGGTCGGCACCGGTTCTTCCCGCAAGAGCGCCTGCAACTCGGTCCTCTGGCACATCGGCAACGAAATCCCCTGCGTGCCGAACAAGAAGACCGGCGGCGTGATCATCGGCGGTGTCATCGCCCCGATCTTCTTCAACACCGCACAGGACTCCGGCGCCCTGCCGCTGAAGATGGACGTCACCAAGTTCAACACCGGCGACGTCATCGTCATCAATACCGCCAAAGGCGAAGTGACCAGCGAAGCCGGTGAGCTCCTCACCACCTTCGACATCAAGCCCAACACCATCCCCGACGAGTTCCGCGCCGGCGGCCGCATCCCGCTGATCATCGGCCGGGCCCTGACCGACAAGGCGCGCGCCGCCCTCGGGCTGCCGGTCACCGACATCTTCACCCTGCCGGTCAACCCGGTCGCGAAACCGGGCCAGGGCTACACCCTGGCGCAGAAGATGGTCGGCAAGGCCTGCGGCGTCGACGGCATCCTCGCCGGGACCGCCTGCGAGCCGAAGATGACCACCGTCGGCTCCCAGGACACCACCGGGCCGATGACCGCCGACGAGCTCAAGGAACTGGCCTGCCTCAAGTTCCTCTCGCCGATGTTCATGCAATCCTTCTGCCACACCGCCGCCTACCCGAAACCGGCCGACGTCAAGATGCACAAGACCCTGCCGGCCTTCATCGCTGAGCGTGGCGGCGTCGCCCTGCGCCCCGGTGACGGCGTTATCCACTCCTGGCTGAACCGTCTGCTGCTGCCCGACACCGTCGGTACCGGCGGCGACTCTCACACCCGCTTCCCGATCGGCATCTCCTTCCCGGCCGGCTCCGGCCTGGTCGCCTTCGCCGGCGCCATGGGCTTCATGCCGCTCGACATGCCGGAATCGGTGCTGGTGCGCTTCAAGGGCAAGTTCAATCCCGGCATCACCCTGCGCGACGCGGTCAACGCCATCCCCTACTGGGCGATCCAGCAGGGCCTGCTGACCGTGCCCAAGAAGAACAAGAAGAACATCTTCAACGGCCGCATCCTCGAGATGGAAGGGCTCCCCGAGCTGTCCGTCGAGCAGGCCTTCGAGCTGACCGACGCCGCTGCCGAGCGCTCCGCCGCCGCCGGCTGCATCCAGCTCTCCGAGGAGTCGGTCTGCACCTACCTGCGCTCCAACGTCGCCTTGATGCAGAAGATGATCGAAGAGGGCTACCAGGATCCCGAGACCCTGCAGAACCGCATCGACGCCGTCAACGAATGGCTGAAGGCGCCGAAACTGCTCAAGGCCGACAAGAACGCCGAGTACGCCGCGGTGATCGAGATCGATCTGGCCGAGATTACCGAACCGATCCTCGCCTGCCCCAACGACCCGGACGACGTCAAGCTCCTTTCCCAGGTCGCCGGCACCCCGATCCAGGACGTCTTCCTCGGCTCCTGCATGACCAACATCGGCCACTTCCGTGCCGCCGCCGAGATCTGGCGCGGCCAGAAGTTCAACCCGGCGGTCCGCACCTGGATCTGCCCGCCGACCCGGATGGACCAGGCCCAGCTCAAGGACGAGGCGCTCTTTTCGATCTACAGCGCCATGGGCGCCCGCATCGAGATCGCCGGCTGCTCGCTGTGCATGGGCAACCAGGCCCGCGTGCCCGACGGGGTGAACATGTTCTCCACCTCGACCCGTAACTTCGACGACCGGATCGGCAACGGCGCCCAGGTCTACCTCGGCTCCGCCGAACTCGGCGCGGTGACCAGCAATATGGGCAAGCTGCCGACCCCCGAGGAGTACCTGGCGGTCTACAACGAGAAAATCGCGCCGAAGAAGGACACCATCTACAAATACTTGCAGTTCGACGAAATGCCAGAGTTCAAGAAGACGGCTTGATGATGGAATGGCCTGAGGCCAAATGGCCGATGGCGTGAGATGAGAACCCCCGTTCGGGCTCGCCTGGGCGGGGGTTTTTGTTCTCCTAGTGCTTGAAATTCGTTTCATCACTTGTAGTAAAGGTTATGAATATGGGGCAAGCAAAACGAAGAGGCTCTTTCGAGGAACGAAAACGGTCTGCAATTAAGCGGAACAAGCGGCTTCTTCTGGAAGAGATGGGAAGTAGAGACGAGCGGCTTGATAGGGTATTGCGGGTTGGGATAACGTTTTTCTTGTCTCAGATGTCAGAGAACGAATGGCTAAAACGAAGAGAACAATTACTTGAAGACTTGAACGCCCAGCAGGAATACAACGGTTTGGAAAAGGCTCGGCCTATCCGTGTTAAAAAGGATGAAATTGGTTGGTACCTGTTTCTGTGTGAGCAAGCGCTAGATGATCCGTTGTGTATGGACATAGCCCAAGCGCAGCGGGTACTTCCATTTTTTGTTGGAATTGGTGAACGTTGGACATATGCGAAAAAGGTAAAGGGTTTGAAACAGAAGATACGGGAGGCACTTACTAAATACAAAGCGGCTCCAGATGGCGTAATTTTCGAAATTCTGGTAGCTCTTTCTTACGCTGCAAAAGGTTGGGACGTAGAGTTCCTGAAGGAGCAACCTCCGGCAAAAAGCCCTGACATGGTGGTTCGAAAGGGTGGTAATGAGTTCTTTGTCGAGTGCAAGCGACAGGAGCGGAGAGCGGCATATGCAGAGGCGGAGAGGACTGAATTCCTGCGTCTTTGGGATGCAGCAGTGGCGGTGCTAATCGCAAACAAACAGTGGATATGGCTCAAGGGGGTAATCCATGTTGAAGTGTCCACTCTACCAACTGACTTCTTGGTGAGAATTCTTCAACAGGCATTGCCCATTGAAAACGCTGAATCGCTAATTCATGACAGTTCTGATGCCACCATCTATGCTCGACCCATTGATTGTCATGCTGTCCGGCGTCACATGGAGCAATTTATGGTAAAAGAACCCTCACCGATGCTTGGCTGCCTTCTCGGTGGTGATTGGGCACCAGAAAATTCTGCTGTAACGATCGCAACCCTCATTAAAAGGGGACAAATTGTTGGATGTGAGGCCTCCGTCCTTGGAACCTATATTGATGAAATTTCCTGGGCGTGCGGTTTTACTCGCGAAATTGACTCGGAAATTTCAATAAGCAAAAAAGCCCGCGATGTAACAAAACATTTGGCAGAAGCTATAAAACAGGTCCCGAACAATAAACCATCCATCATTCACCTTGCGGCGGAGACCCTTGAGGGAAGAGAAGTGGAAAACCGCCGAACGGCGAAAGTGATGAAGACAATTCCTTCCTTTGTTATCGATAAACCTGTTTTAGGGGTGAGATTCCACCGGTTTCTGTCCAACTCGAGGACCGACAAACTGTATGAATTTGACGAAACTGTTGAGCAGTTTCAAATAGATGGTGTAATGCTTGATGACGTTCCATTGAATGTTGTCGTCCCAGACCATGCTGAGATGGTTCATGGTCGACATTGGGAACTATATGACTAGCTTCAAGTGCAAGAAGACAGATTCAGTTTGCAATGCCATAAATTCAACAATCATGGGAGACTTCCTGCGGCATCAGGTGGTTGAGACGCGTTCTTGTTAAATTTTTTCAGGTCCAGGTCAGTAGTTGGGGTCTACCATCGGAATTAGCAGATGGCGGGGCCGCCTGGGTCTGGTAACCTTTCTCTGCCGGGGGTGTGGCTCTTGGGGTCAGTGACCTGTTCATTCAGCCTCACTTCAGCCTGAAATGCCGCCCCCTTCCTTTGCATCATCCGGCGGGCCGAATGGGATGGTGCCGAATGTGTTGGAGCACCCCGTAGGGTCAGCCCTCCAAATTGCCAACTCTGAAGATTAAGGAGTCCGCTTATTTTGGAGCGATATTCAGCCCCTTGCCTTGGTAGGCTTGGGGGGCTCAATTTCTTGACCTAGCAGAAGAGCTGCGGTAAATTGGCATCATTTTATGTTGATGGTGTCTGGGGAGGGAGCTTTGGCTATTAATCTAAAATTTATAAGTTAGAAAATATCGAACCGTTGTCCCCTCCAGCATTGGGCACAGCGGTTTTTGTATTCGGGTATCCTGCCCTAGATTTATTGGTTTCAAGGAGATATATATTATGAATAATTCAGCCTATCAGAAAAATACCCATGGACACCAGAGGAGGGATCTTATGAAAAAAGGGATACGTTGCTTTCCCGCTTTACTTGTTTTGCTATTTACCATAAATCTTGGAGGGTGTATTAGTGCACAGCAGCATGCTGCGGATGTTCAAAGCGGGCTCCAAGGCGACAGATTGACAGTTGGAACTGTTCAAAGAGAAATTAAACAGGGTATGAGCGGCGCTGATGTAGCGCAAGTATTGGGATCTCCGAATATTGTGTCTACCGATGAAAAAGGGAGAGAAGTTTGGATTTACGATAAAATTTCCACAGATACAGTTTATTCAAATAGCAATGGCGGTATTAGTTCCTTGATACTTGGCGGATCTCCAATTGGTGTTGCAGCACTAGGTGGCGGGCTTGGAGCACATTCTAACTATTCATCTGGAGCAGCTTCAAAAAGTCAAAGAACGCTCACTATAATAATTAAATATGGAGAAGATAGAAAAGTAAGAGACTTCGCATATCATTCCTCAAGGTTCTAATGGGTCAGGGGGGTAAGGATGAAAAAGCTACTTTCGATAATTTTATTATCAACATTTTTTCTCATTTCCTGTCAGCCAACGATTCCAAGAGAAGCCCTTCAAATAACGCCTCAATCTCTACAAATCAGGCAACTAGAAACCAGATATTTTGATACAAAAGATGAAGAAAAAATTCTTGTGGCAAGTGCAGGACTTCTGCAAGATCTTGGTTTTAACATTGATAGAAGCGAGACGGAAGTTGGCTATATCTTGGGGAGCAAAAAGAGAGACGCAACAAGTGTTGGACAGATCGCTGGAGCAGTGCTTGTCGCCCTGCTAGGCGGAGGAAGAGTTCCGGTTGATAAAGAACAAATTATGAGAGCGTGTATCGTCTCTCACCCTTACGGTGAACATAATGAAAAAATAGCTGTAAGGGTTACATTTCAAAGAATTGTATGGAATACAGATGGACAAATTACCACTAGGGAGTGCATCACAGAGCCAACTGTATATCAGGAGTTCTTTGGGAAACTATCAAAAGCAGTTTTTCTGGAGGCTAATCAAATATGAAATTCTACAAATATCTAATATTTTTAATTTTTACAACTACGACATTGTTGGTATCCGGATGTGCAACAACACAACAAAGATTGCTTGATTCAGGAAGTAATCAAGTGCAATTGCGAAGCATACAAACAAGGGTATTTGATACTACAGAAAAAGAAAAAACAATAAGAACTATAATGGCAACTCTTCAAGATCTTGGGTTTGTAATTGACCAAGCCGATTCAACCCTTGGTACTGTTACAGCGACTAAGCTAAATCGATATGCCTTGAGAATTACAGTATCTGTCAGACCAAGGGGGAAAACACAATCCCTTGTTAGGGCTAACTGCCAATATGAAGACAAACCAGTTTACGATCCAGAGCCATATCAGCAGTTTTTCACATCATTAGAAAAAGCCATGTTTTTAGCAGCCCAGCAAGTTGATTGAATCTAAAAATTTAGAATAGAGGAATCCGGATTGCACTTAACTCAAGGTTGCAAGCGAAACTAAAAGCCTTTCACCAAAGAGGACGCCGAAGGCACAGAGAGAGGCAAAAGCCAAGACCCCGGATTTTCTCTGCGTGCGCTGCTGAGCGAAGCGAACGGGTGGTGAAAAAGAATTTTTGGATTTGGTTCCATTCACTGGAGTCAGGTGCATTACCAGTTAGAGGAAAACGGGACCGGCTGCTTTCGAGCAAAGTATCCGGTCCCATTATTTACCCCCCGATCTGCGCCTCGGCCCCGCCAAGCCTATCTCCTGCCTCTACCGCAACTCTTCCGACTACCTCCACTCATGGAAACGGGTACAATGAACTGGAGGCCTGACCTAAGGCGCAGTAGACCCTTCAGTGATTTGAAAGGAGACTCGAAAATGCCCACAGGTACTATCCGACTTCACCGGGTGCTCCGGGCGGATCCGGAGCGGGTCTACCGGGCGTTCCTGGACGCCGACGCGATGGCCAAATGGCTTCCGCCCTACGGTTTCACCTGCAAGGTTCACCACATGGAGGCCAGAGTCGGCGGCACCTACCAGATGTCCTTTACCAACTTCGGCACGGGTAACGGTCACTCCTTCGGCGGCGAGTATCGTGAACTGGTGCCTTTCCAGACCATTCGCTACACGGACCAGTTCGACGATCCGAACCTGTCCGGAGTAATGCAGACCACGGTATCCTTGAAGGAAGTGTTTTGCGGAACGGAATTGAACATCGTCCAGGAAGGGCTTCCGGAAGCCATTCCGCTCGAGATGTGCTATCTCGGCTGGCAGGAGTCCCTCGCACAACTTGCGAAGCTCGTCGAGCCCGAGATTCCCGATTAGCGAAGAGAGGCCTGACCCTGCGGTCGAGTGCCCCATGGAGTCAAGCCTGGTCAAAGAATTGATTACCCCAAAAAAAACCGGCAGAATTCCTGGACAAAAACAGGCTATGGGGCGGTTTTGGGGGCTGGAATTGAAGCCATAGTTTTTTTGAAGCGCTAACCTGTCGTAGGTGCGAAGGAGGGGAATGCAGATGCGAAGAAGCCTAGCTTTCCTGGTCATTATCACCGCCCTGTGGTGTTCTCCGTTCTGGGTCCGGAATCGCTACTGGTTCCGATTTCGGCAGCGTGGTCCATTTGCGGGATTCCCCGTCCCACCGCGAACCGCAGGTCGAGGTCTACATGACCAGCTGGTGCCCCTGGTGCAAGAAGACCCTGGCCTTCTTCCGCTCCCGGGGCATTGCCGTCCGGGCCTACGACATCGAACGGGACAGCGCCGCAGCCAGGCGCAAGAAACAGATCGATTCCTCCAGGGGGGTCCCGACTACGGTCATCGACGGCCGGGTCATTAACGGCTATGCTCCTCAAGCCTTCGAACGGGCCTTGAAATATCCCAACTGACGGGCAGAGCAGGCAAATGTGGGAACAGGGCATGGACAGTGGAAAGCCGATGGCCTACAATGCCCCGCACACGAGGAAATCTCACTGAAATCCATTCAATTAAGGAGTCAGGAAATGAGGAAGTTTACCTGCCCCGCCAAAGGCGGAGTCGACGAAAACCCCTCGAACCTCTGCCCCCAGGAGGAGATCACCAACCTGTGCTGCGCGTCCTGCGGGGATATCCTCTGCGGCGGCGAGCATACCTGCCTGAAGGTCAAGGCCCAGCGGGAAGCCGGGAGCCGGGTGGAGAGCTGCGGTATCCCGATCGAGGACTGATTCCCTTTTGCAGTCACCGCCTATCCGAAACTCCAAGGTGACGCGATTTCCAGCCCTGATCGGCCTGACAGCGAACCGCCCGGCAAGTTTTCCCCTTGTAGTTCCGCGCACCTGCCGCTACCATCGATGCATTGGCCCTCCTGCCTGACCCCTTGCCGACGGACTCTGCCATGGCGGCCTGCGCCGAACGCATCCCGCGCCGGATTCTTCCGGTCATCGTTCTTGCCCAGTTCGCCGGCACCTCCCTGTGGTTCGCCAGCAATGCGGTAATGGGGGATCTGCAGCGGCAATGGCAGCTGCCCGCCAGCGCTCTCGGGACGATGACCTCGGCGGTGCAGTTCGGCTTCATCGCCGGTACTCTCTGTTTCGCCTGGTTCGCCTGGGCCGACCGCTTTTCCCCCCGGCTGCTGTTCCTGGTCTCGGCGCTGTTCGGGGCCATTGCCAATCTGCTGGTCTGGCTCGCCGCCACGGGCTCCCCTCCCTTCTTCTTTGCCGTTTTTTTACCGGGTTTTTCCTGGCCGGCATCTATCCGGTCGGGATGAAGATAACCGTCGCCTGGTATCGCCAGGGGGTCGGCCGGGCGATCGGCTACCTGGTCGGGGCGCTGGTTCTGGGCACCGCCTTCCCCCACCTGCTGCGCGCCCTCGGCCAGGCCTTCCCCTGGCCGGCGGTGATCGCCGCCAGTTCGGCGGTGGCGGTGGCGGGCGGGGTGCTCCTCTACCTGCTGGTTCCCGATGGCCCCCATCTCCCCCCCGGCCGGCGCCTGCAGCCCGGCGCTCTGCGGGCGGTGATCCGCTGCCCCGATTTCCGCCGCGCCAGCTTCGCCTATTTCGGCCACCAGTGGGAACTCTACGCCCTCTGGACCTTCGTCCCGGCGCTGTTGGCGGCCTATGCGCAGAGCCGGAGCCTGGCCGGGTTTCCGGTTTCCCTCTGGTCCTTTTTCATCATCGGCGCCGGTGCCGCCGGCTGCGTCGTGCGGCGGCATCGTTTCGCGCCACGTCGGCAGCCTGGCGGTCGCCTTCGCCCAGTTGGCGATTTCCGGGTCGTGCTGTCTGCTCGTCCCGCTGGCCTTTCACCTGCCGCCCGGCCTGTTTCTCACCTTCCTGCTGGTCTGGGGGGTCGCCGTGGTCGGCGATTCCCCCCAGTACTCGGCCCTCTCCGCCCGCACCGCTCCGCCGGAGCAGGTCGGCTCGGCGCTCACCCTGATGAATTGCGTGGGTTTCGCCGTTACCATCGGCAGCATCCAGCTGCTGGCCCATCTGATGGGGCGCCTGCCGCTCCCCGAGCTCCTGCCGTTGCTCGCCTTCGGCCCCCTTTTCGGCCTGCGGCAGCTCTGGTACCTGGGGCGGGGAGAAGGCGCGGCACACCTCGGCCGCTGAACGGCCGCCCGGGGCCACGCCGCACCGGCCGACCCCAACTCTTTCAAGTCGAGATCCGTCGATGAATGAATCCAGCGTCAGTGTCGGCCTCATCGATCCGAAAAGTCCGGCCAACGTCGGGGCGGTCCTGCGCGCCGCCGGCTGTTTTCGCGTCGACGCGGTCTTTTACACCGGGCAACGCTATGCCCGCTCCGCCAGGTTCCATACCGACACCCAAGGCGCCAGCCGGACGATTCCCTTGACCGGGGTCGCAAGCCTTGTGGACATCCTGCCGGAAGGGGTGAAGCTGGTCTGCGTCGAACTGGTCGAGGGGGCGATCCCCCTCCCCGCATTCCGGCACCCGGACCGGGCCTTGTACGTTTTTGGCCCGGAAGACGGCACGCTCAGGCAGGATCTCATCGACCGGGCCGATGCCGTCGTCTACCTGCCCACCAGGGGTTGTCTGAACCTTGCGGCCACGGTCAATGTCGTGCTCTATGATCGGCTGGCCAAATCCAGTTCGGCCCTTGCCAATGACGAGTTGATTCGGCAAAGCCGGGATAACAATAACCGGTTGAAAGTCAGGTCCAATCCCGGAACTCGAGCCGAGCCCGGAAAGAAGAACTGAAGGGGCAGGTCTCGCCGCGACGGGATCATTGTCGGGGCGAAGCCCCACGCTGATCACACCCGGTGCCCGGAACCGGAAGAGGCGCTTGCGAGGTTCCCGGATCGGCTCAACAAGATTTTCTGCAGGTTAAACGAATGAACTACCCCGCAGCAAGCCGCGGGGTAGTTCATTATGGACTGCCGTTCCCGCGCGGGTCATGTCTCCACCGGCTGCTGAGCCCAAAGGTGAATCCACTATGCCGCTGCAGTTGGAATCCGCCGATTCCTTTGCCTTTTTTGACCCTTCCCCGGGACTGGACGTTTTTTTTATTCCACGGTCTCCATCTGCGTGAATTTCCTGCCGAGCAGGGAGGCGATCACCACCAGGGAGGTGGAGATGAAGATCATGATCATCCCCAGGGCCGAGAGTTTGCCCCACAGGCCGTCCTCGGAGAAACGCAGGATCTGCACCGCCAGCACCTCCGAGCCGGGGCGGGAGAGGACCACCGAGAGGGTCAGCTCGCGCACGAACATGGTGGCCATGAGGATCCAGCCGGAGACGATGCCGGGGATCAGCAGGGGGATGATGATCCGGCGCATGGTGTAGAAGGGGCTGCCGCCGCAAACCCGGGAGGATTCCTCCAGGTGGCTGTGAATCTGAACGAAGGCGCTCGACAGGGGCCGGATGCCGTAGGGGAGGTAGGTGGCGATGTAGCCGATCAACAGCGCCCAGATGGTGGCGTACAGGGGCGTGCGGACGAAAAACCACATGAATCCCACCCCGATGACGATGCCGGGGAAGGAGAAGGAGAGAAAACTCAGCGACTCCAGGATCCCCGATGCCCGGGTGCGCACCTTGACGATGACGTAGGAGACGAAGATCGAAAGGATGACCCCAAGGGTCGCCCCCACCAGGCCGAGGGTGACGCTGTTGCGCAGCGCCAGCAGGGAGATCGGGTCCTTGAGCACCTCATACCAGTTCTTCCAGCTCATGAGCGAAAACGCTCGGGCACTCGGCACCATGGCGTAGGGGACCAGGGAGGTGTAGAAGAGCACCACCACCGGCAGTACAATCAGCACCAGGGAAAGCAGTCCGACGATGGCGAACAGGGGGTACTTGGACCTTTTTAGATCGATCTGGGTCGGCTTGAATCCCCGGCTCGAGATGGTGACGTAGCGACTGCTCTCCGAGGTCAGGTAGCGGTAGAGGTAGATCAGCAGGACCGAGGCAGCCAGGGCGCTCATGCCGATGGCCGAGGCCTTGCCGTAGTCGGCGGAGAAGCCGGTGGAGATGACCCGGTAGATGTGGGTGGAGAGGACGTAGATCCGCCCCGGGATGCCGATGACCGAAGGCACCGCGAAGGAGGCCAGGCTGCGTACCACCACCAGGATCGCCGAAGCCAGGATGGCGGGACGCAGTACCGGCAGGGTCACCCGGGTCAGGGTGCGCAGGTTCGACGCCCCGCAGACCTTGGAGGATTCCTCCAGGGCGACGTCGAAGGATCTCATGGCCGGGGCGATGATCAGGTAGGCGATGGGCAGGTCGAGCAGCCCCTCGACCAGGATCATCCCGGGCAGGGAATAGATGTTGAACAGGGCTCTCGGCAGACCGACCCCCTCCATCAGCCAGCGGTTCAGGATGCCGTTGCTGGGATTGAGCAGCAGCACCCAGCTCACCGCGAACAGGATGTGCGGGATCATCATCGGGATGATGGAGATGACCCCGAACAGGAACTTGCCGGGGATGTTGGTGCGGGTGTTGACGTAGGCCAGAAAGAGTGCCAGGGAGGTCGCCACCAGCGCCGAGCCGACGGTGAAGATCGCCGTATTGACAAGGATGCCGGCAAAGGCCGGGTCGGTGTAGGCCGCGACGTACTTCTCCACGGTGAAGCGGCCGAAGGTGCCGAACCCCTGCGAGAAGCTGCCGATGACCAGCATCACCACGGGGCAGACGGTCAGAAAGCCGACGATGAGGATCAGCGTTGGGGTGAGGGGCGGTTTCCTGAACATTAGGTGCCTAGGCTGAAAGCAGGAAGCAGTGGTCGGGGTCGAAGCTGATTTGAATTTCGTCCCCTTCGGCGAGATCGGCGGTGGGGGTGATGGTGGTGGTGAGCAGCCGGGTTCCCACCCGGATATCCCCCTCGTAGGCCTCGCCGACGAAGACCAGGGTTTCCACCTTGCCCCGGAACAGGTTGCGCGCCTTTTCCTTTCCCGCCAGGCTGATGAATTCGGGACGCACGCAAAGCATCGCCTCGTTGCCGGGCACCAGGCCGTGGCTGTTGAGGCCGAGGATGGGCCCGATTTCCGAATCGACGACCGCGTGGCCGTTCTCCAGCGCCGTGACCTTCCCCGGAATCAGGTTGGCGCGGCCGATGAAATCGGCCACGAAGCGGTGGTCGGCGTTGAAATAGATCTTTTTCGGGTCGCCGATCTCGATGATGCGCCCCTCCCGCATCACCGCTATTTCATCCGAGAGGGCCAGCGCCTCGACGCGGTCGTGGGTCACGTAGACCGCGGTGATCTGCAGCTCGGACAGAAACCGGCGCAGTTCCTTGCGCGTCTCCTCCCGGAGCTTGGCGTCGAGGTTGCTCAGCGGCTCGTCGAAGAGGATGACCTTGGGCTCGGCCACCAGGGCCCGGGCCAGGGCGACCCGCTGCTGCTGGCCGCCGCTCAGTTTGGTCGCCGGCCGGTTTTCGAAGCCCTCCATTTGCACGAACTTGAGGGTCCGGGCCACCCGGCTGCGGATTTCATCGCGGGGCATTTTGCGGTTCTGCAGGGGATAGGCGACGTTGTTGAAAACGTTCATGTGCGGCCAGATGGCGTAGGTCTGGAAGACCATGCCGAGCCCCCGCTTCTCCGGCGGCACGAAGATCTTTTTTTCCCGCGACCAGACGATCTCCT
The DNA here is from genome assembly GCA_963806685.1 of uncultured delta proteobacterium. Taxonomy (GTDB): domain Bacteria; phylum Desulfobacterota; class Desulfuromonadia; order Desulfuromonadales; family DDH964; genus DDH964. The sequence goes on from CAWDZB010000003.1 coordinate 249,323, forward strand.
CGCCGATGGCGATCTCGCCGGCGTCCGGGGTCTCGAGACCGACGATGCAGCGCAGCAGGGTGGTTTTGCCACAGCCGCTCGGACCGAGCAGGGTGAAGATCCGGTTGGCGGGGATGGTCAGGTCGACCCGGTCCACCGCCCGGATCTCTTTCCCCTCGGAATGGTAGATTTTGCTCAGGCCGTCGATGCGGATTTCCATGGGGCCTCGAAAAGTGCCGGGGCCGCTGGGTGCGGCCCCGGTGCGTGCAGGTTTACTTGGCGAAGAAGATCTCCCTGAACTTGTCGCCCCAGGAGCGGATCTCATCATCCGAAAGATCACGGATAGGCAGGACTTTGGCCTTGTCGATGCCGTCGATGGGGGGAAAGACGCCGGGAGCGAGCACGTATTCGCCCACCTTGTCGGCCAGCATCTTCATGGCGTCGCGCGACAGCCAGTAGTCCATGAAGACCCTGGCGGCCTCGGGGTGGGGCGCCTTGGCGGCGATGGCGATCCCCCGCGGCGTGCCGAGCAGGGTGCCCACCCGGGCCCAGTCGAGGGGCGCCGGAGCGTGGGTGATGATGTACTTGGGCATGGAAATGGCCAGCAGTTTTTCACCGCTTTCCACCGGCGCCGGCGAGGGGCCGAAGGACTTGACGAACATCGGTTTGTTGGCGGCGAGTCCCTTGACGAAAGTCATCCACGCATCGTCGGAGGGGAAGATGTGGTTTTCCTTCAGGCCGACCAGCCAGGAAATGGTGGTGGCATGGGTGGAGGGGTCGGGCATGACGATCTTGTCGCGCCACTTGGGATCGGTGAGGTCCTCGTAGGTTTTGGGGACATCTTCCGGCTTGACCAGTTCCTTGTTGTAGATCGGGGCGACATACTCGATGCCGAACTGCACGATGGTGTCGTCCTTGCGGGCCCAGTCCGGGTACCCGGCGGCGGATGGGGAGGCATAGGGGGTGAGGACCCCCTTCTCCTTCAGGGTTTCGAGAATCGGCAGCGGTCCCTGGAGGACGTCGGCCTGCAGCTTGCCTGCGTCGAACTCAGTCAGGACGGTTGCCAGGTACTTGGAGGTGGAGATACGGGTGTAGATTCCGTCCACCCCCGTCGCCCCCTTGAAGGCATCCATAATCGGTTCCACGGCGGTGATGTTGGCGTAAAAATTCGCCTTTCCTTCCGCCTGCGCCTTGCCCAAGTCGGCCGCCGAAGCGCAGGGCACGAGGACCAGGCCCAATAGAACAATCGCCAGGTTTTTCATGAGCTCTTCTCCTTTTCGCAAATGGAGGAACATCGTGGACCAGGGGAAAGCGGTCGCACGCCACGAACATCGTGAGAAACCAGGGAATCCGTCCCCCATGGCAATCACGGGAGGGGGGATGACCAATATCTTCGCCGGTCAAGGAAATTGCGCGGCGCCCGCTGGCGGTAGCGAGGTCACCGCCGGGTTTTCCTTCAAGAGGATACCGCCGGGCGCCTCGAAGTTTTTCATGAATATAGGATGTCTTTAAGATACTGCCTTGTTAGCCTTGGTCAATAACTCGGTTGACGGAAAATTTACGAAATGGTTGGTTTTGTCCGGTAATAAGGCATTTTTACGTTCCCTCCCCTCGAATTCAGGGTTCTGGGCCCGCTCTTTTCCCCCATGTCTGAAAAATAAGGATATCCTTGGAGGCAGTTGCCATTCCGCATCGATTTTCTTGGAGGAAAGGAGATTGCTCCATGGGGCTGAACGAAAAACTCCGTGCCATGAAAGAGGCGTCGCGCGGGAAACTTCCCCCTGAAACCCGGCAGATCATGGCCGAGGCCCTGCAATCGGTCGAGGCGACCGGCCAGCACCTGCTGGCATTGAAACCGGGTGCGGCAGCACCGGCCTTTTCCCTGGAGGACCACGCCGGGCAAGTCTGGTCATCGGCGGAGCTGCTGGCAAAGGGACCGCTGGTGGTCGATTTCTACCGGGGGAGCTGGTGACCATACTGCAACGCGGAGCTGGAGGCTCTGCAAGGGATTCTCTGGAAAATAAAGGAGTTGGACGCGCAGCTGGTAGCGATCTCGCCCATTGAAAAGCGTTATGCCCGGCGGATGGTGGAAAAGCTGGGTCTGGAGTTCCCGCTGCTCGGGGACCCGGGGAATAAGGTGGCCAGCGCCTACCGCCTGACCGTCAGCGTTCCCGAGCCGCTCCGGGAGGTCTATCGCAGCTGGGGGATCGACTTGGAACGGGTCAACGGCGAAGCGGGCTGGACCCTGCCGTTGGCGTCCCGCTACGTGATCGGACGTGACGGGGTCATTGCCGATGCGCAGACCGACATCGACCATACCCGGCGCACGGAGCCGGAGGAGACGCTGGCCGCGCTGCGCCGTCTCAGGGAAGGGTAGGGGGCCTCCTTTCGGTCGCTTGTGCGGCCTATCCCACCTGCAGGATCAGCATCGGCCCGTCCGGGACGATCGCCCAGCGGGCCTCCCGGCCGAAGCGCTGAAGCAGCTGCTCGATCGCCGCGTCGAGATCGGCAACAGGATTGAAGTGGAAGCGCTTCAGGGTAGCGGCATCGATGCCGTGGGTGTAGACCCAGACCTCGTTCTTCAGCATCACCTGGTAGGTTTCCTGGGCGCACCATTGGTCGGGGAGGAAAAACTCCTTCTTCATCAGCTTCTGGATAAACGCTGCCGGGGTGGTGGCGTGCTCGAAGACCGCCCGGTACTCCTCGCTGCCGAACCCTTCCAGACATTCCGTGGCTATCAGGATCACACCGCCCTCGCGCACCGCCCCGGAGACCCCGGAGAGCCCCTTGGCCGACTGGTAGAGGTTGCAGTCCAGAGGCGCGCCGGCGTTGGTGGTGACCACGAAATCGAGCGGCTTCGGCAATTGCCTGACGCAATGCCGGGAGAGAAACTCGACGCCCTGGAGGTGGGCCTGCACCGGATGGCCGGCGAAGACCCCGGTGACCCGTTTGCTGGTGTCGAGGGTGACGTTGACGATGAAGTCGGCGCCGGCTTTCTCCATGACCACCAGCCCCGCCTCGTGGAAAGGGTTCCCGGCAAGCACCCCGTAGCGGGTCTGCGGGTGGGCGACCATCTCCGGTCCGTGCATGAACTCGAGGGTTTTGACCGAGGAGATGCCGGGGAGGATCGACTTGCGCCCCCCGGAGAAGCCGGCCCACATGTGCGGCTCGATGAACCCGGTGAGGATCTTCAGGCCGGCCTTGAGGTAAGTGCGGTTGACATAGGCAGGGACGTTGTCGCCGATGGTGCCGACCAGGTCCATCTCTTCCAGGTGCTTCGAGAAATGGTTGACTACCCGGTAGCGCCCGGCGATTTCAGGGCCGACCAGCCGTTCCAGCTCAGCTCCCTCGTTCGGCCGGTGAATGCCGGTGGCGATCAGGATGGTGATCTGGTCCGCGGCTATCCCAGCGGCTTCCAGCTCGGCGATGATCGGCGGCAACAGCAGGGGATTGGGGACCGGCCGGGTGATGTCGCTGACGACGATCACCGCGTCGCGCCTGCCGCGGGCGAGATCCTGCAGGGGCTTCGAAGCGTGCGGTTCGCTCAGCGCCGCCTGCACGGCGGCGACCGGGTCGACCAGGGGCGCAGCCTCCTTCGGGTAGAGAACCCCGGCAAAATTCGGTGTTTCCGGAAAATTCAGTACCAGCCCCTGTTCGCCGTACTTGAGACGGACCTGCATGTCGGCTCCTGATGTGGACCGGCGCAACGGCATCGCACTGGTCGGATGGTTGATACCATTCAGCTTAAGGCCGGCGCCGCGGATTGCAAGGGACCTTCCGTACCAGAGACCAAACTGGTTTCGGAGCCGGGTCTTTCCATGGCACAATTTACCAACATCCCCATACAGGCCAAAAAATGAGGGTCATCTACTCCCGAATCCCGATAAAAGGATGAATTTATGAGCTGGCATCGATTGACAATGAACCCGTCCCAGGTGGCCGCAGGCGAGCCGCAGCGCTGCCGGGAGACCTTTGCCGAGGTTTTCAAGGCAGTCCGGGCGCCGCGGACGATGGCCCTGTTTCAGCAGCAGCGAGACGATGGCGGGCTGGACCTCTTCTTCACCCCGGAGTGCGATGCCCAGGCACCGGCGTTGCTTGCAGAATGGGGCTGCAGCGCCGGTGAACGGCCGTCGATGGTCGGCCTGCAGCTGTTGGTGGGGCACAACGAGATAACCTACTACATGCAGTAAGGGAGCCGGCGGCGACTCCGGACGTCGGGGACAGGGAAACGGTGGCCAGGCAGTCCCAAAGGGAGAGGCTTTTATGCTGAGGGCGTGCGGGTCTCTTGGCCGTTCTGGCAGGATTTGTCGGCTATACTGAGTGACGCGCGGTTTCGGAGGGGATTTCGGACCAGGAGGAGGGCGATGCATATACTCGGTATCGACATCGGCGGCAGCGGCGTCAAGGGAGGCGTGGTCGACGTCGAGAAGGGCTGCCTGGTCGGCGAACGGCTGCGGATTCCGACACCGCTGCCGGCCACCCCGCAGGCGGTGCAGGAAAGCGTCGCGAGCCTGGTCCGGGAATTTTCGTGGAAAGAGGCCATCGGCTGCGGGTTCCCCGCAGTGATCCACGGCGGTCGGGCCATGACGGCAGCCAATATCGATCCGACCTGGATCGGCACCGATGTGGCAAGTCTGTTTGCCGGCGCCACCGGCTGCCCCTTCCAGGTTCTGAACGACGCCGACGCGGCAGGGATCGCCGAAATGCGCTTCGGTGCCGGACGCGGGCGGCAGGGGGTGGTGCTGCTGGTGACGGTCGGAACGGGCCTCGGCTCGGCCCTGTTCAGCGACGGCGTCCTGGTGCCGAACACCGAATTCGGCCACATTCTGGTCCGCGGCAAGGTAGCGGAGCACTATGCCTCGGCCGTTGTCCGGGAGCGGAAACACCTGAGCTGGAGCAAATGGGGCAGGCGCTTCAACCATTACCTGCAGCGTATGGAAGCGCTGGTCTGGCCCGATCTCTTCATCATCGGCGGCGGAGCCAGTAAAAAGCACGAGCGCTTCTTCCCCCAGATCGAGGTCCAGGCCGAAATCGTTCCGGCGCAACTACGCAACGAGGCCGGCATCATCGGCGCGGCCCTCGCCGCCACACGCGACCCGGATTTTTCAACCTAACATCCCCTGTTTTGATTCTCCAAATGCCTGTTGCGTCCTTCCGGCTCAAACTGAAGCTCTGAATGAAATTCGCCGCGCCCCTAATCATGACCCACGTTTGACCAAAAACTTCAACTCCTCGAGGCAGCGAACCGTAACGGTTCCGCTCCTGGAAGGAGTCCCGAAATATCGGTCCAGCAGGATCGACTCGACGTCCCTCATGCTGTAGGCGGGGCTGTCTCCCGAAAGGGCATCGACAATGTGAATCATCCCTTCCCGGTCCCCGTCAAAGGAGCCAGCGCCCCCTCCAACCAACCCTGGCTCGACTCGGCCATTTGATCCGGGGTACCAACAAAATCAAAACAAAGGGACAGGGAATGGGATGAAAGGATTCCCTGCACTTGGGAAGCGGGCGCGAAGAAAGAACGGCGGTAAAAAGCCCTATCCTTGAAATAATGCAGGATATCGACAACATCGTCATGCAGGTCCGGCATCTGCTGAGATACGAACAGCTCGGCCGCGAGATCGATTGCAGGATGCCCGGTTATTCCGAGCTTCTCCAGGATGGACAGGTAACTGAGCAGATTCTTCTCCGGGAAGGGGGAAGCAGCCGGTTTCCCTGAAAGCCGCATAACACCGCGCCGGGTGGAAAAAATACCCGCCGTCTTCACAAATGCGGATGAATGCCTCTTCGGGCGATTCCACGATGATGCCGTCCAGGTCAAAACAAATGCGCTTTCTTGTAAAAGATGCACCCGGGATCTTCGTACTTCATCGAAAAATCTCCAGTCAGAATAGCCAAGGCATCCTTGCCTGCTCGCAGCGGTGCACGACCCGGTAGTATTTGTGCTTGATCATCTGTCGCTGCCTGATTCCGGCAGAAGATGCGAAAAGTCCTGGGCGAGAAGGATGATCGGTCTGGCTGAAATCGTTCGCAACCTGCCGAGAGTGCCAGATGAAGGCAAATTCGGTCAGGGTTCCGATTCCTCCGGTAAAAAAGATATAGCCTTCGCGCTTCGCGAGACCTCCAGGCGCTCGGCAATGGAATCGACCTGGATGATTTCGGTGATGCGGGGATTCATTTTTGCGTTTCGCCGCGGGAACTGCGAATCCTTCATGGCGATTCCCCGCACCTGCCCCCCGCCCCGTGCCACGCCCGAAACAAGAGAATTGGAATGCCACCGTGGCCGCCGCAGACACGCTGAATCCATGTTGGGCCAGAAGAAACCGAGTTCCTCGGCCATGGCATATTCGCTCGATTGCGGGTTGGTCAGAAAACTTCCCAAAACGGCAATTTGCTTATTGGGGGGCATGGCATGTTCCTTGGCCGGCCAGACCGTGAATCCCCAGCGTGTTCACTTGTTGCCCAGCGTCGTGGGCGATTTCTGCATGTTCCCAGTTCACGCCCAAATGCCTGGCCGCGGCCCTGATCGTCGCGTCGAAGGCACGGTCGAGCAGAACGTTGATCCCCCTGCATCCCTCGACGACCCGGATCGTCCAGAGGAGGTATTCCCGCTTGCGCTCGATGGGCCAATTGGCCGGCGGGATTATGAACGATGTCCCGGATATTGCAAATTTTGTCCGCGATTTTGAGCTGTTTGGCCTGGGAGGAGGCATGGGGGGAGCGTTCCTCCTGAAGCCGCTTGCGCTCTGCTTTCGGCAAGGCTTTGTCGTCGGTCACCTCGCGAACGATGTCGGCAACAGTCCTTCCGAAATGCTCTTCGATTTCCGTAAAGGAGGTTTCGGTGTCTTCCACCGAATCGTGGAGGATTGCCGCCAGCAGAAGGTCTTCATCGGTTACGTTGCCTTCTTCCGCAAGGACACTGGCGGCCGCAATGAGGTGGTTGATATAGGGGTAGGCCGTGACATCCTTGCGCCGCTGGTTTTTGTGTTTCTCCGCTGCAAAGGCAACCGCCTTGAGTAGTCTGAGGTGCTTGTACAAGCGACCATCTCCTTGCCGGGAAAGGGTCCGGAACGCTGGCCCTGTCTGCTCTGCCGATGGCAGAGAGAAGAGCGACAAACTTGTATGACCAAGTCTATCGCAGGGGCTCTGAATGAAAACCACCCTGCAGTCTGCCGGGATTCCCAGGAGGGCCGGGAGGGGCAGGCAATCAATTCGGCCAAGCACCGAAAATCAGATCTCTCTGTTGAAGCCCGGAGAGGTATGATCTACAGTAATTACCAGGCATGGCGAGCCCCGGGGAAATCAACGGCATTTTCGGGGCCGCTGAACCGATGGTGCCCGGTTGGCAGTGTATAGCGACATTGTTCGGTTTTTTTGCCTCGAGGCCTAATCGATGCGGCGACAAATCTATGACGCAATCGGTCTTACGGCCGCGGGGAAAGGAGGAGAAGACCCATGAAAAATCGCGCGATTTTTTTCGGAGTCCTGTTTTATCTGCTGTTTTCGGGAATGTCTTTTGCCCAGGTGGATCGAAGTGCCGAGGTCGACTCGCTGCTGGCAAGACTTGCTTCGTCAAGCAGCGTCGAGCGGGTCGATGCCGCAAAAATTATCACCCGGGCCGGTTTGGCCGACCAGAGACTCTATGCGAAGGTGGCGACGCTGCTCAGGGAAGGCTATGCCGCCGGTACCGATGCTGATCATATCGATGAAATGGCCTGGCTCTGCAAGGCATTGGCGGCATCGGGCAATACCGAATATCGTCCCCTGCTCGAAAAGGTTGCAGCGAATGCTCCCGGCGGCAAACTGAAGCGCTACGCGGAGCAGAGCAATGGGCTGATCGAGGACTACGCCAAGCGCAGACAGGTTCTGAATGACACCGAGCGCTGGGACAAAAGTCTCTCGGCAGAGGAAAACCGGCTGCTCAACATGCTTGGTTCCGACAACCTCAAGCTGAGGCGGGATGCTGCAAAAATCCTGGTGCGCAGGGGCAGGGCCGATCCAAAGGTTTTTGATGCCGCGGCGGATGCCCTGACCGGAATGGCTAAGGATATCCCTAACGATTCGCTGTATATCGATACCATGGCCTGGTTGTGCAAGGCCCTGGCCGTTTCGGGCGACCGCAAGTATGTGGCGCCGCTCCAAGAGATTCAGGCGGCGACGGACAACTCAAAGCTTAGAAAATATGTGTCCCAGGCGCTCGGCGCTCTGTAGACCGGGACCAGGAAGAAAACGGACACTTGGAGGTTTTTCTCAAGAATCGGGATCTCGGGTGATCGCTTGAGCCGAAAACGCCGCCGTTTTACCTTTAGCTGTCGATTACTGTGCAGCGCCCTGGTCGCCTGGCCTTGGAGCTATTTCGCCTTTGTGGTTGAGGGTAATGCGTACCTCTTTCTCATCCTGGTGCTGCTCGCCCCGATCGCAGGCCTGATTCTTGTCGCCAACTCGCTGTTCTGTCTCTTCCGCAATCGCCACCTCGAACCCTCTTGGGTTGCTCTCGTGTTCCTGCTGATCGGCCTAAGCGGGTTGGTTGAGGCGTGGTATTTCCTTCCCCAGTTCAAGATGCATTGAGCGGTCTCAACAACCACCCGGCTAAGACTGCGGCCGGCTCCAGATGCAGCGGCCGTTGCGGTAGATCTCCCGAATCCGGTGAAACGGCACACGACGGGGCTCGCCGCTGCCGTCGAAGAGTTCGAAGGCGAAATGGTCATCCTCCGGGAAACTGAGCCTTAAGAGGGGGACATGGACGATTCGGTCTGCGAGCCGATCGTAGTAGCCAATCTCGAAATCGGCCTCGGCGTAGGCCGGATCCCAACGAATGCGGTGAAGCAGGTCCTGAACCGGCTGCATGTCCAATATACTCCCCCCGTACGTCTCATCATTTTACCGCCCGGAAAGAGTAGGGAATAGCCACGAAAGCCGGGTCCCTGCTTCGCAGGATAAGCGTTTGACTCTCCTGGGAGATTGACGTAGGTTGATCCTGTTTTGCCCTTAATGCCAGAGCATTTGCGCGCCCCCTGCGCCAAATCAAGCGAGATCGAAATGAAAAAGTGCCCCTTTTGCGCTGAAGAGATTCAGGACGAAGCGATTAAGTGCAAACACTGCGGTGAGTTCCTGGATGGAACTTCCCGCCAACATCTTGCCAGCGAAAAGCTGCCGTGGTACTTCCGGACCTCCTTTATCATCTTTGCCGTTTGTTCCGTTGGCCCTTTGGCGCTGCCCCTGATCTGGTGGCGTCCGCGGACGACGCGGGCCTGGAAAATCGGGCTCACCATGGGCATCCTTGCCCTCAGCTGGTTCCTGTACCAGACCACGGTGGATTCCATCCATGTCATCGAGGATTCTATCCGGCTTCTGAATAATCTGGGAAACGGAGGTTTGGGGTCTGGGCTCGGGCGGTTTGGTCCTCTGCCCATTTCACCGTCCCTTTAATTCATCCGAAAAGGGCCGGATGAAAGCCCGGTCGATGCCTTTGGAAGGTTGCGGTTCGACATGGACCTTGGCCAGGCAGGTCCGGACTGTTCAAAGGGTGACGCCCGGTCCCGAGGAGGAGCCTTCCCTGCGGGTCTGGCAGGGTACGCAGCGCGAGGCGAAGGGAGCGACCCGCAGGCGCTCCTCATCAATCTCGTCGCCGCAGTCCTCGCAGAAACCGTAACTCCCCTCCTCTAGCCGGCCCAGGGCCTTGTCCATCCGGGTCAGTTGCTGCCGTCGAATATCGGCCAGGGCCAAGCCGGTGTCCTCCAGAACATCGATGAGCCCCCGCTCGCCCAGATCCTGGGGGAGGTTGTACTGGCTGTGGAGTTCCTCCCCGACCTCCTGGAACAGCTCCCGCCGCACCTCGGCCCACAACCGGCGTTTTTCGTCCAACAGCAGTTCGGTGAGCCGTGCCCGACGTTCTTTGCTCAGCCTTGCCATCGCTCTCCTCCGTTTCGTCGTTGTCGTGCCCGCTGCCGCCGCCCGGGGAAGATTGGCTCTTCCAGTATAACGATTCTGCGCCAGCCGCCCCTGGGATAGATGGCAACCATCACCGCAGTTTTGGCGCCTACTTTCTGCGTTTCGCCAGCCGGGCCTCGACCTCGGCCACCCGGCGGATAATGTCGATGACGCTGTCGGGGTTGAGGGAGAGGGAGTCGATCCCCGCCTCGACCAGGAAGGCGGCGAAGTCCGGATAGTCGCTCGGCGCCTGGCCGCAGATGCCGATCTTGGTGCCGGTCTTGTTGGCGGAGCGGATCGCCTGGCCGATGCTGGCCATTACCGCCGGGTCCCGCTCGTCGAAGAGTTCGTGGAGGATGGCCGAATCGCGGTCGACCCCGAGGGTGAGCTGGGTCAGGTCGTTGGAGCCGATGGAAAAGCCGTCGAAGCGCTGCGCGAACTGTTCGGCGAGAATCACGTTGGCCGGGATTTCCACCATCATGTAGATCTCCAGCCCCCGCTCGCCCCGCACCAGGCCTTCCTCGGCCATCACCGCGAGGACCCGGTCGGCCTCCCGCAGGGTGCGGCAGAAGGGGATCATCACCACCACGTTGCCGAGGCCGATTTCCTCGCGCACCCGCCGGATCGCCGCGCACTCCAGGGCGAAGCCGGCACGGTAGTGCTTGCTGTAGTAGCGTGAGGCGCCGCGGAAGCCGAGCATGGGGTTCTCCTCCACAAACTCGAACTGGCGGCCGCCGATCAGGTCGGCGTACTCGTTGGTCTTGAAGTCGCTCATGCGCACGATCACCGGGTGGGGATACTGGCTGGCGGCGATGGTGGCGATGCCCCGGGCGAGGCGGTTGACGAAATACTCGCTGCGGTCGGGGTAGTCCCGGGTCAGCTCGCGGATCTTGCGTTTGGCTTCAAGGTCCTCCAGTTCGTCATAGCGCAACAGGGCCATGGGATGGGCCTGGATCAGGGTGTTGATGATGAACTCCATGCGCGCCAGACCGATCCCACGGCAGGGGAGCCGCCACCAGCGGAAGGCCGCGGCCGGGCTGGCGATGTTCAGCATGATCTGGGTGGCGGTGGTGGGGAGTTCCTCGACGTTCACCTCGGCCTCGGTGAATTCGAGGATGCCGGCGTAGATCATTCCCTGCTCCCCTTCGGCGCAGGAGAGGGTCACCTCCACCCCGTCCTCGAGTTCGGCGGTGGCGTGTCCGGTGCCGATGACCGCGGCGATCCCCAGTTCGCGACTGACGATGGCGGCATGGGAGGTGCGCCCGCCGTGATCGGTGATGATTCCCGCCGCCTGCTTCATGACCGGAACCCAATCGGGGTCGGTCATCCCGGTCACGAGGATGTTCCCTGCTTCGAAGCGTTCGATATCGTTGGCGCTCTTGATCACCTGGACCTTCCCGGCGGCGATCGCTTCGCCGATGGCGAGCCCGGTGAGCAACACCTCGCTCTTCTTTTTGAGGGTGTAGGTCTTGAGGATCCCGGCCTGCTTGCGCGACTGCACCGTTTCGGGACGGGCCTGGACCAGGAAGAGTTCGCTGCTCTCTCCGTCCTTGGCCCACTCCATGTCCATCGGCTGGCCGTAATGGCGCTCGATGACCACCGCCCAGCGGGCGAGCTGCAGGATCTCCTCGTCGGTCAGGACGAAGGAGCGCCGCTCTTTGGCCGAGGTTTCGACGCTGCGGGTGGTGTGGCCGGCGCCGCGGGCGTAAACCAGCTTCTTCTCCTTGCTGCCCAGCGTCTTACCCAGGATAGGCTTGAACTCCCGGTTCTCCAAGAGGGGTTTGAAGACCGTGTAGTTGTCCGGGGTCACCGTTCCCTGCACCACGGTTTCCCCCAGACCCCAGGCAGCTTCGATCACCACCATGTCCGGGAAGCCGCTGTCGGTATCGATGGAGAACATCACCCCGGCCCCGGCCTGGTCGGAGCGCACCATGTGCTGCACGCCGATGGAAAGGGCGACCTGGAGGTGGTCGAAATGCTTGGTCTCCCGGTAGCTGATCGCCCGGTCGGTAAAGAGCGAGGCGTAGCAGCGGCGGCAGGCGTCGAGCAGCTCCTCCTCACCGCTGATGTTGAGGAAGGTTTCCTGCTGCCCGGCGAAGCTCGCCTCCGGCAGGTCTTCGGCGGTGGCGCTGCTGCGCACCGCCACGGCGACCTCCTGGTCGCCGCAGCGGCGGCAAAGCTCGCGGTAGGCGTCGCGGATGGCAAGGGCGATCGCCTCGGGCCAGCTGCCGCGCCCGATCAGGCGGCGGATCGCCTCGCCGGTCTGGCGCAGGGACTTCTCCCCCTGGCGGTACTCCTCGAGCCGCGTACGGATTTTCTCCTCCAGCGCGTTGGCGGCGAGAAATTCCCGGTAGGCCGCGGCGGTGGTGGCGAACCCGCCCGGCACCTTGACCCCTTCTGCCTGCAGGGCACCGATCATCTCCCCCAAGGAGGCATTCTTGCCGCCGACCAAGGGGACGTCGCTGTTGCTGACAGTTTCGAACCAGCGGATGGTCTGGTCGTCCA
>CAWDZB010000004.1:0-67326 GCA_963806685.1 uncultured delta proteobacterium
CTCGTTGCGGAACCGGAAAGGAGGCGTGGGCTATTGATGACTGGTGGTTCAAGGGGAGTGGGGGCAGCCATTCATAAAAACAAGCAACCAAGGGAGGGACTCAGTTATGGGACTTTTCAAATGGAAGGATGAATTTTCGGTAAACAACGAAGAGCTCGATCAACAGCACAAACTTTTCCTGGATACTCTCAATACCGTTCAAAACCGCATCGGGTCCGTGGAATCGTTCGAAGTTTTCAAAAAATCCATAACCGCCCTCGGCCACTACATCGATGTGCATTTCATCGAGGAAGAAGAGCACCTCGTAGAGATCGGCTATCCCTACATCGAGCGGCAAAGACAGCAACACGACTTTTTCCGGGCCCGCATTTCCGAGCTGGAAAATTCCTGCCAGGATCGCAGCGACACGGAACTGGAAAAACTTCTCATGTTCATGCGGGACTGGTTTCTGAAGCACGTTCTCGAGGCGGATCAGGATTATGCCCGGTACGCTTCCGATGAGAAAATGCTGTATTCGGCTTGATGCCGGGGGCCAGCCCCAAGGTAATTAGTTGTAGGGATGGGAGGATGTGCAGTTTACCATTCTTCATGTCCTCAAATCCTGAGTTCAGGGAGCTTTCCCCAGAATTGCAAAGGCGGCCGATTGGCCGCCTTTTGATTTTCTATACTGATTTCGGCAAGATGGCTTGGTAACACATTCTCGATTTTCGCACCGGAGAAATTCGGCCGATTCTCCGCATTGGCTCCCCGGGCCGGATGCTGCTGGGCACTGGGAGCATAAATTGGAGATTTAACGGGTTACGCATAAGCGGCGACGGCGCGCCGGTTCAATTCAGTAAGCTGCATTCGAGAACCTCCCAGCTATTTTTCGTCCGCCTTGATGCGCTGGTTAGCCTGACTTAAAAACAATTGCCAATGCTGCAACAATTAGCGAAGCAATTGTGGTTACCCAAAGGCCTATAGAATTTATCCTGTTTTGCCTTTCTTCAGAAGATCTTGAAATGACAAAATCAAGTAATTTAGTTAAATATTCTGTTTCTAGAGGTGGCTTCTTCGTGTCCTCATCTTCTTCTTCAGCCTCATTCAACCATTGACGAGCGTGCCTTATTTGAAGTGTGTAAAAATTCTCACCCCGCTTTTTCGATGTTTTATTTGCTTTTCTGAATAGTCCTTTGAAACTCTCTAGGACCAATACAATTTCATCTTTTTCAATTGAAAGTGCCTTGGAGAGATTCGTTGGCGTTCTTGCAGACCAATCGGTCATTGCAAGATGAGTAACTAATGCAATTAATGTCTCTTGATGGTCAGAATATTTTGGATTCTGTTTCATATTCATTCCGAAGGCTAACGGTATTTAGGCGGATCCGTATAATCATCCCTTTTAGGGCCCCATGCCCTTTCCAACGAAATTTAGCGTACCGCAAAAAAGTTACTAGTACCGGATTTTCCTTTATATTTTCGCCAGTCACGTAATATGGCGGTGGTTTAGACGGATCCGTATATCTCCCCAGGACTGCCAATGCTGGGCTATGGGAACACCGGCTTAAATTTTAACGCTTCGGCGCAGGGTCAACCTGACCGCCAGTGGTCAGGTTGTAGCAGTGCTGCCGGTGTTGGTGTACTTATTTTGCACCCCCGATTCAGTAACACGGGGGTTTGAAAATTTATCCCACCCTTGATCCATCCCAGTGTCACGAAAAAGGGGAGCAGCCCCTGAGGGGGATGGGCCGCCCCTCCCCTTTCCCGTAAACAGTCTATTAGTATCCTCCAAATCAAATCCCGTCAAACAATTTACATCAATTACAGGGACTTGCCCTTTCAGGGGAACGATCCTAAAGGCAGGACCTCGACATGTTCACTCAGCCGTCGAGAAAATCGGCGATCGCCGCGCCAAGCTCCGGCCTGGTGACCGCGCCCATGTGGTTGCCGGGCACCTCTACGTAACGGCCATCCGGCAGGGCGGCTGCCAGCATCTCGGCGGACCCGTGGTCGTCATCCTCGGTACCCACCAACACCAGCGTCGGTACCTCGATCCCTACCAGCGCCTCGCGCGGTGTATCGACGAAAGTATCGAGGATGTGGAGCAGCGCCTCCGGGTCGCCGCCGACGGTCTTCAGAAAGGCCTCCGCCATATATTCCGGCGAGCCGCGCTCGAAGCTGCCGGGATTGGTGAAAACGCAGCGAAAAAAGGCGCTGCGCCCACCGGGGTGGAGGATTCCTTCCAGCCCCATCCCCGCCACGATCGCCTTCCCCGGCCGCGCCCCGCGCACCAGCATGCGCACCACCGTCCGCGCGCCCAGCGAATAGCCGCCGAGATCGTAGTCGGTTACCCTAAGCTGCTCAAGCAGCGCAAAGCCGTCGTCGGCCAGCACATCGGGCGGGTAGGCGGCTGGGCCGTGGGGTTTGGCGCTGTCGCCGTGGCCGCGCAGGTCGGGGAGGATGACGCGGTGGCCGCTCGCGGCGAGCAGCGCGGCATGGCCGTAGCGCACCCAGTTGACCGTCGCGGTCGAGAAGTAGCCGTGAAACAGCACCAGCGGCCGCCCCGCCCCCAGCTCGCGGTAGGCGAGGCCGGCGCCGTCGCGGCCATGGAAATGGCGGACGGGAAGCTCGAGCGTGGCGGCAGCAGTCCCTCTTGGCTGTAGGTCATCGGTGTCTGGGTGCTGTCGGTTTTTGTTGGTGGGCACGTTGGTTCCTCGGAGGATCGTTGGTTGCCACGGTTGGGTCTATTGTAGCGCTGAGGCCTACGGGGGAAAAAGAGAGCCGGGGGCGGGGCCCCCGGCTCGGGAAGGATGACAAAGGACTACCAAGGATTACTGCGGAGGGAATACGACGCAGCAGCTGATCTCCACCCGCCGGTTCTGGGCACGCCCTTCCCTGGTGCTGTTGCTCGCGACCGGGCTGCTTTCACCTTCCCCCCGGGCCATCAGCTTTTTGGGATCGGCGTTGAGCTTGTCGATCAGGTACTGTTTTACCGCATTGGCCCGACGCTCGGATAGCTTCTGGTTATAAGCTTCAGTCCCGGTCGAGTCGGTATAACCGGTTATCAGGATGCCCGGCACGTTCTTGTTCTGTTCGATGAAATCGGCCGCTCTCTTCAGTTCCGGCTCGGATTCCGGCTTGATGACAGCCTTGTTGAGGTCGAAGTTGATGTGCAGGGTCAGCTTGATGGTGCAACCGTTTTTGTCGACCAGATCCCCTTTGGGAGTGTTGGGGCACAGATCGTCGGGATCGAGAACGCCGTCGCCATCGCTGTCACTAGGAGGCGGCGGCACCACAGCGGGTGGCGGTGCCGGTGCCGGCATCGGCTTGGCCATCGGCGCAGGCGCCGGCTTGGGAGTCAGGAAGGCGGTCTCGACGAAGGACGCCAGCGCGCCCGGGGCCGCCAGGGCGGCGGCGGTGGTGGCAAGGCCGCAGCCCCCGGCATTGGCGACGTCCTGCAGGAATTTAGGCGGATCCGTATAATCATCCCTTTTAGGGCCCCATGCCCTTTCCAACGAAATTTAGCGTACCGCGAAAAAGTTATTAGTGCCGGATTTTCCTTTATATTTTCGCCAGTCACGTTATATGGCGGTGGTTTAGACAGATCCGTATATCTCCCCAGGACTGCCAATGCTGGGCTATGGGAACACCGGCTTAAATTTTAACGCTTCGGCGCAGGGTCAACCTGACCGCCCGTGGTCAGGTTGTAGCAGTGCTGCCGGTGTTGGTGTACTTATTTTGCACCCCCGATTCAGTAACACGGGGGTTTGAAAATTCATCCCACCCTTGATCCATCCCAGTGTCACGAAAAAGGGGAGCAGCCCCTGAGGGGGATGGGACGCCCCTCCCCTTTCCCGTAAACAGTCTATTAGTATCCTCCAAATCAAATCCCGTCAAACAATTTACATCAATTACAGGGACTTGCCCTTTCAGGGAAACGACCTTAAAGGCAGGACCCCGACATGTTCACTCAGCCGTCGAGAAAATCGGCGATCGCCGCGCCAAGCTCCGGCCTGGTGACCGCGCCCATGTGGTTGCCGGGCACCTCTACGTAACGGCCATCAGGCAGGGCGGCTGCCAGCATCTCGGCGGACCCGTGGTCGTCATCCTCGGTACCCACCAACACCAGCGTCGGTACCTCGATCCCTACCAGCGCCTCGCGCGGTGTATCGACGAAAGTATCGAGGATGTGGAGCAGCGCCTCCGGGTCGCCGCCGACGGTCTTCAGAAAGGCCTCCGCCATATATTCCGGCGAGCCGCGCTCGAAGCTGCCGGGATTGGTGAAAACGCAGCGAAAAAAGGCACTACGCCCACCGGGGTGGAGGATTCCTTCCAGCCCCATCCCCGCCACGATCGCCTTCCCCGGCCGCCCCCCGCGCACCAGCATGCGCACCACCGTCCGCGCGCCCAGCGAATAGCCGCCGAGATCGTAGTCGGTTACCCTAAGCTGCTCAAGCAGCGCAAAGCCGTCGTCGGCCAGCACGTCGGGGGGATAGGCGGCTGTGCCGTGGGGTTTGGCGCTGGCGCCGTGGCCGCGCAGGTCGGGGAGAATGACCCGGTGGCCGCGCGCCGCGAGCAGCGCGGCATGGCCGTAGCGCACCCAGTTGACCGTCGCGGTCGAGAAGTAGCCGTGGAACAGCACCAGCGGCCGCCCCTCCCCCAACTCGCGGTAGGCTAGGCCGGCGCCGTCGCGACCATGGAAATGGCGGACGGGAAGCTCGAGCGTGGCGGCAGCAGTCCCTCTTGGCTGTAGGTCATCGGTGTCTGGGTGCTGTCGGTTTTTGTTGGTGGGCACGTTGGTTCCTCGGGGGATCGTTGGTTGCCACGGTTGGGTCTACTGTAGCGCTGAGGCCTACGGGGGAAAAAGAGAGCCGGGGGCGGGGCCCCCGGCTCGGGAAGGACTGCTAAGGACTACCAAGAATTACTGCGGAGGAAATACGACGCAGCAGCTGATCTCCACCCGCCGATTCTGGGCACGCCCTTCACTGGTGCTGTTGCTCGCGACCGGGCTGCTTTCACCTTCACCCCGGGCCATCAGCTTTTTGGGATCGGCGTTGAGCTTGTCAATCAGGTACTGTTTTACCGCATTGGCCCGACGCTCGGAAAGCTTCTGGTTATAAGCTTCAGTCCCGGTCGAGTCGGTATAACCGGTTATCAGGATGCCCGGCACGTTCTTGTTCTGTTCGATGAAATCGGCCGCTTTCTTCATTTCCGGATCGAATTCCGGCTTGATGACAGCCTTGTTGAGGTCGAAGTTGATGTGCAGGGTCAGCTTGATGGTGCAGCCGTTTTTGTCGACCAGATCCCCTTTGGGAGTGTTGGGGCACAGGTCGTCGGGATCGAGAACGCCGTCGCCATCGCTGTCACCGGGAGGCGGCGGCACCACAGCGGGAGCCGGTGCCGGCATCGGCTTGGCCATCGGCGCAGGCACCGGCTTGGGAGTCAGGAAAACGTTCTCGACGAAGGACCCCAGCGCGCCTGGGGCGGCCAGCGCGGCAGCGGTGGTAGAAGATCCGCAACTGCCGGACTGGGCGACCTGCTGTAGGAATTTTTCCCCGGCAGGGTCGCCGCCGACGGCGATGGTGTATATGCAGAGCTTATCGCCCATCTCGGCTTTGAGCTTGGCCGCCGCGGCCGGCGCGCCGTCCATTGCCGCCTCCACCTGGCCGTCGCTGACGATGATGAGCGCCGATTTCCCCATCGCCCCCTTCAGGTCGGCGCCGGCGGCGGCGATCGCCTTGGGCATGGGGCTGTTGCCGCCGGCATACTTGACCTTGTCGAGGCCGTCCTGCAAACCCATCCGGGAGTACTTGGTCATCCCGTAGACCAGCTCGGTCGCCTTGGCCGACTGCCGGGGGTCATGGCCGAAGGTGCGCAGACCACCGTTGAAGTTCAGGTCCGCGGGCAGGCTCTGGTTGATGGCGCCGATGAGGTTCGTGGCGGTCTGGAGGTTGGTTCTGCCGCGTTCATCCATGGAGTAGGAGGCATCCAGGATGAACTGGAAATTGTCGACCTTCGGCGCGTACTTGCCGGACTCGAAGGTTTGAGGGGCAAAGGTCATCCCCGGTTCCATGGCCCGCATGCCGACGCAGCCGGCGAGCAGGGCGCTGCAAAGCGACAACAGGAAAAACCTCGAAACGATTTTCTTCATTCGGTCCCCCTTTGCGTTCGGTCGATCTTTCCGGAGGCCGGGCTCCCGGCCCCTGCCAGTGTCCGAAAATTGGACATTCCTGGCTCCACATTAACACCTCTCCCCCGGTTGTCAAAAACGGCACACTCCCGGGAGTTTGCGCCGGCATCGGCCCCGGACCTATAATGAGGGCAACCCCGGCCACCAGGGATTGCCAACGGCACTCATGGGCAGAGAAAGGAGAGCAGCCATGTCAAAAATCCTGGAATGCGCCAAGGTAGACCCGTCGAGCGGCTGCAATTTCGTCGCCCGGGGAGAAACGGTGGACGAAGTCCTGCAGCAAGCGGGTGAGCACGCCAAGGAGCACGGCATCCGCGACGTGACGCCGGAACTGATAGAGCAGATCAAGGCCAACATCCACGAGGGTTAGCTCTCCAACCGGCTGACCCGGCATCCCTGCCGGCCGCTTCGCCCCAGGGAAGAAGGGAAATTTCGTTTCCGGGTCCGGGCCGTAACAACAAAGTCGGAGCGGGTTTCGAGGCGCACCTTTGCTGCGCCGCACCCGCTCTCGGTGTTTTCAGCCGCCACAATCCTTCTCTGCACCTCCCAGCCGACCCGCACCTCCCCTCGCCTCCCTCAGCCTCTCGCCTCGCCGCTCCGTCGGCGTCCGGGCCACCAACCCGATCAGTAGAAAGCCTGACCGGGCCGGATTCTCAGCCGAAGCGGTTTCCCCCTTGAAAAATGGTCGCTCAAAGAAAGTTTTATGTCGGCGGGTCTCGTCCCGCCGGACGAGTTACTTTTCTAATTCGGCTTAGAAAAGTAACCAAAAGACCCCGGGCTGCCGCCGGCATAAGAGACTGTCGCGACGGGGGAAGCTTGCGAATTACTGGTGCTACAACTAATGGCGACGCGTCTTCGGTCGCTCCAACTTCGAACGGGGGTGGTCGATCCGGCAGTCTGCGAGGATTTTTGCAACACCGGCGCTGCTGGGTTTTAAACCGCAAGAGCCTCTGAGCGCGCAGAGCAGAGTTGCAACAGAGCATGCGGCCGACGACCCGCAATCGGAGACGCGATTGTGACCACGGAGCCCAACCGATCTTGGCTGGTGCAACGGTTGGTCTATGCTTCGCAACCCCGCTCTCGCATGCCCCTCGCAGGGGAAGGCGTTTTTTGCTCACTTTTTGTCGCCGCCTGGACAAAAAGTGAGGCGCCTGGCGGGGCGCGTCCCGCCGGTTTAGATTGGTCGTCAACGCAGGGAAGTCTTCTGACGGGGACAAGGCTCCCTCTTCATACCGGAGGACCTCGGAACGGGCTGGGAATGGACCCCAACCAGGTGAGAAAGAAAGGGGGGGATGGCCATCTATTTTCGACGGCTGAGGTAATATGAGAAACAGGGCTTCGCCAGGAGCAGGGGGACGAAGCTCGCCGCCGGGAAGGAGCAAAGGAGGGCAGGGATGGACAAACCGCGCCGCAGGGCGCTGCAGCACATCGCCGCCGCGGGGGACGCCGCAGCCGACGACGGCAGCTGCCGGATCAAGGCGGAAGACGCCGCCGACGTCGAGCTGCTCGATGCCTACTCGCGAGCGGTGGTCAGCGTGGTCGAGGCGGTGGGGCCGGCGGTGGTCGGGATCATGGTCAGCCCGGCGACGACCCCCCAGGGCCCGGCGGAAGGGGGCGCCGGCTCCGGGGTCATCATCGCCCCGGACGGCTACATCCTGACCAACGACCACGTCGTCCAGAGCGCGCAGACCATCGCGGTGACCCTGCATGACGGCACCCGCTTCCCGGCGTCGCTGGTCGGCACCGACCCGGCCACCGATTTGGCGGTGCTGCGCGCCGACGGCACGGGGCTGCCCTTTGCGACCCTGGGCGATTCCGCCGCGCTGCGCACCGGGCAACTGGTGATCGCCATCGGCAACCCCTTCGGCTTCCAGTCGACGGTCTCCTCCGGGGTGATCAGCGCCCTCGGCCGGGCGCTGCGCAGCCGCGAAGGGCGGCTGATCGAGAACATCATCCAGCACACCGCGCCGCTCAATCCCGGCAATTCCGGGGGGCCGCTGGTCGATTCCCGGGGACGGGTGGTGGGGCTGAACACCGCGATCATCGCCATCGCCCAGGGGATCGGCTTCTCGGTTCCTGCCAACACCGCCCGCTGGGTGGTCTCGCAGCTTTTGACCCACGGCCGGGTGCGGCGCGCCTCGCTGGGGCTGGTGGCGCAGCAGGCCCCCCTTGACCGCCGCCTGGTCCGCTACTATCACCTGTCCAACCGGCACGGCGTCGCGGCACTGGCCGTCAACCGCGAGGGACCGGCCTACCGGGCGGGGGTGCGCGACGGCGACCTGCTGGTGGCGATCAACGGCGAGCCGGTGAGCAGCGTCGACGACATCCACCACATTCTGGGGGAGTGGCCCCTCGACCGGGCGATGGCCCTGGTGCTGATCCGGGGGAAGGAGAAGCTGGAGTTCGAGGTGCTGCCGACCGAGGCGGCGCCGTGAGGAGCCCATGAACGAATCAGGCCCGGCGGCGGCCGGCAGCGAAGCGGCGGAGTGGACCCCCAGCATCAATCCCTGGCTGATCACCGCCGCGGTGATGCTCCCCACCTTCATGGAGGTGCTCGACACCACCATCGCCTCGGTGGCCCTGCCGCACATCGCCGGCAGCCTCTCGGCAAGCAACGAGGAGGCCTCCTGGGTGCTGACCAGCTACCTGGTGGCCAACGCCATCATCCTGCCGGCCAGCGGCTGGCTGGCTGCCTACTTCGGCCGCAAGCGCTTCCTGATCGTCTGCATCGTCATCTTCACCATCACCTCCTTTCTCAGCGGCGCCGCCCTCTCCCTGCAGATGCTGGTCGTCGCCCGGGTCTTCCAGGGAGCCGGCGGCGGGGCGCTGCAGCCCCTCTCCCAGGCAATCCTGCTGGAGAGCTTTCCCCGCGAAAAGCGCGGCATGGCGATGGCCGCCTTCGGTCTGGGGGTGGTGGTCGCGCCGATTGTCGGGCCGACGTTGGGGGGCTGGCTCACCGACAACTTTTCCTGGCGCTGGGCCTTCTATGTCAATATCCCGGTTGGAGTCTTCGCGGTCCTGATGATCCGCGCCTTCGTCGAGGATCCACCCTACATCCGGGGGCGCCGCCCCGGGCGCATCGACAGCATCGGCTTCGGCCTGATGGCCGTGGCGCTGGGGACGCTGCAGATCATCCTCGACAAGGGGCAGCAGGACGACTGGTTCGCGACCACCTGGATCCGCTGGTTCGCCTTCCTCAGCGTCGTCGCCCTGGTGCTGTTTATCCTCCGCGAACTGAGCACCAAAGAGCCGATCGTCAACCTGCGGGTCTTTCTCGACCGCAACTTCGCCGCCGGGACGCTGCTCATAACCCTGGTCGGGGTCGCCCTCTACAGCGCCATCACCCTGATCCCGCTTTTTCTTCAGACCCTGATGGGCTACACCGCCCTGCAGAGCGGCATCGCCGTGGCCACCCGCGGCCTGGGCGCACTGATGACCATGCCGGTGGTCGGCTACCTCACCGGGGTGGTCGACTTCCGCAAGCTGATCGCCTGCGGCTTCTGCCTGGTCGCCGCCTCGTTGTGGATAATCGGCGGCCTCAACCTGGAGATCGCCATGTGGCAGATCGCCTGGCCCTCTATCGTCACCGGGGTGGGGCTGGCGATGGTCTTCGTCCCCCTCGCCGCGGTGGCCATGGGCAACCTGCCGCAGAACCAGATCAGCAACGCCAGCGGGGTCTTCAACCTGATGCGCAACGTCGGCGGCAGCGCGGGCATCTCCCTGTTCGAGACCTTCATCGCCCGCCAGTCCCAGGCCCACCAGGTGAACCTGGTCGCCCACCTCACCCCGGAAAACCCTGTCTACCAGCAGCGCCTGCTGGAGCTGCAGCAGCACTTCGCGGCCCGCCTCGGCCCGGCCGAGGCCCACGACAAGGCGCTGGGGGTGATCTACCAGGAGGTGCAGCGCCAGTCGGGGCTGCTCGCCTTCGTCGGCGCCTTTCGCACCCTGGCGATCATCGCCCTCTGCTGCATCGCCCTGGTCCTCCTGCTGCAGCGGGTGGAGAAGCGGAAACCGCCGGGCGGGCATTGAGGCCGAAACCGGATCGGGAACTTGGCACGGGTCCCTGGCGGCCGCATGGGCACTCATGCTACTGTCGGAATTGCAGGAATAGAGCAAGGAGAGCGGGCCCGACTTGCTTCCCGACCAAGGGCAAGTCTGTTATCGTTGGGCCGACAGAACATTCTTGAAGAGTGAAAGAGAACACCATGAACGCCAAGACCCTGCGCAAGACCTTCGAAGCGAGCCTCACCGATCTCCCCCCCCTCGGCATGGACGTGCACAGCCTGGTGGAGGATTTCCGCCGCTACTATACCAACACCCTGGGGCGCGACCGCCACGGCCGGCCCGGCTACTACGCCTACCAGGCCCTGGTGCTGAGCCTGCGCGACCGGCTGATGGAACGCTGGCGCAAGACCCGCTACGGTTACGAGGCGGCCGACGCCGCCCAGGCTTACTACCTGTCGCTGGAGTTCCTGATGGGGCGCGCGCTGGGGAACGCCGCCCTCAACCTCGGCCTCGACGAGGCGACGGAGCTGGCGGTGCGCTGCCTGGGCATGGAGCTGGAGGAGCTGGCCGAAAGCGAGCACGACGCCGGGCTCGGCAACGGCGGCCTGGGGCGGCTCGCCGCCTGCTTCCTCGACAGCTGCGCCACCCTGCAACTGCCGGTCACCGGCTACGGCCTGCGCTACGAGTACGGCATGTTCCGCCAGTTGATCGCCGCCGGCGGGCAGGTCGAGGAACCCGATCACTGGCTGCGCGAGGGAAACCCCTGGGAAGTGGAGCGTCCCGAGTACACCCAGCGGGTACGTTTCGGGGGACGCACCGAGTGGCAGCCCGACGATAGCGGGCGGCCGCGGCCGCGCTGGGTGGGAACCCGCGACGTGCTCGCCGTCCCCTACGACGTACCGGTACCGGGCTACCGCAACAACACCGTCAACACCCTGCGGTTGTGGAAGTCCTGCGCCACTGACGAATTCGACCTCGGCGAGTTCAACGCCGGGCTCTACCCCGAATCGGTGGCCGCCAAGAACTCGGCCGAGCAGATTACCCTGGTCCTCTATCCCAACGACGCCAGCGAGAGCGGCAAGGAGCTGCGCCTGCGCCAACAATACTTTCTCGCCTCGGCCAGCCTGCAGGACGTCGTTGCCCGCTGGGTCGGCCGCCACGGCCGCGACTTCTCCGACTTCGCCGCCAAGAACCACTTCCAGCTCAACGACACCCACCCGAGCTGCGCCGTCCCCGAGCTGATGCGCATCCTGATGGACGTCCACGGGGTGGGATGGGACAAGGCCTGGAGAATCACCACCGCCACCATGGCCTACACCAACCACACCCTGCTTCCCGAGGCGCTGGAGCGCTGGCCGGTGGCGATGTTCGCCCGGCTGCTGCCGCGGCTGCTGGAGATCATCTACGAGATCAACGCCCGCTTTCTGGCCGCGGTCGCCCGCCGCTGGCCCGGCGACATCGACCGCCAGCGGCGCATGTCGCTCGTCGAGGAGGGGGAGGTGCCGCAGGTGCGCATGGCCTACCTCGCCATCGTCGGCAGCTTCTCCGTCAACGGTGTCGCCGCCCTCCACTCGCGGCTGCTCAAGGAAGGGCTGTTCCGGGACTTTTTCGAGCTCTGGCCGGAGAAGTTCAACAACAAGACCAACGGCGTCACCCCGCGCCGCTGGCTGGCGCTGTGCAACCCCGGGCTCTCCCGGCTGATCACCGAGACCGTCGGCAATGGGTGGGTCGCCGACCTCGGCCAGCTCTCCGGCCTCGCCAGCCACGCCGACGATGCCGACTTCCGCGACCGCTGGCGGGCGGTGAAACAGGAGAACAAGCGGCGCCTGGCCGAGCTGGTGGAGGCGGACTGCGGCGTGGCCTTTCCGCCGGAGGCGCTCTTCGACGTGCAGGTCAAGCGCATTCACGAGTACAAGCGGCAGCTGCTCAACCTGCTGCACGTAATTCACCTTTACGACCGCCTCAAGCGCGGCGACGATGGCGACTGGACACCGCGCTGCATTCTCATCGGCGGCAAGGCCGCGCCCGGCTACTTCATGGCCAAGCGCATCATCAAGCTGATCAACAACGTCGCCGCCGTGATCAATGCCGACCCGGTCACGGAGGGCCGGCTACGCCTGGCCTTCCTGCCCAACTACCGGGTCACCGCCATGCAGATCATCGCCCCCGGAGCCGATCTCTCGGAGCAGATCTCCACCGCCGGCAAAGAAGCCTCCGGGACCGGGAACATGAAGTTCATGATGAACGGGGCGCTGACCATCGGCACCCTGGACGGGGCCAACATCGAGATTCGCGAGGAGGCGGGGGCGGAGAACTTCTTCCTCTTCGGCCTGACCGCCGAGGAGGTGGAGGAGCTGCGGCATCACTACGACCCGGCAGCGATCATCGCCGCCGACGAGGACCTGGGCCGAGTGATGCAGCTGCTGGAGAGCGGCTACTTCAACCAGTTCGAGCCCGGCATCTTCGACCCGATCCTGCAGGCCATCACCAGCCCCCATGACCCCTGGCTGACCGCGGCCGACTTCGCCAGCTACGTCGATGCCCAGAAACGGGTCGCCGCGACCTACCACGATCAGGAAAGCTGGACCCGGATGAGCATCCTCAACACCGCCGCCAGCGGCCGCTTCTCCACCGACCGAACGATCGCCGAGTACAACCGGGAGATCTGGAAACTGGAGGCGGTGGCGCCGCTGATGGAGGAGGAGTGAGCCGCGCCAGCGGCAACAGAGGGAACGGGACCCTCGTTTAGATTTTGCCTTGCCAAGCAGCGCCGGAGTTCGCCCCGCTTCGCAGCATGCCGGAACAACCACCTCCCCTGCGCAGATGGAGCAAACGAAGGCGTGCTGCTCCTCTCTTGAAGCAACGGCCGATCATGAGCTGAGCCCGCCGCGCCCCCATGCTGGCGACAGCCCGGGCTCTTTTGGTTACTTTTCTGGGCCGATCCAGAAAAGCAACTCGTCCGGCGGGACGAGACCCGCCGGTTCTGCCTTTTGAATACCCCCTCAATTTACCGAAAAACCAATTCAAAACCCGGGGGGCGCTACTTCCTTAGCTCCCGACAATGCTCCAGATATAGCTGGTAGTTGGCCTTGAGGATCTCCGGCACCGGCAGGTCGTAGGGACAGCGGCTGATGCAGGTGCCGCAGTTGTTGCAGCGAGCCACGCTCTCCATCGGTACCTTGCAGAATTCGGCCGCAACCTTCGGCGACATGCGGTTGACGACGATCCGGTAGCCCATAGCCGGAGTGATCATCACCCCCTGGGGGCAGGGCTGGCAGTATTCGCAGCGCCGGCAGAAGCGCTTGCCCAGTTCCGCACGGTAGCGAGTCATGACCGCCTGATCCTCCGCCGTCACCCGGTTGGGGATGACATAAAACGAGAGGACCTCGTCGATCTGCGCGGTCGACTCGAAGCCGGGGATCGGCAGGATATCCGGATGCTGGCGCAAAAACTTGAAGGCGACCTCGGCATTGTCGATGACGCCGCCGCCAAAGGGCTTCATGACGATGAAGCCCATCCCTGCCTCCCGGGCGGCGGGGAGCAACTCCTCGGCGGCCCCGTCCTCGATGAAGTTGAAGGGAAACTGGATGGTGCTGAACGGGCCGGAGCGGACCAGTTTGAGGGCCATCGGCAGACTGTGGGAGGTGACACCAAGATAGCGGATCTTTCCCGCCTCCCGGGCCCGGGTCACTACCTCCAAGCCGCCGCCGGGGGCGGTCAGTGCATCCCAGTCCTTTTCCTGGGCCACCTGGTGAAGCTGGTAGAGATCGAGATGGTCGGTCCCCAGCAAGCGCAGGCTGCGCTCCAGGTGCTCCGTCACCCCCGGACCGTCGCGCCGCAGGGTCTTGCTGGCCAGCACCACATGGCCGCGCATCCCGGCGAAGGCCTGGCCGATCTTTTCCTCGCTGTCGCGGTAGGCGTTGGCGGTGTCGAAAAAGGTGATCCCACCCTCGAAGGCGTGGCGCAAAACCCGCACTGCTTCCTGCCGCTCCAGCCGGATGATCGGGATGGCCCCGAAGCCCACCTCGGAAACGGTCAGTTCGGTCTTGCCGAGTCTCAGCATCTGCATCGCAATAACTCCCTTTCCTACCGGATGACCTTGAAGACTGCCGCGAAGTCCTCGTCCGCGTGGCCGGCGGCGCGGGCGCGCTTGAAGGTTTCGTTGGCTGCGGCGGCACTGGAGAGCGGCTGTCCCAGCTCGTCGCCGAGGGCGACGGCCAGGCGCAGGTCCTTCTGCTGGTGCTTGAGGGGAAAGCTGGTGGGGAATTCCCCCTGCAGCAACATTGCCCCCTTGCCCCGAAACATCGGGTTGGCCAGCGCGCCGGCATCGAGAACCTCCAGCAGCTGGGTGCCGTCGAGTCCGCCTTTCTGGGCCAGGGCCATCCCTTCGCAGAAGGCCGTCATCATCCCGCCCATGATCATGTTGACCACCAGCTTCATGCGCGCCCCCTGGCCGGTGGCGCCCAGGTAAAGGCGCATCTTTCCCATCTTGTCGAGGGCGGGTGCAGCCTCCACGTAGAGACCCTGGTCCCCCGCGGTGAGGATGATCAGGGTGCCGTCCTCGGCCGGCTTCCTGGTGCCGGAGACCGGCGCCTCGAGAAAACGACCGCCGGCGCCGGTGATCGCCTCCCCGATGGCCCCGGAGGTGGCGGCGTCCACCGTCGACATGTCAACGTAGCTGCGGCCCGCCCCGATGCCGGCCAGGACGCCATCCGGACCGAAACAGACCTCCCGGGCGGCGGCGGGGTCGGCGAGCATGGCAAAGGTGATGTCGCAGGCGGCGGCCACCGCCCGGGGGCTCTCGCCGTGCCGGGCGCCGAGAGCGACCAGCGGTTCGCACTTGGCGGGGCTGCGGTTCCAGACGGTGACGTCGTAACCCGCCTTCACCAGGTTGGCAGCCATCCCGCTGCCCATGATGCCGAGACCGAGAAAACCGTAGCTTGCCATGAACCATCTCCTTTCCATCGAGGGGGTAAACGGTGAATCCGCGAACCACTGCCCTTATCCGGGGGGCGCTGTACAGACCCTCGCAGCGGCCGCGTCCGAAAGAGGGAAGGGTATGCCGAACGTTTTACAAGGATAAGGCCCACGGCGCGGATGCTCAATACCCATTTCCGCCAAGGGCCCTTTCGATTCCGTTAGACTGCCGGCATCGGTTTGGACATCCGGAAGCGGTTCCTGCTTTCCGGCCGGAGGGAAAGCACGCCCCCGGGCTTAAATCTTGGGAGATGTGCTCCCAGGGCGACAGGCACCGCCGGGCAATTTCAGGCCACTTTCTCCCAGTAGTCGATGAACAGGTCCCTGCCGGTCGCCTTGAGCTTGTCGCCCTCGATTTCCACGCTGATGTTGAGAGCCTGCTCGAAGGGCTGGGGCAGGGCCAGACGGATCCGCGTCCCCTCGATGGTCACCGGGGAACTGGCGACGGCGTTCGACAGGTCGTGGCTGACCCCCTTGCCGCCTATCTGGTCGTCGACGATCAGGTATTCCTGGGTCTCGGTATACTTTTCCTTCGTCAGGGTGTAGCGGGCTACATAGCACTCCGCGTAGTATTTCCCCTGCTCGTCCTTCCAAATCACGCTGAAATTACGGAATTGGCCGGTGAAGGTCAGCAGGCCCTTCAGGGCCGGGGGGAACTGGGTGGTGCCGTCGGGAAGCTCCCGGCGGACCAGCTGGTAGGTACCCTCGATGTTCGGCACGGCCATGGCAGCTCTCCTTTTTCCTCTGGCCCGATGCGTCATCGCTATCGCACCGGGCCTCCTAACTTCTTTATAGCACCACCCCCGGGCCGGCGGTCCACCGCCGGGAGGCAAAAAGTTCTTTCGGGCACATCCATCGCTAACAATTCCCTGCTAGAAATGAAGATATCCCTCCCGGTTTTGCACCTCGGGGCGGATCTTTGTACCCTCACAACACAAGGGAGCCGCGATCATGATTCTCTACCTGCTGCGCCACGCCAAGGCCCTTCCCCGCCAGTCCGGGATCACGGAAGAAAACCGCTACCTCACCGAGGAGGGAAGGGAGCGCTTCCACCAGGCGGCGCTGCAACTGAAGGAGCAGGGAATGAATCCCGACCGGATTCTCACCAGCCCGCTGGTGCGCTCGGTGCAGACCACCGAGATCCTGGCCAGCGTCCTGGGGTTCTCCGGCCCGCTGCTGGTCGAACCGCGGCTTGCTCCAGGCTTCGACCGCCACCAACTGGCGCGCCTGCTCAAGGAGCATGGCGAAACCAAGGAGATGGTGGTGGTCGGACACGAGCCCGACCTCAGCCTGCTGGTCACCTCGCTGCTCGGAATCAAGGCCCACTTCAACCTCAAGAAGGGGGACGCGGTCGCCATCGAGCTTAATGCCAAGGGCAAGGCCAGCCTGCGCTGGCGGACCTTCCGCGGCGAACCCACCGACACCCTGGTCGACGAAAAGAAGTGAAGGGCACCGACACGCCGCCCTGATCTACCGGGAATACCCTGTTTTTGCGGCGGTTTGAGAAGACCTAACAATTCCCTGTTAAAGTATTGACTCGTGCTCCGTGGATACCCCCCGGGGACAAGAGGAACCCCGGCAACCGACCCAGGAAGGCCCATGCAATCACTGGAAGTGGAACCGACGAAAGCCGCCCAACGCCCCGAACCGGCGCCGTCGGCCTCCGGCAAGGAATCGCCGCAGCCGGTCGCCAAACCCGTGGCCAGGCAAGCCAAACCTCGCCGTGAGCCCCCGGACCTGCAGACCTCCGCTCTCTACCTGAACCGCGAGCTGTCGTGGCTGGAATTCAACCGCCGGGTCCTGCACCAGGTTCGTGACGAGCGGGTGCCGCTGCTGGAACGGGCCCGCTTCGCCGCCATCGTCAGCTCCAACCTCGACGAATTCTTCATGAAGCGCATCGGCGGCCTCAAGCAGCAGATCGGCGCCCGCCTGCAGAGCCTGACCATGGACGGCCGCTCGCCCAAGCAGCAGATCGTCGAGTGCTACGCCCTGGTGCGGGAACTGGAGGCAGAGAAGGAAAAGCTGCTGCAGGAGCTGGTCCGGTTGCTCGCCAAGGCGGGGATCGCCCTGGTCTCCTACGCGGAACTGACCGGGCGCGAGAAGAAACAGCTGCGCGAGCACTATTTCCAGAACATCTACCCGCTGGTCACCCCACAGGCCATGGACCCCGCCCATCCCTTTCCGTTCATTTCCAACCTGTCGCTGAACCTGCTGGTCACCCTGCGCGCGCCGCACGTGCCCGAACCCTCGCTGGCCCGGGTCAAGGTTCCGGTGGGGATCGGCGCGCCGCGCTTTCTGCGCATCGGCGAACGCGACCGCTTCATCCCCCTGGAAGAGGTGATGAGCAACAACCTCGACATGCTCTTTCCTGAGATGGCGGTCCTCTCCTGCGAACTGTTCCGCGTCACCCGCAACGCCAACACCGAGCGCAACGAGGAGCACGCTGACGACCTGCTGGCGATGATCGAGACCGAACTGCAGCACCGCAAGTTCGCACCGATCGTGCGCCTCGAGGTGAAGAGCGGCATGGACCCGGTGCACCGCGGGATGCTGGCCGCCGAGCTCGCCCTCGACGAATCGGCCGACGTCTTCGAGGTCGGCGGCATGCCGGCAATGCGCGACCTGTTCGAGCTGGCCGACCTCGACGTGCCGGAGATGCGCTACCCGCCCCACATCCCCCTCGACCATCCGCGGCTGCAGACCGAGCGCAGCATCTTCCACATCGTCCGCGATGCCGGGTCGATCCTCCTCCACCACCCCTACGAATCGTTCTCGACCTCAGTGGAACGCTTCCTCCATGAAGCGGGGAACGACCCCAAGGTGCGGGCGATCAAGATGACCCTCTACCGCACCTCCAGCCAGAGCCGCATCGTCGATCACCTGATCGCCGCGGCGCGCGGCGGCAAGCAGGTGGCGGTGGTGGTCGAGCTCAAGGCGCGCTTCGACGAGGCGGCCAACATCCGCCTGGCGAGCCGCATGGAGGAAGTCGGCATCCACGTCACCTACGGCGTGGTGGGGCTGAAGACCCACTGCAAAGTAATCCTGGTGGTGCGCCAGGACTTCAGCGGCATTCGCCGCTACGTTCACTTCGGCACCGGCAACTACCACCCCGGCACCGCCCGCCTCTACTGCGACTACGGCCTTTTGACGGCCGACCCGCAGCTCGGCGAGGACGCCACGGAGCTCTTTAATTACCTGACCACCGGCTACACCCCGAAACGTCCCTACCACAAGCTGCTGCCGGCGCCCAAGCTGCTGAAGAAGGCGCTGCTGGAGAAGATCGAGCGGGAGATCGCCCGCCACAGCAAGGCCCATCCGGGGCTTCTGCGCTTCAAGATGAACGCCCTCGACGACATCGACATCATCCGCGCCCTCTACCGCGCCTCCCGCGCCGGGGTGCAGGTCGAGCTGCTGGTGCGCGACAGCTGCCGGCTACGGCCGGGGGTCAAAGGGGTGTCGGAGACGACCCGCGTGGTCAGCATCGTCGGCCGCTTTCTCGAGCACGCCCGGGTCTACTACTTCAAGAACGGCGGGACCGAGGAGTATTTCATAAGCTCGGCCGACACCATGCGCCGCAACCTCGAGGACCGGGTCGAGGTCATGGTCCCGGTGGAGGACCCGGCCCTGTGCCGGGAGCTACAGCAGATGTTCGAGATCCAGCTTGGCGACCCGGTCAGCGCCTGGGACATGCAGCCCGACGGCTCCTACCGCCAGCGCCGGCCGGCCGCCGGCCAGGAGGAGCTCGGCAGCCACCAGCGGCTGATCGAGTTTGCCCAGAAGAAGCAAAAGGAGTCGCTTCGCTTCCGCCGCAAGAAATCCCGCGGCGGCAAGAAACGCAATCTGTTGTGAAATGGAAGGGTGCCGGGTCCCGAGTTCTTGAACCTTGAACCTTGAACCTTGAACCTTGAACCTTGAACCTTGAACCTTGGACCCTGGACCCGGGACCGATTTAAAGGAGATCACCATGGAGAGCAGCGCCGTTAAATCTCTGATGCAGCTCAAGGGGCTCGGCGCTGCCAGCGCCCGGCGCCTGGTCGACGCCGGCATCGACGACTTCGCCAAGATCGCCGTCGCCGGGGAAACCGAACTGCGCGCGATTCGCGGCCTCAACCCGCGCTCCATCCCGTTGATCATGGAAGCGGCCGCGGCCCGCGCCGCCATTGACAGCACCGCCGGCGGCAAGGAAGCCGAAGCGGCGCGCCTGGCGGAAATCGCCCACCGGCTGCAGGGAATGGTTGGTGAGTTCGCGGCCCTGCTCGATGCCGGGAAACCCGGCAAGAAGACCGCAGTGCGGCTGCAGAAGGAGATCGGCCGGGTGCAGGGCCTCCTCGAACAGGTCGTCGCCGGCCTGCCGGGACGGATGAAGAAGCGCAGCAAGGCCCTGGTGAAGAGCGACAAACGCCTCGCCGAACTGGTCGAGAGCGGCCCGAAGCGGGTCGTCAAGGGGTTGAAGAAGACCCGCAAGACCCTGAAGAAGGCGTTGGGCTAATGGGCAACTCGCCAGAAGGCACCGAAATCTCCACAAACCAACCGGGTCAGATTGGATTCTCAGCCACAGAGGTTTCCCTCCTTGAGAGAGAGGGGTGGCAAAGGGGATTCAAGGTCGGCGGGTTTCGTTCCGCCGGACGAGTTACTTTTCTAATTCGGCTTAGAAAAGTAACCAAAAGAACCCGGGCTGCCGCCGGCATGGGGACGCGAGGGGCCCGGCCTGTGACCAGGCGGCAGTGAAGGTGAGTGGCGGCGCGTCTTCGTTGGCTCCATCTGCGCAGGGTGGTGGTTGTTCCGGCAGTCTGCGATGCGGAGGCAACGCCGGCGCTGCTTGGTTTTAAGGCTTTTAAACCACCAGAGCCTCTGACTGCGCAGAATGGAGCCGCTGAGCAGTAGGGAGAGCAGATAATCTCTGATCGGAGACGCGATTGTGACCACGGAGCGCAGACAACCTTGGGTGGTACAACGGTTGTTCAAAGCGCCGCAAACTCGCGACCGCATGCCCCCCGCAGGGGAAGGCGTTTTCTGCTTACTTTTGGTCGCCGCCTGGACAAAAAGTAAGGCGCCTGGCGGGGCGCGTCCCGCCGGTTTGGGTAGTCCGCCCAGGCAGGAACACCTCACGACGAAGACCAGTCGATTCCCTTTTCCTCAGGGAGGACTCTGGAACGACCCTAGAATGGACCCCCATCAGGAAAACCAATCGTCTCACGCAACGCATGCAGCGCAATACCCATCCAGGCAACCCATTGGCCTGAACACCTCGGGCGGATTTTGGTCTGGTTTGTAGTGGCGTTCCTTGCGGCATCGCGTGAGAGCTCTTTTTCCGGGTTACAATAGGGATAACCGCCGGGTTCCCCACCGACATTGAACTCGGCCCACCCCGTCCCAGGAATGGTCAGCATGTCCGAACGCCTCGCCGCCATCGACATCGGCACCAACTCGATTCGCTGCATCGTCGTCGAAACCACCGCCGGAGGGGAATTCCGCGTCCTCGACGACGAAAAGGCCACGGTGCGCCTCGGCGAAGGGCTGGCCGCCAGCGGCTGCATCCAGCCGGCGGCCTGGGAACGAGCTCGCGAAGCCCTGCAGCGGATGAAGAAGATCCTCGACGGGCTGGCCGTCGGCACCATCGAGGCGGTGGCCACCAGCGCGGTGCGCCAGGCCGCCAACGGTGAGGCCTTCCTGGCGGCGATGGCCGAGGCCACCGGCGTCACCGTGCGCCTGATCAGCGGCGAGGAGGAAGCCTACCTCGCGGCGCGCAGCGCCCGGCACAACTTCGATCTCGGCGGCGGGCGCACCCTGCTGGTCGACATCGGCGGCGGCAGCGTCGAGATCGTCTCCGTGGTCGGCGACCACGTCGACGAAGTCCACTCCCTGGACCTCGGCGCCGTGGTCCTCTCCGAGCAATACCTCCCCCACGACCCGGTCGATGACGCCGACCTGGAGCGGCTGCGCAAGCACCTGCGCAAGGTGCTGCGCGCCTCTCTCCCCCGCGACCAGCTCCCGGTCCAGGCGCTGATCGGCTCCGGGGGGACGATGACTAGCATCGGCGGCATGGCGATGGCGATGCGCAAGGAGCAGTTCGACTCGGTCCACCACTACGAGGTGCTCCACTCGGAGGTCGTCCACCTGCTGGCGATGCTCGCCCGCAAGGACCAGAAGGCGCGTCGCGCCGTCCCCGGCCTCAACCCGGAACGGGCCGACATCATCGTCGCCGGGGTGCTGGTGGTCGACGAGCTGCTGCGCCACTTCCGCACCAACCTGCTGCGAATCAACGAGAAGGGGATCCGCGAGGGGCTGATCCTGGAGGCGCTGGAGAAACATGACCTCCTCCCCCGAGCGACGATGCGCCGCGATTGGCGCCAGTCGGTGGAGGATTTCGCCCGCTCCTGCCATTTCGACCCCGACCATTCCCGCCAGGTCAACCACCTCGCCCAGCAGCTGCTGGCCGGAATCGCCCCCCTGTGGCTCGCCGACGAGCGCACCGCCCAGCTTCTCGAGGCGGCCGCCCTGCTCCACGACGTCGGCTACCTCATCAGCTATTCCCAGCATCACAAGCACTCCTACCACCTGATCCGCCATGCCGACCTGTTCGGCTTTTCGCCGCGAGAGCGGGAGATCATCGCCAACGTCGCCCGCTACCACCGTAAATCGCTGCCCAAGAAGAAGCACGAGACCTTCTCCCGGCTCAGCGCCGAGGACCGCCAATTGGTGAGCCGTCTCGGCGGCATCCTGCGCCTCGCCGACGGCCTCGACCGGCGCCGCAACCGGCTGGTGACCGGCCTCGCTTGCCGGCTGACGGGGAAGACCTTCGAGGTCCGCCTGGAGGGGAGCGGCGACCTGTCGGTGGAACTCTACGGCGGCCGGTCCAAGGGCGACCTCTTTGCCGATGCTTTCGGCTGCCGCCTGGAACTAACGCCTGCCGGCGATGACTCCACATCGACACCTCACCCGGCGCCAACACAATCCTGACATTTCCCCGGCAGAATCGGCGGCACCATCCCAAGAAAGGAGCCGCTACCATGCCCTACGCCCTCGATCTCATCGCCCCGGCCGGCGACAGCTCGTGCTGTCCCTACCACGGCATCGACGCCCGCTGCCGCGCCGCTGCCTCCGGGCTCGCACCCGACCGCCGCCGGGTCCGCAACTACTGTGCCTGCGAGGACTACGACCACTGTCCTCTCTACCTCGCCAAGCTGCTGCGCAGCAGCCGCCCCCGCTACTGCGGTACCAGCCATCACGACCTCGCCCAGAAGTAACCCTTGTCCCCCTCCTGACGTCCTCGGTCCGGCCGCATTGGCCGGAGGCGGGGATCTGCGTATTTCCCCCCCGCGCCTCCCTCTCCATTCGGCGTAACCTCTCCGCCTTTAAGGCAAGGCCCGGGTTTCCCGGCTAGTGGCACCGTGCGGCGGGGATTTTTCGGTATCTGGTTATGCACCTCGCTCCAGCGGAAACAAGATCTTAATCCTTAAGCTGTTTAACAGGGATGAACGGGATGAAAGGGATTCGATCCCAATTCTTTGGTAATGATTTATTTCCTTCATCCCCTTTATCCCTGTGAATTGTTTGGCTGGTTTGCCTGGCCTGACATCAACTGGAGTAAAGTGCATAATTAGGTTTCGGTATACTGGCAGGGTTTTGGGCAGATTTTCCGGCCTGCTGCGTTGTGTAGTGCCGAAAAAGGAGACGGGCGGCTCAAGGCCGCCGGGAGCTGAGATGCAACCGAAAGTCGTCATCACCCACTGGGTCCACCCGGAGGTGCTGGGCCACCTGGCCGCCCACTGCCGGGTCGTCCCTAACCAGAGCCGCGAGACACTGCCGCGGGCGGAGATCCTGCGCCGCGCCGCCGACGCCGAAGGGCTGATGGTCTTCATGCCCGACCGCGTCGATACCGCATTCCTGCGCGCCTGCCCGCGCCTCAAGGTCATAGGCGCGGCTCTCAAGGGGTACGACAACCTCGACGCCGCAGCCTGCGCGGCGGACGGCGTCGCCCTGGCCATCGTCCCCGACCTGCTCACCGCGCCGACCGCCGAGCTGGCGGTGGCCCTGCTGCTGGCCCTGATCCGCAAGGTGAAGGAGGGCGACAGCCTGGTCCGCTCCGGCGGCTTCGCCGGCTGGCGGCCGATCCTCTACGGCGCAGGGCTCGCCGGCAGCCGCGTCGGCCTGGTCGGCATGGGCGCCATCGGCCAGGCGATCGCCCGGCGTTTGGCCGGGTTCGAGCCACAGCTTGCCTACGCAGATCCCCGCCAACTGCCGCCAGAGCGGGAAGCCGCCCTCGGCCTGGCACGTCG
Source organism: uncultured delta proteobacterium (assembly GCA_963806685.1). GTDB lineage: Bacteria > Desulfobacterota > Desulfuromonadia > Desulfuromonadales > DDH964 > DDH964. The sequence continues at coordinate 23,431 of CAWDZB010000004.1, forward strand.
TGAACTTCCCGAACTGGTCGCGGAATGCGACCACCTGCTGGTCAGCGTCCCCCTGTCGCCGACCACTCGCCACCTTTTCGATGCCGCCCTGCTGGCGCAGGTCAAGCCAGGAGCCTTCTTGGTCAACATCGGGCGCGGCTCGGTCCTCGATGAGGAGACGGTGGCTGCCGCGCTGAAGAGCGGCCACCTTGCCGGCTTCGCCGCCGACGTCTTCGCCTTCGAGGACTGGGCTCTCGCAGGTCGTCCCGCCGTCATCCATCCCGATCTTCTCGCCCTGCCCGAGCAGACCCTCTTCACTCCCCACCTTGGCTCCGCCGTGGACGCGGTCCGTCGCGACATCGCCTTCGCCGCCGCCGACAGCATCCTTGCCGGGCTGGAGGGGCGGCCGGTTCCGGGGGCGGTGCAGCGGTAAGCTTCCGTCCCGGGGTTTTCGGGGAACCGACAAGCGGGCAAAATAATCGACAACCCCTTTCGGTTGCCGGTATTTATGGAAGGTCTATTTTCTTTGCAGTAACGGAAGGGGTAATGCTGAAGAACGATCCAGCCCAGCTACGATCATCAAAGAACCGTCCGACCGGAGCAGATTCCGGCGGGCGGTTTGTTGTTTATGGGGACCGGCTGGGGACAGGGAAAAAGCCATGGGAGGGGGCTACTGCTGTCTCATAAATTGATCGAAAAATAGGAGGCCAGGAAGCCCCAAAATGTTATAATGCGTTCGCCAAAATCATTACAATATTGAGGAGTTCCGAGCCGTGGCACATTGTAGCACCGTTCTTTCCCAAATAGTGAGAATTTTCCCGAGACATGAATTTCAGTCCCTTGCCAAGCGGCATCACGTGGGGCAGAAGTTTCGCTCATTTTCCCGCTGGTCCCAGTTCGTTGCCATGCTGGCGGCTCAACTGACCGGTCGTAGCAGCTTGCGGGATGTCGTTGATAGCTTCAGTGCCCAAGGGAGCAAGATCTATCGTCTCGGCATCAAAACGTTCAGCCGAGCAACCCTGGCCCGCTGCAATGAACAGCAGCCGCATTCGCTCTACGAGGACCTTTTCAAGCGACTTCTGGCCCGCTGCCAATCGATGGCACCACGCAACAAGTCGTTCAAACTCGGCGGCAAGGTCTATCTTCTGGACGCGTCACTGGTGGAATTGACCCTGTCCTTGTCCCCCTGGGCCAAGTACCAGAAAAGCAAGGGCGCCGCCAAGTTGCATGTCGGCTTAGACGCCGATGGCTACCTCCCAGCCTTTGTCGATCTGACCGAAGGCAGGGAACATGAAATCCGCTACGCCCGCGACCTCGATCTGCCCAAGGGATCGTATGTTGTTTTTGATCGCGGATATACCGACTACGCCTGGTATCGGGAACTGACAGACGACGGTGTATTCTTCGTGACTCGACTGAAAAGCAACGCCATCGTCACCTCTGGCCGGAAACGGCGTGGCCGCAAGAGTCCTGGGGTGATCGAAGATCGGGAAATTCGCTTGGGCAAACTGCCCGAAACGTTCCGGCTGGTAACTTACAGGGATGCTGAAACGGACATCACCTACCAATTTGTGACCAATGCCTTGGAAATCCCGGCTCAGACGGTCGCCGATCTGTACAAAGAACGGTGGCAGATAGAGCTCTTCTTCAAGTGGGTGAAGCAGAACTTGAAGGTGAAGAGCGTTCTGGGCACATCACTGAACGCCGTGAAGACCCAGCTCTGGATTGCGTTATGCGCCTATCTGGTTCTGTCGTTTCTGAAGTTCCAGTCGAAAATCGCCGGGTCACTACAACGCATGCTGCGAATATTACAGCTCAATTTGTTTGAAAGACGCGATTTACTGGGGTTGTTCAAACCAAGATCAGGAATAAACAACCTACAAAACAACCAGTTACAACTCATTTGAAACTATGAGACAGCAATGGGTGATCCCATAACATGACCCCACAAGCGTCCTTTCAGCTTATCCCCCGCGACAATCCCAACGAACCGACCATTTGGGGCGAGGGGGACATTCTTGCCCTTGCTTGCCCTTGCTTGCCCTTGCTTGCCCTTGCTTGCCCTTGCTTGCCCTTGCTTGCCCTTGCCTGCCCCTTCTGCCTTTCAGCGAAAAATTCCGCCGCAGAATCCGTGGCTTCGGATATCTTCCGGACGGGTTTGACTTTCCCGTTTTTGGCGTTAACTTACGCTTGTACATCGTAAACTCTGCACTTGTTTTACGGCACCTCCACCACTTCATCCCCAGGGGCCGACGGTTGCAACGATTACCTCTACCCGGCGGCCGATTTCTCCGAGCTGGTCAAAAAATTTCTCTCCAGCTCGTCACCCCGGAGCTCCGCATGCGAATGAGCGAGCAGGCAAGAAGCGTGGTCTTAAATAAACTCTCCTTCGAGACCTTGGTCGCCTTGTACGAAAACCTGCACCCGGATCGTGCCGGCCGAGAAATTCGGTGCGCCATGAAGCTGGATCACTGAAGTCAACGGCGGCGATAAATAAAAACTGGGCTCGGAAAGACCATAAGGATGTCGCCATGGGTGCTCTGGATAAATTGAGAGGAAAGTACATTGCAAGCCCCTACTGGATGAAGCGGACGGTCTCCCCGGTTCTTTCGATGGTGCCGGTTTCTCTTCTGTACGGAATGTCCTACAGGAACATGATGGAACAGATCGAAATCAGCCGGACCGATCCGGAACACGTCCTCCAGTACCAACGGCGGTCGCTGGTCAAACTTATCGAATCCTGCATGGATCTCAACGACTATTACCGGCGGATTTTTCGGGGGGTGTTCGAAACGGGGGGCAGCTGGAGAAGCTCTTGTATCGAGGACCTGCAGAAACTGCCGATCCTCGATCGGGAAGACATCCGGGCCCATATCGGCCGGTTCCTGGTCAGGCCGGCCGCCGAGCTGGACGAGGTCTCTACCAGCGGGAGCTCAGGCCATCCGCTGACCTTCTTCCTCGACCGGGACCGGGGGGCCAGGGAGTTGGCCTACATCCATCGGATCTGGGCGCAGATCGGTTTTCGGCCCGGAAAGCACCGGCGCGCCACGATCAGGGGCTTTGTCTTCCCGGACGTCGACAAAAAGCCATGGGAATACGACCCGCCCCTGAAGGAACTGCGGTTTGCCGCCTCCCAGCTGGCCCCCGAGACCATGAGGAAGTACCTCGACCTGATGGAAAAATACGAAGTCAATTTCCTCCACGGCTACCCCTCGGCGATGGCCCTATTGGCCGGCTTCGCCAAGACCGTGAACTGGAGAAAACCCGGCAGCCTGATCGGCATCCTTCCCATTTCCGAGGCGCTCTTCGATCACCAACGGTCCCTAATCCGGGAAGGATTCGGCGGCTTGCCGATCCTCTCCTACTATGGGCAGAGCGAGAAGGTGGCCTTCGCCGGGGAGCTCCCGGAGGCCCAGGACGTTTTCGAATTCGAGCCGCTGTACGGAATCACGGAGCTGGTGGCCGGAGACGGCCAGCCGGTCCGTGAAAAAGGGGAGCGCGGCCGGATCGTGTCCACGGGGCTGCTGAACCGGGGAATGCCGTTTTTCCGCTACGACACGGGGGACACGGCCGAACTGGTCGGAGCCGCCGGCCGCGACAACTGTTACCGAATGCGGGTGCGGGCGATCCGCTCCCGGCGAGCACACGAATACATTGTTGATTTCCACGGGGGAAAGATCTATTTCACCGCCATCATCCCCCATTCGAAGGTTTTCGCCAGGGTCCAGGAGTTCCAGCTTTACCAGGAAAACCCCGGGGAAGTCGTCGTCAAGATCCTCCCCCGTGGCGGCCATGACGACGGCATCCCGCAGGCTTTCGTGGACGAGATCCAGACCAAGGTCGGGAGCAGGGTCAGGTTCCAGCTGCAACTAGTCGACAGGCTTCCGCCCAACCCCAGGGACAAGCGCCATTTCATCGACCAGAAGCTGGGGGGGGAGGGGGTGGGGTCTGCCCAAGTCAAGCTATCGAAATAATGAAAGAAATCCAGGATTTTTGGCCGCTAAAAGGGCTTATGGTGCGCCCCAGGGGGACTGGCACTTTTAACGAAGATTGTTGGTTATAAGGAGTGACCGGGACAGGCAACTTTGCCGACTTCGCAAAGTAGCCTGTCCCGGACTCGTTGGTGCCAGCCTAATCCTCACGATGATCTTTGCGACGAATTCCGGGGACATAATACCCATTGCCTTTGACTGTAAAGACCCAGTCTCATCAGGTGACCGCATGGCCCGCTTCGCCCGACTTGTTGTTCCAGGCTATCCTCACCACGTCACCCAGCGTGGCGTCCGTTCGGTGGATATCTTCACCAATGACGAAGATCGCCTTGCCTATCTCGATTTCATGAAAGAGGAAGCCCAGCGCTTCGGCATCACTTTCATGGCATGGTGCCTGATGACCAATCACGTTCATCTGGTCGCCATTCCCGAGACGGAAGATTCGTTGGCCCGCGGTATTGGCGAAGCGCATCGGCGGTATACGCGGCTGAAGAATTTTTCAGAGGGGGTGCGCGGCTATCTCTTTCAGGGACGTTTCGGATCCTGTGTACTCGATCAGCCCCATTTGCTGGCGGCGGGCCGCTATGTGGAGCGCAACCCCATCGATGCGGGAATGGTGCAGCGGGCAACGGACTACCGCTGGTCCAGCGCCCGCTACAACTGCGCCCTTGCCGAAAAAGATCACCTGCTTCTGGAGCGGACCCTGCCGGCGATGATTGACGACTGGCCTTCGTTTCTTCTCGGCAAGGAAGAAGATGGTGAAGCAAGAGTTTTGCAGGCTATGCGGACGGGCAGGCCGGCGGGGGGCGACGCGTTCGTCGAGATGCTCGAATCAGCTACCGGGCGTATCTTGAAGCCGCGCAAGCCGGGACGACGGCGAAAGAAGTAATAGGTATTATGTCCCCGGAAAAAGCTCCTGCGGGGGAAGGTTTAGCGGATCTGTCAGACCCTGGGGATTGTCAATGTGTAGACGCGACACCTATGCGACACCCGATCTACGTAGCATTCTCCCGTGGTTACTCTTCGTCAGTGCCGCCACTGGAAAGCGAACCGAGGCCTGGCTGTGTCTAGCTGAAAATTGGGTATAATCAGGTAATTAAATGGTTCTGCATCAGAGGTGAGGTGAGCCAATCTGTGACTCCAACGGCTTTAGTCGAAGGGGAGGCAGAAAGAATATGACACCCAAGAAACCAACAAAGATGGACGTCCATAATCTCCTGGAAAGCATCAACAGGGATCTCGGCGATTTCATCAAGAACCGCATTCAAGACGGCACTCTGAGCGATCGGGATTGGAGTAACCTGTTTCAGGAGCCCCAAGAGAAATGGTGTTGGGAGACCCTTCCCTGCAATAAAGAAGACTGTCCGGTTCGCACGCGGGGCGATTACCGCTGCTGGCTCATCGCCGGAACGCTGTGCGGGGGCAAGGTGCAGGGAGTCTTTGCCAAGAAGTTCGGCACCTGTGTCAGTTGCGTGGTCTACAAACAGTATCACGAGAGACCGATACGCGCCCTTTACGAGAATATCAGCATCCTGATCGCCCACCTGAGCGACGAGGCGTTCGAGTTTCGTCGTGAAGCCAGAACCGATTCGCTGACCGGGCTTTTCAACCGGGCCAGCTTCCACGAAACTATCGATCAAGAGGTGAAACGCAGCAAACGCATGGGAGGTATCCGCCTGACGCTTGTTGCGCTCGATCTGGATAATTTCAAGGCCATAAATGATGATGGCGGACACCTTGTCGGCGACTACTATCTGGTGGAGTTCGCCTCGCTTCTTCGCCGCGTGACGCGGGAAACAGATATTGTGTTCCGCACCGGAGGTGATGAGTTCAGCGTCCTGCTGGTTGGGGGCGCGGGAGAGGAGATGTCGCGCTATATAGACCGCGTTCAAGCGGCAATTGCCGACTGGAACGCCAGGAAGGATCGCCCTCATTCCTATATGATGGCCGCCAGCGCTGGTGGCGCATGCCTGAGCGATCTCAGGTACGATCTCGATAGCTGCATCGCCAAGGCCGACGAACGGATGTATCAGAACAAACAGGAACGGAAAGCCGGGCGGTAGGAGTCAATGTGACGAGCGCAGAACCAACGGATCCATGCGATTGGAAATGGCGTGCCATTTCCAATCGCATGATCTGAGGCGTCAGACCCAAGAGGGGGCTGGCACTTCTAATGCTGACGTCCCCGGTCCGGCCGCATCGGCCGGAGGCGGGGATTCGTATTTTTCCCTGAAGCCGGACTTTCTTACCAGCCTCGCAGCCGAGACATTGGGGGGCGGGCTTAACCGGTCATGGAGGCGATGGCCGGGATGAAGAACAATCCCGGTTGGTGGAAGGTAAAATAAGGAGAAATGGCCGCTTGAGTTTTTGCAGGAGAGAAAGCGCAATGGTAATGTAGGATGAAATAAGCCGGATGTCGATCCCGGAGCCTTTGGTAAATAATGTCGGGACGAGACACCTTCCGCTTCACATCAAATAGCTTGAAACAGGAGTCTCGGCAGGGGACAAAGGCAACCTGCGCCCGCCGGGAGATCGTTCGGAGAATCGCAAAAGAGGGCAACCCCTCTTTCCCCAGCCAGTCTCAGCACCTGTTCCGAATGGGAGCAAAAAAGTGAGTGCCGCAAAACAGCGTGAATTGAAGGTGCGCAGCAGCATCAAAGGGCGGGCTCCTGACCTGGCATCGCTGCGGGACGTTCGCGATTGCCTGGGGGAGATGCCGCGGCGCCGCGACCTGCTCATCGAATATCTACACCGGCTGCAGGACCGGTTCGGCCATCTTTCCACCCGACACCTGGTAGCGCTGGCCCGGGAGCTGCGGCTGTCGGCCGCGGAGGTCTACGAGGTGGCCAGCTTTTACCACCGCTTCGACATCGCCAAGGACGGGGAGGCGGTTCCGCCGCCTTTGACCGTGCGCGTCTGCGAATCGATCACCTGCAGTCTCTTCGGCGCCGAGGAGTTGGTGCGGGCGCTGCGGGAGGGGCTGGGGGAAGGGATGCGCATCCAGCGCGTCCCCTGCGTCGGGCGCTGCCACGCGGCGCCCGTGGCCGTTGTCGGCGAGCTGCCCGTCGACCGGGCGACGCCTGCGAAGGTTGTGGCCGCCGTCGCCGCGGGCGACTTTTCCGCGCCGCTTCCCGACTACATCGCCTACGACCGCTATCGCCGGGAGGGGGGCTACCGGATCTATCAACGCTGCCTCTCCGGGGAGCTGGCGCCCGAGACAGTTCTTGCCCGGCTGGAGGGCTCCGGCCTGCGCGGCCTGGGCGGCGCCGGCTTTCCCGTCGGCCGCAAGTGGCGCCTGGTGCGCGAGCAGCCGGCGCCGCGGCTGCTCGCGGTCAATATCGACGAGGGGGAGCCGGGGACCTTCAAGGACGGGCACTACCTCTGCTCCGATCCGCACCGCTTTCTGGAGGGGGTGCTGATCGCCGCCTGGGTGGTGGGGGTCGAGGCGGTCACCCTCTACCTGCGGGACGAATACCCCGCCGGGCGGGCGCTTCTGGAACGAGAGCTGGCGGCCCTTGCCGCCGACCCTCCCGGCCCGCTGCCGGTCATCGAGCTGCGGCGCGGGGCCGGCGCCTACATCTGCGGCGAGGAATCGGCCATGATCGAGTCGATCGAGGGCAAACGGGGGATGCCGCGCCTGCGTCCCCCCTACCTCGCCGAGCGTGGGCTCTTCGGCCACCCGACGTTGGAACACAACCTGGAGAGCCTGCACTGGGTGCGCGACCTGGTCGAGCAGGGGCCCGAGGGGTTCACCGCCCAGGGCCGCCGCGGACGGACGGGGCTGCGCTCTTTCTCGGTGAGCGGCCGCATCGTCCGCCCCGGGGTGCACCGGGCTCCGGCGGGGATCACCCTGCAGGAGCTGATCGACGAGTACTGCGGCGGCCTGCTCCCCGGCCACCGCCTCTACGGCTACCTGCCGGGAGGCGCCTCCGGCGGCATCCTCCCCGCCGCCCTGGCCGACCTCCCCCTCGATTTCGACACCCTGGCCGAGTACGGCTGCTTCATCGGCTCGGCGGCGATCATCGTCTTCTCGGACCGGGACCGGGCGCGGGATCTGGCCTTGAACGCCCTGCGCTTTTTCGCCGACGAGTCCTGCGGCCAGTGCACCCCCTGCCGCGAGGGGACGCTGCGGGCCCGGGAACTGATGGAACGGGAAGTCTGGGACGCTGGTCTTCTGGAGGAGCTGGCGGCGGTGATGGGCGACGCCTCCATCTGCGGGCTTGGCCAGGCCGCCCCCAACCTGTGGCGCAGCGTGCTGCGTTACTTCCCCGGGGAGGTGTCGTGATGGCCGCCAGCGCTGCAACCATCGTCTTCACCGTCAACGGCCGGGAGATCGCCGCCGCCCCCGGCGAGACCATCCTTGCGGCCTGCCAGCGCCACGGCATCGACATCCCCCACCTCTGCTACCAGGACGGCCTGCGCCCGGACGGCAACTGCCGGGCCTGCGTGGTGGAGATCAAGGGGGAGCGGCTGCTCGCCTCCTCCTGCAGCCGCCGGCCGGCGGCGGGGATGGTGGTGCGCACCGACAGCGAACGGGCCCGGCGGGCGCAGAAGCTGGTTTTGGAGCTGCTGCTGGCCAACGCGCCGCAGCAAAGCGACACCTTGTCGAACGAGCTGCGCCGCTGGTGTGCGGCCCTCGGGGTTGATGGTCCACGCTTTGCCCCGCGCCTGCCGCAGCTCCCCGCCCACAGCCATCCGGCCATGACGGTCAACCTGGCCGCCTGCATCCACTGCACCCGCTGCCTGCGCGCCTGCCGGGAGAGCCAGGTCAACGACGTCATCGGCTACGCCTACCGCGGCGAGCGCTCGCAGATCGTCTTCGACCTCGACGACGACCTGGGGGAGAGCTCCTGCGTCGCCTGCGGCGAGTGCGTCCAGGCCTGTCCTACCGGCGCCCTGATGCCGGCGGGCGGCGTCGGCCTGGAGATCGGCCGACCGCCAGGTCGACACCGTCTGCCCCTACTGCGGGGTCGGCTGCCTGCTGCGCTACCACGTCAAGGAAAACCGCATCCTCTTCGCCGAGGGCCTGCCCGGGCCCGCCAACCGCGGGCGGCTCTGTGTCAAGGGACGCTTCGGCTTCGACTACGTCCACCACCGCCAGCGCCTGACCAAACCGCTGATCCGTCGCGCCGACGCCCCCAAGCTGCTCGAACCCGATTTCGACCCGGCAAACATGGTCAGCCTGTTTCGCGAGGCGAGCTGGGAGGAAGCCCTTGATGCGGCCGCCGCCGGCCTGAAGAAGATCCTCGAGGGTCACGGCCCGCCGGGGCTGGCCGGCTTCGGCTCGGCCAAGGGCTCCAACGAGGAGGCTTACCTCTTCCAGAAGCTGGTGCGCACGGGTTTCGGCTCCAACAACGTCGACCACTGCACCCGCCTCTGCCACGCCTCCTCGGTCGCCGCCCTGCTGCAGATGATCGGCTCGGGGGCGGTCTCCAACCCGATGGCCGACGCCGAGGCGGCGGAGCTGATCTTCGTCATCGGCTCCAACACCGAGGAGAACCACCCGGTAGCCGCCACCTTCATCAAGAACGCCCGCCGCGCCGGCGCAACCCTGGTCGTCGCCGACCCGCGCGAGGTTCCCCTGGCGCGCCACGCCGACTTCTTTCTCAATTTCCGCCCCGACGGCGACGTCGCCCTGGTCAACGCCCTGATGCACTCGGTGATCCACCAGGGGCTGGTCGACGCGGACTTCGTCGCCCGCCGCACCACGGGGTTCGAGGAACTGAAAGCGCACCTGGCGCCCTTCTCTCCCGAGGCGATGGCGCCGCTGTGCGGCATCGACACCGCCACCATCCACGAGGTGGCCCGCCGCTACGCCACCGCCAAGGGCGCCATCATCTTCTGGGGGATGGGCATCTCCCAGCACAGCCACGGCACCGACAACGCCCGGGCGCTGATCTCCCTGGCCCTGCTGACCGGGCAGATCGGCCGTCCCGGCTGCGGCCTGCATCCGCTGCGCGGTCAGAACAACGTGCAGGGGGCCTCGGACGTCGGCCTGATCCCGATGGTCTTTCCCGATTACCGTCCGGTGGGGGACGCGGCGGCGCGGACCGCCTTCGAGGCTCTCTGGGAGGCCAGGCTCGATCCGAAGCCGGGGTTGACGGTGGTGGAGGTGGTGCAGGCGATCCTGGAAGGGGAAGTGAAGGGGATGTACATCATGGGCGAGAACCCGGCCATGTCCGACCCCAACCTGCACCACGCCCGCGCTGCCCTCGCCCGCCTGGAGCACCTGGTGGTGCAGGACATCTTTCTCACCGAGACGGCCTGCTACGCCGACGTCGTCCTGCCGGCTTCCGCCCACGCCGAGAAGAGCGGGACCTTTACCAACTCCGACCGCCGCGTCCAGCTCGGCCGCCAGGCCATCGAGCCCCCCGGCGAAGCCCGTCAGGACCTCTGGATCATCCAGGAACTCGCCCGCCGCATCGGTCTCGACTGGAATTACGAAGGGCCACAGGCGGTCTTTGCCGAGATGCGCCGGGCCATGCCGAGCATCGCCGGCATCACCTGGGAGCGCCTGGAGACCGAGGGATCGGTCACCTACCCCTGTCTGAAGGAGGGAGACCCCGGCCAGGCGGTTATTTTCACCGAGCGCTTTCCCACCGCCGACGGCCTGGCGCGCTTCGTCCCGTCCCCCCTGGCCGCCGCCGCCGAACTCCCCGATGCGGAATTCCCCTTCGTGCTCATCACCGGCCGCCAGCTGGAACACTGGCACACCGGCGCCATGACCCGCCGCGCCACCGTCCTCGATGCCCTCGAACCGCTGCCGACGGCGAGCCTCCACCGCCAGGACCTGGAGCGGCTCGGCATCGCCCCCGGCGAGCAAATCACCGTCGTCTCCCGGCGCGGCGCCCTCACCGCCTACGCCCGCACCGACGACGGCGTGCAGCCGGGGCAGGTCTTCATCCCCTTCTGCTACCGCGAGGCCGCCGCCAACCTGCTCACCAACGAGGCCCTCGACCCCGAGGCCAAGATCCCCGAATTCAAGTTCTGCGGCGTATCGGTCAGGCCTGCCCGCTGACGGCCCCGTCCTGTCCCGGGGCGTCCGCCGTGTCGGCTTCCTCCCGCTCCTGCTCGCGCAGGGCGAAATACTCCTGCGGGGTGTTGATGTTGCAGAAGGAGCGCCCGGCAGGATCGCACTCCTTAAAGACCTCCGCCGGCACCTGATGCACCCGCACCTGCGGGAAAAAACTCACGATCCGTTTTTCGCCCGCCTCCAGCGCCGCTTCGATCGCCGGCCGACAGCGCTTGTCGTAGAGGGCGTGCAGCGGCTCCACCCCTTTGCCGCTACAGGGGATGACCACGTCCCCGAGTTCCCGTTCCCGGCACAGGCGGCGGATGACCGCGGCGGAGAGGAAGGGCATGTCACAGGCGGCCACGAAGATTTTTTCCCGGCCGGCGTGGCAAAGCCCCGCATGGATGCCGGCCAGCACCCCTTTGTGCAGGTAGCGGTCCGGCACCTTGCGACAGGGGAGTTCCCGGTAGAATTCGGGCGCGTTGGTGACGACGAGCACCTCGTCGAAGAGCGCCGCCAGCCGGGCGTAAACGTGGTCGATGAACAGGGCGCCGGCAATCGGCAGCAGCGCCTTGTCGCACCCCATGCGCCGGCTTTCGCCACCGGCCAGGATGACCCCGGTGACCCCGGGGATCTTTTCTGCTGGCGCCGCCAGCTCCAGCCGTTCCGGGCGGCAGTAGACTTCACAACCGTCCCCCCGCAAATAGCCGATCAGGGTGATGCCGGCCGTTTCGCAAAGGCGGATGGCCTGGTCGGTGAGGGCAGTGCGCGAAGCGATCAGGCCGATGCCGAGGCGGGCCGCCTTGGCGACCATCTCGGAAGAAACCCGCCCCGAGGTCGCCAGGCGCTTGCCCCGCAGATCGATCCCCCGGAACAGGGCCTCCCCGGCGATGCGGTCGAAGGTATTGTGGCGGCCGATATCCTCGGCGAACAGGAGCAGGCCGCGGCCGTCGCCGACGGCACTGGAATGGATTCCGCCGTGCGCCCGATAGCGTTCCGCCCGGCGGGCCAGCTCCCGCATCAGACCGAAGATGGCCGGGGGGGAATAGCGGGGGAAATCTGGGACATCTTCCATGGGGGGAAGGTTTGGGAGGTCGAAGGCGATGCCCGTTCCACAGCCGGAGGTCAAAATCGGGTTAAGCTGCCCGGGGAGCGCCTGTTTGATCCGCACCCTGGCGACGCCGTATTCTTCACAGGTGCCGAGGGCAAAAATGTCGTCGAGGGTTTCGACAAACCCGTGGGTCCGCAAAAAACCGGCGACCAGAAAATTCAGCTGGTGCGGCGAAGCGACCAGGGTCGCCAGTTCTCGCCCGTTGACGAAGAGCCTGAGGGGAAACTCCTGGACCACGCCGCGCCGTATGGAGTGCACCCTTCCTTTTTCCAGGCGTAAAATTCGGCGGTTGTCGTTGCTCTCCATGCCGGCTCCAGGGCCTTGGGTTGGTTAAGGAGATTAAGAATAACCTACGGCAAAGGCCTCTGCGAGTCAAACGGGACAGGCAACGGGACAGGCAAGTTTGCAGACTGCGCAAGGTAGCCAGGTCCGGGTAAGCAAGAGCAATCATGTTACACTCGATGGTAACCCTATTCCCTCCCGATTTTTTTCAGCGCAATGAAAGGACAACATGCCCAAGGTCAAGCAGGCCATTGACGAATTACGCCGGGAGAACCGGTTTTTCCATCTTTTCACCGACGCCGAATTGGAGGTCCTGCAACCCCTCTTTCAATTGACCCGCTGCCCTCGCGGCGAAACCCTGATCGAGGAGGGAGATCCGGCGGGCGGCCCCTTTGCCATCGTCCTGTCCGGCGCCCTGGAAGTAAAAAAGGAGACCGAATTCGGTCACCAAGTGGTCCTCGCCAAGACCATTCGTGGTGCTCTTCTGGGATATGCCTCCATTTACCTCAGCAACCGGCCGCTTCCGATCACCGCTGTCGCCCTGGAAGACACCGAAAGTCTCTCCATGCCACCGGAACAGCTGGCTGCGCTGCTGGAAAACCATCCGGTCATCGGCGTCAAAATCCTGAAGGAAGTCATCCGGGTGCAGGATATCCGTCTTCAGGAGCTGCTGGTGCGTTTTGCCGGAACCTTGTAGGGCACACTTAAGAGCCCAAGGCGCAAAAAGGTTACAGAAAACCGTCCGACCGGAACAGTTTCCGGCGGGCGCTTTTTCTTTCCACTGCCAATGGAGACCGGGTAAGGAGAGTGGTTACTTCGAGCCCTTGCGGCCGGCCGCGGCGTGGTAGCGGCGGCGCACTTCGTCCAGGTCGACCGTCGGCGGCGGGAAGGTCATATCCAGGGATTCCAGGGTTTCGGTGATGATCTGCGAAACGGCCAGGTTGCGGAACCACTTGTGGTTGGAAGGAATGACGAACCAGGGTGCGCGCTCGGTGCTTGTGCAGCCGAGCGCCTCGGCATAGGCCTTCTGGTAGTCGGGCCAAAGGTCGCGTTCGGTGTAGTCGGCGAGGCTGATTTTCCAGTGGCGGTCGGGATCGTCGAGGCGCCGCTTGAAGCGCCGCAGCTGCTCCTCGGGAGAGATGTGCAGGAAGAACTTGAGAATATGGGTGCCGTCGGCCACCAGGTTCTGTTCGAACGCGTTGATCATTTCGAAGCGGCGGGACCAGACCTTTTCCGGCACCAGGTCGTGCACCCGGACCACCAGTACGTCCTCGTAATGGGAACGGTTGAAGATGACGATCTCGCCGCGCGCCGGGACCTGGCGATGGACCCGCCAGAGGAAGTCGTGGGCGGCCTCTTCGGCCGAGGGTTCCTTGAAGCAGTGAACCCGGGTTCCCTGGGGGTTGAGCGGTCCGACCACGTGACGGATGGTGCCGTCCTTGCCGCCGGCGTCCATGGCCTGCAGGCAGATCAGCAGCGAGCGGCGGTTTTCGGCGTAGAGGCGGTACTGCAGGGCCTGCAGCCTGCGGCCCAGGTCGGCGAGTTCGGCGGCGGCCGAACGTTTGTCGGTGTGTCCGTCTTTGGCGCCAGGATCGATCTTGGCCAGGTCGACCCTGGTCCCCGGCTTGATGCGGAATCTGTCGCGCCAACTCATCTGCAGCCTCCCCGGTCGATACCCGTCCAAGGGCTTTACCTGAACTCTACCAAGGTGCCGGAAAGGCACAAATGGCGTTTGGAGTAGGCCGGATGCCGGACCGGTTACTTTGGCGCCCCGATCCGTTCGGCAAGGGTCCCAACCGCCACAGCGAAGGCCTTGGCGTGGTTCCAGGCGAGCAGCCCGCGGAAGTTGTCGTAGACCAGGTAAGCCGGATCGGCGGGGTCTTCGGCGAGAATCAGGGAGGCCTTGAGATGGCGGCGGGGCAGGTGCCGTCCATTGTGGCGCCGCACCCCCAATGCCTGCCAGCGGGACAGCAGAAGGCGGGTATCAAGGCCGGCTCGGTCCCGGTCGAACCTTTTCGGCAGGCGGACCGGACGACCCCAGATCTGATCGTCCCGCCAGCCGGTTTGGGCAAGGTAGTTGGCGATGGAGGCCAGCACGTCGGGGACCGAGTTCCAGATGTCGACGCGGCCGTCGCCATCGGCGTCGACGGCAAAGCGGCGATACGACGAAGGCATGAACTGGCATTGCCCCATGGCCCCCGCCCAGGAGCCGCGCATCCGGGAAAGGGGAATGTGGCCGGCGTCGAGGATGCGCAGGGCCGCGAGCAGTTCCCTGCGGAAATAGTCGCCCCGCCGCTGGTCATAGGCCAGGGTCACCAGCGAGGGGATGACCGGCAGCCCGCCGGGGTACTTGCCGTAGCGGGTCTCTATCCCCCACAGGGCGACGATGTAGCGGCGCTGCACCCCGTAGCGCCGTTCAACCCGCCCCAGCCAGGTCGGGTAGCGCCGCAGCATCCGGCGCCCCTCCTTGATCCGCGACTGGCTGACCCTAGCCGCCACGTAATCCTCCAGGGTTTCTGTCTGTTCCGGCTGGTTCCGGTCGCTCTCGATCACCCGCGGCCGCGGCGCCGCCACGTCCCTCAGTGCCTCGTCCAGGGTCCTTTGCGAAATCCCCGCGGCGCGGGCCTCGACCCGAAGTCCTTGCAGCCAGGCCGCAAATTCCTGCCTGGGCTGCTCCGCTTGGGCGGCGGGCACCAACAAGCAGAGAATGACCGTCATCAGCAGCAGCAGAAATCCGAACCATTTCATGGCTTCAAATCTAGCACGGTATGGCCGGTCCTGCAGCAAGGAGCGTGGATTGGTGGACGGGGCTGCACACCGGCCCGAAATCACCGATAATGAAATCATGGCGGGAAAAATTTCCGAACCATTCCTCCCCGTTGAACTATCCCCAGCCGCTCTGCGGCAGCTGCCGGCCCAGCAGGCCGCGCGGGTGATCCTGCTGCGGCTGCTCGAGGCCCTGGAGACCAACCGGCCGGGGACGCTGGCGGGGGAGGATGCGGAGCGCCTGCACGATCTGCGGGTGGCGGTCCGGCGTACCCGCGCCGCCCTCGGGCAGCTGCGCGGCATCTTTGCGCCCGAAAACCTGGCTCATTTCCGGGAGGAATTCCGCTGGCTCGGCCAGGTCACCGGCCCGGCCCGGGATCTCGACGTCTACCTGCTCGGCTTCCCGGCCTACCAGGCCGGTCTCCCCACGAACTACCGTGGCGATCTGGCCCCCCTGCTAGCCCTGCTGCAGGCCCGCCGGCAGGAAGCGCACCAGGAACTGGTCCGGGGTCTCGAGTCCCGGCGCTACGCTCGCCTGGTGACCGAGTGGCGTCAATTCCTCACCGTGCCGGCAGGCGGCGAACCGGTTCCGGAGAATGCCCAGGTGCCGACTGGGGAACTGGCGGACGCCCGGCTCCGCAAACTCTTTTCCCGGGTGTGCAGGAAGGGGCGCAGAATCGACGCGGCCTCGCCGCCCGGCGACCTCCATGCCCTGCGCATCCTCTGTAAGAAGCTGCGCTACCTGCTGGAATTCTTCGCTCTTCTCTACCCGCCCAAGCCGGTCGGACGGCTGATCCGCACCCTGAAGGCCCTGCAGGACAACCTCGGCGCCATCCAGGACCTGACGGTCCAGGCCCGGGCGCTCGTTCGCTTCGCCGAAGAACTGCAGGCGGCCGGGGAGGTGCCGGCGCGGACCCTGCTTGCCATGGGGATGCTGATCGCCAACCTGGAACGGCGCCGGGAGGCGGAACGCGCCGCCTTCACTAAGGCCTTCGCTCACTTCGCCGACAAGCGCAACCGGGCCTTCTTCAAGAGGCTGGGATAGTGCAGGCCGAGGAAAACCCGCCGCCGGCAGCAGCAGCGACAGAGGGAGGGGCCGTCCTCGGCGAACAGGGTGGCATAACCCTGGACCTGGAGCTGGTACTCGAGAACCGCCGCGAGTTCGGGCCGGTCCTCGACGATGAAAATGGTCCCTTCCGGCATGGCTTTCCCCAATGGCCTGCAAACGTCCATGCAGCAAGGGTCGGAGTGCCGCGTTAGGGGGGAATTAGGGAAGCTTTCGGAGTTGGTTGGGGGGAGGATTCACTTGGCAGCAGCGGGCGGGGCGCTTCACAGCGTCCCGGTCATCAGCATTGCGCCAACGACCAGCGCCAGCGCAACCCGGTAATAGCCGAAGAGGACCAGGCCGTGGCGGTTCAGGTAACCCACCATCCACTTGACCGAGAGGACCGCCGCGACGAAGGCGAAGAAGACGCCGACGCCAAGGGCGAGGGGATCGAAGGTCTGCAGCATGATCTGCCCGTGCTTGAGGGCGTCGTAGCCGGTGGCGGCGGTCAGGGTGATAAGGCCGAGTAGAAAACTGAACTCCACCGCCGCCGATAGGGAGAGTCCGACCAGGACCCCGCCGACGATGGTAACCAGGCTGCGGCTGACGCCGGGCCACATGGCGATGCACTGGGCAAAGCCGATGATCAGGGCCATTTTCCAGGAGAGTTCGGCGAGCGGCAGGCCTTCCTCCCGCGGCCTCCCCTGCCATTTTCGCCACCAGCTGACGACCAGAATCGCCAGCCCGCCGACGAACCAGGCCGCGACCACCGGCCAGGTGCCGAAGAGGTAGGATTTGATCAGCTTGTTGAAGAGCAGCCCGATCACCGCCGCTGGCAGAAAGCCGGTGATCACGTTGACCAGCAGATTGCGGCCCTCGGCATCTTTTCCGGCCAGGCCGTTCAGCATCTGCTTGACGCGGCGGAAATAGAGCCCGAGTACGGCAAGGATGGCGCCGGCCTGGATGCAGATGGTGTAGGCGTCGGTGGCCTTCACGGTCCGCTCCTGTTGGGCGGCCGAGGCGCCGGGCCCTTCGCCGATCCCCATCGCCCGCTCCGCCAGCAGCAGGTGACCGGTGGAGCTGACCGGCAGGTATTCCGTCAGCCCTTCGACCACCCCCAGCACTACCGCCTGGCCCAGGGTCAGCTCGCGGTGCTGCGGTCCGGCCGGGGACGAGGCGGTGGCCTGGCCCCGGGCCAAAGCGGCGGGGCCGGCAATCAAAAACAGACAGCAAACGACCAGCAGTCCGGCCTGCAAGATTTTCCCAGGACGCATCTTCAGCATCTTTCGCCGGCCTTGTCGGCCGCCTTCAGGGCGCGTTTTCTGCGGATGACGATATAGCCGGCCACCAGCGCGGCACAGGCGAGCACGACGGCGATCACCACCTGGTGCAGGTATTGCCCGATCAACTCCTGGTTGTTGCCGATCAGGTAACCCAGCAGCGCCAGGATCGTCACCCAGATGCCGGCCCCCAGCGCGGTGAAGATCACGAACAAGGGAAGGTTCATCCGCGCCAGCCCGGCGGGGAGGCTGATGTACTGGCGGATGCCGGGCAGCAGCCGGCCGACGAAGGTCGAGATGTGGCCGTGGCGGGCGAAAAAGGCATCGGCGCGGTCGAGGGCTTTTTCGCTGACCAGAAAGTAGCGCCCGTAGCGGTGAAAAAAGGGGCGCCCCCACTTGACCGCCAGCCAGTAGTTGAAGCAGGCGCCGAGGACGCTGCCGGCGATCCCTGCGAGGATTACCAGGCCCAGCGACATCTGCCCCTGAGAGGCCAGGTAGCCGGCGGGGGTGATAACCACTTCGCTGGGGAAGGGAAAGAAGGAGGATTCCAGGAACATCAGCAGGATGATGCCGGGATAGCCCCACTGCCCGACCGTGTCGACGATCCAGGAAACAATTTGGTGAAACATGGCCTATCCTTTCAAAGCCAGCAAGATACATTTTCCCCTGAATTATTGCAATGGCGGATGATTCCCCCCAGCCAACCTGCCCGCCCCGCCCATCGCGGCCAGGCCAAGAATTTCTTCTCCGCGGGCCCGGTATCTTCAGGCTTTTCCTGGGGGGCATTCTTTCCTCGGCCGACTGTTGGCCAGGGAGGCAAGAGACTTGACAGAACAGGAGAAAATGGCTTCACTGTCTCAGTGAGAGTGGCACATGGAGGGGAACTATGGCAAGCCCGGGGCAACAATCCAGACAGCCCGCACCGGCATAATCCGGGCGGGCTGTTTTGCGTCGCACCTTTTCCGGCCCGCGCGGCTGACCGTCAAAAGAGGTATAGCGATTTCTGGCAAACAGCTTGAAACATCCACTTGAAAAGTGAAAAAGGAATCCCGCTGGAATTGTTGGAAATTTTCGCCGATATGGCAATTGCTGTCATGGCCGATACCACAGCACCTGCCTAATCCCCGTTAGAACCTGAAGTAAAAAAACCCCCGTCCAAGGGACGGGGATTTCTAAATCACATTAAATAGAGGCAAAATTGACCCTATTACAATCAACAAATCAGCTATGGAAACTCTACAGTGCCATGACTGCGATTATGATTGGTGGCGGCCTCATTTTTTTCCAAGGGGCACTCTATGACCCAATTGGAAAAGAAACCACAATGCTCATCGTCGGCCTTGGTGGCCTACTTGCCATGGGTGGCTTTGTTTGGGCAATTTTTTCAATCAAATGCCCGAACTGCAAATTGAAACTATTCTATTTTGCCATTCAGAAGCAAAAGCTAGGTTCTTGGTTGATCTGGTTGCTTGTGCTTGAAGAGTGCCCACAGTGTATTGAAGGTGGGGCTAATTAAAAAATGAAGGCTGGACAAAAAATAACTAGATGTTTCCCGAAAGGCAAAATTGCAGTAGTCTCCGAACCGGCACGTCGTCGCCGCTTATCTTAATTCCGTTAGAAAGTGGAGTTACCCACGAAGAATGAACAAACTCTGTACCTGTAAAATTCTTGTTCTGATCATCCTGCTGTGCTCCGCCATGCCATCTCTGGCATTCAACAGTCCTTCACGCAGCGAGGTGATTGTCAAAAACCCGGACAACCCGAAGGGGATGCCGTTACGCCGAGCCCGGCACCCGAGTGAGGCATGGACCGACTATTTCCAGACCGTTCTACTCTGGCCCCACACGGCGGAGTATTACAACCGGCTCTTTACCAGCATGTCGCAGAACGGCCTGCGGATCGCCTTTATCCCGGAAACCATCTTCGCCGTCGATGGCGAGTTGATCCTGGTCCTGCGTGGCAACCGGGAGATGGTGGATAAAATGTCCACGGCTGTCTTTCTCGATGGCATCGGCCAGCGGATTCGCCTGGCACCGGTCAGAACCAGGATCATCGAAGACCCGCGCGGCGACGCCTGGCTCGGCTTGGTCTATTTCGAGCCGCCCGAGCCGCTGCCCGAACGGATGATGAGTTCCTTCGCCCTGTTCGGCGATGCCGGCGGCGTAGCCGACATCCTCAACGAGGAGCAGGTGCGCCGGCGTTATGCCGTCTTGCGGGATCTTGCTGATGTGATCATCGAAGAACTCCTGGATAAACCGGTCGATCAGGAGCGGTAAGAACGGCCATATGGATTCCGACAGAATCACCGCGGAGGAAATTGCTGCGCAAAGAGGCGAAAAGTTCGGTAGTACTCGTTGGTCGCATCGCCGCCGGTTATCCTGGACCACCGGGCTGCAAGGAGAGTCCGTGAACGCTTTCAGCTTTTTATGTGCATTCCTTCTTCTTGCTGCCGAGCCGGCAATCGCACAAGGCGGTATCGAGCAGCTTTTTATCGAAAAGGCACAAAGCACGCCTGTTCAGCAACTTGACCCGGCTCTGCCCCCGACTCCTCTTGCTGCCTGGCTGAATTCAATTGCCCTGCCTTCTTCTGAGGTCACCTGGGAGGTCAATGACTGTGGCGAGCAAACCGGCGGCCCTGCCGATAGGGGCCGAGACTTTCCGGCTTGCGTAGAGGCCATATTTGCAGTCGCACCCAAGATTCGAGCGCATGTCAGCGTTGTTTTGGGCACCTTCAAACAGGGTGTGATCGGCCAGCCGAGGTTATTCCAGCTGTTCGTTGAACACGGTGGAAGGTCCCAGGGGATGCAGAGGCTTTCCGACCTGCCAGCCCTTGGTAACGGTCGGGCCAGGCCGCAAACGGATGTGCCTGGCAGAAAGCCGGGGACCTAAAAAACCTTGCAGCCCCTTCTCCAGGGCTGACCTCCACATCACCATCCCACCCCCGAAATCGGAAAGGTTCCGGCGCCCCTCGTTTCGGGAGCCGTAATTTGCAATATGGCCCTCATCACCCAAACGGGAATCCTGCCTGCGCCCAAAACTTCGAGTCGTTCCGGGCGCGGGTTATACTTCGGCGGCAGATCGCCACGGGCCGAAAAGGGGGACTGGCACGTTGCCAAGAATGATTTTGCTGTTACCCTGTTTCATTAAAGCGTCTGCCGTGCGGGATCCCAGCGGCCCCGCCTGCCGTCAAACATCCCTTCCTGAATCGAATCTATTCTGCAACGACCGTTGCCAACAGTCCGGGGCCAGTTTGTCCCGTGGATGGAGGTAAAAAGATGCGCAAGATCTCGATCATATTCTGTCTCCTCTTGCTGGCCGGTCTGTTCGGCTGTTCGGATCGCAACGGTAGTGCCCCCCTGACGGACCAGGCGCACCCCGCGGGGTGGGTCCTGGGCCATGGTTCCGAGGCCCTCGTCGACCTGCAGGGGTGCCAGTCCTGCCACGGCAACGACTTCACCGGCAGCGGCAGGGCGGTCAGCTGCTTCTCCTGCCACCTCGCCGGGCCACCCTTCGCCATCCATCCGGCCTCCTGGCAGAACGTCGTCCAGGATCACCAGACCTTCGCCGATACCTACAGCTGGACCGGCTGCGCCAACGCCGCCTGCCACGGTGCCGATCTGCACGGCGGACAGACGAGCGGGGCGAACGGCGCGGCGCAAACGACCGGACCGAGCTGCTTCACCGCCGCCTGTCATGCCGGCGGGCCGCCGGCCCCCCATGCCACGGGATTCCAGGATCCGGCCCTGCACGGTCCCCAGGCGAAACCGAACCAGTTCTTCTGCCGCAACTGCCACGGCCGCCCGCAAAATACCTTCGACGGGGGCATGGTCGCCGACCCGGCGATCCTGAACGTGCCACTCGGCAACTGCTCCGCCTGCCACCCGGCTGCCAAGGCCCACCCCACGGGCTGGCAGGGGACGGACAACAGCAACCCGAGCTACACCGCCTCGCACCAGGGGGTGAACGACGCAACCATCCAGACCAGCTGCGCCCTCTGCCACAAGACCGACGCCGCCGGTGCCGGGCCCATGCCCGGGGCACCGAGCTGTTTCAGCGCCTCCTTCGTCAATGCCGACGGCAGCACCACCTCCTGCCATCCGGGGGGACCGGGAGAAGGGGCGCCCCACGCCATCCCCTTTACCGATCCCAACCTGCACGGTCCCGATGCCAAGCAGGACCTCTCCTACTGCCAAACCTGCCATGGCACGCCGGGAACCATCGCTTTCGATGGCGGCAGCGTCGGCGTCGCCTGCTCCTCCTGCCATACGGCCGCCGGGGCCCATCCGACCAACTGGCAGGGGACGGACGACACCACGGCCACCAACAACTACCTCTCCAGCCACCGCACCGCGGGCAGCCTCAGCGCCGCCTGCGCCATCTGCCATGACGTGACCCAGGGACGCACCGCGCCCAACGCCAATGCGCCGAGCTGTTTCTCCAGCACCTTCACCAACGCCGACGGCAACAACAGCGCCTGTCACCCCGGTGGCCCGGGAGCGGCGCCGCATGTCCTCCCCTTCGCCGATCCGGCGCTCCATGGACCGGCGGCCAAACAGGACCTTTCCTACTGCCAGACCTGCCACGGCACCCCCGGTTCGCCCCAGTTCAACGGTGGCAGCGTCGCCGTCGCCTGCTCTGCCTGCCACCCCGCCGCCGGCGCCCACCCGACCAACTGGCAGGGCACCGACGATTCCACGGCGACCAACAACTATTTCTCGACGCATCGCACCGCCGGCAACCTCAACACGGCCTGCAGCATCTGCCACGACTTCACCCAGGGCCGCACCGCACCCGATTCCGCGGCTCCGAGCTGCTTCTCGGCCAGCTTCACCAATGCTGACGGGACGACGACAAGCTGCCATGCAAGTGGCCCGGGGGCACCGCACGCCCTGGGAACTGCCTGGCTTGATCCCTCCGGTCACGGTACCGAAGCGAAAAAGGATCTGACCTACTGTCAAGGGTGCCATGCCCAGCCGCCGACCGGCGGCGCAGGCAGCAACCCCCGCTTCAACGTGCCCATCGGCAGCCTGACCAACGGCTGCGAAGGCTGCCACAACGACGGCACCGCCCATCCCTCGGTGGGGAGCCGCGACCAGCGCCACTGGTACGGCACCTACACCCACTCTACGGCACAGAAACTGGACACGGCCTGTGCCCTCTGCCACGGCGCTGACCTGACCGGCGGGGCCGGTCCGGCCTGCAGCAGCTGCCATACGGCGGGTTCGCCGCTGACCCAGGCGAACTGCACCTCTTGCCACAACACCCCGCCGGATGACTCGCAGTCCGCTGCTTCCGCGCGACCCAACCGGGACGGCACCCACATCGAGCACAACCAGCTGCAGAACGTCACCAGCGTCTGCAGCACCTGCCACAGCGGCGCCGGCGCCGGGACCGACAACCATTACGATACGACCCCGCCGGCCGATGTGGCCGTCTCCGCCACCTACCAGGCCCAGACAGGCACCTTCGCCTACGATGCCACTGCGCACAGCTGCTCCGGTGTCAGCTGCCACGGCGGGCAGGCCACCCCCGACTGGTACGGCGGAACGATCGACGTCGGCTCGCAGTGCAAGTCCTGCCATGCCCTGGGCACCACCCAGTACAACAGCTACAACTCGGGGCAGCACTCCCGGCACGTCAACCTGTTCGGGGATGTCAATTCCACCTGCGTTCTCTGCCACGACACCACCAGACTGGCCCCGGTTCATTTCAGCAACCTGAATACGCCGCAGATGACCGATGCCGGACAGACGATCAAGACCTCCATCAGCTACGACCCGGGGAGCCATTACTGCAACACACCGGGATGTCATGGACCGAAAGCCTGGCAATAGCCAGGACCAATAAGACCGATACCGGGGCCTGCCAGCAGCGAAATCCGCTGGCAGGCCCCATTTTTGTTCACCGGTTCCGCGTTTTCCGGACAGGGAAAGGCCGCTGCATCACAACCCGCGGTCAGCGGTTCCAAAACCCCTCAGACCAAGGATTTTCCGGGCTTTTTGGCGGTGGAGAGGTGCGGAGCGAGGAGCCGGAACAGGCTGGGATAGACGACGCTTGCGAAAAGGGCGGTGAGGACCAGTGCGGCACTCAGGGGCTCGGAGATCAGTCCCATGCGCTTGCCGAGGGTGCCGGCGACGACGATCATCGAC
The DNA here is from genome assembly GCA_963806685.1 of uncultured delta proteobacterium. GTDB lineage: Bacteria > Desulfobacterota > Desulfuromonadia > Desulfuromonadales > DDH964 > DDH964. The sequence continues at coordinate 47,047 of CAWDZB010000004.1, forward strand.
AGCGGCGCGGAAAGCAGCACTGCCATGCCCGCGGCTTCGCGCAGGCTCAGGCGCAGCGGACGCACCAGCAGCAGCGGCCAGAGGTTGCTGACCAGGACCATGGCGGTCAGGGCCAGGGCGGTGAGGACGATGCCGGGGGAGGTGACGGTCTGCAGGTCGAGCTGGGAGCCGACGCCGATGAAAAAAAACGGGATGAGAAATCCGAAGCCGAGGGCGTTGAGCTTCTCCTCGAAGCGTCCCATGCTGCGGAAGACCTGGCTGAAGACCATCCCGGCCAGGAACGAGCCGAGGATCGGCTCGGCGCCGGCCGCGGCGGCGAGAATGCCGCCGCCGAAGGCGACCACCACCACCACCCGCACCCCCTCCTCGACCGGGTCCTGGCTCTCCATCACCCGCTCCACCCGGTCGGGGTGCCACCAGGCGAGCAGGTAGAGCAGCTGCAGCACCAAGAGCGCCAGACCGAAGAGGAGCGCCAGCTTGCCGAGCTCGAGGGCTGCGCCGAGGGTGAGGCCGTGGCGCTGGTAGGCGTCGATCAGGGTCAGCACCAGGATCGACAACAGCTCGCCGGTCAGGGCGACGCCGATGATGTCTCGCCCCAGCGGGGACCGGGAAAGCTCCAGCTCCTTGAGAACCGGAATGGCGATTCCGGCGGAGATCATCGCCACCGCCACGCCGACGAAGTATGACTGGCCGACGGCGACGAAGAGCAGCGGGGTGACGGAAAAGGAGAGCAGCGAGATCAGCACGTACCAGGGGGTCTTGCCGCTCTTGCGGACACTGCGCAGGTCGAGCTCCATGCCGGCGATGAACATCAGGTAAATGAAGCCGAGTTCCCGCAGCAGCTGGAACCAGTCGGGGCGGCCATCGATCAGGGTATTGAAGAGCAGCGCCCCGTAGACGATCTCCAGGGCCGCAGAGGGGAGGCGGAAGCGCCGGGCGAGGAAGGGAATGACCGCCACGCCGAGGACCACCAGAAAGATTGAGAGCTGCTCGTGTCCCATGGCCGATCCTCAGGCGATCTTTTCGGTGGGGGGCATGAGCAGCGTGGAGATGCCCGCCCGGCGCACCAGCCCCCAGGCCACGTCGAGGCGCAGCAGGGGGAAAAGGCGTCCCGCCGGCCGCCAGCTGCCGACATCGCTCACCATCAGGTTATAACCGGCCAGCGCCGCGCCGATGACCCGCACCGGGTTCCCCTCAAGGTCGACCTGGCGAATCGCCGACCGGTAGACCAGGGAGAGTTCGGAGGCGGCCTTGCGCATGCCGTCGTCGACCTCCTTTTCCTCTTCGGAGGCGATGTATTCCGAGGGGGTAACGAAGAGGGCGTCGATCCGGTAGCGGATCGACGCGGACATCTCCAGGGTGGTTTCCAGGGCGTGGCGGAACCCGGCCCCATCGACCGCCGGCACCGCGACCTTGGCATAGGGGAAGCTGCCGGCCGCGAGCAGCACCGGGCAGCCGACGCTGGCCGAGAGCTGGTGCAGGCAGCGCTTGCTGGCCGGGGCGCCGAAAAACCGGGGGCCGCGTCCGAGCGCCGCGCCCGCCGGCAGCACCACCATGCTCGCATCGCGGCCGAGCCCGTGCACCGCTTCACCTAAGGCATGGCACGGGTCCTCCCCCCCGCCGGCTCGAAGTGCAGCTCCCCGACGTGCTGTTTTTCCGCCACTTGCCGCAGGCCGGTCTCCAGGTCCGCATCCGGGCGACCACAGACGAAGAGCGCCTTCTCCAGTGGAAAGACCTCGAGCAGGTAGGCGAGTTCCTCCAGGTAGGCCGGCTCCGGCCGGTCCGGCAGGTAGGCGACCAGGGTGTCGCCGAATTCGAGGGGAAAGTGCTTGAAGCGGAAGGTCAACAGGTCGGTGACGGTCTTCAGGACCCGGGGATCGCCGAGCAGCACTACCTTGTCCTTGGCACGCAGCACCGTGTCGCCGCCGGGGATGACGATGTTGCCGTCGCGGTAGACGATGCCGACCCGCCAGCTGCGGGCGTTGAGGGAGGCCAGCGTCCTGCCCGCCAGGCGCGAATGGCCGTGGACCTCGACCTCGAGAATTTCGTTCTTGCCGAGGCCGATCCCCTGCACCGTCTTGCTCTTGAACTCGACCCGGTTGCGCAGGAAGGTGGCGCTGGCGGTGAAGATCCCCTCGACCTCGACCTCGTATTTCTCGAGGGTCTTGATTCCCCCGCGGGTGATCCCCAGGGCCACCACCCGGGGGACGCTGAAATGCTCGCGCAGCACCCGGGCGACCTCGATGTTGACATCCTCGGAGGTGGTGGTGATGAGGATCGTGTCGACCTCGCGGGCCCCGGCCTTCTCCAAGGCCAGCCGGCTGGTGGCGTCCCCCTGGAAGGTGACCAGCCCCTCGCTGCGCAGCTGGCGGGCCACCTCCAGCAGTTCCGGGCTGGTGTCGACGCAGATCAGGCTGATGTTGCGGGAGAGGATGCGCACCAGCTGCAGCCCGATATCCCCCAGCCCGACGATCATGCACTTTCCGGATGCCATGCCGTCACCTCTCCCTTGCCGCGGGCGGTCGCCGTCCGCACCTCATGGCCGTTCCAAGCGCAGGCCCTCGCGCACCACGGCAGCAAACTCGCCGGCCGGCAGCGGCCGGCAGAAGAGGTAGCCCTGCAGAAGGTCACAGTTGCAGCCGACCAGGAACTCCAGCTGCTCCCGGGTCTCCACCCCCTCGGCGACGGCTTCGATGCCGAGGCTGTGGGCGATGGCGACGACGCTGGTGGCCACCGCGGCGGCGCTGGCGTCGGACGCCACGTCGATGATGAAGGCGCGGTCGATCTTCAGGGTGTCGACCGGGAAGCGCCGCAGGTAGTTGAGACTCGAGTAGCCGGTTCCGAAATCGTCCAGGCACAGGCCGATGCCGAGCGCCCTGAGTCGCTGCATGGTGTCGGCGGCCCCGGCCGGATCGTGCATGATCATGCTCTCGGTCAGCTCCAGTTCCAGCCAGCGGGCCTCGAGACCGGTTGCCTCCAGAATCTCTTCGATCCGCTCGCAAAGGTCGGGCTCGCGGAACTGCCGGGCCGAGAGGTTGACTGCCACCTTGAACGGCGCCAGCCCCTCCTGCTGCCAGGCCTTCGCCCGGGCACAGGCCTGGCGCAGCACCCAGGTTCCCAACGGAACGATCAGGCCGGTCTCCTCCGCCAGGGGGATGAAGACCCCGGGCGATACCAGGCCGCGCCGCGGATGCTGCCAGCGGACCAGGGCCTCGCAGCCGGCGAACCGGCCGTCGGCCAGGGATACCTTGGGCTGGTAGTGGAGCAGGAACTCTTCACGCTCCAGGGCCTGGCGCAGGTCGGCCTCCAGCTCCAGGGTCTCCTGGGCGCGCAGGTTCATTTCGGCGGCGAAGAAGCAGAAGCGGTCGCCGCCCTCCTCCTTGGCCCGGTACATGGCGATGTCGGCATGGCGCAGCAAGGTATCGGCATCATCGCCGTCCTTCGGATAGAGACTGATACCGATACTGACCGTCACCCGCAGCTCCCTGCCGGCCACCTCAAATGGCCGGCCGAACAGCTCGCGGAGCTTGTTCGCCACCAGGCCGACGTCGTCGACCGTCGCCACCTCGGCCAGGGTCACGAGGAATTCGTCCCCTCCGGGATGCGCCACGGTGTCACCGGCCCGCAGATTTTTCGCCAGCCGGCCGGCGACCTCTTTGAGCAGTTCGTCCCCCTGGCGATGCCCGAGGCTCTCGTTGACGACCTTGAAGCGGTCGAGGTCGAGCATCAGCACCGCCACGATGCGCCCGGAGCGGTCGGCGTAGATCAGGCTCTGGCGGAGGCGATCGACGAACAGGCTGCGATTGGCCAGGCCGGTCAGCAGATCAAAGTTGGCCTGGTGTTCGAGCTGCCGTTCGTAGGCCTTGCGCTGGGAGATATCGAGGCTGATGCCGCCGAGGAGCGGGTCGGCGCCGGCCTGGGGGATCGGAAACTTGATCGACAGGTAGGTGCATGCCTCGCCGCCACAGTCCAGGGTCTCTTCAAAGGTGTCCGGCGCACCACTGCTCAGCACCTGCTCGTCGTGGAGCCGGACCAGTTCCGCCGGTTCGCCGGGCAGCAACGCATCGAAGGTGCGCCCCCGCCAGGAGCCGTCGTCAGCGCCGAGGAAAGCGGCCAGCTGCGGATTGGCCAGCAGGTGGCGGCACTGGCGGTCCTTGATGTAGGTAAACCCGGGGAAGAACTCCATGAAGGCGGCGAACTTCTGCTCGCTCTGCTGCAGTGCCGCCTCGGCAGCCTTGCGTTCGCTGATGTCCTGGATTACCACCAGGCCGCCGATTCGCCGGCCATCCGTCCCCTCCAGAGGTACCGCCGAGTGGAGGAGGAACTTGTGGCTGCCGTCGAAGCACTCGATCTCGATCTCCTCGTTGAGGGCAGTCTCCCCGTTGCGGATGGCCCGAGCCATCCCCCACTCCCCGGTGGCAATCGGCCGGCCACTGTCGGCCCACCAGCCGCGGTACTCCCCGTAGCCCTCGATGCCGACATAGCGGAAGCCGGCCCAGATCGCCTGCCCGACCCGGTTGCCCAGCACCACCCTGCCATCGGCGTCGGCCAGCCAGACCCCCACCGGCATGGTCTCGATGACCTTGCGCAGCAGCTCCGCGTCCTCCTGCTGCCGAACCAGAGCCCGGCGCACCAGCAGGTAAAGGAGCAGCGCCGTGACCAGCACGAACAGGCTCCCCTTCCAGCTCTGGAGCTCCGCCAGCGTTTCCGGCTCCATGCTCAAAAGCAGCAGCAGCCGGTCGGAGGTGAAGATCCAGAGCAGCGCGACCACCGCGTAGATCAGCGCGATGCGCCAGGCGGTGCGGCGGGCCGGCGCCGGCTGCAGGCGAAGCGGGGACGGACCGGGCATGACTCTCCCTGAGGTGAAGCAAAAATGGCGGCAAGCTGCCAAAAAGCTTAGCAGCTTCACCGCCGGGCGCCACTCGAATCGCCAGGACTTTGACAAGGAGTCGGTAGCCACCCTATACTTCCTGAGTCGTTCATCTACACAGTCAGGGAGTCGCCATGGATTCGCCCGTCCCCGCCAAGCTGGACCAGCTTGCCGCCAAGATCGCCAGCTACGGCAAGGAGAACCTCGAGGATATCCTCCACGTGCTGGTCGAAGCCGTCAACCTGATCACCCGCCAGAACCGCTGCCGCATCTACCTCGAGGACCTGACCAGCGGCAGCCTCGCCTGCGCCGCCGCCTCGGGCCTCCATGTCCGGGCGGTTCGCGAGCACTCCTTTCCGATCAACAGCAGTGAGTTTCTGGTCTCCCGCGTCTTCCTCACCCAGGAGGAAGCCCAGGTCGAGGACGTGCTGACCTTTCCCAGCCGCTTCGCCCGCGAGCTCGCCGAGCGCTTTGCGATCCGCGCCAGCTGCCACCTGCCGCTTCTGCACCAGGGACGGGCGGTCGGCGTGGTCTGCGTCGACAGCAGCCGCAAGGGGCACCTCCCCGATGCCGAGCAGCGCCGCAGCCTGCGCAGCTTCCTCGACACCACCGCGGCGATCGTCGATGCGGCCCGCAAATACCACCAGCAGATGGTCCTGGCCCGGCGGGTCGACGAGGCGAAGAAAAAGGGAAGCGGCCTTCACCATGGTCAAGTCGGCGGTGCGGCTGATCGACAAGCTCTCGCTGGCGTCGGTGCTGGTGCCGGCACCGCTGGCCCCCGGGGCCGGTGAGGAAGGGCTGCAGGTGCTCGCCTCCTACTCCAAGGAGAAGGAGGCCAAGGTCCTTTACGAGGACGAGCGGCTGATCAGCCTGGCACCGGGGCACTCGCTGCTGTCGCGCTACATCAACGCCAGCGGGGTGATCAGCGACGACACCCTGCTGCGGCCGCTCTATTTTCCCAATCTGACCAGCGAACGGCTGCAGAAGCGCTATCTCACCGAACAGATGGGGATGAAATCGCTCTACGTTGTCCCCCGCTACGAACCGCGCACCCGGCGGGTGATCTGCCTGGTCAACTACTACACCCGCACCGCCTACCGTTTCAGTGATTTCGAAAAGGGCCTGCTCGAGGCCCATGCCGAGATGGCACAGCGGGTGATCCAGGAGATCGGCGACGAGCACATGGAGATCCAGGTGCTCGCCGAGATCAACGATCTGCTGCGGGAAAAATTCGAGGGGACCCAGCCCTTCCTCTCCCGGGTGCTGGCCAAGGCGGTGGAATTGATCGGCGCCGACACCGGCAGCATCGCCCTGGTCCGCGAGCAGGACGGCGAGCGCTGGCTGGTGGTGGAGGAGCCGGACGGAAAACTGGTCGGGGCCAAGAGCAAGGAGTGGCTGAAAAAGAACATTCCGCCGATCCGCGTCGGCGGTACCGACCTGCCGCCCGAGGAGCGCAGCCTGACCGGTTACGTCGCCCATATCAAGCGTCCCTGGGTGGTTGCGGACACCGCCGAGGAGAAGCGCGGCGGCGGCTTCTACCGGGAGATCACCGAGCTGATCAAGAGCGAGCTGGCGGTGCCGGTCATCTGCGACGGAGAGGTGCTGGCGGTGATCTGCCTCGACTCCCAGCGCTCCTGGTACTTCACCGACGAGCACAAGCGTATCCTGCAGATCATCGAGCAGATGATCTCCCGCCATCTCTCCGACCTGCAGCGCATCGAGAAGCTCACTACCGAGGTCAGCCGGCTGCGCAGCGACGTCGGCTACAAGGACCCGAAGATCCATTCCTACAAGCTCGGCAACATCATCGGCAACTCGCAAAAGGCGACCGAGATCGTCGACTTCATTCAGCGCGTCACGCCGCCGATCTTCAACCGCATCGCCATGTGGACCCAGCGCGACCTCGCCGAGGCGACTCTCGGCCTGCCGTCGATCCTCATTACCGGCGCCACCGGCAGCGGCAAGGAGTTCGTCTTCAACAACCTCTACTCCCGCCTCAACGAGATGTACCAGGCGCAGATCAACCCCCGGGGCGAACTGCCGGTGCAGAAGAGCAACATCGCCGCCTACAGCGGCGAACTGACCTACTCGGAGCTCTTCGGCCACAAGCGCGGCGCCTTTACCGGCGCCCACGCCGACCGCCGGGGGATTCTCGAGGAGGCCCACGGCGGGGTGGTCTTCCTCGACGAGATCGGCGACGCCGACCCCAAGACCCAGGTCCAGCTGCTGCGCTTTCTGGACAACGGCGGCTTCATGCGCCTCGGCGAAAGCGTCACCCGCTACGCCCGGGTGCTGCTGGTCGCCGCCACCAACCGCGACCTGCGCCAGCTGATCCGCGCCGGGACCTTCCGCGAGGACCTTTACCACCGCCTCTCCGAGCTGACCATGGAGGTGCCGTCCCTCAACGAGCGCCGCGAGGACATCCCCGACCTGGTGGTGCATTTTCTCGGCAAGCTGTGGAAGGTCTACAAGCGTCCCGAGGAGAGCGACGAGGAGGTCCCCGGCATCACCCGCGGCGCCCAGGCGCTATTGGCCGCCTACCATTACACCGGCAACATCCGCGAGCTGCGCTCGATCCTGGTGCGCGCCCTCTTCTTCCGCAAGGGGCGGACGATCACCGAAGAGGACGTGCGCAAGGTCCTCGGGGCACTCGTCCTTCCCCCCGCGGCGGCGGACGGAACGGCCGAGCAGCTGCGGGAAAAACTCGCCGAGGAGCTCTTTGCCGCCGTCAGACGCGGCGACGAGGATTTCTGGAGCGGGGTCTACATCCCCTTCACCCAGAACACCATCTCCCGGGATGTGGTCGCCGCCATCATCGACAAGGCCCGAGCCGCCGGTGCCGGCTCGATGCCGAAGATCGCCACCCTGCTGCGCGCCTGCGACCCAAAGAGCGACGACGCGGAGGAGAAGAAGACCTTCTACCGCTTCAAAAATTTTCTCTACAAGACGATCCGCATCGGCTGATCGGGGGAAAAGCCGCTACTTGCCAAATGCCGGCTTCCTGTTAAAGGGATAGTATAAAGAAAAAGAGTCGAAAAAACCTTTACTTTGGATGCTATTTAAGGTTAAGCTAATTTCGCTTTTACTTGTATCCTATGGGGACTGGAAATGGACCTCGGGCATACAGAAACCCTGCTGAATAGATTCCGAACCGCTGATGTCGGCCTGCCGACCAGCGGTTCTTTGCTTTGGGAGGAGAGATACGGAACTCGTGGGAGAATAAAAAAAGGATGATGGAGGTGCGTATGCCTGACCGGGTATTCCCGAAAAGTGAGGAGCATCCTCACATTGACACGATCATGAAGGACGGCAGTTTCTACCACCTTCCCTCCCGGGTCCTCGAGGTACTGCTAAACAATGATCGGGTGTCGAAATTCAGACGGTCGAGCGGATGGGTGACGGTTGGCGTTGACCCGGTCCGGTCCAAGCTCAGAAGGGATGCATGCCCCGTCTACTACGGGCCGGAACGCCGCAACTCGAAGGAGACTCAGCTGTCGAGCATCAATTGACCCTATCGCCCTGCCACCTTCCCGGCTGACGACTTCGGTCCTCGTAGCCACCGACAGGCCGCATCAGACCCGGGCCGGCAGCCCTTCCAGGCGGCGCCGGTAGGCGCGTTCACTGTTGTACCCCTTCTCGCCAAAGGGCTGCAGCCTTTCCAGCCATTCCAGCTCCAGGGCCGCCAGGGCCGCTTCGACATCCTCCCCCCGCTTCGGCGGGTCCAGCACCGCCAGCGCCGCAAACTCGAATTCCTTCGCGCCGTACTCGTCCAGGTCTTTCTGCAGCTCCCGGCTGAAGACGACCTTCCCCATTTTGAGCTGAAACAGCCGGCTGTTGCGCTCTCCGTCCAGATTGCGGCTGCCGGCGACGTAGACCCGCCCGTTGGCCCGGCAGCGGATCTGATAAACCCCCATCGGCGGGGCATTCTGCTTGACCGTTCGCTTGATTTCCCGGCGCTGATCACTCTTCGTCATCGGTTGCTCCTCCTTCGCCTGCGACGCCACCGGCAGGACCCGCCGGCAGGCGATCGTTTTCCTTCCGCCAGTAGCTCGTCCCCTCCCTGCAGATCAGCCCCTCATCGACCAGCAGCCGGCGAATCGTACAGTAGTCGGCAAAAAGGGAAGATATCAGGTCGGTCACCTCCGCCTCGCCGTAGCGCCGCCCCGCCTCGAAACGCGCCGCGAACTGTTCCAGGACGATGAGCCTCTTCTTGTGCTGCGCCGGCAGTTTCTCCAATCGGCCGTGGCGAAAGAAACTCTCAAGCACCTTTCGCCGGTAGGCGTCGATGCGCTCCTCCTGCACGGCCCGGTTGGCTGGCGCCGCCGCGACGAGCTGGCGCAGGGTAGTGTCGAAGATCGCCCCGTTGGCCGCGACCACCACGTAGTACTGCTCCTTGCGGCTGCTGATCAGGCCGGCCTGTTCCAGCTTGCGCAGATGAAAAGAGACGGTGGAGGGGGCGAGGGCGTGGCGCTTGGCCAGCTCCTCGACGTAGTGTGGCCGCTCCAGCAGGGAATTGACGATAGCCAGGCGGGACTGGTCAGCGAGGGCTTTCATGATGGCAAGGCTTTGGGCGGGTTCCATGGCTCGGCTCCTGCTTCGATAAATGTCGAACCAAAATAGCCGGGCGGCTGCCGGCTGTCAATCTGTTTTTATGTGCATCGAAGTGAAATTTCCGTGGGGGCAGGGACGAGGGGCCGAAGGCCGGGGGCAGCGCTCAGAAATTGTTTGACAAAAGTCTCTGAAAACCGCTATCAAGTGGGGCTATATTTCTTATTGGGAGGTTCTATTTGTAGTTAGGAGGGTGCGGCCGTGGGGGGGGGAGATCGACCGTCAGCAAACCAGACCGCCTGACCGGATTCCTATCCGGGGGGCGGCTTTTTGCATTTAGGGAAATCACCCGGGTCAGCCCTGAAAGGGTAAATGGTTTGAACGTTTTATTCTTTCTGGGCTGACCCGGATTTTCTATGTTTAAATTTAAGAGGACATTAGGATGATCGATGAGTTAAAGAAAAACGGCAGCTTGAACACTGCAATATTTTTTGTTTTGTCATCCTTATTCTGCTTTAGCATGTCCATTGTAAGATATGCAGCGACAGACAAAACGCTGTTTTTGTCTCTAAACTGGAATCTGTTTTTAGCATTTGTTCCATGGTTGGTAAGCATGATATTTGTCACTAGAAAACAAATGAATAAAATACTATTACTTCTTTTAATACTTACATGGTTAATTTTTTTCCCAAATGCACCGTACATACTTACTGACTTGTTTCATTTAAAAAACAGGCATTTTCCTCCAATCTGGTATGACCTTATATTGTTGCTATCGTATGCATGGACCGGCTTAATGTTTGGATTTGTCAGTTTGTTAAATATAGAAACGATTTTAATAGAATATATGAATAAAAATACAGTTGCTTTAATTTCAATTGTATTATTGTTTGCAGCAAGCTTCGGCATTTATCTTGGCAGATACTTAAGGTGGAATAGTTGGGACATAATAAGTAATCCATTTGGAATATTTTCGGATATAGTAGAAAGACTTTCCAGCCCATTTGATTATTTAAGAGCATGGGGGGTTACGATACTGATGGGGCTGATGCTTAACATGATGTATCTGTCAATAAAACTATTGAAAGTAAAAAATTGAGGCCCTAAGGGGTCAGGGCGTTCCTGGCTCAGGGGAGCGTGGTCATCTCCATCGACTATTTCAAGCGCATCATGGGGGTTTTGCGCGACATCTTCGGCGGCCGCATCCGGGCCTACGAGTCGCTGGTCGCCCGCCTCGGCCACGCCGGTGGCGCCGCTGGGCAAGGACCTGCTGCCGGTGACGAAGAAGGCGGAAGAAGAGCGCCGGGACCAGGAGACGGCGACTGCCGCGCCCGGCAGCCGGCCGGCGCCGCCGGACCATCCTCTCGAGTAACCGGCCTCCCCTCCCAAAACGACAACGGGGCGCCTTATGGCGCCCCGTTGTCGTTTCCTTCCGTTTCCCACCAAAACCGCCTAGCCGGCCCGGAATGGACTTTAGGGAGTTCTGGTCAATGGCACGGGGTGCACTTGCAAATTGAATCCGCCGTCCTGCCGCCCCTCCAGAGCGGAAACCGGATTGGACGGGCCTTTTCCTTTGTCCCACCCCCGCAGCGTGCTAAGGTGAGAGCGATTCCATGCCGGACTGTGCCGATAGAAAGATCGCCCAACCAGCAGAGGAGGCAACATGCAGGATTGGCAAAATCAGGTCGGACCCGAGGATCTGGGACGCAAGCTCACCGAGATCGTCGATCATTTCAAGGGCAAAAAACCCCCGGTCAGGATTTTCTTCCTTTTCTTTGCGTTCCTGCTCCTGGCGTGGGGCGTATCGAGCAGCTTCTATGAAGTAGGGACCGAGGAGACCGGAGTGGTGCTGCGTTTCGGCCACTTCAACGGGTTTACCGAGCCGGGGCTGCATTTCAAGCTCCCCTTCGGCATCGACACCGTGAACCTGGTCAAGACCGGCCGGGTCCTGAAGGAAGAGTTCGGCTTCCGCACCGTCGAGGCCGGGGTGCGGACTACCTATGCCACCAAGGGATTTGACGAGGAGTCGTTGACCCTGACTGGCGATCTCAACGTCGTCGATCTGGAATGGATCGTCCAGTACCAGGTCGCCGACCCCTTCAAGTTCCTCTATCACATAGAGAATCCGCGGGAGACGATTCGCGACGTCACCGAAGCGGCGGTGCGTACGGTGATCGGCAACTCCAACGTCAGCAATATCCTGACCACCGAGCGGGCGATGCTGGCCGGGACCATTCAAAAGAACCTGCAGAAGATCCTCAACGGCTACGACATCGGCGTGCGTATCGTCACCGTCAAGTTCCAGGACGTCAACCCACCGGAGTCGGTAAAGGCCGCCTTCAACGAGGTCAACGAGGCCGAACAGGAAAAGGAGAGCATGATCTTCCAGGCCCGCGAGCAGTACAACAAGGAGGTCCCCAAGGCGACCGGGGTGGCCAAGAGTACCATCCTCGAAGCCGAGGGCTATGCCCTGGAGCGGCTCAACCAGGCGAAGGGCGAGAGCGACCGTTTCCTGGCCCTGCTGACGGAGTACCGCAAGGCGCCGAGGGTAACCCGGCAGCGGCTCTACCTCGAAACCATGGAGAAGATCCTGCCCACCGTCGATGAGATCTACGTCATGGACAAAAACGGCGCGGGGGCACTGCCGCTATTACCGCTGCGCAGCGGGAAGGGGGCCGAAAAATGAAAAAACCACTGCTGATCGTCATCCTGGTCCTGGTCCTGCTCGTCGCCAAAAACAGCCTGTTCGTCATCGACGAAGGCCAGCAGGCCATCGTCACCCAGTTCGGCAAGCCGGTGGGGGGCATCCAACTCGCCGGCCTGCATTTAAAGATCCCCCTGATCCAGGAGGTGCGCCGCTTCGACCGGCGCATCCTCAAGTGGGACGGTGACCCCAACCAGATTCCGACCAAGGACAAGCGCTACATCTGGGTCGACACCACCGCCCGCTGGCGGATCACCGATCCGCTGCTGTTCTACACCACCGTCGCCACCGAGCAGGGCGCCCAGAGCCGCCTCGACGACATCCTCGATTCCGTGGTACGCGATGCCGTCTCCAGCCATCTGCTGGTGGAGATGGTCCGCGGCCGGGACTATCAGCCGCCCAAGACCGGGGCGGAGGTCATCGAGTTGGAAGGGGCGCCGATCCCTACTGAGAACCTGGTCGGCCGCGAACAGATTCTTTCCAATATTCTCGCCGCGGCGCGCAAAAGCACCCCGGAGTACGGCATTGACCTCATCGATGTGCGGATCAAACGGATCAACTACGTGGAGCAGGTGCGTAAGCGGGTCTACGAACGGATGATTTCGGAACGAAAGAAGGTCGCCTCCCAGTTCCGCTCCGAAGGGGAGGGGGAAAAAGCCAATATCCTCGGACAGATGCAGAAGGAACTCAAGCGCATCCAGTCCGACGCCTACCGCAAGTCGGTCGAGATTCGCGGGCGGGCCGACGCCAAGGCGGCGGCGATCTACGCCGCGGCCTACAACAAGGATGCGGACTTCTACACCTTTATCCGCACCCTGGAGTCCTACCGCCGGGCGGTGGGAGAAAACTCGCGGCTGGTGATTTCCACCGATTCGGATTTCTACCAACTGCTGCAAGGGGCAGGGAAAAAACCGCAACGCTGATCCGCTTCATCGGGCCGCCCGCCCCGGCGACGGCCCGATGAAGAACCGTAACCGACCTGCCGAAAACAATGCGGGGCGCCTCATGGGCGCCCCGCAATCGGTTCTGTTTGTATTTCCTTCCCCGCCTACCCCCGAAACTCCTGCAGCAGCTTCTCCACCTCCTTGCGGTCCTTCTTCTTCCAGGGGCCGACCACCGCCACCTTCAGCGCCCCGGGGACCAGCAGTTCGCGGGCGCTGCGCAGCAGCGCCGCCGAAGTCGCCGCAGCCAGGTCGCGGCGGTCGTCGGCGAGGGTGCGCCGGTAGCCGACCAGTGTTCCCCAGCCGTAGCGGACCGCCAGGTCTTCGGTGTGGTCCATGGAAAAGTCGAGGTCGAAGAGATAGCCCTGGATGACCCGCTGCAACTCCGCGTCGGGGACCGGCTCGCGGCGCAGCTCGTCGACCACCGCCAGCACTTCGCGGGCGGCGGTGACGGTGTTTTCCGGGTTGACCGCCAGGTCGACGGCGAGCACGCCGCAGTCGTCATAGAGGGCGAGGTTGGCCTCGGCGTTGTAGGTGAGCCCAAGGCGCTCGCGCAGGTGAAGCATCAGCCGCGACGTCCCGCCCCAGGAGAGAACCCGGCGAAGCAGGCGCAGCGCCACCGCATACTCGCTTTCCCGCCCCGGAAGGCGAAAGGCGAACTGCAGGCTGACCTGGGAATCGGAATCGTGAACCCAGACGCTCTCCGGGCCATCATCATCGGCCCCGGCCAATCCGGCCAGCGCCGCGGTGGGTCTTCCTCCCTGCCACGCCGCGAAGTGCCGTCCCACCGCATCGAGCACGGCGCTGCGCCGTACCCGTCCGCTGACCGCGATCACGGCGTTGGCGGGGGTGTAGTGCCGGTGGTGGTAGGCGAGCAGCGCCGCGCGGTCGATGGCCAGGATCGACTCGCGGCTGCCGATGGTCGGCATCCCCAGCGGCAGCTGCGGCCAGAGCAGGGCGGCGGTGAGGTTGTCGGGGCTGATCTGCTCCCCCCGCTCGTTGAGATCCTCGCTCGCCTCCTCGAGGATAATGCGGCGTTCCACCTCCAGCTCCTCCAGCTTCGGCCGCAGCAGCATCGAGGCGAAGATTTCCAGGCCGCGCTCCAGCTGGTCGGGATGGACCCGCGAGTGGTAACAGGTGGTTTCGGCATCGGTGGCAGCGTTGACCGCCCCGCCGATCGCCTCGAAGGCCCGCTCCAGCTCCAGGCTGTCGGCGAACTCGGCGGTGCCGCGAAAGACCATGTGTTCGAGGAAGTGGGAGATGCCGGCGCGCTCGGGCGCCTCGAAACGGCTGCCGACGCCGACGTAACAGACCACCTCGGCGCTGTGCAGATGAGGCATTTCCACGGTGACTACGTGCAGGCCGTTAGGCAGGGTATCGAGAAAGAATTCTTCCATCGGGCAGGGGCCGATCCTGGGCTGGCGTTGGGGGAGGGAGGAGGGCAATAAAGTGCCCGGCGCGCCGCGGGTTGCGGCGGCGGCCGGGCGCTCGCCAATCAGCTCAGCAGCTTCGCCGCGTCCTTGGCGTGGTAGGTGATGATCAGGTCGGCCCCGGCGCGCTTCATGCCGAGCAGCGTCTCCAGCATCACCCGCTCTTCATCGATCCAGCCCTTTTCCGCGGCGGCCTTGATCATGCTGTACTCGCCCGAGACGTTGTAGGCGACCAGCGGCAGGTCGAAGCGCTCCTTGATGTCGCGCAGGATGTCAAGGTAGGCCAGGGCCGGCTTCACCATTAGAAAGTCGGCACACTCCTGGACGTCGAGGGCCGCCTCGCGGAAGGCCTCGCGGCGGTTGGCCGGGTCCATCTGGTAGGAGCGCCGGTCGCCGAACTGGGGGGTCGAGTCGGCGGCGTCCCGGAACGGCCCGTAGTAGGCGCTGGCGTACTTGACGGCGTAGCTCATCACCGGGATGTGCTCAAAGCCGTTGGCATCCAAAATCTCGCGGATCGCCGCCACCCGGCCGTCCATCATGTCGCTCGGGGCGACGATGTCGGCGCCGGCGCGGGCATGGGAGAGGGCCTCGGCGGCGAGCAGCTGCAGGGTCGCGTCGTTGTCGACGTCGCCGTCCTTGATCACCCCGCAGTGGCCGTGGTCGGTGTACTCGCACATGCAGACATCGGTGATCACCGTCAACTCCGGCACTTCAGCCTTGATGGCGCGGATCGTCTCCTGGATGATGCCGCTCTCGCTGTAGGCATCCTGGCCCATGGGGTCCTTCTCCTCGGGGATGCCGAACAGGATCACCGCCGGAATGCCGAGGGCATGGACTTCCTTCGCCTCGGCAACGATGTGCTCAATCGACTGCTGGTAGATCCCCGGCATCGACGGGATCTCCTTCTTGATCCCCTTGCCGAAGGCGGAGAACATCGGGTAGATCAGGTCATCGACGCGCAGATGGGTTTCGCGCACCATGCGGCGCAGGTTGGCATTGCGGCGCAGGCGGCGGGCGCGGTATTCGGGAAAAAACATGGATGGCTCCTTTTCACGATCGATGGATATTCGGGATGGCTCATCAGCTGGCGGCCCGGGAACGGAACGGGCGGGAAACACCATAGCACAGTTTGTTTCCGTCCGGAAACGGTCCTTTTCCGTCGTGGCGGCGTCAATCTGCGTTCTTGCTTGTGCGGCGTACCGGTGTACGCCTCCGCGCAAGCCCTTGATTTCCTTGCCACGACGAAGACCAAACCCCCTCGTTTCCAAAACGGAAACTGCGCAGTGTCCATCCGGATTTTCCAGATGGACACTAGTTTGCCCCGGGGATGCAGCAGAGTTGTGCTCCCATCATTCCGGAGGCGCCACCGAACCGGAGTAAAAGACCTCGCACTCGCCGCCAGGCAAGAGGGCTATCCCCTTCTTGAGCAGCTTCATCGCCGGCCCGGTCAGAGAGGTGAGGAAACTCGGCTTCTCCACCACCGGCTTCTGGAAGCTGCCGGTGATTTTCTGGCGGACCTTGGTGCAACCCTTGGCGTCGATCAGCGCCACGGTGACGTCGTCGAACCGTTCGGTGGCGAAATCGAGCCCGCCCTGGAGGGCCAGGCGGTGCTCCTTGGTCGCCAGGGCCACGTCCTGCGCCTGCGCCACGCCGTGCTCGACTTTCCAGTCGGAAACGAGGGTGCGGATCTCACTGCTCCCCCCGGGTCCCTGAAGGTTGCTGGCAAAGTTGTAGCCCTTGGTGACGACCAGCCCCAACGGCCCGGCAAAAAAGAAGGCACCCACGTCCACCAGGTTGAAGTGCTGACTGGACTCATAGCGGGAGAGTTCCGCATCGAGATCGCGCCCGTGAAGGACCAGGTCCCCGCCCCGCAGGGCGATCTGCCCGGACAGGGTCTGGCGCAGCGCCTGCGTGGTCTTTCCCTGCAGCGACAGCCGGGCGGTGAAATCCATCGTCCCGGAAGCCACCTTTTCCGCCGACAAGCCTTTGAAAAACGCCTCGACGTGGAACTGCGGCAGCGCGTAATGAACGGAGTAGCGAGGCACGTCGCCCGAAAAGTCCGCCTGGAGGGTCCCCGTTCCCTGCGCGCCGAAGACCTGCATGGTGACGGGCTGGAGCTCGAAAACCCCCTTCGTCCCGGTGGCTGAGACCTTTAAATCGGTGATGGCGAAGTCATCTTTCCGGATTTCGCCGCAGGCCAGCTGCGCACGGAAGGAAAGGTTCTGCAGCAGTCCCCGGTCCGTCCCGCCGGCAAGCCGCAGGTGATGCATGACCAGGTCGCAGTCGCGGGCCTCGAACCCGTATCCGGATTGCCGGTCCCGGTAAAGAATGGTTGCCCCCGCCAGGGAGAACTGCGCCGGCGCCAGGGCGGGCAGGTCGCTTCCGGCCGCCGCCGGCCCGGCGAGGTTTAACTGGCCGGCGCGGTCCCGCTCGACGGTGATTCTGGGGTGTTGCAGGGCAATCGACTGGATCCGGACCTGCTGCCGCAACAAGGGCAGCAGGGCGATCCCCAGCCTGGCCTGCTCGGCGGAGACGACCTCCGCCCCACGATTACGCACATGCAGGTCCTGCAAAGCGACCGACAATCCCGGGCTGAAACGGATCCCCAGGCGGCCGCCGACCTTGACCTCCATCCCCAAGGCCTGCGAGGCGGTCGCTTCCAGGCGGGGCTTGTAGGCGTTGGCGTCCACAAAAAGCAGCAGGGCCGCGGCAACCAGGGCCAGGAGTCCAACCAGCCCGCCGACGGCGATCAGGATGATTTTGATTGATTTTGGCATGGGCCTGCTCCAGTCTCGTGAGGGGCGCAATCCGCCAGCGAAAGCGGCCGGCGGCGGGCCTCCGGTCCGATGGCCAATGCAGCTACCGTCTCCGCCGACAACCATTTGGCGATATTCGAGGAAATATTTGGTATACCTTTAAATTATGAAAAAATCATCAAAACCGGCTCAGCGTTCCAAGCGGCCAACCAAGTCTACCGTATCCGCGGCCCCGGTACACCCGGTCCCCCCGCCCTTCCCCATCGTCGGCATCGGCGCCTCCGCCGGCGGGCTGGAGGCGCTGGAGCAGTTCCTGCGGCGGGTCCCGGAAACTTCCGGCATGGCCTTTGTCGTCGTCCAGCACCTCGACCCGACCCACAAGGGGATTCTACCCGAGCTGCTCCAGCGCGCCACAGCCTTGAAGGTTTACCAGGTCAAGGACCGGATGAAGGTCCAGCCCGACAGCGTCTACGTGATCCCCCCCAACACGGACATGTCGATTCTGCACGGCACCCTGCACCTGTTCCCTCCGGCGGAGCCCCGCGGCCTGCGCCTGCCCATCGACTTTTTTCTCCGTTCCCTGGCCGAAGATCAGCAGGAGCGCAGCATCGGGGTGATCCTCTCCGGCATGGGTTCGGATGGAACCATGGGGCTGAGGGCCATCAAGGAAAAGGCCGGGGTGGTGCTGGTGCAGGAACCGACCACGGCCAGGTTCGACAGCATGCCCCGCAGCGCCATTGACGCCGGACTGGCCGACCTGGTCGCCCCGGCGGAGGAGTTGCCCGGAAAGATCCTCGATTATCTCCACCACGCCACGATCCTGGCCAGGACCGAGCCGCGACAGGCCGACAAGGACCAGAGCGCTCTGGAAAAGGTCGTCATCCTGTTGCGGTCCAAGACCGGCCATGATTTTTCCCTCTACAAGAAGAACACCATCTACCGCCGGATCGAGCGCCGGATGGGGATCCACCAGATCGACCGGATTGCCGGCTATGTCCGCTATCTGCAGGAGAACCCCCAGGAGGTGGACCTCCTGTTCAAGGAACTGCTGATCGGCGTCACCAACTTCTTCCGCGATCCGGCGGCCTGGGAGAAGCTGCAGGAACGAGATTCTGCCGGAACTCCTGGCCAACCGCTCCCCGGGCGCGGTGCTGCGCTTCTGGTCGATCGGCTGCTCGACCGGGGAAGAGGCCTATTCGGCTGCCATAATCTTCAAGGAGGCGGTGGAAAAGCTGCAAGGCCCAAGGAGAGTTTCAAGCTGCAGATCTTCGCCACCGACCTCGACCCGGACGCCATCGCCAGGGCCCGCCTCGGGAGCTACCCGCCCAACATCGTCGCCGACGTGTCCGCCGAACGCCTCAAGCGCTTCTTTGTCCAGGATGGGGATACCTACCGGGTCGGCAAGGAGATCCGGGCGATGGTGACCTTCGCCACCCAGAACGTCATCATGGACCCCCCCTTTACCAGGCTCGATCTCGTCATCTGCCGCAATCTTTTGATCTACCTGACCCCGGAACTGCAGAAAAAACTGCTGCCGCTCTTTCACTACAGCCTGATCCCGGGCGGCGTTCTGTTTTTGGGGAGCTCGGAGAGCGTCAATTCCGCCAGCGAGCTGTTCACACCGCTGGACACCAAGGCCCGGCTCTTCCACCGCCGCGAATCGCTGCTGCCGGCCGAGCCCATCGCCTTTCCCCCCTCGTTCAGCCCCGCGGACTCGGAGCGTTCCAAGGAGTCGACGAGCGTGCAACCTGCTGCCAATCTCCAGTCGCTCGCGGATCAACTGCTGCTCCAGCACTTCTCCCCGCCGGCGGTGCTGGTCAGCAACCAGGGGGATATTCTCTATATCAGCGGGCGGACCGGGAACTACCTGGAACCGGCCGCCGGCAAGGCCAACTGGAACATCTTTGCCATGGCCCGGGAAGGGCTCCGCTTCGAACTGAGCAGCGCCTTCCAGAAAGCCCTGCGGCAAACCGAGCCGGTCATTCTCAAGGGACTCAGGATCGCAGACAACCCCGGCTCCGATAGGGTCGACATCACCGTCCAGGCCCTGGAGAGTCCGGAGGCGCTGCGCGGCATGGTCATGATCGTCTTTTTCGATGTGCCCGCGCCCCCGGCCGACAAAGCCAGTCGCCGCAGCCGGAAGATGCCGGCCGACGGCGTCAGGGTTCGCGAACTGGAGCAGGAGCTGCTGCAGCTGCGCCAGCAACTGCAAACGACCCGCGAAGAGATGCAGTCCTCGCAGGAGGAGCTGAAATCGACCAACGAGGAGCTGCAGTCCACCAACGAGGAGCTGCAGTCCACCAACGAGGAGCTGACCACCTCCCGGGAGGAACTGCAATCCCTCAACGAAGAGCTGCAGACGGTGAACGCCGAACAGCAGTCGAAGATGGACGAGCTGTCCCGGATGAACAACGATATGCGCAATCTGCTCAACAGCACCGAGATCGCCACGGTGTTCCTGGACAACCAGCTCCAGGTGCGCCGCTTCACCATCGGCTCGAACAAACTTTTCAAGCTCATCCCGGGGGATGTGGGGCGCCCCCTCTCCGACATCGTCAGCGACCTGCGCTATGCCGAGTTGACCGAAACCGCGCAGGAGGTGCTGCGGACGCTGGTCTTTTCCGAAAAGGAAGTGGCCACCACCGATGGCCGCTGGTTTCTGGTGCGCATCATGCCCTACCGCACCGTCGAGAACGTCATCGACGGGGTGGTGATCACCTTTGCCGAGATCACCGCAGCCAAGGCGCTGGAGGCGGAACTGCGCGCGGAGATCGCGAAACTCAAGGGGGAGTAGGCTGGGAGGGGGTTGGTCATGGGCAGCGACGAGGAAAAGGGAGTGCCGGGAACGGCCCACCTGCGCAGACGCGCCGAAGACCGGCTGCGGGACCAGGCGCCGGCAGGGCAATCCGGAAAGCCGTTCGACTCCCTGCAGCTCCTGCACGAACTGCAGGTCCACCAGGTCGAGCTGGAGATGCAGAACGCCGAACTTCGGCAGGCCCGGGACGAGGTCGAGGCCCTGCTGGAGAAGTAC
>CAWDZB010000005.1:0-143569 GCA_963806685.1 uncultured delta proteobacterium
TGATGAAAATACAAAGCCGCCTTGTCGGAGTAAAATCCGGAAGGCGGCTTTGTCGCTAAGTAGGTCTCTAGGAATAGGGGCAGTGTCCCCAATTTCTCCCCCAATTTCTCCAAGTTGAAACAAGCCCTTGAGGGGGCTTTGTTGAGGGGCGCTTGAACAAAGCATCTCAACGAAACAACAAAATAAAAACGCTGGCCCGCAGAGGCGAAGTCCAGCGTTTTTATAATCTGTTAACCTCGTCTGGAGGGTTGGCGCTAAAGGAGGGGACATGACTAAGAGGGGTTTTGTGGCAATCCGTCTATTTATCGTTCTAGTTCTTTGGTCCTGACTCTGGACCTTTAGGGTATTTTACGGGTAGGAAAATTCATGTCGAATTTAAAGAAAACTAAACGAACAAGAAAAAATAAGTCCGAAAAAAATAAAAAATTGTTCGGAATGATCCATTCCTCGGTTTCGAAAAATGATGCGATTAGAAAACTATTTTTTGAAGTTCCAGATAATGCCTTTTACAGATCATTAAGTAATATATCAGCACATCCATATTTTTCAAATCTGTTTGAATTAAATTCAAGAAAAGACCTATCTAAAATCTATACGGATAATTGTCCGTATACAGATTTGGAAAAAAGCCTTTTATACATGCTAAGTGTTTTAGAGTATAATTCGGAAAAAATTTCTAAATTCATAAATTACGAAACTTTTATTACTGAAAATTTGCTTGATGGAAGATTCGACGATTGTATTGAATCTTTAGATGCCATTGACGAAGAGTTTGGGGTCTCGACTTGGTCAATAAGTATCAGGGGAAGCATTTATTCCATAATTGAAGACCTTAAGGCTAAATACGAATTTGAAGAGATCCTAAATAAAAAGGTTGGCGAAAATAAATTATTTGAAGTAGTTGCGGGGGAAATTGGTAGAAGATATCAAGATCCGGACATATATGTAGCGAACATGGGTTCATTCGTTGGGCAAATATTTAGAGCATTTGATGGAGAATTGCGGGATTTTCTATATTACAAACTGTGTCCAGATGATCTATTTTTTAACTATAATTATGAATATATAACGAATTATGAAAAAAACTCTTCATTGATTGACTTGTTTAAATGTTTAATTTCCGTTCTGACGAAAGCCACGGTATTTGAAGAATTTCTAACTGATCACATTAGAAGAATTATAGTAAAACTTTCAAAACATATCAATTACCCGCCGTTGAATTCCATGGCAAATTTATGTGGAGTTAAAAATAATTGGAGCTTCAATGAGTTTGATTATGGTCTTCTAGACTTGTATACAAAGGGTGATTATAGAAGCGTTGTTATTAAGTATGAATATAGTAAAGAATATTTTAAAGAGTTTCAGCATTTTGAAATTTTATCAAAGTCAGCTACGAGATATGAGCCAAATAATTACGATGGCCTTGTCGGAACAATAATAAAAAATCTCCGTAGTGTTGTGTTGAAAGACAAAAACTATCAAACCTCGATGGCTACACTGGCGTGTCTGTCCCACTGCTTTTCGTCATTGCGATGGTTTAACGAACTTGATTATTTTATCCAAAGTGAAACAAAGACAAAGGATTTTGAAAAACTAAAATTTTACCGAAGGGCGTCAATAATACACTCAGGTGTTAATTCTCCGAGAAAGGAAGATATTCTTCCAAGTGATGTCGTAACAAGTTATAAAAATTCGTTAAAGCAGCATATCGAAAAATCAATTACGGTTGAGTTGTACAATAATCGAAATAACATTCATGATTGTAATTACGAACAGTTCGGCGAGGTTGATGGAAATAGGTTTAAAAAATATGTTGGAAAATCACTAATATTGAATGATAGGCATGAAGAAGCAGTTAATGTTTTGTATACTTTGAACAAATGCACTGATGTTCTTCTATCGCATGAAGTTTCTAGGTTTTTAGTAAATTCACTAATCAAGATAAACTCAATTCAAGAGGCTGTTGAAGAATTTGTTTTGAGGTGTATAGATAATAGAAATTTGATACAGAATTATAACACAGACGAAATATGCAATGCAGCGATATCATCCCTAAAAAACTCCAATTCAATATTTTTTCCAATAGCACTCTCTTTACACTCAAGGTTTGTGAATAACAAGCATGACTCAGCATTGAGATTTTCATTCGAAAACTTTCTGATCAAACATAATGTGAAAAAACCAATAGATAATATTGAGATATACGAAAGATATGACAATAGATTGATGGTCTATTATCTTGAGCATGTCTGCACACCTGAAAATATGAAATTGTACCGTCATCTTGGTAGCTCAAGAAAAATTGAAGAGTGTAGAATTGAAGTATGTAATTTTTTAATTGAAAAGGGATTTGGAAATAAAGATCCGCTAGTCAGGGAAGTTAAGGAGAGAACGAAAAAATTAGTTGTAAGTAAGGCCTTTAAACAAGTTGAAAACAGCAAGATCTACTCAGATACAAGTGTATTTTACAGCGGATCTGCAAGAACGAGAATTGAGTCCTTATACGACAAATATAATGAACTTAAAAATAATGATTTTAGCGATTATGAAGACGAACAACTTCTGTCAAAAATTGTAAAGTTACATGAAGCATTAAGCGAAATTGATATAAATTTATATGTAATTCCTCCAATAAATGAAAAGAATTCGACTTTTTTCAATTTAATGCAGAGAGTCAGAGATGAGTTCGCCTTTGGTGAAAAAGGGCTAAACACTTACCTTAGCACAAGAATAAGACATGGACATCTACCAACCAACTTGAGGAAATGCCTTCAAGCAGAAAATTTAACTACTAGTAGGTTGTCTGGAAGTAAACAGTTCAAGCCGAATGAATACTGGTGTTTCAGGCTTTCGTCAAAGGAGGAGAAATCCTACAAAAAGCTCGAAAAGTTATTCGCGGATTTTTCAGAGCGATTTGAAAGTGAAGTCTCAAAAATCAATGATAGTTGGCTCCAAATATTTACTCTAGATCGTTCGTTGTCAAATTTAGCTGATAAAAGCAATACTTCTGAATCAATTTTTGATTATTCAATGGACATATTTGAAGCTTTTAAATTGCAGGCGAGGCTCCCTCGGCAGCTTAGCTATGATGAATTTATTACTCGTGCCATTGAATGGTTATGGTTCAGGACGGATAAATGCCTAGAGAGGGGACGAAAAAGACTTACGGGCGTGGCTAGAAGCTATTTTCTTGAGTTGTTAAATGAATTACAGGTTTCTGTTTACGATATTGTGCAAGATGAGGGAAAGAGGCGAAATTTCAATGAAGCTGTTGGGCGTACAAAAGCAACCATGTCGACAAGTCTTGATCAAATAATTTCTTGGTTTAATAGAACCGATGAAAATGTTATCGCTAATTATGAGATCGAGACTTCAATTGAAATAGCAAGTCAAGCCATTGGTGTCGATGTCGAGTTCATAAAAGACAAACCGTACAAAATGAAAGGTAAAACCCTAAGCAACTTTGTCGATCTGTTTTATATTTTTATCGAAAATGCAGTATCAAAGTCAAATCTAAATAAGGAAGAATTAAAAATCACTATCGAAATCAAGTCAGTTGACAATGTAGCCTACTTTATAATTATTAATAATTGCATTGTCGAGGGAAGTATTTTTGACGCTAATAAAAGAATGGAATATTACAAAAATAATTATGGAAGTAAAGAAATATTAAAGCGACGCATTCAAGGCGAGGGGAATTCGGGGTTCTTTAAGGTGTGGAATACTTTAAGTAGAGGTTTAAATCTCACGAACCTTATAGATATGAATTACCACGAAGATGGAACATTTAAAGTGGAATTAAGAGTATTCAATCTAGACGAGGTCATCGAAAATGAAGATATTGATAGTTGAAGACGATTACGATAAAAAAGAAAAAGTTAAAAATTTTATATGCTCATTAATTCAATCGCCATGTCATGTGATTGAAAAAGAGTCCCTGCGATCGGCCTTGTATACGCTAATGGAGTCCCAAGACTACGATATTTTGATTTTAGATATGAGTCTTCCAAATTTTGATATTTCTGAAGATGAGCCTGGGGGAGGAAGTCCGGAGAGTTTTGCTGGTGAGGAATTGATTGATCAGATGAAGTTGAGGGAAATCAATGTCCCAACAATTATAGTTACGCAGTATGATATTTTTTCTTCTGATCACGGAAGGATTAGTCTTGAAGAATTAGATAAAAAATTTAAAAATATTTGTTCAAATTTCTATATTGGTTCAGTTTATTATGACGCGGCTACAGAATCATGGAAGGATACTCTGGCAGAATTAATAAACAAGGTGATTTTGTAAATGAGAGTATTAATTGTTGATGATCAGTATCAAAAAAAACAAGTATTTTGCAGAATACTTGAGCAGATTGGAAATAACGAGGTTATATGTGTTGATAGCTCTTTTGATGCCTTGCGAAATTTGGCCGGAGGAGATCACTTTGATCTTTTAATTCTCGACATCCAAATACCGGAAAGAAATGGCGATGACATCGATCCTGATGGAGGAATTAAGTTACTTGAACGCATTGAATTGACGTCTGACTTTTTGCCCCCAAGTCACGTAATTGCAGCAACATCATATGTTGAATCATTTGAGAGATACTCTGAACATTTTAACAAAAAGGGATGGTCACTTCTTTATGGCTGTGACGATGAAAATCAGGTAAAAAGCCTGTTGCAGACCATATCAAATCACACCAAACAGCAATTTAAGCAGTATGATATTGCTTTATTTTCAGCTTTAGAACAAATTGAGTTTGAGGCCATAAAAAATCTGCCAATTAATTGGGACGAAGTAAAATTTCAAAACGATAGTAACATATATTATTCAGGAACAATTGAAATATCGAATGGTCTTAATAAGTCAATTATTGCGACTACGTGTCCAAGAATGGGGATTGCCGCTTCTTCATGTGTCGGAACAAAATTAATCTTAAGGCATTCTCCTCGTTATTTGGTTATGACAGGTATAGCGGCAGGAATAGAAGGAAGAACTAATTTAGGGGATATTTTAATTGCCGATCCAAGTTGGGACTGGGGGAGTGGTAAATTAACAGTTGTCGATGGAGTACCTAAGCTTCTTTCCGCTCCTCATCACATACCCCTAAATAGAAACTTGAGGCCTATTCTTCGTAAACTGTCTGTAGATAGAACATATCTTAACGATATCAAGGCGTCTTTTAATTCTCGAAAAGGTTCTATCCCAGATTGTCCCCTTAACCTGAGGGTTGGGCCTATCGGTTCTGGTGCTGTGGTTCTTGAAGACCCTTCAACGGTTGAACTTATAAAAGGTCAACACCGGGAAACTGTTGGAATTGAAATGGAGGCATATGGGCTAATGGCCGCAGCCGAATATTCTACTACTGATCAAACAGTACCAATCATTATTAAGTCGGTCTGTGACTTTGCAAATACTGCCAAGAACGATAATTTTCAGGCCTATGCCGCTTATACTAGTGCACAATTTTTTTACAAACTTGCCATTAATCATTTGTTTTAATAGGAAAGAGGGGGAAACTGGAGGTCAGCCCTTGAAGACTTGAACTTCCTGGCGATCTTCAAATCTTCAAGGCCAGACCCAATTCCCCCCTAATAGCGGCCACCGCCGCCGGGTCCCATCCCTTTTCCTTTGCCCCAGGGGACCGGCTGCTCGGGCAGGGTGACGCCCCGTTCTTTGGCCCGCTCCATCATCTGCTCATGGTGCTCGGCGCGGATCGCCTCCCGTTCCTGTTCGGTGCGGGCCGCACGCATACGGTTGCGGTATTCCAGGCGCTCCTCCGGGGTCATCAGCTGCCAGCCGTAGACCTGCTGCTCCTGCTGCTGGGTTTCCATCTGGTCCTTCTGCTGTTCCTGTCCGGCTGCTTGGGCCGGCCAAGGGGACAGCAAAAGGATTCCTGCCAACACTACCAGCCATCCGCGTTTCATGATCGACCTCCCTGCAAGTAGTAGTATCCCTTAGTCAGGAACTGTCACGCCATGAAAATCGTTTAACACCTGAGCGCGGCGTGTCAACGGTATCCGGAATGATCGCAGCCGGCATAAGGGAAGGGACTGGCCAAGGGGCCTACGATATGAACCCGGCTTGAGGAGGGCTGAAGGCTTTGATCTGCAAAGTTTTTTTGGTAATCTGTCGACTTGATCCTAATGCTGGCATTGTAAAATAGCGATTCCGGGAAAGGAGCGAAGAAGTGGCGGAGGAAAAATCCTGCGACAAACCGGAGGAGCACCACCTCCACCTGTGCGAACTTAAAATAAGTGCTCCCCACGCCGAAGTAGCCAAACTCTGCAAAAATCCGAAATACGTCTGCGCCAACTGCGGCGGGCGGACCAACCGGGGGAGGAATCTTTGCCGGCCCAAACGCCTGAAAGGCTGAAACCCTGGAAGAAGTCAGTAGGGTCGGGATTGTAAAGTTGTAAAAATTCAGTGTGAGAAAGTTGGGGGCTGAATTGCCTTTTGAGCCCTTTGCAAGTGTGCAATCCTGAACATCCCGCTGGAAATATCAAGACAAGAATTCAGCTGGGTGGTCTATATGCCCTTTTACCCAAGGCACGGGGTCGGACCAAGTTAACCATCTGAAAACACTGGAAAACGTGGCCGATTTTACCGTCAAAATCGGCCTATAGGTCGATTTTCGAGGTCAAAATCAGGCTTATAGCAAGTTGGTCGTGGTGGGGGAGCATGGCAAGGGCCAATCGGGATTACATTCCCGGCTGTATCTGGCACATCACTCATCGTTGCCACAAGAAGGAATTCCTTCTGAAGTTCGCTCGGGACCGGAACCGCTTTATGACCTGGCTCGGCGCGGCCCGCAGCCGTTTCGGGCTCCAGGTCCTGAACTATGCCATCACCTCCAACCACGTACACTTGTTGGTGAAAGACCACGGTAGCGAAAGCTGTATCCCGGCCGCCATGCAGTTGATCGCCGGGCGAACAGGGCAGGAGTACAACCAGCGGAAAAAACGCAAGGGCGCGTTCTGGGAAGACCGATATCATGCCACCGCTGTAGAGTCCGGTGAACACCTGCGGCGCTGTCTGGTCTACATCGATTTGAACATGGTGCGGGCCGGCGTGGTCACTCACCCGGAAGAGTGGGGCCATGGCGGCTATCGGGAGATCCAAGGGCTGCGGCGTCGCAACCGGATTCTCGCCCTGGAGTCTCTCGCCGAGGCGGCAGAAGTCAACCTGAAAGGGCTGGCAGAAGCTCATCGGAGCTTGATCGAAGAGGCGCTGGAAGCTGAAGGCCGGGTGCGAAACGAGATCTGGACGGGTGGCGTGGCTGTCGGCAGTGCCGCGTTTGTGGCAAAAACCCGAGAAATTCTTGGAGCTTGCGGGAAAGGACGAAGTGTCGGCGAAGCCGGTGACGCCTTTGTGCTTCGTGAAGAGCAGGAACCCTATGGGCCTGATTTCAGCCCTGAAAATCGACCTATAAGCCAAAATAACGGCTATTTTTGGGATAGTATCCCTGGAATATCAAAGTGTTGACTTGGTCCGACCCCGCTTTTGCACCTGGAAGGCCTCCCGAAACAACCGATCTGATAAGCAGCCCCTTGGCATCCGCCAGTGGGGCTTTTTTATCGGACCCAAACGATCCGCTCATCGGTTGAGGAACACCTGTCGCAACCGGATGGCGGCTCCATAACCAAGGACATTGCCCAGCATCGCCCCTACGACCCAAAGCAGCGAGCCGAAAACGAAAACCTCGGGTCCAAGGGTGACCAGTGCCAGGTAGGCCAACACGCTGTAAACGGTGAAGTAGCCGTAGCGGGTGCTGCGGATGGCGCGGATCTGCTGGCGAGTCAGGACAAGGCCTCCCAGCGCCGCACCGAAGATTACGAACAACACCCCGCACAGCAGGTGAAATACCGCCGGAGAGGTTGTGACGTGTAAATCATGCAGAAGCTCGTTACCTCCGCCGAAGCCCAGACCAAATTGCGGACAGAGGGCCAAAGTCACCAGGCCCGCCGCCACCTGGATCACTGCCAGCCGGGCGAAGATTTTCCAAGGGGTGGGCCGAAGGGCTGCGGACACCCTGCGCCGAACGGACTCATCGAGTTGCTTTGGCGGGGGAACGGGATCGGCATCGACAAACTCATAGAATTGCCGCCGTAGTGCCTGTTCCGAATCATCTTTTCTCATGGCGCCCCTCTTTTCCCACCATCAGGCTGCGCAGCTTGCGAATCGCGCGGCTGATGATCTGACGGGAATTGTCCGCCGAGGTCTGCATCTGCTCGGCAATCTCGGCAAAGGTCAATCCCTGATTGAACCGCAACTCCAGGGCCCGGCGCTGGCTCTCGTTCAGGCTTGAGAGTTCAGCAACGGCTTCGTCAATGGGAGAGGTGTCGGAAATCGGGGCGGCATAGGATTCTATGGCCGCCTCGGAGACCGTGATGTACTTCCCCTTGGCGTCCCGCTTACGGACATGGTCAATCAGGGTGTTTCTGGCCAGGGTGAAGAGCCAGGGCAAAAAGGGAATCTCCTGCCGGTATTGGTGCCGCTTTTGATGGAGTTTGGTAAAAACCGCCTGGAAGACATCCTCCGCCTCGCTTCGGTCCTTCAATCTGGCCAGTAAAAACCCGAAAACCCGACCCTTATGCCGCCCATACAAGGCCTCAAAAGCGTCCATGTCGCCCTCGATATAGGCCTGCATAAGTTTCTCGTCGGTCAAGATTCGTCACCTTTCCCCTTTTTGTTTATCAATACGAATAATAACGGAATTTTGTGACACTATTTTTCATTTATTTTTTTTGTCACAAACATCTCTCCGATTTCGTTTTCATGGGTAAAGGCATCCAACATCTACCGTTCAAGGAGGACCACCATGAAAACGACGACCAACCGTATCAAAGGATTTTTGACCGCAGCCTCTTTTGCCCTGGCAATCCTGCTGGCGCCGCAAGCCGCCCTGGCCCATTGCGACACCCTCGACGGGCCGGTGGTAGCCGACGCGAGGATTGCGCTGGCCACAGGGGATGTTACCCCGACACTGAAGTGGGTCCAGGCCAAAGATGAGAAAGAGGTCCGCGAGACCTTCGCGAGAACCCTGGCGGTGCGCAGGCTCAATCCCGACGCGCAGAAATTAGCCGACACCTACTTCTTCGAAACCCTGGTGCGCATTCACCGCGCCGGGGAGGGTGCTCCCTTTACCGGGCTAAAAACGGTTGGCACAATCGATCCCCTGGTCGCCAAGGCCGACCAGGCCCTGGAGCAGGGATCGGTGGATGGTTTGACGAAGACCATTGTCGTCCATACCGAAGAAGGTATCCGCGGACGCTTCCAGCACGCTCTGGACACCAGGAAGCACGCCCAAGAGAGCGTTCAGGCGGGCCGGGAATCCGTCGAGGCCTACATTACCTACGTCCATTATGTCGAAGGAATCGCACAGGCTGTCCATGGCTCGGCTCATCATGCCGAGGCGGCGGCTCCTGCCGCGCGCCAGCAATGACAGCAATCCTCTGGAATCTCAGGCAGGTCCAGGGGCCACCCACATAACTACTTAAAATCGGAAATCTTTTGCAGTGGACAAAAGGGAACATAATACTTAATACAACAGGAAATCCCCCGGCAAAGGCGGGAACACCAAAAAGGGGCAGGCTACTTTTCTGAAAAAGTAGCCTGTCCCTTTTTGTACCCGCTGGCAACAACGGCAGCGCGTGCCGTCAATCGCAAATGCCTGACCGTAAGGGAAAGCTCCGAAATCGCCCCGTCCCTCCATTCATGGCCGCCGGTAGGGCTTGACATTGCCGCAATCCTCCGACAGCCACTTGCCCGCCTGGCTCATCTCCATGCGTTCAGGTTTGCCATCCACCCTGGTATCGATCGTGGTTCTACCCGTGTAGGCATTCGGGCCGAGGAGGGTGATTTCACTCTCTCCGCTCGTGGGAGGATCTCCGGGGCAGTCGAATCTGATCCTCAGGGTATTGCTCGTGCGCTCCACAACCTTCTGCCGGCACTTTTCCTTCTGAGGCACATAATCGAGCTCGGCATCTTCCTTGGTGATGCAGACCTTGACGGTGTTCCCCCTGGGGCCGACCGCCACCCCTTGCGCCGCCATCATCTGCTCCATCATTTTTCGTTGATCGCTGGGCATCGCGGCCATTTTCTCCTGCATCTGCCGCATGGCCTCTTCCATCTCGCCGCTCTGGGTCTTCACGGTGAAGGTGTGCTCCCAGAGACCAGGGCGAATCTTCACCTCCTGCGACCATCCCTGGCGAGCAACGGGGAAAAGGGCCAAAACGATGATCCAAACGATTGCTGATCTCATGTCGCCTCCTGAATGCAAGAAGCCGCCACCGAACCAGACTTTCTTGCCGGCTTGTACTGAGGTGGTCGGGGTTGATGAGACAGCCTGAGGGGTGAAATAAGCAGTGCCCGTCAGTGGTCGTGATTGCCGGCCTCAGGTGCCAGTTTTCAGTGGTGCAAGGTTTCCGAAGTACGCCCCATTCGGGGTCTGCTTGTCAAGGGACGAATGGCGACGACGCTCGTTGAACCACTGAAAACCAGGTGGTAAAATCCTGGGGGAAGTCAGTAGGGTCGGGATTGTAAAGTTGCAAAAATTCAGTGGGAGAAAGATGGGGGCTGAAATACCTTTTGAACCCTTTGCAAGTGTGCAATCCTGACCCCATAGCCACTCTCCTGTTGCCGACGATCGAACAGCGTATTTCCGTCAGAGCCAAAATAGCCGGCGCAGGGCTACCACGCGCGGATGCTCCGCCACCACCTGTCATCGCTGTTAGATATCGGCCTCATGCCGCCCCCGCCAGCGCCAAAGCCAGACCAGGGCGACGGCGGGCAGAAGCCCACTTAGGACTATTTTACCGGTAAATCCGGCCCATTCCGCGGCCATCCGCCAACTCTCCCCTGCACCATAGCCCAGCGAGACATATACGCTCGCCCAGGCGATGCATCCCAGCGAATTGAGGAGCAGGAACTTCTGATAACGCATGCGGCGGTCACCTGCGACGAGGGGCATCAACGGCCGCAACAGATGCAGGAAATGACTGCCGAAAACGGCCTTGCCGCCATGTTTCGCGAACAAGCCATCGCCGCGGTCGAGGTGCTCCTGCCGCAGCCCGAATCGGCTCCCATGTGTCACCAGCCAATTTCGTTCCAGATGCCACCCCAGTCCGTAGCCGATGCTGTCGCCGAGAATTGCGGCGATGGAGATCACAACGATGAGGCCCCCCGGATCGAACACCCCTTGCCCCGCAAAGAAGCCTCCCGCCAGCACCAGGCTCTCACCGGGCATGACCAGTCCCAGCACCGCCTGGCATTCCAGCGCCACGCCAAGAAAGATCAAGAGGTAACCCCAAGGGCCGAGGGAGCCGACCAAACTGATCAGAGAATCGAGCATAATCTGCCTTGCTTCCCGAGGCTGATGACTTGTCCCGAACAAGGGCGGGTCGGCGGATACCGTAAGATCCGAACCTTGCCGGAGACCTTCTCCTTGGACCGATTGCTGATCCTGGTTGCGATGCTCTCCAGACTATGCCTGATGGGCTTTACCCTCGCCTTTTTCCACCTGCCAGGTGTGCCGACCTTTCTCGGCTTCTCCCGTCATTTCCCTGGCCTGGGTAACGATTGCCCGCACCTTTTTCGGGTGCATCCCGGTAATTCGCTCTAACCCATTTTCTTGTGCAGCGGCCACCTTGGCAATGGTGTCATAGCTGTGCTCAGCCAGTCGCTGCGACAGGACTTTTCCAATTCCTTTGAGTTTTTGTAGTTCTTTCATTTGTTTGTTCATGGCATTCTCCCCTGACAACAGCTTGAATTTTACGCAGAAAGCACCACTGTACGCATGCTCTGCTGAGCACTTAAATCGCAAAAAACGAGCCATAGAAGACCCGTTAATTCTGTGAATGCAAGGAGTTGATTTTGCGGGGTAAAAGGGAAGGGAAGGGGGCGGGGTGAAGGGAAAGCCGTCGGTGGTATCCGTCATACTTGACGAAGCTGCCATATATGACGGCCAGATAAGGTTTTTTACTGCGGAAGTGAAGCCACAAACTCCTCCACCAGCTCGAAATACTCCTCAAAATTGACAGCCAGAATGCTGTTGTGGTCGCCGCAGGGGAAGAGGTGCAGCCGCTTCCTGCCGCCGCCCCAGGCGCAGAGGCGCCGGCCGTGGCCGACGTCGACCAGATCGTCGCCTTCACAGTGCATGACCAGCAGCGCTCCCTGATAGCTCTCCAGCTTGCCCCGTTGGTCGAGGTGCCGGGCGACGGCCCTTTCCAGCTCGGCGGCATCGACCCCGAGCTCGCGGGGCGTCACCCGTAGCAGCAGCCGCTCCAGCGCATCGGCCACGCCACTCTCCAGGATCAGCCCGGCGGCGCGCGGAAAGCGCCGGACCGCCTCGACGGCGAAGAGTGAACCGACGCTGCGGCCGAAGAAAATCAGCCGCTCCTCGGCCTGGCCGAGAGCCGCGACCGTCGGCACCACGTCCTCGAGCATCCTGCCGAGCCGAGGCTGCCCGGTGGAGCGGCCGTAGCCGCGGTACTCGGCCAGCAGGCAGTTGCAGCCCATGGCGAGGATGCGCTCAACAAAGGGGCCGAGGTAGTCGTCGACGATCTCGCCGTTGCCGTGAAAATGGACCAGGGTCCTGGCCGCCGGGTCGGTTTCGTGGTAGCTGCAGGCCAGTCGCGCGCCGCCGCAGTCGACCCAGAAGGGAGTCTCCAGTTTGCCGGGCAGGGGGAAGAAGTAACGTCCGCCGATCAGCGGATGGTCAAGCAGGTCGTCGGCCATGGGAAACCTCCGGCGGGGAAGGGGAAGACACGGGTTTCGCTCAGTGTAGCGCGGGACGTTCGGTTTTGGATCACCAAAAGGGGAGAGGCTACATTCAAAAAACTAGCCTCTCCCCTTTTGTACGCTCGTTTCCAGAATCTCACGACCCGGGTCGAACTGCGCCCATAACCCTAATGTTGGGCCGGAGGAGGAACCACGGTCATGCCATGGCGCCGGAAAATATCCGTCATCTTCGCAAGGTCGGGGGAACCGCCCGCGGCGGCACCGATCACCTCTGCCGCCTCCCGGAAGTACGCGGGCCCCATAGCCGCGGGGGTTATGATGGCGAGTTGTTTCACATCCTCTCTGCCGAGGTTCTCGAAACGGTGGGCCGCGCCCCGGAGAATGCACAGCGTCTGCCCGGGGCCAACCTCGATCGACGTGCCGTCAACCGTCCAGGTAAGGACCCCCGCGAGCCCGTAGAGGATCTCCTCGTAGGCGTTGTTTATGTGGGCAGGTGCCGCCAGCTTCTGCCCGGCGGGAACGGAGAACTCGAACACTGACGCGCTGCCGCCGGAATCTTCCCTGGTGAGGAGAAACCGGATCGTCAGCGGACCGATCCGGATGGTCTCCTCGGAAGGGTTAACCCTGTTCATCCCCTGCTGCATGATCGCTCTCCTTTCGGATGAGGTTGCCGGCCATTTCCCCTCTCGCCGCCTACCTGGGACCGTTGCCCAGATTTTATCACCGCTCGCCGGCCCAGTTCTACAACCTGGGAGGCTCACGTATTTTCAGCAGGATAATTCGGGTCAGGATTGCAAACTTGTAGATTTGTTTGACGCCGCACCTAATCCCTCCTTTCCCTCCAAACCCATACAGAAAGAATGCATAGCTCAGCCTTGCGACCACTTCCCGCAAAACCCCATTTTTTCAACCTGCCACGGCGCGTTGACACTTCATTGGCGCGGGATATAGTCGAAACGGAACCGTTCTCGGCAATATGCAAAAACGAAGGGGTGCAATGGGTGCATAAAGGCGACGTTTTTCGAATCCGCAGGGCTGCATTGGCCGGTTGAGCCTATAGGGTTGCAGCAGCGTCTTCCTTTGAAAAGCGATGGCAAGGGACCACCTTCCAAATGGAGGACTAAATGGAGAAGATACGGCACGAAATCCTGGTGTTATCGATGCTGCTGTTGTGCTTGGCAACCCCTGCTGCAGCCCAGGTGAGCGTCGGCATCTGGACGCCCAATGTGAGTATCGGGATCAATCTACCTCTGTACCCGGAGCTCGTCCGGGTGCCGGGCTACCCGGTCTACTACGCGCCTCGGCTCAATGCCAACTATTTCTTTTACGATGGCCTCTACTGGGTATTCCAGGACGACAACTGGTACGCGAGTTCCTGGTACAACGGCCCTTGGGGGAGGGTTGACGCGGAATACGTCCCACTGTACATCCTGCGAATCCCTGTGCGCTACTATCGCCGGCCGCCCCATTACTTTCGGCGGTGGCGATCGAATGCACCGCCCCGTTGGGGTGAGCACTGGGGGCAGCGGTGGGAACAACATCACAGGGGGTGGGATCGGTGGAATCGCCGCTCTGCTCCGAACCCCGCCCCGCTGCCGACCTACCAGCGGGACTATTCGGGGGACCGGTATCCCCGTCACCTGGATCAGCAGCAGAACCTACACGACCGGCATTACCGTTATCAGCCGCGCGACACGATAATCCGCCAGCATTTTCGGCAACGGGGAGAACGGAGAGCGCCCGAACCTGCACAGCGGAAAAAGCAGGGGAATCCTCCGGTGAGAAATCAAAAACAGCAGGATAAACGCCCGCCGACATCAGATCGGCAGGACACCCATTCGCCTCAGCACCGCACCCCGGAAATGCAGCACCAGAGACAGCAACCAG
Source organism: uncultured delta proteobacterium (assembly GCA_963806685.1). Lineage (GTDB taxonomy): Bacteria > Desulfobacterota > Desulfuromonadia > Desulfuromonadales > DDH964 > DDH964. The sequence goes on from CAWDZB010000005.1 coordinate 14,621, forward strand.
GGAAGGGCCAACCCGAACACCCAGCCTCAAACGTTGAAGGGAAGAAACAAGGATCGCAAAAGGACAAGCAGCACGAACATAAAGGGAACAAGAAAGAGGAGGACCGCGACCAGGAAGTCAGCTATTAATCCCCGTCGCCCGGCATGCCGGGGCTGGGTGGGAAGGTAATGGCTGCAACTTTGACAAAACTGGCAATAACATGAGGCTCCCGAAATCCGGGAGCCTCGTTCATTTTTGGCAGAGTGAAGCTGGACTGGGGGGCAGACCACCGTAAGCAGTGGAATAGGGGACCTTGTTAGCCGGCAAATTAGTCAAGGGACGGTCGCTGCTGATGGACAGGCGGACAGCGTTTCCTAAAAACCCTTCGGCGTCAGCTGCGCCGCAGTCGGTATCAACTCCGTTTCCCAAACAGTGAACCCAGCACGCCGCGCATGATCTGGCGACCGAGTTGCGTGCCGATCGAGCGGGCGGCGCTTTTGGCGGCGGCTTCGAAGAAATCTTCCGCCGTGGCGGGCTGGCGCGCCCGGCTGCGAGTAGGTGGTGGCTCCGCCTTCGCCTGCTGCTTGGCCCGCGTCGTCAACTGTTCATAGGCGGATTCCCGGTCGATTCCCTGGTCATAGAAGGTGCCGACGATGGAATCGGACCGTACCTGGGCGTGCTCGCTGGCATCGAGAGGACGCAGGCGGCTGGCGGGGGGGCAGATCAGGGCCCGCTCCACCGGTGCAGGAACCCCCTTGTCGTCGAGAAAGGAAACCAGGGCCTCGCCGACGCCGACCTCGGTGATCGCCTGCTCGACGTCCAGCGGCGGGTTGGGGCGAAAGGTCTGTGCCGCGGCCCGCACCGCCTTCTGGTCGCGCGGGGTATAGGCGCGCAAGGCATGCTGTACCCGGTTTCCGAGCTGGCCGAGGATGGCGTCCGGAACATCGAGGGGATTCTGGGTGACAAAATAGATGCCGATACCCTTCGAGCGGATCAGACGCACCACCTGTTCGATCTTGTCGAGCAGGGCTTCCGGCGGATCGTCGAAGAGCAGATGGGCTTCGTCGAAAAAGAAAACCATTCCCGGCTTGGCCGGGTCGCCGACCTCCGGCAGTTTTTCGAACAGTTCGGAGATCAGCCAGAGCAGGAAGGTGGCGTAGATCTTGGGTGTCTGGATCAGGCGGTCGGCGGTGAGGATGTTGATCACCCCGAGTCCGCCGGGACCGGTCTGCATCAGGTCATCCAGGTTCAGCGCCGGTTCGCCGAAGAAGTGTTCGGCGCCCTGCTGTTCCAGGGCCAACAGCGCGCGCTGGATGGCGCCGATGCTGGCCGTGGAGATATTGCCGTAGGTGGTGCGATAGTCCTTCGCGTGGTCGCCGATGAACCGCACCAGGGCTTGCAGGTCCTTGAGATCGAGCAGCAGCAGCCCCTGGTCGTCGGCGACCTTGAACACCAGGGTGAGCACGCCGGCCTGGGTCGGGTTCAGGTCGAGCAGGCGGGCGAGCAGCAGCGGGCCCATTTCGGAGACGGTGGTACGGACCGGGTGCCCCTGTTCGCCGAACAGGTCCCAGAACACCACGGGAAAGCCCTGCGGTTGGAAATCCTCGAAGGCCGAGGGTCGCAACCCGCTCCATGACCTTTGGGTGATCCCCGCCGGCCATCGCCAGTCCGGACAGGTCGCCCTTGACGTCGGCCATGAAGACCGGTACGCCGATGCGGCTGAACTGCTCCGCCAGGACCCGGAGCGTGACCGTTTTGCCGGTCCCGGTCGCCCCGGCGACGAGGCCATGGCGATTGGCCATCCGGGGGAGCAGTCCGAGGAAGTTCTCGGCCTTGGCGACAGCCAGGAGGGAAAGTTGGGTCATGGGCACCTCTTTGGGAAAGCACCTGGTAGTGACCTCAATATTAGCAGCAGAATGACAGCTGAAAAGGTGCCCCGGATTGCCAAATCTCTGTCGGTAAGACGGCGAAAGCCCTCAGTCGGCAGACCGAAGGCTTTCCTCGTAGACCAAGGGAAAATGAATCAATCGTCGGAGACTGATCACTTCAAACTGTCACGTCTTCGACTTTGGCCTCCGGAGCATTTTTCTTAACGGATTCGATGCCGTTTTCCATAGGAGCCTTGCCGGAGTAATATTCGCTGTGACCAATTTCCTGGCCATTGGTCGCATTGAGAATGAAGTATGGTTCCCCCTTTGAGTTGGACCTGACCGCAAACGCCCCTTCCCGTGAGGCATTCTTACGGACCGATTCTATCCCGTTTTCAGCGCTGGCTTTGGTTTTGTACAACTCGCTGGTCAGGATCACTTGGCCGTTGGTTGCCTTCAGGTTGAACATGAATTGCCCGTCTTTTGCCTTCTTAAGCTCAAATTTGCCTGCCATGGCGCCCCCCTATTAGATTATTTTTAAAAACTTGTAATTGTTCTCCCAATATCCGGATCGCCATCGTAAGCAAGCACGTTTCGGAAAAAAATTTGTTTATTGGAGAGATGTGATCTTCGGGGTGAGGCCCACTTCTGCCAGGAACTCTGCGAGGTCCTCAAACTCCGTGAGTCTCGTTGTCATGATTTTCGTAATCCTTTAACCTCACGCGACGCCGCAACGCAATCCAAAATGCTTGCAAACCGTTTCCTCCCCCGGTTGAGCTGAAAGGGTTTGCGCTCCAGGGTTTTGTCGCGCCGTTACGTCGTCGCGTGGGTTCGCCTGATTGGTTTCCAGCCCGTCCCGTGCCGACCCTGGTGGCGGGAACCGCTGGCGGGTCGAATACTATCGATAAATTCTTGCCTTCGCCGCAGGTCATGGGGTAGGCTTTTCCGAAAATCTAATGAGATGGCATTCTGCAGGCAGGCCTCGGGGACTTTCATTTCTACCGAACCCCTCCCTAGCAATCCACCATCGACACCATAATTCGCATACGCCAGACCGTTTGGAGCCCGATCCTGCAATGCCGTTACGTTGGGACGTCAAGGAGCATCTTTCCCTTGGAAAGTACGTAGTCCGCTGGTTTTTCCTCATCCTGCCGATGGCCGCCGCGGTCGGCTCCGCCGTGGCCCTGTTCCTCTGGATGCTGGAGAAGGCCACGGAACTGCGCTGGGAACATCCCTGGCTGCTCTACCTTTTGCCGCTGGCCGGTATCGCTATCGTCGTGACCTACACCCGCTTCGGGAAGAACGCCGAGGGGGGCAATAACCTGGTGGTGGAGCAGATTCATGAGCCGGGCGGCGGCATCCCCAAGCGCATGACCCCGCTGGTGCTGCTCGGCACCGTCATCACCCACCTGTTCGGCGGTTCGGCAGGGCGGGAGGGGACCGCGGTGCAGATGGGCGGCAGCATTGCCCAGGTCTTCGTCCATCCCTTCCGGCTCAACGAGGAAGACACCCGGATCATGCTCATCGCCGGGGTGGCGGCCGGTTTCGGCTCGGTGTTCGGCACGCCGCTGACCGGGGCGATCTTCGCCCTGGAGGTGCTGGCTCTGGGGAGCATGCGCTACAACGCCCTGATTCCAAGCCTCCTGGCCAGCGTTATGGGGGATTTTTTCTGCCACTTCTGGGGCATCAGCCATACCCCGTATCACATCGGCAACGCGGCGATGCATATCGTGCTGCCGGACTACCACATCGACCCGACGCTGGCCTTCAAAATCATCCTCGCGTCGGTCGCCTTCGGACTGGCCGGCTTTCTCTTCGCCGAGCTCACCCACACCTTTCAGCGCATTTTCAAGCAGTTGATCGGCACCTACTGGCTGCGGCCGGTGGCCGGCGCGCTGCTGGTGATGGGGATTACCTGGATGCTGGGCACCCGCGATTATCTGGGCATCGGCGTGACCACCCCCACCGGGCACGGGGTCTCCATCGTCAATGCCTTCACGGCGGGCGGAGCGACCCCCTGGAGCTGGTTCTGGAAGCTGCTGCTGACCGCCATCACCCTGGCCAGCGGTTTCAAGGGGGGCGAGGTGACGCCGCTGTTTTTCGTCGGCGCCACCCTCGGTGCGGCGCTGGCCCGGGTGCTCGGCGTGCCCATCGACCTGCTGGCCGGCATCGGCTTCATCGCGGTCTTCGCCGGGGCCACCAACACCCCGCTGGCCTGCACCATCATGGGTGTCGAGCTGTTCGGCTCCCAGTACCTGCTCTATTTCGCCACCGCGTGCTTCTTCGCCTACCTCTTCAGCGGCCACTCCGGGATCTACCTTTCGCAACGGATCGGCAACGCCAAGGGGGACCACCTGGACCACGACGACCGGACCTCGCTGCGCAAGGTCCGGGAGGGTCGCCCGGGACTGCTGGCCCGCCTATTTCATACCAGGGGATAGACATGACTCCGACCCGCTACATCTCCGCCAACGAAATCGGCCACCTCTGCATCTACCTGACCCGCAAGGACCGCATGCCGGGCAAGGGACGCCTGAACTTCCTGCCCCGGCGCTCCCTCGCCCAGCACATCATCGACCTGGCCAAGCGCGACGGCATCCTCAACGCCACCTCCCACAGCACCCATTACGGCTTCACCGGCCGCGGCGACATCGAAACCATCCAGGCGGACCATGGCAACGACCGCCTGGCGACCTTCGTGGAGCTGGTCGCCGAGCGGGAGCTGCTGGAGAAATTCGTCTGTGCCCACGAGGCGCTGCTCAAGGACCGGGTCGTGGTCTACAAGCACCTCGAGCAGTGGACGGTGAAAAACCACGCCACCGAAGCCCGGGATATCGGCTGAGCCTGGCCCAAAGGCAACCCCGGGGCGGCGGAATGGCGAACTCTTGTAGGCATGGATTCGTGTGGGCTAACAGGTACTTATACGTACAGGCATGAACTGGATTCTTGGTCTGGCCTGGTCCGGGAAAGTCGGGCTTTTTACTTGCCCAATCAACATTGACGTACCTGATTTGGTCGGATTCTCAGCCGCAGAGGTTCCCTTCTTGGGAAAGAGACGTGGGAGGGCATTAAGGTCGGCGGGTCTCGTCCCGCCGGACGAGTTACTTTTCTAATTCGGCTTAGAAAAGTAACCAAAAGAGCCCGGGCTGCCGCCGGCATGGGGATGCAGCTGGCGGAGGAACCGAGTTACCCTACGGGAAGCATGGGCTGCGCGTCTTCGTCGGCTCCATCTGCCCAGGGCGGTGGTTGTTTCGGCATGCGGTCAAGCTGAGCGAACGCCGGCGCTGCGTGGTTTTAAAAGCTTTTAAACCACCAGAGCCTCTGAGTGCGCAGAATGAAAAGGGGTAACCACTGGCGGAGCGAGAATCGCGATCAGCGACGCGATCATCGCCACGAAGCTCCGGTGGAGTCGGTTGCCGGCGAGGGCGTTCCGGGACAGAGATACCTCGTGAACGCATGCCCCCCGCAGGGGAAGGCGTTTTTTGCCTACTTTTTGTCGCCGCCTGGACAAAAAGTAGGGCGCCTGGCGGGGCGCGTCCCGCCGGTTTGGTTTGTTCGCCCGGCAGCGGAAATGTTACGGCGAGGACCAATCATTCCCCCTTTTATTAGGGCGGACTTTGGAACGAACTGAGAATGGAACCTGATCAGGTTGAAGTTTGTCTCTTAGCGAAAAAGAGGCCCCCGGAATCCGGGGGCCTCTTTTTCCTTGTGGGAGGGGGGGCAGGACGCGGCTCAGACCTCCGTCTGTAGCGCGCAGCACCCAGGGAAAAGTTCGACATTCCCGGGGAAGACGCGTTTGGAAGGTCTCCTGACGGGAATATAATCTGTATTCGAGGGGGGGGGTTCCCCACCAACAATGGCCGGAGGCTTTTCTGCCGGTTGCCGCTCCCGGTTGAAAGGGCTTCTTCGTCCAGCGTTCTTGCCCTACCGGTTCTTGAGACTGTGGGTGATACGGTCGGCCCAGTCGCTTCCCTCAAAGATACTCAAGTGCGCCTTGAGAAAATCGACTTCTGCATTCCTCGACTTTTTGTGGGATTTCAAGGCGGGTGCCTGGAATTGGGGCGACTGGATGTTGGTGATGCTCACCCGATTGTGGAACCGGTTTTCACCGGCAAAGATCCCCTTGCTGTAATAGAAAACCTGTGCCGGGTCGGCAGGGTCAGAACGGGTCCTCGACAACGTGAACCTGCCCATATAGGCCATTTCCCCAGGACCGACTTCAACGATGGAATCCCGGATCATCTCTTCAGGAAAGTAGCTGAAGATCCGGACCTTCGTATTGGTGCCGACCCCCATGGCACCGACCGCGGCGTAGATTCCGGGGTCGACGCCGAGCAGAAAGTAATCGAGGCTTCCAAACTGGAAGCCGGAGAGCCAGGGTTCGTATCGGAAATTGGAGGACAGGACCGAATCCTTGGTCAACTCGTCCTTCTTGTCCGCCAATCTTACGAAATAGACCCGGTCGAATTGGATGCTTTCCACATTGAGGAGAGAGGTTCGGCTGTCGGCCTCGATCGATATAGCCAGCGCCGACGTCGACGGAGCGGCGGCCACGGGCATTTTCCCGGTGGTGCATGCCGCCAGCAGCAGCGCGACAGGCAAAAAGGCCGCAAACCGGGCGATGGTCTTCCCCATTTCCATAAGAACCCCCTCGCTCATGGATTGGTTGGCTGCAATTCGTTACTCCGGTTACTAATCCCGGTAGTCGTCCTGTTCAGCGGCCGGCACTGGTGCTGCCGTGAAAGGCCAAACATGATAGTCCCTGTTGTTGAAACCCTGCCCACCGGCGGCATAGTCCCTGACGAGGCTCATGCTTTCCCTGGCGTGGCGCCGCAGGTTCCAGCCGTCGCCGTTTTTGTAAACTTGATAAAGCGTCTCCTCGTAGTCTTCGTTACCTGAGGTCGCCAGGGCTTTGCAGAACCAGGCGATTTCGTCGGCGCTGTGGCCGGGTTCGTCGATGTGCCGGTAGCCGTCGAGAATCAGGGTGTTGAGTAACCGGTAGAGATCCCGGTCCGGTACCGTTCCGTGCAGGACGATCCTTTTCGCCGTCACTATTCGTGTGTCGATGAAACTCGATCGGAGCCCGGCAGTGAGGTCAGCAAGATATTCCCGGGTCTCTGCATCGAGGGAGGGAGGGGAGAGTTCTTCCTCTGGTGGTGGAAGGGTGCCGAGGAGGGTTGGCCGGGTCTTATTTTTCTCCAGGAGGTAGAGGGTGTTTCTGACAATCTCCCGGGAAATCACTTCCTGACCGTCTTGGTTCCAGAAATAAAACAAGTACACAATCAAGCCGGCGTACAAGTCTCCATCGGCCGTGAAATAGCGTTCGTCTAGTTCTTCGCCGCCGGCAAACAGGGCCACATTGACCTGGTACAGGTCGTTCCGGTGTTCAAAGCTGGGAATGAGGCCGAGGCTGAGGCCGGTCCACATGCCTGCTCCTGGGTCACCAAGGGGGAACTCGCTTATTTGAATGTGGACCTGGGCGGAAAAATTGCGGGGGTCGTGCGGCCTGATGGTGACGGGCTGATAACCCGCCGCGGCAAACAATTCGCTTAGCCTGTCGCGGAATTCGTACCGAGTCACCTCACCGGAATACGGCAACCTACCGCCGCTGAACTGGTAGTCGACGGTGAACGGGATCACACCGGACTGCTTTGGGGGCGACCAGGCCTTCGGCAGGGGATCCTTGAGAGGATACCTGGTGCAGCCTGCCGTCCCAAAGGACAGGACAGCAATCAATCCCATACCGACCAATCGAACCCTTCCCTTCCTGCTCATTGCTTCCCCTCCTCTGCGCTAGCCATGACAACGGACATCTCACAGTGTCTAAACCTATTTTTATGCCAATAGGAACTGATCCTTGGATTAGAATTAACATATCGAAAAGATTGAAGCAAGCGGGTCAAAGAACGAGGCCCCCGGATTCCGGAGGCCTCGTTCTCATTTCGGCAGGGTGGGGCACGGCGGTTCTTAGACCACCGTCAGCAGCGCGTAGCACATGGAGAAGCGGCCGCTCTCGGGGACGTAGCAGAGGACCTTGTCGCCGGGCTGGATGCGGTCGGAGCGCAGCAGCTCCTCGAGGATGATGTAGACCGAGGCGCTGCCGGTGTTCCCCTTGTCGGGGAGGTTGGTGTACCACTTCTCCAGCGGCAGGTGGAAGCCGACGTCCTTCAACCCCTGGTAGATCGGGAGGCGGAAGTAGTCGGAGGAGTAGTGGGCGACGAAGACGTCGACCTCCTCGGCCTTGATTCCGCGCCTGGCCTGCAGCAGCGGGATGGTGCGGTTGGCGGTGGTGGCGACGATCTCCCGCTCCAGCAGCTTGACGTCTTGCTTGACCAGCAGGGCGTGGCTGGCCAGCAGCTCCTCACTGCGCTCGAACTCGCGCCAGCCGGTGAGGCTGCCGTCGGGGTTCTTGACCGCCCCGGCGTACATGCAGGCGTCCAGCTCGTGGGCGAAGGAGAAGATGTCGATCCACTCGACCTTGAAGGCGCGCCGGCCCGGAACCTGCTCGGGAGCGAGGAAGGCGGCGCCGGCGCCGTCGGAGAGCATCCAGCGCAAAAGGTCGGCGTTGAAGGCCAGCGCCGGCTGGCGCTCGACCTGCGCGGCGACCTCAGCGGGGATGGTGCCGGCCATGCGTGAGCGCATGAAGGAGGAGGCCTGCTCCGAGCCGGTAGCGACGGCGTTGCGGGTCTGGCCGGTGGCGACGTTCATCGCCGCGTACTTGAGGGCGGTCATCCCGGAGATGCAGACCCCGGCGGTGCTGACGATCTCGCAGGCGGGGGACTTGAGCTCGCCGTGAACCATCGAGGCGTGGCCGGGGATCAGCTGGTCGGCCTGGGTGGTTCCGCAGGCCAGGCACTCGATCTGCTCCAGGGAGAAGCCGTCGTAGGGATGCAGCCGGCGGATCGCCGCGGCGGCGAGCTGGGCGTTGCTGTGGGTGGTGCGGCCGGTCTGCGGGTCGATGGCGTAGTAGCGGGTACGGATCTTGTTGTTGCGCAGGATCATGTGCCGGGTCCGCGACGGCAGCTGGTTGACCATCCCGAGGATCTCCTCCATCTGCTCGTTGCTGACGGGAGCGTTGGGCAGGAAGGCGGCCAGGTCGGTAATGTAGACGTCCATGTGGATCGAATTCCCCTCTAAATATTGGCTTGCGGGTGGGTCAGCTGGAACAATTCGGCGTAACGCCGGTAGAACTCCGCGTCGCCGAGACGGGTCGGGACCACGGCGTTGGCCAAGGTGTAGTAATCGAGATCAAAGTTGACGATCCTGTCCTGCCAGGCCCGGTGGAGCGCGGTCCCCGGCAGCGGGGTCATCACGGTGAAGATCGGCAGGTCGACGGGGTTGGCCTGCAAGTAGCCGATAAGTTTATCGAAGTCGGCGTGGCCGTAGTCGGGGGAGACGATGAAGTCGCCGACGATGCCGATGCCGATCTCGCGCAGGATGGCGATCGCCTCGCGGTTGACCGCCTCGCGGTTGGCCTTGTTCATCTGCAAGAGGCCGGCGTCGCTGATCTCCTCGAAGCCGATCACCACCGTGCGCAGCCCGGCGGCGTGCCATTCGCGCAGCAGCTCCGGGTGGCGGACCACGGTGTCGGAGCGGACGTCGGCCAGGAACTGCTTGTTCAGGGCGGCGCCGGTGATCGCCCGGCAGAGGCTGCGGGCATGTTCGACATTGCCGAAGGTGTTGGCGTCGACCAGGCGGATGATCGGCACCTCGCCGAGCAGGCGGATGTCCCGCAGCACGGTGTCGATGGCGCAGGAGAGGTAGTGTCCCCCGGCCTGGCCGGCGATGCAGCAGAACTTGCAGTCGAAGGGACAGCCGAAGGCCGAGGCGACGAAACCCAGCGGGTGGCCGAGCAGGGTGTAGTGCTGCCGCAGCCCGGCGGTCAGGTCGTAACGCGGCGGTTTGCCCTCTCCTAAGTCGGCGGGACCGAAGACGCGGGGCTGATAGCGCAGTTGCTGCCCCTGGTCGCTGGCGGCGACGCCGGGAATGGCAGGGGTGCGCTGGCCGCGCTCCAAGGCGTCGACCAGTTCCCGGAAGCTCGCCTTGCCGAGGCCGACGACCACGAAGTCGACGGCGGGAACGTTGAAGAAGTCCGGATCGTTGCTGGCGTGGATGCCGCCGACCACCACCGTGGCGTTGCAGTTCTCTTTGACCGTGGCGGCGATGCGGCAGGCGGTGTTGGCCTCGCAGGTCACCGCGGTAATCCCCACCAGCTCGGGGGCGAAGGCGGACAGCGCTTCCTCCAGCCCCTCCGGTTCGGCCTTGAGGTCGACCAGCGCCACCTCGTGGCCGTCCAGGTTGCCGGCCAGAACCTCCAGCGCCAGCGGTTCGCCGCGAAAGATCTGCTTGATCGAGGTGAGCCCGTAACGTTCTTCGGGGATGCTGCGGCCGCAGTTGGGCGGGTTCACCAGCAGGATGCGCATGACGTTTCGCTCTGCTCCGGGGAAGAATTGCCTGGGCGGCCAGGCGGGGTCAGCATCTTACCTCGAATCGCCGGGGATGTAAATCCGCAGATGGCAGGGGAATTGCTTTAAACTTTGGAGCCGTATAAGGCTACTGAAAGACAGGGACAAATCGGTTTCTCGCTGATCAAATCTGATCCCTTCGGATAAAAATCGGATCAGGCCTTTGGCGCCGGGCTCAAATCCGATTTTGTTCAAACCCGGTCAAAACCTATCCGCCTGAAACGCCATTGAAATAAAAGGCAGCCTCACGCTACGCCGCAACGCCGCAACGTAAAAATCCAATCCTTGCGGTTTTGAACTTCGTGGCGCCATTGCGTCGTTGCGTGAGATATCGCCTTGCCTAAAGGGAAAACCGGTCTTTCACGGATCCAATCGGATCAGGCCATTGATGGCGGGCTCAAATCCGAATTGGATCTGACCTTGTCCGAATTTATCCGCGTGAACCGATTTGGGGGGTGTTTAACGTTTCAGCCGTAAGGCTGAAGGTGGCGAGATCAGGCCGATGGAGCAGGAATAGGGGAGGGGAACTCGACCAGGGGACGGCTGCCGGTTACCTTGCAGCGCACCACGCAACGGATCGTCCGGCCGGCGCGGCGACCCGCCTCAGCGGTGACCGCCGCCACCAGGGTTTCGAACAGCGCACCGGAGGAAGCGAAGTCGGCAGCCTCCAGGTAGATCCGGGCCCCCTGCCAGAGCGGCAGACTCTCGCCCGGCAGGCAGAGCAGCAGGGCCGCGCGGCCGGTGGCGCGCAGGTTGGCCAGGGTGCGGTTGTCGCCGAGACCGACCACCCAGCTGCCGTCCGGCTGGGGGCGGGCACAGGCGATCACCGCCAGGTTGGGCATTCCCCCCGGGTCGCTGGTGGCAAGGACCGAAACCCGGCGCGGGTCGGCCAGCAGCTTTTCGATTACCGGATTCATGGTGCTCCGGTCATTCCTCGGGGGGAATGCGGAAGATCTCGAGCACCCCGGGGAGAGCTCGAAGTTCCGTCTGGTCGATGGTGGCGGCATCGCCGATGACGCCGAGAATCACCCGGTTGGCGCCGGTCGACTGGTGGAAGTCGAAGTCCCGGTCGATGAGATATTGCTTGACCCGCTCCAGGTCGTCGGCGGTGGCGGTGGTGCGCATCACGATGAGCATGGTTCATTCTCCCTTGGTGCGGATCCGCTCCAGTCTCCGGCTCTCGTCGATCACCCGCTCGAAGAGGCGGACGATGGCGCCGTCGTCGAGGGGACCGGGGTTGGCGGCCTGCATCCGTTCGAAGATCAGCTTCTCCCGCCCCGGGTCGTAGACCGGCAGGCCGAGTTCCTTCTTGATCTCGCCGATCTGCAGGGCCAGCGAGGCGCGCCGGTTGAAGATCTGCAGCAGTTGCTGGTCGAGCTCGTCGATGGCCAGGCGAATGTCGTCAATGGTCAAGGCGGACTCCAGGGATGCAGGTGCAAGGTGAAAGGTTAAAGGTGCAAGGAAGTCTTCAACATTCGTGCTGGAGGCTCAACGCTGGAGGCCGGAGGCTCAAGGTCCAAGGTCCAAGGGTTCCAGCCTTCCGCTTCCAGCTTACGGTTTACGGGTATTCTCCTAAAATTCCTTGCGCAGCAGGGTCGGGTGCTTCCAGTGCACGTCGTCAGTGTCGGGGAAGTCGAGGTTGTAGTGCAGGCCGCGGCTTTCTTCGCGGGTCAGGGCGCTGCGGATGATCAGCTCGGCGACGGTGGCGATGTTGCGCAGTTCGATGAGGTCGGAGGTGATGTAGAAGTTCCAGTAGTAATCGGAGATTTCGTCCTGGATCATCTGGATACGGCGCAGGGCGCGGACCAGGCGCTTGGTGGAACGGACGATGCCGACGTAGTTCCACATGCAGAGCCGGATCTCGTGCCAGTTGTGGGCGATTACCACCTCCTCGTCGCTGTCGGTGGCGCTGCCGTAATCCCAGGGGTCGATGGTGGGGTTGTCGACCCGAGTGTCGGTGAGGCGCTCCAGCGAGCGGCGGGCGGCGCGGTCGGCGTAGACCACCCCCTCGAGCAGGCTGTTGCTGGCCAGGCGGTTGGCACCGTGGAGGCCGGTGCAGGAGGTCTCGCCGATGGCGAAGAGGTTCTGGATGTCCGACTCCCCCCAGCTGTCGACCTGCACACCGCCGCACAGGTAGTGGGCGGCGGGAACCACCGGGATCGGCTCCTTGGTCATGTCGATGCCGTAGGAGAGGCAGGTCTCGTAGATGTTGGGGAAGCGCTCGCGGATGCAGTCGGCCCCCTCGTGGGTAATGTCGAGGTAGACGCAGTCGTCGCCATGGACCTTCATCTCGTTGTCGATGGCGCGGGCGACGATGTCGCGCGGAGCGAGGTCCTTGAGCTCGTGGTAGCCTTCCATGAAGGCGGTGCCGTCGCGGCGGCGCAGGATCGCCCCCTCGCCGCGTACCGCCTCGGAGATCAGGAACGACTTGGCGTGGGGATGGAAGAGGGTGGTCGGGTGAAACTGCATGAACTCCATGTTGCCTACCGTCGCCCCGGCGCGATAGGCCATCGCCACGCCGTCACCGGTGGCGACGTCGGGGTTGCAGGTGTAGAGGTAGACCTTGCCGGCACCGCCGGTGGCCAGCACCGTCACCCGGGCGCCGAAGGCGAGGACTTCGTTCCCCTTGATGTCGAGGACGTAGGCGCCGAGACAGCGGTTGGGGGTGGTGCGGCGGTGGCTGACCTTGGACTCGGTGATCAAGTCGACGCCGATGTGGTTTTCGTAGATGGTGATGTTGGGGTGGTTGCGCACCGCCTCGACCAGCGCCCTTTCGATCTCCCGGCCGGTGAGGTCCTGGGCGTGGAGGATGCGGCGCTGGCTGTGTCCCCCCTCGCGGGTGAGGTCGAAGTCGTCGTCGGCGTTCTTGGTGAACTGCACCCCCCAGTCGATGAGGTCGCGGATCGCCTGGGGGCCGCTCTCGACAACCATGCGCACGATCTCCTCGTCGCTGAGAAAGGCGCCGGCGACCATGGTGTCCTGGATGTGGGCGTCAAAGGAGTCCTCGGCGGAGATCACCGAGGCGATGCCCCCCTGGGCGAGGTTGGTGGCGGTTTCACTGATCTCGCGCTTGGTGACAACGGAGACGGTACCCTGATCGGCGACCTTGAGGGCATAGGAGAGGCCGGCAATGCCGCTGCCGACGACCAGAAAATCGGAATTGACCTTCATCGAGGGCCTCGTATTGGGTGGATAGGGGGCCGGCCCGCGTGCCGCGAACCGCGCGAAACGCCATTATCGGAGCGGGGGTGTTGCTTGTCAAGGTTTTCGGGCCACCGTCAAGAGATGGTAAACAGGTTGAATTACCTAAGATTTTGGGCTATAGTTCGCCGCGGAGGTTGTTGCGGATGAAATTCTCCCTGCCGGCACTACTGTTTTTGGCTCTCGGTCTCGCCCTGCTGGGACCCCCCGCGGCCAGCGCCGATATCTACCGCTATGTCGACGCCAACGGCGTGCTGCACTTCACCAACACCCCGACCAGCAGCCGGTACAGCTTCTACCGCAAGGAGACCTCCCGGGCGTCCGGGATCGGCGAGATTATCCACCGCTATGCCTCCCGCTACCACGTCGAGGAGGCGCTGGTGCGGGCGGTCTGCAAGGTCGAGAGCGACTTCGATCCGCGGGCCGTCTCCGCCAAGGGGGCGCAGGGAATCATGCAGCTGGTTCCGGAAACCGCCCGTGAACTGCAGGTCCGCAACCCCCTCGACCCAGAGGAAAACATCCGCGGCGGCAGCTGCTACCTGCGGCAAATGCTCGACCAGTTCGACGGCAACCTCGAGCTGGCCCTGGCCGCCTACAACGCCGGCCCCAACGCGGTGCGCCGCCACGGCGGCATCCCCCCTTACCCCGAGACCGTCAACTACGTCGATCGCGTCAAGCAGGCTCTCGACTACTATCGGAGAAACCGGGATACCCTGCAATGAGTCTGCGCTCCGGCCTGCTCAACCTTCCCAACCTGCTCACTCTCGGTCGCATCGCCGCGGTGCCGCTGCTGGTGATCCTGCTCCTCTTCCCTGGGCGCAACGCCTGCTTCTGGGCCGCGGCGGTCTTCTCCCTGGCGGCGGTGACCGACTGGCTCGACGGCTGGCTGGCGCGCAAGTGGCAGGTGGTCACAGTGCTCGGCAAGTTTCTCGATCCCCTCGCCGACAAGCTGATCGTCCTGGCCGCGCTGATCATGCTCATCCCCTATGGCCGGGTGCCGGCCTGGGCGGTTTTCGTCATTCTTGCCCGTGAGATGGTGGTCACCGGCCTGCGTTCCATCGCCTCTTCGGAAGGGATCGTCATTGCCGCCTCGGACCTTGGCAAGTACAAGACGATTTTCCAGATGGTGGCGATCATCGGCCTGCTGCTCCACTACGACTACTACTGGCTGTTCGGCCTGCGCTGGGAGTTGTTTCACGTCTCGATGCACAACGTCGGAATCTTCTATTTCTGGGTGGCCTTTGTGCTGACCGCCTGGTCCGGTGGGGACTATCTATTCAAATTCTTTAAGGTTATTGCCCGCTGAACAGGATAACGGCGGGAAAAATAAATTCCGAATTTTTTGTTGACTTGAAAATGCCTCTTTGCTATTAATAACCGCGCTCGACGGAGCGGCAACAACACGCCGATGAGCGGGAATAACTCAGTGGTAGAGTGCAACCTTGCCAAGGTTGAAGTCGCGGGTTCGAATCCCGTTTCCCGCTCCAAGAAAATCAACGGAACCCCCTTGGGGTTCCGTTTTTTTTGCCCCGACTCTCACCAAACCTTACACAGGGGGTCGGTGCGGGCCGGGGTTTCGCTTTTCATCACCCAAAAATCTGGCCCAGGGATATAGAATGTTCTCAGGTTTTCCGGAAACGGGGCAGGGCGGAAGTGTTGGACGACCTTTCACCAAGGGGGCACGATTATGGAGCGGCAGATGATCCGGGTTAACCCTTCGGAAGAGACCATCATGATCGGCCCTCTCAGGATCCGGTTTCTGCTTACGGGCAACGATTCCGGCGGGAGGGCCTCGGTGTTCGAGTTCTCCGTCCCCGTCGGGCAGAAGCTGGCGGCACCCGCCCACAGGCACGATGGCTACGAGGAGGTGGTGTACGGCATCGAGGGGGTCCTGACCTGGACGGTGGATGGAACCACTATCGAGGTCGGTCCCGGGCAGGCTTTGTGCGTTCCTCGGGGCGCCGCACATCGCTTCGACAACCTCGGCAGCCAGGATGTCAAACAGCTTGCGGTCATAACCCCGGCGTTGTTGGGCCCCGCGTATTTCCATGAAGCAGCCGAAGTCATCGGTGCCGCCGCTGGCGGCCCTCCCGACCGGGAGAAGATGGCGGAGGTGTACCGGCGCCACGGCTTGACTCCGGCCGGTCCCCCGCCTGATAAGTAGAGGGCGGAAGGCCGGTTTCCCAAAAAAGGATGGATCTCGGCCAACCAGGCAATGGACACACGGACAGGGGAGGCAGTGCATCTGGGTGCGGGGAAGGATGTAGAATTAGGTACCCCGTTCCAACTGCCGGGCGGCATGCCTCGGTTGTTACACAGTCAAATCACTTGACAGAAATTTTCGGGTTAGCTAACTTTCAAGGCCGTTAGATAAAATTCATTCGGTCGGTTTAAAGGAGGGCCCTGAAATTGGGGTGAGGGGGGAGGGAAAAATTCGTCTGAATGGAAAGCCGCCTGGCCGGGCCATGCCCGGTGCAGGTGGTTTTTTACGTTTTTGGAATATACTTGATGGACCATGGGCTTCTATGGCTATTGTAGATAATAATTATCTCTAGGGAACCAAGGTATTTGGTGGCCGATCATTGCTGTCTCCAATTTAGAGGGGTTTTCGAAATGAAACGTTTAATTGCAGTCGCCTTTCTTGCTCTATTTTCAATATGCTTCCCGCTTTCCTCCGCCTATTCAGCTAAAGTTATGTCTTTGACAGATGCTAATTTCAAGAAAGCCAATAATGGAATTATATTGAAGGCTTTTTCAAGTAAAGGAAAATTTTTCACAGAACCAAATAATAAAACAAAGGAAGAAGTCTCTCTTGATTTTATCAAGACAAACTATAAGGTCCTCGGACTTGCCAAAAATGGAGTTGGTGTCACCGTCTCAAAAAAAATCAGATTCGGCGATATTACTAAAATTGTTTATAGCAGGCATTATAAAGGAATCGAAATTATCGGATCTGAAATTATTGTAAATATGGACAATGAGGGAAGAGTCTTTGAAATTATCAATAATTATCAAGGGGAAATAAGTGGATTTGATATTAATCCAAAAATGTCAAGCAAAGAATGTGGTGAAATTTTGAAAAAATCAATAGGTCTATCAAAAAACAGCAAAATAAAATCAAATCTTCGACTATTTCATGACGGAAATAACTATTTTTTAGTTTGGAGAATGTTTGTTAAGGATAATAAGTCTGAATTCATTGCAGTGGTTGATGCAAATACTGGCAAAATCTTAAAGAAAAGGTCTCTTCGTATAAACTAAAGATGACTTACGGCCTAGGGGAAGAAAAACTCAATTCTTTAGTATACAATAATACTTTCCTCATTATATAAAGTGAAAATTGAAGAAATTTAAAGTTGGTTGTATTTCAACATGGCTTATTGTGAAGTAAATGGCAGAAACGAAATTTCTGCAACAGGTTTAAACAACTGGCTATTTACAAGGGCTAAGAATTTTTATTACTAGCCGGCACAGGAGGGGCAGAGGGTAGGCAATGGATAATCATAAAATTAAAGTACTTTATAATGTCGTCCTTACAGTCTTTATCGCATTGGTGATATTGATTGTTCCCTGTAAGGCAATGGCGGGTGCTTACCTTAACAACGCCTGGCTGGCCGGAGGAACGGACGCCGATGGCGACGGCTACTACGAATCCTTCTACGTTGAAATCGATGGTAATGTCAGCGGCGGTGGATCGGCCCAGGTTTACGCGGTCATCACCGACAATTCCGGGAATGAGGCCTTCGGTCCCTGGACCATTACGGGGACAGGGACCTCGGACGATGTCTGGGCGATGATGGACGACACCAGGTATGGCTTGGTCTTTCCTGCTGTCGTAAGCGTGACGGTGACGCTCCACGACTATGCCACTGGAGCTGCGATTGGAAGCACCACCTTCGGCGTGCCGATCGATGGTGGGGCTGATACAGTAAGCCCTTTAAATACAAATGGAACCTGGAACTGGGGGAGCCTGGAAACCGGCCCTCATTGGTTTTCCTTCCAAGTTCACCCCGGGTTGCAATACCTCGTGGAAACCGGGAGTCTCGGTCCCAATGCCGATACGGTTATTTTTCTTTTTAACAGTGACGGGGAGGAGGGCCCCCAGAATCTGATTGGTCAAAATGACGATCGTCTGGGTGCCGATGCTTGTGGATATGATTTCAGTGGTGATTGTCGTGCCTCGCGGGTAGTGTGGAACTCCGCGGAAACTAGGACCCTCTACGTCCTTGTGGACGGATATGGCTACACCGCCGGTACGGACTATGGGGTCAGGGTGCTCGCAAGCCCCATAAACTATGTTCCCGGTACTGCGCAGGTATTTTATCCCAGCCCCGTTGTTTCTTCCCAGAATACATCTCTGCAGGACAATTTTGACCAGGATTCACCGGAGTTGAATGCTGAATTGGCGGCGGTGGCTCTTCCGGAAATCATGACGGCCGGCAGCGGATACCATCTGGATGGGGCCTATGCTTCGACGCGGCTGACGACCAATCGGGCCACCGAATCCTCCCCGGATTTTCTCTACACCAGGAGCGATGACCGTTTCGAGGAGGCAAACGCCTTCTACCACATTGACAGGGCCCAGCGCTACATCCAATCCCTTGGCTTCCAGGGACTTTGGGATCAGCCGATTGCCGTGAATGCCCACGCCTCCGAGGAGGATAATGCCTGGTACTCTCCCCTGGACATGCACCTCAATTTCGGTGACGGTGGGGTCGACGATGCTGAAGATGGGGAAGTGGTGCTTCACGAATACGGACATGCCCTCCTGTTCCGGCAATCGATAACCTCGCTGGAAGATTGGGTGACGATCTCCGACGATTATGCTGCCATCCAGGAGGGGTTTGGCGACTATTTTGCTGCGGCCGCAGCATCCCAGTACAGCAACGGTTTTCAGGATGCACTCATCGGAGACTGGGATGCGACCTATTACAGCACTGAAAACCCTCCCTACTTACGTAGGATCGACCATTCTGCAGCAGAAAGAAGGTACCCGGATGCTCTTGTCGGCGAACCGCATACCGATGGGGAAATCTGGTCCAGCGCTCTCTGGGAAATTCGTGGAAAGCTGGGAGCAGCTGTAGCCGACAGGATTGTCCTCCAGGGGAATTACCTGTTGTCTGTGGCCGACACCATGCCCGAAGCTGCGCAGGCCATGCTATATGCAGATATGCAGCTGTTCGGTGGGATGCACGGGACCGATCTGTTGAGTGTGCTGACTCCGCGGGGTTTGGTTGTAAACAACTCTGATATCGATGCGGACAGTGTTGTTGATAGCGTTGACAACTGCCCCTTGATTTTCAACCCTGATCAGGCTGATTCCAACAGCAACGGCATCGGTGATGCCTGTGATAGCAGCGATACCGACGGGGACGGCCTCAGTGACACCGAGGAGCTGGTCCTTGGCACCAATCCTGTCAATCCCGACACTGACGGTGACGGGACTCCCGACGGGTTGGATCCTGCCCCCCTCGATCCGACCGTCGGCGGCAATAAATTGCCGATGATGGTCAGCCTGCCCAACATCAACGGCAGTTCGGCTGACGAAGTGGCTGTGCTGTTTGAGGATGCCGAAGGGAACTTGTCGGCCGTGGTCAAGGACGTGGCCAGCGGCGCCACCTTGAGGGAGATGCCATTCAACAACCTGTTCATACCGATCGACTTCATCGTGGTGCCGGATCTAAACGGCAATGGCGCTCCCGAACTGGCCATGCTTGGCGTG
Organism: uncultured delta proteobacterium; assembly: GCA_963806685.1. GTDB lineage: Bacteria > Desulfobacterota > Desulfuromonadia > Desulfuromonadales > DDH964 > DDH964. The sequence goes on from CAWDZB010000005.1 coordinate 33,856, forward strand.
AACAAGGAAACAGGAGATGTCCAGATTCACTTCAAGGACAGCCGCTGGGGGACCTGGGTGGCCCCGGGCCTGATCAATTTCGGCCAGGAGGGGGAACCCATCTCCCTGTCCGTGGTGCCGGATCTCAACGGTAACGGCAAGGTGGAACTGGCGGTGTTCGAGAAGAACCGCAGCACCGGTGCGCCCCAGGTGCGGATCAAGGACAGCGGCACCGGCCTGTGGGTGAAGAGCGCCTACTTCGACCCGCAGCTCAGCCCCAACTTCCTGCGGGTACTGGCGGATGTTAACGGCAACGAGGCTCCGGAGCTGGCCATGCTCGGCAAAGATGCCAAGGGGCAGGTCAAGGCGCTGGTCAAGGACGGCGCCACCGTCACCTGGCTGAACACCATCTTCTACAATCCCCATTTGACTCCCATCGACCTGGCGGTATTTCCGGACCTGGACGGCAACGGGGCGGCGGAGCTGGCGCTGCTGGGCCTCGACGGAGGCGGGCCGAAGATCCAGCTCAAGGACACCGACAGCGGCAAGCTTTCCGGCTGGATTTATTTTGTTCCGGACATGACGCCGCAGGCCCTTACCGTGGTGCCGGATGTAAGCGGCAACGGCGCGGCGGAGCTGGCGGTGCTCGGGACGACCACGGGCGGGGTGGTGCAGGTCCTGGTCAAGGACAGCGCCACCGGGCTGCTGGTCCAGAAGGTGGTCTTCGACAACACCTACACCCCGAAGGCCCTGGCGATGATATCCGATTCCGACGGAGCCGGCCATCCGGCCCTGGCGGTCCTGGGCGTCAGTGCCGCGGGTGGAGTTCGAGTGCAGGTGAAGGATGCCGGTAGCGGAAGCCTTGTAAATAACATCGAGGTGCCCTGAACATTCACGACAAACTAAAATCATAGGGGCGGTTACTCAACCGCCCCCAAATTTTAGGGGAAATTCTGGTCTCGAATTACAGTGAATTTGGTAGCCAGTGATTTATATAACCACGTCGAATTATCCCGATGGTATGAATTCCTGCTGGTAGCGTGGCCAATTTCCACTTGACCTTGCCACCCTTGGTGGAAGGATTAGGACATGTAGTCTTGTTCAAATTTCTGGAAAGGCCAGAAGCAGGAAGGATTCATAGATATAATTTCAGCAGATCTGGAATTTTTCTGGCGGGAATTTTTATTCAAGGAGTGATTATGTCCAAAGTAAACCCCGAAGACGGTATGCCGATCGGTCTGACCCTTGAGCCGGGCACTTATTACCGCTGCACCTGCGGGAAGTCGCAGAATTTGCCATTTTGTGACGAGTCCCACGGCGGTTCGGAACGGTTGCCGATCCAATTCAAGATCAGGAAGCGCCAGAAAGTTTATCTCTGCGGCTGTGGTTTGACGGGAGACCAGCCCTTTTGCGATGGTAGTTGCGGGGTTTCACTGGCCGGAAGGGACTGAACCAGAATCATGCAGTAGGCGGTCGCGGGCCTTATCCGCTTGGAGTTTGTTTGACCAAAGGTAATCCCCCGGTCCTGTTCCAGGGCCGGGGGAAACAAGCTGGGATGCCGCGACATGCTGCTGCGGCCGATTCCCTTGGATTGGTTCTTGAAAATGGCGGATCAGCGGGGATTTTTGGTCTGGCAATCCTGGCGCCAGGAGCAGTCGGCCTGCTGGCACTCGAACCGCCAACTGGCACCGAAGCAGTCCTGGTTCCCCTCCGCCCTTTGGATGGCGCGAATCGCATCCCCTTTGCGAAGTTTTGCCGCCCCGCCAATCCCCATTCTCCGACTCCGTTCTCTCACCTCGGTGATGTTCATGCTCTTTTTCCTTTTTTTTGGGTAACTCGTTTAATTATCGAAGAAAATATGCAGTCGGTGCTCGGTAGTCTAGCGGAGTTTGGCCGGCCGTCAACTATTCCTGCAAAGAAACTCTCGACCCGTTGCCGACCGAAAGTGCGAGAGGCAAAGCATTAAAAACAGCCCGCCCCGGCATCCAGAGGGCCGCACCCTCTCCCGCGGCCCGTCCCCAAGCCGAAAATCCCCGGCTACCCCATGCCAGGTGTTTAAATCTGCCCCTTGCCGGGCCGACCCCGAAACGGCATCCGGCGTATAATAAGTGTTAGGAAAGACAAACAATTGGCGGTTGTTCCGGCTCCGGCCGGTTGCCATGGCTCCGGGGCGGGAGCAGTTGTTCGCAGCAACGGAGGACAATATGAAACGGACTGACTATGATGGGATGTGTGAACTGGCCAGCGAAGGTCGCCTGACGTGGCTGGAAAACACCCTTTCCCACGAAAAAGGCCGGGTGATTTCCTGCGAAGGTGATCGCATCGAAGTCGATGTCGCCGGGCGGCAGGAAGAATGGAGCCTGCGCGATTGCAAAGAACTGACCTATGGCTATAAGGTCAATTACGGCGAGGTGATGAAACATCCCCATGAATTCGATACCCATCTGGGCTGACGGGTAAAGAGAGAATAGGTTGGGGCGGATCTCCTGTTGGTAGGGAGGTCCGTGCGATTTTATTTGACCAGCTAACCACATCCCCCGCGGGCTTGACCTTCACCTCGCAGGTGCTTAACATGCCCGGCCAGCGGTTGGCAGCATGACATTCCGTTCCCTGGCGGGAATGATGTCGAAGGTCTCAGCAAGGGGCCGCTTTTTCAATCAAGGCAATTGCAGGAAAAGGGAGAAAATGCCCGATATCGAGACGGTCGCGGCCTGGCTGGAAGCCCGGGGGATTGAAGTGTTGCGCCTTGCCGCGGCCACGCCGACGGCATCCAGTGCCGCAGCGGCCATCGGCTGCAGCGCCGCCGAGATCGCCAAAAGCGTCCTCTTCATCGCCGGCGGTGAGCCGGTACTGGTGGTCACCGCCGGCGACATGAAAGTGCGCAGCGGCCTGCTCAAGCAGGCTCTAGGGCGCAGCGGCAAGGTACGCCTCCCCGACGCCGGCGAAGTGTTGGCAGCCACCGGCTATCTTCCCGGCGGGGTCTGCCCGTTCCTGCTGCCGGATGACCTGCCGGTGCTGGTGGATCGTTCGCTGTCTCGCTTTGCCACCGTCTATCCCGCTGCCGGTGATGATCACAGCGGCGTTCCGGTGGCGCCCGACCGGATTCTTGACCTCACCGGCGGAAGGTGGGTCGAGGTCTGCCAGCCTCTGGCCGCCGAAAGGGAATAGGCGGTTGACGCTCCGGTTTTCATCTGGCATTGTCCGGCTAGACTGTATATGTAATCCATTGTGATGTTTGCCGTTCCGTTGCGCCTTCTGCCCCGGATCTTGCCCGTGTTCGAAAACCTGCCCATCTCCCCCTGGCTTCGCAAACTGGCCGGCCATGCCGAAAGCCGCCACCTGGTTCTCAGCGTCCTGGTCGGCCTGATCGCCGGAGCCGGAGCGATCGCCTTCTATTTCGCCACCAACGGCCTGAACCAGTGGCTGCTGGAGGGCGTGGGCGGATACCTTCCTCCCGGCGAGGGAGGGGATGTTGCCGCCGCGACCATGCCCCTGATTACTTCGCTGGGGATGGGGCATCGCTGGTTCCTCTTTCTGCTGCCGGCCCTCGGCGGCCTGATCTCCGGGTTGCTGGTCTACAACTTCGCCCCCGAAGCCGAGGGGCACGGCACCGACGCCGCCATCGACGCTTTCCACAACCGCGGCGGCCTGATCCGGGGCCGGGTCCCCTGGATCAAGGCGCTGGCCTCGGTGGCGACCATCGGCACCGGCGGCAGCGCCGGGAAGGAGGGGCCGATCGCCCAGATCGGCGCCGGCTTCGGCTCCTTTCTCGCCGCGCGGCTGCGCCTTTCCAGCACCGACCGGCGCATCCTGCTCCTCGCCGGGATCGCCGGCGGCATCGGCGCGACCTTCCGCGCGCCCCTGGGCGGTGCGCTGTTCGCCGTAGAGGTCCTTTACCGCGATCCAGAGTTCGAGCACGAAGCCCTGATCCCCTGCCTGATTTCGTCGATCATCGCCTATTCCCTGTTCGGAGCGGTCACCGGCTGGCGCCCACTCCTGGTCACACCCCACTTCGTCTTCGAGCATCCCAGCGAACTGGTCCTCTACCTGGTGCTCGGCTTGGTCTGCGCCGGTTTCGGCAAAATCTACGTCAGCACCTTCTACGGCCTGCGTGATCGCTTCCGGAAGTTGCCGCTCCCCCGGCCCCTTCGCCCCGCCCTCGGTGGCCTGCTGCTCGGTTTGCTGGCGATGGCGGTGCCGCAGGTACTCGGCTCCGGCTACGGCTGGGTCCAGGCGGCCCTCTACGGCAGGATGGCGCTGTGGGTGATGCTGGTGGTGGCGCTGGCCAAGATTCTCGCCACCAGCCTGACCATCCCCTCGGGGGGCTCCGGTGGGGTCTTCGCGCCGAGCCTGGTGATCGGTGCCCTGCTCGGCGGGGCCTTCGGCGCCATCGCCGGCCAAGCCTTTCCGATGCTGGTCAGCGACCCGCGCAGCTACGTCCTGGTCGGTATGGCCGGGTTCTTCGCCGGGGTCTCCAACACGCCGATCGCCACCCTGATCATGGTCAGCGAACTGACCGGGAACTACGCTCTGCTGGCGCCGCTGATGCTGATCAGCGTGGTGGCGATGCTCGTTTTCCGGCAGAACTCGATCTACGAAAAGCAGGTGCGCAGCCGACTCGACTCCCCCGCCCATCTCGGCGATTTCGTCGTCGACGTGCTGGAGGGGCTCAAGGTCGGCGACATGGTTGATCTGGGGCACCTGCCGACGCTGATCCCCGAAAATCTCCTCTTGCCTGACATCTTGCTGCGCATCGCTCGCGCTGAGGGTGCTTATTACCCGGTTGTCGATGCCGAGGGCAGGATGAACGGGATCTTCTCGGTCAATGACATCCGGCGGATTCTCGACGAGGAGATTCCCCCCGGCCTGGTTTGCGCCAGTGACATCGCCAACTCCCAGGTGGTCTCCTGCGAACCGGGCGACTCGATGAACGATGCCTTGCAAAAGCTGACCAGCCACGGCTTCGAGGAACTGCCGGTGGTCGCGCCCGACAACCCGGGCAAGGTGCTGTTCATGCTCTCGCGGCGCGCCATGCTGGCCCGCTACGCCAGGGAGCTGGAAATGAAAAAGGGACATTACCAGGAAAGTTAGTGCTCTCCCGGTGATTGCCCGCTGGCATGCCCCTGTGCTAGTCTGTGCCACTGTCCGGAGTGCCCCGCATGGTGAAGAAAGAGCGACTCGACAAGCTGCTGGTCAGCCGCGGCCTGGTCCAGTCCCGGGAACGGGCGCGGGCCCTGATCCTCGCCGGGAAGGTGGTGGTCGGCGACCACGCGGTCGACAAGGCCGGGACCCAGGTTGCCGCCGATTCCGAGCTGCGCCTGAAGGGGGAGGATATCCCCTTCGTGTCCCGCGGCGGGGTAAAGCTTGTAGCCGGTCTCGATGCCTTCGGTCTCCCCGTCGCCGGCCTGGTCGCCATCGATGTCGGTGCCTCCACCGGCGGCTTCACCGACTGCCTGCTGCAGCGCGGGGCGGCCCGCGTCTATGCCGTCGACGTCGGCTACGGCCAACTGGCCTGGAAGCTGCGGGAGGATTCGCGGGTGGTCAACCTGGAACGGACCAACATCCGCGACCTCACTCCCGAAGCACTCTCCGAGCGGCCGCAGCTGGCGGTCATCGATGCGTCCTTCATTTCTCTCGACAAGGTTCTGCCGGCGACTCTGGCGCTGCTCACTCCGGCAGCTACCATCGTCGCCCTGATCAAGCCGCAGTTTGAGGTCGGGCGCGGTGAGGTCGGCAAGGGAGGGGTGGTACGGGATGCCGGCCAGCACCGGCGGGTCGTCGAGCAGGTGCGGGAGACCGCCGAGACCCTCGGCTGCCGGGTGCTGGGGGTCGTCGAAAGCCCGATCCTCGGCCCCAAGGGGAACCGGGAATTCCTGATCGGCCTGGCCCGGGAGTCCTAACCGGCTACCGGGCCAGGCTGCGCTGCTCCGGCCCAGTCCGAGTGGCTAACCGCAATCCTTTCCAAGGGGACTGCTCGATTCATGCTGAGACTTCTGCATACCTCCGGACTCTCCCTCGGTGCACCGCTGACCGCCTTCGGTCCCCAGGCGGGACCCCGCCGCGAGGATTTTTTCCATACCTTTGAACGTCTGCTGGAGACGGCGCGTCGCGAGCAGGTGGATGTGTTCCTGGTCGCCGGCGATCTCTTTGCCACGCCGCGACCGGAGCGGGACTGCCTGCAGCGGGTGCAGGCCGGTCTGAAGACCCTGGCCGAGGCCGGTATTTTGCCGGTGCTCCTGCCCGGTGCCGGTGAGATGGGGCTGACCGCCGATGCGGTCTACCGCCGCGAGGAGCTGCCGGGAACCATCCTCCCCGCCAATGGCGGGATGCGGGAGATCGAGGTGGGCGGGCAACGGGTGCGGTTCGTCGTCGCCGGTGCCGCGCCTTCCGTGCCGTTGCCCGGAGGGATCGACATCGTTGTCGCCGCCGGGGAATCGGAAGCCTTCCCCGGGACTTTTGATGAGAGCTTCCGACCCGCCTACCTGGCACTCGGCGGCCGGGGCGAATTCAAGCTGCTGGAGCGGGATGGAACCGTTTATGGCTGCCGTCCCGGGGCGCCGGAAGGGCGCGACTTCTCCGAGCCCGGTCCCTGCTTCGCGGCCCTGGTCGAGATGGGAGCAGAGGGCTGCAGGGTCGAGGCCCTGCCGACCGAGAGCCGGCAATTGTTGGTGCGCAGTATCGAGCTGAGCGGCAGAGAGGAGGAAGGGGAACTCCTGGCTCTGGTTCGGCAGGCGCTGGAGCCCCGGGCGGCCGTCCAGCTGACCCTGTCCGGACCTGTGGAACAGCCCCTCGAGCTGTCCGCCCTGCGGCAAGCGGCCGGAGGAGACTGTTTTTTTCTCGAGCTGGTTAATCGGACCCGGCTTGCGGCCAGCCGCCTGGTGGCGCGATTGGCCGAAGAAGACACGGTGCGCGGTCTCTGCCTGCGGCGGTTTCTGGAGCGCTTTGGGGCGGCCGGTGAAGAGGAGGGCGCGCTGCTGGAAGGGGCACTGCGGGAAATTCTTGGTCGACTGGGGGTCTTTCCCAAGGGAGGGGTACGATGATCCTGCGCCACCTGGAGCTGAAACCGTTTGGCCGCTTCAGCGATCGCAACTTCGAATTCCGCCGTGGTCTCAACCTGGTGGTCGGGCCCAACGAAGCCGGCAAATCGACCCTGGTCGAGGCGATACCGGCGGTTCTGTTCGGCAGCGGCAACGCCGACCGGTACCGCCCCTGGGGTCGCCCCGGCGAATGCCGGGCCGCCCTGGTCCTGGAGAGCGGCCAACGCACCGTGCGCATCGAGCGCGACCTGCTCAGCGACCAGACGGAACTGGTGGAGCGGGACGATCTCTACCAGGTCCTCGACAGCTTTTCCGGCAAGGCGCCGGCGCGGGGGCGCGGGGCGAGCCGGGCCGACTACCTGGATCGGCTGAGCCGCTGGTTCGGGGTCGCCGACGAGGAGTTGTTCCGGGCCTCCCTGTTCTTCGGCCAAGGGGCGCTCGAGGTCGGCGGCGGGGACGGCTTTGCTACCCGCGTGCGCAGCCTGCTGACCGGAGCCGTTGATACCGACTACGAACAGGTTCTCGCGACCCTCGGTGAAGACTACTTCGCTCTGACCCGGGAAAACCCCTGGGGGCGGGACCGGACCCGGGACCGGGAACTGGAGACCCTCCGTGCCCGCCTGGCCGAACTGGAAAGGCAGCAGCAGGAAGCGGCAACCCTGATTGCCGGCGCCCGGGAGCTGCAGGGGCGGATCGGCGAGCTGCGCGCCCGCCTCGAAGCGGAACGGGAGGACTTTCGCCAAGGAAACCGCTATCTGAATTGGGCCCGCCAGCAGTGGGGACGCCTAGAAAAGCCCGAGGCGGTCGCCGCCCATCCCGCCGTCCCTTCCGCGGAGGTGGCCGAACTGCTCAAGGAACAGGAGGAACTGCGCCGCCAATATCAGAAGACCGGGCTCCCCCAGCCGATCCCCGACGAACTGCCGGTGCTCCTTGCCGAAGCGGCGGAGATCCGCCAGGAACTGGTGGCGTTAGGGGGGAGACTGCCCGCCTTCGCCAGTCCCTGGCCAAGGTGCCGAAACTCCCCTGGCGGTCGGCCGCTGCCAGCAATGTACTCCTCTCCTTGATCGTCGGCGGGGTGGCCTGGCAGTTCCCCGCCTGGTTCTGGGGGACGATGGTGGGTGCACTGACGCTGTGCGGCGTTGGCTGGGGGCTGGTCCTCTGGCGGGCGGGAGTGATCCGCGCCCAGCGGGGGCATCTAAAAGGGCAGGGGACCATCCTCGAGCAGCAGCGGGAGGCTGCTCAGGAGCGGCTTGCCGCCCTCGACGACCGTTTCGAAGCTCTCGGCCTGTCCCCCTCGGCGGTACAGGTGGCGCGGATGCAGAAGAACCTCGAACGGGCGCGCCGTCAAAACGAGCGCCTGTACGCCATTGAAGGCGCCCTGGAGGCGCTGGCCTCCCAGCCGCCGGCCTCGGCCGCCGCAGCCGGAGCAGCAGCGGCAGCGGCAGCGGCAGCGGCTGGCGCCGAGCTTCCGGCCAACCTCCTTCCCCTGGAGGAACTCCCCGAAGCCGAGGCGCGCCTGGAAGCGTTGGAAACAACCATCTCCGGGCACGAAACCGAGCTGCTGCGGCTGATGGAGGAAGAGACTGCTCTCCAGGGGGAGCTGCTCGCCGCCGAGGCGCTGGCGGAGGAAGTGCAGCAGCTGCGGGCGCAGGAAGCAGAACTTTGTCACCGGCGGGATGTCCTGGCTCTGAGCATCGACCTGCTTGGCGGGGCGGTGGACGAATACCACCAGGTCCACTTCACCCGCTTCGGCGATGAACTCGGCCAGTCGCTGCGGCTGCTCACCGGCGGCCGCTATGCCGAGGTGCGCTGCGACGAGCATTTCGCCTTTGCCCTGCGCAGCAAGGGGAACAGCTGGCAGCCGCTGGAACGCTTCAGTCACGGTACTGTCGACGCCTGCCGGCTGGCCGTCCGCCTCGCCCTGACCCGGCGTCTGGCCCGGGACCGCCACCTGCCGCTGATCCTCGATGACCCGCTGGTCAATCTCGACCGAGGCCGGATGGGCGAAGCGCTGAAGATGCTCGAACGGCTGAGCAGGGAACATCAGATCATCCTTTTCAGCCATGACGAGCAGCTGCTGAAACGGGCTGCCCGCGATCGCTGGCACGTCATCCCCCTCGAGGAAAGCCGAGGACTGCCTCCCCACAGCATCCAGGAAAGGAACGACGACAGTGGACAACTGCATCTTCTGTAAAATTCTCGCCGGGGAGATTCCTGGCAAGTGTGTCTACGAGGACGACCGGGTGGTGGCGCTGGTGGATGTCAATCCCCAGGCGCCGCATCACTACCTCCTCGTGCCCCGCAAGCACATCCGCACCACCCTCGACCTGACCACCGCCGACAACGACCTGATTGGGCACATCCACCAGGTCGCCGGGAAGATTGCCCACGACCTGGAGTTTGCCGACGATGGCTTCCGCATCGTCAACAACTGCAACGAGGGGGCCGGCCAGTCGGTGTGGCATCTTCACTTCCATCTCCTCGGCGGTCGGGAGCTGGGCTGGCCGCCGGGTTAGGCAGGCAGTGGACAACAGCGATGTCCTGGTGGTCGGCGCGGGGCTGGCCGGACTGAGCGCCGCCCTCGAGGCGGCCCGCGCCGGGGCGCGCGTGACCGTCCTTTGCAAATGTCGTCCGGGGCGCAGCGGCAACTCCCTGGTCGCGGCCGGCAACCTTTCCGGGCCCTTCAGCGGCGAACCTGCCGAAACCGAACTCTTTGTCCATGATACCCTGCGCGGTGGCGCGCAAATCGGCGAGCCGGAATTGGTCCGGGCCCTCGCCGCCGACGCTCCGGTGCTGCTCGAATACCTGCGTCGATTTTGACGTCGCCTGGTTGGAGCAGGAGGGCAAGCCGCTGCGCGGACTCGTTCCCGGATTCAGCCGGCCGCTGACCATCCGTCCGCAGTTGGCGGGATTGCCGCTGGCCACCGCCGGCTTGAGCCTGACCCTCCCCCTGCTGGCGGCGACCGCCGCCGCGGGGGTGCGGCTGGTGGAGTGGCAAAGCGCGGTCGACCTGCTGGTGGGCGGCGGCCGGGTCGGCGGGGTGCTGACCCTCGATCGTACCGGGCACCTGCAGCGCTTGCAGGCGACCAGTGTCGTGCTCGCCAGCGGGGGCGGCGGTCGCCTCTTTGCCTCGAGCAACAACACCCGCGAGATGACCGGTGACGGGCTGGCCCTGGTCTTCGGCCGCCGGGCAGGCAGGGCGGCGGCCGGTGCCACAGGGGCGACTCCGCGGCAACTCCGCCCGGCTCTTGCACCCTCGATGGCAACGGGCAACGGCAACGATGCTGAAGAGATCCGCCGGCGGCTGCGCGCTCTGCTGCAGGAGCGGGCCGGAGTGGCGCGCAGCGGTCCGGGACTGAGCCTGGGACTCTCCGAACTGGAGGTGCTCTGCGATCAGTTCGCCTCCGGTCGCCGGGACCTTGCGTCGCACCTGTGGTGGGAAACCCGGCACATGCTCGCCACCGCCCGGCTGCTGTTGACCGCGGCCCTCCGGCGCGAGGAAAGCCGGGGCGCCCATTTCCGCGAGGACTTTCCCATGCCGGACGAGGAGCGCTGGCGGGGCTCGCTGCTGATTCGGCGCGACAGCGATGGCGAGGCGGCAATGACCTTCCAACCGGCAGCCGAAGATGACTGAAGCGGCACTGCTGGTTGCGGCCTGGGGACTCTGGTGCGGTCTCCACTCCTGGCTGGCGCGTCCCGTCGTCCGGGTCTGGATGGAGCAGCGGTTTCCTTTTCTTGCCGGGAGCTACCGATTGCTCTACAACCTGTTTGCGGCGGTCAGCCTGCTCCCCCTGGCCTGGTGGCAGCTCCAGCAGCCGGCCGGCCGCCCGCTGCTGATCTGGTCCGGGTATTGGAAGCTGTTGCAGAGCGCCGGCTGGTTAGCGGCGCTGCTGCTCTTCTGGGGCGGCGCCCGGGTCTACCCGCTGCGCGAGTTTCTGGGCCTGCCCCCGCGCCGGGGAGCTACGCCCACCACCCCGCCGCTGGTCACCGGTGGCGTTCTCGGCGTGGTTCGCCATCCCTGGTATCTTGCCGCCCTGCTGGTGATCTGGGGACGAAACCTCGACCGGCTGGGTCTGATGACCGCCCTGCTGTTGTCGGTCTACATGGTGTTCGGCGCCCACTTGGAGGAGCGGCGCCTGCTGCAGCTTTACGGCCCGCCCTACCGGGCTTATCAGCGGCAGGTCGCCGCCTGGCTGCCGGGCAAACTGCTGCTGCGCAGATTGACAGAGTATTTCACCGAACTTCGTCGCCGCTGATGGCGCCTGGTTTCGGACTTGTGCTGAAGGCAAGGAGCTTGCGGCAGATAACGATCTCGACTAAGATGAATTTCCCCGGAACCCCGGATCTCCCCGTTTGCCATGGGTCTTGGATGAATATGACACGGAACAATCCGATCGAGCGCCAGCAGCAGCGCCTGATCAACGAAATCATGGAGCTGCTGGTCACTCATTACGGAGGGGGATTGAGCGAGTCCGAACTCGATCGGGGGATCGATGTGCTGCAGCGGGCGCTGGAGTTGGCCCGGATCTCCCATGCGGGCCAGGCGCGCAAGTCGGGAGAGCCCTATTTTTACCATCCGCTACGCGTCGCCCATCTGGCGGCCCGGCATTGGATGGATTTCGCCTCTATCATGGCGGCCATTCTTCATGATGTGGTCGAAGATACACCGGTTACCCTGGAGGAAGTCGAAGCCGAGTTCGGGTCCGAGGTGGCGCTGCTGGTCAACGGGTTGACCAAGGCCGCCGACGAACGGCTGAACCGCCAGGCCCTCAAGGAAAAGACCTATCGCAAGCAACTGCTGGCCGCCATCGAGGATGTGCGGGTCCTCTGCCTGAAGTTCTGGGATCGGATGGACAACCTGCAGACCATCAGCGCCCTGAATCCCCAGAAACAATCATTGATTGCCGAAGAGACCCGCTCCGTCTACGTTCCCCTGGCGCGCCATCTGGGTATGGGGCTGGTGGCCTCTGAACTCGACGCGTTGTCGCTGGCGATTCTCTATCCCCGCCGTGCCGAACGCTTCCGGGCGACCATCGGCCAGGTCCAGCGGCAGTTTGAACCCGCCCTGCGTAAGCTTCGTGCGGGAATCAACAACAGCTGCGAGCACCACAAGGTTCCGGTCCTGCTCCGGGATCGCTGGCGCCCCTTCTCCATCGCCGGTTCGCAGACCATGGGGCGTGGCCTGGCCGCCCTCTACACTCTGGAAATCCAGGTCGACCGGACCATGGACGCCTACCTCGCCCTCGGTCTCCTGCACGGTCTCTATCCCTCCATCCCCGGCAAGTTGCGTGATCATCTCAATATTCCTTCCCCGTTCGGCTACCAGGCGCTGAAGACCACCGTGCAGGCGGGAGAAAATCGAGTCCGGGTTGAAATTACCACCCGCAAGCTGGCCCGCTTCAACGAATCGGGGGTGCTCGCTCCCGGTTTCGAATTCCGCCGTGCCAACTTCCGGGAACTGATGCATTCCCTGCTCGAAGGGGAGTCCGCCTTTGATATGCAAAGTCTGCGGCTGGCTTCCGCCTCAATCCAGGTCTACACGCCGCGCGGGGAAATCCGCACCCTCCCCGAGGGGAGCAGTGCCCTGGATTTCGCCTTCGATATCCACGAGGAACTCGGCTTGTATGCCCTCCGGGCCCGCATCAATGGCCAGACCCGGCTGCTCAAATCCCGGTTGATGGATGGCGATCAGGTCGCCATCGAACGCGGCGAAACGCCGGCCGTGCTCCCCAAGTGGCTGGAATGGGCGGTCACCCCCAAAGCCCGCAACCGGATTCGCCGCTACCTGCGCAGCCGGGTCAAGGAAGGCGCTAAAGAGTGAGCCGGGATCTGGTTCTGCCCCTGCTCGGGCTTTTCCTGTGGGGCTGCTGCGCCTTGCTGCCGGCAGCGGCGGTTGCCTCGGGTTCCACAGGCGAGGCCAATATCTTCATTTACCACCGCTTCGGTGACCCTCGCTACCCCTCGACCAATATTTCGCTGGAGGCCTTTGCGGCCCAACTGGCCTGGCTCAAGGATGAGGGCCGGCCGGTCCTGCCGCTGGGAGATGTCGTTCGCCGCCTGGCCACCGGTGAGCCCTTGCCCGAGGGTTGCGTCGTTTTGACCGTTGATGATGCCTTCCGTTCCTTCCTCGAGGGTGGTATGCCGCTGCTTCGCCGCTACCACTATCCGGTCACCCTGTTTGTCAACACCGATTCTGTGGGGGCCCCCGGCTACCTGACTTGGGGCGAGCTGAGGGCCCTGGCCGCGGAAGGGGTGGAAATCGGCAATCACAGCGCTACCCACGATTACCTGCTCGAGCATCGCCGCGGGGAAGGGGAGGAGGCCTGGCGAGCGCGGGTAACGGCCGATATCCGCCGGGCCCAGCAGGCCCTTTCCCGGGAACTGGGGCGTTCGCCGCAACTTTTCGCCTATCCCTTCGGCGAGTTCTCTCCCGAGCTTCAGGCCTTGGTTCGACAGGAGGGTTTTCTGGGGGCGGTGGGCCAGCAATCGGGGGTGGTCTGGGAGGGGAGCGACCGGTTCGCGCTGCCCCGGTTCCCGATGGGCGGCGACTATGCCACCCTTGACTGAATTTCGGGACAAGGCCAGTATGCGGGCCCTGCCGGTGACGATTCTGGAGCCGCCATCGCCGGTGCTGGCCGGACCATCCTGCGGACCGCCGTTACTGCAGCTGCGCATTGACGGGACCGGAATCGAGCTGCGCGGGCTGCGCTGTTTTGTCCAGGGTGAGAACAGCTGCCGGGTGGAGCCGGTGGCGGGATCGCCGGGAGAGGAGCTGGTCACCGCCGACCATTCGCTGAGCGGCCGGCGCAACAAGTACACCCTGACCGCCCAGGGAATCGACGGGACGTGGTATTGGTTCAGTCAGCCCTGGTTTCATCTGCGGCAAGGCGGCAGCGGTGACTGAAGTAACAGGAGGAAAGGAGCCCTTTGCCGTCGGCGCCTGAGCGGAGGGCGGCAGCCGAGAGGCGGGTGAGGCGGTTACGGCGGATGATCTGCCGTAGCTCGTCGACATACTCCAGACCGCGGATCGAATAGCGTTCGAGACCGGCCGCCAGGTCGAGACCGCGCAGCGGCTGGCCGGCAGCGCGCAACTGGGCCCGCTGGTGGCGGAACCCCCGGTAGGCCCGGTTGGTGTTGATATTCTTCATGTAAGAGTAGAGGGAGGCGGCGACCGTAGGGAAGCGGCGGACTTCATAGGTTTCGCCTTCAGGACGCTTCCGGGGGACAAGTCCGGCACCGGGAACGAAGGTCCACTCCCCGAAAATATTGTTGGCGCGACGGGCAAAGCGGGAGGTTCCGTAGGCCGATTCCGTTGCTGCCTGGGCCAGCACCAGCGACGGGGGAATGACGTCGATTCGTCCCTTGAGGTCGTTGCGCAAATCGGGGTCGTGGAGGATGTCCCCCTCGACACCGTATTCCTTTTCGAACCCGACCAGTTGATCCATCTCCTCGGCAGAGACTTCCCCCTCGCGGTCGAATTTGTCGAGAACCTGTTCCAGGTGCTGCCGTTCGGCAAGGATTTCGTCGTTGGCGAGAAGCACCATTGGCAACAGGGACAGGAAGAAAATGTGCTTTTTCTCGGTAATTTTGTCAACCTGGTGGAGATCCGCAGGGAGGGTTTCGAGGATAAACAGGGGCACCCCGTCGGGGACCGTGTTCCAATTGTAATTCTTGCTGGCGAAAAAGTCCTCCAGCTCACGGTGGGAGGTCGGTCGAAGGGCCTGGAGCTGGCTGGTTTCCGGAACGACAGCCGCCTCATCCCGGTGGTGACAACCAACCAACGGGACCAGGCCGAGCAACAGAATTCCATAGATGGCGATCAGGGAAAAACGCATATTGATAACCGGTTCGCAAATATTGTTCCCAAGGTTGGCGACTGTATTTAACACGCCAGCCCGGATTTGGCAATCACTGCACGTCAACTGCAGGGAGCACAGACGATGAAGTCTTGGCGCAGCGAACTCTGGTTTCAGTTGCCGACCCGCAACGGTTTTCTTAATATTACCGCAGATGTGGCCGCATGTCTGGAAAAGAGCGGGATTCGCGAGGGCCTTTGCCTGGTCAATGCAATGCATATTACCGCTTCGGTCTTTATCAATGACGACGAAAGCGGCCTGCACCGGGATTTTGCCGCCTGGCTGGAGGAACTGGCTCCCGCCGCCCCGCGGAGGAAGTACCACCATCACCAGACGGGTGAGGATAACGGCGATGCCCACCTCAAGCGCAGCCTGATGGGGCGCGAGGTGGTGGTGGCGGTTACTGGCGGACGTCTCGATTTCGGTCCCTGGGAGCAGATTTTTTACGGGGAATTCGATGGCCGGCGCCGCAAGCGGGTGCTGGTGAAGATTGTCGGCGAGTAAGGGCCGGGAGTTGTCTGCCGATTGCCGATATGGTATTTAATATACTCCCGAAACGGTTATCGCGGAGAATGAATATGGAAACCATAAAAACGGCCAGTTTCGAATATTTAATCAGTCTTGCCCGGGAATTGCCCGAGGGCGGGTATATCTTCACCCTCGACGGCGAGGACTATCGCATCGCCGATGTCCTTGAAATCTCCCGGATTGCTGATCGTCACGGATATATCGTTATCTATTAAATTCATTCAGGAGAGAAGCGCATGACGCAACCGGAACAGGCCTGTTACACTTTCGAGGCCGCCCTCGAGATGGCGGTCAAGATGGAGGAAGAGGGCTTTCGCCACTATCTTGGCGCCTTGCGGATCGTCCGCGACCGGGCGGCCCAGTTGATTCTCAAGGATGCGGCTCTCGATGAGCTGGATCACAAATATCAACTGGAGAAGGCCCTGGTCGAGGGGCAGATTGAAGGGCATGCGCTGGATGCTCCGGTGCCGACCATGAATCTTGACTATGTCCTTGAAAAAAAATCCCTGCACCCCGAAGCCGATGGGCGCCAGGCCTTGGCGTATGCCATTCATCTGGAAAAAGGCTCCCTCGATTTTTATCGGCGCATGGCCAGGGGCTGCAGCGGAGCGCCGATGGGTAACCTGTTTGAACGCATCGCCAATGATGAAAGCCGGCATCTTCAGCAACTGGAAGATCTCTATGAGGAGCATTTCCTGACCGAAAACTGAGGGGCATCCTCAAATCATGCTCAACGACAGCCAAGGACGCAGATCCGTGGCTGCTTTTTTTAGCCCATCGACTTCCCCCTAAAAACCGATAGGCTGTTAGCAAGATTAATTTCGTGGAGATCCTGCCGATGAACAGTTTGTCTGGTCATGGGACTCTTCGCTCTCTATGTCGGTGCGGTCTCTCTGGGGCGCTATCTGCGCGAAGATGAGTTTTTCTGCCTGACCGCCATGAAACGTCTATGGGGACGGTCCCGGGGCTGATCATGTACTTCGTTTCCCATGTCGCTCTGCCGATGGCATTGGGGATCGTTTTCATTGCCCAGGCGGTTGTTCATGATGGGTCCGTGGCACCGCCTCTTCCGAAAATCCAAAATTCGCAGCCGGATAGGGCCATTGCCTCCGCAACAACGCTCGATGAGAAACAAACGGGTGAAACATCCTCACCTGCTTTACCCCCGATCCACTTTCTCTCCGCATCCCTGACACCCTGAAACGACATTCAGAGAACTTTTTTTCGCAGGTGTCAATGCCCGAAACCGGCCTTCGGGCATTTGCTGTTTGATGAGGGCCGCTGGATGAATGCGCTGAGGCGGGGGTTCCCAACGGCCGTAAACTCCGGTGAATAACTCAGCCTAGTTTGTTCGTGTCGCGGCGATACGTGGAACTTATTGAAAATAAAAAGGAAATTAATTTGCCTAAATTGTGGGCAAGGAGGCAGGAGCCCTAAAATCGGCAGGAGGCAGGGGGAAATTCACAGGTTTTTGAACACCTTTTCCACAGAATTTGTGGAAAAGGGAAGCAGGGCCTTGAAGAGTTTAGGTTTTTTCAGCACGGATAAATTTCAACCATTCCAGGTAAGGGCAAGAAGGGGGAGAAAAGGCCATGGACCCTGGGCGGGTTTCCTGCCGCAGCAAGATTCAATCTGTTGCATTTTGAGGGGGGCAAACATTTCCTTCGGCTACGCGATCAAGAGCCTGGCGCAGGGCCTGTTCAGCGTCCAGGTCAAAACTCCTGCCCCAGGTGACAGCTGCCAGCAGGAAATCGCCAAAGACCGTTTCCAGCGAAGCATGATCCTTGCCGCTCTCGACCAATCGGGCTAGCCGCTGGTGACTTGCCCGCAAGGCGGCCCCGGCCTTTGACTTTGCGTCTTCGGTTGCCGTGACCTCTCCCCGACTGGTCCGCTCCAGGAATTTGGCGGCTCGGGCAAGTGCGGGCAGCGTCGCAGGAATGCCGTCCAGGGGCGAGGCTGACCGTGACCGGGATCCTTTTTCACCGGCCTTGATGCGGTCCCATTGGCGGTTGAGGGCAGGAATTTCCGTTTCGGTGAGATCGCCGAAGACATGGGGATGGCGGCGCTCAAGCTTGTCGCTGATGGCGTCGGCGACGTCCGCCAGGTCGAAAAGGGCCTGCTCCGCAAAGATCTGGGCATGAAACACGATCTGCAAAAGGAGGTCGCCCAATTCGTCCCTGATCTGGGAGGGGTCGTTGTCGTCCAGGGCCTCCAGAAGTTCATAGGTCTCTTCCAGCAGGTAGGGCTTGAGGGAATGGGTGGTCTGCAGGGCATCCCACGGGCAGCCCTGGGGACCGCGCAGAGTTTGCATGATGCCGTGAAGCCGGCCCATCGACCTGCTGATACGGGTATTATCCATAGGGATCGTCTCCTTGCGCCGAGGCGGAAATTTTCTATCGTATGTGGCCAGGAATTGCAACCCTGGGGCTACCGTAAAAGGGGAAAATTGTCCTTGCAAATTCCCCGGGATTAGGCTAATACAGAAACTTCCGCTCGGGGGCGAAGGGCCGGGGAATTCCCTTGACAATCGGGGGTTAGTCTTTATACTGGCGGCTCTTTTTCCGGGGGAGGGAGGCACGACGGGTGCAACTTCACGTTGACGATATCAAGGAAGTGGGGCTGGCGCTCGATTATCGCGAGCCGCCTGAAACCTTCCCAGCTCTCGAGGATCTCCAGCAACAGGCCGAGGTGCGCTTCGAGGGGCCGGTCCTGGTGACCGGTCGCGTGCAGCGAATCGCCGAGCTGATCGAAGTCGAAGGAGTGGTAAAGGCCGTGGCCAGCATGCCGTGCAGCCGTTGCCTGGAGACCGTCCCCTTGTCGTTGGAGTCCCGCTTTGCCCTGACCTTCAGCAAGGATCAGCCGATCGTCACCGAGGAAGATACCGATCAGGAAATCGAGCTATCTGCCGAGGAGATGGGGCTGATCCCCTATACCGGAGAGGATATCGACCTCCGCGAAGCCATTCAGGAACAGGTGATCATCGCCTTGCCCCTGCAGCCGCTGTGCCGGCCCGATTGCCGCGGGCTTTGCCCCCAGTGCGGTGCCGACCTGAATCGCGAAACCTGCAATTGCCAACCGCCGGTTTTCAATAACCGGTTTGGAAATCTTAAAGATATCAAAATCGAACGTGACGGGGACGGCTAGGGCTGTTCCTGAACTCGGAAGGATGCCAGGCCGGGACTGCCCGGTTTCCGGCATCGCCAAGCACAACGCCCGGCTCTGACCGGCATAAGGAGAACAGAATCATGGCAGTACCCAAGAAGAAAACCTCCAAATCGAAACGCGACATGCGTCGTGCCCATGACGCGCTCAATGCGCCTGGAATCTCGATCTGTCCGCAATGCAAAGAGCCCAAGCAACCCCACCGGGTCTGCGCGAGCTGCGGGACTTATAAAGGTAAAGAAGTCGTCGCCAGCGAAGAATAATCAGAGGGCCGGCTTGAAAGAACGCATCATCGTTGCGGTTGACGCCATGGGCGGGGATAATGCCCCCGCCGTGGAGGTCGAGGGGGCCGTTGCCGCCGCCAGGGAATGGGACATCCCCATTATCCTTGTCGGCGACCAGGTCCGGGTCGCCGACGAATTGAAAAAGCACAATACCCGGGATCTGGATGTTCGCATCCACCACGCCAGCGAGGTGGTGGGAATGCACGACTCCGCCTCGGATGCGGTGCGCAAGAAGAAGGATTCCTCGATCCGGGTGGCGTTCAGCCTGGTCCAGCAGGGGACCGCCTCGGCGGTGGTCAGCGCCGGCAATTCCGGGGCCACCATGGCCGCCGGGATGTTCGTTCTCAAGCGGGTCAAGGGTATTGACCGCCCGGCAATCGCCACCATCCTTCCGAACCTGCACAGCCAGTCGCTGGTTCTCGATGTCGGCGGCAATGTGGATTGCAAGCCGTTACACTTGGCGCAATTCGCCTTGATGGGTGATGTCTACGCCCGCCAGGTGCTCGGCAAGGAGCGGCCACGGGTGGGACTGTTGTCCAATGGCGAAGAGGCCAGCAAGGGAAACGATCTGACCCGGGAAGCCCATCGTCTGCTGGCCGCCGCTCCCTTCAATTACGTCGGCTACATCGAAGGGCGGGATATATTTAATGGCAAGGTCGACGTCATCGTTTGTGACGGCTTCGTCGGCAATGTCGTCCTCAAGGTTTCCGAAGGATTGGCGGAAGCGATCTTCACTATGCTGCGCCGCGAGATCGGTGGTCGTTTGCTGGCCAAGGTGGGGTTTTTGTTGGCTCGCCCGGCGCTCAGGGCGTTCCGCAAACGGGTCGACTACGCCGAATACGGCGGCGCTCCCTTGCTCGGCATCGAGGGGACGGGCATGATCTGCCATGGGGGGTCGAACGTCTTGGCCGTCAAGAATGCCATTCACATGGCTCGGGAAGCGGTGCTGCAGAATGTGAACGGGCGACTCGCCGCCCAACTGCAAATGGTTACTCCCGACGGTGTCCCTACCGCCGGGAACGGCGAAACCGCACAAGCGGCGCCCGTCGGTTCCCGAAAAGCAGGGGTAGAGCAGTGACCAAGGCGTGTATCATTGGCACCGGCTCCTATGTTCCGGAAAAGGTCCTGACCAATTCCGATCTCGAGAAAATTCTCGATACCAGTGACGAATGGATCGTGACCCGCACCGGGATCCGCGAGCGCCACGTCGCCGCGGACGGGGAAGCGACCTCGGACCTGGCGACGAAAGCCGCCAAGCAGGCCCTGGATATGGCGGGATTGACGGCCGACGATATCGACCTGATCGTGGTCGGTACGATCAGCGGAGATTATCCCTGGCCGGCCACTGCTTGCCTGGTGCAGCACAAACTCGGGACCCGCGGTCAGGCAGCCTTTGATGTCTCTGCGGCCTGCAGTGGTTTTCTTTACGCCCTGGCCAATGCCGTCAGCCAGATCGAAAGCGGCCAGATTCGCCGCGCGCTGGTGATCGGTGCCGAAATTCTGACCCGACTGGTCGACTGGGAGGACCGCAACACCTGTGTCCTGTTCGGGGACGGCGCCGGTGCGGTGATTCTGGAGGGACAGCAAGGTACCCGTGGCATCCTTTCGACCCATCTGCATGCGGATGGCAGCTATTGGGAGCTCCTCCATCAACCCGGCTTCGGATCCGTCCATCCTCCATCTGCCGAGGGGATCGCGGCGCGCCTGCCGTTTTTGAAGATGCAGGGGAACGAGGTTTTCAAGATTGCCGTCCGCTCCCTGCATGAAGTGGCGGTCGAAGCCCTGGAGGCCAACGGCTGCAGTGCTGAGGATGTCGACCTTTTTATTCCCCACCAGGCCAATCAACGGATTCTCGATGCCACCGCCAAGCGTCTAGGCTTGCGCGACGATCAAGTGTTTGTTAACGTCGAACGATTCGGCAATACGTCCGGCGCATCGATTCCGATCGCCCTCGACGAGGCCAATCGGACCGGGCGCCTCAAGGCCGGGGACCTGGTCCTGCTCGATGCCTTCGGCGGCGGGCTGACCTGGGCATCGGCGCTGCTGCGCTGGTAGCACGGGCCGATTTCAATTACAGGAGACAATGCCAACCATGATCGCCTTCGTCTTTCCCGGCCAGGGCTCCCAATATGCCGGCATGGGCAAAGAGCTCGCCGAGAACTTCCCCGTGGCGCGCGAGGTTTTTGCCGAAGCCAACGATGCTCTCGGGTTCGACCTGGCGCGGCTTTGTTATGACGGTCCGGAGGACGAGCTCAGGTTGACCACCAATACCCAACCGGCGATCCTCACTACCAGCATTGCGGCATTGCGGGTTCTGGCGCAGGAGACAGGCCTGGTCCCCGATTATGCCGCCGGACACTCCCTGGGCGAATATTCGGCGCTGGTTTGCGCCGGCGCCCTGGGTTTTGCCGACGCGGTTCGCACCGTGCGCCTACGCGGTGCCTTCATGCAGGAGGCGGTGCCGGTTGGCGTTGGAGCAATGGCGGCGATTCTCGGTCTGGAAGGGGCCGATCTCGAAGCCGTTTGCCAGCAAGCCGCTCAGGGCGAAATTGTCGGTCCGGCCAACTTCAACAGTCCCGGGCAGGTGGTTATCGCCGGGCATGCGGGAGCGGTTGAGCGGGCCATGGAACTGGCCAAGGCGCGCGGTGCCAAGCGTGCCCTGCCACTGCCGGTCTCCGCGCCTTTCCACTGTGCGCTGATGACGCCGGCCGGGGAACGATTGAGAGAGGTGCTGGCCGGCATCGCAGTCGCGCCCCTCCAGGTGCCGGTGGTGACCAACGTCGAAGCGCAGCCTAACCGGGATGAGGCCCGGGTCCGGGACTTGCTGGTGACTCAGGTCAGTGCGCCGGTGCGCTGGGACGAATCGGTGCAGACGATGAACCAGCTCGGGGTCGACCGCTTTATTGAAATTGGTCCCGGCAAGGTGCTTGCCGGCCTCGTCAAGCGTATCCTTAAGGGGGTGACAGCGCAGAATGTCGAGGATAGCTCCAGTCTCAAGGCCCTTTGAAATGATGAAAGGAACTGCCCAGGATGCTGTTGACCGATAAAGTTGCCGTCGTTACTGGGGCATCCCGCGGAATCGGACGGCTTATTAGTCTGGATCTGGCAAGCCGCGGTGCCCGGATCGTCGCTTCGGCCCGCAGTGCCTCTGCTCTTGACTCCCTGGTTGCCGAAATCAGTGCGGCCGGGGGCGAGGCGCTGGCAGTGGCCGCCGATGTCGCTGTGACTGCCGATGCCGAAAGTCTTATCGGCACCGCCGTGGAACGTTTCGGGCGCCTTGATATCCTGGTCAACAATGCCGGAATCAACCGGGACGGGCTGCTGCTGCGCATGAAGGACGAAGACTGGGATGCGGTGCTCGGCACCAACCTCAAGGGGGCGTTTCTCTGCACTCGCGCCGCGGCCAAGGTGATGAGCAGGCAGAAATCGGGCCGGATCATCAACATCTCCTCCGTGGTCGGCGAGATGGGCAACCCAGGGCAGGCCAACTACTGCGCCAGCAAGGCCGGGATGCTCGGGCTGACCAAGTCCGTGGCCCGTGAGCTGGCGCGGCGCAACGTGACTGTCAACGCTGTGACCCCGGGCTTCATCGTCACCGACATGACCGATGCGCTGCCGGAAAAGGCACGCGAAGAGCTGGTCAAGCAGATCCCCCTCGGTCGCCTCGGCAATCCCGAGGATATTGCATTCAGCGTTGCCTTTCTCGCCAGCGACCAGGCTGCCTATATTACCGGCCAGGTCCTTGGGGTGAATGGCGGCATGCATATGTAAAGAACCGTGGCCAACCATCAACCCGGTTTCAGACCGATCCCGTATCGGCTCAACATTCAACAAGGAGGTGAAGCAAATGGCTTCGATTGAGGAAAGGGTAAAACAGATTGTTGCTGAGCAGCTTGGCGTGGACGAAGAGCAGGTGACCAACGAGGCATCCTTCATGGATGATCTCGGTGCCGACTCTCTGGACACCGTAGAACTCGTAATGGCCCTGGAGGAGGAGTTCGACATCGAAATCTCCGATGAGGACGCCGAGAAAATCCAGACCGTCCAGGATGCCGTCGACTACATCAGCGAGCACTCCTGAGCAGTAAAACAGGGGAGGGGAGGCAGCCTCGCGCTGCCTCCACCTCCCCTGCAATGCCCTGCCTTGGCGGGGCGGGTCCCTTGGGGATATAATGTCTGCCGCCTCAGGCAGTTTGGCGGGGTTTGCTCAGCCTGCGTTTGAATCGGCCTTCACGGAGGAACGAGAGAGCCATGCGTAGAGTCGTCGTTACCGGGGTGGGAGTCATCTCCGCCCTTGGCACCGGGAATGAAAAGAACTGGTCCGCATTGATTAACGGCAGCTCGGGCATCGATCGCATCACGCGCTTCGATGCCAGTGACCTGCCGACCCAGATCGCCGGGGAGGTCAAGGATTTCAACCCCGAAGACTACATCGACAAAAAAGAGATCAAGAAAATGGATCTCTTCATCCAGTATGCGCTCGGGGCCGCCGAACTCGCGATGCAGGATTCAGGGCTGCAGATCACCGAGGAGAACGCGGAACGGGTCGGGGTGCTGGTCGGTGCCGGCCTTGGCGGCCTGCCGGCCATCGAGAAGTATCATTCGGCGATGCTCGAGAACGGCTACAAGAAGATCTCCCCGTTCTTCATCCCGATGCTGATCATCAACCTCGCTCCGGGACACATCTCCATCCGTTACGGGGCGAAGGGACCCAACGTCTCCTCGGTCTCCGCCTGCGCCACCGGCACCCACTCGATCGGCGATGCCTTCCGGATGATCCAGCGCGGCGATGCCGATGCGATGATCGCCGGCGGCACCGAGTCGACCATCACCCCTCTGGGGATTGCCGGCTTCAACGTTATGAAGGCCCTTTCCACCCGCAACGACGACCCGGCTGCCGCCAGCCGGCCCTTCGAAAAGGGGCGCGACGGCTTTATCATGGCCGAGGGGGCAGGAATCGTCATCCTCGAGGAATACGAAGCGGCCAAGGCCCGCGGCGCCAAGATCTATGGAGAGGTGTGTGGCTACGGCCTGACCGGCGATGCCTACCACCTGACCGCGCCGGCGCCCGGAGGCGAGGGGGCGGCCCGCTGCATCAAGATGGCGCTGAAGACCGCCGGAGCCAATCCCGAAGAGGTCGACTACATCAACGCCCACGGCACCTCGACCCCCTTCAACGACCTCTACGAAACCATGGCGATCAAGAGCGTTTTTGGTGATCATGCCAATCGCCTGATGGTGAGTTCTACCAAGAGCATGACCGGCCATGCGCTCGGGGCGGCCGGGGGCATCGAGGCTGTTTTTACTCTGTTGAGCATGGAGCGCGACGCGGTTGCTCCGACCATCAATTACCAGGAGCCGGACCCCGAGTGCGATCTCGACTACGTGCCCAACACCGCCCGTCAGGCGAAGGTCAGGGTGGCGCTCTCCAACTCCTTCGGGTTCGGCGGCACCAATGCCAGCCTGCTGTTCCGGAAAGTTTGAGAGGCCGATGATCATTCTTGCCAGCGATCATGGCGGACTGGAGCTCAAGGACGCTATCAAGGAGTACCTGACTGCCCATGGTATCGCTGTGCGTGACCTGGGGACCATGAACGGCGAATCGGTCGACTACCCAGACTACGCCGAAAAGGCGGCCCGGGCTATTGCCCGGGGGGAGGTCGACCGCGGAGTCCTCATCTGCGGCACCGGCATCGGTATGTCGATCGTTGCCAACAAGTTCCCCGGGGTGCGGGCGGCGCTGATCAGCGACGAGTTCACCGCGCGGATGTCCAAGGAACACAACAACGCCAACATCATCGTCATGGGTGGACGGGTGCTCGACCGCGACCGGGCCCTGGCCATGCTGCGCATCTGGCTGGAAACACCATTCGAGGGAGGACGGCACCAGCGCCGCCTCGACAAGATCGCCCAGATCGAGGAAGAAATCAGCAGCGGGCGGTTTTAAGCCCTAACTAACCGATACGTCCCATGGGCAGGCCGCGGCCTGCCCATTCACTTTTCGGCACTCCCCGCCCTCGGCGCGGTGCACGTTCAATCCGGAGGTTGCCCCATGTCCCTTTCCCTTGCCCAGTTCGATCCCGAAATTGCCGCCGCCATCCGCAAGGAGACGGAACGCCAGGAATACAGCCTGGAGTTCATCGCTTCGGAAAACTTCGTCAGCGAGCAGGTCCTCGAGGCCCAGGGTTCGGTACTGACCAACAAATATGCCGAAGGCTATCCCGGCAAGCGCTATTACGGCGGCTGCGAATTCGTCGATATCGCCGAAGACCTCGCCATCGAACGGGCCAAGCAGCTGTTCGGCGCCGAGCATGCCAACGTCCAGCCCCATTCGGGCTCCCAGGCCAACATGGCGGTCTACTTCTCGGTCTGCCAGCCGGGGGACACGGTTCTCGGCATGAACCTCGCCCACGGTGGTCACCTGACCCACGGTTCGCCTGTCAACTTTTCCGGGAAACTGTTCAACATCGTTCCTTACGGAGTCAGCCGCGAGAGCGGCACCATCGACTACGGCGAAGTAGAGCACCTGGCCCGGGAACACCGGCCGAAGCTGATCGTGGTCGGCGCCAGCGCTTACCCACGGACCCTCGATTTTGCCGCCTTCCGGCGCATTGCCGACGAGGTCGGGGCGTTGGTCATGGTCGATATGGCGCACATCGCTGGGCTGGTTGCCGCCGGTGAGCATCCCAACCCGGTCCCCTACGCCGAATTCGTCACCACCACTACCCACAAGACCCTGCGCGGCCCCCGCGGAGGCATGATCCTCTGCCGCGAGGAGTTCGCCAAAAAGCTCAACAGCAACATCTTCCCAGGGATCCAGGGCGGGCCGCTGATGCACGTCATTGCCGCCAAGGCGGTGGCCTTCCGCGAAGCTCTGCAGCCCGAGTTCAAAGGCTACGCGACCCAGGTGGTCAAAAACGCCAAGGCCCTTGCCGCCGGACTGATGGATCATGGTTTCCAGCTGGTCTCCGGCGGAACCGACAACCACCTGATGCTGGTTGATCTCACCGGCAGCGAGCTGACCGGCAAGGTCGCCGAGGCGACCCTGGAGCGGGCCGGAATCACCGTCAACAAAAACGCGGTGCCTTTCGATACTCGCTCCCCTTTTGTTACCAGCGGCTTTCGCATCGGCACCCCGGCGACCACCACCCGCGGCCTCAAGGAGGCCGAAATGGGCCAGGTGGCGGCATGGATCGCCCGTGCCCTGGAAAACGTCGAGAACGATTCCAGCCTGGCGCAGATCCGCGGCGAGGTCCGCGAGCTTTGCAGCCGGTTTCCGCTCTACGCCCATCGGCTGAAATAGAGGGGGCTCCCCATGGAGCGACCGAGCTGGACCGAATATTTCATGGACATCGCGCGGCTGGTGGCCCGG
Source organism: uncultured delta proteobacterium (assembly GCA_963806685.1). Taxonomy (GTDB): domain Bacteria; phylum Desulfobacterota; class Desulfuromonadia; order Desulfuromonadales; family DDH964; genus DDH964. The sequence continues at coordinate 60,074 of CAWDZB010000005.1, forward strand.
CGCTCCACCTGTCTGCGCCGCCAGGTCGGGGCGGTGGTGGTCAAGGAGAAGCACATCCTGGCCACCGGCTACAATGGCACCCCGTCGGGGATCACCCACTGTGCCGAGGTTGGCTGCCTGCGGCAACAGCTCGGGATCCCCTCCGGCGAACGCCATGAACTTTGCCGGGGACTGCATGCCGAGCAGAATGCCATAATCCAGGCCGCCAAGCACGGCGTGAACATCACCGGTTCGACCCTTTACTGCACCAACTCCCCCTGTGTCATCTGCTCCAAGATGATCATCAACGCCGGGGTGCGCAAAATCGTCTACCTGGAAGGCTATCCGGACAGCCTTTCACTGGAGATGCTCAAGGAGGCCGGCATCGAAACCACGGCCTTTTCCGGCCCCCCGGGAACCAACGGAGAGATTGCCTCATGAAGTGCCCCTTTTGCGGTTTTGCCGACACCAAGGTCATCGATTCCCGCCTCGGTCGCGAGGGGAACAATATCCGTCGGCGCCGGGAGTGCATCGATTGTGAACGGCGCTTCACCACCTACGAGCGGGTAGAGGAAACCCTGCCGCTGGTGATCAAAAAGGATGGTCGGCGGGAAACCTTCGACCGCACCAAGATCATCGCCGGCATGCAGCGGGCCTGCGAAAAACGCCCGGTTTCCATCGGCACCATCGAAAAGTTCGTCGATCGACTCGAAATGAGCCTTCAGGAAAGCGGGGAGAAGGAATTGGAGGCCAGCCGGATCGGCGAGGCGGTGATGAAAGCACTGCACGAAATTGATGAAGTTGCCTATGTCCGATTTGCGTCGGTCTATCGACAATTCAAGGACATCAATGAGTTTATGGCTGAGCTCAAGGATATCCTGGCCAAGGGGGAAAAGCAGGACATCGACGAGCCTCGCCACGGCTGATCTGCTCCTCCCACCGGAACTCTCTTCATGGCGATGAACGCCGAAGGTTACATGCAGCGTGCCCTGGACCTGGCCCGCCAGGGCGAGGGTCGAACTCGGCCGAACCCGCCAGTCGGGGCGGTGGTGGTCCGCAAGGGGGTGATCGTCGGGGAGGGCTTCCATCCTCGGGCCGGCGAGCCCCATGCCGAAATCTACGCCCTGCGTGCCGCCGGAGCAGCGGCCCGGGGGAGCGACCTGTATGTTACCCTCGAGCCCTGTAGCCACCAGGGGCGCACCGGGCCTTGCGCCGAGGCGGTGATCGCCGCCGGTATCGCCAGGGTTTTCGTCGGGGTCAAGGACCCCAATCCCCTCGTTTCCGGGCGCGGCGTCGCTCGCCTGCAGCAAGCCGGCATCGTGGTCGAGACCGATATTCTCGCCGCCGACTGTCGGCGCCTGATCGCCTCCTTTGCCAAGCACGTGACCACCGGATTTCCCCTGGTGGTTATCAAAAGCGCCCTGACCCTGGATGGCCGCAGCGCGACCGTGACCGGTGACTCGCGCTGGATTACCGGCGAGGAGAGCCGCCTGCTGGTGCATCGGCTGCGGGATCGCTGCGATGCGATCATGGTCGGCCTCGGTACGGTACTCAGGGACGATCCCCAATTGACCTGCCGGCTTCCCGAAGGGGGCGGCCGCGATCCGCTGCGGGTCATCGTTGATTCCCGGCTGGAGATTCCCGTATCGGCGGCGATGCTCTCCGCAGCTGCCGCAGAGGGGACCCTGATCGCCACCACCACCGCGGCTGACGCCGAAAAACGTCGGCGTCTGGAAGAGCGCGGCGCGACGGTGCTGGCCTGTCCTGAACGGCAGGGACGGGTGGACCTCGCCGACCTGCTGCGGCAACTGGGCGCGGATGGCGTGCAGAGCGTGCTGGTCGAAGGGGGTGCCGTTCTCAACCAGGCACTGTTGAGCGCCGGGCTGGTCGACCGGGTGATGGTCTTTCTGGCGCCGAAACTGCTCGGCGGCAGCGACGGCAAGGGCATGTTCCAGGGCAGTGGCGTGCATAACCTGGCCGAGGCGGTGCCGCTCAGGGATGTCCGGGTCAGCCGCTGCGGCGAGGACATCCTGGTAGAAGGGGAGGTGCATCGGTGTTCACCGGATTGATTGAGGACCTCGGGACGGTTCGCGAACTGCGTTCCGCCGGAGTCGGCGGCCGGCTCAGCGTGACGACCGGCATTCCGGCCGGCGAACTGGTGCTGGGGGAAAGTATTGCCGTCAATGGTGTCTGCCTGACCGTGGTCAGCATCGGCCGTGACAGCTTCACCGCCGATGTTTCCCCCGAGACCCTGGTGCGCTCGACTCTTGGCAGACTGGCGGCCGGCAGCCGGGTCAACCTGGAACGGGCCCTGCGGCTCGGTGACCGACTGGGGGGACACCTGGTCAGCGGGCACATCGATGGGACCGGGGAAATCGTGGGCCGCGTGCGCGAGGCCAACGCGGTGCGTTTTGCCATCCGTGCCGAAGAGGCCCTGACCCGCTACGTGGTCGCCAAGGGCTCAATCGCGGTGGATGGCATCAGCCTGACCGTCAACGGTGTCGGCGGGGATCGGTTCGAAGTCGCGGTCATCCCGCATACTCTGGAAGTGACCACCCTCCAGGGCCGGCAGGCTGGCGACCAGATCAATCTCGAGGTCGATATCATCGGCAAATACGTTGAACGCCTACTCGGCCCCCGACAGGCTTCCGGTGCGGGCGGGCTGGCCCTGGAGACCCTTGCCAAGCATGGTTTTCTGTGACATAGTGACGGGCCTCGGAAGGAGCTGCTAGGTATGCCGATAGCCAAGATCGAAGCCGCCCTGGAGGATATCCGGCAGGGCAAAATGATTATCCTGGTCGACGACGAGGATCGCGAGAACGAGGGGGATCTGGCCATGGCCGCCGAACTGGCGACCGCGGAGGCTGTCAATTTCATGGCCAGGGAGGGGCGCGGGCTGATCTGCCTTTCCCTCACCGAAAAACGCGCCGACTTCCTGGATCTCCCCCTGATGGTGCGGGACAACACCTCCTCCTTCGGTACGGCATTTACCGTATCGATCGAAGCCCGGCGCGGGGTGACTACCGGGATTTCCGCCGCCGATCGGGCCCAGACCATCCAGGTCGCGATTGACGATGAATCGTCCGCCGCTGACCTGGCCCGCCCCGGGCACGTCTTTCCGTTGCGAGCCAAGAATGGAGGCGTGCTGGTGCGTGCCGGGCAGACCGAGGGTTCGGTCGATTTGGCGCGGCTGGCCGGCCTGAAGCCGGCCGGCGTCATCTGCGAAATCATGAACGATGACGGCACCATGGCGCGCATGCCGCAACTGCGCATGTTCGCCGACAAGCATGGCCTGAAGATCATCACCATCGCCGACCTGGTTGCCTACCGGATGCGCAAGGAATTGCTGGTTAGGCGCGCTGCGGAGACCGTTTTGCCCACCCCCTTCGGAGGGGAATTCCGGGCTATCGCCTACGAGAACGACGTCGACAAGGCGCAGCATTTGGCGCTGGTCAAGGGCGACCTCAACCCGGATCGGCCGGTCCTGGTGAGGGTCCATTCAGAATGCCTGACCGGGGATGTCTTCGGTTCGCAGCGCTGTGACTGCGGCGAGCAGCTGCACGCCGCCATGGAGCAGATCGAGAAAGAGGGCTGTGGCGTCATCCTCTACATGCGCCAGGAAGGGCGGGGGATCGGCTTGATCAACAAGCTTCGGGCCTATGCCCTGCAGGATGCCGGACACGATACCGTCGAGGCGAACGAGGCCCTCGGCTTCAAGGCCGATTTGCGCGACTACGGGATCGGCGCCCAGATTCTCGCCGAACTCGGGATCCGCAAAATTCGCTTGATGACCAATAACCCGAAGAAGATCATTGGGTTGGAAGGGTATGGCCTCGAGATCGTGGAACGGGTGGCGATCGAGGTGCCGGCCACCGGGCGGAACCTCAAATATCTTCAGACCAAACGCGAAAAGCTTGGCCACTTGCTGGAAAATCTCTAAAACTCTCAACCGTTTGGCGGAAATGGTGGTGCCTTCTGGCATCCCTTCCGGGCAACCGTATCTACCTCGTTCAGAATTCCGGAGGAACTCCCATGAACAAGACCTTCGAAGGGAAACTTGATGCCCAGGGGCTACGCTTCGGCATCGTCGCCGGGCGCTTCAACAGCTTCATCGCCGATCGCCTGGTTGAGGGTGCCAACGACGCCCTGCTACGGCACGGGGCCGAAGCGGTCGATATCCACCTGGCCAAAGTCCCAGGAGCCTTCGAGATCCCGCTGGTCGCCAAAAAACTGGCCCAATCCGGAAACTATGATGCCGTGATCTGTCTCGGAGCGGTGATCCGCGGCGCCACCCCGCATTTCGACTATGTCAGCGCCGAGGTCTCCAAGGGAGTAGCCTCGGCAGGCCTCGAAACCGGGGTGCCGGTCGTCTTCGGGGTGCTGACCACCGATACCATCGAGCAGGCGGTCGAGCGGGCCGGTACCAAGGCCGGAAACAAGGGGTTCGAAGCTGCCATGTGCGCCATTGAGATGGCCAACCTGTTCAAGGTCCTGTAGGTATCATGGCCAAGGGATTGCGTCGGCAGGGGCGGGAGTTCGCCCTGAAGGCCATTTACGGGCTGCACGATGGGGACGCCGAACCGGCGTCCTTTCTGCAGGAATTCTGGGCCAATTTTCGGTTTCGTGACGATATCCTCGGCGAAGCCCATGACGAACCCGGCGCAGATGTGCCCGCCGAGGTCCGCGCCTTCGCCGAAGATCTGGTGATCGGCACTCTCGGAAACCTGGAGCGGATCGATCAGGTCCTCGGCGAATTCTCGACCAACTGGTCCCTGGAACGAATGTCCCGGGTCGACCTGGCCTTGTTGCGGATGGCCTGTTACGAGCTCCTGTTCCGGCCCGATGTTCCCTCGAACGTGGTGCTCAACGAAGCCATCGAGATCGGCAAGGCCTATGGCACCCGGGAAACCCCCGCTTTCGTCAACGGCATCCTAGACAAGGTATCACGGATTTACCGCCAGGCCCCCCAATGAGTCAGGTCCGGATCCTCGATCTCCCTGCCGATCGCATGGAAGGAGAGGTGGTCGCAGCCTTCTACTTCACTGACGAAAGGCCACTGCAGGGTCCGGCAGCCCTGCTGGACTGGCGACTCGGCGATCCCCTGACCAGGGCCCTGGCAACCGGCACCAGTCTGGGCCTGGCCGGGGAACATCTTCTGGTTCGCAATAACGACAAGCTTGGCAGTGACTGGGTGCTTTTTGTCGGTGGGGGCAGCTGGCATGGTCTCGGCCCGGAAACTTACCGAAGCCTGGTCGATCATCTGTTGAGGGTTTGCTGCCAGGCGGGCTTCAGGCGGATCGCCCTGTGTCTGGCGCCCCTCGCGGGCATGAGCGTTGCCGATTTGGAAGGGCTGGCCCGGCAATCCTTCGGCAACCTCGGTGCCCCCCGTTGTGAATGTCTGTTGTCGCTGGAAGGCGTCTGACCAACCCGTTATCCCCACCGAGAAAGAGGAAGGCATGGAACAGATCAGAATCGGCTTGCTAGGATTCGGCACCATAGGCACCGGTGTCGTCAAGGTATTCCAGCAAAACGCACAGCTTCTGCGCGAACGACTGGGCGGCGAGTTGGTGCTGGCCCGCATTGCCGATCTCGATATCACCACCGGTCGTGGCGTGCAGGTCGACCCGGGGCTGCTGACTACCGATGCCGAAGCGGTTATCGGTGGCTCGGACATTGACGTCGTCGTCGAATTGATCGGCGGCTACGAGCCGGCCCGCAGTTTTGTCCTCAAGGCGATCGCCAACGGCAAGCATGTGGTGACCGCCAACAAGGCGCTGCTCGCGCTGCACGGCGAGGAGATCTTTGCGGCTGCCGCCGCAAAGGGCGTCGAGGTCATGTTTGAAGCTGCCGTCGGCGGTGGAATTCCGGTCATTTCCGCGATCAAGGAAAACCTCTGTGCCAATCGTTTCCGCAGCATCTTCGGCATCCTCAACGGCACCTGCAACTACATCCTGACCCGGATGACCAGCGAAGGGGCCGAGTTTTCCGACGTGCTGGCCGACGCCCAGGCCAAGGGCTATGCCGAGGCCGATCCCACCTTCGATATCGAGGGGGTCGATACCGCCCACAAGCTGGCCCTGCTGGTTTCACTCTGCTTTGGGACGAGCGTCGTTTTTTCCGACCTCTATACCGAAGGGATCAGTGAAATCTCCGCCTTGGACATTCAGTTCGCCCGCCAGTTCGGCTACAAGATCAAACTGCTGGCCATCGGCAAGCTCGACAATGGGCAGATTGAGGCACGAGTCCAACCGACTATGATTCCCCTCAATTACCCGCTGGCCGACGTCGACGGGGTGTTCAATGCCGTCCGCCTGTTCGGCGACTTTGTCGGCCCGGTGATGCTTTATGGCCGGGGTGCCGGGATGGAAGCCACCGCCAGTGCGGTCATGGGCGACGTCATGGCGATCGCCCGCAATCTGCGTTCCGGGGCCGAAGCCCGGACGCCGGCGCTGGGCTGCTACCCCGAGTTCCTCGCCCGTTTGCCGGTCAAGCCGATGGCGGATATCGTCAGCCAGTATTATCTGCGCGTCGGTGCCCTCGATAAACCCGGAGTGCTTGGCCAGGTGGCGGGCATCCTTGGCCGCTACAATATCAGTATCGCCTCAATGATTCAGCCTGAGCGACAGATCGGCGGCGCCGTACCGATCGTGCTGATGACTCATGAGGCTCGCGAGGCCGATGTGCGCAGCGCCATAACGGAAATCGACCGCCTGCCGCTGATGTCGCAGCCGAGCCGCTTTATTCGTATCGAAAGCCAGCTTGACTAACGATCTTGTGCGCCAGCAATGCTTTGGAAAACCTGGTAGAAGCTGCCGACCCCAGGCAGCCAGGGCAAGGCCGGGAAAACTTCCTCGTAGCATCGCCGGCTAAATGCCGGAAGTTGAAAAAAGAACTTGACATGATTTGCCCGGATTTGCTAAAAGTTAGCGGCATTTCGGTTGTAGGCACGTAGCTCAGTGGGAGAGCACTACCTTGACACGGTAGGGGTCGGCGGTTCAATCCCGCCCGTGCCTACCAATCCCAAACCACAACCGCAGCGACTTGTGAATGAGGCATCCCTGGATGCCTCTTTTCATTCCTGGAGAGACCCTCATGACCCAGCTTCGCATCGCGTTGCCTGACGGTTCCGAAAAAGAGGTTCAGGCCGGTAGTACCCCAATCGATATCGCCCGTAGCATCTCTGAAAATCTGGCTCGGCTGGCCGTGGCCGCCAGGGTCGACGGACAAATTGTCGACCTTGATTTTCCCCTTGATCGCGACGCGCACCTTGAACTGGTGACCTTGAACTCCCCGGCCGGGCTCGAAGTTTATCGGCATTCCGCTGCGCATCTGATGGCCCAGGCGGTCAAGGCGCTCTATGGCGACAAGGTCCAGGTGACCATCGGTCCGGCCATCGAGAATGGTTTCTACTACGACTTCTACAGCCCGGAACATACCTTCTCTCCCGAAGACTTCGCTGCCATCGAAAAGAAGATGGAAGAACTGGCGGCGGCCGATCTGCCGATCCGGCGCGAGGAGATCAGCCGCGACAGCGCCATCGCCTGTTTTCAGGCGATGGGTGAGGCCTTCAAGGTCCAGCTTATCGAGGATCTGCCCAACGCCATGGTCTCCCTTTATCGGCAGGGGGATTTCGTCGACTTGTGCCGGGGACCGCATCTGCCCTCCACCGGCCGTATCAAGGCGTTCAAGCTGACCAGCGTGGCCGGAGCCTACTGGCGCGGTGACGAGAAGAACCCCATGCTGCAGCGGCTCTATGCCACCGCCTTCCCCGATAAGAAGGAGCTCAAGGCCTACCTGGCCCGGCTCGAAGAGGCCAAAAAGCGCGATCACCGCAAGCTCGGCCGGGAACTCGATCTCTTCTCCTTCAACGACGAGGCCGGCGCCGGGCTGGTCATCTGGCATCCCAAGGGGGCCTTGCTGCGCACGCTGCTGGAGGATTTTGAGCGGCGCGAGCATCTTAAGCGCGGCTACGAAATCGTCATGGGGCCGCAGATCTTGCGCACGGATCTCTGGAAAACCTCGGGGCACTACGAGAACTACCGGGAAAACATGTATTTCACCGAGGTCGACGAGCAGAGCTACGGCATCAAGCCGATGAACTGCCTGGCCCATATGTTGATCTACAAATCCCGGAAACGCTCCTACCGGGACCTGCCGCTGCGGTACTTCGAGCTCGGAACCGTGCATCGCCATGAAAAGTCGGGCGTTCTTCACGGTTTGCTGCGGGTTCGCGGATTTACCCAGGACGACGCTCACATTCTCTGTACTCCCGAGCAACTTGATGCCGAGATCAAGGGGGTGCTTCAGTTCGTGCAGGACGTAATGGGCATTTTCGGTTTCGAGTACGAAATGGAAATTTCGACGCGGCCGGAAAAATCGATCGGTTCTGATGTCGACTGGGAGCGGGCGATCCAGGCGTTGATGAACGCGTTAAAGGACTCCGGACTGCCCTTCGAGATCAACGAGGGGGACGGCGCTTTTTACGGGCCCAAGATCGATATCAAGCTCAAGGACGCCCTTGACAGGAAATGGCAATGTGCTACAATCCAGTGCGATTTTACCCTGCCCGAGCGTTTTGATCTCACCTATGTGGGGAGCGACGGAGAGAAACACCGGCCGGTCATGGTGCACCGGGTCATCCTCGGCGCCATCGAGCGATTCGTCGGTGTACTCATCGAACATTTCGCCGGCAACTTCCCGCTCTGGATTTCCCCGGTTCAAGCGGTCGTCGTCAATGTGACCGACAACCAGGCGGAGTACGCCGCGCAGGTCTATGAAGCCCTGCGCGAAGAGGGGATTCGGGTCCAGAAGGACTTGCGGAACGAGAAGCTTGGCTTCAAAATCCGCGAAGCCCAGATGGAAAAGGTCCCCTATATGCTTGTGGTCGGGGATAAGGAAGTGGCGGAGGGTACTGTTGCCCCCCGGCACCGTTCCGGCAAGAACCTTGATCCGATGTCGCCGGCTGATTTCGTCCGCTTTGTCAAGGACGAATGCCGGCAATACCATTAGGAGGTGGCGTCATAGCTAAGCCAGAAACCAACATCAACCGCGCCATTCGGGCCCGGGAAGTCCGGGTCGTCGATGACGAGGGTGGACAGCTCGGCATTCTCAGTTTGGACCAGGCACTTGCCGCCGCGGCCGAGAGGGGCCTTGACCTAGTCGAAGTCTCTCCAAACGCGGAGCCGCCCGTCTGCCGCATCATGGACTACGGCAAGTACAAGTATCAGGCCAGCAAACGGGCTGCCGAAGCCAAGAAAAAGACCGCCAAGGTCGAACTGAAGGAAGTCAAGATGCGTCCCAAGACCGAGGAGCACGACTTTCAGTTCAAGCTCAAGAATGCCCGGCGGTTTCTGGAAGATGGGAACAAGGTCAAGGTGACCATCATGTTCCGTGGTCGTGAGGTTACCCACCCCGAATTCGGGGTGCGGCTCCTGATGCGGGTGGCCGAAGAGGTCAAGGACCTGGCCACGGTCGAGTCCCAGGGGCGGCTGTCGGGGCGTTTCATGTCGATGGTCCTCGCCCCCCATAAAAAATAATTATCTTCGGCCTCGTAGTGGGCCGTATCAAGCTCTCAAGGAGAACGAGCATGCCCAAGATCAAGACCAATCGCGGCGCCGCCAAGCGTTTTCGCAAAACCGGGACCGGAAAGGTCCGTCGCAACAAGGCTTTCACCAGCCACATCCTGACCAAGAAGACCACCAAGCGCAAGCGGGAACTGCGCCAGGGGACGCTGGTCGCCGCCGTCGATCAGAAGAATGTCAGCCGCTTGATTCCCTATCTTTAGGGAGCGGCTCGGCCTAAGACCGTGAACTGGGGGGATCCTGTCTCCCCCTCCAGATCCGGCAGCGGGACAACCCGCCTATTTCCCCACGAAGGAGTACCAGATGCCGAGAGTAAAAAGAGGATTCAAAGCGAGACGCAGACGCAACAAGGTTTTGAAACTGGCCAAGGGCTACCGTGGTGCCCGCGGAAAACTCTTCCGCAGTGCCACCGAAGCGGTCGACCGGGCCCTCAACTACGCCTTCCGCGACCGGAAGGTCAAGAAGCGGGATTTTCGGGCCCTGTGGATCGCCCGCATCAATGCGGCGGCCCGTGACAACGGCCTGTCCTACAGCCGGCTGGTGCATGGACTGAAGCAGGCCGAGATCGGTCTGGACCGGAAGATTCTCGCCCAGCTAGCGGTTACCGACCCGGCCGGCTTCAGTGCCGTAGTCGAGAAGGCCAAGGCCCAACTCCACTGATGTGGAAGGAAGAGATGAGGGCTGACCCTCTTCTCTACTTTTTTGGGAGGTCGGCTTAAGGATGGAAGCCCAAGGGCTTCCATCCTTGTTTTTAACCTGGGACAGGATAACGAGACCATGAAGGACAGACTCGAATCGATGTTGGCGGCCGGTCGGTCCGCTTTGGAAGAGGCCGGCAGCGAAAACGAACTGCAGGAGGCCAGGGTCCGCTTTCTCGGGAAGAAGGGGGAGTTGACCGGGATTATGAAGGGTATGGGAGCGCTGACCGCCGGGGAGCGACCAGCCGTCGGTGCCCTGGCCAACCGGGTCAAGGATGAACTCGAAACCCTTTTCGAACAGCGTGCCGCCCAGTTGCGGCAGCTGGCGATTGCTCGGCGGCTGGAGCAAGAGCGGATTGACGTAACCCTACCTGGCCGCATTCGTCCCCTTGGCAGCAAGCATCCCATCTCCATGGTGACCGAGGAAATCTGCGCCATTTTCTCCGGTCTTGGCTTCGGCATCGCCGAAGGACCGGAGATCGAAAATGATTTCTATAATTTTGAGGCACTGAACTTCCCCAAAGACCATCCCGCCCGGGATATGCAGGATACCTTTTTCGTCTCCGAGGATATCCTGCTGCGCACCCATACCTCGCCGGTGCAGATCCGTACCATGTTGCAGCACGCTCCACCTTTGCGGGTGGTTGCCCCGGGGACGGTTTATCGCCGGGACTCGGACATCACCCACAGCCCGATGTTCCATCAGGTCGAGGGGTTCCTGGTCGATCGGCATATTACCTTCGGCGACCTCAAGGGGGTGCTTTCCACTTTTCTCAGCCAATACTTCGGTGAAGGAGTGGAGGTGCGCTTTCGGCCTTCCTTCTTCCCCTTTACCGAGCCTTCCGCCGAGGTCGACATCCAGTGCGTCATTTGTGGTGGTAGCGGCTGCCGGGTCTGCAAAAATTCCGGTTGGCTGGAAATCCTCGGCAGTGGCATGATCGATCCGGAAGTCTTTCGGGCTGTCAACTACGATCCCGACCAGTACAGCGGCTTCGCCTTCGGTATGGGGGTGGAGCGGATCGCCATGCTCAAATACGGGGTCAAGGACCTGCGGCTGTTCTTCGAGAACGACGTCCGGTTTTTGCGGCAGTTCTAAAAAAGGACCCGCGACAGTTTCTTGACAACGCTTAGCAGATAAAGGACGCGCAGCAATGATCGTCACCTATAACTGGCTGAAAGAATTTGTCGACTGCACCCTTGCCCCCGAGGAATTGGCTCACCGCCTGACTATGGCCGGTCTTGAGGTCGATGCCATGGAACAGATCGGTGCCGAACTTGACAATGTGATCGTTGCCGGCCTGGTCAGTGTCGACCCCCATCCCGATGCCGACCGGTTGACGGTCTGCAAGGTCGACACCGGCAGCGGCATGGTCCAGGTCGTCTGCGGGGCCAAGAACCACCGCAGCGGCGACCTGGTGGCCCTGGCCCAAGTGGGTTCGGTCCTGCCCGGGGACTTCAAGATCAAGAAATCGAAGATCCGCGGCCAGGAGTCGCAGGGCATGCTCTGTTCGGAGCGGGAACTCGGGCTGACCGAAGAGTCGGAAGGGATCCTGATCCTTCCCCAGGATCTCCCTTTGGGGGTTCCGGTTTTCGAAGCCCTCGGTCTTAAGGATGTGCGTTTCGAACTGGGTCTTACCCCCAACCGGGCCGACTGCCTGAGCATCGTCGGCGTCGCCCGGGAGGTAGCTGCAATGACCGGCAGCCCACTACATTTGCCGCAGCCGGCCGTCCGCGAAAGCGGCGAGGAGATCGGTCAGCTGACCTCGGTGACCATCGAGGAACCTGAGTTGTGCCCGCGCTATGCCGCTCGTCTGATTCGCAATGTCAGCATCGGTCCTTCCCCCGAATGGCTGGTACGCCGGCTGGAGTCGGTCGGGCAGCGTTCCATCAACAACGTGGTCGATGTCACCAACTATGTCCTGATGGAGCTCGGCCATCCTCTGCATGCCTTTGATTTCCGCCTGTTGAGGGGAGGAAGAATCGTAGTCAAACGGGCCCTCGACGGCGATTGTTTTACCACCCTCGACAGCCTGGATAGGGTTCTTGGAAGCGATGACCTGACGATTTGCGATGGGGAAGGGGCGGTGGCCCTGGCCGGAATCATGGGTGGGGAAAATTCCGAAATTCAAGCCGATACCGTCGATATCCTGCTGGAGAGCGCCTATTTCCATCCGGGAGCAATCCGCCGCACCAGCAAACGGTTGGGGATTCATACCGAATCTTCCCACCGTTTCGAACGCGGTGCAGATATCAACATGGTTCCAGTGGCCCTTGATCGGGCGGCAGCCCTGATCGTCGAGGTTGCCGGCGGGAACGTGGCCAGGGGAAGGATCGACAATTACCCGAAACCGATCGCACCGCGCCTGATTGATCTGTCGATTCAGCGCACCAATCAAATCCTCGGCCTGGATTTGGAGCCGTCTGCGATTGTCGGGTTGCTTTCCGCCATTGGTCTTGAGATTCAACCGGCCGCTGCAGGGGAGCGCGCGGTCCTGAGTGTCGGTCTGCCGACCTTCCGCCCCGACCTCGAACGCGAGATCGACCTGGTGGAAGAGGTCGCCAGGCTTAATGGTTATGACCGGATCCCGGTCACCATGCCTGAGAGCCGGATCACCTGCCACACGCCGCCGGTTCATGTCGAGCGCCTTAATCAGGCCAGAAACGCCTTGATTGCCGCCGGGTTTTCCGAGATCATCAACTATTCCTTCGTGGCCCCCGGAGCCTGGGACAGAATTCGCCTTGGCGACGATGACCCCCGGCGCCGGACTGTGCCCCTTCTCAATCCGCTCAACGAGGAACAGTCGGTCATGCGCACCAGCCTGGTGCCCAGCGTGCTTGAGACGGTTGCCCGCAACCTGGCCTACCGCAGCAGGGACCTGCGGCTGTTCGAGCTGCGGCCGGTTTTTCTCCCCGGCCCTGCCGACGATTTGCCCCTGGAGCGCCAACATCTGGTGGCGGCCATCAGCGGACGAAGGGCACCCGAAGGATGGTGCCAGGTGGACGCCGCGGTCGACTTTTTTGATCTCAAAGGGGCGACCGAAAATCTGCTTGCCCGCTTCCGGGTGACGGGAATTTCCTGGGACGCAACGCAAAGTGAACCATTCCTGCATCCCGGAAAGAGCTGTAGTATTATTGTCGGCACCACCTCGATCGGCACCATTGGCGAGGTTCATCCGGAGGTGCTGGCCGGTTACGAAATCGATCTGCCCCTTTACCTAGTCGATCTCGACCTGGACGCGGTATTTTCCCAGGCGGGTGATTTCCCTGGGATACGTTCTCTGTCACGGTTCCCGGACATTTTTCGGGACAGCGCTTTGGTCCTGGCCGAAGAGGTGAGTGCCGCGCAACTGCTGCAGGCGATCGATCGAGCCAAATCTCGCTATGCCGAGGAGGTGGTACTGTTCGACATTTACCGCGGGAGCGGGGTCCCTGAAGGGGAAAAAAGCGTAGGGATTCGGGTACGTTATCGCAGTGCCGAGAAGACCCTGACCGATGAGGAGATCCAGGCTGCCCACGGGAGGATTCTTAAGGTTCTGGAGAAGGAGTTCGGAGCTCGGTTGCGCTGAGTCTTGCCGGCGGCAGGACAAAATTTGCCAGGAAGTTGAAATGTCTTTAAAAAGCGGTTGCTATGGAAACAGGGCTGTGTTATAAAAACCCGTAAATTCAGGGACCTGTAGAATTCTGGAGGTGACGGAGCCATGACTAAGGCGGATCTTATCGAAAGCGTATATCTGAAAACCGGCTTTTCCAAGAAGGAATCCGCCGAAATTGTCGAGACCGTTTTCGACCTGATCAAAGGCACCCTGGAAAAAGGTGAAAAAATCAAGATTGCCGGTTTCGGCAATTTCGTGGTCAAAGAGAAATCGACCCGTCGCGGGCGCAATCCGCAGACGGGCGAAGAAATCGAGATTTCTTCCCGGCGCATTCTTACCTTCAAGCCGAGCCAGGTCCTGAAAAGCTCTATCAACGGGGAAGAGTAGCAAGTTCCCCGCTCCCGGGGGAGCGTGAAGGTGGAGATCCCTGAAAAGCTGTATTTTAAAATCGGGGAAGTGGCCGAACTGACCGGCATCAAGCCTCACGTGCTGCGGTATTGGGAGTCGGAGTTCAGCCTGTTTCGCCTGGCCAAAAGCCGCTCCCGGCAGCGTCTCTATCGCCGGAAGGACATCGAGCTGGTCCTCCGTATCAAAGACCTTCTCTACAATCAGGGTTTTACCATCGCCGGTGCCAAGAAGAAGCTGCGCGAACCGGCCCCTCCGGTAGCCACCGACACCGATCAACTTGACCTGCCGTTGGACAAAGCCGCCGAACGCCGCCTGCTGGACGAAGTTCGTGGCGACCTGCAGCGCCTGCGGGCGCTTCTCGATCGTTCCCACTGAATATCCATTTCTCAGCGAGGTCCCGTTGCTCATTCTTGTGACTAACGACGATGGGATCCATTCGCCGGGACTCGCCGTTCTTGCTGATACCCTTTCATCCATGGGGCGGGTCGTTGTCGTTGCCCCGGACCGGGAACGCAGCGCGGTTGGGCACGCCTTGACCCTGCATGCGCCGCTACGTGCCGATGAGTTGCGAAGCGATGTTTTTGCCGTAGACGGGACCCCCACCGATTGCGTCAACCTGGGAATTCACGGCCTGCTCGCAAAGACTCCCGACCTGGTCGTTTCCGGGATCAACCGCGGCGGCAACCTCGGCGACGATATCACCTATTCAGGAACCGTTGCCGCAGCCATGGAGGCTACCCTGATGGGGGTTCCTGCATTTGCCGTTTCCCTGGAGGGTGGGCGTTTCCTGGCCGAGGACTTTGCCGTAGCCGCAGGATATTCCAGGTCCCTGGCCGAACTGGTCGTCCGCAATGGGCTTCCCGCCGATACCTTCCTGAATGTCAACGTTCCCGCCGGACAGCCCTGCGGTGCCTGCCTTACCCGCCAGGGGAAGCGGCAGTATTCCGACCTGGTTGTCGAGAAACTGGACCCTCGTGGTCGAAAATATTACTGGATTGGCGGCGGCAAGGTCGGTTTTCATGACCTGCCCGGAACCGATTTCCATGCCATTCACCAAGGGCTGATTTCGATCACCCCCCTCCATTTGGACCTGACTAACGATCAGTCCTTCACCACCCTTGAACCGTGGGGACTGGACACCCTTCCTCTTCCGACTGACCAACGCGGATCCACCCGCTGAGGATTCCCATGGATTTCGCCATTGCCAGACGGCGCATGGTCGAGCGGCAGGTTGCAGGCCGCGGCGTCTGCGACCCCCAGGTCCTTGAGGCCATGCGCAGGGTTCCCCGACACCGGTTCGTCGAGGAGGCCTTGTGGAATCAGGCCTACAGCGACTTTCCCCTGCCCATCGGTGAAAAGCAGACCATATCCCAGCCCTTTATGGTGGGGTTCATGACGGCGGCCATTGGCCTGCAAGGGGGAGAACGGGTCCTCGAAATCGGCACAGGTTCAGGATATCAGGCCGCGGTCCTGTCGCAGATTGCCGGACAGGTTTTTTCCATCGAGCGTCATGCTGCGCTGGCCAGGAAGGCCCGTCGATGCCTTGATGCCTGTGGCTGCAGCGGGGTCATTGTCAAGGTTTGTGATGGGACCGCAGGATGGCCCGAAGAGGCCCCCTTCGATGCCATTGTCGTCACGGCCGGCGCGCCAGCCATCCCCGCCGAGTATCTGCAACAATTGCGGATTGGAGGCCGCCTGGTTATCCCGGTCGGGGACCGGGGGGCCCAGGTGCTGGTCAGGGTGACCAGGGTCGACAGCGAGGAATTCCGGGAAGAACGCCTGTTGGACTGCCGTTTCGTGCCGCTGGTCGGTCATCACGGCTGGCAAGGGGAAGACGGCTGATGTGCAACCCCTGCGGCGGCTGTACGAGTGGGTTCTGCATTAGGCCATCACGCCTTAGGGGGGGCGGCTTTTTTTTGCTGGCCTTTGCGGAATCCTCGTTCTTTCCGATCCCCTACTTTTGGCATCCGGGCTTGCCGCTCCCGCTCGATCCTGCCGCTTCGCAATGGTTGCCGCTTTTGGTTCGGTTCTGGGTGGCACCTGTGGTTACGGCATCGCCAGGCTTCATAGGGACGTGCTGGCACCCCTTTTCTATGCCTATGTCCGGGGGTAACCGAATCGCTTTTCGGCCTGTACAGAGCCTGCTCACGGCCTATGGATTCTGGACGATTTTCGCCGCCGGTTTCACTTCCATCCCCTACAGGGTCATTACCTTTGGCGCCGGGGGCATTCAGATCCGTTTCCCGGTATTTGTCTTTGGCTCCCTGCTTCGCCGGAGCCTGCAGTTTTTCAGGGGTTGCCTGGTTGCTGCACCGGTTCGATTTGCCAACGCGGGACTTCATCGAGCGCATCATTGATTTTCTGACCCTGCTGGTCACCGCCATGTTGATCAGGAGATTTTTCCTGGTGCGGTTGGTGTTCAAGCCCGGCCACGGTTGACGGGTCAGGAAGAATCCGGTTAACATGAGGCCCGGTGTCGCTCCGGGCACTTCCATCCTATCCCCCAAACGGTAGGAATGATGCGCACAAGGATTCTGGTTGTAGTTTTGGCCTATATGCTGCTGAATGCGTGTACGGCAGTGGGCGGAGTTTACCACAAGGTGTTGCCGGGGCAGACCCTGTACAGCATCAGCAAGACCTATGATGTTGATGAGCGGTACCTGGCCCGCATCAATGGCATTAACGATCCGAACCAATTAAAAGCAGGTCAACAGCTCTATATCCCCGGCGCGAACAAAAAACGGAGTGTCCCTGTCACCGTTCCATCCGGATTCTCTTCTGAGCCCCGATCCGTACCTCCCCGGCGGGCGACGGTCGCCCAGCCCCCTGCGACGACCAGACGGGCACCTCCTCCCGCAACGATTGCCCCGTCTTCCCAGTCACCACCCGCCGGGACCCGGTCAAGGCGTGCCTCCTCAACGGGCTCCGCTGTCCATAAAGGCCAGTTTATCTGGCCCCTGCGGGGAAGGGTTTTAAAACGATTTGGCAGCAAAAGCGGCGGAGCGCTGTGCAAGGGGCTGGAGATTGCCGCCGTGCCGGGAGCTGCAGTCGTATCGGCTGCAGCTGGAAAGGTTATTTATAGTGGCGACGGGATCAGTGGCTTCGGGAACCTGATTATCATCCGGCATGATAATTCCTACTTCACCGTTTATGGATTCAACCAGAAGAACCTCGTATCCAGCGGTGCTTTTGTCAGCAAGGGGCAACAGATTGCCCGGGCTGGGGTTCCACCGAAAGGGGGAAATGCCCGACTCTACTTTGAAATTCGCGCCGGGAAGAAGCCCGTCGACCCGATTTTTTACTTGCCATAGGCCAGGCCTTCTCATAGACTTCACGCGTGTTTGAGTCCAGGAACTGCAAACCGGGAGCCTTCGAATATGGATGACATGGTGCACGATTACGACGATCTGGAACCGGAAGAAGGAGAACTCGAGCTCTCCGGGGATGACGGCCTGGAAAGTCTTGCGGAAGAAGATCGCGAGGTGGAAGAAGAGGATGAGGACGAAGAAGCCGTCCAGGAAAAGGGCCCCCTCGACGACCATTCGGATGATGCCATCAAGCTTTATCTGAAAGAGATTCAGAAGACCAACCTGCTGACGGCCGAAGATGAACGGGCCTTGGCGCTGCGTATTTCCCAGGGCGACATGGCTGCCCGCAACCGGATGATCGAATCGAATCTGCGCCTGGTGGTGAAAATTGCCAAACGCTACATGAACCGCGGGCTTCCCTTCCTTGATTTGATCGAGGAAGGAAATATGGGGTTGATCAAAGCAGTTGAACGCTTCAAGCTTTCCAAGGAATGCCGGTTTTCGACCTACGCCACCTGGTGGATCCGGCAATCGATCGAACGGGCCCTGGTCAACCAGAGCCGAACCATTCGCCTGCCGGTTCACGTTTCCGACGACATCAACAAGTACATCAAGATCAGCCGGGAATTGACCCATCAGTTAAACCGTGAACCCCAGCCCAAGGAGATTGCCGAGGCCATGGGGGTCGACCCGGCCTATATCCGCCGGCTGATGGTCCTGGTCAAGAAGACCTATTCTATCGAGCACCCGATGGGCGAGAATAACGATTACAGCCTGATTGACACCATCGAGGATACCAACAGCGTCGACCCGGCTGCCCTGATCGAAGATCTCAACAAGTTCGCTTATGTTAGCGAATGGCTGGATACCCTGGGTGAGAACGAACAGGAAATTCTTGCCCTGAGGTTCGGGCTCAATGACCGGGAGCCCCAGACCCTGGATACCATTGGCCGTCGTTTCGGGGTGACTCGGGAACGCATTCGCCAGATAGAGGCCAAGAGTCTGGAAAAACTGCGCCGGATTATGGAAGAAAAGGAGTTCCCGAGCAGAACTTTTGCCGATCAGGGCGAGGCAGGAGGAAATGGTCGTGGATGAGCTGAAACGGATCATTCGAGACGTCCCCGATTTCCCCAAGGAGGGGATCGTCTTCAAGGATATTACGACCCTGTTGAGCGATGCGAAAAGCTTCCACCGCATGGTCGATTTGCTGTCCCATCGCTATGTGGGGGAGAATATTGACCAGGTCGTAGGCGTCGAGGCCCGGGGTTTTATTCTCGGTGCCGCCCTTGCCTACAAACTGGGTGCCGGCATCACCCTGGTGCGCAAACCTGGAAAGCTGCCCTACAAGACCCGAAAGAAATCCTACGATCTCGAGTACGGGACCGATACCCTGGAAATCCATGAGGATGCCTTTGTGCCCGGGGAGAGGGTTCTAATTGCAGACGACCTGCTGGCCACCGGCGGCACTATGACTGCCGTCGTGGAATTGGTGGAAGATTTGGGGGCCGAGGTAGTTGAATGCTGTTTCCTTGCTGAACTGGAGTTCCTGCAGGGGCGAAAGCGGTTGCCCGAGGGAAAGGTTTTCAGCCTGTTGAAGTTCTGATCCCCTGGCATTTCGTGGATTCCAAAAGGCCCCGTAGCTCAGCTGGATAGAGCAACCGCCTCCTAAGCGGTAGGTCGTGCGTTCGAATCGCGCCGGGGCCGCCAAAATAAAAACAGCCACCGGGTCTTCAGACCGGTGGCTGTTTTTATTTTTGGAACGCGACGGAAATTGAATCAGGCCGGGACGATTTTCTTTTGGTCCAGTTTGCTGTCTCATCCGCGCAGGCCGTGGCTGAAATGTCTTTTTGCGGAATCCTGAAGTTTGCCGGCGGTACGGAAAGCCTCCTGCAGCAGGTCCTGCTCGTTTTTTGTCAGGGAACGGGGATCGAGATAGTGAGAAGGAGCTTTCCTCTGTTCAATCCGCGCGATTTCCTGGCGAAGCCTGAAAAAGACGAACACCTCCAGGGCTGCCTTAATGTGTTCTGCGGTCTCCTGGTTGAAGACGTTCAGTTTTACCAACTCATCCAGGCGTTTGACCGTGGTGGTAGCCTCGATCCCCTTTTCCAGCATGAACATCCGGACACAATCGACGATAAAGACACTCCCGGCCTGTTTGAGGGAGAGTTCCCCTTTGTGCTCTCCCTCCTTCTCCAGGATGAAGCGGCCGAGAAGTCCCAGGGGCGGAGCGTGGCCGAGGTCGTTTTCCAGCAGGTAATAGAGGAAGAGCGTGTTCCCCTGCAATTCCCGGTGGAGGATCTGGCGCAGGTTCTGGCAGAGGCCGGGGTCGCCGGCGAGAGGCATGAAATCGAAAAAGATCGTCGAATACATGACCTTTTTCGGTTCCGGCACCTGAATCCAATTGGAGATGCGGGCTTGCCACTCTTTGAGGCGGCCCCGCCAAAGAGGGTTGTTGGCCATCACCCCGCCGTTGCATCGCGGATATCCCACCTGCTCGAAGGCCTCTATCAGCCGCTCGGTAAAGGGGACGAAATAGGCTTCCACTTCTTCCAGACGGGAATCGGGAAAGTCTTCGTAGATGATCCCGTTGTCCTGGTCGGGCCCCAGCAACATCTCCCTGCGCCCGCCGCTGCCCATGATCATCAGGCAGAAACGGATATCCGGAGGGGGAGTGCCCTGGTGGGTGAATTCATCAACAACCAGTTCGAAACAGCGGCGTAGAATACAATGATGCAGGTAGGAGAGGATCTCCATGGTTTCAAAATGGGAACGGGACTCCCCCATGAAGGCTTTGGCTACCCGGACCAACTGAGCATTGGCGGTCGCAAGATCCTCCAGGGAATGGGCTTCCTTGATGTTGCCGACCAGGAGCATTGACTTCTGGCTTCGGTAGCGCATCAGGTCCCGGAGAGTCACCATGCCCACCAGCCTCTCCCGGTCGAGAATCGGCAGGTGGCGGATATTGTGCTCCATCATGAAGGTCGCGGCTTCGAACAAATAGGCTTCAGGGGCCATGGTGAAGGGCTTGGTGCTCATGATATCGACGGCCCGCAAGGAGCCAAGGTCGACCGTCTCCCGGGCCAGGACCTTGCTCACCAGGTCGGATTGAGTAATGACACCGGCCGCATTTTGTCCGCTATCGCTTACCACCATCGCCCCGATGCCGCGCTCGGTCATCAGCTGGGCAACCTCGCTGACCGAGGTCAGGGGAGGGCAGGTTTCCACCGGCGAAGACATGATTTCGGAAAGGCGTTTCTTGAACGGGTAGGCCTCCACTGGGGTCAGGGCATTCTGCGCGTGATCCTTGACCAGGTCGGAGTAGAGGCTGCGCACCCTGGAAAGGATCGCCCGACTGAAGTGTTCTATGATGTGGGGATGGCGCTTGGCGATGTCGGCCAGAACGGCCTGGGGGATGAGAAAACATACCGTCGAGGTTACGGTGCGGGCTCCGGCGGTATAGTTTTCCCCGGTAAAGATTGGCGTGCCACCGAAAAAACTCCCTTCCTTGCGGTAATCCACGACCATTTCGACCCCGCCGGGAGTCAGGGCGACGATTTCAACCAGGCCTTCCTTGATGACATACAGGTAGCCGGTCGGAGGGTCGTGGTGCTTGAAGATCAGGGAATGGGGCGGGAACTTCTTGACGGATGCAGCATCGCTGAGTTCCTGGATCACGGGATCGGGAAGATGAACAAAGGGTTCAGTGTTTTTGAAGACTTGGATGTTATCCATGACTGAATCCTTGCCCCGGTTCCTGGTGCCGGCGGGTCATTTTGTAATGGAAAGTTCGGCAATCAAGGGGTAACCCCATCGGGGAAAGCCTTTACTTGGATTCTTTGGGAGCCTTTGCCTTGCGGCCGAAGGTGAAAGGATGGGCCTGGCGGCTGATGATGTAGTCGAACAACAGTTTTCCCCACAGGGTCAGACCGGCAATTTCGATCCATTTGCCAAACTCGTAAAGCCCCAGGGGAATGGTGATGATGAGCCAGGCGGCGATGAGCCCTCCAACCAGGTTGGAAAAGCCGATAAACGGTGCCCATCGTTTCGGGTTCGGCGGTGATTCGCCCTTCTTCAGGGCCACTTCGGAATAGTCGTGCTTCACGAAAATGCGCAGACTCCGGCGCAGCCAGAAAAAAGCGACGGGGAACAACGCCAAGTAGAGAACCCAGTTCAAGATAAAGTTGAGCAGATTCGCAAACTCCATTCCAGACTCCAGTTGGCCCTGGCAGGGCGGCTATGATTTTTAAGGGATATATACCGGGGTAAAGCGGAGCAGGCAAGACCTTTTTAAGAAAAAACCCCGCCAGCACAACCGGCGGGGTTCATCAAACTGACGATTTCAATTCAACTCAAGAAGCGTTTTAATGCGCCCCATCCACCGCCTTGGAGCCGCGGGGGATACGGACGTTCTCGACCATGGCGGCGATGTCGTCGGGCACCTTGGCGGTCATGTTCTTGACGGCGAAGGCCACCGCGAAGTTGACGATCGCACCGATGGTACCGAAGGCGTTCGGCTCGATGCCGAAGAAGAAGTTCGCCTTGCCGCCGAAGAGGCCGAGGAACTCGGTCCCCTTGATGAAGAAGATCCCCTTGTGGGCAAAGACGTAGAACATGGTGATGCCGATACCGGCGAGCATCCCGGCCATGGCGCCTTCCTTGTTCATGGTCTTGCTGAAGATCCCCATCATCAGGGCGGGGAAGATCGAGGAGGCGGCAAGACCGAAGGCGATGGCCACGGTCCCGGCGGCGAATCCCGGCGGATGCAGACCGAGGATACCGGCGACGACGATGGAGCAGGCCATGGCAATCTTGCCGGCCATCAGCTCACCCTTCTCGGAGAGGTCCGGCATGAACTTCTCCTTGAGCAGGTCATGGGAAATCGCCGAAGAGATGGCGAGGAGCAGACCGGCCGCGGTGGAGAGGGCGGCTGCCAGACCACCGGCCGCGACCAGGGCGATGACCCAGTTGGGCAGCAAGGCGATCTCGGGGTTGGCGAGGACGATGATGTCCCTGTTAACGCTCAGCTCGTTACCTTTCCAGCCGGCTGCAGCGGCCTTGGCCTGGAAGTCGGCGTTCTTGCTCGCATCGTTGTAAAGCTGGATGCGGCCGTCCCCGTTCTTGTCAGTGAATTTCAGAAGGCCGGTAACCTCCCAGCGCTTCATCCAGTCGGGACGCTGATCGTACTGAATCTGGGCATCCGGGGCGAAGACGTCGGCGTTGGTCATGATGTTGGGATTGACGGTCTTGAGCAGGTTCATCTGGGCCATCGCGGCCACGGCCGGGGCAGTTGTATAGAGGAGGGCGATGAAGACCAGGGCCCAACCGGCCGAGGCGCGGGCGTCCCTGACCTTGGGCACCGTGAAAAAGCGAACGATGACGTGGGGCAGACCGGCGGTACCGATCATCAACGATACAGTGTAGACGAAGGTGTTCAGTGTGCTCAGCCGGACGCTGGTGGTGTACTGGGCGAAGCCGAGGTCCTGAACAATCAGGTCAAGCTTGTGGAGCAGGGCGACGTTGCTGCCGACCATGTCCGAACCGAGACCGAGTTGGGGGATCGGATTCCCGGTGAGCTGCATGGAGATGAAGATCGCCGGGATAGTGTAGGCAACGATCAGAACGCAGTACTGGGCGACCTGGGTGTAGGTAATCCCCTTCATGCCGCCGAATACCGCGTACATGAAGACGATGGCCATCCCGATGTAGATCCCGGTGGCGTTGGAAACGCCGAGGAAGCGGGAGAAGGCGACACCGACACCGGTCATCTGGCCGATGATGTAGGTAAGGGAGGCCATCAGCAGGCAGAGCACGGCGACGGTGCTGGCACCCTTGGAGTAGTAGCGGGTGCCGAAGAACTGGGGCACGGTGAACTTGCCGAACTTACGCAGGTAGGGGGCCAGCAGCATGGCGAGCAGAACGTAGCCGCCGGTCCAGCCCATCAGGAAAAGGCAGCCGCCATAGCCCATGCCGGCAATCAGGCCGGCCATGGAGATGAAAGAGGCCGCCGACATCCAGTCGGCCCCCGTGGCCATCCCGTTCAGAACCGGGTGAACCCCGCCACCGGCGACGTAAAATTCTTTGGTGCTACCCGCACGCGCCCAGATGGCGATGCCGATGTAGAGGGCAAAGGTGAGCCCAACGATGAGATAGGTAATTCCTTGAAGACTCATAGTGATCGCTCCTCCTTAATCCTCGTGGACGTCAAATTTTTCGTCGATCTTACCCATCCGCCACATATAGACGAAGATGAGGACAACGAAGATCATTTCAGACCCCTGCTGGGCAAACCAGAAGCCCAACGGGTACCCCCCCAAATGAATGTTGTTGAGGGCGGGGGCCAGAAGGATGCCGAATCCGTAGGAAACGAGCGCCCAGACGATCAATACATTTCGAATCAGACCTAATGTGGCTTTCCAATAGCCAATGCTATCGTGTTGCATATACAGCCTCCTCTCCTTTAAATGGGTGATGCATCACTGCGATTGATTGCTTGTGAAACATTGTCTTCCCAGATTCCACCTAAGCCTCATAGTCCATTCAAGTCGTTGCCGGTCCTCCTTTCCCTTGTGTTGAATTTGAAATATTCCAAATTGAGAGGCTTCTGGTCAGCCAGGGTCAGCCTGAGTAGCCAACCCTCGAAAAGTCCATTGAATACGGTTCAATACTAAAAGACCCTTCATCGCCTTGGGCAGGGGAAGGCGGTCTGACAGCAAAAATTTGTGTTTGCCTGAGAGTGAATCATAAGTTCAATTCTGAATAGTCTACACTTTGTAGGTCGTTTTCAAATGACCAAACAAAAAAAATGGGATTGTCTGGAAAATTCAAATTGCATCTCAAAAAAGGGAACCATGTTTCGCAGAGCAAAACAAGCTTGGCGTTATTGTAGCACAAGATATGCTGAGTTCAGTGGAAAAGTCAATAAAAATATAACCATGTTTTGGCGATAAAGAATATGGTAGAAAAAGCATAAAAAACCGGCTAGTTAAGTGGTTATTTTGAGAGAAAAATTGGGTAGTTATTAGTGGAACGCCGCTGGAGGTTCGGGAGCATGTTATGAAAAAAATCAGTCATCCTTTGATTAGAATAGAAATGGGGTTTAGTAGTAATTGAACGACGGGACGCTCCAGGGCCGGCCGCTCTTCATTCTGCTTCATTCCATGGGCTTGTCGCCAAAGAAATGCCCCAGATATCCCAATTGGGATGAAATGATTTCACCTGCAGTAAAGAGAGCCGGCAGCAGGTGCTGATCAATCCGCTCCCTTCCCATTCGGAATTCGGGTCCGAGCAATGCCAGGACGCCTGCCACCTCGCCCGCCCCTCTGAATAGAGCGGTTGCGACGCAGGTTATCTGCTCGCCGACACTGCTGTGGTCAATGCAAAATCCTGTCTGGTGAATGCGGGAGGCCTCCTCGGAAATACTAAGTGGCAGGACAAGTTTTCTCTGAAGATTCGGGGAAATTAAATGGTGCGGCGGGTCGAAGGCCAGAAAGATCCTGCCAACCGCGGTCGTTTCGACGGGAAATCGGCGGCCGACTAAGGAGGCGATCTTGATCTGTTGGGCACTGTCGACCATGTCGAGAAACAAAATCTCGTCACCACGTCTGACCGCCAGGTACGCGGCCTCGTTCAGTTCCCTTGCCAGATGCTCCATGACCGGCCGGGCTTTGCGCAACAGGCCCATGTGGGACAGAAACTTCTGTCCCATTTCGTAGGCCGCCATGCCGAGGCGATATTTTCGGGAGCCCGGTTCCCGTTCCACGTAGCCGTGATTTTCGAAGGTTGCCAGTAGTCGAAAAAGGCTTGCCTTAGTCATTCCCAATCGGTGGCTCAGACCGGAGAGGCTGACCTCTTCGCCTTCCTCACACAAGGCTTCGAGGAGAGCCAGGGCATTTTCTACCGAGTGGATACAGTAGGTTTCTTTGCTGCGTACCTGCACCTTGCCCTCCTCCCGCAAAAGCTACCGAATCCGTCATTTTGAGTATCGGAACCAGTCTGGCGAAATTAAAATAATACGATGTTTTATTTTTGTCAACAGGGGAAAGGCTAGCAAATCAACTTGATGACGACATTTGAGATTGCCTTGATGAAAAAAATAAAACATTTTTACAGTAAGTAGCGTAATTTTCGAAACAGACCAAAAGAATGGAAGAAGAGGGTTCCCGCTGGTTTGGGGAAGGACGTTGTCGGCCGCTGACTCGTGGTGCACAGGAAAGAAAAGGCAATGGTCTGAAAATGACAATGAAGGTTGGTTTTTGCCACAACCTGTGCGAATCTAGGATGGCATTGCCAAGCATTATTTTTACACCCGGCAAGGAGGACAAGATGACCGTTTCTTTGGACAGATTCCAGCTCGATAAATTAAAGACGACGCTGGTGGTCATTGACGTACAGCAGAGGCTTGTGCCGAGTATGCCGCCAAAGGTCTACCGGGAAGTGCTGAAAGCCATCGAATTTCTGATCAATTGCTGTGACCTGCTGGGGGTTCCGGTGGTAGTCACCGAACAGTACCCCAAGGGGCTGGGCCCGACGGTTCCTGAGCTGGCTGCGGCGGGCAGAGATAAAATCATTGAGAAACTCTGTTTTGGTTGCTGTGGAGAGCCGACATTCAATGATCGCCTGGCGACGACCGGTCGTTCCCAAATCCTGGTAGTTGGCATGGAGGCCCATGTCTGCGTTCACCAGACCGTTTTGGGACTTCTTGAGTCCGGCTATCAGGTCCATCTGGTTCGTGACGCCGTTGTCTCCCGTGGCAAGACTGACTATTTGAACGCCCTGGACCTCGCTCGCCAGGCCGGGGCCATTGTAACCACCGCAGAAACCGCTGCCTTCCAAATGCTGAAGGCGGCGTCGGCCCCTGAATTCAAGGCGGTATCCGCGTTGGTCAAAGCCCGGTTTGCCGGAAATTGAACAGTTCCTAATGCCGCTTTCACGGTACAATTTGCCTGGAAAAAAGGTGGGGCGGGGGCCTTGCCACGGCCGTCTTGAACCCTTGGCAACCAGATGAGTCAACGCGATGAATCGACCGTTTCTGTTGGACCTCGAGCCGGTATTCAAAGCCACCCTTGCCAAGTGGGGGGAAGAAGCCCAATACGACCAGGCCGTCGAAGAGTGCGCCGAACTGATCACCGCCCTTAAACATTTCAAGCGCCGCCGCATCAAGGCCGCGCAATTGGTCGAGGAACTGGCCGACGTCGCCCTTATGGTCGGGCAACTTTCCTGGATGCTGGGAAGTGATCAGGTTGCCCGGGCCATGGAAAGCAAACTGGAAAAACTCAACCGCCTGCTGGCGGAGGAGGAACAGGAAGACCGGGGAGCCTAGGGACGACCGGAGTTAGTCGGGCATCCGGGACGTTCATCCCGGCAACAGTGCAACCAGGAGAATCTTCATGCTATTGCCCCTGCTCCAAAGCCGGCGCAGTATCCGCCAGTTTCAGCCAAGGCCGGTGGAGGCTGAAAAGGTTCAGCAACTGGTTGAAGCGCTGCTCCGCTCCCCCTCATCCCGGGGGCGCAATCCGTGGGAATTTATTGTCGTGGATGAGCCGGCCCTGCTGAAAAAATTGGCTCGAGCCAAGGCACACGGGTCAGCATTTCTCGATGGGGCTCCACTGGCGGTGGCTCTTTGCGGAGATCCCGAGCGCAGTGACGTCTGGATCGAGGACTGCGCCATCGCGGCGATCATTCTGCAGTTGACCGCCGAGTCTCTGGGGCTCGGGAGCTGCTGGGCGCAGATTCGCCTGCGCCTGCATCGCGACGGACGCACCGCTGAAGACTATCTTCGCCCCCTCCTCAATCTGCCGGGAGAAATGCGCATCCTGGCCGTCGTCGGTGTCGGCTATCCCGACGAGTCCAAGCCCGGGCACGCCCGGAAGACCCTCGAGTGGGGCAAGGTGCACCGGAACCAGTTCGGCGGTGCCCGGAGTGATTCTCAGGAAAGGGAATAACTGCGGCTGGTAGCTAAGTGGTGCCGCTGCCGCCGCCGTTGCGGCTGGCTCCGCCCTTGGGGGCGAGGGGACTTGAGGAGCGATGAGGAGGATTGCGCCGAACTGAGGGCGGGTAGGGACGCAACCCCATCCCCTCGGTCCACCCCGGTTACCGGGAATCAGCGGATATAGGCCTCGGTGACATAGCGGCGCATCATGACGTGGGTGTTGAAGTAGTAGGCGTTCTTGCCGATCGCGTTCTTCATGATCCGGATCCACTCGGAGCGCTTGTCATAGAAGGTCGGAATGATGATCTTTTCGAGCTTGCTGTAAAGATCCTCGACATCCTCCTCCGAATGGTTTTCCTGTACCGTCTGTTCGGCGGGCGCTGGCCCTATGGACCAGCCGGTGACTCCCTCGATATGCCCTTCAATCCACCAGCCATCCAGAACGCTGAAATTCGGCACGCCGTTGAGAGCGGCCTTCATGCCGCTGGTCCCGGATGCCTCCAGGGGTCGTAGCGGGTTGTTCAGCCACAGGTCGACCCCCGGGATCAGCCGCGAAGCAACGTCCATGTTGTAATTTTCCAGGTAGACGACCTCGATCTCTCCTTTCAATTTCTCCGCCTGGTGGATAATCCGCTGGATGAGCTTCTTTCCCTGGTCGTCGCGGGGGTGGGATTTGCCACCGAAGACCAACTGGATTTTTCCCTTGCCGATTTGGACCAGCCGTTGGAGATCGCTGAAAATCAGGTCGCCGCGCTTGTAGGTTGCAACCCGGCGGGCGAAGCCGATGGTGAGAATATCCGGGTCCAGGTGCTGGCCGGTGGTTTCCTCGATGAACTGGAATAGGTAGGCCTTGGCCCCGGAATGAGCGTCCCAGATCTCTTCGTCGGGGATATTGTCGACCCGCACCAGCAGTTCCGGCTCGTTGGCCCAGCCGGGCAGATAGTCGTCGAAAAGGCTGACCATGTAGGGGGAAGCCCAGGTAAAGGTATGGACGCCGTTGGTGATGGCGTGAATTTCGAACCCGGGAAAAAGGGCTTGGGAAACCTCCCCATGTTTCTTGGCGACGCCGTTGACGTACCGCGACAGGTTGAGGGCCAGCAGGGTCATGTTGAGCTGGTCGTTGCCCGCCAGTTCCTTGAGCAGGTCGATGGGGACGACCTCGCCGACAATGCGCTCAACCATCTCCCAGGGAAAGTGGTCATGGCCGGCTTCCACCGGCGTATGGGTGGTGAAGACACATTGTTCCATGACCCGGTGGGTGTCCCAGGAGGCCCGCTCGTCCCAGGTGTCCTCCACCGGTCGGCGGGTGCGGTTGAGCAGTTCCAGGGTCAGCAGGCTGGCGTGTCCCTCATTCATATGGTACTTGCGGATGGTAAACCCGAGAGCTTCGAGGATGCGGGCGCCGCCCAGGCCGAGGACGATCTCCTGTTTGAGACGGTAGGTAAGGTCGCCGCCGTAAAGGTGGTCGGTCAGGCGGCGGTCCTCTTCGACGTTGCCGGGAATGTCGGTATCCAGAAACAGGACCGGGATCTCCCCGCCGGTGGGGCTTTTGACTCGGTAGAGCCAGGCCTGGACCTTGACGTCCCGTCCTTCGATGGTGACCAGGGTCTTGGTCGGCAGCAGTTCCATGAAGTCCTCGGGCTTCCAATCACGCGGCAATTCGATCTGCCAGCCGTCGGCGCCGAGCTTCTGGCGGAAATACCCCTTGCGATGGGCAAGGGTTACGGCGATCATCGGCAGCTTGAGGTCCGCCCCGCTCTTTATGGTGTCCCCGGCGAGGACGCCGAGGCCGCCGCTGTAGGTCGGAATATCGTTGGAAAGGCCGATCTCCATGGAAAAATAGGCGATATTTGTATCACTCAGAAAACGTTTCCAATCGTTCATCGTTACCCTCGAAAGCTGAGTTGGCAATGGGCTTCATAATAGCAGGAATATTTTCGGAGGAGTCGGAAAAACCGGATTTCCCGGGGGAGGGGTGCCTTCCCCTTGATTTCCCCTCCGGACTGTGGAAAATAGAAGCTCCGGCCGCCAAGCCCGGCGTATCGGCCACAGGGTTGTAAAAATGTACCTAGAATTTTTCGGTCTGGCTGAAAAACCCTTCACTATCACCCCGAACCCTCGCTTCATCTTCCTCAGCAAGAACCATAAGGAAGTTTTTGCCCACCTGCTTTACGGAATCCGCAACCACAGTGGTTTCATCGAGGTCACCGGGGAAGTCGGTGCCGGCAAGACCACCGTGCTGCGCACCCTTTTCGAGCAGCTGGAAGGGGACGATTACCGCCTGGCCTTCATTTTCAACCCAAGCCTTTCCGCCGAAGAGCTGTTGCGGGCGATCTGTCGGGAACTGCATGCCGAGGTGGCCGGGACCAGCAGCGGCGAACTACTCGATGCCTTGAACAACTACCTGCTGCGGGAAAACCACGCCGGGCGAACGGTGGTGCTGGTCATTGATGAAGCGCAAAATCTCGCCCCCTCCGTCCTCGAGCAGGTCCGCTTGCTTTCTAACCTGGAGACCGAAGGGGACAAACTGGTCCAGATCGTTCTGGTCGGCCAGCCGGAGTTGGGGGACCTCCTTGACCGTCCCGACTTGCGCCAGCTCAACCAGCGGATAACGGTTCGCTACCACCTGCGTCCCATCGACCTGGAAGACACCCGTGCCTACATCCGTCACCGTCTCGAACTGGCCGGGGTTCGCGACCGGGACCTCTTTTCCGCAGCGGCGGTGCGCAGGATATTTCGCTACTCCGGAGGGCTGCCGCGCCTGATCAATATCCTCTGCGATCGGGCCTTGCTGGTCGCCTACAGCGAAGACCAGCGGCTGGTGACGCCGACCGAGGTCAAACGGGCCGTCGCCGAGTTGCGCCGCCAGGGCCGCCCCCGACGGCGTTTGCCGCTGCTGGTTGGGGGTGCGCTACTCGCCCTGGTAATCGGATTGGCCCTGTTCAAGTCGACGGCCGTGGTTGAAAAGGATGTTGCTACTGCCCCGGAAACGGCCGGTGGCATAAAAAAGATCGTGTCGGTTCGCCCCGCCCCGCCAGCGCAGGGCGAACCCGATTCAGCCGGGCTGTCCAGCTCCCGGCCTCCGGCCGCCGCCGATCCTGCGGCGGATTCTGGAACGGTGGGGCAGCCGACATCGGCTCTTCAGGAGAAGGAGGCCCCGCTGGTCTTCGGTTTTGTCCCTGCTACGACCGGCCCCCTGGCATCGTTCGATCAGGCCGGGCTGTTGGCTGCCTACTTGCGGGAAAAACTCGGGAAACCGGTGCGAGTCGAAATTTTCAGCAATGAAAAGGAACTCTACGACAGGATTTACCGCTATCACCAGGTCGACCTGGCGATCTTCCGCGGAGCCATCCCCCGTCATCCCAATCACCTGCCCCTGCCGCGGCTGGTCGGCTGGCAGGGACAGGAGCAGGGTGGCCCGGCGGTTGGTCCGGGAGTCCTGGTCGCACGGCGGGGCCTTGGCGAAAGCCTTTTCAAGGAGCTTCGCAGCACCCTGCTGGGCATGGAGAGGGACAACGAGGGGAAAACAGTGCTGGGGGAAGCTGGGGGGCTCGACTTCCTGGCTGCCCGGTCTCCCGGAGCGGCGAAGCCGGACGGCTCGCTTTCAACGCCGGCTGCCTCAGGGGGAGGAAAAAAGTGAGTTCGATTCTCAAGGCTTTGAAAAAACTCGAGCAGGAGAGGGCGGTGCGCGGGGAGCGTCCGGTCAACCTGGCCGTGGACATTCACCGCGGTGCCCGACGACGTCGACAAAATCTTCTGATCCCGGCCGCCTGGGTATTGCTGGGGATGGGGCTTGCCGCCGGTGTGGCCTGGCTGGTACGAGCCCCTGGATCTGAAAGGCCCCCCGCAGGTACCCTGGCCCCTGCTCCGGCATTGGTTTCGCCCCAGACTCCCAACGTCCCACAGCTGCCGGTCCCGGCAACGCCCCGCGAACCTGTTCCCGTCTCCTCCCTTCCCACGGCAAACCATGGTCCCTCCACCGCCGGCGCCGTGGGGAGGGGAGCCACTGCTCCAGTCCGGCCGGCGCGGCTACCGACCGATAACCAGCTTGCCCTTCCGGAAGGTGTGTCGGGCGGCCTTGGCCGCAGCGAGAAGGGCAAATCCGAGTCACGGCACCCCGGCCTGGAGCTGACGGGGATCGTCTGGCAGGATGATGCCGCCTCCCGAATGGCCATCATCAATGATCTGCCGGTTATGGTCGGTACGGTAATCGAAGGGGCGAAGGTGGTCGAAATTCGTTCCGATCGGGTAGTGTTGACAGCAGACGGGAAGAAAACCGAATTGCTGCTGCGCCCCTGATCGTGCCCTGGGGGGGGCAGCTGTAATTTATGGTGAAACTTCAATCAGCGGGAGCCGGTCTGGCTCCCGCTGATTGCGTTCAATGCAGGGGGCCCTGGTCCGCCCCGACCAGCAGGTAGTCCGCTTCCCGGGGGGTGATGTTGGAAAGGTCGATGCGTCCCGGAATCTCCGGGATGACCACCCGGTAGGGGATATTCAGGTGGCGGCGAATCTGCTCGGGAATGCCGAATTTCCAGGCATGGCCGGTGCCGGCCAGGATGACGACGGTGCGGTTTGGCACGCGGTCAAGATATTCGATGAGATTTTTGGCCATGACCGCATCCCAGACCATCTGGGCCTCGCAGAAATTGCGGAATTGGGCATCGCGGTGGGGAAAACCGCCAAATACCTTGTGAATATAGTTCTGGTAGGTCTGATCGACGTCGCAGCTCACCAACGGAACGTCCTTGCGTTGTTGCGCCGAAAGAGAGGTGAACCCACCGCTGGCCACCTGCCTGGTAATGTTCCGGGAAATATTCAACCCGAGCATCGGCACCGCAGCCTGGCGGGCATAGCGAAAGATGTCCCGATAGGCCGGCCACATGCTCCAGTTGTCATTGAAAACTTTCAAAAATTCCTGTTCGTTCATGGTTTTCAACACCCAGCGGTCGAGCGCCGGCTGGCTGGAGTGGCGGAACATCTCCAGGCCGATGGTCAGGGAGATGCCGGCATCATGGAGGGAGCGGATGATCTGCAGCTGGGCCCGGTGGTGTCCGAGGTTGTCATGGAGTTCTCCGATGAAGATCAGTCGGACCTGTTTCAGGTCGTCGATCATCCGGGCATAGTCGACATAGGTATCGTTCCGGACATCGAAGGTATGGGCCTGTCCACAGGCTGGCAGAAAAAGCAAAACCAGCAAAAAAAACCGAATCATCCGCCCAGTGCGGCTGCACATAAATAAACTCCTTTTACGGGTGGCGGCTGGCTGCCGGCCAAACATAGATCAGGGGAGAACGGGTGACCGCCCAGGTCCCCTTGACCCGGTTGTTGCCGGCGACAAAGGCGAGGTAGCTGTATTTGCCGTAGTGGGGGATCTTGCGTGCGGAAATCTCGGCGGCGCCGTCCCCCAGGGGCAAAAAGAGACCGGCGTGACGACCGGAGCTGCTTGGATGGGGCAGGGTGGCAAAAAGGACGTCCTGGGGATCGGGGAAATCCTTATCTGCGACCCGGAACCGCCCCGTTCCCAGATCCAACTGGCCGGGCAGACGCGGTTGCAGATCGCTGCGGCCGGGCCAACCGACCAGAAGCAGGTCGTGGTTCTTTATCTGTTCAGGGGTGGCCTTGGCTTCCTCCACCCAGGTTGCCTGCTGACCCAGACCGGTCAATAAATCGTGGGCCGCCTTACGTACCGCAGGCGTGGTGTGGCTGGCGATGATTGCAAGAATACTCGCCGAGCCCCGCAGAGAATTGACCGTGGCCGGAACTTCCTCGGGGTCCAGGCGGCGAAAGACCTCCGCCTCCGGATCGACCACGAGGCGCAACGGCTTAGCCCTGGTGGTGAAGGAAAACGGCGCCGCCGGCCCCTGCAGGTGCACCACCTGCTCGATGGAACCATCACCGGTTTCCAGGCGCAGCGGAATCTCCAGGTCGAAGGTCGGCTGCTGCTGGTCGATGCGTCCGGTGACCTGGTGGGTGCCGCTGGCTGCAGTCACCTTCACGTCGGCCAGGCGCAGTACCGGGGCCCCGGGACGCCTGACCCACTGGTCGAAGAACTTCGCCATTCCCCGTTTCCCGTCGGGGTCCAGGGCGCGGGCGAAATCATCCCAGGAAGCTTTTTGAAACATCTTTTCCTTCGCCACCCGGCGCAGCCCTGCCCAGAAGGCAGCATCCCCCACCCATCGCCGTGCCATGTGAAAGACCATGGCGCTCTTGCCGTAGCCGATGGCCTGGTCGATTTTGCTGCGCCGGCCGATGAATTCGTCCAGTGGATAATCGTCCTGGGGGGAGACCAAGGAGGCGTAGCTCCGGAGGATATTTTGCCGGTAGTCCCGTGCCTCGGCAGCAGAATTGCGTTCCTTCAGGAGAAAATCGGCGACATAGGTGGCAAGACCTTCCGACCAGTTGCCGCCGCGGTAGTCGACCCGCACCCCGTTTCCCCACCAGGAATGGGCAATTTCATGGGCCAGGCTGGTGGTGACGATGAAGGGCAGGGGGACGATGCTGCTGCCGAGCAGCGTCCACGACGGAAAGCCGTAGCCGGTCGGGAAGAAGTTCTCCGCCACCGCGAACTTGGGGAAAGGATAGGAGCCGAACAACTCCTGGTACAGGGCGAGGTCGGCGCTGGCACTCTGCAGGTAACGGTCGGCCAGGTCGGCATGGGCGGCGGTGAAGAAGGTGTAGAGGGGAATGGGGCCGGAGCGCTTCTCGGCGATCCGGAAGGGTCCGGCCGCCAGGGTCAGGCCGGGCAGGGGGTGTTCGGTCTGCCAGACGATGAAGTTCCCGGTCGCCGATTTCCCGCGCTTTACCAGTCGGCCGGCGGTAACCGCCCACGTCCCCGGCGGGGTGTCGACGTGCACCTGGAAACGGGCCGGCTGATCCGGCAGGTCGGGATACCAGCCGGCTCCGCCAGCCAGGAAGGTGCCGGCCGGGGTGATGGCGGCGGCCACCCCGTAGCTGGGGTCCTCGTTGTTGAGAGGAGCGGTCGGCACCGGGTCGGCGAAGCGTCCGCGGTAGCTGATTTCCAGGGCCCGTACCTTCTCGACCTTGGGAAACGGGCCGACGCGGAGGACTTCACCGCTCCGGGTCCAGGGCAGCGGATTGCCGTTGCAGGTCACGGAGGTAATTTCGACTTGGGGAGCAAGGTGCAGGTCGAGGTAGGGTCCGACCGGTTGTGGTACGGTCAGCCGATCCCTAGCGGTCAGCATCTCCGCCTGTGGATCCAGGGTCAGGCGAAGAGCGTGATAGACGCCGTTTTCTGCGGCGACAGTCGTGAACGGCAGGAACAAGGCCAGGCAAAGGCACGGCAGGAAGTGTTTCATGCCCTTCAGTATACTGCGGGCTCGAGGGTTTTCAGTTTGAGGAAACCTCTCAGGGCATTGGAAATGTCCGGGATTCACGGATTCTCCCGTTTGTTGGTTGTAGAAAATTATTCAATGGTTCTGGGGAATAATCTGCAAAATCATATGCAGCGAATTGAAAATAATTCTAACATGTTAAAATCAAACATAAAAAGACCTGGCATGGATTGTGGTATCGGTTGATCGGTGACGAAGCTTCAAGGGAGAGCGGCGTCTGGGGGCTCGAAGCGGTAGCATTGAAGAGAGTCGCTGAACCCCCCGGGGTGGTCTTGAAGGAAAGGAGAAACGATGCCGGATCCCGTCTGCGGCATGGACCTGGAGCCGAAGACCATCACTGCGGAGGAGACCGAGAACCCGGAACTGAAGGCCATGAACGGGCGCTTCTGGGTGAGGCTGGTGTTGACCGTGCCGGTCTTTGCCCTGGCCATGGTCGACGTCCTCCCCGGCCATCCGGTGCAAAGCATCTTGTCCACGGTCGCGGTCACCTGGATCGAACTGCTGTTGGCGACTCCCGTGGTCCTGTGTGGGGGCGACCTTCTTCCGGCGGGCCTTCGCCTCCCTGGTCAACCGGAATCTGAACATGTTCACCCTGATCGGCCTCGGCACCGGAGTTGCCTACCTTTACAGCCTGGGTGATGCTCTGGCGCCGCAGATCTTTCCTGCGGCCTTCCGTGATCCGGAGGGAAGTGTTGCCCTTTATTTCGAGGCGGCCGCGGTCATCGTTACCTTGCCGCTGCACGGGCAGATGCTGGAACTGCACGCCCGCAGTCGCCCCGGCGCCGCCATCCACGCCCTTCTCGGCCTGGCTCCCAAGGCCGCCCGCCGGTTCAGCCAGGCGACGATGGCCAACATCTGCCAGAACCTTTTTTTCGCTCTGGTCTACAACGGTCTTGGGGTACCGATTGCCGCCGGGGCTATGAGTTTCAGTTCCGTTTCGGTGATTAGCAACGCGCTGCGTCTGCGGAGGCTGGAGCTGTAAGACACGAAAAAATGACCCGGAGGCATGACCCTGGTGTCCCGGCCGGTTTGATACTTCCTGTCGCGAGGATGAAGTCATGGAACTGAGAAAAGTTGTGGCAATTGTTCGGGGATCGGTACTGGAAAAGGTGGAAGAGCGCCTCAGGGAATTGGGGGTCAAGGGGATTACCGTCTCGCGGGTGAAAGGGTACGGAGAATACGCCAATTACTACAAGTCGGACTGGCTGGTCAACAACGCCAGGATCGAAATCTTCCTCGCCCAACCGGAAGTAGACACCGTCGTCAACGCCATCCTCGACACCGCTCAGGTCGGGACTCCGGGTGATGGCCTGGTGGCGGTGCTGCCGGTGGAAAAACTCTACCGGATCCGGACCAAGTCTGAAATCGGAGCCCAAGATATTTGATATGAGAAGGAGACAGCATCTAGTGTCCCGTGCGGTTAATTCCATCAATTAATTCTGGTCCTTTTGGCCGCTGGCGACGTTGCGCCTCCTCGGCTTAGCTTAGGCTAGGCCTGCGGCGGCGCGCCTTGCCAACAACCAAAATTCCGCAGAATTCACTACACGGACTAACCGCACGGGACACTAGTTGCGCTATTCCCAGCCTTGTTGGAGGTCGGCTGAGAAAAACCAGTCGCCGCCAGCGAAGGTGGGACCGTCCGGGCCTCAAGAGCCTATGTTGAGAGCTTCGGCCAGTCGTCGACGGCCGAGAAAGGGCTGGGCTTCGCTCATGTAG
Organism: uncultured delta proteobacterium; assembly: GCA_963806685.1. GTDB lineage: Bacteria > Desulfobacterota > Desulfuromonadia > Desulfuromonadales > DDH964 > DDH964. Next base: position 96,637 of record CAWDZB010000005.1, read on the forward strand.
GTTACTTCCCACGGCGGGGCAATCCGATGAAGGTCCGCCCCGGATCCTTTTTTCCCTTGTTCATCGATGACATCCCCATCAAGCCGACATAGCGGTTCGGACGGCGAATGACCGATGCCTGGTGTCGTTTTCCGTTACCGATTCGGATCGAGGCGTGGCTTGAGTCAACGAGAGATCGTAATTGACGGTGGCAGCAAATGCCGGTTTTATGAGGGGAACAAAGACAAGGAGCAGGAGGTAGTCGACAAGCCGCAGTCGAGGGAATGGCGGTTTCCGCCGCTATTTCTGCAGTTTTCGAAAGGACAGTTTCAAGGGGAAAGGACAAAATCCGGATCGATCCGCAAACCTTCAGGCGGGATTCTCCACTGGTGAGCCGGGAATCATGGGCCGAGGCGGGTATGGCCAGATACGAGGGGGGAACTTGCGGTGGCCAGCACAACTAGCCGGTTGCCCGCTGGTATCCCACGCCTGGATGCTCCCTGGTCAGGTAATAAACGGGTTTTCTGGCGAACTTGGCCCGGCATTCCTGGCTGCAAAAATAATAGAGTTGCCCTCCGTGTCGGCAGATTCCCTTTGCATCCTCCCATGGAAAAGAGAGGCCACAAACCGGATCATTCACTTCATGCATGGCGTTTCCTCCTTTAATGGTCATATGAGCAAGTATCGGGCCAATCTATAAAGGTGTTTTGGGAGTAGGAAAAACCTTTGAAAAATCCCGGGAAATCAGGCGGGAGCCGATGGCAAAGAATTTTCCACAACCATTCGTTGGATAGTCGCCTGGGTTACCCCTGGGGATGCTGTTCTTGCCGGAAATTGCAGCTGGAATTATCGCCGGTAAAATTCAAGGACCTAACTGCGCTCGCGCTTCAGGGAGATCCTGGTAACATCGCCGGTTCTGATTGGTGATCTAACCGGATTCTTGTTTCAGCAGGGGCTCTGTGCCTTGCAGTCGGGAATAAAGCTTGGCGAGGGCTGTATAGGTGTAGAAAACCCTACAGCTCTTGCAGAATAGTGTACAACCGAGTCCGGGATGGATCCGAAGAAATTTTACAATTAACTGTAATTATTCAAGAAACCAACTTGGTACAGGCCGTGCTTAACTCTCCCTGGAATTTGAACCTCCCGACCTTGCCGGCCAACCATCGGCCATGGAGCCAGTCGATGAAAGGGATCATCCGTAACGTTTTTGCCCTCCTGCTCACCCTGGCGCTGCTGCCGGCCCTGCCGGCCGGCGCCGAGGGCAATCCGCCCCTGGCGGCGCTGGTCGAACAGGCGCTGGCCAACAATCCCGATCTGCAAGCCGCCCGGGAGCGCTGGCAGATGTTCGACCAGAAGGTCCTGCCTGCCAGGACCCTCGATGACCCGCGTCTGGGTCTGGCCTTTTCCAATTATCCTGTCGACAGCTTCCAGGCCGACCGGACCCCGATGACCGGAAACGAAATCCAGCTCTCCCAGGGATTTCCTTTCCCCGGCAAGCTGGCCGCCAAGGAGGAGATGGCCAGGGAACAGGCACTCTGGTACCAGGGGGCCTACGAGGACGCCCGCCTGCAGCTGGTCGGCAAGGTAAAGGATGCCTGGTACCGCCTTTACTTCCAGGACCGGGCCATCGCGGTCACCGAGCAGGATCTCAACCTCCTCGACCAGTTCGTCCGCCTGGCCGAAACTCGTTACGAGGTGGGAGGCGGATTGCAGCAGGACGTACTAAAGGCTCAGCTGGAGCGATCCAAGCTGATGGATAAACTCTTCACCCAGCACCAGCAGCGCAGCGCTGTCACCGCCGAACTCAATACTCTGCTCGGGCGCGATCCGGCCACCCCCTTCGGTCCTCTTCCCGAGCTGACCGCGACCACCGTCCACCAGGATGTCCCGGCGCTGCAGAAACTGGCGGCCGACCATCGCCCCCTGTATCGCTCCTACCAGGCATTGATCGATCGTTACCAGAGCCAGCGCCACTTGGCGAAACTGAATTACTTCCCCGATTTCAACTTGTGGGCCAGCTACCGCTTCCGCGACGACAATCTCCCCGACGGCGGGACCGATTTCGCCAGCGCCGGGGTGAGCATCAACCTGCCGTTGTGGCAGGACAAGCGCGTCTCCGAAGTCGCCGATGCCGACAGCGGGGTGCGCATGGCGCGGCGCCAGTTCGACCATTTCCGCAATCAGGTCCACTTTGTCATCGAGGACGGATATGCGCGGCTGGAGAAGGATCGGGACCTGCTCGCCCTCTACCAAACCGGCATCCTGCCCCAGGCCGAACAGACCTACGCGGCGAGCCTCTCCGCCTACCAGGTCGGCAGCGTCGATGCCCTCAATCTGCTCGACAGCCTGCTGAGCCTCTACCGCTACCAGATCGAATACCACCGGGCGCTCGCTGACCACGAACGGGACGTGGCGCGGCTCGAAGCCGCCGCCGGCGTCTCCCTCGGCGATACTTCACTGAAGCTCACCCCCTAATTGGACCAGGACGAGGCTATGACCAGAACCCGAAAATTCCTGTCGATCTTCGCCCTTGGCGGCCTGTTGCTCTTCTCCGGTTTTCTTTGGTACGGCGCCCAATGCGCAGCGCAGATGCGCTGGCTCCCCTTCGCCGGGCCGGCTACCGCTGAGGCCGCCAAGCAGCAGTACACCTGCGGAATGCATCCCTTCATCATCCAGGACCATCCCGGTACCTGCCCGATCTGCGGCATGGAGCTGACCCCGCTGAAGGCCGATGTCGCCCCGGCGGCCAGCGAGACCAAAACGACGGCCAAACCGGCCGGGGAGCGCAAGATCAAGTACTGGGTCGCGCCGATGGACCCGACCTACATTCGCGACAAGCCCGGGAAATCACCGATGGGGATGGACCTGGTGCCGGTCTACGAAGACCAGGCAACCGGCGGCAGCGTCATCCGTATCGACCCGGTGACGGCGCAGAACATGGGGGTGCGAACAGCACCGGTGAGCAGAAAAAATCTGTCCCGGTCGATTCGCACTGTTGGCCTGGTGGCCTATCAGGAACCGAAACAGTATGCGATCAACACCAAGATCGGCGGCTGGGTCGAAAAACTCTACGTCAACGAGACCGGGCAGCGGGTGAAAAAGGGTCAGAAGCTGCTGGAGATCTACAGTCCCGAGCTGGTCAGTGCCCAGGAGGAGCTCCTGCTCGCTCTGAAAAACCGCGACGCCTTGGCCGGCAGTCCCTTCCCGCAGATTGCCGACAGCGGCCAGCAGCTGCTCGACGCCTCCCGGCGCCGGCTTCAGCTCTGGGATATTTCAAAGGGGCAGATCGCCCGGCTTGAAAAGAGTCGCAAGGTTGAAAAGACCATGGCGCTCTACGCGCCCGCAAGCGGCGTCGTCACCATGAAAATGGTTCAGGAAGGGCAGGCGATCAAGAAGGGGATGGACTTGATGACGATCTCCGACATTTCCCAGGTCTGGGTGCTGGCCGATATCTACGAATACGAGCTGCCGTGGGTCAAGGTCGGCCAGCAGGCCGAAATCGAGCTCCCTTTCGTTGGCCACCAGGCAGTGACCGCACGGCTCAGTTATATCTACCCCTACCTCGAAGCCAAGACCCGCACCGTCAAGGCCCGCTTCGAGATTCCCAACCCCGATTTCGAACTCAAGCCGGAGATGTACGTCAATGTCCAGCTGCAGACCAGCCCGGTAAGGAACGCCCTGACCGTACCGGCCGAAGCAGTACTCCATTCTGGCGAACAGGAGACGGTCTTCGTGGTTCTCGGCGACGGCAAGTTCGAGCCACGCCGGGTCAAGACCGGGGTGCAGGACGACCAGGGAAACCTCCAAGTCGTCCAGGGGCTGCTCGAGGGCGAGCGCGTGGTGACCAGCGCCCAGTTCATGCTCGACTCAGAAAGCAAGCTGCGCGAGGCGATCCAGAAGATGCTGGAGCCGAAGAAAGCGCCGGCGCCAGCCGCTCAGGCGCCAGGGAAGGGCGGCGGCATGGAGGATCTCTTCTCCGACGGGGAGTCCGGAAACCCTGCAAAACCCGCCAAAAAGTCCCAGGAAAAGCTGAACGACCTGTTCAAGTAAGCGCAGATTTCCCGCGACTTACTTCCCGATAAAGGACTGTCATGCTCGAGAAACTCATCGACTGGTCGATCAAGAACAAATTCATGGTGGCGCTGCTGACCTTCTTCGTCATCGTCGGCGGCCTCTATGCCATGTTCAAGACGCCCATCGACGCCATCCCCGACCTGTCGGACGTCCAGGTCATCGTCTTCACCGACTATCCCGGTCAGGCCCCGCAGGTGGTCGAGGACCAGGTCACCTACCCGCTGACCACCCAGATGCTGGCGGTCCCCGGTGCCAAGGTGGTGCGCGGCTATTCCTTCTTCGGCCTCTCCTTTGTCTACATCATCTTCAAGGATGGCACCGATCTCTACTGGGCCCGTTCGCGGGTCCTGGAATACCTCAACTACGCCGCCGGTAAGCTCCCCAGGGGAGTGACGCCAAGCCTCGGTCCCGACGCCACCGGGGTCGGCTGGGTCTACGAATATGTGCTCGAGAGTGACAACCACGATCTGCAGCAGCTGCGTTCCATCCAGGACTGGTACCTGCGCTATGAGCTGACCGCGGTTCCCGGCGTTTCCGAAGTCGCCTCCATCGGCGGCTACGTCAAGCAGTACCAGGTGGAAGTCGACCCCGATAAGCTGCTCGCTTACAACCTCTCCATTCCGAAGATCAAGATGGCGATTCAGCGCTCCAACAACGACGTCGGCGGCCGGCTGGTGGAGATGGCCGAGACCGAGTTCATGGTGCGGGGCCTGGGCTATCTGAAGTCGAAGGAAGACATCGAAAAAGTGGTGATCGGCACCGACCAGAACGGGACGCCGATTTTGGTGCGGGATGTGGCCCGGGTCACCATCGGTCCCGAGCTGCGGCGCGGAGCGGCCGAACTGGACGGGAAAGGGGAGGCCGTGGGTGGCGTGGTCATCATGCGCTACGGCGAAAATGCCCTGAAGACCATCGAAAACGTCAAGAAAAAGCTCGCTGAGCTGCAACAGGGGCTCCCGGAAGGTGTGCACATCAAGGCCGTCTACGATCGCAGCGGGCTGATCGAGCGGGCGGTGGAGACCCTGAAGAGCAAGCTGATCGAGGAGAGCATCGTTGTCGCCGTGGTCACCGCCCTCTTCCTCTTCCACATCTCCAGCTCGCTGGTGGCGATCTTTACCCTGCCGGTGGCGATCCTGCTCGCCTTCATCGTCATGCACTTCCAGGGGATCAACGCCAACATCATGAGCCTGGGCGGGATTGCCATCGCCATCGGTGCGATGATCGACGCGGCGATCATCATGATCGAGAACGCCCACAAGCACCTGGAGCGGGACCGCGGCAGGAAGCCCCACTGGGAGATCATCGCCAGCTCCGCCAAGGAGGTGGGGCCGGCGCTTTTCTATTCACTGCTGGTCATCACCGTTTCCTTCTTTCCGGTATTCGCCCTCGGCGAGCAGTCCGGGCGGATGTTCAAGCCGCTGGCCTATACCAAGACCTACGCCATGGCCGGGGCGGCGCTCCTGTCGGTGACCCTCGTCCCGGTGCTGATGGGCTGGTTCATCCGCGGCAAGATACCCGATGAGGAGAAGAACCCCATCAACCGCTTCCTGATCCGCATCTACCATCCCGTCGTCGACTTCGTCCTCAAGTGGCGCTGGTCGGTGCTGGTCGTGGCGTTGTTGATCACCCTGACCAGCATCATTCCGCTCAAGAAGATGGGCTCGGAGTTCATGCCGCCTCTCTACGAGGGGGACCTGCTCTACATGCCGACCACCCTGCCGGGGATCTCAATCACCAAAGCCAAGGAGCTGCTGCAGCAGACCGACCGCATCATTGCCTCCTTCCCCGAGGTGGAGCACGTCTTCGGCAAGGTCGGCCGGGCCGAGACCGCCACCGACCCGGCGCCCCTGTCGATGCTGGAAACCACCATTATGCTCAAGCCGGAAGGAGAGTGGCCCAAGATCCACCACGACCGCTTCTACAGCGGCTGGTCCGACACCTGGGAGCTGCTCAAGAAGCCGCTGCGCTGGTTCTGGCCGGAACAGAGCACGATCACCGTCGAGGAACTGAAGAACCGGCTCAACGAGGCGATCCAGTTTCCCGGCCTGACCAACGCCTGGACCATGCCGATCAAGACCCGCATCGACATGCTCTCCACCGGCATCAAGACCCCGGTCGGCATCAAGATCATGGGGTCCGACCTGAACAAGCTCTCGGCGATCGGCCAGCAGATCGAGGCGATTGTCCGCGACATTCCCGGCACCCTCTCCGCCTATTCGGAACGGGTGGTCGGCGGCAACTACCTCGACTACGAGATCGACCGCGACGCCATCGCCCGCTACGGACTGACCGTGGGGGACGTCGAGGACGTCATCTCCAGTGCCATCGGCGGCATGAACGTCACCCAGACCGTGGAAGGCCTGGAACGCTACCCGGTCAATATCCGCTACCAGCGCGACTACCGCAACGACCTCCAGGCGCTGCAGCGGGTTCTGGTGCCGCTGCCGCGGGGGGGGCACATCCCCATCACCCAAGTGGCGAAAATCAGCATCAAGAAGGGGCCGCCGGGGATCAAGAGCGAGAACGCCCGGCGCACCGCCTGGATCTACGTCGACATCAAGGACATCGACGTCGGTACCTACGTGGAGAACGCGCAGAAGGTCATCGCCCAGAAGGTACAGCTGCCGGCCGGCTACAATATTGTCTGGAGCGGCCAGTACGAGTACATGCAGAAGGCCAAGGCGACCCTGACCGTGGTGATCCCGCTGACGCTGCTGATTATCTTAGTGATCATCTACATGAACACCAAGAGCCTGATCAAGACCGGCATCATCTTCATCGCCCTGCCGCTATCCCTGGTCGGCTGCTTCTGGTACATCTACCTGCTCGGCTACAACACCTCGGTGGCGGTCTGGGTCGGCGTCATCGCCCTGGCAGGGATCTCCGCCGAGACCGGGGTGGTGATGCTCCTCTACCTCGACCTGGCTTACGAACTCTGGCTTCGCAAGGGGCGGATGAAGACCCGGGGCGACCTCGCCCAGGCGATCCATCACGGTGCAGTCAAGCGCATAAGGCCCAAGATCATGACCATCTGCGTGATCATCGCCGGCCTGGTACCGATCATGTGGAGTCACGGGGCCGGTGCCGACGTCATGAAACGCATCGCCGCGCCGATGGTCGGCGGGGTGGTGACCTCCGGTATAATGGAGCTGCTAGTCTTTCCGGTGATCTATTTCCTCTGGCGGCAGATCGGGCTGGACCGGGCCGTGGCGCCCACCGTTACAGGGGACATCGATGAGACGGAACACTACGCAGACATTTCCGCGACCTAACCGCAAAGGAGAATCGAGGATGAACAGGAAGATCTGGATTGGACTTTTTACCGTGCTGCTGATCGCTCTCCCCTTCTCCGCCCTGGCGGGCGACCAGAAGATGCAGGGCATGGACCATGGCAAAATGAAGGGAATGGAGCAGGGCGGGATGATGAACGGCATGATGATGCTGGGCAATCAGACCGAGAACGGGGTCAAGGCCATGGCCCACATCAAAGACATCCATGAAGGGATGGCCAAGATGGGCATGGACCAGACCCACCACCTGATGGTGATGTTCACCGACGCCGCCACTGGCAAGCCGATCGCCACCGGGACCGTTGCCGTGAAAATCAAGGACCCCGCGGGCAAGGTGAGCAAACCGATCCAGCTGATGCCCATGAACATGGGCGAGGGCGAAGGCTTCGGCTCCGACATCGCTCTGCCGGCCAAGGGCAAGTACCAGTTCCTCATCGGCAGCAAGCTGGAGGACGGCCATAAGCGCCAGTTTCAGTTCAATTTCGACAACCAATAAGCCGGTTCAATCCCTGGAAAAGCAAAGGGCCGCGGAAATCCGCGGCCCTTTGGCGTAGATGAACTGGTTGACAGCAAGGCATGCGAGGCTCAGGCGGGGGGCTCCTGGCCGAGCAGCCCGGCGATGGCGGCCATCACCCGGTCGACGATCAGCTGGTGGGTTTCCTTGTTGTCCTCGCGCTCGAAGAGGTCGGAAAAGTCCACGGGCGAACCGAAGGTGATCGCGGCAGGCTGCCGGAAACCGGGGAATTTCCAGGTGTTGAGGCCGCTGATGGCGGTCGGCACGACGACCGGGCGGACGGTGTAAATGAGCTTGCCGACGCCTCGGTTCCCCTTGCCGAGTTTGCCGTCGGGATGCCGGGTTCCCTCCGGGTAGAGCATTACCTTGTCGGTCCGCAACAGGTCCTCGAGGACCTTGCCGGCACGGACGTCCCGCCCGCGCTTGACCGGAAAGGCGCCCCAGGAGCGAAACAGGGTGCCGAGCAGGCGGTTTCGGAACAGTTCCTCCTTGGCGGGAGCCCAGAGCATCTGCAGGGGCTGGTGTTTGCTCACCGCCCAGGGGAGGAAGACGGTCTCGTAGCCGGAAATGTGGTTGGCGGCGATCAACACCCCCCCCTCGCGGGGCAGATGCTCGGCGCCCCTGATGCGCAGGCCGTTGACCAGCGAGGCGTAGCCACCGATGAGGTAGGCGGAGGAGGTGACCCAGATGCGGCGAAACAGGGAACGATTCAAGGCTTCCTCGGGGTGGGCATGATCTGATGTGAGCCTTTATATCACCGAGGGTAGCGGCCGGCAACCGAAAATCCTCCCCTATCCATAAAGCCCCTTTTGTTCGGGAGCTATTTCCGGTATTTTGATAGCTTAACCAAACTCGCCGGAAGGATTCGCCGCTTTGCCCCAGCACCTGAAAAAATCCGCCTATCTCTGGCTGTTCGGCTGCATCAGTTGGGCCCTCCTGGTCCTCTGGCTGTCGTTGACCCCCCACCCGCCGCGGATCCGTATGCCGCTGTTGTCCTGGGACAAGTTCCAGCATTGCGCCTCCTACGCCCTGCTGACCCTCTTCGCCGGCCGGAGCGCCGTCATCCTCAGGCCCGGCCGGCGGGGAAACTGGCTGCTGGCGGGGGGCGGTGCCCTGGCCTTCGGTTCGCTGATCGAGGGGCTGCAGTTTCTCACCCACAAGGGGCGAACCGCCGATTTCCGGGATATCCTGGCCAATGCCACCGGCATCCTGGTGGTCTGCCTGCTGGCGACTCTCTGGCGTCGATTCGGCCCGGTCTCGAGGACGGTGCCTTGAGCCGCGGCGGCTTCCGGAAAGAGATCCTTAAACGAGCGGTGGAAGGCGCGCTGGTCCTGACCGCTACCCGTCGTCTGGCCCGGCAGCTGCTCGATCGTGACCGCCAGGACCGGTCCCGGGCCGGGCAGGTGGCCTGGGTCAAGCCAGCCATCCTCAGCGGCCAGGACTGGCTGCAGGAGCAGCTGGCCCGGCTCGGGGAGGACTGGCACACCCTCCCGGCCGCTGCCGCGCGCCGGGTTTGGGAAGAGGTCATCGAGGAAGACCTTGCGGCGGCCGGGCTCGACCTGCTCCAGGTTGCGGCGAGTGCGGCGCGGGCCCAGGAAGCCCACCAGCTGCTGGTCGATTACGGCGCCGATTGCGGCGGCGCCTATCCGCTCAGCGAGGATCACCGGGCCTTTCTACGCTGGCGTCGGGCCTATCTTGCCCGCCTGGATGCCGGGGGCTGGTCCGATCCGGCGACCGTCGCCGTCAGGATCGGAACTGCGCTCGAAAGCGGGCAGCTGCCGCTGCCGGCCGCCTGGCTGCTGGTCGGTTATGACGAGCTGCCGCCGCCGCTGCAGCGGCTGGCCGCCCTCGCCGGCAATGCTGTTAAAATTCTGCCGCCGCCCCTCGACCCGCTGGAAAAAACGCTGCGCCTCGCCGCGGCCGATGCCCGGGCCGAGGTCCGCGCCGCCGCCTGCTGGTCTCGCGGCCTGCTCGAGCAGGGGGCGGGGCGGATCGGCATCGTCGTTCCCGATCTCGCCGGCTACCGGGAGCTGATCGAACAGGTTTTTTTGGAGGAGCTCGATCCGCCCACGCTGCTGGCGATGAGCGACGAGGAGCGGCGCTTTGAGCTGTCGCTCGGCTCGCCCCTCGCCGGGCAGGGACCGGTGGCCGCGGCCCTGCGCCTGCTGGGCTGCGGCCGGCGGCTGGAGAGCGAACAGCTCGGGCGGCTGCTGCGTTCCCCCTACCTGTCCGGCGCCCTGGCCGAGGAAGCAGCGCGGGCCCGCTACGATGCCCGCCTGCGCCGCCTGCGCCGCTCTTCCTTCCCCCTCGAGCTGCTGCTGGTTCTCGGCCGCGACGGCAGTTCCCTGGCCCCCCCGTCCGGCTTTGCCGCCATTCTTGCCGCGCTGCAGAACGCCCGCGTCTCCCGCAAGGCGACCCCGGCCCACTGGGTGAAGAAGTTCCAGGAGCTGCTGGCCGCCGTCGGCTGGCCCGGGGAGCGTCCCCTCGACAGCCGCGAATTCCAGGCGGTCAGGGCCTGGGAGGAGAAGCTGCTTCCCGCCTTTGCCGCTCTTGACGGGGTCTGCCGTCCCCTGTCCCGGGAGGAGGCCGTGAGCCTGCTGCAGCGCCTGGCCATAGAGCAGGTGTTCCAGGTCGAGACTCCCGACCCGGGGATCCAGGTCTGCGGCATCCTCGAGGCCGGGGGGCTGGAATTCGACCATCTCTGGGTCCTCGGCCTGCATGAGAACGCCTGGCCGCCGGCCCCCCGCCCAAACCCCTTTCTTCCCCCCCGGTTGCAGGCCGAGCTGGGAATGCCCCGCGCCGACGCCGTCCGCGAGGCGCACTATGCCCGCCAGGTGCTGCGGCGGCTGCAGGCTGCCGCCCCCGAGGTGATCTGCAGTTATCCCCGCCAGGACGGGAACTGCGAACTGCGTCCCAGCCCGCTCCTTGCCGGCCTGGAAGAGATCGTTCCCGACTCCTTGCCCGGCCGCCCTCCGCAACGGCTGATCCAGGAGCTGGAACCTCTCCTGGAACGCTGCCGCGACGAGTACGGCCCGCCGCTGCCTATCGGCAGCGAACTGGCTGGCGGCACCGCGGTGCTGCGCGACCAGGCCCTCTGCCCCTTCCGGGGATTTGCTCGCCATCGGCTGGCCGCCCGCGCCCTGGAGAAACCCGGCCCCGGCCTCGACCCAGCTACCCGCGGCACCCTTGTGCACAAGTGCCTGGAACTTTTCTGGGCGCGCACCGGCAGCCATGCCGCCCTTTGCTCCATGAGTGACGCAGCGCGCGGCGCGGCGGTGGCGGATTGCGTGGCCGCGGCGCTGGCCTCGGTGGTAGGGAGTCCGGCCCTGGCTCCGCCGCCGGCCCTGCTGGCCATCGAGCAGGAGCGGCTGTGCCGGTTGCTGGAGGAATGGCTGGCGACGGTGGAACTCGATCGGCTGGCTGGCGCCGTAGAGGTGGTGACCGAGGAAAACCGTCCTGCCGAATGCGGGGGGCTGCGCCTGGCGACCAAGATCGACCGCCGGGACCTGTTCGGCGACGGGCGCAGCGTCATCCTCGATTACAAGACCGGGGTAACCGATCTCGACGAGCTGCTCGGCGAACGCCTGCTGGCCCCGCAGCTTCCCCTCTATGCCGTTACCGCGGCGGAGGATGGCCTGGCCGGAGTCGTAATCGGCCAGCTGCGGCGGGGTGACTGCAACCTCAAAGGGGTGGCCAGGGACGGTGACCTCTTTGCGAAAATCGACGCCTTCGACGGTTCGCGGACGGCGACCCGCTACGATCTGGCCGACTGGCCGGCGCTCCTCGATCGCTGGCGGCGTACCCTCGACGAACTCGGCCGCCAGATCCTGGCCGGCTTCGCGGCCGTCGAACCGGTCAGCCGACAAAAGGCCTGCCGCAGCTGCGACCTGTCGGCCCTCTGCCGGATCGGAGACGGGGACGTTGGCGACCGCCCTGCCGGGGAGGATGAGTCATGAGCGCCGTCGTCGACCAGCAACAGCGCCTGCACGCCCTCGACCCGGCGGGCTCCTTCATCGTCCAGGCCCCGGCCGGCTCGGGAAAGACCGAGCTTTTGACCCAGCGCATCCTCGCCCTGCTGGCCGTGGTCGACCACCCCGACGAAATCCTCGCCATTACCTTCACCCGCAAGGCCGCCGCGGAGATGCGGCACCGACTGCTGCAGGCCCTGGTCGCGGCATCCGGTCCACCCCCCGCCGCCGCGCATGCCCGCCATACCTGGGAACTGGCCGGGAAGGTCCTGGAGCGGGACCGCTGCCGCGGCTGGAGCCTGCTCGACACCCCGTCGCTGCTGGCCATCCAGACCATCGACAGCTTCAATGCCGGCCTTGCCAGGCGCATGCCCTGGCTAAGCCGTTTTGGCGGCAGCCCGCGGATCGCCGAAGACCCGCAGCGTCTCTACCGTCAGGCGGCCCAGCGGACCCTGGAGCGGTCCGGCAGCGGCGGGCACGGTGGCAGTGCCGGTGCCCGGGTCCTCGCCCACCTCGACAACCGCCAGGAACAGCTCGAGACGCTGCTGGTGGCCATGCTGCAGCGCCGCGACCAGTGGCTGAGGCACCTCGCCGGCCGCAGCCTCGAACAGGAGCGTTCGGCCCTGGAGGCGGCGCTGGACACCTACGTCCGCGGCTGCCTGGAGGACTGCCGGCGGCTGCTGAGCCCGTCCTTCTGGGAGCAGCTGGTCCCCCTGGCCCGCTACGCCGCCGCCAACCTGGGAGGGGAGCTGCTCCTGACCCGCCTGCCCGCCGGCGCCGTCCCGGGCAGCACCGCCGCTGATCTCCCGCTCTGGCAGGGGCTTGCCGACCTGCTGCTGACCGCCGTCGGCACGCCGCGACGGCGCGTCGACAAGAACTGCGGCTTTCCCCCCGGAAAGGATGGGGAAGCCGCGGCGATGAAGCAGGCGATGCAGGACCTGCTCGGCGCCCCGGAACTGATCGAACTGGCGCCCCGCCTCCACGCCCTGCGCCAGCTGCCGGCGCCGGCCTACGGCGATGAGCAGTGGGCGATCCTCGGCGACCTGGTCGAGCTGTTGCGGCTGGCCGCCGGCGAACTCTGGCTGGCCTTTGCCCGGCAAGGGGAGACCGACTTCGCCGAGGTGGCAATGCGCGCCCTCGGCGCCCTCGGCGAAGGGACCTCTCCCAGCGATCTGCTGCTGCAGCTCGACGCGCGGGTCCGGCATATCCTTGTCGATGAATTCCAGGACACCTCCTACCTGCAGTTCGCGCTGCTCGACACCCTGACCGAAGGCTGGCAGCCCGGCGATGGCCGCACCCTGTTCGTGGTCGGCGACCCGATGCAGTCGATCTACCGCTTCCGGGAAGCCGAGGTCGGGCTGTTCCTGGCCGCCCGCCGCTCGGGGATCGGCCAGGTTCTCCTGGAGAGCCTGACCCTGGCCGCCAACTTTCGCTCCCGGGCGCCCCTGGTCGACTGGTTCAACGAGGTCTTCCAGCACATCTTCCCGGCCCGGGAAGATGTTGACCCGCGGCGCCGTCCCTTATGCCCGAGCGGTGGCCGCCGCCGGCGACGACCCGGCCGCGGCGGTGGAAGTGCTGCCGCGCCTTGGGCGTGACGACACTGCCGAGGCTCGCCAGGTCCTCGAGCTGGTGCGGCAGGGGCTGGACCGCGGGGAGCGGGTGGCGGTGCTGGTTCGGGCGCGCAGCCACCTCGGATCGATCCTGCCGGCCCTGCGTGCGGCGGGAATCCGCTACCTGGCCCAGGATGTCGATCTGCTGGCCGAGCGGTCGGTAGCCCGTGACCTGGTGGTCCTGACCCGCGCCCTACTCCACGCCGGCGACCGGCTGGCCTGGCTGAGCGTGCTGCGCGCCCCCTGGTGCGGATTGCTGCTTGGTGACCTCGAACGCTTGGTCGGCGACCAATCGCGGGCCACGGTACCGGGGCTGCTCGCCGATCCACTGCGCCTGGAACGGCTCTCCGCCGACGGCCGGCTGCGCGCGATGCGAACCTTTGCCGTCCTGCAGCGGGCCCGCGGCCAGCGCGGGCGACTCGGCCTGCGGCGGCTGGTCGAGGGGTGCTGGCTGGCCCTCGGCGGCCCGGCCTGCTACGCCGCGGCCGACCTCGACGATGCCGCCCAGGTCTTCGAGCTGCTTTCCCGGCTCGATGCCGGCGGCGACCTCGACCCCCTGGAGGCCCTCGAGGAGGGGCTGCAGCGCCTCTACGCGGCTCCCGACGGGACTGCCGACGGCCGGCTGCAGGTGATGACAATCCACAAGGCCAAGGGGCTGGAGTTCGATACCGTCATCCTGCCGGGGCTCGGGCTCAGGGCCCGGAGCGGCGAGGCGCCGCTGCTGCGCTGGCTGGAACTGCCAGGGGCCGGGCTGCTGCTGGCGCCGATTCCCCGCAAGGCCGCCGGCGGGGATGCGATTTATGCCGCCATCGGTGCCCTGGAGAAGGACCGCCAGGCTCTGGAGACGGTGCGGCTGCTTTACGTGGCGGCGACCCGCGCCCGCCGGCGTCTGTTCCTGCTCGGCCACTGCGACGCCACCGCCGCAGGACACCATGCTGCTCCAGCCGGTTCGTTGCTGGAGGTGCTGTGGCCGGCCCTGGGCGAGGAATTTTCCGCCGGCGAGCCGCCGGCCGCGGCGCCCGCGGCGCCCCCGGCGCCCACCGCGGAACTGCGCCGGCTGCCCGCCGACTGGGTCCTCCCTCCCCTCGGCGCTGCGCCACTGCCCCCCTCTCCGGAGATCCTTCGCCCCTCCCAGCAGGGACCGGCCGGCGCGGTTCCTGCCGCCCACTTCACCGCCGCTGGCTGGACCGCCCGTGCAACCGGCACCGTGCTGCATGTGCTTCTCGAACGAATTTGCCGCGAGGGACTGGAGAGCTGGAGCCCGGCTCGGATCGCCGGCCTCGAGGAAGAGCTGCGGCGGCGGCTGCAGCGGCTGGGGGTGGCCAGCGAGGAGCTGGCGGCGGCGATGCACCGGGTCCTCGCCGGGCTGGCGACCGCGGTTTCCGGCCCCAACGGCCGCTGGATCCTGGCCGGGCATGCCGGCGCTGCCGCGGAGCTGGCGCTGATCGGACCGCAGGTCGCCGCGGTCGTCGACCGCACCTTCGTCGACGGCGAAGAGCGGCGCTGGGTCGTCGACTACAAGACCAGCGAGCCGCGCCCAGGAGAGAGCCAGGAAGCCTTTTTCGCCGGGGAAAGCGATCGCTACCGCCCACAGCTGGCCGGTTATGCCCAGCTGCTGAAGGCCATCGAGCCGCAGCGCGAGGTGCGCGGCGGGCTCTATTTTCCCCTTTTCGACGGCTGGTGCGAAGTGCCGCTGTGAGTGGCTCGCGGACCCCGATTCAGGCCAAGGAGGTATGCCATGTTCCTGCCCGATACCCTAGCCGGCAGCCCTGAGCTGGTCATCGTCGTCAAACTGCTGCTCGCCGCCCTTGCCGGGGGAATCATCGGCCTCGAACGGGAGAAGCACGGCCGCCCGGCTGGCCTGCGCACCCACCTGCTGGTCGCCCTCGGCGCCTGCCTGATGATGATCATCTCCGAGTCCTTCCCGCTCAAATATGCTGGCGCCGATGCCACCAGCGCCCTGCGCATCGACCCGGCGCGCACGGCGGCGCAGATCGTCGTCGGCATCGGCTTTCTCGGCGCCGGGGTGATTCTCAAGGAGGGGGTTTCGATTCGCGGGCTGACCACCGCCGCCAGCCTGTGGATGGTCGCCGGCCTGGGGATGGCCTTCGGCATGGGGCTGGTGGTTCCCGCCGCGGCCAGCACGGCGATCGCCCTGGGAAGCCTGATCTTCCTGAAAAAACTGGAACCGGTGATCCAGAAGGACCGCTATCTCTTCCTGACCGTGGTGGCCCTGCAGCGGGACGAGATTTTCGGGGAACTCGAAAACATATTCACGGCCCGAAAGCTGCGCATCAGCAATGTCGAGTCGGATCTCGACCTCGACGCGGGAACGGTCCGTTTCGCATTCATCATTACTCAGCACCATCGCCGGATCGGCCAGGAGCTGACCCGGGATATCATGGCGGTGGAGGGGGTGCAGCGGATCAAGGTCAAGTAGCGGCGCTGCGGCTCCGCCTCAGTTGTTCGGGGGGGAGCCCCCGGGCGGTGAAACGGGGGCGGAAGCGGCGATTTTGCGGCAGGGCAGGTCGACGCGAATGATTTCGCCGCGCTGGGAGATGAACAGGTCGTGGCTGGGGAGGTCGGGCTGGAAGGAGGGGCCCTGGCAATTGAGCTGGTAGGTTCCCTCGTACTTGAGGCCGGGAATGAAAGCCGGGACTGTATAGTCTTTGCCATCCAGAGCGCAGCTGAGCTGGCCGGTGAGATCGGGCTCGCCTGGGTCGCGGCGGCCGTTGCCGTTCTGATCGACAAAAGCATCGATCACCAGAATGCCGCGCTGGGTGGCCATCGGCGGGGCGCTGCCGAAGATCAGGTTGAGCAGATTTTCCTCCGGAGCCCGGTTGCGATTGAGGTTGTATTCTCCCGAGGTGGTCGCGGCGGTGCCGGTGGGGGCGACTAGGAGCAGGACGACCAACACCAGGAACGGATAACGGCAAAGAGTGGTGAGACGCTTCATGGCGGCATCATAACCCAGAAGGCCCGCTTACCGCCACGGGGAATTTTTCCTGAGGTACTGGGGGGGTGCCGGGGATAGCCCTCGACCGCGGCTTTTCCCCGGAGAGTGGATCGCCCGGGAAAAATTGTCATGCCGCGGATTTCGTGGTATGAAGGCCACGGTCCGACCCTGTCGGAACGCCATGCCGGAAATAGGAACAGCGATGTACTGCGAACATTTTGGTTTGAAGGAAAATCCGTTTTCGATCGCTCCGGACCCGCGCTACCTGTATCTCAGTGGCGCCCACCGAGAGGCCATGGCCCATCTGCTCTTCGCCCTGCGCGGCGAGGGGTGCTTCGTGCTCCTGACCGGCGAAGTGGGAACCGGCAAGACCCTGGTCTGCCGCTGCCTGCTCGAACAGCTGCCGGACCAGGTGCAGGTCGCCCTGGTCCTCAACCCCTGCCTGAGCGTCGACGAACTGCTGGCGACGATCTGCGACGAGCTGGGCATCACCTACCCGGAAGGGAGCAGCGGCAGCAAGGTCTACGTCGACCGCCTCAACCGCTTTCTGCTCGATGCCCACGGCCGCGGCCTGACCACGGTGCTGATCATCGACGAGGCGCAGAACCTCTCCGGCGAGGTCCTGGAACAGCTGCGGCTGCTCACCAACCTGGAAACCGGCAGCCGCAAGCTGCTGCAGATAATCCTCATCGGCCAGCCCGAGCTGCGCACCCTGCTGCAGCGCCAGGACCTGCGGCAGCTCGCCCAGCGCATCACCGCCCGCTACCATCTCGGCCCCCTCGACCGCCGCGACCTCGAAGCCTACCTCTCCCAGCGGCTGGGCGTCGCCGGGGTGCGCCGCCCCCTGTTCAGCGCCGCTGCGCTGCGCCGGCTCTACCGGCTCAGCGGCGGCATCCCGCGGCTGATCAACGTTCTCAGCGACCGGGCGTTGCTCGGCGCCTATGCCCGCGGCCGGCACCGGGTCGACGCTGCCCTGGTCGCTGCCGCGGCCCGGGAGGTGGATATTCCCCGGCCGCGCCTGGCCGTCGCCGCCGCCCTGGTGGCCCTGGCCGCACTGGTGACGGTTGGTGGGTTGTGGTGGCTTCAGTCGCCGAGGCCGGCGACGCCCCCGCCTTCGGCCGTTGTCGCTTCGCCCCCGAAAACAGCAGCGGTGGCGGCTGAGAAAGGGGATGAGGCGCCACCTGGCGGCGTCGACGCTCCGGCTGCCAAGCCACCCCCGGCGGAGGCTGCTTCGGCCGCCACAGGTGTGACGGCCGCAGTCGACCAGGACTGGTTTGCCGATATCGATCCCCAGGCCGAAGATCCCGCGGCGGCGTGGACGGTGCTGCTGCACCTCTGGGGCGATCCCTTTCCGGTCCCCGAACAGCCCTGCCGGCTGTCGCCGCAGAGCGGCTTCGCCTGCTTCACCTCCAGCGCCACCCTGGAGACCCTGCGCGCCCTCGACCGGCCGGCGATCCTCAAGCTGCGCCGATCCGACGGCCGGCCCTTTTACGCGGTGCTCGCCGGAATGGACGGCGACCGGGTTATTCTGGCGCTCGACAACAGGGTTGGGCTGCTTCCCGCCAAAAGGCTGCAGGAAGCCTGGCTGGGGAGCTTCACCCTCCTTTGGCAGCCCCCGGCCGATGTTCCGGCAACCCTCAAACCGGGGGACAAGGGGCCGGCGGTCGGCTGGCTGACGGCCAGTCTCGACCTGGCCGCCGGCGTCGCGTCCGGGCAGCCGCCGGCCGAACGCTTCGGCCCGGGGCTCAGCGACCAGGTCAAGCAGTTTCAGCTGCGCCATGGCGTCCATCCCGACGGCATTGCCGGTCCCCAGACCTTGATCCTGCTCACCAATGCCCTGGCTGCTTCGGGGCCGCGGCTGGGTGATCTCTTTGCGGAGCACTGAGAATGTCGTTTATCCTCGAAGCGCTGAAAAAAGCCGAAACGGAACGGCGCCAGGGGCAGCCCGGGAAGCCCGATCCCGCTGCCCCGGAGCCGCGCCCCCCGCAACGCCGCCGGGGTTGGCCGGTCCTGCTGTTGATCCTGGTGCTGCTGGTCAACGCAGGACTGCTTGCCTGGTGGCTCAAGCCATGGGCGAAGCATCCGGTGGCGCTGCAGAGCCCTGCGGTGGCCGGGAAAACGGCGCCCGCCCCGGCTCCTGCTCCTGGGCCTGCTACAGAGACCGTCACAAGGGAACCGGCCCTGGCTCCTGCTGCAGACCAGGGGACGACGGTCACCGGGGAACCGCCCGACGGCCAGTCGCTAGCCACCGTCCAGGAACCGGTCGCCGCCGCCGAGCCTATCGTAAACCCGGAACCGGCCGCCACTCTGCCGGCCGGCGCTGAGGCGGAAACGCCCCCTTCCCAACCAGGGGCTGCCGGCTCCGGGTCGGCAGCCATCCAAAAATCGGCCAGCGCCCCGGCGGCGACTGTCAAGGCTACCCTGCCCGCGGCCCAGCGGGTACCGGCCTATCGCGACCTTCCCCCGGCCGAGCGGGCGAGGATTCCCGAGATCGACGTGCAACTGCACTACTACACCGCCGCGCCGGAGCGTCGGCTGGTGCGCATCAACGGCACCAACCTGCATGAAGGGGAGGGGGCCGGCGGGGTGCAGGTGGACGAGATCCGACCCGACGGGATGGTCCTCGAGGCCGGCGGGGTGACCTTTTTCTACCCGGCCAGCCGGCTGTAGGGTTTCGTAAATTCCGGCAACCGACAGGTAGGGAAAAGGAAAACGGGCAGCTCTTTGAGCTGCCCGTCGTTTTTTAGCGGAATGGCCTGATTGGCGTCAGTCTCCGGTGACCGCCACGATCGCCTCCCAGGCGATGTCGAGCAGGTCCGCCAGCTCGTCCTCGGCGATGGTCAGCGGCGGCATGAAGTAGACGACGTTGCCCAAGGGGCGCAGCAGCGCCCCGCGGGCCAGGGCCTCGCGGTAGACCGCCAGGCCGCGGCGCTCCTGCCAGGGATAGGGGGTCTTGCTGGCCCGGTCCTGCACCAGTTCGACGGCGGCGACCATGCCGCAGCGGCGGAACTCGCCGACCTGCGGCAGGGCAGTGAAGCGTTTCTCGGCGGCAGCGAACTGGGCCATGCGCGGCTCCAGCCGCTCGAGGATCCGCTCCTCCTCGAAGATGTTCAACACCTCCACGGCGACCGCACAGGCCAAGAGGGTTGCCCGAGTAGGAGTGGGAGTGGAGGAAGGCCTTCATGGTCGCGTAGTCGTCGTAGAAGGCAGAATAGATCTCCTCCGTGGCCAGGGTCACGGCCAGCGGCAGGTAGCCGCCGGTGATCCCCTTCGAGAGGCACATCAAATCGGGGCTCACCCCGGCATGCTCGTTGGCGAAGAGCCGCCCGGTGCGGCCAAAGCCGACGGCGATCTCGTCGGCGATGTAATGGACGTCGCAGCGGCTGCACAGTTCGCGCAGCTTGCGCAGGTAGACGGGCGGATAGACGCGCATGCCGGCCGCGCCCTGGATCAACGGCTCGACGATCACCCCGGCGATCTGCTCGTGTTCGGCGAGCAGCAGCCGCTCCAGGTGCTCGAAGCACTCGCCTCTACAGCTGTCGCGCTGCTTGCCGTAGGGGCAGCGGAAGCAGTCCGGCCCCTGGACCTGGAAGCCGTCGAGGAGGATCGGCCGGTAGATGGAGCGGTAGAGGTCGCAGCCGCTCACCGACAGGGCGCCGATGGTTTCGCCATGGTAGGCGTCGGTCAGGGAGACGAAGCGGGTCTTCTGGCGCACGCCGACCTGCTGCCAGTACTGGAAACTCATCTTCAGCGCCACCTCCACCGCCGAGGAGCCGTTGTCGGCGAAGAAGACCCGGGTCAGTCCCGGCGGCGCCAGCGCGCAGAGGCGGGCCGCCAGTTCCACGGCGGGCTGGTGGGTGAAGCCGGCGAAGATGTGGTGGGCAACCTTGCCGGCTTGCTCGGAAAGGGCGCGGTTGAGGCGCGGGTGGTTGTGGCCGAAGAGGTTGACCCACCAGGAGGAGACGCCGTCGAGGATGCGGTTGCCGTCGTAGTCGATCAGGTAGCACCCCTCACCGCGGGCGATGGGCAGCGGCGGCAGGGTCTCGTGGTCCTTCTGCTGGGTGCAGGGGTGCCAGACATGGGCGGCGTCGAGTTTCAGCAGTTCTTCTTTGGTCATGGGCTTAATAGTCCAAGGCGGTTCACCACGAAGGGCACGAAGGGCACGAAGAAAAGCAAAACCAGTAATTTAGCCTCATGATTTACTTCATGATTTAAGGTCTGGATTTCAATCATGAGGAAATTATGAGGCCGAAAAAAGATTTCGGGTTTGGCCTTAACCTTCGTGTCCTTCGTGATCTTCTCGGCGAGGAAGTTTTTGTTTATAGATTAGATGTTTGTCTCTATTTCCAGAGAAACAACTTCATCCCGGAATTGCTCAGGACACCCCCAGCGCCGACAGCAGCCAGGGAAGGGTGGGGAGGCGCTCCAGCTCGTCGGCCAGGGCCAGCACCTTCTCCCGCTCATCGCCGGCGACCCGCGGCAGCACGCCGAGCAGGTCCGCCGAGGCCAGCGAGGCGAGGGTGTGCGGCGCACTCTCCTCGGCGAGGTCGGGCCGTTCGGGGAGGCCGTTGACCAGGAATCCGGCCAGCGGCAGGCCCATGGTCCGCGCGGTGAACAGCGTCAGCAGGGTGTGGTTGATGGTTCCCAGCCCGGAGCGGCAGACGGTGAGCAGCGGCAGGCCGCTGTCGCGCACCAGGTCGGCCACCAGGTAGCCGCCGGCGAGCGGCACCATCAGCCCTCCGCAGCCCTCGACGATCAGGAACTGGTGTTCACGGCCAAGGCGGGTGATCGGCTCCACCAGGCTCTCCGGGGCGATGCGCGTCCCCTCCTGCTCGGCGGCGACCGCCGGGGCCAGCGGCAGGCGCAGCCGCAGCGGCGCGAGGAGCGCGTCATCCTGTTCGCTCTGGGCACCGAAGCGCAGCAGCTCGGCGTCGGGGCCGGGGTGGGAAGGGTCCTCGACGCCGCTCTCCACCGGCTTGCAGACCGCGACGTCGATCCCGCGGCGGCGCAGGAAGCGGGCGAGGGCGGCGGCGACCAGGGTCTTGCCGACGCCGGTGTCGGTGCCGGTGACGAACAGGCCGCGGATGATGGGATCAGCAGTCACAGAGGGTCACCTCCGCGTCGCGCAGCATCTGCAGGTCGGTCTCCCGGTCCCGCCCCCTGGTGGTCAGGTAGTTGCCGACCATGGTGCCGCTCGCCCCGGCCATGAAGATCCAGGATTGGAATTCGCGCAGGTTCGGCTCGCGGCCCCCGCAGACGCTGATCCGCCGGTCAGGGAGGAAGTAGCGGAACAGGGCGATGATCCGCAGGCAGTCCATCGGCGTGAGGTGGGCCGCGCCTTCGAGACGGGTCCCCGGCACCGGGTTGAGGAAGTTGAGGGGGACCGAGTCCACCGCCAGCTCGCGCAGGGTCATGGCGAGCTCGACCCGCTGGGCAGGGGATTCACCGAGGCCGAAGATGCCGCCGCAGCAGACTTTCATTCCGGCGCCCTTGGCGACGCGCACGGTGGCGACGTCCTCCTCGTAGTCGTGGGTGGAGCAGATCTCCGGAAAGAAGGAGCGGGCGGTTTCCAGGTTGTGGTGGTAGGTGACGCAGCCGGCCGTCGCCAGCTCCCGCGCGGTCGCCTCGTCGAGGATGCCCAGCGATGCCGAGGGGTCGATGCCGCCGAGAGCGCGGATTTCCCGCAGCGCCTCGAGGATGGTCGCGAACTCGGCGCCGGGGGTGACGCGGGTGCCGCTGGTGACGATGCCGTAGCAATGCGATCCTTCGTCGAGGGCCTGGCGGGCCCCGGCGATTATCTCCGCCACCGGCTTCAGGGGGTAGACCGGGGCGGCGGTGCGGGCATGGGCCGACTGGGCGCAGAAGGCGCAGTTCTCGGCGCAGCGCCCCGACTTGGCGTTGATGATCGAGCAGAGCTCGGCGCGGTCGCCGAAGTGCTCCTCGCGAAGGGCATGGGCGCCGGCGAAGAGGCGCGTCAACTCAGCCCCGCGGGCGCCGAGGATGGCCAGCCCCTCGGCCTCGCTCGGCGCTTCACCGGCCCGGACTCGGGCGGTCAACTGGTCGATTTCCTGGAAAGAAAGGCTCACAGTGGGTACTCCCGTGGCAAAAGGTTGGTTCGGATTATCGGGGAGGGGGAGGGATTTGTCAACCGGCAACCGGTCGTGGGTTGACAATCGATTACATGATTAGGTCGGATTCTCAGCTGAGGAGGTTTCCCCTTTGAAAATGGGGCGCTAAAGAGGACTTAAAATCGGCGGGTCTCGTCCCGCCGGACGAGTTACTTTTCTGATTCGGCTTAGAAAAGTAACCAAAAGAGCCCGGGCTGCCGCCGGCATGGGGACGCGGCGGGCGGAGCATCCGAGTTGCCCTTGGTGAGGTAGGAACGGCGCGTCTTCGTTTGCTCCATCTGCACAAGGTGGTGGTCGTTCCGGCATGCTCAATGCGGAGCGAACTCCGGCGCTGCCAGGTTTTTTCAGCTTTTAAAACACCCGAGCCTCTGACCACGCAGAATGGAGTTGCCGAGCAGTACGGAGCAGACAATCTCTGATCGGAGACGCGATTGTCACCACGGAGCGCTGACAGTCTTGGGTGGTGCAACGGTTGTTCAAAGCTCTGCAAACTCGCGAACGGATGCCCCCCGCAGGGGAAGGCGATTTTTGCTTGCTTTTTGTTGCCGCCTGGACAAAAAGTAAGGCGCCTGGCGGGGCGCGTCCCGCCGATTCGGGTTGGTCGCCCAGGCAGGAAAAGTTTACTGCGAGGAGAAGTCATTCCCCCTTCCGTAAGGGAGGACATTGGAACCAGCCGAAAATCCGACCTAATCAGGAACAATTATGAGGAATTACCATTTAGTGGCTATTGGTTCTCATATCGTATTGACAGCGTTCGGTGAGGATGTTAAAACAACATCTCATTTTAATCGATGTGAGGGGTTATGGTTAAAAAACTGATCGGCCGCAAGCTCAAGGCCACCCGCCTGAAAAACGACATGACGATCCAGGAACTGGCCGAGAGGTCGCGGGTCTCGTCCAACATGATTTCCCGGATCGAACGGGGTCTGACCATCCCCTCGGTGGAGATCCTGATGAAGCTCGCCGGAGCCTTCGGCATGAGCATCAACTACTTCGTCGAGGAGGCCTCCCACGGCAGCACCGTGGTCCGTACCCGCAAGGGGGAGGGGCAGCCGATCTTCTTCTTCGAGGACAAACACCAGATCACCAGCCTCACCCAGGGAATCCGCGATCCGAGCTTCGCCGTCTTCTACGACACCCTGGAGCAGGACTGCAGCAGCGGCGAAGGGGGCATGGTGCACACCGGGGAGGAGTTCGCCCTGGTGCTCAGCGGGCGGCTGGAATTCTTCATCGAGGAGGAGAGCTACCTCCTCGGCGAGGGGGATTCGCTGACCTTCAAGGCCTCCCTGCCGCACCGCTGGCGCAACCGCCACGACGGCCAGACCCTGGTGATGTGGGTCGTCTCTCCGGCCCCCAACCTCGCCCAGTAACCCCATCGCCCCTGGAGAGAACGGGATGAAGATCAAGAAGATCGTCGGCAAGAAGCTGAAGACCATCCGTCTCAAGAACGATTTGACCATCCAGGCGCTGGCGGAACGCTCGCGGGTCTCCTCGAACATGATCTCCCGCATCGAGCGCGGGCTGACCATCCCCTCGGTGGAGATCCTGATGAAGCTCGCCGGGGTCTTCGACAAGAGCATCAACTATTTCGTCGAAGAGGTCGTCACCACGCACGAAATCGTCCATACCGTGCCCGGCAAGCGGGACAAGACGGTCTATGACGACGAGTACAACATGCAGACCGAGTCCTTCACCTCGGGGCTGCGCGACCCCCAGTTCACCTCCTTCTTCTGCACGGTGAAAAAGGGGGGGACCAGCGGCGAAGAGAACATGTACCATCCCGGGGATGAGCTGATTGTCGTCCTCGACGGCAAGCTCCAGGTGACCATCGCCGGCGAAACCCACATCCTCGGTTCCGGGGAGAGCCTCTCTTTCAAGTCGCATTTGCCGCACCGATGGGATAATATCGGCGACGACGACGCCAAGGTGATCTGGACCCTGTCGCCCTTCACCACCATCTGACTCTCCCATTCTCACGGTAGACCATGGCCCTCTTCAAGAAGTTCTTTGCGCCCGCCGATCCCCTCTCCTCCCTGCGCAAGTCGTTCTCCCGCGGCCAGTGGGCGGACGTCATCGCCCTCGGCAAAGGCATCGATCCCGGCTCCCTCGCCGAGGAGGCCGGCGCCGAGTTGGCCGACCTGCTCCGGCAGGCCGGCGACCGCCTGGCCGCGCTGAACCTGTCCGAGGCCGAGGCCTTCCTGCGCTGCGGGGACGAGCTGCGCGCCCGGGAGCACCTGGTGCTCGCCGAATCGCTGACCGAGGATGCCGCCCTGCGCGAGCGGGTCCGCGAGCTGCGCGCCAGCCAGGCACCTCCTCCCCGGACGGCCCCGGAGCCGGCGCCGGCCCCGGCCGCAGCCGAGCCCGCCCACGGCTGCGGCGGCAGCTGCGGGCCCCAGGGCTGTGGCCCGCAGCTCGAGGAAGAACCGGCCCCGACCGCGGATGCGGATCTCGATCTCGATACCCGCCTGGAGCTCTGCCTCGGCGGCTATCCCGAGGGTGCCGTGGATCGCTACCTGGCCCTCGGCGTGGCGCTGAAGCAGGCGGTGGTCCTTGCCCACGGCGGCGAGCGGGACGCGGCCCTGGAAGCCTTCGCCGTGGTTCCGGAAGCGGAGCGGGGGGAAGATTTCCACTACGAACGCGGCGTGCTCCTCGCCCACAGCGGCGAGGTCGAAGGCGCCGCCGGCGATCTGCAGCGCTGTCTGCAGCTCGCTCCCCGCCATCCCCTGGCCGGGGAGGTGCTCTTCAACCTGCTGCTCGGCGCCGGGCGCTTCGAGGAGGCCGGCGTCCTGCTCGAGGAACTCGCTGCAGGCGGCCAGGATGTGGGCTTCTGCCTCGCCCGCCGGGCGATCCTCGCCGCGGTGCTGGGCGACTTCGAGCGGTCTCTGGCCGATGCCGAGGCGGCTTTCGAAGCCGGCAACCGCGAGGGGGAGCTGCTGCTCCTCTTCGGCCAGCTGCTGGAGCGGAACGGCCGTCTCGACCAGGCGGAAAAGGTCTACGCCATGACCGGCGGCGGTGCCGGCTGCGGCGGCGGCGGGATGCCCGTCGCCCTCGCCGAATTCTTGCTGCGCCAGAAGCGCCAGCTCGGCCGGGTGGTGGAGAGCTTCAAGGGACTCTGGAACCAGGAGCCGACCAATCCGCTGTGGATGCTGCGCACCGGCCAGGCCTACCTGGCGATGGGCTCCACCGAGCAGGGGCGGAAACTGGTCCGCGCCGTGCTGGAGCGGCCGGATGCCCCCGAGGAACTGCGCGAGGAGGCCCGCCAGGGCCTCGACGCCGATTGACAACCCTGATCAGGATGATTACCGGGATCCGGCTATTGACAGCCTTTTGCTGCTCGTTATAGTTGACCTGTCCGGAAGGATTTCCGGTTGCCGCCGCGCGAAGGGCGGGGAATCATTCACATCAGGGAGGCGCTATGAACAAGTCGGAACTTGTCGATGCCCTGGCAAGCGAAAAGAACCTGACCTACAAAAAAGCCGAAGAGATCGTCAATATCATCTTCGATTCGATGGCCTCCACCCTTGCCGACGGCGGACGGATCGAGATTCGCGGTTTCGGCAGCTTCGTGGTCAAGGACTATAAAGCCTACATGGGGCGCAACCCGAAGACCGGCGAGGTCATCAAGGTCAACCCCAAGAAACTTCCCTTCTTCAAGGTCGGCAAGGAACTGCGGGAGAAGGTCAATACCTGACCGGTTCCCCGGCGCCTCCCCTCATTCGCCACTGCAGCCCCTCCATGCCCGGGACGGATCGGCCGCCATCCCGGGCCCTCGTTTGTCCGCCCCCCCTCAGTTAACCTGTCGCACTGCCGTTGTTTTTAATCAGAATGATGTTATAAGAAAGTTCTGGCCGCTCGCCGGGCGCCTTTTCGGCCCGCGGAACCGGGCCGCAGGAGCACGGCCGATGCGGCGAAAGGGGGTGAAGCCGCCATCGAGGGATGGTTTCAGGCAAGGCAAGAGGGACAGACGTTCGCTGCGTTCCATCAACCAGGAAGAGGAGGATTCATCATGAAAACGCTGTCGGCATCGGTAATGGTAGTGGTCGTCGCCTTGGGGCTGTTCTTCTGCTTCGGGTCGGGCATCGCCCAGGCCATGGACGAGATGAAGGACAAGGGGTCGATGATGATGGACAAAGACCATATGATGGACGACCAGAGCAAGATGATGATGGACAAGGGCCAGATGATGGTCGATAAGGGGATGATGATGAAAGAGGGGATGATGGATAAGGATCAGATGATGATGCAGGGCGATGACATGATGAAAGAGGGGGAAATGATGATGATGAATGACATGATGAAGGACGATGGAGAAATGCTGATGAAAGATGGCAAGATGATGAAAGAAGGGGCCATGGACAAAGATATGATGATGAAGGAAGGGGAGATGATGATCAAGAGCGGGGAGATGATGAAGGAGAAGGGCAAGAAAATGATGGAAGGCATGTAATCCCGCCCTCCCTTCCCACCCCAGCTTTTTTGAAGGCGTTTAAAAGGAGACCTGCCTGCCAGGCCTCCCGCTCTGCCGAGGGCCCGGAATCGTTCCGGGCCCGTTTTATTGCCTGACGCCCGCCAGCTTTACCACTGGGGATGCTCAGGCAACCTTGGTCTTGAACATGGTCAGCAGCATCTTGAAGCGCTGTACGGCCCGCACCTTGTGGGAAATCCCACCGGGCATCAGCACGATCTCCCCGGCCTTCACCTGGCAGGGCTTGCCGCCAACGGTGATCTCCGCCACTCCGTCCAGCACCTGGATGAAGGCGTTGTACGGCACGGTGTGCTCGGAGAGCGCCTGCCCCGTGTCGAAGCTGAAGACGGTGAGGGTGCCGCTTTCATCCTGCAGCAGGGTGCGGCTGACGACCGAGCCCTCCTGGTAGGCGGTCATTTCGGCCAGGTTTTTCGGATCGGCGCCGGTGACGGTCAGCTTGGTGGTTGTTTCGGCCATGGTTCCTCCTTGCGTCCATGCGGTTGGGATGATCTTCTCTGCTGTCTTCGATTATAGCCCCCAGGCACCCCGAGGCCTTGACCGCCATCAAAACCGGCACCGCAGAGGGTGTAAAAGTGGGCTTTTTTGCAGCAGGCGGTAGAACCCAAGCTTGTCGCCCCACATTCGGCCCTAAAATAAGCCTTGGGCGACGAAGCCGGGGCGCAGAAAACCCGGTAGCGAAAATTTTATCTTTACTTGGTGATGAGAATTGGCCTAATATGGCGAAATTCCGCCTGTATACGCTTTGCGGGATTGGACTTTGGGGGATTAAATCATGAAAAGCCAGGCAACCCGCATCCTTCTGGTTGAAGACTCGGCGACCCATGCGGCGATCATCCGCGAGGCGCTGGAGTCCGAAGCCAATCCGGTGAAATTGACGGTCGTGCAAAGCCTGGCCGAGGCGCGTGCCCGTCTGGGCGAGTCGGTTCCCGACCTGGCGATCATTGATTTGCTGCTGCCCGACGGCAAGGGCACCGAGCTTTTGCCCAACGACCCGGAGGAAGCGGCCTATCCCGCCCTGATCATGACCAGCCACGGGGACGAGCAGGCGGCGGTCGAGGCGATGAAGGCGGGCGTGCTGGACTACGTCGTCAAGTCGGCCGAGACCCTGGTCGACATGCCGCGCATCGTCGAGCGGGCCCTGCGCGAATGGAGCCAGGTCGTCGAGCGCCGGCGGGCCGAGGAGGCGCTGCGGGCGAGCGAGGAGCGGTTCCGCTCCTTTTTCGAGTCGGCCGCCTCCGGCATGGCCATTCTCGGTCCGGACGGGAGGGCGCTGCAGGTCAACCCGGCCCTTTGCCGGGTTTCGGGCTACAGCGAGGCCGAGGCAATGGGAATGAACCTCTTCGCAGCCACCCATCCTGACGATCGGGAGGAGACCCGCCGGCTCTTCGCCGAGATCCGGGCCGGGCGCCGTCAGGGCGCCGACTACGAGCAGCGCTTTTTGCATCGCGACGGTTCGGTCATCTGGGGGCGAGTCACGGTGGCGGGGGTGTATGGTCCCGACGGGGCATTGAGCTATTTTGCCACCAACGTGCAGGACATCACCGAGTCCAAGCGGGTCCAGGACCAGATTCGCGAGTCGCAGCAGATGCTGCAATTGGTCCTCGACTACATCCCCCAGCACGTCTTCTGGAAAGACCGCGACTCCGTATTGCGCGGCTGCAATCGCAATTTCGCCCGGGCCGCGGGGTTTGAGAAGCCCAAGGACGTGATCGGCAAGACCGACTACGAGCTGGCCTGGAAGAAGGAGGAGGCCGATTTCTACCGGGAGTGCGACCGCCGGGTGATGGCGGCGGACGCGCCGGAGCTGCACATCATCGAACCGCAGCTCCAGGCCAGCGGCAAGCAGGCCTGGCTTGACACCAACAAGATTCCCCTCCATGACGAACAGGGGCGGGTGGTCGGGATCCTCGGCACCTTCGAGGACATTACCGAACGCAAGCGGGCCGAGGAGGCCCTGGTCGAAGCCAACCGCGACCTGGACGCCTTCGTCTACACCATCTCCCACGACCTGCGCACCCCCCTGACGCCGATCATCGGCTACGCCGAATTCCTCCAGGAGACCTGCCGGGAAAAGCTGGACATGCAGTCCCTCGGTTGCCTGGTCGCGATCGAGAACCAGGGGAAAAGGATGCTGGCGCTGATGGAAGACCTGCTGACCCTGGCCAAGGTGGGTTACGTGCGGCGGCCGGACGAGCCGGTCGACCTCGACGGAGTGGTGGCGGAGGCCCTGGGAAACATGAAGTTCCTGATGGCGGAGGCCGTCGTCACCGTGGAGAAAAAACCCCTGCCCGGGCTGCGGCTGCCGCGGACCCTCCTGACCCAGGTATTCGACAACCTGATCGGCAATGCCATCCGCTACGCGGGAAAGGATGGCAGCCCCATCGAGGTCGGGGGAGAGCGCCAGGGGGACCTGGTGTTGCTCTATGTCCGGGACCATGGCCCGGGCATTCCGGAAGTTGAGCGTGGCCGCGTCTTCGAGGTTTTTTACCGGGGCGCTGCGGGCAAAAAGGTTCCCGGTACCGGGGTGGGGCTTGCCACGGTCCAGAAGATTGCCCGTCTCTACGGGGGACGTGCCTGGGTGGAGGAAACGCCCGGCGGCGGCAGCACCTTCCGGCTGGAGATCGCGGCGGTTCCCACCGCCGCCGAATGCGAGGAGCATCACCTGTGGGAGGATCGAGATCCAGCCGTCGCCTCCTCGGGCAACGGCCGGTAGTCTTCAGGCGCCCCGCAAACAAAACCATTCATTGAACATGAAAGGCCTGCCTGGCGATCCGGGCGGGCTTTTCTCGTATCTCGACCACCTTCCAGGAGCTCACCTTGGGAGCAAAAATGATGTGCCGGCTTTGCGCCTGACGAGGCCACAGCGGACCAGGTGCTGGAATAGGTGGTGGTTCAATTCGGATTCAAGCCTGAATTCAGGACCCGATCCGATTTCTATCCCCGGTGATCCGGTTAGAGCCGCGCGCAATCGGCTTGCACTTGACTCGCCGCGGCCGCTAGCCCGGCGCGAGGTTGACAGGGCCGAATGCGGTGTTAAAGGGAATTCGTGGGGGAGAAAATGTCGAGGGGAAACGGAAAGACCGGGATCAGGTAACGGGCCGTCTGTTCGGCAGCATGCCGGCATGCGGCCCTTGCCCTTCGCGGGAACGATTGCGGCCGGCCCGGGGTCGGCCGCCAGAACCGAACCGACCAGCCAGGAAAGGAGGAAGGCCATGGCAACCTTTATCACCCTGATCAACCTCACCGACCAGGGGGCGCGCAACATCAAGGATTCCCCGAAGCGGTTCGAGGCCTACAAGGCTCAGGCGGAGAAGTTGGGTTTGACCATCAAGAGCGTCTACTGGACGACGGGCAAGTACGACATGATCCTGACTATCGAGGGGAGCGAGGAAGCGGCGATGACCTCCCTGCTGAAGACCATCACCCAAGGCAACGTGCGCTCCCAGACCCTGCGCGCCTTTTCCATCGACGAGATGAAGGGCTTCGTCGGCAAGCTTCCCTGAAGCTGCGCGAGCTGAGTCCCCTGGCAGAAATTGCAATGGCCCAACCCGGGAAACGAGATTGACCTGACCTCGCTGCAAGCTTTTCCCTGCTTGGGCAACAGCCAGCCGAAACCGGCGGGACGCGCCCCGCCAGGCGCCTCCCTTTTTGTCCAGGCGGCGACAAAAAGGGAGCAAAAAGCGCCTTCCCCTGCGGGGGGCATGCGCTCGCGAGGTTTCGCTGTCCCGGAATTCCCTCGCCGGCAACCGACTCCACCGGAGCTACGTGGCGACGATCGCGTCGCTGATCACGATTCTCGCTCCGCATGGGGTTACCCCTTTTCGTTCTGCGTGGTGAGTAGCACTGGTGTTTATAAAGCTTCTGAAACCAAGCAGCGCCGGAGTTCGCTCGGCTTGACCGCGTGCCGGAACAACCACCGCCCTGCGCAGAAGGAGCAAACGAAGACGCGCCGCCCCTACCTCAGCAAGAGGGTATTCAGATGCTCAAGCCGTCGCGTCCCCATGCCGGCGGCAGCCCGGGTTCTTTTGGTTACTTTTCTGAGCCGAATCAGAAAAGTAACTCGTCCGGCGGAACGAGACCCGCCGACTTTTATCCCTCTTTTGGGCAGTTATCTCGGAGTGGAAACTACTTCAACTAATAATCCGATCTGATCAGCTTTCCTGGTAAACCGCCGCCATGAAAATTTCCGTCGGTCGGTGAGACTACTTCACGCCGAACACCTTTTGCAGCAGCTCCGTGGTGCGCTTGGCCGGGTCCTGGCGGATCGCGGCCTCTTCCCGGGCCAGGTAGTAGAAGACCCCGTCCAGCCCCTTGTCGACCACGTACTTGGTCAGGTCGGCCTGGACGTCGGGGACGAAGGGGAGGTTGCGGTACTCGCCCATCGCCGCGTTGTAGGTCTGCACCGCCCCGACCTGCTCCAGGCTCTGGCTGACGATCGGCTCCATCTTGGTGCTCAGCGGCGCGCTCATCTTGCCCTGGAAGTAGCGGGTCGCGGCATCGTCCGGGCCGTTGTAGATCGCCTTGACGTCCTCCAGGGTCATCTGCTGGATGGCATCCAAAAACAGCCCCTTGGCTTCCGGCACCGCCTGTTCCGCGGCGCGGTTCAGCTTCAGCTCCAAATCATTGAAGGTCCCGCCCATGCCGACGGCATTCAGCGCCGATCTAGCCTTCTCCAGGCTCTGCGGCAGCGGGATGTGGATCTTCGGATCGGCGTTGAAGCCGTCCACCGTGCCCAGCTGGGTGACCACCCGCTCCGAGCCGACCCGCAGCGCCTCCTTGAGGCCGGCGGCGATGTCGGTGTTGGAGAGGGCCGAGGCGGTGTCGTCGACGACTGGCTGCCGCCGAGCAGCTCCTGGGTCTTTTTGAGCCAGTCGAAGGCGGGGGCGGGGAGGGGGAGGGACAGGACCAGGAGGGTGGCTACGGCGGCGGTGGTGATGCGGTAAAAGGATGGGCGTTTCATGGGTGGTTCCTCCGGTGAGGGTTGGTGGTGGTTGGGTTTGCTTGCAGTATAGGTTGGTTGCGGCGGGGGGCAAGGGGGGCGGATAGGGGATCGGGAGAAGGGAAAGAGGAAATTCCTTCCTTGCCGAGTGACCGGCCGACGTTGTATAACAGCACCTAATGTTTTGCATTTCTGGAGGGAACCCTGCTGCATCACTGACCACAGTTGCCAACCGGAAACTGTGGTTTTTTATCTTCCTTCCAAGGCCTTATCCTGATTTCAATTCAAAGATTTCCTAAAAAGGAACCGTGCAAGTGGAACTGGCAAAGTTACTCAATGGATTGTCCCGAACAAGACTTCTTGACCTTGCGGCACATTTTGAGCTGAGCGGTCTGACCGGCAGGAAAAAAGACGAGATCGTAACCGCGTTGGCCAGCCATTCAAAGGTCAATTTTGATGGGGTTCTGGTCCTTCTGAAGCGCGATGAGTTGAAAGCTCTCTGCCGTGCCCGTGCTCTGGACGATTCCGGGCGGGAGAAGGCCGTGCTGATTGCCCGGCTGACCGGCAAAGCTCCGGCAGCTGACGCCAAGGAAGCCAAGGCCAAACCCGCCAAGCGGGGCCGAAAGGCTAAGGGGAATGGCAATGGCAACGGCAATGGGGAGAAGTCTCTTGAGAACTGGATCTGGGATGCGGCCTGCTCCATCCGCGGGGCGAAGGACGCGCCCAAGTACAAAGATTACATCCTGCCGCTGATCTTCACCAAGCGCCTCTGCGATGTCTTCGACGACGAGTTGAACCGCATTGCCGCCGCGGTCGGCTCGCGGGCGAAGGCCTTCCAACTGGTCAGGCTCGACTGGCACAAGGTCACGGACAAGAAGAAGGCGATGGTGCGCTTCTTCCTCCCCCTGATGCCGGACAATCCCGACGAGCCGGTCTGGGCGGTCATCCGCAAGCGGACCAAGAGCGATCCGGCGCAGATCGGCGAGGGGGAGCGCGTCACCAGCCACATGCGGGCGATCGCCAAGGAGAACCCGCTGCTGCAGGGGATCATCGACCGGGTCGACTTCAACGCCACCACCCACGGCCAGCGCGACCTCGACGACGACCGGCTCTCCAACCTCATCGAGGCGATCAGCACCAAGCGTCTCGGGCTCAAGAACGTGGAGCCGGACATCATCGGCAAGAGCTACGAGTACCTGATCCGCAAGTTCGCCGAGGGGGGCGGCCAGAGCGCCGGGGAGTTCTACACCCCGAAGGAAGTCGGCATGATCATGGCCAGGGTCATGGACGCGGAACCGGGGATGGAGGTCTACGACCCCTGCTGCGGCTCGGGCGGGCTGCTCATCAAGTGCGAGATCGCCATGGAGGAGAAGATGCGCCTGCGCAGCCGCGACGATCATTCACCGCTCAAGCTCTACGGCCAGGAGTACATCGCCGACACCTGGGCCATGGCCAACATGAACATGATCATTCACGACATGGAAGGGGAGATCGAGATCGGCGACACCTTCAAGAATCCCAAGTTCCGCAAGAACGGGCGGCTTCGCACCTTCGACCGGGTGGTCGCCAATCCGATGTGGAACCAGGACTGGTTCACCGAGGCCGATTACGACAGCGACGAGCTCGACCGCTTCCCTCCAGGGGCCGGTTTCCCCGGCAAATCATCCGCCGACTGGGGATGGGTGCAGCACATGCACGCCAGCCTCAACGCCACCGGCCGGGCCGCGGTCGTTCTCGACACGGGGGCTGTCTCCCGGGGTTCGGGCAATGCCGGCACCAACAAGGAGAAGAGCGTCCGCCAGTGGTTCGTCGATCACGACCTGGTCGAAAGTGTCCTCTATCTGCCGGAGAACCTTTTCTACAACACCTCGGCGCCGGGGATCGTCCTTTTTCTCAACAAGGCCAAGCCAAAGGAGCGGCAGGGGAAGGTTTTTCTGGTCAACGCCAGTCGGGTCTTCGAGAAGGGCGACCCGAAGAACTTCATTCCCGATGATGGGATCACACGGATTGCCGACACCCTCATCCACTGGACCGAAGAGGAGAAGTTCAGCCGCATCGTCGAGCATGCCGAGCTGAAGAAGAACGACTACAACATCTCCCCCAGCCGCTACATCCACACGGGCGAGGCGGAGACCTACCGGCCGATTCCCGAGATCGTGGCGGAGTTGGAGGCGATCGAGGCCGAGGCGCGGGAGACGGACAAGGCGCTGAAGGAGATACTGGCGAAGATCATGGGATGACAGAACAGGGAGGGGCAACATCAAATTTGATGTTGAATGGGTATGGAGTTCAGTGTAGAGTTTTATGAGACGGAAGGCGGAGCCTGCCCGGTTCGCGAGTTTCTGGATGAACTGAAAGCCAGCGATCCGGATGATTTTGCGGCGGTGGTTGCCGGGCTGGCAAAACTGCACAATCGCCAGTATCACCGGGAGCTGCTATCCAAAGCGCTCGGCGATGGGCTGTTCGAACTGCGTCACGTGGGGAAGCTCAATACCCGGGTGCTGTGGTTCTTCGTCAGGAACCGCCGTATCGTCGCGGTGCATGGCATCCGCAACAAGGGCCAGGCCATCCCGGCCCGGGATCTCGCAACTGCGCGGGAACGGATGCGCGATTGGCAAAAGCGAGTGAGCAAATGAAAAAGACCAACTTCGATCAATATCTTGAAGAACAGCTGCAGAACCCGGATTTTGCCGCCCGCTTCGAGCAGGCCGGCGCTGCCTGGGATGTTGCGCTGCAGATTGCCACACTTCGCCAGAGGGCCGGGCTTTCCCAAAAGGAGTTGGCAAAACTCCTAAACACCTCCCAGCAGCAGGTCAGCCGCCTGGAATCCGCCAGTTATGAGGGGCATTCGCTCAGCATGCTGCGTCGCGTCGCCGAGGCCCTGCACGCCCGGGTGCGTGTTGTCTTTGAGCCGCTTGAGAATGGGGCAGGAGCGCATGTGGCCGAGAGTCCGGAAGGGTATGGCAAAAAACGTCTCAAAACCTGAGCCAAAAAATCCGCATCATGAAAAAGGATGACATGGAAAATCTGCTTTCGGCTGCCCGGCGGCTGCAGGAAGCCAAATGCCAGGCTCGGGCGCTCGGCAGGTTTGTCGAAGAACGGGACCTGCTGGAATGTCCTGTCTGCGGCTTGTGGGAGGATGCGAACTGCGAGGGGATGCTGCTGGTTTACCAGAAGGATGATCCTTCCCAAGTCGATAGCGGTCTGCGCTTCAGGGAGGTTGATGAGACGCACTTTGTTTGTCCGGCGTGTGGGGCGGCTGTGACGGTCGAAGAAAAGGGATGATCCGGTTCAATCTGCCGAGCGAGGAGGAGTTGCGGGCGGAGGTTGAGCGGGAGCGGGAGATGGTGGTGAGGGAGAGGATGGAGAGGTATGGGGTGGAGGTAGCGCTTTGAGTTTGGAGGCCATTAAATTCCCGGCAGAGTGGCGAGTCGATCGGTTCGATTCCCTCTTTGACGTTCAGCAAGGTAAGCAGGTCTCGAAGCAGAATAGAGTAGGGGGCAACCAACGCCCGTTCCTGCGCACCAAAAATGTCTTCTGGGGGCGTCTTGATCTTTCCGAACTCGATGAAATGCATTTCAGCCAAGCCGATGAATCACGTCTTGAACTTAAGCCTGGGGATCTTCTCATCTGTGAAGGGGGTGATATTGGCCGCACGGCTATTTGGCAGAATGGCGTAGCGCGGTGCTATTATCAAAATCATCTCCACCGTGCACGGCTTCGGTCTGCTAACAGCGCGGACCCTCAGTTTGTGCTTTATTGGCTCTGGTATGCCTTTCAGGTCGGAAACCTCTATTTCGGCCGAGGGAATGTCACAACAATTCCGAACTTATCCCAATCGAAGCTTCGCGAACTACCGTTAGCTATTCCACCGCTCCACGAACAGAAGAAAATCGCGCACATCCTTTCGACGGTGCAGCGGGCGATTGAAGAGCAGGAGCGGATCATTCAAACCACCACCGAGCTGAAAAAGGCCCTCATGCAAAAGCTCTTCACCGAAGGGCTCAGGGGGGAGCCGCAGAAGGAGACGGAGATTGGGTTGGTGCCGGAGAGTTGGGAGGTGGTGCCGCTTTCGGACGTTTGCCAATTCCAGAGCGGTGGGACTCCATCCAAGAAGAATCCGGAATTCTGGCGGGGAACAATTCCATGGGTATCGCCAAAGGACATGAAGCGTCCCCGACTCGATGACGTTACAGACCACATTTCACAGGAAGCTCTCGAAAGTGGAAGCAAACTCGCCCCCGCGGGTTCGGTCTTCATAGTTGTGCGCGGAATGATTTTGGCAAAGACCGTTCCAGTCGCGCTCGCCGAAGTTCCCATGGCCATCAATCAAGACATGAAGGCGATCGTTTCCGGATCAAAGCTTTGCTCAAACTTTCTTCTCTACGCTCTGGAAACACTACGAGACAACCTATTCAAGAAAGTTGGACGCTCTGGACACGGGACCGCAACCTTGATGGGCCATGAGGTTGCAACATTCAAAATTCCACTGCCCGATTTGCAGACCCAAAAAGAGATCGCTTCAGAAATTCAGAACCTTGAGAGGAAGAAGGAGCTTCATGACCAGAAGCAAACACAGCTCCAAGACCTCTTCCGCACCCTCCTTCACGAACTTATGACCGCAAAAACCCACGCTCACGAACTCGAACTCGAAAAGGAGGCAGTAGCATGAGTTCCCTGAACATGCGGGACAAGCGAGTTCTCGAGGAGTTTCTCGGAATGGGTTCGGGCTACGTCCTTAACTTCTCTGACCGCACCTTTGGTGAATTTGTCCATGAAGCCGTCAATGTCGAGATTCACTCGGAAGAATACACCATTCACGGTTCCTCCAAGGCCAAGAAGCTGCGCGCATTCTGGGAAATCGAATCAGACTACCTTGTGGGGCGAATGCTGAACGCGTTGATCGAATACGTAGAAGAGACCGCACACGAAACCATTGAAAAAGATAAGAAGTTGGCTGAACGATGCCGGGAAATTGCAAGCCGGCTCCTAGCCGGTGGCCCGAGCCTAGATGATCTGAAACAGAAAGCACAATCCCTCAATGCAAATCATCTCGCCGAACAGATTCGACGTATGGAGGATTCCGTCGAGACGGATCCGAGTCTGGCCATCGGCACGGCCAAAGAACTGATCGAGACCTGCTGCAAAACGATTCTCTCCGAACGAGGACAAGAGATTTCCGGCACTCCTGACATCCCGACTCTTACAAAGGCCACGCTCAAGGAACTGAACCTCGTTCCAGAAGGAGTGCCTAACGCGGCGCGTGGTGCGGACGTGATCAAGCGTCTGCTCAGCAATCTCTCAACGGTTGGACAGGGCTTGGCCGAACTGCGCGGCCTCTACGGCACCGGACACGGGCAGCACGGCTCGACCTCGGGACTCACCACTCGTCACGCGAAACTGGCTGTCGGTGCAGCATCGACCTTGGCGGTCTTCCTGCTCGAAACCCACGAGCAAACGAAATAGTTCAGAACGCTGAATGCCAATAGCTGCCGATTATTAAACCGCCCAAACCTAAACACTAGGTGCTCCGAGATGAATCCTCAATTGCTCCACGAACTAAGAAAGCTGCGGAACGAAATGTCTCACGGTTTGGCTCCGGTTGATCCAAGCAAATTGGCAGAACGACTCAAATCGCTTGGAATTTCGCTTCCTATCGAAGAGTTGCCAGATCTTATTCCAACGATCCTCCAAACTCTCGGAGGGCGTAATGCTGGCCACCTTCACATTCCGCCTGTTCTTTCAGGCGTTGTTTCAAATCTCCTTGAAGGTCGTTCCACACAAACGCTCTGCGATCCGTGGGCCGGACTCGGAACGATGCTCGCAATTGCTCAGCGCACCACATCTTCCCCACGATGCATCGCGTTTAACGCAAATGCTTCGGAAGGCGAATTGGCGAAAGCGTTGTTTCCGCAGGTGGAATGGAACATCGGTCAACCACTAAAGTTATTGAACGAACTCGAGGCCCCGATTGATGTCTTTGTCAGTTGTCTCCCTTTTGGAACTCGAACCAACGAGTTGCTGGAACTTGAAGACACATCAGGGAATCCAGTCCAGATAAAGGACGATCTCGGGAACTTGATTCTTGCGGCTGCTACGGCACGCCTTTCCGGCAATGGTGTGGGGATCTTTGTGGTGCCTACATCTTTCTTCTTCGCAGAGAGGTCTGTTCTCAAGCAATTCAATGAACTTGGCTTCAATGTCGATGCAGCGCTCGCCTTACCACCCGGTTCATTCGCTCCTTATGCGTCAATTTCGACTTACCTCTTGGTTCTGACGAAGTCGCCGACCAAGCCTATGTTTGTGGGACAGTTATCCACTGACCCAAATACAAACTCACAGATTTTGGCAAATTTCGCCGACGGGGTGGAAGGTGGTACCGTTGAGTTGGGCCGATACGTCGACGCGCTCGAGTTTCGCACTATAGATTCGCTACGAGCAGGAGTCTATTTCGAATCGGCCAGCAAGCAGATCGGGTTTCCCGCCGTTGTTCTCGAAGACCTTGCGACGGCAATCAATCTCGGGCGGTATGGGCATGATTTCAAATTCCCTGAGGCATCGAACGCTGTGTTCGTTCCGATGATCGGACAAAGCGACGTGATAGCTTCGATCGACGACCTGTCTCTCAAGGCGCAGAACTATGCTCAGGTCGTTGTCGATCCTTTAAGATCACACGCGACATTTGTCGCTCAATTCCTGAACTCTGAGCTTGGCAAGAAGATACGAGAGTGGGGAAAGTCCGGATCCACTATTCTCAAACTGAACAAACAGACGTTGAAAAAGCTCAAGGTCTTCATCCCGGACTTGGCTACTCAGCGGAAGATGCTTGAGATTGAAGCTCATCTGTCAGGCGAGGAGAATACCTTGCTTAGCCTGCAGAATGACTTGGCTGAATTGAGGCGCGAACTTTGGAGGAATCCACGGTCGGCAGACACGGTAGGCGAACGCCTCAACATATTTTCGACACGACTGTCTGGAAACCTGAAAGAGCAGGCCAGCATCGGATTGGATCAATGGTTTGAGACAATTCCATTTCCCCTGGCGTCCATTCTTCGAGCGTGGCAGGCGACTCCAAGTGATGACTATAAAACCAAACACGAGCACCTTCTTCATTTCTTCGAGGCAACGGCAGAATTCATCAGCGTGATTTTGCTAAGTGCTTTCAAAGAAAACGAGGCGCTCTATGCGCCGCACAAGAGAAAGCTAAAGGAAACGATGGCAAAGCAAAACCTAAGCTTCCAACGCGCAACTTTCGGGACTTGGAAGCTAGTTGTGGAATACCTTGGAAAACAGACCAGGTCGCTTTTACAAGAGAACGGGAAGAAGCCGGAGGACGCGAAGAATGACAGAGCGATTTGTGCGTCGATCTTCGCAGACTCAACTCTCAAGCTGCCAAGCCTGCTGTGCAGTAAAAACATCGCCACCGTTCTCGGAGTAACAAACAAGATGCGTAACGATTGGAGCGGCCACGGTGGCGTTGTAGGACAAGAGGAAGCAAAGCTTCGCAATGAACAACTACTGGGCCAGGTGGAGAAACTGAGACAAGCCATGTCCGATGTCTGGGATAGATCGGTGATCGTGACCGCATTGCACTGCAGACCGCGTAAGGGGGTATTTGAGAATGAGATCGCGATGCTGAAGGGCAGCAATAGTGAGTTCCTCAAGGAATCGCGTGCGATGTCTACTTGGCTGGACGTTGATAGTCTGTATATCATCAACGGGGACCAGAACGGTGCCTTGAAGCTACTGCCGCTTGTCCAAGTGGCTGCGTCGCCGGGGACGGCAAAGAACGCATGCTATTTCTTCAATCGGACTGAGCGTGATGGGGCACGATTCGTGTCTTACCACTTTTCCGGCCAGCCCGAACTCTCAGGTGAGTTCCAAGAGGCAACCAACGCGATCAATTCCCTTACAGATGACTGATTCATGCCAAAACCCGGCGAACACAAAACCGTCCAAGCCCGCATCCTCGAAATACGCCCAGGACATCGGCTGGACCTTCGTCCCCCGCGAGGAAGCCGAGCAGCGGCGCGGGCTTCGACCCGGACGTGCCGCCGAAGGACCGCGCCAAGGCGCCTCGCTCTTCTTCGACGACCTCCTCGACAGCCAAAGTCCGCGAGTTCAACCCCCGCTACACCGACGCCGAGGGCGCCATCCTCGGCAAGTTCCGCCACCTGCACACCGACATCTACGGCAACCGCGACTTCGTCGAGCACCTGCGCAACCGGGGCAAATACTTCGACCACGAGGAAAACCGCGAGCGCGACCTGATCCTCATCGATTACGACGACCCGGCCAACAACGTCTTCGAGGTCACCGAGGAGTTCGCCTATCACAACGGCCACTTCGGCACCCGCGAGGATGTCGTCTTTCTGATCAACGGCATCCCGGTGCTGGTGATCGAGTGCAAGAACGCCAGCAAGGACGAGGCGATCGCCCTCGGCGTGGACCAGATCCGCCGCTACCACCGCGAGACGCCCGG
Organism: uncultured delta proteobacterium; assembly: GCA_963806685.1. Lineage (GTDB taxonomy): Bacteria > Desulfobacterota > Desulfuromonadia > Desulfuromonadales > DDH964 > DDH964. The sequence continues at coordinate 137,063 of CAWDZB010000005.1, forward strand.
AGCTGTTCGTCCGCGAGCAGCTCTTCACCGCCACCGACGCCATCGGCTTTTCCTACGGGGTGACCTGGAACACTGGTGCGGCGCAACATCTTCAACTGGAAGCACGAGGAGGTCGGCAAGCTGGAGGCCAAGGTCAAGAGCTTCTGCGCCATCCCGCAGGTGCTCGCCTTCCTCAAGGACTACATCGTCTTCGCCGAGAAGGACGAGGAGCTGCACAAGTACATCCTGCGCCAGCACCAGACCGGCGCGGTGGAGGCGGTCGTCGGCCGCGCCCTCGATCCCGAAGCGCACCCGCGGGCTGGTCTGGCACACCCAGGGCAGCGGCAAGACCTTCACCATGATCAAGGCGGCGGAGCTGCTCTTCCGCGCGCCCGAGGCGGACAAGCCGACGGTCCTGCTGATGATCGACCGCAACGAGCTGGAAGACCAGATGCTCAAGAACCTGGCCGCGCTGGGGCTGGGCAACCTGGAGCACGCCGAGCAGCATCGCCCGGCTCAACAAGCTGCTGCGCGACGACTACCGGGGCATCATCGTCACGATGATCCACAAGTTCCGCGACATGCCGGCGGAGCTCAACACGCGCTCGAACATCTTCGTGCTCATCGACGAGGCCCACCGCACCACCGGCGGCGACCTGGGCAACTTCCTCATGGCCGGCCTGCCCAACGCCACCTATCATCGGCTTCACCGGCACGCCGGTGGACAAGACCGTCTACGGCAAGGGGACCTTCAAGACCTTCGGCTGCGAGGACGACCAGGGCTACCTGCACAAGTATTCCATCGCCGACAGCATCGAGGACGGCACCACGCTGCCGCTCTACTACAACCTCGCCCCCAACGAGATGCTGGTGCCCGCACGAGACGCTGGACAAGGAGTTCCTCTCGCTGGCCGAAGCCGAAGGGCGTGGCCGACATCGAGGAGCTGAACAAGATCCTCGAGCGGGCGGTGAACCTGAAGAATTTCCTCAAGGGCAAGGAGCGCATCCGCAAGGTGGCGCAGTTCGTCGCCGAGCACTACCGCGAGAACGTCGAGCCGCTCGGCTACAAGGCCTTCCTCGTCGGCGTGGACCGCGAGGCCTGCGCCCACTACAAGCACGCCCTCGATGAGTTCCTGCCGCCCGAGTATTCCGAGGTGGTCTACACCGGCAACAACAACGACTCCGCAGCTGCTGAAGGAATTCCACCTCGACCCGAAGAAGGAGCGGCAGATCCGCAAGAGCTTCGGCAAGCTCGACCAGCAGCCGAAGATCCTCATCGTCACCGAGAAGCTGCTCACCGGCTTCGACGCGCCCGTGCTCTACGCCATGTACCTCGACAAGCCGATGCGCGACCACACGCTGCTGCAGGCCATCGCCCGGGTGAACCGCCCCTACGAGAACGAGGCGCAGGAGATGGTGAAGCCGCACGGCTTCGTCCTCGATTTCGTCGGCATCTTCGACAAGCTGGAAAAGGCGCTGGCCTTCGACAGCGACGAGATCAACGCCATCGTCAAGGACCTGAAGCTCCTGAAGGTGCTGTTCAAGAACAAGATGGAGCAGCAAGGCGCCGGAGTACCTCGGCCTGATCGAGCGCAACTTCAACGACAAGGACGTGGACACCCTGATCGAGCACTTCCGCGATCCCGGAGCGGCGCAAGGAGTTCTTCAAGGAATACAAGGAGATCGAGATGCTCTACGAGATCATCTCGCCCGGATGCCTTCCTGCGCCCGTTCATCGACGACTACGGCACGCTGTCCGCCATCTACGACGTGGTCCGCAAGGCCTACACCAAGCGGGTGTATGGTCGATCGCGAGTTCCAGCGCAAGACCAACGAGCTCGTGCAGGAACAGGTCGGCAGCTACGGCGTCGAGCAGCGTGGACGAATTCGTCGAGATCAACGCCGACACCATCGAGCTGATCAAGAAGCAAGCAGGGCGGCGACGGCACCAAGGTGATCAACCTGGTCAAGAGCATCGAGAAGATGGCGGAGGAGGACAGCGATGATCCGTACCTGATCGCCATGGCCGAGCGCGCCCAGGCCGTGCAGGAGAGCTTCGAGCACCGCCAGACCAGCACCGCCGAGGCGCTGGAGGCGCTGCTCAAGGAGGTCGAAACGAACGAGGTTCGCAAGAAGGAACAGGCCGAGAAGGGATTCGACGGCCTGACCTACTTCGTCTATCGCACCCTGCTGGACGCGAAGATCGAGAACGCGGAGGCCGTCAGCCGGAAGATCAGGCAGGCCTTCGCCGAACATCCCAACTGGAAGCGCAGCGAGAACGCCCTGCGCGAGCTGCGCAAGAAGGTGACCTTCGCCATCTTCGCCGAGACGGACGATCTGGACCGGGTGACCGCGCATGGTGGATGAGTTGTTCACGCTGCTGGAGAAGGCGGACCGGATTTGAACCGATGACGGCGACGGATCAAAAACAGGCGTTCAAGGAGCGCGTCCACCACTGGGCGGACAAGCTGGACGTGAAGATCGTCTGGCTCGGCGTTCGGCCCATGCGCAACAAATGGGCCTCCTGTTCCACCACCGGCCATCTGAATTTCAATGACGAACTGCTGGATTTGGACCGGGAGCTCTGGGACTACGTCATCGTCCACGAATTGCTGCATTTCTTCGTCCCCAACCACGGCAAGCTGTGGAAGAGTCTGATGCGGGCGCATCTTGGGGACTATGAGGAAATTGAAAAGATACTAAAAAGCGTTGCCAAGTGCAGCAGAGAGTAAGGGGGATTCCATGGGATATGAACTTTGGACCTCGCGGATTTCTGGTTATCGGAGAAAGGGGACGCGGGCTTCTGATCTAAGGAAACTCTTCGATGACGGCATAACGGCCCGAGCCATTCAGGAGCCGCTAAGGGCTTGTCTTTACAGTGACGATGCCTTGTTGGTAGGCGAGGAGCTGCGGCGTCTGGACTTTGATATCGCAGGAATCAAGAGAGATGAGGACTCAAGAGTCGAAGGCTTCGTCAGGAGAGCCGATCTGGTCACGGGACTTTGCACCCAATACGCTAATTCCATTTCTCCCCTTGATTTGATCGCAGAATCAACACCCCTTATCAAAGTGTTGGACGTCCTTCGCGATAAAAAGCACGCCTTCGTTCTTGCTGGCGATGAAATAGCCGGAATCATTACCCGGGCGGATCTCCAGAAACCGCCGGTGCGTATTCTACTGTTCGGTTTGATATCTCTCTTCGAGATGCATCTCACTTTTCAGATCAATGAGAGATACCCTGACGAGTCCTGGATGGGGGTATTATCGGAGAGACGTTTACAGACGGCCAAGGGTCTTTGGGAACAAAGAAAAGGCAGGAATGAAGAGATCGACTTGCTTTCATGTCTTCAGCTTGCCGACAAAAAAACTTTGGCGCTGAAATCTGAAGCCATTCTTGAACATTTTGGCCTGCTGGGGAAACAGACGGCAGAAAAAACTTTGATGCGAATTGGAAAGATCAGGGACAAGCTGGCACACTCCCAGGATTTGGCGACAGGAACTACTTGGGAAGAAATTATCGATGTTTCCGTCGTCGTTCAAGACATGTTGGATCGTTCTGACCGGTTAATTGAAGAGGCTGCAATTTGTGGAAGTCCGCTGGGGTAATTTATTGCCAATTTTAAAGCCTAATGGGCGCATTTAGGAGCCCCGCGGGGGCAGGTTTGACTTTCTGACATTCCGGAGGTCTCGACATCTTCTGGCTCAAGGACGACTCGCTGGAGGATTCGGACAGCCTCCCCGAACCGGGCCTGATCGCCGCCGAGATCGTTCAGGATCTGGAGGCGGCGCTGGAGCAGTTCCGGCTGATTGCGGAGGATCTGGGGGAGGATGTTGAACTCTCCCAGGAGTGAAAGGCACCCTGACATGATGATCATCCGTCTGACCCAGAAATTGGCCAAGAAGATCAAGGAAGCCCCCACCACTGCGGCACCTCGTGCTGAGAATCCCTTCGCCGACTGGACCGCCAACCTGTTCATCGTCGGGCGGACCCAGTACATCATCCTGACGCATTCGGCGTCCCTTTACAGCGTCGTTTTCCCTGGCCGCGGCGTCAACGAGTCCGACAGCTTTATTGATCACGCCTTCACGGCCCTCCGTGAACAGATGGAGGCCGCGGGGTACGGCGACATTTTCCAAAAGCACATCGCTCCGCTGACCGCAGACATCCGGTTTTCCAAAACCGGAGACCGCCGCGTGCTCGGGTCGATGAACGATCTCATTCAGCATGCGCAATTCATACTTCCCGACGAGTCACCGGCGGGGACCGCGGCGAAATTGAACAAGACCCCCATGGGCGCTCTTCAATACCAGTATCCCCGGGTAGTGCTGGCCAAGTTGGCAGGCCCGTCCGAAGCGGCGAAATCCGGCGCCGGAAAGGTCCTGCCATTTCCCGGGATGCAGGGCAAGGAACAGGGCGCGGCGGTTTCTCCCTCGAAGGGAAAAACGAACGACCAAAGGCCGGGGACCGCAGATAATCAGTCGCAGGCGATCCAGAAGTCCCCGGCGCAAAAGCGTGCGGAAACGAAGAAGTTTCAGAATGAAATGCTGGCCATGTTCGACCAACTGCGCAAACCCAGAAGCAAGCAGCAATTAGTCGATGAGGCCCAGAACCTCATTTACGATGCCTGGGAGTCCTCTCCCGCACGGGCTTTGAAGCTCGCCAGGCAGGCCCTCGATCTTTCTTCCGACTGCACTGATGCCTATCTTCTTCTGGCCGATCTGGAGGCCCGTACGATCCGTGATCGGTTGGATCTCATTCGCAAGGGGATCGAAGCAGGCCGGCGCTCCCTGGGCAAAAAATTTTTCCAGGAAAACGAAGGTCATTTCTGGGGGATTCTGGAAACCCGTCCTTTCATGCGCGCCATGGCCGCCCTAGCCAACACCCTCTGGGAAATCGGCCAGGGTGACGAAGCAATAGAAATTTGGCGAGAGATGTTGCGCCTCAATCCGAACGACAACCAGGGCGTACGGTATGCACTCCTGAGCTGTCTTCTGGAACTGGATCGCAACGAGGAGGGAGCAGGACTGCTGGAATGCTATGCAGGAGATGGCGGTGTCGAGTGGGTCTATGGAGCTGCCCTGCTGGCTTTCAGAGCTGGCGGTGATTCCCCCTTTGCGCGCAGGAAACTTTCCGCGGCGCAAAAGCAAAACCCGCAGGTCCTGCCGTATCTGCTCGGTTCAAAAAAAATTCCCAAACGCCTGCCGGAATACATCTCTTTTGGAGACGAAACGGAAGCGGTCTCCTATGCTGCTGCCAACCTGGCAGCATGGGCCAAAACTCCAGGAGCGTTGGCATGGCTGGAAGAGCGCCAGAATCGGAACTCTCCTTGAACGAAGCCTGAAGGGCTCAATACACGAGGTCCGATCGGTCAAGTATAAGAATCTGCCCACCCTGCCAACAACCGATGGTTCTGCGCATGGCCCGCAAGGAGGATAATGCCGGTTCCCGGTTCTGGGGCTGTTCTGGATATCCCGATTGCCGGACGACCTTGCCGGAGCAGCCATGACGGAACCTCCGGACAATGCACACAATCTCGCCATGGCCAAGCAGCACCTGTCCCGCAGGGTCGAAGTGGTTACCGTCGCGCTGTCCCACCTGCTGCGCCTACTCACCGGTGCCGAGATCGGGCACTTCCAGGGGCCTGACTTTTAAACATTCTCACGCCCCCCTCCATCCTCCGCATATCCCCGGTTAAAAATCAGCTACCCAATCGCGACAGACTGAAGATTATCCACAGATTTCATGGATTTTCGCAGATTAAGTATCCCCCGGCAAAGCCGGGGGCTTTATGGGTGAACCGCTCAAAGCGGTGGGCTCAAACCTTGGGCCGCCTGAAGGCGGCTAGTCGAGCAGTTTTATTTGATCTACTCGCCGGTCTTCATGTTCCTGCTGGCGGATGTAATTTCGAATGACCTCTTCGTCCCGCCCTACTGTCGAGGCGAAGTAGCCGCGTGCCCAGAAGTTCTCTCCGGTAAAGTTCCGGACACGACCCGCAAATGTCCTGGCAATTTGAATTGCGCTCTTGCCCTTGATGTAACCTACGACCTGAGCTACCGCATATTTCGGCGGGATCGAGATATACACATGGACGTGATCAGAGCACAAATGCCCTTCCAATACCTGACTCTCTCGTTGCCGGGCCAACTCGCGTATGACCTCGCCGAGGTGTCGGCGAATTCGACCATACAGCACTTTGCGGCGATACTTGGGTATCCAGACAACGTGGTACTTGCAGTCCCAAACCGAATGACTTAGGCTTTGGGTGTGTTTCATCGAAAGCCTCCTTCTCTGAGAACTTTGAGCGGTTCACAGACGGGAGGCTTTCATTTACTCCCGGAACTGTCAAACTGCTGGGGTCCCCCGGCAAAGCCGGGGGATTTCCTGTTGTATTAAAACCTCAATGTTCATGGGTTTTGAGATCCGCGTCAATCTGCGCAATCTGCGGATGATGATTTGTACCCACCCTCGTGTCAATTCCCTTGGGTGAATAGGCCCTATTGCCCGGAACGTAATTGGGGGATTGGATC
>CAWDZB010000006.1:0-270522 GCA_963806685.1 uncultured delta proteobacterium
AACGAGTCTGTAGAAAAATCCTTCTGACGGGTCGGCCTTCTTCCCATCTTCGAGTTTTTCAGAGTTCAGTTTTCTTCGGGTAAATTCCTTCGAATATCGTTCCCCCGGCCACATCTCAACCCGGCAGAATGCTTTTGTGCGGGATTTTCTCGCCTATTCTGCCCCCTTGTTACCTAAACAGCCATTCCATACCGGTGGATCTTGGTCAGGTTGTGTACCAAGGTCATCAACTTCCATTGGCCATCGACCTTGGTCTTTCCGCGAAGGCTGAAGCAATCCAGACCGATGTTTTCCCTCAAGTGCCCGAAGACCGGTTCGGCGATTCCCAACCGCTGGCTGTAGATGTGGCGTCCCAGCACCGAGTCGATCTTCTGCTTCATCCGGGCCAACGGGCCATCGGCCAGTTTGGGCAAGACCGCCAGCGGGATGTTGACCTGCCGGGCGCCCTTTTGCCTGGTCGAGCGCAGACACTGGGAGCGTAGTTGACAACTGTCGCAATCGGCCTGGTGAGCCTGGAACTGCATGAACAGCCGGTTGGCAATCTTGGCTTCGGCGCACTTGAGCCACAGGTGCTTGCCGGCCGGGCAGGTGCAGGTCTTGTGAACGATATCCGCCTGGAAATCGGCGGTGGTGTAGCGGGTGTTGGTGCGGGGCTTGGCCACGGGCGCGGGCTTGTGTCGACCGGCGTCGGCAAAGCGGGGGTCCCGAGAGCGAAAGCCGTTGTCGGCGATGTAGCCGTCGATCTGATTCTTCTCTAAATGCTCCAGGGTCTCGGTACAGTGGTAGCCGCTGTCGGCCAGGATCTGGGCCTTTTGTAAAACCGTCTCGTCGCCGAGGTTGGTCTTGATCCCTTCGAGCATCGGCTCCAGCAGGCCGTGCTCCTGGCCGGTGCCAAAGGCCTCGGCATGGACCACCACCTGATGCTTGGCATCGACCGCCGCTACCCCGGTGTAGCCCTGGACGACCCCGTGCCCGGTCTTCATCTTGGCACTGTCGGGATCGGTGATGTTGCCCTTCACTTCCCTCCCGGTGCGCCCGGTCCTGGTCTTTCCCTGGGCCAGAAACTCCTTGATCTTGCGGCTGGCCGCCTGGAGTTTTTCCGCCTGCTGCTGCTCGCGCTGCCGGAGTGTGGCGTCGGGCACTCCCCGCTGGTCCTCGTCCCGATGCTTGTTCAGCAGAAACCGCACCGCCCGGTCGATCTTGGCCGATTTCTTCTCCAAATCGGCCCGGGTGCCGCTCCATTCCTTGGAGGCGTTCGACGGCATCTTGCAGCCATCGACGGCAAACAACTCCTTGCCGATTAGTCCCATCTGACCACAGATCAGCAGGACTTGCCGAAACAGACCGGCTATCTGGTCGGCAGAGCCGGAGATAAATTCGGCGATGGTGGTGAAGTGCGGTCGACTGTCAGCCGAGATCGCCATGAACAGGACGTTCTCCCGGCAGAGAGCTTCAATTCTGCGGCTGCTGGTCACCCCCCGCGAATAGGCCAGCAGGACGATCTTCAGCAGGATCGCCGGATCGTACGCGGGACGGCCGTTCTCATCGTTCTTGTACTTGGAATCGAATAGACGCAGGTCGAGTTCGTTGTCGACCAGGTGGTGAAGGGTGTGCTCGAAGGTGCCGGGAAGAATCTGGTCTTCAAAAGCCACCGGCAGAAGCACCGTCTGCTTGTAGTCGTAATCGATAAAGCGGGGCATGCTCCCTCCTGGAGTTCATTCCAAAAACTGCCCGCATTCTAGCAAATTTCAGGGTTTTTCTACAGCCTCAACGGTTGAGATAACCGGCTGCGACGTAACGGAACAATTCAGTAGAAACCTTTTCGAGAATCGCCCCTGCATCACCAGTCCGGTTGATGTTTTGGTTGGGCGTTATTTTCTTACTTTCTTTATAAGTTCCTCAAAATGCTGAATAGCATCACCTGCACGATCACCAACTGTTCCTAAATCTTCTGGAGTTACATCCGGCGTTGGCCAAAGTATATGGCCGCCGAATGCTTCAGGTAGAAATGAAAAAAGCTCTTCTGCATATGGATCTGAACTTTTACTGTCAGATGTAGCCCATTCAAGAAAGCGAGCCATTGCACCGGACATAACATCAACAAGTTGAAGGCCGGAAGAATATTCCGATTTCATAAATTGAGTGTCAATTAGCCTGATGGGAAATTCCATTTTTCTTCTGTCGTATCCAACGACAACAGGTGGGATTTCTGGGTGAGTAACAGCTTCCCAAATATCTTTGTCTTTAGACATGTTTGAAGAATTGTCATGAACTAAAGACCAATTTCCTTTTATCTCTTTCGACCATTCTGCCACTAAGTTGAAGGCTTCAGAAAATGCAATATTTAGCATGTTTTCTGGTAGAGCGAATACTGCTGCAGGCCCCAGCCTATGATGATATGCCATGAAGGGGGCATAAACTTCGTTGAGTAACTCATGGTATTCTTCTTCATAAAATATTCTGAAAAAATTATCATAACTTTCGATTGATCTTTCTCTAATCATGCGCTGAAAATTCAGCAGCAACATCTTGAAAATTCTTTCCCCAGCAATGTCCTTCGATAAAAAATATAATAAATTCGAGAAGGCAATATTTGCACCGTTTTCATAAAAATCGAATCCGTCAAGATTGGCCATTGTTTCGATCAATAGATCGACCATCTTTGTGACGAGAACATATCTTTTGTGTGCTATCGCAAATTTTACATTTTTTTCTTCGGAAATAAGATCCTTTAAAAAACTTATGACCATTTTTTGCTGGGCAGATCTTCTTGATAACTGAGTGTGCTTTAACTCCTTTGCCTTAATTTTGCTGAAGTGTTTCTGTTTTAGATCGTCACACTGTGCTTCTGAGAGTCGAAGGCTGGCTAATATGAAAATTGGTTGCTGAGCGTTGAAAAGGTCTTCGCCTGTGTAACCACATTCGTCGATAAAGACAACATTGCTCACGATTATTCCTTAAATTTTGACGCCCAACGGTGATGATAAGCGGTGGCGACGCGAACTTGCGTGACCTACCGCAATTTTAGGTTTTGGTTTTCGAGAAGCACCCAGCTATTTTCCATCCGCTTGATTCCATGGTTAGAAGCAGAGCCACAGTGCTGCTTGTTTTACCCACCATCATTTCGATTTACGTCGGACAATTCGTCTTTTTTTACGAGTTTATTTAATACGAAAACTTTTAAGACAACAGCGATAACTGAAAAACTGAATATCCCGGACAGGTAGAGATATGCATGGAAAGTTGCACGTTCTTTTGGATAACCGGGAGTGACACTGAATGACCCAACCATTACGTAGCCTAACATGCAGTAAATAGCTGCAAATATTGAAAATAGTATCAATAGAAATACTAAAATCATTTTTACTTTTAAATTTATCATTTCAGCTTCTAACAGGGATTAGGCGGTTGCTGTCATATCGGATATAACAGCAACTGTCATATCGGTTGAAAATCCAAACAATTCCAGTAGCTTATTTTTTAAAAGTTTTTCATAAATAAATCAACGAAATTTATGGGCCATTGAATTACCGGCGCCACTCCCCCCGACAGCCGCCCAAATCTCCACAAATGGTCTCCACTCACCAACTCCCGCTCCCACCTAAAAAACGAAAAACCGCCCGCCGGCTCTGAGCCGGGACGGACGGTTTTCTTAGTTCGCCAGCAACGTCAAACGCGTCGCCATATCCCCCTCCCTGACTCTTCCTGGCCCCCTATCCTGCTTCTTTCAAGCCTGCTCCGCACCGGGATTCCCCCGGATGAATCGGAACAGGACCTCGAGGCCAGAGTTGCTTTACCCTTCGCCAAACTCCCGCCGGTACTCCTCCCACTTGTGATCGACCCCCTCCTGGATCGCCGCCACCTGCTCCTTGGACAGGGCCTTGAAGCGCACCTGCATCCCCAGGTACTCGGTGACCGGGCGCTGCCTGGACTTGTCGAGCAGGCGGCGGGAGGGTTCGGAGAGGATCTTTTGGCCGTTCTCGATCTCGTAGAGGTCGAACATGCCGCACTCGACGGCGGCCTTGCCGATCTTGATGGTCATCCGCTCTTCGCATCCCCAGCCGGGCGGACAGGGAGTCTGGATGTGGATGTACTTCAGGCCGCGGATCTCTTTGGCCTTGAGCAGCTTGTCGTGGAAATCGAGGGGATAGGCGGCCGAGCAGGTGGCGACGTAGGCCGGGTTGTGGGCGGCGACGATCGCCGGGACGTTCTTGCTCCCCTCCCGCTTCCCGCAATAGGGGGTGGTGGTGGTCAGGCTCCCCTGCGGGGTGGTGCCGGAGCGCTGCACGCCGGTGTTCATGTAGGCTTCGTTGTCGTAGCAGATGTAGATGATGTCCTCGCCCCGCTCCAGGGCGCCGGAGAGGGCCTGGATGCCGATGTCCGCGGTGCCGCCGTCGCCGGCCCAGGCGACCACCTGGGTCTGCTTGCCGAGGCGCTTCATCGCGGCGCGCACGCCGGTGGCGATGGCGGCGGTGGAGGCGAAGGTGCCGTTGAAGATCGGCAGCTGCGAGGCGGCAATGGGATACAGGCCCTGCATGACCGTCAGGCAGCTTGGGGGGACGACGAAGATGCAGTCGCGCCCCAGGGCCTTGGTGCCGATGCGGTAAAGAACGCTCAGCCCGCAGCCGGCGCAGGCGCGGTTGCCGGGATGGATGAACTCCTCTTCGGTCAGGCCGAGAACGGTGGTCTTGGCAACGCTGGTCATAGCTGTAATCCAATCCATTGCGGAGTGTCCTGCTGCTCGGGAGCGACCGGCTGCTCCTGCAGACAGGCCTCCTTCAGGGTCCGGTGGAGATCGAGGGTAGGAATGTCCCGGCCGCCCAGCCCGACGATGTAGTTGTGCAGCCGCGGGTGGTTCGGGTAGGGATAGAGCGCCGACTTGAGGTCGGCGAAGAGCGCCCCCTGGTTGCCGTAGCTGAGGCCTTTCTCGTAGACCATGACCCCCTTGACGTTCTGCAGCGCCGCGGCGATCCTGGCAGTCGGGAAGGGACGGTACATCTGCAGGGCCAGCACGCCGACCTTCAGCCCCTCCTCCTCGCGCAGGTGGTCGACCACGTCGTGGAACTGGTTGGCGAGGGTGCCCATGGCGACCACCACGAACTCGGCGTCCTCGCAGCGGTAGGGGTCGAGGATCGGCGCGCCGCCGCGGCCGAAGCGCTGCCGGAAGTCGGAATCGATCTCCTCCCAGAGCTCCATGGCCTGGCGCATCTCCTGGTGCAGGTTGTGGCGGATGTCCATATACCCCCCCTGCTTGACGCCGTGGATGTCGCTGCGGGCATCGGGCAGGGTCACGGTGTTCAGGCTCTCGGGGTGCTGCGGGTCGAGGGCATGCAGGTAGCGGTAGGGAGGGAGGAAATCCTTGACCGCCTGGGCCTCGGGGAGCTCGAAGGGCATATAGGTGTGGGAGAGGTAGTAGCCGTCGTAGTTGACCATCACCGGGATGTGCACCGCCTCGGCGAGCCGGAAGGCTTTCAGGGTCATGTCGACGATTTCCTGGTGATCCTTGGCGAAGACCTGGATCCAGCCGGTGTCGCGCTGGCTGATGGCGTCCTGGTGGTCGTTCCATACCGACCAGGGGGCGCCGACGCCGCGGTTGACGACGCACATCACCAGCGGCAGGCGGGCGCCGGCCGCCCAGTGCAGCTGCTCGCTCATGTACAGCAGGCCGTTGGAGGAGGTCGCCGTGAAGGTGCGCACCCCGGCGCTGGCGGCGCCGATGCAGACCCCCAGGGCGCTGTGCTCGCTCTCGACGGCGACGTATTCGGCGTCCATCTTCCCCGCGGCGATCATCTCGGAGAGCTTCTCCGTCAGGGGGGTCTGCGGTGTAATCGGGTAGGCGGCGATCACCTCGGCGCCGGCCAGTCGCACCGCCAGGGCGGCGGCGGCGTTTCCGGAATCGATCCGCTTCTCACTCATTGTCACCCCCCTCGAACTCCTCCTCGGGGACCATGGCGATCGCCCCGACCGGGCATTCCTCGGCGCAGATCCCGCATCCCTTGCAGTATTCCAGGTTGATGGCCGGCTCGATCTCCTTGCTGACCGTGCTGTCCGGGCAGTAGAGCCAGCAGAGATGACAGGCGTGTTTGCCGGTTCGGGCCGGGGTGCAGCGGGACAGGTCGATGACCGGGCGTTCGACCCGCCAGGAGCCGGTACGACCGGCATCGCCGGGACCGGAGGTGCTGGCCGAGGTCAATATCTTGAAGCGTGAATCAGCCATTGATCACTCCCTCGCGCGGCTCGCAGACCTGGGTGGCAGCATAGGCCAGCCGCGCTGACTTGACGTTTTCCTTCGGCCTGCGGCCGACGAACTCTTCGGCGATGCAGCCGGCCAAAACCTCGAGATCGACCAGGCCGCTCGCCTTGCCGAGGGCACCGATGATGCCGCTGTTGACGATCCCCTTGCGCAGCCCGGCCTCGATCCCGAGCCGGGTGACGTTGGCTACGGCGACGCGAAAATCGACCTGCCGATGCTCCTCCGCCGGCCGCGGCGAATTGATGACCAGCAGCCCTCCCGGCTTGAGACCGACGGTGACGTCGACCTCGCCCAGGATCAGATGATCGAGGACGACGACGATATCGGGGGTCTGGATCGGCGAGAGGTCGTAGATCTTGTCGCGGGAGATCTTGAGCGAGGTGGAAACCGGGGCGCCGCGCCGCTCGGTGCCGAATGTCGGCGCCATGACCACGCCGCCGTAGCCGCTCTTGAACATTGCCTCGGCGACCACCTTGGCCGCCGTTATGGCACCCTGTCCGCCGCGCCCATGCCAGCGGATCTGGATCATCTTTTGGAGGGGTTCCTGCATTACCGGCTCCTCAGGTTAAAAAACTCGCGAAGTACCTGTCTTATCGAAAGAACTCATTATTAAAACAAATTGGACATCATGCCAAGACTCTTTTCCCCTGCAGCGGGTGGAAGCAGCACTCAGAGCTTGCCGGCGACCATTCCCGGCAGCAGGCGCCAGGCGGCCGGGAAGAAAGAGGCCCGAGGCGGCCGCCGCGACCTCGTCGAAGCCGGCGGCGGGAACGGATGCCGAGAACTCGCCGCCGCTGCCGCAGAGGGCGAAGGGGACCGGGCCGAGGGTATGGGTCATGCGCTTGACCGGCGTCGGGTGGTCGGGCAGGACCAGCACCCGGTAGTCGCCGAGCGCCGACAATCCGTCGAGGACGGTGCCGACCACCTGGCCATCGAAGTCCTCGATCGCCCGCAGCTTGTCGTCGAGATTGCCGGCGTGGGCGGCCTCGTCGGGAGCCTCGACGTGGAGGTAGACGAAGTCCCGGGTCTTCAGGGCTTCGAGAGCCGCCTCGGCCTTCCCCCGATAGTCGGTGTCGATGTAGCCGGTAGCGCCGGGGACGTCGATGACGTCGAGACCGGCGTAGATGCCGATCCCCTTGATCAGGTCGACCGCCGAGATCACCGCTCCGGTGAGGCCGTACTTCTCCTGCAGGGTGGTCATCTGCGGGGCGCGGCCGTGCCCCCACAGCCAGATCGAGTTGGCCTGGAGTTTGCCGGCCTTCTCCCGCTTGAGGTTGACCGGGTGGGTGTTGAGGAGCATCTGCGCCGAGGTGGTCAGCGCGATCAGCTCGCCGGCCCCCTCGCCTTTGGGGAGATGCCCCTCGATGCTCTGGTGGGTCAGGTCGTGGGGGGGGGTGAAGGTCAGCGCATCCTTCCCGCCGTGCCAGACCAGCAGGTGGCGGTAGGAGACCCCGGCGTGGAAGCTGAAGCGCGCGTCGCCGAGCTCCTCCTGCAGGGAGACGATCAGCTCACGGGCCTCGGCAGTGGAGATGTGTCCAGCGGAAAAGTCCTCCATGAACAGCCGGCCGTACTGCGGGGTGAGGGTCACCAGGTTGAGGCGGAAGGCGACGTCGTCGGGGCCGAGGCTCACCCCCATGCTCGCCGCCTCCAGCGGCGAGCGGCCGCTGTAGCAGCTCGCCGGGTCGTAGCCGAAGACCGAGAGGTTGGCGACGTCGCTGCCGGGATGGAAACCGGCCGGCACCGTTTCGGCGAGACCCAGCACCCCGTTCCGGGCGATGGCGTCCATGCGCGGGGTCCGAGCATGCTGCAGCGGGGTGAGGCCGCCAAGTTCCTCGAGCGGCTCGTCGGCCATGCCGTCGCCGAGCAGAATCACGTACTTCATAAGCTCCTCTGGATCCCGCGTCAGCCCCGCGGGTGGTGCTGTTCGTGGAGGCGGCGCAGGCGTTCGCGGGTCACGTGGGTGTAGATCTGAGTGGTCGAGATATCGGCGTGGCCGAGCATGCTTTGCACGGCCCGCAGGTCGGCGCCGTTCTCCAGCAGGTGGGTCGCAAAAGAGTGGCGCAGGGTGTGCGGGGTGATCCGCTTGCCAATCCCGGTCTGGCGGGCGCGGCGCTTAATAATCTTCCAGAACCCCTGGCGTGTCAACCCCTGGCCGAGGCGGTTGAGAAACAGCAGCGGGCCGGCGCTCCCCTTGTCGAGCAGCGGCCTGCCATAGAGAAGATAGCGGCCCAGTTCGGCGATGGCGGTCTCCCCCAGCGGCACGATGCGCTGCTTGCTGCGCTTGCCGAAGGCGGTCAGGTAGCCGACGTCGAGCTGCAGGTCGGCCTGCTTGAGTCCGACCAGTTCCGAAACCCGCAGCCCGGTGGCGTAGAGGACCTCGAGCATGGCGCGGTCGCGCAGGGCCAAAGGATCGTCGCCAAGGGGCGCGGCGAGCAGCCGCTCGACCTCGGGGAGCGTTAGGGTGTGGGGGAGCGCCGCCAGGCTCTTCGGCGCCTCGACCAGCGCCGTGGGGTTGCGCGGTGCATGTCCCTCGCTGAGAAGGAACTTGTGGAACATGCGCAGCGCCACCAGCGCCCGCGCCCGGCTGCGCGCCGACAGGCCGGCATCGCGCAGCTGCGCCAGGAAGTGCAGCACCGTCGGCGGACCGATGGCGGCCGGTTCGGCGATCCCCTCCCGGTCGAGAAAGTCGAGGTAGCGCGCCAGGTCTCGGCCGTAGGCCTCGAGGGTGTTGCGCGACAGCCCCCGTTCGACGGTCAGATAGTTAAGGAACAAGTCGAGGTATTGGTTCATAAGGTACCGTTAGAAGGAGGCTATCAGCTTAAAGCATAAAGCTGAGCACAGAATGTCATTCTTCCTCGTCCAGACAGTCGAGGAGCTTGCGCCGCAGTTCCTCGAGCTTGTCGGCGAAAGTCACTTTCTGGCCGAAAATGTCCTGAATGTAGAAGGTGTCGATGACCTGATCGACCTTGGTGGAGATCTTCGACACACCGATGTAGAGCCCCAGATCCTTGAGGGTGCGGGTGATGCGGTAGAGAAGACCGACCTGGTCGTGGGCATAGATATCGATGACCGTGTATTCGTCGGAGACCTCGTTGTCAATCTCCACCCGGTTGGGGTGGCGGGGGCGGGGCGGCTCGGGGAGGAAGCTGGGACGCTGGCGCTTTTTCACCAAATCGTAGGTCCGGGTCCGCCCCTCGATGACGGCGGTCAGGTCGGTTTCAAAACGCCGCCACTTCTCCGGGTTGGTGATCCGTTCGCCGCCGGGGCTGCGCACCTGCAGGATATCGAGGGCGATTTCGCTGCCGGTGGTGAAGATCTGGGCGCCGAGGATGTTGATGCCATTGGCAGCCATCACCCCGGCGATCTTGGAGAACAGCCCGGGAATGTCGAGGGTGGTGATGGTGACCTGGGTGTAGTCGGCCGCGGCATCCTGCTCGATCTTGAGCGCGAGGGTAGCATCGCCGCGACCGAGAACCACCCGCAGGTGCTCGGCGATCTCCTGGGAGTGATAGGACATCAGGTAGCGGGTGCCGAGGGTGCCTACCAGTTCCTTGACCTGGCGTGTGTCGTATTCCCCGGCCAACCGCTCCAGTACCTTGCGCTTGCGGTTGCGCAGCTTTTCCGAACGCTTCTCGAGCCGGAAGTTGCCGCGTTCGAGAACGTCGAAAGCCTTCTCGTAGAGCTCCTGCAACAGCAGCCCCTTCCACTCCGACCAGACGTCGGGGCCGACCGCTCTGATATCGGCGAAGGTGAGCAGGAACAGCATCTTGAGGTTCTCGCTCATCTCCATCGAGCGGGCGAACTGGACGATCAGCTTGTCGTCGTGCATGTCACGGCGCTGAGAGATATGGGCCATCTGCAGGTGGTTGCGAACCAGGAACTCAAGGCGCCGGCTGTCTTCCTTGTTCAGGCCGAGGCGGCGGGCGATGGTCGGCACCATGTCCGCCCCCTTGTTCGAGTGGTCCTTCCCCTCCCCCTTGCCGATGTCGTGGAGCAGCACCGCCAGCAGCAGCAGCTCCTTCTTCTCGATGTCGTTGGCCACCTGGGTGAGCAGCGGCTTCTTCTGCCGGTATTCGCCGAGCCAGAGCTTGGCGATCTCCTCCATGGCGAAAATGGTATGGATGTCGACGGTATAGATATGGTAGGCGTCGTGCTGGACCTTGCAGTAGATGCGTTCGAACTCGGGCAGAAAGCGGTTGAGAAACTGCAGGTGGTGCATGTCCTGCAGCACCCGGCCGAGCCCCTTGGGCTGGCGGAGGATGTCGAGAAACCCCTCGGCCATCGGCCGGCTGCGCCGGACGCGGTCGTTGATGCGGTGCAGGTTGTCGCGGATCATCCCCTTGAGCGGAATCGCCAGCTTCACGTCGTGGCGCTGGGCGAGACCGAAAGCCTCCATCATCGCCGCCGGATTCTGCTCGAAGAGGTCATCGCTGGTCACCCGCAGCTCGCCGCGCAGGATGTAGAATCCCTCGGCGACCGAGCGCCGCTTGAGGTAGCCAAAGATGCCCAGACCGGCGTTCTCCTGCTGGGTGGCCTTGGTGACCAGCAGCGAGGACATGTGTTCGACCTGGGTGGCGTGGGAATAGTAGTCCTGCATGAACTGTTCGACGGCCGGGGCCTTGCGGCTGTCCCGATAGCCGAGGAAGGCGGCGATCTTCTCCTGCTGGTCGAAATTGATCTGTTCGTTCTTGCGGGACGAGAGAAAGTGCAGTTCGTTGCGGATCCGCCACAAATAGTCGAGGGCCGCCTCGAAATTCGCGCCTTCCCGCTCGGTGAGCACCCCCTTGATGATCAGATCCCGCAGCGAGCGGGCCTTGAACTTGACCTGGGCCATCCACAGGGCGGTGTGCAGGTCGCGCAGCCCCCCCTCCCCCTCCTTGATATTCGGCTCGAGGAGAAAAACCGAGGAGCCGTACTTGACCAGACGGCGCTCATTCTCCTCCAGTTTCTCGCGCAGGAAGGCCTGGCTGTTGCGACTCAGCACCGCCTCCAGAACGGTTCGCTCGTAGGACTGGTAGAGAATTTCGTCCCCGACCAGGTAGCGGGAGTCGAGCAACGCGGTGCGCGCGGTGATGTCCTTGTCGGCCATCTCCAGGCAGTCCTTCTCGGTGCGCACGCTGTAGCCGACCTCGAGGCCGAGATCCCAGAGCAGGTAAAGCATCCGCTCCGAGATCTTCTCGGCGAAGGGGCGATCCTTGCCGCTGTAGTAGAACATCAGGTCGATATCGCTGCGCGGGTTGAGCTCGCCGCGGCCGTAGCCGCCCAGGGCAATCAGGGTGCAGGAGCCGAGTCCCGACTCGGGAACGTCTGCCGCGACGCTGCGATAGAGGTTGCGGATCAGGGTGTCGGCCAGCGAGGTGAGGCTGCCGACAATGCGGCGGCCGCTCTCGCCGCTGCGGTGACGGCGACGGACCTCCTCGAGGTGATGGTCGAGAAAGCGTCGCGATCCGTCGAGCAACCGCACCCGGCGTTCTTCGTAGGGAATGGCGGGGTCGGTAAGGAGTTCCCGGGGGAAGAAGTTTTCAGTCTGCATGGAGGCTTCGGCTTTCATTGGGCGGCAATCATTTTCAGGGAAACGGCATAATTGCGGACACCGCGCACTATGGCATCGGCGGCCTGGGCGCGGAATTTCGGATCCTTGAGCCGGGCCGCCTCGCGGGAATTGCTGATGAAGGCGGTTTCCACCAGGACCGAGGGCATGGTGGCGCCGAGCAGGACGTAGAATGGACCCTGGCGAACGCCGAGGTCGCGGATCGAGCGGTAGTGGTTGTCCAGGGAATCGACCAGCGAGCGCTGGATCTCGGCGGCCAGCCGACTCGACTCGTTGATCTTGGCGTTGGCCATCAAATCGAACAGGATCAGTTCCAGGTCCCCGACCTGCTTGAGAGAGGTCCCGTTCTCCCGGGCGGCGACCGCCACCGCCTGGTCGTTCTTGGAGAAGTTCAGATAGTAGGTCTCGGTACCGTAGGCCTTCCTATTGGTACTGGCATTGGCATGCAGGGAGATGAAAAGGTCGGCGCCGACCTTGTTGGCAATCGCGGTGCGCTCCTCCAGGGGGATGAAGGTGTCGTCTTTGCGGGTCATGATCACCTCGCAGCCAAGCGCCTTCTCGAGCCGCGGGGCGAGGGCCTTGGCCATCGCCAGGGTGACGTCCTTTTCCATCACCCCGCCGGGTCCGATCGCCCCGGGGTCCTTGCCGCCATGGCCGGCATCGACGACGATGCGCCGCAGTCCGCCCCCCTTGTTCTGGGGAATGTGCAGCTGGACCGGATGCTCGGCCGGCGCATTCTCGAGGATATTGGCAATCCCGTCCCCGGCCGGCAGCTGGTTGAGCGCCGGGGTATCCTCCTTGAGCACGGGAGCCCCGTCCCCCCGAACGTCGATGATGATGCGAAACGGGTCGTCGAGGGGGAAGACCTTGTAATCCCTGGAACTCACCAGGTCGAGCACCACCCGGGTACGGTCCCGGTCGGGACGACCGTTGCGGATCTGCTTGAGCAGCCCATCGTCGACCCTGGTGGTGTCGGCCAGGCTGGCAGCGGGAACGGTCCGCGCAAGGTCGAGGTAGAGGCGGGGGCTCTGCCCCTTGGCGGGGTTGCCGGCCAGCAGGTTGGATTGGTAACGGATCGGTCCGGAGAGGTCGAGCACCACCCGGGTATAGCCGGGGTTGGACCAGAACCGGATCCCGGTCAACTGGGCCGGGCCGGTCGCGGCAGGCTTGGGGTCGGGGGCGCTCACCGCGACCGGAGCCGCCGGGGCGGCGCAGCCGCCCAGGGCCCGGCAGCGCAGGCGGGCTTTCGCGGCCATGTCGCCGCCGGGATAGCGCTCCCCGATCTGCCGGTAGAGATCCCGGGCCGCCGCCGGGTCGCCAAGCACCTCCCGGTTGAGGTCCCCGGCCAGCAGCAGAGCATCGTCGGCGAGGGAATCCCGCGGATACTCGGCTGCCACCCGCAGGTAGAAACCGGCTGCCTGGCGGGCATCGCCCGGCAGCCGCGAAACCCGGTACAGGCCGTGGCCGGCCTGGCCGGCCAGATAGAGGGCCCGGGCCCCCTGCGGCGCCCCGGGGTAGTGCTCGGGAACGGCCAGCAGGCGGTCGATGACCCGCTGCCATTGATCCCGGTAGCGCTGTTTTTTCGGTGACTGCTGCAGCCGCTGGTAATCCTGCCGGGCCTTGGCATAGGCGTCGGCGGCGCTGCGCGCTGCCTGGGCTGGCACGGCGAAAACCAAGAGCAGAAAGAGAATCGGAACCAGTCGCAGCAATCGCATCTTTTTATACCAGCCTTTTCAATTCGTCGAGCAGGTTGAGGGCCTCCAGCGGGGTGAGCACGCTGACGTCGACCCCCTCCAGGCGTTCGCGCAAAGCATCCGGGCCGGCGCTGCTAAACAGCGACAGCTGCGGCGACGGCGGCACCTGCCGCTCGGGGCGCCGACTGCGGGCGAGGCGCGGCTCCCCCTCACCGACGAATTCGCCGGCTTCGAGGTTGCGCAGGATTTCCCGGGCCCGGGTGATGACCGCTTCGGGCAGGCCGGCCAGGCGGGCGACCTGGATGCCGTAGGAGTGGCTGGCTCCCCCCTTGACGATCTTGCGCAGAAAGACGATCTGCTCGTTCCACTCCTTGACGGCGATGTTGTAGTTGCGCACCCGCGGCCGGGTCACGGCCAGTTCGGTCAACTCGTGGTAATGGGTAGCGAAGAGCGTCCGGGCCGCCACCGGGGCATGGTCGTGCAAGTACTCGGCCACCGCCCAGGCGATGCTGACGCCGTCGAAGGTCGAGGTGCCGCGGCCGATTTCGTCGAGGATGATCAGGCTCTTGGCCGTGGCATGGTTGAGGATATTGGCGGTTTCGGTCATCTCGACCATGAAGGTCGACTGGCCGCGGGCGAGGTTGTCGCTGGCGCCGACGCGGGTGAAGATCCGGTCGACGAGGCCGATCCGTGCCTCTTTGGCAGGCACCAGGCTTCCCATCTGCGCCATCAGCGTAATCAGTGCCACCTGGCGCATGTAGGTCGACTTGCCGGCCATGTTCGGGCCGGTGATGATCAGCAGCTGGTTTTCGCCGGCGTCGAGGGCGACGTCGTTGGGGACGAAGCGCTCCCCCAGCGGCATGGTCTCGATCACCGGGTGCCGCCCCTCGACGATCACCAGCTCGGTACCGGCATCGATCTGCGGGCAGACGTAGTTTCGCTCGTGGGCCAGTTCGGCCAGCGCGGCGAGAACGTCGCAGCCGGCCAGGGCGTCGGCGGTGGCCTGGATACGCTCGGCCTGGGCGGCGACCTGCTGGCGCAGCTCCTGGAAGAGGTCGTATTCGAGTTCGACCAGCCGCTCCTCGGCACCGAGCACCTTCTCCTCGTACTCCTTGAGCGCCGGGGTAATGTAGCGCTCGGCATTGGCCAGGGTCTGCTTGCGCTGGTAATCTTCGGGGACCTTCTCGAGGTGGCTGCGGGTCACCTCCAGGTAGTAGCCGAAGACCTTGTTGAAGCGCACCTTGAGGCTGGAAATGCCGGTGCGCTCCTTTTCCTGCTGCTCGAGACGAGCGATCCAGCCCTTTCCCTCGCGGGCGATGGTGCGCAGCTCGTCGAGCCCGGGGTGGAAGCCGTCGCGGATCAGCCCTCCCTCGCGCAGCACGAAGGGGGGATCGTCGACCAGCGCGCCGGCAATCAGCGCGGCCACGTCCTCAAGGGGATCGACGGCCGCGGCCAGCTCCGCCAGCAGCGGACTGGTCAGGGTCTGCAGCAGGTCGCCCAGCGCCGGCAGCCGCTCCAGAGAGGTGCGCAGCGCCACCAGGTCCTTGGCATTGGCGTTGGCCATGCTGATCCTGCCGCTGAGGCGCTCCAGGTCGTAGATGCCGTCAAGGTGCTGTCGCAGCTCGAGCCGCGACAGGGACTGTTCGACCAGTTCCGCCACCGCCTGGTGGCGACGGCGAACCGGCTCGACGGCGACCAGCGGATGGTGCACCCAGTGGCGCAGCTTGCGGCCGCCCATGGCGGTGAGGGTGCGGTCGAGAACCCCGAGCAGGGAACCCTTGCGGCTGCCGTCGTAGATGGTGGCGGTCAGCTCCAGGTTGCGCCGGGTGGCCGCGTCGAGCACCATGAAGTCCCGGCTGTGGTAGGTCTGCAGGGTGCGGACATGGGCGACTACCCCCTTCTGGGTGACCTCCAGGTAGTGGAGGACCGCCCCGGCGGCGGCTACCGCGGCCGGCAGCTCGGCGCAGCCGAAGGGTTCGAGGCTGGCGCAGGCGAAAAAGCGGTGGATCTGCTCCGCAGCCCGATCAAACTCGAAGACCCACTCGGGCAGGCGGTTGACCACCACTTCGGGGGCCAGCTCGGCCAGCAGCGCCGGCTGCGCACTGCCGGACCCGGCTTCGGCCAGCAGGATCTCCCGCGGGGTGAAGGCCGCCAGCTCGCTGCGCAGGGCATTTTCGCCGACCACCTCGGTGGCACGGAACTCGCCGGTGGTGATATCGAGCACCGCCATCCCCCAGTGTCCGTTCACTCCCCCGGCCAGGGCCGCCAGGTAGTTGTTTTCCTTGGGCTTGAGGGTGTCGGTGTCAACCACCAGCCCCGGCGTGACGACCCGCACCACCTCGCGGCGAACAATCCCCTTGGCACTCTTCGGATCTTCGACCTGTTCGCAAATGGCCACCTTGAAGCCGTTCTCGACCAGGCGGGCGATGTAGGGCTGGCAGCTGTGGTAGGGAATGCCGCACAGCGGCACCTCGTCGACCGATCCCTTGTTGCGGGAGGTCAGGGTGATGTCGAGGACCCGGGAGGCGGTGACGGCGTCGTCGAGAAACATTTCGTAGAAGTCGCCGAGGCGGAAGAAGAGGATGGCGTCGGGATAATCGGCCTTGATCTCCAGGTACTGACGCATCATCGGGGTGGTGGCACTCATGCAGGAATCCTCGCAGCAGGTCGGCAACAGCCGGCCCGTAAATGGGCGTTATGTTAACAAACCGGGTGCCGGTCTGTAAACAGGGAAAGACCGGGAGGGAGCGGGCCAAAGGGGAAAGGTTTAGACCTTGACGGAGGCGCCCCGGGGTGATAAGAAAGGCCCAGCCAAGGAGCCCTGACATGCCGCAAGCCACTCCCCCGGACCTGCCGCTGGCCACAGCCTTCCCGGCCGCGGCCTTTGCCATCACCAGCCTCCAAGAAGAAATCCGCGCCGACCGGCTCTGCCACGACTTGTTGCGCCGCTTCGCCCTGGAACTGACCGCCGGCGGGCAGTTCGCCCCGGCAGCCGCCGGGGCCCTGGCCCATGGCGCCGACTATTTCCTGCGTGAATTCGTCATCGGCGAGCGCCGCGAAAACATCCTCCAGCTGCACCCGGAGCGGGTTCGGCAGTTCGCCGGCAACTGGTACATCGTGCGCAACCTGGAACCGAACCTCCAGGAACTCCTCGCCATCCTCGAGGGGGTGACCGTCTTCTATCACTTTCTTGCCGAGCACCGGCTGGTCGAACCCGCCCTCGCCACCGCGGTCGCGGAGCAGGCCGCCGACAGCGCCTATTTCGGTGCCCGCATCGAGGCGTTCTGGGCTATCGAAAGCGACGGCTTCGTCCGCTGGGACCGGGACTGTCCGGTCGGCGACTGAGCCCCCTGCCGGCTTTGGCCCGGAGCAGCAGTCATGTCGCCACCCTCCCCAAAGATCCGTGCTGCCGGCATCTCGATCCTCACCGCCGCCAGCCTGGCCATCATCAAACTGGTCACCGGCGTCCTCACCGGTTCGATGGCAATCCTCTCCTCGGCCATCGATTCGCTTCTCGACATCCTGATGTCCGGGGTGAACTTCCTGGCCATCCGCCAGGCCGAGCAGCCCGCCGACCAGAGCCATCCCTTCGGCCACGGCAAGTATGAAACCCTGGCGACGATGATCCAGTCACTGGTGATCGCCGCCTCGGGAGTTTGGATCATCACCGAGGCGGCCTCCCGCCTGCGCCGGGGGGTTGTCCTTTCGCGTCTCGACAGCGGCATCGGCGTGCTGCTGGTGAGTATCGTCGCCTCGCTGCTGATCAGCCGCTACCTGCGCCGGGTTGCCCGGGAGACCGATTCCTCGGCGCTGCAGGCCGATTCGCTGCACTTCGCGATGGATGTCTACACCAATCTTGGACTGACGGTCGGCCTGTTGGTGATCCGCTTCGTCCAGGTTCCCTGGCTCGACCCGGTGCTGTCGATTCTGGTCGCCCTCTACATTCTCTTCGAGGCGCTGCGCCTGGTCCGCCACGGGCTGCGCGACGTCCTCGACGAGGAGCTGCCGGCGGTGGTGCGCGAGGAAGTCGAGCGCCTGATCCGGGCTCACCAGGAGGACATCACCGGTTACCACAACCTGCGCACCCGTCGGGCCGGTTCGCAGAAGATCATGGATTTCCACCTCACCGTCTGCAAGCACCTTTCGGTGGAGGAGGCCCATGCCATCGCCGACCATCTGGAAAAGCGCATCGAAGCCGACATCCGCGGCTCCGACGTCACCATCCACATCGAACCCTGCCGTGAGGTACACTGTCCTGGCCGCCAGGCCTGTCCGGTCGACAAGACCCGCCTCGACGACCAAAACGATCCTACCGAATGAATAGTCCCTGCCCGCCCCGCTCAGCCCTTTTCTTCCAGGACCATCCCCCATAGGCTCGTTTTTCTCGGTCGATAACACCGCGGATGTCGAGGAAAATCCAAGTCGTTTCGGGCGGATCACTTCGGATCGAAGCGGAGGAATTCGGATTGAGCCCCTTACCCGGGGCCTGACCCGTATGAAGAGAAAAAAACCACGCCACCCACCCGGCAACGATGGGACAAAATTCGATAGCTGCCGGGAGAGGAAGGAAAAGGGGAATGAGTGGGACGTTGCCGAGGAGAGCCGGCGGTAACAACCGGAAGGGTTTCGCGGAGTTTCACCCGTTCGTTCAAGGTTGCCGAGGAACCAAACGCTAGGGGATCGGGAGGAACCGAAGGAGTCCCTGGGGGGCTCAACCCTCCTCAGCCGCCCGAACGGGTGGTCTCCCTGAGCTGCTCCAGTTGCTCCAGGACCTCGCGACTCCCCGCCTGGCGCTCTTCCATGGCTTGGAAAATCCGTCCCACCATGTCGGTCACCAGGCGCGCCGCCGACTCGATGTCGCCGGTCGCCTGCTGCTGCCTGGCCGTCGCGGCGGCCATGTTGTCGGCCATGTTCATGACCTCCTCGATCGACTGCACGATATTGCGCGTTCCCTGGGCCTGCTCGCGGGAGGCGACGGAGACCTGCGAGGACATCTCGCCGAGGTCCTCGATCGAACGGCTGACCGATTCGACGGCCCGCCCCACCTCCCGGGTCGCCTTGCGGATATCGCGACTCATCACCATCGCCTGGTCGGAGGAGTCCAGGATCTGCTGCAGCGACCTCTCCAGGCCATGTCCCTTGTCGATCCCCTTGGTGACCAGCTTGCGGGTCTGGCCGATATGCTCGACGGTCTCGCGGGTAAAGGCCTGGATCTCCTCGATGATGCGGGTGATCTCCCCGGTCGAACCGGCGGCCTCCTGGGAAAGGCTGCGCACCTCCTCGGCGACCACCGCGAAGGAACGGCCGTTCTCACCGGCCTGGGCGGCGATGATCGCGGCGTTGAGGGCCAGCAGGTTGGTCTTCTGGGTGATCTCGGTGATCACCCCGGTGATGGTGCCGATCTTTTCGCTTTTTTCCGAGAGGCGGTCGATCACCGCCACCGCCTCCTCCACGGAACTGGCGATGCCGACCAGCCCCTGCAGGGTTTCGGCGACGCCGTCGGTCCCCTCCTCGGCCTGGCGACGAACGGTCTCCGACATGGCATGGGAACGGACGCCGTTCTCCTCCACCGAATGGACGGTGCTGCCGATCTCGGTCATCGCCGCAATCGACTTGGCGATGAAATCGCTGAGCTGGTTGAGGTTCTGGCTGACCTGCTCGATCGACACCGAAATTTCGCTTGCCGACGAGCGGGTGGTGTCTACGGCGTGGCGGACCACATCGGCGGCATGCAGGATTTCCGCGATCGACTCCCCGGTCGCCGCCGTGGCCCGGTAGAGCGATTCGTCGCAGCGCGCATGCTCCTGCCGGTACCGCAGCAGTTCGGCAAAGGTTGCCTCCAACTCGCGGGCCAGGGTCTCCACCGCTGCGAGCAGGCTGAGCTTGGTCAGCGTGGCGGAGACCTGGTCGGCGAAGAGCTTGACGGTATCGACGTCGGTGTCGTCGAGGGTCTTGCGCCGGGTCTTGTTGTCGACGCCGAATAGTCCCACCACCTCGTCGCGAACGATGATCGGGCAGAGGATGAAGCTGCGCGAGCGCAGTTGGACAATGTGGTCGCAGGGAGGCTTGAGATGGAACTCCTCCGGGTAGCGGGTGATGTCGTCGATGAGCAGCAGACGCCTGTCGCGCACCGCCAGAAAGAGCGCTCCGCCTCGGGCGTCGAGAGGGACAATCAGGCCGCCGACATTGTTCTGACCGGAGCCGCGGCTGGCCATGAACTCGAGGCGGTCCCGTTCCCGGTTGACCATCAGGATATTTACCCGGTCGTAGCCGAGGATTTCGTGCAGGCCGTCGGCGGCCAGACGCATGACCTCTTCCGGATCGCTGGTCTTCTGGATGTGGTTGTTGATGGCGTGAAAGTTCTTGAGTCCGTTGTTGAGGTCGAGAAAGCGGCGCTCGAAATCTTCCTTCTGGCTGGCCACGACACGGTTGAGTTCGTCGAGCCGCGTGGCCCGCTCATGGATCTGCTGCGAGGCGTTGCCGATCAGGAAGCCGAACAGGCCGAGGACGGCCGCCGTACCGCCGCCCATGTAGCAGAACAGCACCTGGCTCTCCCCGGTGTGGAGGATGTCGTCGGCGACTTGGGCGAAAATCCCGAGCGAAGCGTTCCTGAACAGCAGCAGACGCAGCACCAGCCAGCCGGCCGGAGCCAGAAACCCCAGGCAGACCCCGTAAAAGGCATACTTCCAGCTGCGCCGAACGCCCTCTTCTCGACCTTTTGCGTTCATCCAGGCTCTCCCACCGGCCCATTTCGCCGGGAACAAAAAAAGGCACCTGGGAAGCGATGTTCCCGGTGCCGGCTCCTAGTCTTCCGCAGGCGCTTGGTCATGACGTCTCCATCCGCAGCGGTCCTGAGAGGGTAAGCAGGTAACTAGTTGAATTTATGAATTCCTTGGTTACAGTAGCGAGCCGCTCGCCGGTCGTCAAGAAAAATTCTCCGGTAAAGCTTCATTCAGCGCCCGAGGCAAATTCCCAGTTCCTCGGCTGTGTGGCAGAGTTCGCCGTCCGGGTCGACGCGGTTGAGAGCACCCACCGCCACAACGATCGGTACCGATTCCAGGCAGCGACCGCGCAAGGCCACCATGCACCCGAACTGTCCATTCTCGATCATCTCCACTGCGCGGACTCCGAAGCGCGAGCCGAGGATGCGGTCGAAGGGGGTCGGGCTGCCGCCCCGCTGCACGTGGCCGAGGACCACCACCCGGTTTTCCAGGCCGGTGCAGTCGCCGAGTTGGGTCGCCAGCGCCTGGCCGATGCCGCCAAGCCGCTCGACGCCATGATTTTCGCCGGTACTTTGCTGCAGCACCCGGTCCCCTCCGGCGGGGAAGGCTCCCTCGGCGACGACGATGAGCGAGAAGCGCCGGCCCAGTTCCTGGCGGCGGTTGATGGCGGCACAGACGGTATCGAAAACGAAGGGGATCTCCGGGATCAGGATCACGTCGACGGAGCCGGCGATTCCCGACTCGAGGGCGATCCAGCCGGCATCGCGCCCCATGACCTCGACGATCATCACCCGGTGGTGGCTCTCCGCGGTGCTGTGCAGACGGTCGAGGGCTTCGGTGACCACTCCGACCGCTGAGTTGTAGCCGAAGGTAATGTCGGTCCCGCACAGGTCGTTGTCGATGGTCTTCGGGACGCCGACGACCTTGATCCCCAGTTCACCCAGCCGGTGGGCGATCTGCAGCGTCCCGTCGCCGCCGACGACGATCAGCGCTTCGGCGCCGAGCCGGCGGAAGTTCTCCAACACCTCGGCGGAAATGTCGCGCAGCGCCATCTTCCCTTCCTCGCGGACCGGATAGGCGAAGGGGTTGCCGCGATTGCTGGTGCCGAGGATGGTTCCGCCGAGGGGCAGAATGCCGCGCACCATCTCCAGGTCAAGTTCCCGCCAGCGCGGGGTGCCGACCAGGCCGTCGAAGCCGTCCTCGATGCCAATCACCCGCCAGCCCCGCTGCAGCACCGCGGCCCGCACCGTAGCGCGAATAACGGCGTTGAGGCCGGGGCAGTCGCCGCCGCCGGTGAGGATCGCAATTGTTTTGGCCATCAGTGACTTCCCTCCGGGCATTCCCTGGCCCTCAAGGCCCGATTCAGTGCTGCTGTTTCGGCTCGGTGGCGATCGCCAGCTTGCCGAAGCCGGCGGCTCGGGCCGCATCCATCAATTCGACCACCTTGCCGTGGCGGCTCTGCGCATCGGCGTAGAGGACAAAGGTCATCGCCGCACCCTTGGCACCGTATTCCTGCAGGCGCTGGCGCAGCTCGGCGAGGGTGACCGGCTGGTCGCCGAGAGCGATCTCGCCGGCGGCGGAGAGATAGACCTTGATCTCCTTGGGCTCGGTGACGCTGCGCTTGGCACCGGATTCGGGAAGCTTGATGGTCAACCCCGGGCTGGCGACAAAGGTGGTGGAAATCATGAAGAAGATCAGCAGCAGAAAAACCACGTCGACCATCGAGGTCAGGTCGACCTTCGGCTCATCGCGCCGTTTGCGCAGCCAGGCCATGGCTCAATTCTCCCCGTGGCCGAGAAGATCGACAACCTGCAGCGACCAGGCTTCCATCTCCAGGGTCAGCCTATCAAGCCTGGCGGAGAGGTATTTGTGCAGCAGGATGGTGGGGATCGCCACCGCCAGGCCGGCGGCGGTGGTGATCAGTGCCTGGGAGATGCCGCCGCCGAGGGTGGCCGGGGTGCCGACTCCCTGGGTGGCAATGACGTTGAAGGCCTGGATCATCCCCAGCACCGTCCCGAGAAGGCCGAGCAGCGGCGAGAGCGAGGCAATGGTGCCGAGCAACCCGAGATAGCGTTCGAGGGGGGCCACCTCGCGGCGCCCAACCTCTTCGGTCACCTCCTTGATCTGGGTGCGCGGTCGTCCCGCGGCCCGCAGGGCGGCCAGCAACACCCGTCCCAGCGGGGTGTCGCCCCGTTGACAGACGGCCACCGCCTCGGCCAGCCGCTGGCTGCCGAGCAGGCTGCCGACTTCGCGAACCAGGTCGGCGGCGCCCCGTCGAAACCGATAAAAGGTCCATAGCCGTTCGAGGAAAATGGCCAGGGCCAGCACCGAACAGAAGAGGATCGGGTACATGAGCGGCCCGCCCTTTTGAAAAATCTCCAGCATGGACAAGGAATTCCTTTCGTGGTGTTTGGGATCAGTTGCCGCGGCCGGTGTCGTTCCCCGCCGAGGGACCGGCGCTCCCCGAGGCACCGCGCTGCGCCAGCTCCCGCTCCAGGCGGGCAACCTGCCGGCGCAGGGAGGTCTGGCGGACTGCGCCGGCGAGAGCGGCCAGCAGGTAACCGAGAGCGAAGAAGACCAGCAAAAAGACGAACAGCGGCAGCTCCGGGGTCTGGTAGCCGAAGGCCGACAGCTTGACCGGTGCGGCGTTGGTCAGGGCCAGAAACAGCAGCAGGGCCAGCGCCAGCAGGGCGACAACGTTACGCAGGATGGTCATGGCTTTCTCCCGGCAAAGGCGCTGCGCAGCAGCTGGTAGGTTTCCTCGAGGTGCTGGGGAATGACCCGCACCTCGGCAAAGACCGGCATGAAGTTGGTGTCCCCGATCCAGCGCGGCACGATGTGCAGATGCAGGTGTTCGGCGATCCCGGCGCCGGCGATCTGCCCGAGGTTCATGCCGATGTTGAAGCCCTGGGCCCCGACCCGTTCCCCCAAAACCTCCCGGCAAAGGCGCAGCAGGGCGTGCATTTCCAGGACTTCGGCCACGTCGAGGTCGACGATGTCGGCGATGTGCCGGTAGGGGGCGATGAGCAGGTGACCGTTGCTGTAGGGGAACCGGTTCATCAGCACGCAGGCCACCGCGCCGCGCACCAGGACCAGGCGGGAGGCGTCCTCGGCCGCCTTTTCGCCGAGGCAGAAGATGCAGCCGTCGGCCGATGACTCCCCCTGGATGTAATCCAACCGCCACGGTGCCCAGAGCTGTTTCATGTTCTCTCCTTCAATCGGCATCGATATTGATGATCCGCCCCTCGATGGTCGCTCCGAGTTCGAGGGTGCCCACCGAGTGCCAGGGCGCCTCCCGGCGATCGGTGGGGCTCCCGGGATTGAACAGCAGCAGGCCTTCCCGCACCTCGCAGCATGGGAAGTGGCTGTGGCCGAAGACCAGGCAGTCGAGCGCCTCGCCGCGAAACTCCCGGAGCACCTTCTCGGCCAGGCCTTGAGGGGCGCCCCAGCCGTGAATCAGACCGATGCGGTAGCCACCGAGCTCGACGATGCGCCGCTGCGGAACCCCGCGCTGGGGCGGATCGAGATTGCCGCGCACCCGATAGAGCTTGCGGTCGCCTAGGCCGAGCAGGACATCGGGATCGACCAGGTCCCCGGCATGCAGGATCACCTCGGCATCCCGAAAATAGCGCGCCACCAGCCGCTCCATCACCTGCCCACCCTGGCTGAAGCCTTGCAGGTGGGTATCGGAGAGAACGCCGACGCGGATCACGGCGCCACCGCAGGCAGAAATCTGTTCATCGTTCGCAGTTATCGAAGAAGAACTGGATATCCGGCACTCACGGCGCCGGGGCGGATGCAGGTCACCGCCTTGTTTTACCCCTGCAACCCGGGAGTGTCAATTGGATTTGAGCCGGGAAAGTATTCTGCCAAGGGGGCGGAAATATCCCGTGAATGGCCAAAATCAGCCAGCTGCAGATATCTGGAGGGACGTCGGACCATGTGAAATATCGGTGGCTGGGCGTTGACGGCCCGGTTTTCGGCGCTATTTTATCAACAGCGTTTAATTGGCACCCCGGTTGCTAAGATTAGATGTAACAACGTTTCTGAAACAATGTTCTCTTTTGGCATATTCTGCTTGACATCGGCCAGGCCAGGCGCTATTTTCCCGATTTAATCGTCGATAAATTTTTTCGGAATATTTTTAGTCAAACTATTTTCGCCCCCTCTAAACCCCAACCCCAGCACGCCATGCCCCGCCACGGGGCAACCGGCGCCAATCACCCGGACAGGAGGAACATCCCCATGTCAAAACGTCAGGACGCCCTGGACTACCACAGTTCGGGCCGTAAAGGAAAGATCGAAGTCATCACCACCAAGCCCTGCGCCACCAGCCGCGACCTGTCGCTGGCCTACAGCCCCGGCGTCGCCGAGCCTTGCCTGGAGATCGAAAAGAATCCGTTGATGGCCTACGAATACACTGCCAAGGGGAACCTGGTGGCGGTGGTTTCCAACGGCACCGCGGTGCTCGGCCTCGGCGACATCGGCGCCATGGCCGGCAAGCCGGTCATGGAGGGCAAGGGTGTCCTGTTCAAGCGCTTCGCCGATGTCGACGTTTTCGACATCGAACTCGACACCAAGGATTCGGACGAGATCATCCGCACCGTCAAGCTCCTCGAGCCGACCTTCGGCGGCATCAACCTCGAGGACATCAAGGGCCCCGAGTGTTTCTACATCGAGGAAGAGCTGAAGAAGATCATGAACATCCCGGTCTTCCACGACGACCAGCACGGCACCGCGATCATCGCCAACGCCGGTCTGATCAACGCCCTAGAGGTGGTTGGCAAGAAGATCAGTGAGGTCAAGATCGTCGTCAACGGGGCCGGCGCCGCCGGCATCGCCTGCGCCAACATGGCCCTGGTCCTCGGTGCCCGGCCTGAGAATCTCTACGCCTGCGACACCAAGGGGGTCATTTACAGGGGGCGCGCCGAGGGGATGAACGAATACAAGGCGCGTCTTGCCAACGACACCGAGGCCCGCACCCTGGAAGACGCAATGACCGGCGCCGACGTCTTCTTCGGCGTCTCCGCCAAGGGCGCGGTCACCCCGGAGATGGTCCGCTCCATGGCCAAGGACCCGATCATCTTCGCCATGGCCAACCCCGACCCCGAGATCACCCCGGACGAGGCCAAGGCGGTGCGCGAGGACGTCATCGTCGGCACCGGCCGCAGCGACTACCCCAACCAGGTCAATAACGTGCTGTGCTTCCCCTTCCTGTTCCGCGGCGCGCTCGACACCCACGCCACGGCGATCAACGACGAGATGAAAATGGCGGCCTGCCTGGCGCTGGCGGGCCTGGCCAAGCAGGACGTTCCCGACGCGGTGCGCAAGGCCTACGGCAACGTCGAAATCAGCTTCGGCCGCGAGTACCTGATCCCTAAACCCTTCGATCCGCGGGTGCTGCTGCACGTCGCCCCGGCGGTCGCCAAGGCGGCCATGGACAGCGGCGTGGCGCGGCGGCCGATACCCGATATGGACAAGTACAAGGAGCAGCTCGAAGCACTGCAGGGGCGCTCCAAGGAGATCATGCGCACCCTGATCAACAAGGCCAAGGCCAATCCCAAGCGGGTGGTCTTCCCCGAGGGGGAGGAGGAGAAGATCCTGCGCGCCGCCCAGGTCCTAGTCGACGAAGGCATCGCCGTCCCGATCCTGCTCGGCGACGAACAGGAGATCCGCGATAAGGTCCAGGAGCTCGGCCTCGATCTCGGCGGAGTGCAGATCATCGACCCGGCCACCTCCGACATCCGCGGCGAGTACATCGACGAGCTCTTCGCCATGCGCCAGCGCAAGGGGGTGACCCGCGCCGAGGCCAAGCGCTTGATCAAGAAGAACCGCAACTACTACGGCGCGATGATGCTGCAGCACGGCGACGCCGACGCGCTGCTGTCGGGCCTCAACCACCACTATCCCGAGACCATCCGCCCGGCGCTGGAGATCATCGGCAAGCAGGAGGGTCTCTCCAAGGTCCACGGCCTGTACATGATGGTCTTCAAGAAGCAGGTGGTCTTCTGCGCGGACACCACGGTGACCATCGAGCCGACCGCCGAGGAGCTGGCCGAGACCGCGATCCTCACCGCCCAGAAGGCCCGCCACTTCGAGGTCGAGCCGAAAGTGGCAATGCTCTCCTTCTCCAACTTCGGCAGCGCCGATCACCCGCTGACCCTCAAGGTCAAACGCGCCACCGCGCTGGTCAAGGAGTGGGCGCCGGAACTGGTGGTCGACGGCGAGGTTCAGGCCAACGTCGCCCTTGACCCAGAGCTGACCGCCCTGCAGTACCCCTTCTCCAAGCTCAAGGGGGACGCCAACGTGCTGATCTTCCCCGACCTGCAGTCGGGCAACATCTCCTACAAGCTGCTCAACAAGCTGGGTGGCGCCGAGACCGTCGGGCCGATCCTGATGGGGATGAAAAAGCCGGTGCACGTGCTGCAGCGCGGCGACGACGTCTCGGACATTATCAACATGGCCGCGGTGGCGGTGGTTGACGCCCAGGAGTTAGCGGCTCGCTAGAGCCAAGTTAGTACGAAAGTCATAAAAACGGGGGAGCGAATTCGCTCCCCCGTTTTTTTCATTGTCTCTTCCCGCGGGAACTTCCTGTAGGTGGAAATCGCAAATCAAAACCGGCGGGGGGCATGCGGTCGCCGCGCTGCGGTGCCGTGAACCCCGGGGCTGACAGAAGACCTTGGCAGCGCTCCGTAGCCAGGGTCGTTTTTTCAATCCATAAGGAGTACGGCCTCCAGGAGTAAACCTGCTTCGTTCTTCGCGGTTAGAGGCTCGGGTGGTTTAAAGGCATTTAAAAACAAACAGTGCCGGGTTTGCAAAAATTCTCGCGGGCTGCAGGCCGGGACCAGCGAAGTTAAAGTTCCGGTTCCAGGAAAGTTGCAGCCTGCCTTCGGTCCCAGCAGTCCGCCCCGCGCCATTCTCCCCGGAAAGTCGTTTTCGCCATCCTCCCCCTTCCCTGCCCTCCCCTTTCCTGCTAAGATTGCGCCTCACCAACCGGCTTCCGGCCGGAGTCAAGAGGAGTCCTTTCCATGAAGTATCTGAGCACCCGCGGCGGCGTCAAAGGCCTCTCCTTCAAGGAGGCGGTAATGATGGGGCTGGCCGACGACGGCGGCCTGCTGCTGCCCGCGGCCATCCCGACGCTGACCCCCGGCGATCTCGATGCCCTGGCGAAGCTCGCCTACCCCGAGCTTGCCTTCCAGATCATTTCGCACTTCGCCACCGACATCCCCTCGGCCGACCTCAAGACCCTCATCGAACGCTCCTACGCCAGCTTCGACCATCCCGAGGTAACGCCGGTCGTCCACCAGGACGGGGTCTACATTCTCGAGCTCTTTCACGGCCCGACCCTCGCCTTCAAGGACGTCGCCCTGCAGCTGCTCGGCAACCTCTTCGAATACCTGCTCGCCGAACGGGGCGAGCACATGAACATCATCGGCGCCACCAGTGGTGACACCGGCAGCGCTGCAATCTACGGGGTGCGCGGCAAGAAAAACATCAATATCTTTATTCTCCACCCCCACGGCAAGGTTTCGCCGATCCAGGAACTGCAGATGACCACGGTGACCGACGCCAATGTCTTCAACCTTGCCATCGAAGGGACCTTCGACGACGGCCAGCGCATCGTCAAGGAGATCTTCGGCGACCTCGCCTTCAAGGCCAGGTACGCCCTCGGCGCCGTCAACTCCATCAACTGGGCAAGAGTGCTGGCGCAGGTGGTCTACTACTTCCAGGCCTGGGCAGAAATCCGCCGCAAGACCGGTTGCAGCGAGCTCTACTTCTCGGTGCCGACCGGCAACTTCGGCGATATCTTCGCCGGCTACGTCGCCAAGCGCATGGGCCTGCCGATCAAGCGCCTGATCCTCGCTACCAACGAGAACAACATCTTGTCGCGCTTCGTGCGAGACGGTGACTACTCGGTCAGCGGCGTGGTGCCAACTCTCTCACCGTCGATGGACATCCAGGTGGCGAGCAACTTCGAGCGCTACCTCTACTTCCTCTTCGACGAGAATCCCGAGCAGGTCCGAAGTGCAATGGCCGCCTTCCAGAAGACCGGCCGCCTGATCTTCGACACCGCCCAGCGCGCCCGGGTCGCCGAGGATTTCCTCGCCCTCACCGTCGATACTGACCAGACCCTCGCCGCCATCCGTGATTTCCACGTCGCTACCGGTTACACCCTCGACCCGCACACCGCGGTCGGGGTCAAGGCCGCCCGGGATCTCGCCGGCGGCGAGGTTCCGGTGGTCTGCCTCGCCACCGCCCACCCTGCCAAGTTCGGCGAAGCCGTCCGCCACGCCACCGGCAAGGATCCCGAGCGGCCAGCATCGCTGATCGGGATCGAGCAGCGCGAAAAGCGCTGCGAAGTGATCGCCGCCGACACTATGGCCGTCAAGACTTACGTGGAGAAGCACGCTCTGTAAGCGGGATCGTCCAGGGCAGGAACGCCCCCCCCCAAAAAAATCAGAGCCGCCCGATCGGATGTACTCCGGCGGGCGGCTCTTTGAATCTTGACCTCTGCAATCTTTCTCCCTCTACCAGAAACCAAACGCCAAGGCGCCGATCATCCAGAACATGCAAAGCGCCTGGATAAAATAGAAACCGAAGACGAATGCGACCACCCGGTCGGTCTGCTCGAAGGCGATATGGGCAGTGGTCTGGCAGACCTGCGCCGCCAACAGGATTATCGCCGGAATGTCGAAGACCCGCCCGCCGGCCCCGGTGGCCACCAGCCTCAGGGCAATCGCCCCGTACACCGGCAGGTTCTCAAGGCAGTTGGCGTGGGCGCGCATGGCCCTTCGGTACCAGTCGCTGCCGTGGGGTTGGTCGGGCTGAAAAGCACTAATCGCCGCCCGGCCGGTCAATATTCGGCTCCAGCGGTAGGCGCCGACGGTTCCGAACAAGTACTACCAGAGTCCAGAAGGCGAACCCCAGCAGGACCCAGAGGGGTATCGTCAAAGGGCATTCCTTTCATGAAACCGGGGAGGGCTTGGGGACATGCCCGTTCTATTCGGCCATCGCCTCGCCCGTGCCGCCCAATTCTTTGGGGAAATCCTTCAGTTTAGGCAAACCGTCCTTCATTGGCAGAACCGTTTCCTGGTAGTTGACGTGCACGCCGGGTCTGAAGGGTAAACTCGGAATGGTTGCGGCATAAACGTCGATGAGTTTCCACTCCGGATGGTCAGTGAACAGGTGTCCCCCGCAGGTGGCGCACCACTTGCGGTAGCTTCTCGGGCTCTTGTTGTATGTTCGGATTTTATCGGCGCCTTGCGTCACCTTGACCGCCTCCGGGGGCCACAGCGTGAAGGCATTGACCGGACCCGCTGACCAGAGCCGGCAATCGCTGCAATGGCAATAGCCCATCCCCGCCGGCTCGCCGGTCACCGTGAATTGGACTGTACCGCAAAAACAACTTCCCTTGTAGGTGTTCCCGTTGCTCATAGCTAACCTCCTTTGAATTCGGGGGGAAATTTTTCCCAATGTCTCGAGAATACCATACTGAACTGGTTGTGGTGTTCTGCCCCGAATTCCCCATTCACCGGTTCCCGTCCGTGCCTTGCCCGATCCTTTGACTTCTCCCATTCGCAGCAAAAGCGGAGCACCAGTAAACAGAGCCGCCCACCGGAATCCATCCGATGGGCGGCTCTTTGCATTTCGAGGCAGATGCTTGTCGGGAAAGTGGGCGTGGCCCCTATCCTGCTATACAGGATGAACCTCGTCCCCGCGAAAAAATGAAGTACCCGTTCAAAAAAAAGCCTCAGACGGCAAACAGCAGCGTCCCTGCAATTGCCGCGATGACACCATACAAGACCATGGGGATCACCGTGCGCTTGAGGATGAAGCCCTCCTCGGCGCTTATTCCCAGCACCGAACAGACGGCCACGATGTTGTTGATGCAGATCATGTTCCCCATGGCACCGCCGACCGATTGAAACGCCAGGATCGAAGAGGCATTCAGGCCCAGGGTTTTGGCGATGCCAACCTGGATGCCGCCGAAGGTAAGATTGGAGACCGTGTTGGAGCCTGAGAAGAAGGCACCCAGAGCGCCGAGGTAGGATGCGAAGTAGCGCCACTGCTGACCGGCACCATCTGCCAGGGCCTTGCCGATGAGCATGGTCGAGGCATTCTGTCCACCCACCATCAGCAGCTTGACAAAAACCAGCGCGCCGAGCAACGCCGCGATCGGCTTTTTCATCTGCCCGTAGGACTCCCTCGCTACCGCTCGCATGGTCCTGTTGTCCGCCTTGAACAGGAAGAAGGTGATGGCGGCGATGACAAAAAACGGAACCAGTGCGGGAACGTAGAGAACCTGAAACTTCCAGCCGCTTGGGGTCCCGAAAATATGGGTGAGCGAGACCACCAGAGAAGAGCTGATGCTGAATGTACCGAGATGATTGACAGGGACGGCCCAGGCCGGTTCGGCTGCAGTCAGCAAGGGCTTGATTCCCAACTGCTTAATGCGGGTCACCAGCAGCAGCGCCACCGTTCCCCACAAGGGGAAGGAGGCCCGGATCAGGGCCGGCATAGGGACGGAATTGGTCTTGCGCACACGGTCCTTGTCCCTGGCCAGCCCGACTCCCCAGTGAGCCAAAAGAACCGACAGGACCAGCCCGATGGCACCACCGACCACCGAGGGGAACTCATAGTTGAACTGGGCCAGGATAAGATAGGGAACGACGCAGCTGAGGATACTCAGGTAGACGAAGACCAGGTTCTTTTTGACCTCCTTGAAGGAGAGCACGAAAACCAGTGCGATGACCGGAATGATCAGTGCGGCCAGGGCGTGGATGGCGGCGGTCCTGGCGCCGATCTCCAGCAGCTGCTCCTGGCTCAACCCCAGCTGCCCGAGGCCGAACCAGGTCGGCGTCCCGACGGCACCAAAGGAGACCGGCACGCTGTTCATGATCAGACAGAGAATGGCTACCCGCACTGCCGGGAACCCTAAGCCGACAAGGATCGGTGCGGCAATGGCGGCCGGGGTGCCGAAGCCGCTGGCCCCCTCGATAAGAAAAGCGAAGGACCAACCGATGATCATCAACTGGGCGACTTTGTTGGTGGTCACCTCGTTGAGCCAGGTACGGATGGTGTCCATGGCACCGGTATGTTCCATGGTCCGGAACAGAAACACCGCCCCCCAGATGATGAGAATAGGGGTCCAGGCGGTAAGCAGGCCATTTACAACCGTGGCATTGACCAGGGTGGTATCGAGATGAAAGAAGAAGAGTTTGATGAAATAGAGCAGGACCGCTACCAATGGCAGGGCATAATAGGACGGCATGCTGCGCTTCTTGGTCATCAGATAAATCAGGAGAATGATGGGGAGAAGTGAGAGTGCTGTTGCCATGGTTGGTCCTTCCTTTGCTAAGGTCAATTAAATAGCCCGTGGCAGGCTTTTCGGATATCCCCCTCGGCCCTACGGGCCAAAACTTCAGTGGTAAGACCATTTAGCCGGCGAGCACCTTACTCAAGGACGTATACCATTGTCAAGGGAAAACAGAATGGCGTTCTTACCAGGCCCCGATGGATCGTCACAACAATCTGTTTTTAAAGGTTTTTTTGTAATTTGTTATCGGATTTACGAGAAGAAAATGCCTCCTATGCGCCAATTTCTCAATCTGAATCATGACCAAAATAATTTTTATTTTGATTAATTATTTTTGGTATTACCATTTTTTTGTCATGGCAGGATACAGGATCAGGCGGCGACCGAGTGATCGATTTGGCATTGCTGCGGAAGGATTGATGGAAGGGCTAGAAGGAAGAATAGATGAAAGTGTTAATCAGCATGCAAAAATGACCCACTTTGGAGGGTAATCGGCGTCCAAAATTGACCCACCCCAGCACTTCCTCCAAGCTCTCTGAATTTATCCAGAGAGAGGAGCCCCCTGAAGGAGATGCTGACCGTGGAAACCATCCGTAAGATTCGCCTTGCCCGCCATCGACATGGCAAGTCCATTCGCCAGATTGCCCGGGACATGAACCTGTCCCGGAATACCATTCGCAAGATTCTCCGTTCCGACGAGACCGAACAGCACTACGAGCGCAAAATCCAGCCGCGGCCCAAGTTGGAGCCTTTCAATGCGCAACTGACCCAATTCCTCGAAGAGGACTCAGCCAAGCCGAAGCGTCAGCAGCGTACCGCCCTGCTACTCTTCGAACAGTTGCAGCGCGAGGGCTTTGGCGGCGGCTACGACACCGTCCGGCGGTTCGTGAAGGCGTGGCGGCAGCAGGAGCAGGGACCGGTCAAGGCCTTCGTTCCCCTGTCGTTCGCGCCGGGCGAGGCGTTTCAGTTTGACTGGGGCTATGAGCCGATTGAACTGGGCGGGGTGAACATCAAGATCAAGGTTGCCCAGTTCCGGCTCTGCCACAGCCGCCAGCCCTTCTGCGTGGCCTATCTGCGGGAAACCCTGGAGATGGTTCTGGACGCCCACGTGCGGGCCTTCGAGTTCTTCGGCGGGGCCTGCCGCAAGGGGATCTACGACAATCTGAAGACGGTGGTGAGCAAGGTCCTGATGGGCAAGGAGCGGGTCTTCAACCGGCGCTTCCAGAACCTGGCCTCTTACTATCTGTTCGAGCCGGTTGCCTGCACCCCGGCGGCCGGCTGGGAGAAGGGGCAGATTGAACGGCAGGTCGGGGTGGTGCGCCAGAAGTTGTTCGCCAAGCGTCGCAAGTTCGCCGATCTGACAGAACTCAACCAGTGGCTGCGGGACGAATGCCGGGCTCTGGCAGCCAGCCAGAAGCACCCCGAGTTCCCGGAGCGAACGGTGGCCGAGGTCGCGGCCCAGGAGCGTGACGCACTGGTCGTGGTCCGGGTCCAGTTCGACGGCCACCAGGAGACCACCGCCCGCGTTTCGCCCACGGCACTGGTTTCCTTCGACCGCAACCGCTACAGCGTTCATGCCGGCTGTGCCGGCAAAGCCGTTACGGTGCGGGCCTATGCCGATCGGGTGAGCTTCATCCACCAGGGTCGGCTGGTCGGCTTGCACGTGCGGCAGTTCGGCCGCGACAAGACCGTCTTCGACCCCTGGCACTATCTCGACGTGCTCCAGCAGAAACCCGGAGCGCTGCGCAACGGCGCGCCCTTTCTCGCCTGGGACCTGCCGGAGGCTCTCCAGCAGACACGCACTCTGCTCAGCGGCCGGCCCGATGGAGACCGGCAGTTCGTCGGTATCCTCGCCGCTGTCCCCACGCACGGCCTGGACGCGGTTGCGGGGGCCTGTGCAACATCCCTGGCCGAAGGCACCGTCAGCCGCGACGTGGTCCTCAACCGGCTTTCCCGCTCCAGTGAGGACACTTCACCGTCCACCGTTCCGTCACCAAGCCATCTGCCGAAGCTGCGGCTGGTGCCCGTGGTGGACTGCCGGCGCTACGATCGACTGCTGAGCGGAGGTGGTCATGCTTCGTGAGCACCTGCTGGAGGCCATGGGGACGCTGAACCTCTACGGCATGAGGAACGTCATCGACGAGGTGCTGGCAAC
The DNA here is from genome assembly GCA_963806685.1 of uncultured delta proteobacterium. Lineage (GTDB taxonomy): Bacteria > Desulfobacterota > Desulfuromonadia > Desulfuromonadales > DDH964 > DDH964. The sequence continues at coordinate 33,693 of CAWDZB010000006.1, forward strand.
CGGATCCAGGCAGCGCGCCACGGCAGAGAAGATCCTGCTCGACCTGCTGCAGGCGGAAGTGGCCGAGCGCCAGGTGCGCAGCATTCGCTACCGCCTGGGACAGGCCCGGTTCCCGATCGCGAAGGACCTTGACCAGTTCGACTTCGCCGCCTCGCCGGTGGATGAACCCCAGGTGCGCGCCCTCTACGAAGGGCGCTTCCTGGGCTCGCAAAGCAACGTCATTCTGGTCGGCGGCACCGGCACCGGCAAGACCCATCTGGCGATCGCGATCGCCCGTCAGGCGATTCGCAATGGCAAGCGCGGTCGCTATTTCAACCTGGTGGATCTGGTCAACCAACTCGAACAGGAGAAACTTGCCGGCCGGGGCGGCAAACTGGCCACCAGCCTGGCCCGTCTCGACCTGGTGGTGCTCGACGAACTGGGCTACCTGCCGTTCTCGAAAAGCGGCGGACAACTCCTGTTCCACCTGATCTCGAAGCTCTACGAGCGCACCTCGCTGCTGATCACCACCAATCTGACCTTCGGCGAATGGCCCCAGGTATTCGGCGACGGCAAGATGACCACCGCACTACTCGACCGGGTTACCCATCACTGTGAAATTGTCGAAACCGGGAACGAAAGCTGGAGAATCAAAAGCAGGAATACCGACTCAAACTGACCCTCTGGGGTGGGTCAAAATTGGACGCCGATGGTGGGTCAATTTTCAATGCCGATTGACACCAGGACGAAGAGGTTGAAGCCGACCCACATCCAGAGATTATGCAAGGTTATCTCTCCCCCCAGACAGCCGAAAAGCGCTTGGCGCTCCCGAGGGCCTGTCTCTCCAGCCGGGCGATGCCCCCATTTAAGGCTGGGCAGGCCGTTTTGTCAGAGCATCTCCCGGCGGGTAAAACGGGCAAGTTCGGCCGCCGGCCCGTGCGTGGGATCAACCCGTAGCACCAACTCGCACTCGGAGAGGGCTTTGGCATACAGTTTTTTTTCGAAGTAGGTCTGGGCCAGGCCGAAGCGGCTGTCGAGGTGGACAGGTGAGATTTGCAAGGCCCTGTCGTAGTCCTCTATTGACCGCTCGTAATTGCCCAGCACGCGATGGCATAAGCCCCGGTTGCTGTAGTAGCGGCAATTCTCGCGATTGTGACTGATGGCCCGATTAAAATCCTTCAGTGACCGGCTGTAATCTCCCATGACAAAGAAAGCCATCCCCCGGTGGTTGTAGACAAGGGAGCGAACAGATTTGTTCAGTTTCATCCCCAATAGTTTCCCGTAGAGTTCGACGGCTGTCTCCAAGTCGCCTTGGCTGTGCGCTTCCAGCGCCGCCATCATTGTTTTTTCCAAGGAATTCGTCAAAGCGAGCGGGATTGGTGCCAGTTGACCGACCCACTCCGGCGAGGTCCCGGATGGATGGGAGATGCTAATCGAATCCGAAAAGTTAATGTTTTTTATTATGCTCGCACGGCGGTGTTGGCTGCGTTGCCGGATCTGTTTCTGATAGTCGCGAAGTTCTTGGAAAATCAAGTCAGAAAGTGTCAGAGTGGCATTCAGGGAGGCGAGTTTTCGACGAATTGACTGGTTTGGCAATGCGATATCCGATTTGTAGACAAGTTCATGTTCCACCTCAGCCCAAGCATCTTGAAGGATGGTACGCAACTGAATCTCACAAACCCGCTGGGTGCCAGGAAGAATGGTTTTGAGGTGGCCTGAAGACAAGTGGACCATCAGGTGCACCGAGTCGTAGCCAAATTCCCTGAAGGAATGGTCTTCAGCCTTGCGTTCGGTCTCAATAACATCAAAATTGTGGGCAATCAGCCGTTCGATCACCTCCACATCCTCCAGAAAAGGGCAAACAACCCGGATGCCGAGGAGGTCGGTGACAGGCTCGCCCATCCCCTCTTCCTTCCGGCGATTACTACGAGAAAGTTTCTCGTAATATGATTCAAACTTTTTGATCCGGTACTTTATGGTGGGGCTATAACCACTTTTTTCAAGCAGAGCATGCAAGTCCAGGCGCAACTTATTAAGCGCCCCCTCGTAAGCGGGACGTAGCGCTTCATATGCCGAATGCAAACGATCGCGCTCAGGCAGGCCAGATTTCGATCCAACGAATTCAATCATTCCGCTTAACCCCGCTATTTCCCAAAATTTCCAATGCTCTTGGCGACCAGGACGTCACAGGGTGGGTTTGTCAGGATGCTTAGCGCCGTACCTCCGAGTTTATCTATTGTAAAGCCGCCGGCACTACCATGTGCGCCAATAGCGATCAGGTCTGGCTTCAACGCAGCAGCTTCCTGGGTCAGACAGGAGTAAGTTGCTCCATCAGCTGTCCAGTAGCGGAACCGTTCTGGGGAGACGCCAAATTTCTTCAGGAATTTCTGGTGCTCTTTGACGAATTTTTCCAACTGTTCTTCTTCGCTTTTTTTTATCATGTCGCCATGCCAGTGCCTGATTGTGTCTCCGATGCTAGTGTCGGGAATTTCGTAACAATGAAACAGGTGAAAAACCCCGTCATGGACCAGTTCAAGGGCTATTTGAAAAGCCCTTCTTGAGCCAGGCAAGAAATCCGTGCCGATCAAAACAGTCTTGTAATCACCTACAGCTTTGTTTTTAACCATCAAGACCGGAGTGATTCCCTTGCGGACGACTCTTTCAATCGTGGTTCCGATAAACATATCTCGAAACCTAGATTTTCCATGCATCCCCATAACAATCAGGGCAGACTTTACCTTTTCGGCATGTTTGATGATTTCCAGAAAAACTTCTCCGCCTTCAATGATGGTAATCGAGTATTGAATGCCTTCTGCTTCCGGATAGCACGACAGGTAATTTTTGACGGCATCCTCGGAATCCTGCTTTAAGGAGGAAAACCTGCTCTTCTGGTCTGCATGCGAATAAGACGGGCAAATATGAAGAATATGAAGTTTGGTTTTCATCATTGCCGTCAATTTTATCGCTCTCTCAAACGCACGATCACTTTGGCTTGTGAGATCGGTGGCCAGCATGAGATTTTTCATTTTTACCTCCGTCACCAAACGAATTGCGTCTATTATCAAGGATGCCTTCGCGTCTGTAGCGTCCGGCGATCCTGGCCGATGCCCATGAAGTTCAGGTCGGCAGTGAGGTGGCCATCGGTGCGATGGAGTCTAGCAGCCATTCCCATGCTCCCATCCGTTGGTTAACGTTAATCGATCCTCTCTCGTTGTCAAAAGACCACCTGCCGGGGCAATATTCACCGACACGGCTTTGGCAATTTTTCGCTCCCGAGGGCCTGCCTCCCCAGTCCGGGGATGCGTTCCTCCATTTGCCTGATGGGTCGAGAAGAGTTGGAGCATCAGGCCGCGGTGAGCGGGAAAAAGAAAAGATCTTCAACCCGCAGCCTTCTTGAAAAGAGGCCGATAAAGGTCCCGCGGTGAAGGCCAATCTTGATAGTTGTGAAGATACTGCTTTATTAGTACCCATGATAAGCAACTTCCCCCGCGGCGTTTTCTGGAGCGTATTCTACCTGGCCTTGGTGACGGCCCCACTGTTCGCCCTGCTGCTCGGGCCGATGCCGGAGGGAAGCGGCTTCTGGACCGACCTGTCGCTGGCCCTGGGATACGCGGGAATGGCCATGATGGCGGTGATGTTCATGCTTACCGCCCGCTTTCATCAGGCGACCGCCCCTTTCGGCATCGATCTCATTTATTATTTTCATCGCCTGACCGCCCTGGCGGCTTTTCTCTTCGTTCTCGCCCATCCGGTCATCCTGGTGGCGGAGGAGCCCGCTCTGCTCTCTTTCCTTCGCCCCGGTTTCATCCCCTGGCACCTCGGCAGCGGGGTGTGCTCGTTTTTACTACTGGCGGCCCTCATGGCCACCTCCCTCTGGCGCAAGTCCCTGGGCATCCACTATGACGGATGGCGATTGGGTCACATGATGCTGGCGGTCGCCGCCATGGTACTTGCCGCCGCCCACATCGCCGGGACGGGACACTTCAGTGCAGTCCCCTGGAAAAGAGGCTTGTGGGTGGTCATCGCCCTGTCCTGCGTCATAGTCATCCTCTATGTCCGAGTGGTCAGGCCCCTGCAGATGATTCGGCGCCCTTATCGGGTGAAGCATGTCATCGCCGAGGCCGGCAGCGCCTGGACCCTGGTGCTGCTCCCCGAAGGGCATGGCGGATTTCGTTTCCTGCCGGGGCAGTTCGCCTGGTTAACTCTGTGGAGTTCGCCTTTCGCCATGAAGGAGCACCCCTTCTCCATCTCGTCGAGCGCGCAAACAACCGGGGAGTTACACTTCACCATCAAGGAGTTGGGGGACTTCACCCGCCGCGTTAAGACCGTAACTCCCGGCACCGTTGCCTATCTCGACGGACCTTACGGCTCTTTCTCGGTGGATCGTCTTCCGGCGGCCGGCTATGTCTTCGTCGCCGGGGGCGTGGGTATCGCCCCGATCATGAGCATGCTGCGCACACTCGATCAACGAAACGACAGCCGACCGCTCATGCTCTTCTATGCCTATCACACCCTGGAACGGATGACTTTCCGGGAGGAGTTGGAAAGCCTTTCCGACCGAATCAATTTGCACATCGTCTGGGTCTTGAGCGAGCCGCCTGCAGACTGGCAGGGAGAGCGCGGTTTCCTACGGGAGGAGATCTTCGCCAGGCATCTTCCAGCCAACAAAGGGACACGGGAATACTTTGTATGCGGGCCAACCCCCATGATTGAAGTAGTGGAGTGGGCCCTGTCGCGCCAGGGCATTCCTCTAGCCAGGATTCACTCGGAATTGTTCGACCTCGTATAGAGGGGATGGGCAATGCGCCTTCTGCTCGCCAAAATACTGGCCGCTTTTTCTTCGCTGTTGCTTTTGCTGCTGGCGGCGCTCTTTGCCTGGCTGCTGAACCGGCCTTGATTACCACAGCTCGGCCGGCCGCTTCAGGCGATCGCTTCTCCCACTACCAAAACGGATGGGAACCGGGAAGCTCACGCCTCCTTATCTATATACCCTCGGACTCCTTCGAATCGCGTAGGTTCACTCCCACCCCTCCCCTCCACTTCCACCACCACAAACCGTTTGGCTTCAGGCAAAATGGCTTTAACCAACTGGGTGCACATTTCTGAATCCATGGCACCTGAACGCAGCAGAGCAAAATTATTCTGGACCATCCGGTTCAGGTTGGCAGAAGTAACTTTGGCTGCATCTGCATCCTTGGTTTTCAACGAGACTCGGAGTATTCGGGTAGGAAAAAAACTTGAGAGATCGGAAGGAATTTTGATGCGGTAGTAGTAGGTGTGGTTGCGTTTCCAAAGGTAGGAAAGCATAAATCCAACTCCTCAAGGTTACCCAGCGGTATCACAGCTGGCATCACACAAGAAGAGTTGGATTCATAAGCTCCTGTTATCACAGGAGTATTACTTGATGGTGCCCAAGGGGAGATTCAAAGCAGAGGGTCTAAGCAACTGAAATCACTTACATACCCTACGACTAGGTTACTCGCTACGGGGCATCATCTGCAACCTATCTGCAACCAAACGTCACTATTCTCCATATTTATAAACCCAAGCCACAGAGTCCCTGGTTAATTAAATCCGCCTCCCCGCCTTGGACGTTATTCGAACCATTTTTTCGTTGCCCAAGGAGAAAACCAGGTAGAACCACAACGGTTCTAACTGAAGAATTCCCTATATTTTGTGAAAACTTATCTTCTCCTCACTTATCCCCATCGCCAGAGCGCCACAACAAAAATGATCGCCAATACCAAACCAAGGTTCAGATAAGCCATAGCGAAAAAGAGCCTTTTCGGAGCCGAATTCTGGGAGCCATCAGAACGGGATAGCCGTCCGACCTCGGGAAGCTGCAGGATGCGGTCCTCGCCATGTGGTGCCTGACCCAGTGCTTCGGTTAGGTCGCAACCTGCGGGGTGCCGTCGCATGTGCCGGCCACCCTGCCAGAGCTTACTTCCAGAGGCATCAAAAATCCGATCACGATAGGCAAAGTAGTTTGGTCTTCCCTCCTTGCCATCGCAGCGACTCAACTGCTCCGGAGTAAAGTCTCCGCTGGCCGCCGCCAATCCGCCCCCGCCTTTCAGGCGTGGTCCCACGATCAGCACTGCAATCAACGCGCAGATCACCATCACTAGAAACAGTCCGATCTTGATCAGCAATAAAATGCCGAAGTGGGTGTGTAGCAGGGTGTGGAATGAATTGACGCGATAAGCTGTTAGAATCCCGCCGGTAACAGCCATCACGGCCATGGATACCAAACCCACTCTTACTTCACCTCTCGGCAAACCGGAAGAGGCATAGGCCGGCTTCAATACAAGGTGTACGTAGAGGATGGTGCCAAACCAAAAGATCGCTGTCAGTAAATGCAGAAAGCCTATTGTAAAACGAAAGATCCTAGATGGTGTGGTTAGGCCCGTAGAATCGCCACCCTTTTCCCGTTGGGCGAAAAATGCTTGCCCGGCTAAGGTCAACTCGCCCCCGCCGGCCGGATCAAGATGGCAGAAACTACACTTTTTACCGGTCTGCCGAGCGAACTCTTCGGTAGAGTGCGCCAAGCTGGCAGTACCAAAAAGTAGCAAAATTATAAGTAATAATCGGCACATGCCGACCTTATAACCAAGATAACCCTTCCTGTCAACAGCTAACCTGGTTTCACAAACGACCTAGAGAGGAATGCCTCCACTTCCAATTTTCATAATCGGGTTGGTATTCAAAGCGTGCCACCTGTCAACCTGTCCTCAGAGGCCAGACACTGTTAGTCGGGTGGGGTCTCCAGCCAACAGCGAGCCCGTTCTTTTGCGGTCATGCGAAAAAGCTTGGAGGGAAGAGTGAGCCGACACAAGGATCGGGGTACGACGCCAATAGGTGTCATTAGGCCTGAGAAGCCTTCTCAACCCGATAGGGAAAAGCTATAAGGATCAGCAGTCCCCTCCATCACTAGCACCTTATGGAGGTAGAACAAAAAGAATGACCTAAATCAAGGAAGAGATTTTCCTCTGCTGGTAAAAACAACAGAACCAACCGCTGGGAGACTTTATCGTTCGCCAGCACTAGCAACGATAGGGATAACCATCCAAATACTCGGAAATGGTTACCCCCCCTTCTTCCAGGAAGTTAGCTCTACCTCAACCTAAATTCAGTTATCTGTTCAAAAAGGAGTTCGACGTTTGAACCAAAGACACATGCAAATCCTCTTGCGGCGGCATGTCTGTGTTCGCCGGCGCCTGGGCCGGCTGCCACGCCGGTTCCGGGTCCCGCTACGCGGGGAACATCCTCCATTGTCCCTGCGCTCCTCGTTCTGGAGCCTGCTCAGCGGCACTCTGGGCATCCTGGCCATCGCTGGCATCACCCGACTGGTCGGCCACCCCCTGCTGATCGGCTCCTTCGGCGCCTCGACGGTTCTTTTGTTCAGTACCCCCGACTCGGCCCTCACCCAGCCGCGCAACCTGATCGGCGGCCACGTCATTTCCGCGATCGTGGCCACGGTCCTGGTCGCCCTGTTCGGTTCCAGTCCCCTGATCATGGCGCTGGCCGTGGGCCTGGCGATTTTCCTGATGGACCTGACCCATACCACCCACCCCCCCGGCGGGGCCACCGCCCTGATCGGCGTGCAGGGTGCGGCCGGCTGGTCCTATATTCTGCTGCCGGTGGTGGCCGGCGCCCTGATTCTGCTGGCCGTGGCCCTGTTCACCAACAACATCGTTTATCACCGGCGCTATCCGGAACATTGGTTTTGACCACCCCTGGTCCGGTTGCGGCGATTTTGGGAAAGCGGGGATGAGGCTGCCTCGGGATGAAGTGTTTCCGGTTAACAGAGGATCAACAATGAAGGGAACGAAAGAAAGAAACGGCCTGAATCTCCGTATCCTCATGGCCGACGCCAGCCTCTGGCGATCGCTCGTCCAGTGGGGGCTTTTCCTCTGGGTGCTGATTATCGGCGTCCGCTTCGGCCTGTTCGTGCATCAATTCGAGTCGGGAGGAGTCGCAGCCCTCTCCTCCCGGCCGCCGGGAGTGGAAGGGTTTCTCCCCATCGGCGCCTTGGTGAGCCTGAAATACTGGCTCGTCACCGGGATATTCCCCACGGTTCATCCCGCGGCCCTGGTACTGTTTCTGACCTTTCTGGCCATGAGCCTGCTGGCCAAGAAATCGTTCTGCTCCTGGCTGTGCCCGGTGGGGACCCTCTCGGAAGGTCTTTGGAAGCTCGGCCGGCACCTCTTCGGCCGCAACTTTCATCCCTGGCCATGGCTGGATGTCCTGCTGCGCGGCCTGAAGTACCTGCTGCTCCTTTTCTTTGCCAAACTCGTCCTGCTCGACATGCCTGCCGGCGCCTTGGGAGGGTTCCTGCACTCACCCTACTGGGCCATCAGCGACGTGAAGATGCTGCACTTCTTCTCGGGCATGTCGGCAGCCACCCTGGTGTGCCTCCTGGTCCTGGTTGGACTTTCACTCCTCTACCGCAATCCCTGGTGCCGCTACCTGTGCCCCTACGGGGCCCTGCTGGGACTGCTCAGCCTGCTGAGCCCGCTGAAAATCCGCCGCCGGGAGGATGCCTGTACCGACTGCCGCCGCTGCAGCAGGGCCTGCCCGGCCCGGCTGCCCGTCCATGACAAAGGGGCGATTCACAGCCCGGAGTGCACCGGCTGCCTGACCTGCGTCGGTGCCTGCCCCGAACGGGCTCTTGCCATGGGTTTATCTGGTGAGAAAAAGTCCCTTCCCCAGTGGGCCTTCCCGCTCCTGGTCGTGGGACTTTACGCTGGAGGAGTGGCTATCGGCATGGCGACGGGACACTGGGAAACGTCACTGACTTCCCATGACTATCAACGGTTGATCCCGATGGTGAAATACCTGAGTCACTGAATGGGTGTAACTTCATCCTGATTAGGGGCCTAATTTTGAGGTTGAGACTGGCTGGCTCTTGGCGACTAAATAGTAAACCACACCGAGTACCAAGAGCGTCCCCGCTAAAAAAAGTTGGGTAGTCAGGGGGTCATGTTGCAGTGTTGAAATCAGAATTTCCCGAATAATGGCCACGATGACCACGCCAATGAAAATCAGGATGTTAAATCGCCCACCCTTCAAGGTCTTGATTTCGTTATCCATGAGTTCAATCATCATCCAAAGGATGAGCAGGGTCCCCAGGGCACCTAGGATTCCTTTTTCAGCTTTCCCCGAGAAAATGTGGGCAATATCCCAGAAGAAAAGGCCGACAACAGAAAGAGAAACGCCCACGAGAGCGAGCACGAGAACCAGGTTTAGGCCATAGGTGAACCGCTCCGTGGCCTTTATAAGTTTGGATTCAAGCCGTCTGGATACGAAAACTTTTCTCAACCCCTCTTCCATGTAGGCGGCGGTCATGATGTCAAGATTTAGATCCAGGATCTTCTGCACCGCGTCAATCATCCTTCGCCGCTCTTCCCGGTCGGCAAAATTCTCCCGGATCATGCTGACCGTGAAGCACCTCACAATATTCATTGCAGAGTTCACGTAATGGGCGTCAAGCCCGATCCTGACGTGCACTTGGCCGATACGCTGCAGATTGCGCAGATAGTGGTTGTCATAGACCCCGCAGAAAAGATTTAAGAACCACTCGGAATGACTCTTTTTCAGCCGCTCCAGAACGCCCTCCATGGAAAGAAATGCCGCGGTTTCCGGCATCCCGAGAAGATAATCATAGAACTCATTGATCATCCGCTCCTTCTGTGCCTCGGCCAGAGGCAAGAGAGAATTCAAGGCCTCGGCCTCCTCATCCGTGAATAGGTAATGGTTCTTGATTTCCTGCATGGTGAACATGAGGCGATTACCTCCTTCCCGTATAACTTAGGTGCTGCCAGAAGGGTTTTCCGCTCCCATAGTTTGCAATTGAATCCATGCTTGGCAAGCCTTCCTGCCGTAATAGTTGCCTCCTCTCCTGATTCCCCCTGTCTGAACCACCGGGTCATCGGCACTGGTGACCTTACTGCTGTAAAGACGAATTAGCACCATTCCGTAATTACTTGACTGATGTGGGTGGCAGTGATTGCCCAGTACCTGGGCCCTCCCACACGTAGCGACCAGACTAAAGATGCTTCCTCATGACATTGAAAAAGGAGGGTTAACCTGAAACAACAGATTAACCCTCCTTGCCTTATCGATAGTTATGCCCTGTTTTGTTCTGTTGCTCTCCGCTCAGGCGCCCAGCATCGCCTGCATGTCCTCCTCCACGGTGCCGATCGGCGCGATGTTGAAGTTCTCGACCAGGAAATTGAGGACGTTGGGGGTGACGAAGGCCGGCAGCGAGGGGCCGAGCTTCATGTTCTTGATCCCCAGCGAGAGGAGCGAGAGGAGCACCACCACCGCCTTCTGCTCGTACCAGCTAAGGACGATGGAGAGGGGCAGGTCGTTGACTCCGCAGTCGAAGGCGCCTGCCAAGGCCAGGGCGATCTGCACCGCCGAGTAGGCGTCGTTGCACTGGCCGACGTCGAGCAGCCGCGGGATGCCGCCGATATCTCCCAGATCGAGCTTGTTGAAGCGGTACTTGCCGCAGGCCAGGGTCAGGATCACCGTGTCGTGGGGGAGCTGCTCGGCGAAGTTGGTGTAGTAGTTGCGCCCCGGCTTGGCGCCGTCGCAGCCGCCGATGACGAAGAAGCGCTTGATCGCGCCGGACTTGACGGCGGCGATGACCTGGTCGGCCAGCCCCAGCACCGCGTCGTGGCCGCAGCCGGTGAGGATGCTCTTGCCCGGTGTCTCCTTGAATCCCTCGGCCTTTTGCGCCGCGGCGATGACTTCGGAGAAGTCCCAGCCCTCGACGTGCTTCACCCCCGGCCACTTCACCCGCCCCCAGGTGAAGAGGCGCTCCTTGTAGGCGTCGGCCGGGCGCTGGATGCAGTTGGTGTTGAAGATGATGGCGCCGGGGAAGTCCTGGAACTCCCGGTACTGGTTTTGCCAGGCGCTGCCGAAGTTGCCGGCCAGGTGCGGGTATTTTTTGAGGCCGGGATAGCCGTGGGCGGGCAGCATCTCGACGTGGGTGTAGATGTTGATCCCCTTGCCTTCGGTCTGCTTGAGCAGCTCCTCGAGCATCTTCAGGTCGTGCCCGGAGACCAGGATTGCCTTGCCGGCCTTGGCGCCGATGCTTACCTGCGTCGGGGCCGGCGCCTGGTAGTGCTCCTTGTGGGCGCTGTTCAACAGCCCCATGCAGTCGATGTTGGTCTTGCCGCATTCCATGCACAGGCCCACGAAATCCATCAGCCCGCCCTGGTTCTCGGCGATGGCGGCCAGCGCCTTGTGGATGAAGGCGTAGATCGCCGGGTCGTCCTTGCCGAGGATATGGGCATGGTCGGCATAGGCGGCCATCCCCTTGCAGCCGTAGAGCAGGATGTTCTGCACCGAGTTGACGTCGGGGTCGCTGTTGTAGGTCTTGACCCCCTTCGCCTTGCCCAGCGCCACCTGCTCCTCGCGGACGGCCGGCAGCGCCCAGTTGCCGGCGGCCTCGGGAACCTTTCCGGCGAAGGGCCCGCCGTTGGCCTTCTCGAACAGCGCCCGGGCCACATCCCGCATCTTCACGGTCTTCTGCGCCACGGCGGCACAGCTGTCGGGATCGAAATCGACGTTGGTTACCGTGGTGAAGAGCGCCTCGATCAGGTGCAGGTCGATGGCCGGGTCGACGGCCCCCTTGGCGCGGGCCTGGTTGGCCCAGAAGGCCATCCCCTGGAGGCCGTAGACGATCAGATTCTGCAGGGCCGCCACTTCCGGGGTCTTGCCGCAGACGCCGATCTTGGTGCAACCGGTGCCGCCGGCGGCCTGTTCGCACTGGTAACAGAACATCTCTTCCATCGTTTTCTCCTTGCGTACGAGGGTTGGTGGGAAAATGCCGGATAGGGCGTTGGAGTCGCTTCGCAGGGTAAAACGAATAGCAGAAATAGCCCGGATGTCCACCCGCGGGGGGCGCCTGTCGGCACAAAAACAGCCGGGGCCCGAAGGCCCCGTCGAGTGGTATTGCGGATACCAAGATTTGTGGAAACGTGCCCCCTGTTGGGGATTCCATGCTATTTCAGTTTCGCTGTATCGGGTTTTACATGCCAGATTGTTACATGGTAATGGGGCGTCTCCACTCCCGCATGGCCAGGGTTGAAATTAATGTCGACCTGTTCCACGCGGTTGCTGCCCACAGCCAAGTCACTGAAGTTCTGGCGGTTGTTCATGTCCTTAAGGGGAACCATGTAGATCGTAGCCACCAGGGTGTCGTTCCGGTCATAGGCGAGAAACGGCCCGATTGGCAGGGTAGAGGGTTTCACGTAAAGCGTCCCCATGCCGGGGATGAAATCCGGCAGGGCTACCAGGGTGCTGACCTTTTTGTAGGTGGCATCAGGCGGTCCAGCGGCGCTGCTCGTAACAGCCGGAGCGATCAGCAACAGCCCCAACGCTCCCAGGGTCAGTAGTCGTTTCATGGTGGGTTCTCCTTTCTCCGAATTTCTACCGCAGCAGCTTCTTGCTGAGCGGTCCTAGCGGTGGAGCCCGATACCGAGTCGTCGGAAGACCCCCGCGACGATCCGATTGCAGCGCTCCCCTGCGAAGGGGAAGACCTCTGTGACCGTCGCATCCGCCATGCCGGCAAGGTTCTGTTGCAGAATTCTCCGCGCCCGGTGAAAACGGGTTTTGACGGTCCCCGTCTCCAGTCCCAGACAGGTGGCAGTTTCTTTGATGGACATCTCCTCCACGCCCCGCAAGATAAAGACCATCCGGCAAACCTCGGGGAGGGCATCAATGGCGGTTTCCAGAACCCGGCGAAATTCCTCGCGACCAGCACTCTGTTCCGGGCTGGGCCCGGCTACGGTCAGTTCAGCCATGTGGTTAACCTCCTCGGTCCGCGCAGGGTCGTCCAGGGAAAGGAATCTCGCCGGACGGACTCTCCGCAGGCGTTGCAGGGCCTCGTTGACGGCGATCTTTGCCAGCCAGGATGACAGCGGCCCCTTGCCCTGGAAATCGGCCAGCCTCTCGAAGGCGCGCACATAGGTCTCCTGTACCACATCTTCGGCGTCGGCCTCGTCGTGCAGGATGCCGCGGGCCAGGCGATAGAGCCGGCGGTTGTGGCGACGCATGATCAATTCGAAACTTGCGACGTCGCCCTGCTGGATTCGCTCCGCCATCTCGCGATCTGAAATGGTCACCGGCGCGGGGTCGGACTCACTTTCAATTGCCATTTCCCGGACTCCTCTTTTTCGCTTTCACTCCTTAGATGCTCCAGGGGACCAAAAGGTTCCCGGTTCCTTCCGATATCCCCTTTCTGGATCTATAGTATCCTTTCTACTATTTTGCTGGCTGGCACTGGTTGACCCGGGGAAAGGAAAATCCTCGCCTAAAGGGTTAAGTTATCGAGAATGGGAGTGGGCCGATGTAGGCCAACACCAAACGGACGGGAGAACAACCATGGAACATTTAGAGATCAGGGAGCAGCTCAGGTATTCGTCCGACAAACAGACCAGAAAAAAACTCATCAGCTCCGACAAACTGGTGGCTGAGTTGGTTTGTTACGAGCCAGGGCAAGCCACGGTCATCCACCTTCATCCCGGTCAGGACGAACTGTTTTACGTCATAGATGGCGAGGGGACGATCCAGGCGGGGGAGGAAGAGGTCCGGGTAACCGCCACCAGCGTGGTTTTCGTTCCGGCCGGAACGCGCCACGGCATCAAGGCGGACGCGGGAAATCGCTTGGCACTAATGTTCGTTAAGGGGCCGGGCTCTACGGAAGTTTCCTCCTGAATCCCGACTCGCCCAGTTCTCCCCGCTGGAAGGGAGAGCTTGGAATTCCGGCTGTAGGGGGAGGCGAGAGTTGAGGAGACCTGCGTCGCTGATCAACCAAAAACGGCCTTCGGTGAACCAGTAAAAACAGCCGGGGCCCGAAGGCCCCGGCTGTTGTGGCGCGGGAGGTCCTGGTCTATCAGCTAAGGATCTGCTTGAGATCTTCCTCGGCGGTGCCGATGGGACCGATGTTGTAGTTCGCGACCAGGAAGTTGAGCACGTTCGGGGTGACGAAGGCCGGCAGGCTCGGGCCGATCTTGATGTTCTTGATCCCGAGGTGGAGCAGGGTCAAAAGGATCGCCACTGCCTTCTGCTCGTACCAGGAGAGGATCATCGACAGCGGCAGGTCGTTGACCCCGCACTCGAAAGCACCGGCCAGGGCCACCGCGACCTGGATGGCGCTGTAGGCGTCGTTGCACTGGCCGACGTCGAGCAGCCGCGGGATGCCGCCGATGTCACCGAGGTCGAGCTTGTTGAAGCGGTACTTGCCGCAGGCCAGGGTCAGGATCACCGTATCCTTGGGAGCCTTCTCGGCGAACTCGGTGTAGTAGTTGCGGCCGCTTTTGGCGCCGTCGCAGCCACCGACCAGGAAGAAGTGCTTGATCGCTCCGCCCTTGACCGCCTCGATGACCTTGTCAGCGACGCCGAGGATGGCATGGTGGCCGAATCCAGTGAGAATCTCCTGCCCCGGCTTTTCTTCAAATCCATCGCACTCCTTGGCCTTTTTGATCACGGCACTAAAGTTCCAGCCCGCGACATGCTTGACCCCCGGCCACTGCACCAGGCCCCAGGTGAAGAGGCGGTCCTTGTAGTTTTCGGCCGGCTTCTGGATGCAGTTGGTGTTGAAGATGATCGCCCCGGGGAACTCCTGGAACTCGGTGTGCTGGTCCTGCCAGGCGCCGCCGAAGTTGCCGGCCAGGTGGGCGTACTTCTTCAGGCCCGGGTAGCCGTGGGCGGGGAGCATCTCGCCGTGGGTGTAGATGTTGATCCCGGTCCCCTCGGTCTGTTTGAGCAACTCTTCGAGGAACTTCAGGTCGTGGCCGGAGACCAGGATCGCCTTGCCGGCCTTGGTGCCGAGCTGCACCGGGGTCGGCTGGGGCTGGCCGTAGGCCTCGATGTGGGCCTGGTTGAGCAGCTCCATGGTGACGTAGTTGATGCGCCCGGTTTCCAGGGCCAGGCTGACGTTGGCCATCAGATCGAGGCTGTCGTCGAGCAGGGCGGCCAGCGCCTTGTGGGTGAAGGCGTAGATCTCGTCCGACTCCTTGCCGAGGATCCGGGCGTGGTCGGCGTAGGCGGCGTAGCCCTTGAGGCCGTAGGTAATCAGTTCGCGCACCGAATGGATGTCGGCGTCGACGGTGAAGTCCTTGACCCCGTGCAGCTGACCGAGCTTGACCTGCTCCCCGCGGGAAGCGGGCAGCGCCCAGTCCTGGGCCGCGGCCGGAACCTTGCCGCTGTAGGCGCCGGCGAGCTGTTTGGCTTTGCTGCGCAGGCGCACCGCTTCGGCGACCAACTTGGCGATCTCGTCGGCGTCGAAATCAACGTTGGTGACGGTGGCGAAGAGCCCGTCGATCATGAAACGATCGATCTCGGCGTCTTTTTTGCCGGCCTGGCGGGCCTTGTCGGCCCAGAAGGCGATCCCTTTCAGACTGTAGACCAAAAGATCCTGCAGGGCCGCGACGTCCGGCTGCTTGCCGCAGACGCCGACGACCGAGCAGCCGCCGTTGGCGGCCTGCTCGCACTGGTAACAGAACATCGACGGGTCCTTGGCTGCTTTTAGTGGTTCGGTTGGCGCCGGTTGTTTTTTGCCGAAACCGAGAAAATCGAGAATACCCATGGCGTTTCTTCCTTTTCAGATTAAGGGTTAATATTCACGGGATCTGCCTGCGACCGATTGTTGACCTGGTTCCGCCAAGGCGATCAGTAAGACGCCGTATGGATAACTTCAATTTCTTCTTTCACCATCGACACCGATCACCACCACTTCCAACTGGACGTTCTTGCCCGACTGGGCAATCGCCTGCTGTGCGAGCATGGCCAGGCCGCGGCAACAGGGGACTTCCATGATGGTCACGGTAATCGACTGGATATCGTTGTGGGCGATCATCGCTGCCAGCTTGTCAACGTAGGGACTGGTGTCGTCCAGTTTGGGACACGCGTTGACCAGAACCTTTCCCTTGATGAAATCGCGGTGGAACTCGGCGTAAGCGGAGGGGGTACAGTCGGCGGCGATTAAAAGATTAGCGTTCTGCAGGTAGGGCGCGGTCGGCGGCACCAGGTGCAACTGAGTCGGCCATTGGCGCAGCTCCGAGGCCAGCCGGCCCCTGGGAGCGGGCCGTTGATTGTCGGTTCTTTCCATGGTACGGGCCTGGGAACCAGGGCAGCCACATGCAGGATTACTCATGATCGTTTCCCTTTCTTCAGTTAGGCTTCATGAGGGCTTTATCGCCAGGATGACTCCAGGCCGGCTGGGGCCGAACCATCCTCACTGTTTCTTCGTATTTCCGGATGGCCCGACTATAGGAGACAGGACCGAAGGAAAACATGACCCAAGTCAAAACATGACTGAACTGGTAATGTTTGACTCCAGCCATCGACCATGGGCTTAGGTCGGTTCCCGAAAAAACCTCAACTAAGGGGAGGGGAAGAATTGTCAGAAAAGAGACCTTTCCGACCTGTAGTTACCTGGCAAAAGGGAGATGGATGGCTATCCTTGGGTCCAACAAGGCGGCGTCTTACGGTACTATCGCGAGAAAATCGGACGTTGTTTAACAAGGGTTAGGGAGGAGAGGTCATTGTCACGGGTGCCAAAGAATTTTCTCTGAGTTTACTTGAGCTGCTCAAACAAAGGGGGCTCCTACAGCGACAGGGGAGAGGAGGAAAACTAGGCTCCTCTGAATCGGAGCTGCCTATGGCTTTTCATCGTTCTTTCAGCATTACTCGGTCTCCAGTGGAAAGGCAACCTCCCCTCAGTTCCCGGGCAAAGACCCCTTCCTTTGGCATCACGCAATCCCCTGCTTGGTAATAGATGGCGCAGCGATTGTGACATTCCTTACCGATCTGGGTGATTTCTAGCAAGGCTTCACCGACCTGCAGTCGGGTACCAATGGCCAGACCGGGCAGGTCGATGCCCAGGGTAGTGAGGTTTTCGGCGAAATCGCCGTTATCGACATCGAGCCCCAAGGCTCGCATCTTGTCAATGCTTTCCTTGGCCAGCAGGCTGACCTGACGGTGCCAGTTACCAGCGTGAGCGTCGCCGCCGATGCCATGCTCCTCCCGCAGCACTATCTGTTCCACCGGGGTCTTTCGCTCCCCTTTGTTTTTGCTGATACAGACTGCAATGATTTTTCCGGACATGGATTAACCTCCGATGCTCGCCATGCTGAAGGGAATCGGCCTCTGCTGTTCGCAGTCCAGGTGGTGCCGGGCCGGTTTGCCGGCGATCACCTGCTGCAACACCCTGCCCAGGCCAGCGGTCGGCAGGTGGAGATAGGGTTTGAGGTCGACGGTGTCGTCATTGAACAGGCAGCTCTTTGCCAGACCGGTCGCCGTCACCCGAATACGATTGCAGGAACCGCAGAAATGTTCGCTGAGCGGAGTAATGATGCCGATCGTCCCCAGCGCCCCGGCAATCCGGTATGGTTTTGCCGGTCCGCAATAGCTGCCGCTGGAAATCGCCTGTAACGGATAGTGCCGGCGCAATCGCTCCAGGATTTCCGAGCCGCTGACCACCCTCTGCTGCCAGCCGTCCTCCCGCAGGGTCGGCATGTATTCGATAAAGCGTACCGACCAGGCCTTGGTGAGGCTCAGCGCGGCAAAGGGCAGGATTTCCTTGTCGTTGATATGGCGCATCACCACCATGTTTAGCTTGATGTTCAGCCCCGCCGCATCGGCGGCCTCCAGCCCGTCGAGTACCATGGATAGGGAACCGCCACGGGTGATCGCGGTAAAGGTTTCGGACTGCAATGAATCGAGGCTGACGTTCAGCCGCCCGACGCCTGCCTCTTTCAGGGCCTGCGCCTGCTCGGCCAGCAGCAGGCCGTTGGTGGTCAGGGCCACCTCTTCGATTCCCGGAGTTTCCGCCACCCGGCGCAGGAACCCGAGGACCCCCTTGCGGACCAGGGGCTCCCCGCCCGTGACGCGCACCTTGCGAATGCCCAGGTCCGCCGCCGCTTCGACGATCTTCAGCAGCTCCTCGTAACGCAAGATTTCTCCGCAGCCTTTCAGGGCCACCCCCTCAGCCGGCATGCAGTAGCGGCAGCGCAGATTGCAGCGGTCGGTGATCGACAGGCGCAGGTAATTGATGGTTCGACCATGGCCGTCCTTCATCTCAAGCATCTCCAATCGCTTTGGAAATTCCTGTTTTTCGAACCCGCTCCGCGGTTGTCACGGGAAGCCGCAGCAGCATGATTTCGACCCGGTCGCCCGCGGCCAGATCGGGGCTGCCGCTCGGCACTGGCAGCAAGGCCTGGACGTCCTGTAGGCTGCGGGTTTGCCCCGAACCCTGGCGCTGCGAGGGGAAAAAATGCAACTCACCCGCCTCGCTGGAAAGGCGCCCCCAAAGGAACTGCTGGCGGCTGCCTCCCCCCCGGATCGTTTCTGTAAGGGTAACGCGGAGTTTAGGCATCAAGGGGTCTCGATGGCCGGCGAGTATTCGCAGGGCCGGGCGCACGAAGAGTTCGAAGGTGGCGGCGGTTGCGGCCGGGTTTCCCGGAAGCCCGAAGCAGGGCAGGTTTTCCAAGAGACCGAAAAGTACCGGTTTGCCAGGCTTCACCGCGACCTTCCAGAATTTCCGTACAAAGCCGCGGCAATTCAGCGTTTGCTGGACCAGGTCCTTCTCCCCGACCGAAACACCCCCGGTAGAGAGGATCAGATCGGCCCCCTGCGCTTGGTCAAGAATCCGACCCAAATCCTCCCCGCGGTCGGCACCGATGCCGAGGGGGATCGGCTGGCAACCACATTCGGCCAGGCGGGCGAGCAGGTACTGCAGATTGGAATTGACGATCTGGCCCGGTCCCGGCTCCTCTCCCAGATCGACCAGCTCGTCGCCGGTGGAAAAGACGGCTACCCTGGGACGTGGATGAACCTGAACCCGGTCGATCCCGGCGCCTGCCAGCAGGCCGACGGCACCGGCATCCAGCACTGTTCCCGCTGCCAGCAGCGGTTCATCGCGGCGATACTCCTCGCACCGGTAGCGGACATGCTGTCCTTTAACCACTAGCTCCTGCACGAACAGCGTCTCACCTGAGACTTCGGTCTCCTCCACCGGAACAACACTGTCGGCACCGGCTGGCAACGGTGCTCCGGTGGTGATCTGGATGGCCTCTCCGGACTGCAGACTGCCGTCAAAGGGGTGGCCGGCATAGGAATGGCCGACGATCTTCAAGCTCCTTTTCCTATCCGCCGCAGCCGCGGCCAGGGCGAAACCGTCCATCGCCGAATTGTCCCAACGGGGCATATCCCAGCGGGCGGTGGCCGGTGCGGCTAACACCTGGCCGACGGCCAGGCCAAGAGGAATGGTTTGGGCGGGGAGCGGGTTGACCGCCTCCATGACCTGTTGCAGGGCCTGCTCGTAAGTCAGCATGGCATCACTCCTGAATAGTTTTCGATACGGGCTTCTCGGGCTTTGAATACTGCCCAGAGGCGTTCTCCGGGCTGAGGCTCTCCCAGAGCCTGGTAGCCACGGCTGCTCATTTCTGCTACCAGCTTGTCCTTGTCGGCCAGGGTCAGGCGCACCCGGTCGCCCAGGATTACTGCATCGAGAACCTGCCCGTGCAGCAGGTTTTTGGGACAGCCCTCCGGCAATCGCCGGTGGAGCGCGATATTCCAGGGGGAAACGGTCAGGTACGCCGGGCCTGGCATCACCTGGTCGAAGGGGGCAAGAAAAGTGGAGCCGCCCGAGCTGCGAAAAACTGGTTTCCCCGAATCGGCGAAGACCTCGCCGGCAATGTAGTTGACTCCGACGAAACGGGCGGCGAAGGCGGTTGCCGGGGCTCGCAGCAGTTGGTGGAAACTCCCCTGTTGGGCGATCCTCCCCTGTTCCATGACCGCGATCCGTTTGCGGAAGAAGGCGGCCTCCTCGATGTCGTGGCTGACCAGCAAGGTCGGGTTGTTCAGCTCGGCGAGGGTCCTCAGCAGCCAGGGCCGGATTTCATGTCGGGCCGAAGGATCGAGCGCCGCCGTCGGCTCGTCGAGCAGAAGAAGTTCTGGATCGGTGGCCAGGGTTCGCGCCAGCGCCACCTTCTGCCGCTCCCCGCCCGAGAGGTCGGCAATGCTACGTCCGACAAGGTTCGCGATGCCGAGTTTCTCCAGCAGGGAATCGATACGTCTTTGGCGTTCGTATCGACCGACGCCCCGCAGCTTCAGGCCGAACCCGATATTGCCGCTGACATCCAGGTGCGGGAACAGGACCAAATCCTGAAAGAGAATGCCGATTCGCCGCTGTTCCGGAGGGAGGTCGATCCTTTTTTGGGCATCGTACAGGCAGCGTTCGCCGAGCAGGATCTTTCCACCTTGGGGCCGGTTGAGCCCGGCCAGCAGCCGCAGCAGGCTGCTTTTACCGGCGCCGTTCGGCCCGAGCAGTACGGTTATCCCGGATGGAACCGCCATCTCCAGGTCGAGAGTAAAATCCCCCTTCTGGTAGTTCAGTCGACAGCTCAGGTCCTTCATGCCCATCCTTCCCGCGGTTGCAGAACGCGCGCTGCGGCCAACAGCAGCAGGGAAATCAGCAGCAGCAGCGATCCGAGAGCAAAGGCCTGCTGCGGATCTGCCTCAAAGGCGGTGTAGAGCGCCAACGACAGGGTCTGGGTCCGTCCCGGCAGATTGCCGGCGAACAGGATGACCGCTCCGAACAGGCCGAAGCCTTGGGCCATAGCCATGACCCCCTCGGCGAACAAACCACGGCGAACCATCGGCAGGGCGACATGCCAGAAGGTCCGAAAAGGGCTGGCACCGAGCAATCGGGCGGCTTCTTCCAGTCTCCGATCGATGCCTTCGAAAAGGATCGAACTGCGCCTGACGAAAAAAGGGGTCACGACGAACAGGGTGGCCAGAACCACCGCCGTCAGGGTGAAAGGAATGCGCACGCCGATGCCGGCTAATACTTCGCCAAGAAGGCCCCGTCGGCCGAAGGCCAGCAGCAGGGCCAGCCCGGCAACCACCGGCGGCATCACCATCGGCAATTCAAGCATAATCTCCAGGGTCCGCCGCACACGTCCTGTGCAGCGTGACAGCCCGTAAGCGGCGGGGAGTCCGAGCAGAAAGATCAGAGGCAGCGCCAACAGGAATGACAACAGCGTGATCCACAGGGCCATCAGCACCACGGAATTTCCCAAAAGGTGCACGAGTTCTGTCGGACTGCAGGCGAGCAGTAGGGCCAGAATCGGCAGCAGGATCAGGGTGCCGAGCAATAGGCCGCTTCCGACCAGCACCATTGAAAAGAGCCGCGGTCGTCTCACCGGTCCTCCCCCATTTTTAGGCCGAAGCGGTCAAAGGTTTGTCGCGCCTCTTCACCGGACAGATAGTCGACAAACTCTGCCGTTTGCGCCGAGCCGCCACGAACCTTGGCCAGCGGATAAACAATGTGGGGAAGGTGGCGTCCCGGCAGGGGGATGGTTTGCAAGCGGCGTCCAGCACCGGCTACCAGGTCGCTCCGGTAGACGATTCCCGCATCGGCTTCACCGAGCAGCAGTTTGGTCAGGACCGCCTTCACTTGGTTTTCTTCGCTGACCACATTCCCCTCGATCCCTTTCACGAGTGCCGGACCGAAGGCTGGATCGGTAGCAAGTCCGGCAAAAAGTTGCCGAGTATACCGCCCTACCGGAACCTGCTGGTTGCCGATCGTCAGCAGCAGACCGGGTCGGGCGAGATCCTTCATGCTCGTCACGGCTGGCTGCAGACCCTGGCGAACGGCAAGGGCGAGCTGGTTGCCGAGCAGGGGCTGCGGCGGAGAGACCAAGTCAAGGGTTTGAAGCCTTTCCATCGCTTGGCTGTTGGCGGAAAGGAACAGATCGGCTGGGGCGCCCTGCTCGATCTGGGTGGCCAGGGTTTGGCTGCCGGCAAAGTAAAGCAGGACCTTCGCATTCGGGTGGCGAGATTCGAAGTTTCTGGCCACTTCGCGCATCGCGTCGGTGAGCGATGAGGCGGCAAACACCGACAGCTCGCTGGCACTGGCCAGCGGGACGAATGGCAAAAAAAACAGCAGAAACAGCAAGAGGCGAATCAGGGCCATGTCGCGAAGTGCTCCTCGAAAGCAAGATCGGCCTGGCGGTGGACCTGCTGCCGCAGCTCCCTGAATTGCTGGAGCAGTTTTTTGGCCTCCTGCGTGAGCAGGGTGGCGCCGCCGCCCTTGCCGCCAGCGCGCCGTTCGAACAGGGCAAAGGGGGCATGCTCTTCCATTGCCTGAAGTTGCGACCAGGCTTTACGGTAGGATATGCCGAGGGCTCGGGCCGCGGCATTGATCGAGCCGCTTTCTTCCAAAGTTGTCAACAGCCGATATCGGCCCCCACCGAGCAGGGGCAGACCGCGATATTCAAGCCAGACTTTGGAACGGACCCGAAATTCACTCATCGCAGGAACCTGTCGACGATCAGCTCACAAAGGCCTTCGGCATCATTGATGTCATAGACCGGCACATCGAGTTCCAGGGGGCTGTCACTGGCAACGGCGATTAGGGTCGGATCATGCTCCTGGCCGCGGCAGAGGAGCTGGGCACTTCGTTCCTGGCGGTGCACCTCGATTTTCGGCAAGCTGCTGCGCTTGAACCCCTCGGTCAGCACTATGTCGAGATCGCCGCAGTAGCTGGAGATCGTCTCGGTCAATTGGGGTTCAGCTTCCGGGGGGTTTTGCTTGACCATTGCGATCTGGGCCGGGGAGGTGATCAGCATGGTATCGGCCCCGGCGCGGGTCAACCGCCAGGAATCCTTCCCCTCGTGATCGATGCTGAAGCTGTGGGCATCGTGCTTGACGGCCCCGACCCGATAGCCGCGAGCCTTCAGGCCGGTGATCAGTTTTTCCAGCAGGGTAGTCTTGCCGGTGCCGCTTTTGGCAACAATCGAAACAACCGGTGGGGTCATGCATTCCTCCTTGATGCGTGCCAGATCCTGGGGGCTATTGACGTTGACCAGCGAGCGTTGCCAGCCCTCCGGCAGCTCCGGCGGATCGAGAAAATGGATACTGATCCGTTGATAGAAATCGTAGATACGGAAGCGGTTCTGCTGCAGCATGGACTCCATTTGCGGCAGGCAGTTCTTGTGATAGAGGGCGAAGACCGGTTCGTATCCCTCCGGGGTGCGCGGAACGACCGCATCATAGCCGTTGCGATGGGCCAGGAGCCGTTCTACGATACGGCTATCGGGAAAGGGCATGTCGCAGGGGGCGACGAAAATCCAATCGGTTTTCGCCGTTTTCAATCCGGTATGCAGCCCTCCCAAGGCGCTGCCTGGATAAATGTCCGGGATCGCCCGGAGTTCGGGGCCCGCCAGCTCGGGGCGGTCCCCGGCGATGAAGACGGTGGGAAAGAGCCGCAGCAGCAGCCTCAGGGAACGTTCGACCAGGCTTTGTCCGTTGAGCATAATCCTGGCTTTGTCCCGCCCCATCCGCCGGCTTTTACCCCCGGCCAGAAGCACACCGGTGACATCCGAGTAACGGTCGGTTGGGTCTTCTTCGCTGTGCGAAATCTGCATAACGCTCATCCAGAAAAAAGCGGCTGAGTACCGCTGTCATGATTTCCTCCCTCCACCTTGCGGCAGAGGGAGGGGAGAACCTTTTTTATGTTTCCAGTTCCTTGATCCGCTCGCGCAGTTCCTTCTCTTTGACCTTCTGCGCGGTGGTGTCGCGCATGATTGAGGCGATTCCCAACAGTTGTCCGTCATCATCCTTGATCATGACAATCGAGAAATCGCTGAACAGCCGCGCGCCGTTTTTATGTTGGGCCGGGACCGAAAGCAGGTCGCTGCCGTACTTGGTTTCGCCGCTGGCCATGACCTGGCGGTAGCCGTCCCAGTGCCGCTGGCGCAATTTCTCCGGGATGATCAGGTCGAGGCTCTGGCCGAGCGCCTCGGCGGCGCTGAAACCGAAGGTCGCCTCGGCGCCGGCGTTCCAAAGGCGGATGATCCCCTCGCGGTCGGCGAAAAGGATGGCGTCCGGAGCATGATCCACCAGGTTTTTATAGATTCGGTTTTCCATGGGCTGCGTCCTTTGCGGTCAGGGGTTCTGAACGTAGGCGTTCTTGCGGGTATAGAACCACCAGTTGATGATCAGGCAGACGAAGTAGAAGATGGCAAAGCCGTAGAGAGCGTATTCCGGGGTGGTCGCCTTGATCTGCTCGCCGAATACCTTGGGGATGATGAAGGCGCCGTAGGCGGCGACCGCCGAGGTCCAGCCGAGCACCGGTCCGGCCTGTTCCTTGTCGAAGATGATGGCGATGGAGCGGAAGGTCGAGCCGTTGCCGACGCCCGTCGCGGCGAAGAGGATGATGAACAGTGCCAAAAACGGGTAGAAGTAGGTCTCCGGGGTGGCCGAGGCATAGGCCGCCTTCATGAAGTAGGCGCAACCCAGGGCCGAGACGATCATCACCATCGATACCCACTGGGTGACGATGGCACCGCCGAGCTTGTCGGCGATCTTGCCGCCGACCGGGCGGATCAGGGCGCCGATGAACGGTCCGGTCCAGGCGAACATCAGCGCGCTCGGCCCGTTGGGGTTGGGCGTGTTGTGGGTCATCACGCCGCCAACCAGAATATGGGAGAAACCGAAGATGACCTTGATCGACAGGGCGAAGGCGGCCGAGTAGCCGATGAAGGAGCCGAACGTCATGGTGTAGATGATAGTCATTGCCCAGGTGTGCTTGTTCTCGAAGATCTTGTACTGCCGGTTGAGGTTGGCCTTCAGCCCCCCCGAGGTCAGGTGCTTCATGCCGTAGACCGTGGCGACGATCACCAGCGGCAGCACGATCCATTTGCTCAGCAGGCCCAGTCCGACTGGCGGCGGCAGCATCAGGTAGAGACCGGCAACGGAGGTGACGAAGGCGATCAGCAGCAGGCCGCTGATCATGGCGAAGGACTTGCCGGTGGAGTCGACGTCGGGGGAGACGGTCTCGGTCTTGATGTTGTTCATGCCGAACCAGCCGGCGAAAGCCAGCGGGATCAGCAGCAGCAGCCAGACGTAGCCGGCATTCTGGATATAGGTCGCGGTGCCCGCCGGGATTTTGCCGATCAACGTGCCGCTGGTGTTGACCAGGGTCTGCGGCTTGCCGCCGAACAGGCCAAAGGTCATCACCAGGGGAATCAGGATCTGCATGGTGGTGACGCCGAAATTCCCCAGGCCGGCATTCAGCCCCAGCGAGGTGCCCTGCACCCGCTTGGGAAAGAAGAAACTGATGTTCGACATCGACGAGGCGAAGTTGCCGCCGCCGATTCCCGAGAAAAGCGCCAGCAAGTAGTAGACCTCGATCGGCGTCGCCGGATTCTGCAGGGCAAAGCCGGTACCCACCGCCGGAATCATCAGCAGGGCGGTGGTGAAAAATATCGTGTTGCGGCCGCCGGCGATGCGGATCAGGAAGGAGCTGGGGATGCGCAGGGTCGCGCCGGTCAGTCCGGCGATTGCCGAAAGGGTGAAGAGCTGCGACTGGCTGAACGGATAGCCTAGGTTGATCATCTGCACCGTGATGATCCCCCAGTAGAGCCAGACGGCGAACCCGCAGAGCAGGCTGGGGATGGAGATCCACAAGTTCCGGTTGGCGATTTTCTTGCCTTCGGACTCCCAGAACTGCTCGTCCTCGACGTCCCAGTTGTGCAGGTTGACTGACATCTTGGTTCCTTCCTTAAGTCATGCCGACAGGTTGCAATGCAAGGTCGGGCTGGTGGTTACCTTGGGGCTTCAGCTTGGACGCTCGCCGGCGTCGGCGTTTTCTTCAGCACCCAGGCGAGCAGCAGCGAAGTCAGGGCCAGCACCGCGAAGATGACGAAGCCCCGGGCATAGCCGGTCGGTCCGAGCCGCTTGACGATCTCGCCGAGGAGCGGCGGAATGGCAAAGCCGCCGAAGGCTCCCAACCCGCCCACCCAGCCGGCTGCGCCGCCCACGGCATCGGGAACCTCCTGCGGCACCAGTTTGAAAACGGCGGCGTTGCCGATCCCCATGCCGACGGCCATCAAGACCTCGGCCAGCACCGACAGCGGCAGGCTTTGTGAGAAACCCATCAGCAGGGCGCCGGCCAACATGACGAGCATCGAGCCGATGGCGGTATTCTCTCCCCCGCTACGGTCGGCAATGCGGCCGCCGAAGACCCGGATCAGCGAGGCCAGGATGGAATAGAGGGCGGTGAGAAACCCCGCCCGGACCGGGCTGACCTCGAAATAACTGGTCCAGTAGACCGGCAACCAGGCGGTCATGGCGATGAAGCCGCCGAAGGTGGTGAAATAGATGGCAACCAGCACCCAGGTTTTCCAGGTTCGCGCCGAGTGTGCCAGGCTGATTTTCAACGATCCGGCCGGAAACAGTTCCTGGGCATGTTCCCTGGCGGCGACCTTGGCCTGCTCGGGTGCGATCCCCTGGGCGACCAACTGGAAAAACGGGGCATTCCTGCCGATCCAGAAATAGAGAACGGTACCCGCGGCCAGGAATATCAGCCAGGCCAGGTAGGACCCCCCCAGTTTCAGGCTGGCCAGCGCCAGGGGCAGCAGGAAGGAAAAGATCCCCGGCGCCAGGTTGCCGATCCCGGCGAAGATCCCCAGAGCCTGCCCCTGCTGCGCCATGGGATACCAGTAGGAGACCTGGCCGATGCCGACCGAGAAGGTGGCGATGCCGCAGCCGCAGAGAACACCGAGCAGGAGGAGCAGCGGGTAGAGACCGGCGGTCATCCCCTCCGGGTAACGGGTGAAGATCACCAGGGTCAGACCACACATCCCGAGCAGGGAGAGGAGCATCAGCACCAAAAAGGGTTTGCGCCCGCCGGAGGTGTCGACCCAGGCGGCAAAAGGGATGCGCAGCAGCGACCCGGACAGGGCCGGGGCTGCGACCAGCAGGCCGATCTGCGCCGGGCTGAGGGGCATCACCTGTTTGAATTTGCCGGCGGTGGGTCCGAACAGGGCGACGGCGGCAAAGCCGAAAAAGAAACCGAGGGTCGCGCCGAACAGGCCGCTGGAGGGGGTCCCCTTGATCTGGTTCATGGTCTGGCTCCTCCCTGGACAGGCGGAATTAAATCCCGGTTTGCCGGCTGCGCTGCCGGTACCAGACCACCACCTGGTAAGGGCGCGCCAGGTAGCCGAGCGGCACACTGACGATGTGCACCAGGCGCGAGAAGGGGAAGATCGCCACCAGGACGAAGGCGTTGACCGCATGGAGTTTGACCACGGTTGGCAGGGCGGCGAGGTACTGCACCTGGGGATCGAGTTTGACCAGCGACCAGAGCCAGGGGGCGACGGTATGCAGATACCAGACCGAGCCCCAGCGCAGGGTCGAGGCGATGTAAACGCCGGTCGCCACCTGCAGCAGCAGCGCCGCCAGCACCAACCAGTCCATGACCGAGGTGACCGCGGCGACCCGGGCGTTGCCGGCGCGGCGGACGATCAGCAACAGCACGGCGATGAGGGTGCTGACCCCCAGAGCCAGGCCGGTCACCTCCAGTGCGTAGAGTCGCGCCGGCTGTCCTAGCAACTCCCCCCAGCCGGCCGGGAAGAGGAAGGCCAGCAGGTGGGCGGTGAGGATCGCCAGGAGCGCATAATGCCAGGGGACGGAACCCCAGAAGAGCGCCCGGCTCTCCAGAAACTGCGAGGATTGGGAAGACCAGGAGTAGCGCTCTACGGCGTAGCGGTAGAACCCGACGGCAATCGCCAGGGCCAACGCCACATAGGGGAAAACACCAAACAGTAATAGATTCGTCATGATGCGACCTCCTTTGCCACGGCCGTGCCGGTCTCATTCAAAAGGGCCTGCAGGGCGCCGAGCAGCGCCCGATAGGGGTGCTGCGGATCGTCGAAACCGGTGAGCAGCTTGTCGAGCGCTGGCCGCAGGCCGTCGTTGAGAAGTTCGGCGCGGACCGCTTCATCCTCTGCCACCGCGAGGAAGCCAAGGACCTGTGCGAGATGGTCGGGAAGTTCCTCCCCCGCGATGAACCCGTGTTCACGGTAGAGCCTTTTTAGTTCGAGCAGGAACATTGTCCGCTGCTGGCTTTCGCCGCACAGTTGGTAAGCGATGTAGGGATGGCAGAGGGGCTGGAGGTCGAAGGTGGTGGTAAAAACCTCCTCGACCCTTGACCTGTTGGCGGTGGCCAGAAAGTCGGCAAAGGTCTGCAACTGCTCCGCTGCTTCCGGATGGTCCGGTTGCAACCGTTCCAGACACGCTGCTGTGGTCCGGGACAGATCGGCGTCCGGGTAGCTCAACAGCACAGAAAACTGCCGGCAGATATCCTGGTTAACCATCGGACGGGCCATGATCACCACCGCCGTTTCGGCGGACGACGGCTGCCGAAGCCCATCCCCTGTTTATAGGCCTCGGGGTCCATGCCCGCCTCGATCGCCTGCTCGCGCAGCATCGGCGGCACCACGATCCGCTCCTTGATCCGGGTCAGGGCAGTCATCCGGTAGATGGCTTCGACCGCTTCGGCACTCACCCCCGCCAGCTCGCCGGCCTTCGCCGCCTCGCCGGCCGGCAGATCGCCGACGCTTTCCTGGCGGCGCTGCAGGCGCACCGCGATCAGCTTGCGATAGACCGCCTTGACCTCTTCCACGTTGCCGCCGGCGAACAGACTCGCGAGATACTGGATCGGCAACCTGGCCTGCTCCAGGGTGGTAAAGAAATCGTCGGCCAGCCGCTGGGTCCCCTGCTGTTCCTTCGACAGCACCGGCAGGAGCGGCGGCACATAGAAGAGCATCGGCAAGGTGCGGAACTCGGGATGCAGCGGCAGGGCGATGCCCCACTCTTTGACGAACTTGTAGACCGGCGAGGCCTGCGCCGCCTTGAGCACCTGCTCGGGAATCCCCGCCTTGCGGGCCTCCGCCAGCACCTGGGGATCGCAGGGGTCGAGGATGAGTTCCCGCTGCGCCGCAGCCAGTTCGCCGTCGGGACGCTGGGCCACCGCTTCGATGCGGTCGGCATCGTAAAGCAGCACGCCGAGGTAACGGATGCGACCGACGCAGGCGTGGAAGCAGGCCGGCGCCTCGCCGGCCTCCTGGCGCGGGTAACAGAGGATGCATTTTTCCGACTTGCCGGTGGTCCAGCCGTAGTAGGTCTTCTTGTAGGGGCAGGCCGAAACGCACATCCGCCAGCCGCGGCATTTGTCCTGGCTGATCAGCACGATGCCGTCTTCGCCCCGCTTGTAGATCGCCCCGGACGGGCAGCCGGCGACGCAGCCAGCATTGAGGCAGTGGTTGCAGATGCGTGGAAGGTAGAACATCACCAGCTTCTCGATGGCGAACATCTGCGCCTGCTCTTCGGCGCTGAGCTTGACCACCCCGGGATCTTTGGCGGCATAGACGTTGGAGCCGGAGAGGTCGTCGTCCCAGTTCGGTCCGGCCTCGATCTTCATCGGCTTGCCGGAAACCATCGAGACCGGCCGGGCGGTCGGCTGGTCGTCGCCGGCCGGGGCGTTGAACAAATCGCCGTATTTGAAGGTGAACGGCTCGTAGTAGTCGTCCATGGTCGGCAGGTTCGGGTTGTGGAAGATCTTGCCGAGGGTACCCCCGCGCCCGCCTTGCCTGAGTTGGAGTTGCTGCCCCTTCATCTCCCAGCCGCCGCGGTATTTTTCCTGGTCCTCCCACTGGGTCGGGTAGCCGGTCCCCGGCTTGGTTTCGACGTTGTTCCACCACATGTACTCGGCGCCCTTGCGGTCCGTCCACAGGTTCTTGCAGGCGATGCTGCAGGTGTGGCAGCCGATGCACTTGTCGAGGTGGAATACCGATGACACCTGTGCGCGTATATTCATCGTCATAGCTCCCTATCTTCGGCCCGGATTACCAGTTGGGCTCGCCCTTGAGTTTGCGCACCAGGATGAAGGTGTCACGGTTGGCGCCCGTCGGCCCCCAGTAATTCCAGCCGTAGCTGAACTGGCCGTAACCGCCGAGCATCAGGTTCGGCTTCAGACGGATGCGAGTCAGGCTGTTATGGCCGCCGGCGCGCTTGTTGTTGCGCAGCGGCGATTTGGGAACGCCGACGGTCCGCTCCGGCGAGTGGTAGAGGATCGAAATCCCGCGCGGCAGGCGGGCACTGACCACCGCCCGAGTGACCACCACGCCGTGATCGTTGTAGACCTCGACCCAGTCGTTGTCGACCACGCCGATCCCGGCGGCATCCTGGTCGTTGATCCAGAAGGGATGGCAGCCGCGCGACAGGGTCTGCATCCGGTGATTGTCGCCGTAGGTGCTGTGAATCCCCCACTTGCCGTGCGGGGTCAGGTAGTTGAGCATGATGCTTTTGGCATCCGATTCGCTGACCACCAGGTCCTGTAGGCTGCTCGGATCGGGCTTCGGCTTGTAGGTCGGCAGATGTTCGCCGGCGGCGATGTACCCCTGGTGATCGAGGTAGAAATGTTGGCGGCCGGTCAGGGTCCGCCAGGGGACCAGGCGCTCGACGTTGAGGCAGTAGGCCGAATAAGCCCGGCCGCCGGTCGTCAGCCCGGTCCAGATCGGACTGTTCAGCAACCGCCGCGGCTGACGGTCGAGGTCGGCGAAAGTGGTGCGCACACCGCGGGTATCGGCCGCCAGGTCGGTCAACGGCAGGCCGACCTTCTTTTCTTCGGCGGCGAAGGCACGATAGCCCATTTCGCCGTTGGTCTCTGGAGCGAGTTTGAGAACGACTTCCGCGGCGTCCCTCGCCTCGCTGAGGGTCGGATAGCGTTTGCCGCCCCACTCAACCGCCATGGCGCTGGCGGCCATCTCGTCGTAGTAATCCTCGACGTTCCAAGTGAGCCCGTGAGCGCCGACCCCTTCCCGGGCCTTGGGACCCAGAGAGATGAAGCGGTTGTAGAGATTCTTGTAATCGCGCTCGACCACCACCAGGCCGGGCATGGTCTTGCCTGGGACTGGCTCGCATTCCCCTTTGCTCCAGTCTTTGATCTCCGGTTGGGCCATCTCGGCCGGGGTATCGTGCTGCAGCGGCACGGCGACGATGTCGCGTACCGGTTCCGGCAGGTGCACCGCAGCCAGTTCACTGACCTTCTTCGCCAGTCCCTTGAAGATGTCCCAGTCACTCTTCGCCTCCCAACAGGGTGGAACCGCCGCCTGCAGCGGGTGGATGAAAGAGTGCATGTCGGTGGTGTTGAGATCGTCCTTCTCGTACCAGGTGGCGGTCGGCAGGACGATGTCCGAATAGAGCGCCGAAGTGTCCATGCGGAAGTTGATATCGACCACCAGGTCGAGTTTCCCCTCCGGCGCCTGGTCGCGCCAGACTACCTCCTTGACCGAATCTTTGGCGGTCTCGGGGGCGACGCTGTTGGTATGGGTGCCGAGGTAGTGTTTGAGAAAATACTCGTGTCCCTTGGCGCTCGACATCAGGGCGTTGCCGCGCCAGATGATCCAGAGCCGCGGCCAGTTCTCCGGCGCGTCGGGGTCCTCGACGGCAAACTTCATCTTCTTGTCGGCCAGTTGCTTGACGGTCCAGTCGATGATTTCCTGTGGGCTTGCGGCGCCCGCCGCCTCGGCCTGTTTGACCGCCTCGGCCGGGTTGCGGTCGAACTGGGGATAAAAGGGGAGCCAGCCGTTGCGCACGGCGCGGACCTGATGATCCATGGTGTGCCCGGCAGTGATGGCGCTCTGCTCGGCCACGGGCTGGACCTTGGCTTCGTCGGCGGTGCGTTCGTAGCGCCACTGGTCGCTGTGGACGTAGTGATAGGAGGGGGCATTCTGGAAGCGTGGCGGTTTGCTCCAGTCGAGCGCGCCCATGATCGTCGCCCAGGGAGCGGCCGGAGCGAGTTTTTCCTGACCGACGTAGTGATTGAGACCGCCGCCGTTCTTGCCGACGCAGCCGCAGAGCATCAGCGCCACAATGCCGGCCCGGTAGGTGAGATTGGAGTGGTACCAGTGGTTGACCCCGGCACCGATGATGATCGAACACTTGCCTTCGGTCCTCTCGGCAGTGGCGGCCCACTCGCGGGCAAACTGGATGACGTTGGCGCGGTCGATGCCGGTGAACTTCTCCTGCCAGGCTGGGGTGTAGACCCCCTCGGCATCGTAATCCGTCGGGTAGTCCCCTTTCAGTCCACGATCGACGCCGAACTGGGCCATCAGCAGATCGTAGACCGTGGTCACCGCAACCCGCCCCTGGCCGGTTTCCAGATAGCGTACCGGCACTCCGCGCGCCACCGTCTGCTCGGTGCCGAAGTCGTCGAAGGTAACCTGCAGAACATCCTCCCGGCCTTCGAGCAGGGAAAGCGCCGGGGCAATCGCGCTGCCATCCTGCCCATCCTGCATTTGCAGGTTCCACTGTCCCTTCTTCTGCTGCCAGCGAAAGCCCAGGGTCCCGAGCGGCATGCGCGGTGCCTCGGTCGTTTCATCCCAGACCAGGTATTTGAAAGCAGCGTTCTCTTCTTCCTGGTAACGCGCAAGAGCACCAGCCCCAACCATCCGCCCGGGTCGGTAGCCACCTTCCTGCTCCGTCAGTTGGACCAAAAACGGCGTGTCGCTGTAGCGCTTGAGGTAATCGAAGAAGTAGGGAGTCTGGGAGCGGTGGAGGAATTCGCTGAGGATGACGTGGTTGACTGCCATCCAGAAGGCGCCGTCCTGACCGGCGTGGGCCGGAATCCACCAGTCGGCGTGCTTGGAGGTCATGGAAAAGTCGGGTGAGAGGACCGTCACCTTGGTGCCGTTGTGGCGCGCTTCGACCAGGAAGTGGGCGTCCGGGGTACGGGTCATGTTGACGTTCGACCCCATCACCGCGATGTACTTGCTGTTGTACCAGTCGGCACTCTCGGCAACATCGGTCTGTTCCCCCCAGATCTCCGGGGACGCGTTGGGCAGGTCGCAGTACCAGTCGTAGAAACTCAGGTTGACTCCACCCAGCAACTGCATGAAACGAACGCCGCCGGCGAAACTGAGCATCGACATGGCTGGAATCGGTGAGAAGCCGACCAGCCGGTCAGCACCATGCTTTTTGATGGTGTAAATGGTCGAGGCGGCAATGATCTCCTCGACCTCGTCCCAACTGGAACGGCGGAAACCGCCCTTGCCACGGGCCTGCTGATAGCTTTTGCGCCGAGCCGGGTCTTCGACGATCGAGGCCCAGGCGGCGACGGGGTCACCGTGCTCTGCCTTGGCGGCCCGCCAGAGGTCGGTCAGCACGCCGCGCAGGTAGGGGTACTTGATCCGCAGCGGGCTGTAGAGATACCAGGAGAAGGATATTCCGCGCTGACAGCCGCGCGGCTCGTAAGGTGGAAGCCCTGCTTCAAGTTCGGGGTAATCGGTCGCCTGCAGTTCCCAGCCAACGATGCCGTCCTTGACATGCACGTTCCAGGAGCAGCCGCCGGTGCAGTTGACCCCGTGGGTACTGCGCACCACCTTGTCGCACTGGTTGCGGTTGCGGTAGAACTCCTCCCACTTGCGGGACTTGGGATCGACGATGTCCTTGATCCAGCTCATGCCCTGTGTCCTCCCTCTTTCTCTTTCGCGACCTGTTCCAACAATGGCAAACGCACCCCCTGCAGCCGCCGCCAGCCGAGGGCGGCGAGAAGGACGAAGAAGGCCACCACGACAACTACAACCTGCCAGGCAATAGGCGCAGCGATCTGCGGCGCCGCCTCGGCATCGACCTGGGCCAGAAAGGCTTTGATGTCGGCTTGTTCCTGCGCAGTCAGGGGATGTTTGGCAAATATGGGCGCCATGCTCGGAAAGGATAGGTCAGCCAGGGTCGAGGCCACCCCATCGGGCCCGTAGTCCCGATACATGGTCGTCAAGTCAGGTCCGTAGTTCGCCCCCCCGGCCTTCCCCAGCCCTGCACCACCCAGCCCATGGCAGCCAAGGCAGGGTGCTCCGCCGTTGGCCATGGCCACGCCGCCGACGAAAAGCGCAGCACCGCGGGCTGGGTCGCCAGCGGGTCCCGCGGTTGCCTTCTCCGCCTCTTCGGCAGGAACCGGCCCACCCGGCGCAGCCAGATAGGCGAGCAGCGCCTCGACTTCGTCGGCGCTCAGACCGAGGTTGGGCATGGCCAAGTGGAACTTGGTCACCAGCGCGGTGGCGGCCGGATCGCCGGAGGCGATCACCTCGTCCGGCTCCCGAATGAAGTGGGCCAGCCAGTCATGTTCCGCCCTCCGAGTGATGCCTGCCAGGTCGGGGCCGGTCGGCCGGTCACCGCTGCCAAGGCCGTGGCAGCCGCTGCATTTCTGCTCGAACAACTGCTTTCCCCGAGCGATCGGGGCATCCTGGGACGCCGCCCCGGCCGGGAGAACCAAAAGCGCCAGCCAGACCACAGACATAATTAGGGCCTCGCCGGGGCTGAGGCCTTTTCCCTTACGGACACTGAACATGACCAGCCTCCCATTGTGGTCGGTGCAAAACTGATTGCTACCGGTGTTTTATGATTTTCAGCTTCTGCAGATTTGCCCAGATTTTAGGCAAGACCCTTGTTTCATGGCGTTTCCGCCCATTCGCCAGCGCGCGTTTGCACAATTTTAAATCAAACAATAGAACATTTTTTGAGGACTACTATTGACCTGGGTCAAAAAACCTTTTTCGGACCAAGCCTTTCTCCCGTCACTACCCAGCCTACTTTTTGACCACCGTCAAGAGCGCACGCCCGCGAATGCGCTAGACTGCATGCTTGCCGGTTCTTCGGGGGAGGACTAGGGCCTCAATATTCCCGATAGGTTTCCCGCCTGGGATTAGCCCCTCACCCTCCAGGGCGAGGCCTACCAACGGTCAGTGGTTTTCGATCTGGCTACAGATTTTGGAAGGAGCAACCGGCCAGGAACTTTCGAAGGAAACAGGGGGAAAAGACCAACAGTGAAGAAACGCGTCGTGGTGGTGGGAATGGGATTCGGCGGTATCCGTGCCGCCCGGGTCCTGGCTGGCGGGGGGTGCGAGGTGGTGCTGGTCGACCGGAACAACTATCACCTTTTCCAGCCCCTGCTTTATCAGGTGGCGACGGC
Organism: uncultured delta proteobacterium; assembly: GCA_963806685.1. Classification (GTDB taxonomy): domain Bacteria; phylum Desulfobacterota; class Desulfuromonadia; order Desulfuromonadales; family DDH964; genus DDH964. The sequence continues at coordinate 68,503 of CAWDZB010000006.1, forward strand.
AGGGCTGGAGCAGGAGTCGATTGCCTATCCAGTACGCGCCATGGTGCGGGATTGGAAGGATATGAGCTTTCATCTGGCCGAGGTGACGGGGGTCGATTTCGCGGCCCGGCAAGTCCGGACCGACAACGGCCCCATCGCCTACGACTACCTGATCATGGGCGCAGGGAGCGTCACCAATTTTTTCGGTCTCGAATCGGTGCAGCGCCACGCCTTTGATCTCAAGGAACTGGCGGACGCCGAAACTCTGCGCAACCACATTCTGACCTCCTTCGAACGAGCGGTCCACGAGCCCGACTCGGCCCGGAAGCGGGCCTTGATGACCTTTGTCATTGTCGGTGGCGGCCCGACAGGCGTCGAGTTTGCCGGCGCTCTCGCCGAACTGGTGCATTTCGTCCTGGCCAAGGATTATCCGGAACTGGGGACCCATGCGGCTCGGGTGGTGCTGATCGAGGCTACCGACACGCTGTTGGCCTCCATGCCGAATACGTTGCGGATGTACACGGTAAAAAAACTGCGCAGCATGTCGGTGGAGGTCGTCCTTAACGCCCGCGTCGTCGATGCGGAGCCGGAACGGGTGGTTCTCCACGATGGCGCCGTCATCCCCGCCCACACCCTGTTCTGGGCGACGGGCGTAAAGGCGGCGACGATTTCCACCACCCTCGGCGTCCCTCCCGCGGCCGCGGGACGAATCCCGGTGGGACCCGACCTTACAGTTGCCGAACATCCCGAAGTCTATGTCATCGGGGACATGGCCTACCTGAAACAGGGTGAGGATGTATTGCCCATGACTGCGCCCGTTGCCATGCAAATGGGCATCTATGCGGGGAAAGCCATCCTGGCCAAGGAAAAGGGGACCCCCCCTCCCCCCTTCGCCTATCGCGACAAGGGGAGTATGGCGACCATCGGCAAAAATGCAGCCGTCGCCAGGTCGATGGGGATGAATTTTCGCGGCTATCCCGCCTGGCTGGTCTGGCTGCTCCTCCACCTCTATTACCTGATCGGCTTTCGCAACCGCATCGTCGTTATGCTCAACTGGATCTGGTATTACTGGTTCCATGAGCGACAGGTGCGCCTGATCACCAGGCGGGAAACCCGAAAGGGTCAGGGAGCGCCCCCCGGCGGTTAGCAAGGTCGGGGGACTAATGAGAAGGGTTGAGTTCAGACGCGGAGGCCTTGATGACCACGGAAATGGCAAAGGTTCGGGACTGCTCGGCGCTAGACTGTGCTTACAACCGGACCTGGAAATGCTTGGCGCCAGTCATCTCGGTAGGAAAGCAGGAAATTCCGACCTGCAACACCTTTGATCCGGCCGGAACGGCGGGGAGAGCTGCCGAGCCGGGCCAGGGGGTCGGCTCCTGCGACATGTACATGTGTCTGTGCAACCGCGACCTGAATTGCATCGCCTACACCATAAAGGTGAGGTTTGAGGATGGAACTCCTCGGTGCAAAACCTACAAGAATCGATACAAGTGAGCAGCCCCCTAAAAAGCAAGGCCCGCCCTGGCTTGGTGGCGGGAAAATGACCAAGCCGGACTCGAACTTTTAACTTACTGATTTTTGAAGGATTTCTTGGAAGGACTTTTGAAGGGAAAACCGAAAAGAATCGGGTAGGAGGCGGGGTTACCCCCGCCGTCCTCCCACACCACCGTGCGTACGGTTCCGTACACGGCGGTTCACAAGGCACACTGAAAGCGTCTGAGGTGGTCGATTAGCGAAACCAACCCCAGGTTGTCGAAGAAAGATTTGCGAAACGCATCGTGCATGTGCGAGGCTCCTGAGTTGTACCAGGGGCCCCGCCCGTTTTGGGCCGATTTCCAGGCCCGCTGTTCCGTCAATCCCCGTCGCATCAGATTCCTGGCCCGGGTGAAAGGGCGCTTCCACTGCCGCCACAGGATGCAGCGCAGTTTCCGCCGGACCCAGCCATCCAGTTCTTCGAAGATGCCTTTGACTTCCGCCAGACGGAAATAGGCGATCCAGCCCCGGAGCTTCGGGGCGGACTCTTCGATGACTTTCTTGAGGCTGTGCCCCCTTCCCCGCCGAAAAACCTGCCTGAGATTGGCCTTGAGCCGCTTCACGGAAGAGTCCGCCACTTTCAGGCGCGGCTTCTTGTGAAAGCTCATGCTGTAGCCCAGAAAGGTCCTCTGCCAGGGTCGGTCAACGGCGCTTTTGGCGCGGTTGACCTTGAGCTTGAGCCGCTGTTCGAGAAACCGGGTCAACGAGGCCATCACCCGCTCCGCAGACCGGCGACTATGAACGTAGATGTTACAGTCGTCGGCATAGCGGCAGAAGGCATGGCCGCGCTTCTCCAGTTCCTTGTCGAACTCGTCGAGCAGGATGTTCGACAACAAGGGTGAGATCGGGCCGCCTTGCGGCGTCCCCTCCACCCGGGGCGAGACAATCCCTCCTTCGAGAACTCCGGCCGTCAGGTAGTTGCGAATCAGTTGCAGCACCCGACGGTCTTTAACCTTGCGAGCCACACGTGCCATGAGCACGTCGTGCCCCACCCGGTCGAAGAACTTCTCCAGGTCGATATCGACCACCCAGCGTCGCCCCTCGGACACACGCCTGCGGGCGACCTCAACGGCCTGATGGGCGCTCCTTCCGGGCCGAAACCCGTAGGAGCTCTCGGAGAAGTCCGGTTCGAACAGCCGCATCAGCTCCTGATGCAGCGCCTGCTGAATGACCCGGTCCAGCACCGTGGGGATGCCGAGCATGCGCATCCCGCCGCCGGGCTTGGGGATTTCCACCCTGCGCACCGGCCGGGGCTGATAGGTCCCGTTCAGCAGCTCTTCCTTGATGCGCGGCCACTCCTTCTTCAGATAGTCCTTGAGGTCGCGAACCGGCATCCCGTCGATGCCGGGCGCCCCCTTGTTGCTGACCACCCGCTCGTAGGCCGCCATCATGTTGCCGCGGCTGACAACTTCCTCCATCAGTCGCGTCTCCACTTCCGTCCAGGAAGGTTCCCGGCATGCCGTGACGCTTGACGCACCTCCGCCGTACTCTCGCGACTTCCGGTCGCTACCCTCGGGCGCGGCCTCTGGCATCTCAGCCAGAGCTTCTGCTTCCTCGATCGTCATCGAAATTCGGGGCTCCTGACAGGCGCCTCGTGTTCGGCCCTTCACCGAGGTGGTCAGTCCCGGCTACTATGGCCTCTGCTGACTTCTGCCGACCCGTCCCGACGCCTCTCGGCGCCGGTAGCACGAGGCAGATCGGCAGATCTCCCAGGGTAATGCGCGTGACCTTCCTCCCATACACCCGCCGCATCTACAGCCCCACCCCCTCCCGGATGGCTATCGGGCTTTGAAGATCTATGCCTTCTCGCCTGGATGGGACTGCCTCGTATGCGATTTCTGTTCGTCGGGCCGGGAGTTTGCCTGCGGCTTCCTTCAGATTCCACCTCGCGGTGGACACCCTTGCCGTTCAGCTAGCGGTTCCCGCCATCAGGGTCCGCAGGGGACTTGCACCCCCAAGTCACCGATTCACCACCACAGTGAATCAGACAGCGCCAGTCAAGGCGCTACGCGCCATGCCTGGCGCACACAAGCAAAAGGGCCGTAACCCAATAGGATTACAGCCCTTTTAAATCTGGTGCCCAAGGGGAGACTCGAACTCCCACGGCCCTACGGCCACTAGACCCTGAACCTAGCGTGTCTACCAATTCCACCACTTGGGCGCGAGGCGAAGGTGTTTATAACAAATGGCCTCTCCCTTTGCAACCAAAAAAATGCGCTGGCCGTTTAATTCCCCTCCCCTGCCGCGACCGCTTCGACCCGTTGCGGAGCAACCCGGACGGTGCGGTAGTGGCCGACGGTGACCAGGCCGGGGCGGGCGCCGGGGGGCTTGCGCACCTGGCCGCCAGGGGCGACGATCACCTCCACCCGCGCGCCCGCCTTGCCGCGCGAATATCCGGCGGCGAGGGAGGCAGCGAAAAGGACGTCGACCTCGGGGATTTCACCGGGATATTGGCCGCGCTTGAGGACCAGGTGGCAGCCCGGGAGTCCCTGGGCGTGAAACCAGAGATCGCGGGCAGTGGTGAGCTGGCGACTGACGTGGTCGTTGCTGCAATTGTTTTTCCCCCAGACCAGTTGGAAGCCGGAAGGAGTAACGGCGCGGCGAAGCGGCGGCGGCCCGGATGCCTTACGCTGGAGTCGACTGGGCTTCGCACCGGGGATACGGATACCGCCGGCAGCAAGTTCCTCGCGCAGCGCCGCGAGTTCGGCCGGCTCTTTCGCCTCATCGAGGGCGAGGGCCACGCCTTCCAGCCAATCGATCTCGGTCCGGGTCTCGGTGCGACGCCGTTCGATGTGGACCAGTGCCCGCTTTCCCTTGCGCTGGCGGCGGAAAAAGACCTCGGCGTTCTCCTGCGGAGAGAGGGCCGGGTCGAGCTCGATGGTCACCGGAGCCGGGGGATCGGCATACCAGTCATCGAGGGTGACCGCGCTCATCCCACGGCGCAGCCGGTGCAAGTTGGCCAGCAGCAAGTCGCCGAACTCCCGCTGGCGCTCGGCTCCGTGGGCCTTGGTCTCCTCGGCAGCGATCTGTGAAAGGCGCCGCTCCAGGCGGCCAAGAGTCTTGTCGACCAGCCGCCCCAGTTCCCCCTTACCACCACCGAAAAGGTCCTCGCTTGAGTGCCCGGCGTAAAAAGCGTCGGCCGCCGCCGAGACAGAAGCGAAGGGGCACCATTCTTCCAGCTCGAGGTACTCGGGAGGCAGGACCAGCAGCAGCCGCTTGCCACGATAACGGGCGATTCCCGGGTGCAGGTCTTGCTCCAGCAGCCGGCGACGAAAGTGCTCCAGGGCGTGATGCGCCGTCACCCCTGCGGCACTCGCCGCAGCCAGGTCGGCTGCGGCGAGCGGGGTCATCGGCGTCACCGCCTGCAGCAACCAGGCGGCAACATCCCCCGCCGGCGGAATCTCGGGAATCCCCAGGGTGAGGTTCCAGCGCGCCGGAGCCGCAGGCGGCACATAATTGGCACCGGGGACGAGACCTCGCTGCTCCCCCTTGTCGCGGTGCAGCAGGTCAACAATTGTCCCGGTATCGTCGAGGAGCAGCAGGTTGGCGTGCGGGCCAAGCAACTCCAAAACCAGCCGGCTGGTCTCATTCCCCTCACCAGCGAATTCCAGCTGTGCCACCCGCTCGCCTGGAAGCTGGCGGATCCCCCTTAACCGCCGCGCCCGGGCCCGTAGCAGTTGGCAGAAACGCGGCGGCGCCGACGGGTTGGGCCATGTCTGTGAAGTGAGATGGAGACGGGCAGCCTGGGGGTGAACTGAGATCAGCAGTCGCAAGTTCTCCCGTCCGGTCCAGAGCCGCAGGACCAGTTCATGGGGACCGACCTGGTGAATCTTGCTGACAGCGGCCCCGGCGAGCAGGCTGGCCAGTTCCGTGACCACCGCGGTGATGGTGAGAATATCCATGACCATGGCAGGGAGAGTAGAGGAAAATTTGGAGCGCCGCAAGGGCCTAGGAAGCGGCAGAGTAAATCCGACCTGCCAGCCTGGAACCATCGGCATCTATTCCCCGTGCCGTTCGCACCCTTCCGGGAACGCCGTTCTTATATTTTTCTCGTCCGTTGCTCCCCTATGGCGCCCCTCCATGCTATTCTTGACGTGCTCCACTTGGGCGGCCGATTATTCTTGACAACCACACTGCGCGATGCTAGCTGTAGCGTAGGTCTATTTCTTTATCTTATCACTAGTAAATAAACATTGCCAAGGAGACCATCATGAGCGATTCGACCCCGGGCATCGGCACCAAGGCCCTGCACGCCGGGCAGGTTCCAGACCCGACCACCAACAGCCGCGCCGTCCCCATCTACCAGACCAGCTCCTATACCTTCAACTCCTCGGAGCACGCCGCCAACCTCTTCGCCCTCAAGGAGATGGGAAACATCTACACCCGGCTGATGAACCCGACCACCGACGTGCTGGAGAAGCGCCTCGCCGAAATGGACGGCGGCGTAGGCGCCCTGGCGGTAGCCTCGGGCTCGTCGGCGATCACCCTGGCGATCCTCAACCTGGCCAAGTGCGGGGACAACATCGTCGCCAGCAACTATCTCTACGGCGGCACCCACAACCTCTTTCACTACACCTTCGCGCGCATGGGGATCAAGGTGAAGTTCGTCGACAGCTCGGACCTGGCCCAGGTCGCCGCGGCCATTGACGCCAACACCAAGGCGGTCTTTTCAGAGACCATCGGCAATCCCAAAAACAACGTTGACGACTTCGAGGCCCTGGCCAAGCTCGCCCACGACAACGGGCTCCCCTTCATCGTCGACAACACCGTCGCCACCCCGGTGCTGTTCCGCCCCATCGAGCACGGCGCCGACATCGTCTGCTACTCGCTGACCAAGTTCATCGGCGGCCACGGCACCAGCATCGGCGGCGCGGTGGTCGACAGCGGCAACTTCGACTGGTCGAGCGGCCGGTTTCCCGAGTACACTACCCCCGATCCGAGCTACCACGGCCTGGTCTACCATGAGGCGCTGGGGAACCTCGCCTACATCCTCAAGATGCGCGTCACCCTGCTGCGCGACATGGGTCCCTGCCTCTCCCCCTTCAACAGCTTCCTCTTCCTCCAGGGGCTGGAGACCCTCCACGTGCGCATGCCGCGCCACTGCGAGAACGCCCTGGCCGTAGCCCGTTTTCTCGAAAAGCACCCCTCGGTCTCCTGGGTCAACTATCCGGGGCTGGCGAGCCACCCGGACTACGCCCGGGCTCAGCGCTACCTCCCCGCCGGCCAGGGGGCGATCCTCGGCTTCGGCATCAAGGGGGGCTCCGCCGCTGGCGCCAAGTTCATCGACAGCGTAAAACTGGCCAGCCACCTGGCCAACATCGGCGACGCCAAGACCCTGGTCATCCACCCGGCCAGTACCACCCACCAGCAGCTCTCCGAGCAGGAGCAACTGGCGGCGGGGGTCACCCCCGATTTCATCCGGGTATCGGTGGGCATCGAGGACATCAAGGACATTATCGCCGACCTCGACCAGGCCCTCACCGCCAGCCAGGGCTGAGTCCGGAAGCGGCCGATCCCCGGGCCTATCCGGGGATCGGCCGCCCCCTCACTGCGCATCCGCACACCCCCGCCTGCATCCTTCTGCATTTTTTCTGCGCTCTCCCCCGTTTTCTCCCATAGGCCGTTCGGTTAAGAATGACCACCAGTAACCGCAATGTCCACTTTTGGCACAGTTCTGCGGAAATTTCTTGCTTGATTACAACAATTCAAGAATAGTACCGACTTCAACCTGACACCCTGCGTGCCACGAATGGCGCATTCCTTGCTCACCAGAAAACGGACTCACCGGCTACAGCGCCCCCTCTTTCTCATGCCATGCCGGCCGGGGGGCTTCAAGAACGATACCTGCGGCAAGAAGGATGGCGTACGGGAGCGCACCAGCAAATGCCCCGGGCGCCGAGCCCCCTCGATGCATGCCGACCACCGCCCGGCTTTCTATCCAGGCCATATCCGCCGGGCCCCAACAAAAGGAGCAATGCTTTGAGACCCATGAAGATAGTTTCCATCGGCCTCGCCCTGTTGACCGCCGTCGTGCTGCTGGCCGGCTGTGGATCCGGCGGGAGTTCCAGCGGTGTCACCAGTACCCCCAGCACCCCCAGCGGGGCTGCTGCGCAGGGGATTGCCGTCGACCCCTACATCGTCGGCGCCATCTTCCAGGAAGTCGCCGCTGACGGAACCGTTCTCCAGCGTCAATCGACCGCTTCCGATGCCAACGGCCATTTCCAGTTCCCTGGCCCGGTTACCGCCGGCTCCCTGATCATGACCAAGGCATCGTCCACCGGCATGCACAACGGCGTCCCCTATTCCGGCATCCTGAAGCGCCGGGTGTCCGGAGCCGCTGACACCTGGGTGGTCTCGCCGCTGACCACCCTGACCGCTTCCGGCATGACCGACCAGCAGGTTCTCGACCTGTTCAGTTCGGCAGGCCTGTCCGGGCTGACCGCTGCGGACCTGACCGCCGATCCGATGAGCGGACTGACCGGTGCCACCACCATCACCTCCAACACCAACCTGGCCCCCCTGCAGGCCAACATGGCGGCCAACGCCTTCATGCAGTCACTCGGCAATTACCAGATCGATCCCTCGGGCATGACGGATCCGAACAATGCTACCTTGTGGCAGGGTATGGTAACGGCAGTCACCGATATCGTCAGCCAGGCAACCTATCAATCCCTGGCCAGCGACTCGTCCGTTGTTACCTCCGGTTCCCCGATGAACGTGGACGACTTCATCCGTACCGCCGCCAACCTCTGCCAGGCGGTCAGCAACAATGTGCGCCAGAACATGATGACCAATGGCGGTTCACTCTCATCGAGTGCTATTCAGACCGTAGTCGACAACACGCTGGCCACCGCACCGGCTGTCGCCCACCAATACTATGCTGCCCGGGTGGGTGAAGTTGCGGCGCCGGACGGCGCGACCCTTTACGCCAACGATTGTGCCGGTTGTCACGGGGCCCTTGCCAGCAGCTCCAAGATGGGCCGCACCGCTGCGCAGATCCAGGCAGCTATTACTGCGAACTATGGGGGCATGGGTGCCATCAGCCTGACCGCGGCGGAGATCCAGGCCATCGCCGACGCCCTTGCGCCGGCAACCACCCCAACCCCAACCCCAACCCCAACCCCAACCCCAACGCCCACTCCGACCCCGGCGCCGGCACCCGATGGTGCGACCCTCTACGCCAACGATTGTGCCGGTTGCCACGGAGCCCTCGCCAGCAGCGCCAAGGCCGGCGCAACCGCCGCCCAGATCCAGGCGGCAATCACTGCGAACTTTGGGGGCATGGGCTCTCTCAACCTGAGCGCGGCGGAAATCCAGGCCATCGCCGATGCCCTTGCGGCCGTTTCGGCGCCTGTAGCGACTCTTGACGGCGCTACCCTCTACGCCAACAACTGTGCCACCTGCCACGGCGATCTCGCCAATACCACCAAGGCCGGTGCCACCGCCGCGCAAATCCAGGCGGCCATCGACGGTAACTTCGGCGGCATGGGCTCTCTTAGCCTGGCGGCGGACCAAGTCCAGGCGATCGCCGACGTTCTGCCGCCGGCCCCCGCGCCGGCCCCGACTCCCGCTCCCGGCACGCCTACGACCATCGACGGTGCAGCCCTTTACACCTCGGAATGCGCCGGCTGCCATAACCCCCTCGCCACGACTACCAAGGCCGGCGCCACCGCTGCGCAGATCCAGGCGGCGATCGATGCAAATCTTGGCGGCATGGGCTCCCTCAGCCTGACCGCGGCTGAGGTCCAGGCCATCGCCGACGCCCTGCCGCCGGCCGTTTCCGGAACCCCGAGCGGCCCCGACTACAGCGACTGCACGGCCTGCCACGGCCAACCCCCGAGCGGCAGCGCCTATCCCAACGAAGCAGGTGCCCATACCACCCACCAGGCCCTGGCCGGGGTCGGCACCAACTGTGACGTCTGTCATTCCGGCGCCAGCCACAATGGCACTATCGATATCAATATCAAATCGGCCTACAATGCCAAGAGCGGCGTTGCCGGGCTCAACCCGGACGGTTCGGACACCTGTGTCAACGTCAGCTGTCATGGTGGGAAGACGACCCCGGATTGGTTCACCGGCAGCCTGAATGTCAACACCGACTGCAAATCCTGTCATGCCTCCGGCACCGGGCAGTACAACAGCTACAACTCCGGAAAGCATAGTAAACACTCTGGTCGTGCCTGCACCGACTGCCACAACACCTCCACCCTGGCGACCAATCATTTCGGCCGCCTCGACACCACCACCATGGAAGGACCGGCTTCGGCCACCATCGGCGGCGGTTCGACCAGAATCAGCAGCTACAATGCTTCAACCAAGACCTGCGTCGGCTGCCACGGCAGCGCGACCTGGTAAGCAGCAATCCTGCACCGAACAAAAAGGGCGGGCCTTCGGGCCCGCCCTTTTTGTTCGGTGCTTCTTTCGAAACCGGCAAATTCGCTTGGTTCCTCCCTCTTGAACGTGGTAGTATCCCACCCTTCCGGCGGCGCCGTTAGACGCCCGTCACCCCTTTGCTCCGAATCAATCCATGGCCGATCGCAGACTCAAAAACCTCGTCGAATTTATCCTCTTCCAGGCTTTTGCCGGGTTCATCCGCGCCCTGCCGCGATCCTGGTCCCTGGCCATCGGCGCCGGCCTCGGCCGCCTTAGCCGCCACCTGCTCGGCAAACGACGGCGCACCGCCCGCCGCAATCTGCAGCGGGCCTTCCCGGAAATGGGCCCCGGCGAATTGGAACGGACGCTGGTCGGCATCTTTCGCCACCTCGGTCTCAGCGGGGTGGAGATGTTGCTCCTCGACCGGTTCAACGATTCCCGCGTCCTCGAGCGTTACGTCACCGTCCGCGGGGCCGAGCATCTGCGCGACGCCTTCGCCCTCGGCCGCGGAGTGATCCTTCTCACTGGCCACGTCGGTTTCTGGGAAGTCGGCGGTGTGCTCCTGCCGAGCCTCGGTTTCCCCGCCGACTTCGTTGCCAAGCGCATGAAGAATCCCTATATCGACCGCTACTTCCAGCGCATGCGCGAACAGCAGGGGTGCCGCGTTCTCGACGCCAGACACGGCGCCCGCCGGATTCTCAAGTCGCTGGCCGAGAATCGAGCGGTCGGGCTCCTCATCGACCAGCACACCACCCCGCATCGCGCGGTCCAGGTCCCCTTCTTCGGACGCCCTGCCTGGACCACGCCGATCATCACCCAGATTGCTATGAAGCAACAGGTCCCGATCGTCACGGCCTTCTGCTGGCGCACAGTGGACAACCGCTATGAGGTTGAATTTGGGGAACCCTTCCCGCTTCCCAATGATCCCTCGCCTGAGGCGGTGGTCGAAGGCACCGCGCTGCTCACGGCCAAGATCGAGGCCGCGGTACGTCGCGACATTACCCAGTGGTTCTGGGTTCACCGCCGCTGGCGGGAATGAAATGAGCGCCGACCCCTTCCACATCGTCCTCGTCGAGCCGGAGATCCCGCCCAACACCGGCAACATCGCCAGGCTCTGCGGGGCTACCGGCAGCGTCCTGCACCTGGTCGGCAAGCTCGGCTTTTCTCTGGACGATCGCTACCTGAAGCGCGCCGGGCTTGACTACTGGCCGGTGATCGATGTCCGCCGCTGGCCGTCGCTGAAGGAACTGTTCGCCGCCTTCCCCGCCGCCCCCTTCTGGCTTGCCACCAAGAGCGCCCGGCGCTCCTATGTCGCGGCCGACTTCCGCCCCGGCGACCTGCTGATCTTCGGTCGCGAGACCAGCGGCCTGCCCACCGAGCTGGTCGCCGCCCACCCCGAGCGAACGATCCGCATCCCGATCTTCGTCCCCGAGGTACGCAGCCTCAACCTCTCCACCGCTGCCGGCATCGTGCTCTACGAGGCGCTGCGCCAGTGCGGACGCCTTGAATAACCGGTTCGGCTTTCCGTTTCCGCCCTATTCGGCAGCACGCCGTTAACCGGTCCGAATCCGGGAGGTGATTTCTGAATCCCGAGGCCGCAGGTTCTCCGGTCCCGGTCGTCAAGGCTTTTATGCCTAGCAGCGCCGGAGTTCGCTCCGCTTCGTAGCATACCGGAACGCCCCCACCCTTCGCAGATGGAGCAAGCGAAGACGCCCTAATTATCAGCTTCGCCGGTGGCTGATCGCCAACCGGGACCGCCACCTTCCCATGCCGGCGGCAGCCCGGACTCTTTTGGTTACTTTTCTGGGACGAGACCCGGCGGTTTTGCCCTTCACCGACCCAAGGACAAAGCCTGCATAGGCAAAGTTAAAACCCCGGGATAGCGGCCCGGGGGTTTTTCTCCCACTTTCAACACTTGAACCGCACCCCGCAAACAAAAACCCCGTCGACCGCAAGCAGTCGACGGGGTTCGTTTTCCTGGGCAACGGTTTCCACCTTTCCTTTCAGGCGAAGCGCTCCTCAAAGGCCAGCAGCCAATGTTTGGTCGCCACCCCGGAGGCACCAGAGTAACCGGTCAGTGCCCCGCTGGCGCCGACCACCCGGTGGCAGGGAACGACAAGCGGCAGGGGGTTTCCGGCCATCACCCGGCCGACGGCGCGTGCCGCCCCGGGGTGCCCGGCACGATCCGCCAGTTCGCCGTAGCTAACGGTCGCCCCCGCCGGTACCTGGCACAGCGCCGCCAGCACGTCCCGGGCAAAGGGGGTGAGTCCCCCCAGGTCGAGGGGAAGGTCGAAGCGGCGGCGGCGGCCGGCGAAAAAATCCTGCAGCTGGGAAAGCGCCATTGCACAAGCCCCCTCCCCGTCTTCTCGGAGCCCCGGGTAACGATTCGCCAACCGGTTGCGAACCGCCTCCTCCGTCGCTTCGAAGACGATCTCTAATACACCCCGGGGACCGGCTACCACCCCCAGCCAGCCGGCCGGAGTAGCGCCGACCCGAAAAGCCGTGGCCTGCTCGGCCGCTTTGCGTCTCATTTCCTCCTCCTGCGTAGTTTGTCGACCAATAATACCATGACCCGGTCGGCTTCGGGTACCCGGCACAGGAAGCAGCCACCGCCGTAAACCAGCAGCCCGGCACCGATCGCCGCCGCAAGGATAGCCCCCTTGGCGATACGCAATCCCGGCGCCGCCCAGTCGCCCAGGCCGAGCAGCAGGTAGACCACACCGGCCATCGCCAGCAGCGGAACCACGGTACGCAGCACGGAACGACCGACCGACATCAGGCCGAGATGGCCGATCTTGCGGCGCAGCGCCCAGATCAGCAGCAGGCTGTTGAAGACAGCCGAGAGGGTCAGGGCCAGGGCCAGCCCGGCATGCCTGAGCGGTCCCATTAGCGCCAGTCCAAGGCCGGCATTGACGAGCAGCGTCCAGAGGGAAATCCAGACCGGCGTGCGCGTATCTTTCATGGCGTAGAAAGTCGGCACCACCACCCGGCTGATGCCGACGAAGAGCAGCCCGGGCGCATAGGCGCAAAGGGCCAGGGCGGTTTGCTGCACATCGTGGAAGGAAAAGGCGCCGCCCATGAAAAAGAGGCTGAAAATCGGGGTGGCGCAAAGGAGCAGGCCGACCACCGCCGGCAGGATCACCAGACTCAGCAGCACCAGCGCAAAGCGCAGCGACTCCTTGAGCCCCTCGCGGTCGCCGAGCGATGCCTGGCGGCTCATCGCCGGCAGCACCGCCTGGGCGAGGGAAACGATGAAAATCCCCTGGGGAAATTCGAAGAGACGCTGGCCGTAGTAGAGGTAGGAGACGCTCCCCTGGGGGAGGAAGGAGGCAAGGAGCCGGGTGACAAGGACATTGATCTGGTAAATGGCGACCCCGAAGAGTCCCGGCACCATCAATCGCGCGACCCTGCGCACCGCCGGGTGGCCGAAGTGGAAATCGGGGCGCAGCGACAACTGGTAACGCCTGAGCATCGGCAGCTGCAGCAGCAGTTGTAGCAGCCCACCAATCAGGACGCCGATCGCCAGGGCCATGATCGGTACCTGGAAATAGGGCGCCAACAGCAGTGCGCAGAGGATCATCGCCAAGTTGAGGAGCAGCGGGGAGAGGGAAGGCAGAAAGTAGTGGCCGAAGACGTTGAGCACCCCGGTCAGCAGGGCGAGCAGGCTGGCAAACAGAATGTATGGGAACATCACCCGGTTGAGGGTGTCGGTCAGCGCCAGCTTCCCCGCTACGCTGCCGAAGCCGTAGCCGATCATCTTCACCACCAGTGGCGAGCAGAAGATACCGACCACCACCACGGCCACCATCACCAGGGTCAGCAGCGTCCAGCAGATGGCGGCAACGCGCCGGGCCTCGTCCTCCCCCTGCTTGTGAAGCACGTCGGAGAAGGTCGGGACGAAGGCGGCGGTCAGCGACCCCTCCGCGAAGAAACGGCGCAGAAGATTGGGAATGGTGAAGGCCATGAAGAAGGCATCGGTGCCGAAGCCGGCCCCGAACAGGGACGCCACCACCATATCGCGCACCAGACCGGCGATCCGGCTCAGCCCCGTCGCTAGTCCCATGACTCCGGTGGCCCGGGTGATCTGTGCCTTTTCCGACATGTCGTCCTTATTCCTCTTCAGACTCTCCAAAACCTCGAAGTAGTTGGATTATTTTTATTTAATTCACTGTAGACAGGAGTTAAGCTACCGGGAATAAATGGTTTATCAATACGAATTGGAATTTTTTTAACTTGACTGACGCTCTTGGCGGTGTTATAAATCACCACCAGCAAACAGAGTCAGCATACGAATTCTCACCACACCGTTGGAGGATAGGACCTTGGCCAATCACAAGTCCGCGATCAAACGCAACAAGCAGAACGCCGTCCGCGCCGCCCGCAATACCCACGTCCGCTCGACCATGCGCACCTTCGTCAAGCAGGTCCGCAGCGCTGTCGCCGAAGGCGACACCGCCGGTGCCCAGGCCGCCCTGGAGCGCGCTGTGCCGTTCATCGACAAGGCCGCCAGCAAGGGGATCATCCACAAGGCAACTGCCAGCCGCAAGATTTCCCGGCTGAGCAAGCTGGTTAACAGCCTCGCCTGAGTTCCGATTTCCAGAGCAAGCTTCGAGGGGCCGCCACCGCGGCCCCTTTTTTGTCCGGAAGGGAGTCGAAGGGGCGCGGATTTGCCTATCGCCATCAAGGGCGCCAAGCACAAAGCCGCTCCCCCGGGGTTTTTCGGGATGAGCGTCCGAAACCCGCTGGGCAATCCCAGACCGATAGCGGCTTACGGCCTCGGTCCTGCAATCTCCAGAATCAACTTCTCCAGTAACGGCGCGGGATGAGCGCCGCTCGACTTGAGGGCGAGATCAGTATCGAGGAAGAGCTCAAAGGCGCGCCGGAAGCGAGGCGAGGAGAAACGCCGCGCCTGACGGACCAGGCTGTCGACGAAGTAGGGATTGACCCCGACCCGGCGGGCCACCTCACCGGAACCGGCCCCCTGGTCGAGCAGCTCGCGGGTCTGCCACAGCTGCCGGAAGTGGCGCACGATCAGGTTAAGAACCAGAAGCGGCGCCTGACCGTCGGCTAGCAGCCGTCCAAGGAGGCGCAGCGCTTCGCCGCTGTCGCCGTTGCCAAGGGCGTTGGTCAGCTCGAAGATACTGTCTACGCGGCTGTCGGAAACCACCGCGGCAACGTCGTCAACGTCGGCCAGGTCCCGTTCGCCGAGATAGGCGAAGAGTTTTCCCAGCTCCCCCACCACTTCCTGCAGATCGCTGCCTACCCGGCGGCAGAAGAGTGCCAGGGCGTCCTCGGTCATCGACCGATTGGCGTCGCGCAGCCGGTCGCGGACGAAGCCCGGGATCTGGTTGTCGTAGAGACGTTTGAATTCGAGCAGTCCGCCCGCCTTCTTGAAAGCCTGGAAAAACTTGCGGCGGGCATCGACCTTGGCGCAGACCAGCAGCAGCACCGACTCCTGCAGGGGGGCGTGCAGATAGTCGAGAAGACCATCCTGCTCGGCAGCCGGCAGCTCGTGGGCGTTTTTGACCAGCACCAGTCGCCGCGGCGCAAAGACCGGCAGGGTGAGCAGCGCATCAAGGAGCGTCGCGGCCTTCGCCTCCTTCCCCTGGAACTGCTGGAAATTGAAGTCACGGGCGTCCTCGGGAACGGCGGCGGCCAGTACCTGCCGCCAGGCCTGCTCGACCAGGTAACTCTCTTCGCCGCACACGCAAAGCAACGATGGAATGCGTTGTTCGGCAATAGCCCGTTGCAGTTCCGCAGGGGTCATGGCTTCCCGTTTACCGGCACCTCAGAAGTTGTCCGTGAGGTGAAAATAGAACTCCTCAGCCAGGCGCTCGGCGATGCTGTTGATGGCTACCGCCTCCTCGTCCTCCTGCCGCCCCTTATCGAGGCTTCCGGGATATTCCTCGCTCCAGGTCAGTGTCCCCTTCCACAACACCCGTCCGTCCTCCTGGCGACGCAACTCCCCAGCGGCCTTGATCTGGGCGCGGTACTCAAGGACGTTATCCTTGGCATCGAAGGAGACCGGGACGCTGCGATAGTCGACCACGGTGCCGGAGAAGACCGCATCGGCCTGGGCCGGGTTTTCCACCAGCCGCCAGCGCTGGGTGCGCAGAAAGCGCTGAGTAACGGCGTTGGTAAGGACGTTCTCCAGAAAGGGCTCGTAGGTCTGATTAACGAAGAGCTGCACCTGCAGGGCGCTCACCTGGCCGAGGCTCTCCCCCTGCCCCGGCCGATGATAGCCGCAGCCAGCCAGCAGCAGAACGCAAAGGAGAAGCCAGCTTAAACGCTTCATCCGGCCACCACGTTGACCAGGCGGCCGGGAACCACGACCACCTTGCGCACCGTCGCTCCTTCGAGGAAGCGGGCGACGTTCGGCTCAGCGAGGGCTGCGGCGCGGACCGTCGCCTCGTCAGCATCGGCAGCCACCGTGACCTTGCCGCGCACCTTGCCATTGACCTGGACGATGATGGTCCGCTCGTCCTCGATCAGCGCCGCCGCCTCCCAACTCGGCCAGCCGGCCGCATCGAGGCCGTCGGCGTGGCCCATGACCGCCCAGAGCTCCTCGGCGATATGGGGAACGAAGGGGGCCAGCAGCCGCACTACGCTCTCCAGCGCCTCGCGCAGCACTTCAGGATGCTCGTTCTTGCCCTCGAAAGCGTAGATCGCGTTGACCAGTTCCATCACCGCGGCGATGGCGGTGTTGAAGTGAAACCGGCCGTCGATATCCTCGGTGACCTTCTTGATCGTGCGGTGCACCTGACGGCGCAGTTCCCGCCCTGCTCCGTCGGCTGTGGTCGCCGGCACGGCGCCCTGGATGGCCGCGAGGTTGTCGAAGACCCCGCGCCAGACCCGGCCGAGGAACCGATAGCACCCTTCCACCCCCGCCTCGTTCCACTCCAGGTCCTTTTCCGGCGGTGCGGCGAAAAGAGAGAAGAGTCGGGCGGTGTCGGCCCCGTAGCGCTTGATCAGGTGGTCGGGATCGACGACGTTCTTTTTAGACTTGCTCATCTTCTCGGTGCGGCCTACCGCCGCCGACTTGCCGCACTTGCCGCAGTTGCCGTCGACCACCTCTTCCGGGTAGAGCCAGCCGTGGGTCGGGCAGGAGCGGGTCTCCATGCAGACCATCCCCTGGGTGAGTAGGTTGGAGAACGGCTCGTCGACCTGCATCATCCCAAGATCGCGCAGGACCTTGGTGAAAAAGCGGGCGTAGAGCAGGTGCATGACGGCGTGCTCGATGCCGCCGATGTACTGGTCGACGGGGAGCCAGTACTCGGCCGCGGCCTTGTCGAGCGGCCCACCGGCAAAACCGGGGCAGGCATAGCGGGCAAAGTACCAGGAACTCTCGACGAAGGTGTCGAAAGTGTCGGTCTCGCGGCGGGCCGTGCCGCCGCAGCAGGGGCAGTCGACATCGAGAAAGGAGGCCGACTTGGCCAGCGGACTTCCCCCCTCGCCGGTGAATTCGACGTCGGTCGGCAGCACCACCGGCAGATCCGTCTCCGGCACCGGCACCACCCCGCAGGTGTCGCAGTAGATGACCGGAATCGGCGTCCCCCAGTAGCGCTGGCGGGAGACCCCCCAGTCGCGCAGCCGCCAGTTGACGCTCTTGTGGCCGATTCCCTCGGCGGCCAGGTAGTCGGCGATCGCCTCCTTGGCCGCCTCGTTGTCGAGTCCGTCGAAGCGCCCCGAGTTGACCAGCGCCCCCGGCCCGGTCCAGGCTTCGGCCATGGTCGCCGGATCGAGGGTGTCGCCGGCGGGCTGGATGACCACCTTGAGCGGCAGGTCGTACTTGCGGGCGAACTCGAAATCGCGCTGGTCGTGGGTCGGCACCGCCATTACCGCCCCGGTACCGTAATCCATCAGCACGAAGTTGCCCAGATAAACCGGCATTTGCCAGCCGGTGACCGGATTGACGCAGTAGGCGCCAGTGAAAACCCCTTCCTTTTCGAAATCGTCGCTGGTGCGCCGCGCCTTGTCCTGTTTGCGGACCTTGGCGATGAACGCCTCCACCGCCGGACGCTGCTCGGCGCTGGCCAGTTCCAGGGCCAGTGGGTGCTCGGGAGCGAGGCTCATGAAGGTCGCCCCGAACAGGGTGTCCTGGCGGGTGGTGAAGACCTTGATCGCCTGCTTACGGCCGGCGAGCGGGAAGTCAATCTCGCAGCCGGTACTCCTGCCGATCCAGTTGCGTTGCATGGTCAGGACCGGCTCCGGCCAGCCCGGCAGGTTCCAGGTTTCGGCGAGCAGTTCTTCGGCATAGTCGGTGATGCGAAAGAACCACTGCTCGAGCTCCTTGGCCATCACTTCGCTGTCGCAGCGCCAGCAGCAGTTGTCCTCCACCTGTTCGTTGGCGAGGACCGTCTGGCAGGAGGGACACCAGTTGACGGTCGAGCTTTTCTTGTAGGCCAGCCCCTTCTCCAGCATGCGCAGAAAGATCAGCTGCTCCCACTTGTAGTAGTCAACGTCGCAGGTCGCCAACTCCCGGGACCAGTCGTAAGAGAGGCCCATCTTCTTGATCTGGGAGCGCATGTTGGCGATGTTCTCGTAAGTCCACTTCGCCGGATGGGTGCCGTGCTGGATGGCGGCGTTCTCCGCCGGCATCCCGAAGGCATCCCACCCCATCGGATGGAGAACGTTGTATCCCTGGAGGCGCTTGAAGCGGGCAACCACGTCGCCGATCGAGTAGTTGCGAACGTGCCCCATATGAATCCGGCCGGAGGGGTAGGGAAACATCTCCAGCAGGTAGAATTTGCGCTTTGCCGGGTCCTCGCCGACCCGGAAGGTCCCACGCTCCTCCCAGAACTGCTGCCAACGGGCCTCGATCTCGGCGGGGTTGTAACGTTCTTGCATAGCGCCTCCGTAACCTGGTGGCTACCCGGTTACAAACAGGAATACCGGCCGGTGCCGGTATCTTGGGGTCAGTAATGCGCAGGCATGGGCGGCAGGCCGAGCCCGGACCACCACCTGCCGGGGTGGACCAAGGGGAGCCGCACCACAGTTACTTTTCGCGATAGGTGATGCGGCCGCGGGTCAGGTCGTAGGGGGAGAGTTCGACGGTTACCCGGTCACCGGGAAGGATGCGGATGTAGAACTTGCGCATCTTGCCGGAGATGTGGGCCAGCACGATATGGCCATTGTCGAGCTTGACGCGGAACATGGCATTGGGCAACGGTTCGATAACCGAGCCTTCGACTTCGATCGCTTCTTCCTTGGCCAAAGGGACCTCCTTGCAGGCAATGGACCTGTCCGGTGCATCCGGGCAGGCGGACATTAGACATGATGCCGGCCATCCTTGTCAAGCGGCTACAGGCCGCCGGACCCGCCTGGCTCAGCCGGTGATATTAAGCAGATTCTTGGCCACATCGATGATGCGGACCGTCTGGATAGGTTTGGTGATGTAGTCGTTGGCGCCGATGGCCAAGGCCCGCTCCCGGTCTTCGTTGGCCCCCTCGGTGGTGATGATCACGATCGGCACCGCCTTGTAACCCGGGTCATTGCGGGCCAGGCTCACCAGCTTGAGGCCGTCCATGATCGGCATGTTGATATCGGTGAAGATCAGGTCGAACTTGTCGCTGGAGAGCTTCTTCAGGCCGTCGACACCGTCGTTGGCTTCGACGATGGACAGCCCGCGGATTCGCTTGAGGGCGAAAACGATTAGCTGGCGCATGGTCGGTGAGTCTTCGACTACCAGAACTTTATAGGTGGACATTGCAATCCCTCCGCGACAATTACTTGGTCATCAGGTCAATGAAACCCTGGATAGTGGACAGCTTGCGCTCCGACTCGGAATAGAGCTTGGACGAGAAGATCGCGGTAGCGGCATGTCCGGCCAGCAGGGTAAAGAGCTCAAAGTCAACTTCGGCAAAACGGCTCTTTTGTTCGAGAAGCTTATAGATGACAATGACACCGATCACATGCTCCTTGATCTTGAGCGGGATGCAGACGATCGGGTGGGTAAAATCGCGTTGGTAGTTCTCCAAATCGTCGATGAAGTAGTTCTCGCCGGTCTTGGCCATCTGGCCGATGATCCCCTGCCCCAGCTCGACCGACGGTAGGGTATGCTGATCGAGACCTTCGCTGGCCATGGTGGTCAGCCGGTTGGTCTTTTCGTCGAGCAGCATGATGCCGAATTCCTCGGCGCCGATCAGGTTGATGATGATCTCGATGATAACCTGCAGCACTTCTCGGAAATCAAGGGTCGAATGGAGCTGGAAGGAGGCAATGTAGAGGTTGGCCAGCATGTTGTTTTCGTTTTCAATATCGACGTAGCGATTGGCGAAATCCTGGTTCTCCGCTTCAACATGCTTGATCCGGTCGAGAATCTCCTGCTTCTCCTGCTCGAGTTCATCGACCCGGTTGCGCAGGTGGTCGAGTTCGGGATCCACGCCGGCCTCTTCCTGGCGCAGGCGCGCCCCCTCCTCCAGTTGCAGGAGCTGGTACCGCAGGCGCTCGTTCTCCTTGAGCAGATCCTGGGTGAACTCGGCACCCTTCTTGAAGATCTGCAGGAATTCTTCGCCCCGCTTGACGCTCAGGCCCTTATCCTCATCCCGTTCGGACATCCCGGTTCTCCTCACATGCACGGAAGACTGACAACAGCGGCAATCCTAACAGCCCCATGAAAAAATATCCACTATTTCATGCCTTCCGGTTAATAACCGCAGAGGCGCAGAATCCGGTCGCAAACCCCAGGCAACGACACCACCGCGTCGACGGTGCCGGTGGCGATCGCCTCTTTGGGCATGCCGAAGACCACGCTGCTCTCCTCAGCTTCGGCAAGCACCTTGCCGCCCCGTTCCTTGATTCGCATGACCCCCTGGGCACCGTCGTTGCCCATCCCGGTCAGCACCACCCCGAGCAGGCGCGGCCCGTAGATTTCCGCTGCCGACCGGAACATGGCGTCTACCGAAGGTACGTAGCGCTGTCCGGCTGCCGGATCGACCACATCGACCTGCACCTCGCTGCCGCTCCGGCGGAATAGCAGGTTGCTGCCGCCGGGAGCGATCAACACCCGGCCGGGCGCCATCACGTCGCCGGGCCTGGCTTCGCGGACCTCGAGGGCACAGAAGCGGTTGAGGCGTTCGGCAAAAGCCCGGGTAAAGCCGGGGGGCATGTGCTGAGAGATGGCGAACCCCACTGCCAGCGGCTGCTGGATGGCGGAGAAGATCGTCTGCAGCGCCGGCGGTCCACCGGTAGAGGAGCCGATCACCACCTGGCAGATCCCGCTCTCCTCGGGGCGGGGAGCCGGACCCGGCCTCCGCAAACGGGTTTCTGGAGCCGGGCGATGCAGCACCTTGTCCATGTCGGCGCCGGCAATGGCCAGCACCTTGCGCTCGAGGTCCTCCCGAATGTTGAAGAGGTCCGGGGAGATCCGCGCTGTCGGCTTGGCGACGAACTCCACCGCGCCGAACTCCAGGGCCTTGAAGACATTCTGGTCGTCGCTGCGGGCCGAGACGACAATCACCGGAGTCGGCCGGTTCTGCATGATGATGCGCAGGAAGGTGAACCCGTCCATGCGCGGCATTTCCAGGTCGAGGGTGATCAGGTCGGGACGCAGGTCGAGGGTCTTGCGCAGCCCCTCCTCGCCATCGCAGGCGTAGGAAATGACCTCCACCCCGGAAATCTCCTCGAGCATCTTGGTGATGGTCCGGCGATTGTAGGCCGAATCGTCGATCACCAGCACCCGGATCCGGCCGGTCATGGCGTCATCTCCCGGGCACCGGCAAGGGCCGGGCGCTGGTAGACCATGTCGTGGACGAAGTGGCGCAGGACAAAGGCATTGCTGATGTTCATCAGCGATTCGCTGTGGCCGAGCAGCAGGAACCCCTCGGGCCGCAGGCGCTGGGAGAAGCTCTCGATGACCCGCTTTTTGGCCGCGAGGTCGAAATAAATGATGACGTTGCGGCAGAAGACCACGTCCATCCGGCCGAGCAGGCCGACCCGGGGTGCATCGAAGAGGTTGAGATGGCTGATCGTCACCAGGTTTTTGGCCCGGTCGGCAATTCGGAATTTGCCATCGACCTCGGTGAAGTAACGGCGTTGGAACTCCGGAGGAGTGACCCGGAAGGAGGAATTTCCATAGACCCCCTTGCGGGCGATTTGCAGCACTCGCTGGCTGATGTCGGTACCGATGATATCGATCTGCCAGTCGGCGAAGGCCGGCTGTTCGAGGAGCAGCATGGCGATGGTGTAGGGTTCCTCGCCGGTCGAGCAGCCGGCACTCCAGATGCGCAGCCGCCGGTCCCCCTCCAGTTCCTTGCGCCGGTGGATCTCGGGGAGGATTTCCTCGGTGAAGCTGCGCAGCTGGAAATCCTCGCGGAAGAAGTAGGTTTCGTTGGTGGTCAACAGATCGACCACCTCGGCCAGTTCCTGGTCCTTGTTCTGGTTGTAGCGCAGCAGGTAGTAGTAGTCCTTAAAACTCTTCAGGTGGTGGTGCTGGAGGCGTTTGCCGAGCCGCTTCTCCAGCAGGTATTTGGAGTCCTGGGTGAAGTTCAGTCCGCAATGCTGATAGACGAAATCCCGCAACAGGCGGAATTCGTCAGGGCTCATCGGGATGTCCGGGGCCAGCAGGAGCATTGGAGACCTACCCCTCCCCGATGCGGAGATCGGCCAGCAGGTCTTGGAGCGCCTGGCGTACCAGATCTTCCCCCTCGACCAGCAGCCGGCTTTCGAGCAGCCCGGCGCAGGTCGGCCCGAGCAGGCCGGCGATGGCTCGGGCGGCATTGAGGCGCACCTCCCAGTGCCGATGGTTGAGCAGCTCCTCCGCACGGCCTTCCAGCCAGTCGCAGCTTCCGCTGCCCGCAAGCAGGTGGATGGCTGCAATGACCACCTCTTCGTCACCGTGGGAGAGGGCGCCCCCGGCTCGCGCCGGAACCCCGGCCGGATCAAGTTCACCGAGGGTTTCCAGGGCGGCAATGGCAACCAGCCCGACGCCGTCGCCGATGGCGTTTTCCACCAGTACCAGCGCCGCTTTGCCATCGATCCGCCCCAGGGAACGGACCGCCGCGGCACGCACCCAGAGATCCTCGTCCTGGAGAGCCAGTTCCAGGGCGCCCAGCGCCCCCTGGCCCCCGCCGGCAAGGGCTTCGGCTGCCAGGCGCCGCACGTCGTTATCCTCATCGGTCAGGGCTAGCATCAGCGAGGCTGCCTGCTCCTCCCCCGGCCTCCTCTCGATGGCCCGCACCGCTGCCCGCCGGACCGCTGCCGCCTCGTCCTTGAGGGCAAACTGCAGGATTTTTGCGACCTCGGGCCCATCGCAGGTACCGAGGATGGTGACCGCGGCAGCGCGCAAGGCAGGTTCCTCCTCCTCGAGGAGCGGCCGCAGCGCCGGCACGGCCGCGTCAGCGCAGCCCGGAGCGAGGCGGTATAGAGCCTGGCTGGCGGCCTCTAGCAGCTCCTCGTCCGCCCCCCGCAGCGCAGCAACCAGCGGCTCGAGGGAGGCGCTCTCACCGAGCAGCCCGAGGGAACGGGCCGACATCAGCCGCAGCCCGGGGTCGCCGCTGGCCAGCCCTTCGATCAGCAGGTCATTGGCGGGCCGGCAACCGGAGCTGCCGATAACGTAGGCGAGGCTGGTCCGGGTCGGGGCATCGGCCCCGGGCCAGAGCTCGGTCAGGGAACAGGCGGCGCTCTGGTCCAGGTTCGCCAAAGCCCACACCGCGGTATCGCGCAACTCCTCCTCATCGAAGCAGGCCAGCAACCGGCGGGCATGGCGGGCATCACCGCAACCGCCTAGCAGGGTAAGCGCCGCCTTGCGCACCGCAGCACCAGGGCTGGCGAGGAGACCGATCAGGGCATCGGCATGATCGGCCCCGGCCAATTCCCGCAGCTGCGACCAGAACGCCGCGTCCCCGTCAGCGGCGATTTCGCACAGGGCGAGGGCAGCCGCTTCCCGCACGTTGCCCATCTCGTCGCACAGCCCATCGACCAGGCGGGGGACCGCCTCCAGGCCACCGACCCGACCGAGACAAGCGAACAGCGCCTTGCGCACCAGGGGATCGCGCGCCAGCGTCAACAGCCGCGTCACGGGAACCACCTGGCCGATCTGCCCGAGGGACTCGAGAACGGTGAATCGCAGCAGCAGGTCAGCCTGTTCCAGAACGTCGAGAAGGGCCGGTACCGCCTCGGCGACCTGCAGCCTGCCGAGGTTCTCGGCTGCCGCAGCGCGCACATTGCCATCTTCGTCGGCCAGAGCCCGGATCATGCCCGCCGCAGCACACGGATCGCCGATAGCGCCGAGAATATCAAGAGCGAACTTGCGGACATCGTGGTCCTGGCAGGTCAATTCCTCGAGAAGCCCGGGGAGGGCCGCCCGGCCAATGCGGGTGAGGATTTCAACCGCCGCGTTGCGCAGGCCGGCATTCTCCTGGGAATGGAGCAGTTCACAGACCTCGCCACACAAAGAGGCGGCAGCAGGCAGGCCGAGAAAGATCTCCACCGCCTCCTTACGGACCCGCCAACTGGAGTCCCCCAGCGCCCGGTAGAGGGCAGGCAGGACGTCGCCAACGCCGCGGCGGGACAGTTCCTTCAGGCCCTGCAGGCGGGTTTCTTCGTCGCTGTCCAAAAGCCGATTTTCCAGTTCCCGTTTCTGATCCACGTATTTCCCCTGGCCGATCGGTTAAAGCCCGAGTTCCCTGCGCCGGTCCCGGATAATTGCTTCCAGGGCCTCTTCCAGAATCTCCAGCGGGGCCTCGCCGCCGGCGGGCAGGCGTTCCAGAAACAGGCGCCTGCCCTCGGCTATTTCATTGGCAAGCAACTCGTAGAAGCGATCACCTTGTACCCCTTCATCAACCCGTTCCTGGTTGTAAAGGGCGATGTCGGAAACGATGATCCGCGCCAGACGCTGCGCTTTCTGGCGGTGTCCCGCCTCCCCGGCTCCCTCGATTTCCCGTTCCTCGGCCGCCTGGATTCTATTGTTCATGGCATCGAGAAAACCCGGTTCGGTGGCACAGTCGGCGCCGACCGTCACTTGGGTGCCGGCTCCGCCGGGGCCGGCGGCGGCGACCAGGCGGTTGATCTTCGGCACCAGGTCGTCGGGAATATGGTGCTTCTCAATGTAATCGTCGGCACCGTAAAGGGAGGTCGGCGTGCGCTTGTAGGCCGTCCGGTTAAAGACGGAGGAAAGCAGGATGATGCGCAGATGTTCTAGTTGCGGGGCCCGGCGGACCTGCTCGATGAGTTCGAAGGCGAGCAGCCCGGGAAGGGCCACATCGATGACGGCGACCTGGGCTCCGCCCTGCTGCAGGCTCTGCAGCGCCTGGTGGCCGTCGTGGCAGACCCGGCCGTCGAGCCCTTCGCGGGAAAGGACATCGACCACCGTTCGGCAAAGTTCCTCGTCACTGTGGGCGATCAGTACCCGCAGCGGCTCCTCGACCTTGCCCTTGCCGGGGACAGCGACCTGGAAAATTTTACGGCAACGGGCACAGCGCAAAGTCACCCGCTTGCCGGACAGCCGCTGGGAATCGAGGCGCAGCCGTGCGGCACACTCGGGACAGCTGACAATCATTGCAACCTCATCATTGGGAATCCCCGCCGGTATGCAGCCGGGCGCTACGGGCCAAGGGCCTCAGGCGCCGGCGCCCTTTCCGGCCGGGGGAAGTTCGACCTGCTGCAGATCGATCTTTTCGTTGGAACTCAGAATCCGCTCGAGGTCGACGATCATCACCAGATCGTCGCCGCGGCGGCAAACGCCGAGAAAGAATTCGGCCCCCCGTCCCTTGAGGAAGCGGGGCGCCGGTTGAACCTCTTGGCGGGAATAACGGCGCACCTCCGCCACTTCATCCACGATCAAGCCCAGAATCCTCCCGGAGAGAACACAGATGATGACCCGGTTTTTTTTGCCGCCGGCGGTCGGTGCGTTGCCGAAGCGTTTGCGCAGGTCGACCACCGGGATCACCGCGCCGCGCAGGTTGATGACCCCTTCAACGAATTCCGGGGCCTTCGGCACCGGCGTCAGCTTCTGCGGCCGGATGACTTCGCGAATGCGCAGGATATCAAGACCATAATATTCCTCGCCGATGCGGAAGCAGGCTAGCTGGATTTCCTGGCGGGCGCCTGACTCGGTGGCGGGAGTGGGGTCGGTGCGGAGAGTCATCGGCTTAAAAACCTCTGGATGGTTTCGATGACCATGGCCGATTTGAAGGGCTTGGTAATGTACCAGTCGGCCCCGACTTTTTCCCCCCTGGCCATATCCTCCCGACTCTTCTTGGCGGTAAGCATCACCACCGGGATGTGCGCCGTGGCCGGGTTCTCCTTGATCTGCTGGCAGACCTCGAAGCCGTCGATTTCCGGGAGCATGATATCGAGCAGCACCAGGTCGGGAGGATTCCCGGCGATCGCCTCGAGCGCCGCCCGGCCGTTGGCCACCCCCTGCACCTCGTACCCCTTCGACGTCAGCAGGATGCTCTCCAGCTTGAGCAGACTTTCTTCGTCCTCAACGATGAGAATCCTCTTTTTGGCCACGGCCTGCCTCCTTTTGGCATCAGACCAGCTCGGCGTTCAACACGCTGGGCAGGTGCAGAAGTATCAACATCCGTTCCTGGTGCCTTCCGACCCCGGTCAGCAGGTCACGATCGAGTCCGGAAAGCACCGGGGGCGGGGGTTCGATGGAATCCTCGGGGAGCTTGACCACCTGGCTGATGCGATCGACCAGCAGGCCGGCGCTGCGCCCTTCGGCATGACAGACGATGATCCGGGCGGCCGGCCCGAGCTGCGTCGGCGCCAGGTGCAGGCGGCGGCCAAGATCGAAAACCGGCACGATGATCCCCCGCAGGGAGATCAGGCCGAGAATGAAGTCGGGGGTGCGAGGAATTTCCGTGACCTCCCGGGGCTTGATGATCTCGCTGATCTGGTTGATGTCCAGGGCATAGGTTTCGACGCCGAGGGACAGTGTCAGCCACTGGCGGAGCGCTTCGCCGGCCTCGGCGGCACTTTCCTGCAAGCCGGCCAGGTAACTCTCGTCGGTCGCCAGTTCAAAGCCGCCGGGAAGCTCAAAGAGTTCGGCGAGCGGATCACGCTCTACGGTTACCGGGGGCAAGGCGTTCGCCGCCGGCGCCGGGGCCGGCAGACGATCGGACGTCCCTGGCGGCAGCTGCGGGGCTGCGGGATCGTCCGCCGGCACAGCGATGGCAGCCGGCCGGTCGAGCTTGCTGGCGCGGGCTTTTTTGCGGATATCGGCCAGGTCCATGACGGTTCCTCCCCCTTCAGGGGGTCAGTTCGAGTTCGGTCATTACCGCCGCAATCACCGTAGCATCGAGACTGCGAGCCTCTCGCCCGAAGCCTTCGAGCAGGGCCAGGGTGGCGGCATGGTTTATTTTTCGCGGAATCCCCCCCGCATAGCGATAGATCTTCTCCACCGCTTCGGCGGTGAAAAGCCCCGGGGCCCCGCCGGCGACCCGGAGGCGGTGATCGAGGTATCCCGCAGTCTCCTCCAGGGTCAGCGGACCGAGATCATACTGCATGCCGACCCGCTGCCGCAGCGGCTCGTAGGCCCGGTGGGCGAGCCGCTTGCGCAACTCCGGCTGTCCCATCAACACCACGCTGAGCAGGTTACGATCGTCGAGCTGGAAGTTGGTCAGCAGCCGGATCTCGTCGAAAGTTTCCTTGTACGGCACCAGCTGGGCCTCGTCGATGACCAGCACCGGACAGATCCCCTTCTGGTAGAGGCGCACCAGCTCCGCCCCGATCTGTTCCAGCAGGTCGATGCGGGTCCGGGAGGCTTCGACGAGGCCAAGGCGCAGCGCCAAGGTGCGCAGGAATTCCACCGGCGTCAGCCGCGGATTGACGATCAGCAACACCCGGTAGCTCTCGTCGAGTTCGTCCATCAGCGCCCGTGACAGGGTCGTCTTGCCGCAGCCGATCTCCCCGGTCAGCAGCACCAGGTCCCGCTCCTCCACGGAAAAGGCCAGCCGCGCCAAACCTTCCCGGTGCTTGCGGCTCAGGAACAGGAAGCGTGGGTCGGGGGTCTTGCTGAACGGCCGTTCGTTCAGGCCGTAGAATGCCTCGTACATCGTCTCCAACCGTCCCGGGAATCCGCCGCGGCTCTCAGCTGTAGAGGCCGGCGACCTCGCCGCGCAGCGCCTCGCCCATCAGCCCGCCGACGTCGAGGACCAGGATCGTCCGCTGGTTGCCGAGATCGGCGGCCCCGGCAATGCCGCGCACAAAGGAAAGGGTGTTGCCCAGACTCTTGATGACCACATCCTGCTGACCGAGCAGTTGGTCGGCGACGATCCCCATGCGCTTCTCCGCCAGGCCGACGACGACGACGAAAAACCGCCCGTCGCTGCGGGTCGCTCCCGGCAGGCGAAAGAGATCGTCCAGTCGCAGCAGCGGCAGGGTGTTCTGGCGCAGCTCGATCATTTCCCGTTTTTCGATGCTGCGGATCGCCTCGGGTGCGAGCATCAGCGTCTCGAGGACGGAGTTGATCGGGATCGCGTAGGTGCGACCACAGACCTCGACGATCAGCGCCTTGATGATGGCCAGGGTGATCGGCAAGGTGATGACGATGCGCGTCCCCTCCCCAAGGTCGCTGTCGAGTTCGAGCATCCCGGAAAGGGCGGCAATGTTGTTGCGCACCACATCGAGGCCGACCCCCCGGCCGGAGAGCTCGCTGACCTCGTCGCGGGTGGAGAAGCCCGGTGTCAGGATTAGTTCGTAGACATCCTCCCGGCTCAGCTCCGCGCTATCGGCGATCAGCCCCTTCTGCACCGCCTTGCGCCGGACCTTCTCCGGGTCGATGCCGCGACCGTCATCGCTCACCTCGATGACCACGTGGTTCCCCTTCTGCGAGGCCCAGAGGTTAATGGTGGCCTTCTCCGGTTTGCCGCAGGCGAGCCGCTCTTCAGGCAGCTCGATGCCGTGGTCGATGGCATTGCGGATGATGTGCATCAGCGGGTCGGAAAGGTCCTCGACGATCAGCTTGTCGAGCTCGGTATCGGCGCCGCGGATATCCAGGGAAACCTTCTTGCCCTGCTCGCCGGCAACCCGGCGCACGATCCGCGTCATCTTTTCAAAGAGCTGGGCGATGGGGACCATGCGCACTTCCATGACCCCTTTCTGCAGTTCGTCGAGGCGCCGTTCGAGAATGCGTGTCGCCTTCTGCAGGGTCCCTACCAGTTCGCGGTCGGCGACGGAGCGTAGGCGCTGGCCGAGATCGGCGATCGCCCCCTTGGAGAGGACCAAATCGCCGACGATGTTCATCAGCTGATCGAGCTTGTCGATGTCGACCCGCACCGTGCGACTGATGGAGCGTAGCGAGGCGCCGCCGTCGCCGCCCTCGCGGGTGGGCTCGGCGCCAGCCGGCGTCTCCTCGGAAACCGGCTCCGTGACCGCGCCGGTTCCAGGCGTCGGCGTCCCCCGCGAGATTTCCACCGCGGTCGGCACGGCAGCGCCGGTTCCGGCAAAAAACTGCTCCACCTGCAGGTCGTCACGGCCGAGCAGGGCGGCAATTGCGGCCGCCTCGGTAGCAGTGCCGAGCAGGATCTGGAAGGCAATGCGCTCGGAGATGTCGCCGGCACAGGGAAGGGTACTGATCACCTCCCCCTGCTGCTTGAGGAGATCGGTCAGTTCCGCCAGCTCCTGGTCAAAAGTCGACAGGCTGAAAGTGGCCTGTACGCGCAACAGGTTGCGCCCCTTGCGTAGATTCTCCTGCAGCCGGTGCTCCTCGTACTCGGTGAGGACGTTGAGGATCGCCCGGGGAATCGGCGATCCTTCTGCCCCCTGGGCTCCCGGCCCCTTGCCGAGGGCGGCTTCGATGCGGGCCAGCAGCGGAGCGCTGTCGATGGTAAAATCTTCGGCCTCCCCCTTGCCGTGAACCAGCCGGGTCAGCAGGTCGACGGCTTCGAACAACACCTCGAGCAAGGCCGTATTGAGGATGATCTTGCCCAGCCGCAGGCGGTCGAGGAGGTTTTCCATGTGATGGGCGAGATCGGAGATGTCGGTAAAGCCGAACATGCCGGCCATGCCCTTGAGGGAGTGGGCGCCACGGAAAACGCTGTTGAGCAGTTCCGGGTCCTCTTCCCCGGACTCGATGCCGTCGCCCAGTGCCACCAGGTCGACATTGAGTTTTTCGAGGATTTCCTCGGCCTCACCAAGAAATTCGCGGATGGCCTGGGATGACGCCATGTCGCTCACCGCTCCTCCTTGGCAAGATAGCGCTGGATCAGCTCCTGCAGCTGCCGTGGATCAAAGGGTTTCACCAGGTAGGCATCGGCGCCGAGGGAAAGGCCTTTTTCGCGATCCCGGTCACTTCCTTCGGTGCTGATGATCAGGAGCGGGGTGGTACGGTAATGGGGATTGTTCTTGATGAAACTGACCAGCTCCAGGCCGTTGATGTCGGGCATGTTGATATCGGTAATTACCAGGTCGACCTTCTCGCGGGGAAGGATGCGCAGCGCGTCGAAGCCGTTGGCGGCTTCGACAATGGTGAATTCGCCGAGCGGGGCGATCGTCGAAACGATCAGCGACCGCATGGTCGCGGAATCTTCGACAATCAGGATTTTTTTGGCCACCTTCGACCCTCCCTGTTCATTGCTCCTCGCGGCTGCGCAAACGCCGTTCGAGGAGCGCCTTCTCCATGGCCAGGCCGGCTTGGGAAAGGAAAATTTCCAGCGACTCGGTATCGTCGATCGGCTCCGGTGCGGGGTAGTTGTCGCCGTAAAGGACCGCAACCACCTTCCCCTCGCTGAGGATCGGCCCGAGGAAAACCTCTTCGGGCCGCACGCCGCCCAGCTGCTCCTGGAGGTAGGTATCCCAAGGGCTGCTGTCGGGGTGGATGCGCATCGGCAACAGCTCTGTCACCACCCGACGAAAGACCGACTCCTCGTTAAGGGGAATGGCAATTTTCCGCACCCTGGCATCGGCACTTTCCCCGCTGAGTTCGAGCCCGAACTGGCCAAGGCCCACCACCTGGTCGTCCTTGACGGAGAAGACCACCGCCCGATTCATCACTTCACTGGCGAAACGCAGCACCAGCAGGATGATCCCGCCCCCCAGCGTCGGATTGTGCAGTTCCTGGAGCATCCCCCGCAGCAGGTGGAGGCCTGGGGTTGCCGGTTTCTCCTCCAGGCGCTCGGCAGGTGTCTCAACGCCAATCTCGCGCATCAGTTCGGCACCAAAGTTGACCTTGGAGCCGACCTCCGTTGCGACCGGGCGGGCGGCCAAGCCGGCGAGCACAGTCACGGCATCGCTGAGCAGGGTCAGCAGGTGCCGGCCTCGTTCCCCCTGCAGCTCACCGTGCCTGGGCTTGACCAGCACCTCCTCGACGCCCAGCCGCCGGGCCCGCTCCGCAGCCTCGGCATTGGGGTGATCAGTCATCATCATCACCGTCAGGGAGGGGAAGCGCCGCCGGACCTGGGCCAGCAGTTCCAGTCCGCCAAGAATCCCGCTGCCATCCAGCCGCGGCATGATCAGGTCGATTACCAGCAGGGGCTGCTGCCCCGCCGCCACTACCCGGGCCACCGCATGCAGAAATCCGCGGCCAGAGGTATAGGCGGAGACTGCAAGCCCCTGCTCGCGAAGCTGGGCACACAACATTTGGCCGGTCTGCTGATCATCGTCGGCGACCAGCAGCAGCGGACCGGAGGATTCGGGCGGCGCTGGGGCCGTTTCGGCGGGTTGGATTTCGGCCGGGGTCGGGTCCGGTTCCGTCGCCCGGAGATCAGTCTCGCCGTTGGCCACGGCGGCCCGGGCCGGAGGCTGGACCGGCAGCGGATTGTTCGGCAGCGGTTCGAAATCGGCCACCGGTTCCCCGCGCGTTTCTGCGAAGGATTCGCCGCGATGGCGCATCTCGTCGAGAAGCCGGCTCCCCTCCATGGCCAACCATTGGGGATTGAGCCCCTGGTCGAGCATGAACTGCAGCGGGCTGAAGCTGGTGGTGGCCACTTCTTCCGGCTCGCCCACCTCGAAGGAAAACCCTCCCACGGTCCAGTCGAAAAAGCTGAAGACGATCTTTTCGATCTGCTCCTTGACCGCCGCTTCGATCTTCGCCTGGGGAAGCTCAAACTTCTCTGCCAGGATGGTTCCGAGCCGCGGCGAACGATCACTGTTGCGTTGGATGAACAGGGCCTTTTTCAGTATTTCGAGACTGACCAGCCCCTTGCGCAACAGTAGGTCACCGAGATTTTCCTGGATCTGGCTGGAGGTTGCCCGGATCACCTGGCCGTGGAGAAAGACGACCTCCCCCTCCCGCTCCCGGCTGTTGAGGATCAGGATTCCCGACTTCCGGCTGAGACTGACGATCTGCAAAATATCGCCCAGGCCGAGGTCTTCAAGATTTCCAACGAGGCTCATGGCATCCAGTTCCATGCCGAAAGGTTCCGAAGAACCTGTGTAACAAGCTAGAATTTAAATAGAAAAGACTATATCCCAGGAGGTTTCCGAAGTAAAGGCCTTTCCGGCCTTTTCTCAGCGCTGGCGATCCCGAAACACCAGTCGGAGCGGCGACCCGGCAAAACCGAAGGCCTCGCGCAGGTGATTGGTGAGGAACCGTTCGTAGGAAAAGTGGATTCCCTCGGCGCGACTGACGAAACAGACGAAGGTCGGGGGTCGCACCGCGGTCTGGGTGACATAGAAAAACTTCAGCCGCTGCCCCTGGAAGACCGGCGGCGGGTGTTTCTTCACCGCGTCGCCGAAGACCTGGTTGAGCTGGGCGGTCGGCACCCGGCGGTTGAACTCGGCGGAGACCTTTTCCACCTCGGCCATGACCGTCTTCACCCGCTGCCCGGAAAGGGCGGAGACGAAGAGGACCGGCGCGAAGGCGAGAAACTTGAAGCGGCGCCGCAGCTCCTCTACGTAGCGACCGTGGGTCTTGTTGTCTTTGCTCACCGCATCCCACTTGTTGACCACCAGGATCACCGCCCGCCCCTTCTCGTAGGCGTAGCCCGCCACCGTTAGGTCCTGGTCGGTAACCCCCTCCACGGCATCGATGACCACCAGCACCACGTGCGCCCGGTCCATCGCCTTGAGCGCCTGGATGACCGTGTATTTCTCAAGCTTCTGGCTGACCTTCCCCTTGCGCCGGATGCCGGCGGTGTCGATCAGCAGGTAGCGGCGGTCGTTGTGGACGAAGAGGGTGTCGACGCTGTCGCGGGTGGTCCCGGCGGCCGGGTTGGCGACCACCCGTTCCTGGCCGAGGAGCTGGTTGACCAGGGAGGACTTGCCGACATTGGGCCGGCCGATGATCGCCAGCCGTGTCTCTTCTGCATCGGCGACCGCTGGAGAAGCCGGAGGCAGCTGCTCGAGAATGGCGTCGATCAGCTCGCCGATGCCGCGCCCATGTTCGGCGGAGACGGAGAGAAGATCCTCGACCCCAAGCGCGTAGAATTCGGCGACCGACGCCTCCTGGCGGTCGCCGTCGATCTTGTTGACCACGTAGAGAACCGGCTTGTCGACCCGCCGCAGCAGCTGCGCCACCTCACGGTCGGAGGCGGTCAGCCCTTCCCGGCCATCGACCAGGAAGAGGATCAGGTCGGCCTCCTCGACGGCGAGTTGGGACTGCTCGCGCATCTGCACCAGCAGCCGGTCCTCGCTGACCGGTTCGAAGCCGCCGGTGTCGATCAGGGTAAAGGGGCGGTCGAAACGGGTCACCTCGGCATAGTTGCGGTCCCGGGTGACGCCGGGGAAGTCCTCGACGATCGCTTTGCGCTGGCCGAGTATGCGGTTGAAAAGGGTCGACTTGCCGACATTGGGCCGGCCGACTATGGCGACGATGGACATGGGGATCACTTCTGAAAAGCGGGGTTAAAGGTCAAAGGCAAATGGTTGAGGTCAGGTTAATGCAGAATATTAAGTATAGGTCAGGTAAAAGGTTAGGGAAGAATGGTTAACTCTTCAAATTTTCGCGCTTTTCCATCTACCCTTGATCCTTATTTCTGGTACCTGGGCCTATTTTTTGTGATACCCGAAACGGCGCAGGCCCCGTTCCGAATCGGTCCAGTCCTTCTGCACCTTGACGAACAGTTCAAGGTAGATTCGGGTCCCCAGAAAGCGTTCGATCTCCCTGCGCGCGGCCTGGCCGACAGTGCGGATCATCGCCCCGCCCTTGCCGAGGACAATCCCCTTGTGGGAATCCTTCTCGACGAAGACCGCGGCCTGGATCACCACCAGCCCCTTCTCCGGTTTTTCGGTGAAGGACTCCACCTCCACCGCCACCCCGTAGGGAACCTCGTCCCGGGTCTTGTTGAGGATCTGCTCGCGGATCATCTCGGCGACGATGAAACGTTCCGGCAGGTCGGTTACCATGTCCTCGGGATAGTAGGCCGGTCCTTCCGGCAGCCCACCGAGGATGACCTTCACCAGCTCCTCAACCCCCTCCCCCTTGAGTGCTGAGACCGGGACGATCTCCTTGAAGGCGAAACGCTGGCGGTAGGCATCGATCAGCGGCAGCAGGACCTCGGGCCGCACCTTGTCGAGCTTGTTGATGACCAGCACCACCGGCGCCTGGCCGCGGCCGAGCTGGTCGAGGATGAAGTCGTCGCCGCCGCCGACCGGGTCGTCCGCCTCGACCAGCAGCAGCACCAGATCGACGTCGCTGCAGGCGGCGAAGGCCTGGTCGACCATGTAGCGGTTGAGGCGGTTCTTGCCGCGGTGAATCCCCGGCGTGTCGAGAAACAGGATCTGCCCCTCGGGCAGGGTATGGATGCCGAGAATCCGGTTGCGGGTAGTCTGCGGCTTGGCCGTGGTGATGGCGATCTTCTGCCCGAGCACCCGGTTGAGCAGGGTCGACTTGCCGACGTTGGGGCGGCCGACGATAGCCACGAAACCGGAGCGGAAGGGGGCCGTCTGGGTAGGGTTCACTCAATCCTCTTGGTGCCGGCCTGCCAGCTGCAGCAGGGAAAAGGTCGCCCGCCCCTGGCGCAAGGTGCCGCGGGGGAGATCGGGATCGCCATGCACGGCCAGCGGCAGGCGCCGGCTGGAAAGATAGTCCAAATTTGACTTACGGTGGCCGATGGCATCGCTCAGTTCGCGCTGCGAAACGTCGACCGGGCCGCCGCCCTGAAGGGCAAGTTGGTGCAAGGCGCGCCGCCAAATCCGGGCAATGACCAACTGGCCGAAAGCCGGATGATAGGGCCCGGCCAGAACGCCGCGATCGAGTTCGGCATCCCCATGCAGACCGAGGCGGATGACCGGCACCCCGGCGCGGCGGCAGCTCAGCAGCAGGTCGGCGCAGAGCTCCACCGCGGCGTCGAGTCCCAGGGGACGGTAGGTTCCCTGCTGCCAGGCCTCTGCGAGCCGGCTTCCGGCAAGCACCACGGTCGGGTAGATGCGCAGAAAATCGGGGGCCAGCGCCAGCGCCGTTGCCAGCGAGGCGCGTGCCTCGTCCCGGTCCGCGCCGGGCAGTCCGGGCATCAGCTGTAGCCCCACTCCCAGCCCGGCGTCGCGCAACGCCGCCACCGCCCTTGCCGCTGCCGCCGCATTGTGGCCACGGTCACTGGCAACGAGCACGGCGTCGGAGAAGGACTGGCAGCCGAGTTCCACGGTCCGCACTCCGGCAGCGGCCAGGCGCCAGGCGGTTGCCCTGTCCACGGCATCGGGACGGGTCGAAATCCGGATGCCGGCGATTCGGCCGGCGGCCAGAAACGCGGCGGCAGCGGCGAGGTAGGCTTCCTGCAGCTCCGGTTCGAGGGCGGTAAAGCTCCCTCCGTAAAAGGCGACTTCCCCCTCGCCGGAGGCGGGGAGCTGGGCCGCCAGCTGAGCCGCGACCACCGCTGGCGGCGCCGCCGCCTCGGTGCCGCCGGCGACCTGCCAGCGGCTGCAGAAGATGCACTGCTGCGGGCAGCCGGCCTGGGCGAGAAAGACCGGGAAAATCTGCATGATTCTAGACCCCGAGGCGGTCCAAGGCTTCCCGGGCCGCTTCCTGCTCGGCCGCCTTCTTGCTGCTGCCGCTGCCACCGCCGAGCCGTTCGTCGCCGCAGCAGACCTCGACCTGGTAGCTGCGCTGATGGTCCGGCCCGCCGGTGGCAAGCAGGCGGTAGCGGGGCGGTCGCCCGTAGCGGCTCTGCAGCAGCTCCTGCAGGCGGGTCTTGTAATCGATTCCGTTCTTGCGTCCGGCGGCCTGGCTAAGGGCGGCGCCGAAGAGGCGCTCGACGACCACGCTGGCGGCAGTATAGCCGCCGTCCCGGAAGATGGCACCGAGCAGGGCTTCGCAGGCATCGGCGAGCAGACTGGCCTTTTCGCGGCCGCCGCTGCGCGCCTCACCGCGGCCGAGCAACAGCCGCTCGCCAAGCTCCAGACTTCGGGCCACGCGGGCCAGGCCCGCCTCGCTGACCAGTTCGGCCCGTAGCCGGGTCAGTTCCCCCTCGCTCAGGCCGGGAAATTTCTCGAAGGCCAGGGCGCTGATCGCCAGGTCGAGGACCGCATCGCCGAGGAATTCGAGCCGTTCACTATGCGGGGCGGCCCCTTCCGCCTGTTCATTGCTGTAGGATTTGTGGGTCAAGGCCTCGCGCAGCAGGGCGGGATCGGCAAATCGGTAGCCGATCTTCTCCTGCAGCGGATCCTCCCCAGTCGAATCGCTCAACGCTCCTCCTTGGTACGGCGCGGCAAATGCGCCCCAGAATTACCAGATATCCGCCGCCGAGTACACAAAAATCGTCCCGCAACGCCCCGGTTTACCGGCGCAACTGGGGGATTTCCCTTGATTCCCGGAGAGGCCATTCCTATAATATAACGATTTGAGTCCAGCGAGCCGGAGCACATGGGATTTTTTATAACATTCGAGGGGATCGAGGGCTGCGGCAAGAGCACCCAGCTGCAGCGGCTGGCGGCAAGGCTGCGGACAGCCGGTGAAGTGGTCTTGGTTACCCGGGAACCGGGAGGATGCGCCATCGCCGACGCCTTGCGCGCCCTGCTCCTCGACAGCGCCAACAGCGCCATGGCGCCGACCACTGAATTGCTGCTCTATGCCGCGGCCCGTGCCCAGCACGTCGCCGAAGTGATCCGCCCGGCCCTGGACGCCGGCCGCATCGTTCTCTGCGACCGCTTCAGTGATGCTTCCCTCGCCTACCAGGGGTACGGCCGCGGTCTTGACCGACCGCTGATCGGGGAGTTGAACCGGGTGGCGACGAACGGCCTCGTCCCGGACCTGACCCTGCTCCTCGATTTCCCAGCCGAGGAGGGGCTGGCCCGGGCCCGGCGACGCAACGCCGGCAGCGACGGGCCGGACGAGGGACGCTTCGAGGCCGAATCGCTGGCTTTCCACCGGCGGGTGCGGGACGGCTACCTGGAGCTTGCCGCCACCGGACCGCGGTTCCGAACCATCGATGCCCGCGGCGACCTGGCGACGGTGGCTGCGCGGATCGACGCCGCCCTCACCCCGCTGTTGGCCGCCCGGAGGCCGGCATGACCTTCGCGCAGATCCACGGCCATGCCACCCAGAAGGACATCCTGCGTCGCGCCCTGGCTTCCGGCCGGCTTGCCCACGCCTACCTCTTCGAAGGCCCCGAGGGGGTCGGCAAGCGACTGATGGCCCTGGCCTTGGTACGAGCGATCTTCTGCAAGGAGGGGACGGGCTGCGGAACCTGCAGCGCCTGCCGCAAGGTCGACCACAACAACCATCCCGACCTGCTGATCGTCGCGCCCGACGGCAACACAATCAAGATCGAACAGGTGCGGGCGCTACAGAAAGAACTGGCCTATCGACCGCTGGAGGCGCCGCGCAAGATCTGCCTGATCGACGGCGCCGAAAAACTTGGCACCAATGCCGGCAACGCCCTGCTCAAGACCTTGGAGGAACCTTCACCGCGGGCTCTGCTGATCCTGCTGTCACCCCTGCCGGAGCATGTCCTCGGCACCATCCGCTCCCGCTGCCAGCGCCTCCCCTTCGCCCGGCTGCCGCGAACGCAGGTCGAAGGAGTGCTGCGCGAGCGGCTGAATCTGGACGCCGCCCAGGGGCACATTCTGGCCGCCCTCTCGGAGGGGAGCTTTCAACGGGCGCTGGGGCGCGACCGGGAACTCTACCTGGAGCAGCGCCGGGAACTTCTCAAGGCCCTCACCGCCCTCTCCCCGGGGAGCATCCTGCCGATCTTCGAACTGGCCCGCTCCCTCGCCGAGGAGAAGGAGCGGCTGCCGGATATCCTGGAGATATTCCAGGCCTTTTACCGGGACCTGCTGCTGGTGCGTCACGGCCGGAGCGAGGAGGAACTGGTGAACATCGACCTGCGGGAGAAGCTCCAGCGGGTCGCCGCCCGGGAGGACACCCCGTCCCTGCTGCGCAAGCTCGATGCCCTGGCGAACTGCCGCCGGCAGCTGACCCGCAACGTCAACCGGCAGCTGGCCCTTGAGGTGCTGCTGCTGCGCCTGGCCGCCTGAGCTTAGAGCGTCCCATTCCCTTCAATCTCCCGGCGACGTCTGCCAACCGGCGCTCCCCGGAAACGGATAAAAAAATGTCCAGAATCGTCAAGATCAAGTTTCGTGATGCCGGCAAGCAGTACGACTTCAACGCCCAGCAATGGGAGCTGTGCGCCGGTGACCTGGTGGTGGTCGAAACCGATCGCGGTCGCGCCCTCGGCACCGTGGTCCTTCCCCCCGGAGAGGTTCCAGAGGGAGAGGTCGGCACCGACCTGAAGAACATTTTGCGCCCGGCCGGCGACGAGGACCGGATGATGGCAGCGGCCAATGCCGCCCGCGAAAAGGATGCCATGGCCTTCTGCCGGCAGCGGATCGCCGAACGCCGCATGGAGATGAAGCTGGTGCGCGCCGAATACCTCTTCGACGGCTCCAAGATCATCTTCTACTTCACCGCCGACGGCCGGGTCGACTTCCGGGAACTGGTCAAGGACCTCGCCCATCACTTCCATACCCGCATCGAGATGCGCCAGATCGGGGTGCGCGACGAAGCCAAGCTGACTGGCGGCATCGGCATCTGCGGCCGCGAGCTGTGCTGCTGCACCTTCCTCACCGAGTTCGCGCCGGTTTCGGTGAAGATGGCCAAGGAGCAGGGGCTGGCCCTCAACCCGACCAAGATCAGCGGCCAGTGCGGGAGGCTGCTCTGCTGCCTGGCCTACGAGTTCGAAACCTACTGCGCGCTGCGCAAGGGGCTGCCCAAGGCCGGTCGCAAGGTGACCGTCGACGGCAACGAGGCGGAAGTGGCCGAGGTGAACGTTCTCGCCCAGAAGGTCACCGTGCGCATGGGGGACGGCAGCCGCGTCGCTCTGACCGCCGGCGAGGTGGCCAGCGGCGAGCGTCTGCAGCCAGCGCCCGGTGGCGAGCAGCCGGCCCAGGCGCCGTCGCGGCCGGCTGCTCGCGACCGCAATCGCCGCGAACGCCCCGCGCGCCGGTCGCGGGAGGAGCGCCAGCGCCCCTCCCGCCCCGCGGAGAAAGCCGCGGCGCGCTCTCCGCCATCGGCTCCGGCTCCGGCGCCGCCGCCCGCCGCGGCCGAAGTCGATCAGCCTGGCAGCAGCGAATCTGCCCCGGTGAAGAAGAGCCGGCGCCGCAGCCGCAACCGGCGGCGTCCCAAGCCCAAAGAATGATCGTTCACTAACGACTGCCTTTGCGGCGCCGACCGCGCCGTTGCCCATACCCAGGAGAGGACCATGGAGAAGCGCTTTTACATCACCACCCCGATCTACTACGTCAATGACGTGCCACACATCGGCCATGCCTATACCACCCTGGCCTGCGACGTGCTGGCCCGCTACAAACGCGCCCGCGGCTACGAGGTCTTTTTCCTCACCGGCACCGACGAACACGGCCAGAAGGTCGAAAAGGCGGCCCATACCAAGGGGGAGACCCCGCTGGAGCTTGCCGACCGGGTGATGAAGCGCTTCCAGGCGCTGTGGGAGAAGCTCAACATCAGCAACAACGACTTTATCCGCACCTCCCAGGAGCGCCACAAGAAGGGGGTGCGGGCGCTCTTCGAGCTGATCCAGGGCAGGGGGGACATCTACCTCGGCGAGTACGAGGACTGGTACTGCACCCCCTGCGAGACCTTCTGGACCGAGCTGCAGCTCCACGACGGCAACTGCCCCGACTGCGGCCGGCCGACGGAGAAACTGAAGGAGGAATCCTACTTCTTCCGCATGAGCAAGTACCAGCAGGCGCTCCTCGACCACATCGAAGCCAATCCCGAATTCATCCAGCCGCGAAGCCGCCGCAACGAGATCGTCAACTTCGTCAAGGAGGGGCTGCGCGACCTCTCGATCTCCCGCACCACCTTCTCCTGGGGGATCCCGGTGCCGGGAAACGAGAAGCACGTCGTCTACGTCTGGTTCGACGCCTTGACCAACTACATCACCGCGCTCGGTTATCCCGACGACCCTCAGGGAAACTATAAAAAATTCTGGCCGGTCGACGTCCACGTCATCGGCAAGGACATCCTGCGCTTCCACACCGTCTACTGGCCGACCTTCCTGCTCGCCGCCGGCCTGCCGCTGCCGAAGAAGGTCTTCGCCCACGGCTGGTGGACGGTCGAGGGGCAGAAGATGAGCAAGAGCCTGGCCAACGTCGTCGAGCCGAACATGTTGGTCGACAAGTACGGCGTCGACGCCATCCGTTACTTCCTGCTGCGCGAGGTCCCCTTCGGTCTCGACGGCGACTTCTCGCACAGCGCCCTGGTCCACCGCATCAACTCGGATCTCGCCAACGACCTCGGCAACCTGGTCTCCCGCTCTACGGCGATGCTTGCCAAGTACTTTGACGGCGTCCTCCCTGCCGCCGCCGCGACCGATGCCGTTGATACGGCCTTCATCGCCCACTTCCCGCAGGCGGTGACCGCGGTCGATACCCTGATGGGCGAACTCGCCTTCAACAAGGCGCTGCAGGCGATCTGGGAACTGGTAAGCGCCGCCAACAAGTATATCGATGATACCGCCCCCTGGGCGCTGGCCAAGAAGGAGGAGGACCGCCCGCGCCTCGGCAGGGTGATGTACAACCTGCTCGAGGCGGTGCGCCTGGTCGGCCTGCTGGTCGGCCCCTTCATGCCCGAGACCGCCGCGCGCATCGCCGCCATTCTCGGCGGCGACCCGCAGGATTTGACCATTACCGGCCGCGACGGCTGGGGGGGGCTGGCCGCCGGCACCCGGATCGAGAAGGCCGCGCCGCTCTTCCCGCGCATCGAAACCGAGTGATCGGCTAAACTGACAACAGCGCCTATCGCCACAGAGACACTGAGACACTGAGGAGGCCGGGGCCAATAGAAATTTTGTCGACCTCCCAGATAACTAGGCGACGTCCCGATTAATTCTCTGTGTCTCTGGGCCTCCGTGGCCAACAAGAATTCTGATTACATAGTAGTTCGGGGTGCTGCGGCGCCCCGTTCTGTTTGGAGATTCCATGAGCAGCATTCATCCCCTGGTCGACACCCACGCCCACCTCGATGGCGAGCGCTTTACCGGCGAGCTTGAGGCGGTCCTCAAGCGAGCCACCGAGGCCGGGGTCTCGCGCATCCTCACCGTCGGCTGCGACCTGGCATCGTCGCGGGCCAGCGTGGCGCTGGCCGAGGAACATGAGGAAATCTATGCCGCGGTCGGCATCCACCCTCACGATGCCCTCACTATTGACACCGCCGCCCTGGACGAGTTGCGGCAGCTGGCCGCCCATCCCAGAGTGGTGGCGATCGGAGAGACCGGCCTCGACTTCTACCGCGACCGCGCCCCCCGCGAAGCCCAGCGCCAGGCTTTCGCCGCGCAGATCCGCCTCGCCCGCGAACTCGGCAAGCCGCTGATCGTCCACGACCGGGACGCCCACGACGAGATCCTGGCCATCCTGCGCGCGGAAAACGCCGCCGAGGCGGGGGGGGTGCTGCACTGCTTTTCGGGCGACCTCGCCATGGCCAGGTCCTGCCTGGAACTCGGCTTCTACCTCTCCATCGCCGGGCCGGTCACCTATCCGAAGAACGATGAGCTGCGCGAGGTGGTGCGGGCCGTCTCCGTCGACCGGCTGCTGGTCGAGACCGACTGTCCCTACCTTGCCCCCCAGTCCCGCCGCGGCAAGCGCAACGAGCCGGCCCTGGTCGCCGAGACGGCGGCGATGGTCGCCGAAGTCAAGGGGCTGACCCTCGACGACGTAGCGCGGGTGACGACCCTCAATGCCTTCACCCTGTTCGGCATCGGCGAGGTCGACCAGACTACGCGCATCGCCTACACCATCCGCAACAGCCTCTACCTCAACGTCACCAACCGCTGCACCAACGCCTGTACCTTCTGCGCCAAGTTCAAGGACTTCACCGTCAAGGGGCACCACCTGCGACTGGAGCACGAGCCGACGGTCGCGGAGGTCAAGCAGGCGATCGGCGACCCGAAACGCTACGCCGAGGTGGTCTTCTGCGGCTACGGCGAGCCGCTGATCCGCCTCGAGCTGATCAAGGAGATCGCCGCCTGGTTGCAGGAGCAGGGGGTGAAGGTGCGCATCAACAGCGACGGCCAGGCCAACCTGGTCCATGGCCGCGACATCCTGCCGGAGCTTGCAGGACTGATCGACGCCATCTCGGTGTCGCTGAACGCCCCCGACGCCGCCACCTACCAGCACTGGTGCCGCAGCCGCTTCGGCGAGGCCGGCTACCGGGCGGTCTGCGATTTCCTGCGCGAAGCAACCCGTTACATCCCCGAGGTCACCGCCAGTGCCGTCACCCTGCCGGGGATTGACATCGCCGCCTGCCGGCGGCTGGCTGCTGAGTTGGGGGTGGAGTTTCGCGAGCGGGAGTACAACGAGGTCGGCTGATTGCTACCTCCCCTGCCCGCAACGGCCAAACTTGGCCGTCCATCGCAAAGTTCATCCATGGGGCCTCGACATTCCCTTAAGGGCCGTTTCCCCGAATAGTCCAAACCTTTCCCCACCTTGCCGGCCCCACCATTTTGGTTCCCGAGCAGATTCCATTGACCCGTATTGACAAGCATCGATTTTGGGGTCAAATGAAGATAACCTCCCTTGTCTTAAGCGTTTTTAGCAAACCACTTTCGGCCGAAGGAACCGCCTTATGGAGGACCAAGGGAAAGGCCCGCTCGATTCGCCGCTCACTTACCAGGCCCTCTACCTGCGCACGCCGATGATGATGCACTCCATCGACCCGTCCGGTCGGCTGGTGGCGGTCAGCGATTTCTGGCTCGAGACCCTCGGTTACCATCGCGAGGAGGTCATCGGCCATCCGCTCACCGAATTTTTCACCGAGTCCTCCCGCACCTTCGCCGAAGAAACCGCCCTCCCCCGCTTTTTCCTGACCGGCATGGCTCGGGACGTTCCCTACCAGATGGTCAAGAAAAACGGCGAGGTGATCGAGGTGCTGATCTCGGCGACCGCCGAACGGGCCGCGGACGGCACCATCATCGGCAGCATGGCCGGCATCGTCGATGTCACCGAACAGAAGAAGGCCGAGCAGGAAGTCCAGCGCCTGGCCCATTACGATTCCCTGACCGGAAAGCCCAATCGCTACCTGCTCCAGGACCGGCTGCAGCATGCCCTGGCCCAGGCGGATCGGGACGGCCACAAGGTCGGCGTCATGTTCGTCGACCTAGACCGCTTCAAGTGGGTCAACGACACCCTCGGCCACGCCGCCGGCGATACCCTGCTGATGGAGGTGGGGGAGCGGCTGCAGGGCTGCGTGCGCCGCGCGGATACGGTGGCCCGCTACGGCGGTGACGAATTCGTCGTACTCCTCTACGGCTTCGACTCCGATGACGAACCGGGCAACTTCGCCCAGCGCTTTCTCAATGCCCTCAACCGGCCGATTCACCTCGACGGGGTGGAACTGATCAACAGTGCCAGCATCGGCATCGCCCTTTATCCCCTGGACGGACGGGATCCGGGCAGCCTGCTGCGTAACGCCGATACCGCAATGTATGCGGCCAAGGAAGAGGGCCGCAACACCTTCCAGTTCTTTTCCTCCCGGATGAATGCCCGGGTCACGGAGAAACTGCGCCTGGAAAACTGTCTGCGCAATGCCCTGAAGGTGGGCGAGATGTTCCTCGAGTACCAGCCGCAGCTCGATCTTCGCAATTGCCGGGTAACCGGCTTCGAGGCCCTGGTGCGCTGGCGCGACCCGCAGGAGGGGGTCATCCTCCCGGCCCGCTTCATCCCCGTGGCCGAGGAGACCGGTCTGATCTACCCCCTCGGCGAATGGGTCCTGCGTACCGCCTGCCGGCAGGCACGCGCCTGGCAGAATGCCGGCTACCCACCGGTGCGCATGGCCGTCAACATCTCCGCCAAGCAGCTGCGGCGCTACGACTTCATCGAGTTGGTCGAGGGGATCCTGGCAGAGACCGGACTGCCGGCGCACTGCCTGGAAATCGAGATGACGGAAAGCGTGATCATGGAGAACATCCAAGAGTCCATTTCCACCCTGACCGATCTCAAGGTGCGCAACATCCACCTCTCCATCGACGATTTCGGCACCGGCTACTCCTCCCTCACCTACCTCAAGCACTTCCCCTTCGACCGGGTCAAGGTCGCCCAGGAGTTTATCCACGCCGTCCCCGACAACGCCGAGGACATGGCGATCATCCAGGCCATCCTGGTCATGGCCTCCAGTCTCAAGCTGGACGTGATTGCCGAGGGGGTGGAAAAACGCAGCCAGCTCGACTTCCTGCGAACCCGGCACTGCCGGGCGATGCAGGGTTTCTACTTCTCCCCGCCGGTCCCAGCGGACGAAATGACCGGCTATCTTCGTCAGGGCTGGATCGGGCCCCGGGTCTGCCCCTACAACAGCCGGCAACCGCTGGGGGTATCCTGATCCAGGCCCGAACTAGCTGGGTTTTCACAAAAGACGTCGTCGGTTTATAGAAGGCTCTAGACTAGCAGGCCACCTTTGGTAGTCTAGAGCCTAGTATACAGCCGGAATAATAGCTGAGGTCCCGGCGAAGACCTCCGCCCGCTGCTCGGCCGCAGCCGAAATGAAACCGCAATGGGCAAACCAAAGGCCGGGTCCTTTCGGACCCGGCCTCTTCTTTCCAACCGGCAGCCCTGCAGCCGCGGCGCTATTCGAGAACCACCAGCAGGTCCCCCTGCT
Source organism: uncultured delta proteobacterium (assembly GCA_963806685.1). Classification (GTDB taxonomy): domain Bacteria; phylum Desulfobacterota; class Desulfuromonadia; order Desulfuromonadales; family DDH964; genus DDH964. The sequence goes on from CAWDZB010000006.1 coordinate 113,309, forward strand.
GAACCTGGTCTCCCTCCTTGAAGAGCAGCTCCTTGACCTTGCCGTCCTTTTTGGCCTTGACGTTGGTCTCCATCTTCATCGCCTCGGTGGAAAGCAGGGCATCCCCTTCCTTGATCTCGTCGCCTACCGCCACCAGCAGCTTGAAGAGCTTGCCCGGCATCGGCGCGCCGACCTGCCTGGCGTCATCAGGATCGGCCTTGACGTGGGTTACTTCCTCGGTCTCCACCGCGAGGTCCTTGACGACCACCTGGCGGGGCTCGCCGTTGAGCTCGAAGTAGATATTGCGGGTGCCATCCGGGTGGACCCGGCCGATGGCGTTGAGCTTGACAATCAGCGTCTTGCCGGCCTCAATGTCGATGGTCACCTCGTCCCCGACTTCCAGGCCGTAGAAGAAGACCGGGGTCGGCATGAAGGAGGTGTCGCTGTACTCCTGGCGGTGCCGGTCGAACTCCTCGAAGACCCCGGGGTAAAGGACCGCCGAGAGGACGTCGCGGTCCTTTACGGCGTGGCCGAGCTTCTTTTCCAGGTCCAACTGCTTGGCGGCGAGGTCGACCGGCTCGAGCAACTCCCCGGGACGGCAAGTGAGGGGCTGCTCTCCCTTGAGGATGATCTTCTGCAGCTCGGGCGGGAAGCCGCCGTAGGGCTGGCCGATCATCCCCTTGAAGAAGTCGACCACCCCTTGCGGAAAGGTCAGCTCGGCGCCGCGGGCGAAGACGTCCTCGGGCTGCAGGTTGTTCTGCACCATGAACATCGCCATGTCACCGACGATCTTCGAGGAGGGGGTCACCTTGACCAGGTCGCCGAACATGTCGTTGACCTTGCGGTACATCTCCTTGCACTCCTCCCAGCGGTGACCAAGGCCGAGGCCTTCGACCTGCGGCTTGTAGTTGGAGTACTGGCCGCCGGGAATCTCGTGGTAGTAGACCTGCGCGGTGCCGCTTCTGAGCTCCGATTCGAAGGGGGCGTAGTAGGTGCGCACCGTCTCCCAATAGTTGGCCAGCTGCTGCAGGCCCTCCTGGTCGAGCTGCGGATCCCAAATCGTCCCTTCCATGGCGGCGAGCAGGGCGTTCATGTTCGGCTGTGCGGTCAGCCCCGAAACCGAAGAGAGCGCCGCGTCAACAATATCGCAACCGGCCTGGGCAGCCATCATCAGCATCGCCCCGCCATTGCTGGAGGTGTCGTGGGTATGCAAGTGGATCGGGATGCCGATCTCGCTCTTCAAGGCCTTGACCAGTTTCTCCGCGGCGAAGGGCTTGAGCAGCCCGGCCATGTCCTTGATCGCCAGGATGTGGGCGCCCATCCCCTCAAGTTCCTTCGCCAGGTTGACGTAGTAGGAGAGCGGGTACTTGTCGCGCTTGGGGTCAAGGATGTCGCCGGTGTAGCACATGGATGCTTCGCAGATGGCGTCGTTCTTGCGCACTGCGTCCATGGCCACGGCCATCCCCTTGGTCCAGTTCAGCGAGTCGAAGACCCGGAAGACGTCAATGCCGCCGGCGGCCGCCTTGGCGACGAACTCCTGGACCACGTTGTCGGGATAGTTGGTGTAGCCGACGGCATTACTGCCGCGCAGCAGCATCTGGAACAGGATGTTGGGAATCTTGGCCCGCAGCCGGTCGAGGCGCTCCCAGGGGTCCTCGCGCAGAAAACGCATGGCGACGTCGAAGGTCGCCCCGCCCCACATCTCCAGGGAGAAGAGGCCGCCGCCCAGGTGCGCGGTCGCCTCGGCGATGCGGTCGAGGTCGAAGGTGCGGAAGCGGGTCGCCATCAGCGACTGGTGGGCGTCGCGCATGGTGGTGTCGGTGATCAGCAGTTGCTTGTTCTGGCGCGCCCACTTGGCCAGCCCCTCCGGGCCCTTTTCGCGCAGGATGTCGCGGGTCCCCCTGGGGAGCTGCTGACCATAGGGGACTTCCGGGACACTCGGCTCGCGCAGGTCCTTGAAGCACAAGGCCCGCTCCTTCTTGATTCCCGGGTAGCCGTTGACCGTGGTGTGGCCCAAAAAGGAGAGGATCTTGTTGGCGCGGTCCTTCTTCACCGGCAGCTGGAAGACCTCCGGATGGGTGTCGAGAAAGGAGGTGTCGCATTTGCCTTCGAGGAAGACCGGGTGGGTGATGACCTTCTCCAAAAAGCCGATATTGGTCTTCACGCCGCGGATGCGGAACTCCTGCAGGGCGCGGTCCATGGTCCGCGAGGCGTCGCTGAAGGTCAGCCCCCAGGTGGAGATCTTCACCAGCAGCGAATCGTAGTGGGGAGTGATGGTCGCCCCGGCGTAGCCGGCCGCCGCATCGAGGCGCACGCCGAAGCCGGCGGCAGTGCGGTAGGCCTTGATGGTGCCGAAGTCGGGGGCGAAGTTGTTGGTCGGATCCTCGGTGGTGACCCGGCACTGGATGGCGTAGCCGCGCAGATCGATATCCTTCTGGCTCTTGATGCCGATCTCCGGATCGGAAAGCTTGTGCCCCTCGGCGATGCGGATCTGCGCCTGCACCAGATTACGCATGGTGACCAGCTCGGTGACGGTATGCTCGACCTGGATGCGGGGGTTGACCTCGATGAAGTAGAAGTCGCCCGCCTGATCCATCAGAAACTCGATGGTCCCGGCATTGCGGTAGTCGACAGCGCCGGCGATCTTCAGCGCGTAGCCGCACACCTCCTGGCGCTTCTTGGCGGTCAGGTAGAGGGAGGGGGCGATCTCGATGACCTTCTGGTGGCGGCGCTGGATCGAGCAGTCGCGTTCGTAGAAGTGCACCAGGTTGCCGTGCTGATCGCCGAGGATCTGCACCTCGACGTGCTTCGGATTCTCGATATATTTTTCCAGGAAGATGGCGGCATTGCCGAAGGCCGCCTGGGCCTCGGAAGCGGCACTCTTCATCCCCTCCAGGAGCTCCTTCTGGTTGCGGGCGACGCGCATGCCGCGTCCGCCGCCGCCGGCCGACGCCTTGACGATAATAGGATAGCCGGCCTCCTTGGCGAAGATCAGCGCCTCCTCTTCGGTGGTAATCGGCTTCGGCGTCCCCGGCACCACCGGTACCCCGGCGGCAATGGCGACCTCGCGGCCGGCGACCTTGTCGCCGAGGCTGCGCATGATATCCGGTGTCGGACCGATGAAGGCGATGCCGGCGCGCTCGCAGGCTTCGGCGAACTCGGCGTTTTCGGAGAGGAAGCCGTAGCCGGGATGGATGGCGTCGACATCCTTCTTGCGGGCGAGATCGATGATCTCGTCGATCGACAGGTAGGCGTCGATGGGCCCCTTCCCCTTGCCGATCAGATAGGCCTCGTCGGCCTTGTAGCGGTGCAGCGAGAGCCGGTCCTGTTCCGAGTAGATCGCCACGGTGTTGATCCCCAGCTCGGTACAGGCGCGGAAGATGCGGATGGCAATCTCGCCGCGGTTTGCCGCCATGATTTTCTTGAACTTCTTGACCTCCATCGAACCTCCTCCAGAGTCGTTCCCCGATGTGCGTTTTTTAATAGAAATAGAACAGATAAACGGCTGGCAAAGTTTTAGTGGTAGTTAATTTTTTTAGGAATTATAAATACTTAGGCAATTTTACCAAGGAGCACATCTAACCAAAGCCACTCACGGCTGTCAAGATAAAATCTTGTTCTAATTTATAAGATGGCGATATTCCTATGGAAAAATTTACTCTGATTCACAATAATTTCGCTATCTCGAAAAGCCCCCGCCGCCCTCGCTGCAGAGGGGATCGTGCCGGCCCGAATCAATCCCCTCCCGCCGGCTTGTCGCGGGCCAGGAAAGGCTTGATCAGGTCGATGGGAATCGGGAAGATGATCGTCGAGTTCTTTTCGGCGGAGATCTCGGTCAGGGTCTGCAGAAAGCGCAGCTGCAGCGCCCCGACTTCGCTGGAGATGACCTTGGCGGCGTCGGCCAGTTTCTGGGAAGCCTGGAACTCCCCTTCGGCGTGGATCACCTTGGAGCGCCGCTCCCGTTCCGCCTCGGCCTGGCGGGCCATGGCCCGCTGCATCTCCACCGGCAGGTCGACATGCTTGATCTCGACATTGGAGATCTTCACCCCCCAGGGATCGGTCTGGCGGTCGAGGATCTGCTGCAGGTTCTGGTTGATGCGGTCGCGATGGGAGAGCAAGTCGTCCATTTCGTGCTGACCGAGGACGCTGCGCAGGGAGGTCTGCGCCAGCTGGCTGGTGGCGTAAAGGTAATTCTCGACCTCGATCAGGGCCTTTTCCGGCGCAAGCACCCGGAAATAGAGAACGGCGTTGACCTTCACCGAGACGTTGTCCTTGGTGATGACGTCCTGGGGCGGCACGTCCATGGCCACGGTGCGCAGGCTGACCTTGATCAGCTTATCGACCACCGGAATGATCAGCCGCAGCCCCGGCCCCTTGACCCCCGAGAAGCGACCCATGCGGAAGACCACCCCCCGCTCGTATTCCATCAGAATCTTGATTGCATTGAACAGGATCATCGCCACCAGGGCGACCACGACGACCCAGCCGACCAGACCGACAGGCAACATTTCAGCCTCCGTAAAATTCGGGTTAGGGTTGCAATTCACCGGGGGGGACCGGCACAGTGCCGGTGCGTTTGACCACCAGCCGCATTCCCTCCTCCAGGCTCACCACTTCGACCTGTTCCCCGGTGGCCAGCGGCTCGGGGCACTGGGCGTCCCAGTACTCGCCATGGACGAAGACCTTTCCATTGCCGGGGAAACCCTCCACCACCGTTCCCCGTTCCCCGACCAGTCCCTCGCGCCCGGAGACGAAGCGCCGCCGGTGGGTACGCACCACGAAGCTGGCGGCGAAAACGAAAAAGCCACTGCAGACCGCCACCGTCGCGGCGATCACAACCCGGGAGATCTGCAGGTAGGGGGCGGAGCTGTCGATCAGCATCAGCGAACCAAGGGAAAGGGCCACCACCCCGCCGACGGTGAGCATGCCGTAGGAGGTGATCTTGATTTCGAGCAGGAAGAGGACCAGGGCGAGGACGATCAGCAGTACCCCGACATAGTTGATCGGCAGCGCCTGGAATGCGAACAGGGCCAGGAGAATGGCGATGGCGCCGATCGCCCCGGGCAGGATCACCCCGGGCTGGGAGATCTCGAAGAAGATACCGAGGATGCCGAGCATCATCAGCAGGTAGGCGATGGTGGGGTTGCTCAGGGCATCGAGGATCTGCCGCCGCCAGCCCATGGCGTAGGTTTCCAGCTTCGCCCCCTTGCTGTGCAGCACCAGGGGCTTGCCATCGCGCTGGTAGCTGCGGCCGTCAAGACGCAGCAGCAGGGAATACTCGTCGGGGGCGACCAGGTCGACCACCTTCTGGGCGACCGCCTCATCGGCGGTGATCGAAACGCTCTTGCGCACCACCTGTTCCGCCCACTCGACGTTGCGCCCTCGCCGGGTGGCGATGCTACGGGCGAAGGCGACGGCGTCGTTGACCACCTTGGTGGTCATCGTCTTGTCGCCGCTGCCGCCCAGGCCAATGGCCACCGGGTGTGCGGCGCCGATGTTGGTCCCCGGGGCCATCGCCGCGAAGTCAGCGGCGAAGGTGATCAGCGCTCCGGCCGAAGCGGCCCGCGCCCCGCCGGGGGCAACGTAGACGATGACCGGGATGGGCGAGCCCAGTTCCGCCTGAATGATCTGGCGCATGGCGCTGTCGAGTCCGCCCGGGGTGTCGAGCTGGAGCAGAAAGGCGCTGGCTCCCTCGCCGTTGGCCGCCGCCAGCCGCTCTTCAACGAAACTGGCGACCACCGGGTTGATGACCCCCTTGATGGTAACCTTGGCGATCCAGGGACCGCCCGGCGCAGGAGGCGCCCCGGCGCTCGCGCCGGCCCCCGCAAGAAGCAGGAAAAGAATCAGAATCACTGGTTTTATCGGCATCTTCATGGCAGCAAGTGTAGCAATCCCGGGGGGCCTGTCAATCACCCCTTGCGCCGGGGCGCCACCCATGCTAGCCTAGTTCCCGTCAATTCTATGACGCAGCCTCCGGAGGAGGATGCCGTGAAGAACCCGTCGCAGATCCTGCTCATTGATGACGAGTCCCACAACCGGGATGCCCTTTCCCTGCTGCTGGGCAACGCCGGCTACCGCCTGGAGACCGCCGCCAGCGGCGAGGAGGCGCTGCAGATCCTGGAAAAACAGCCCTTCGAGGTGGTGATCACCGACCTCTTTCTACCCGGCGTCAGCGGCATCGACATCCTCAAGTCGGTCAAGGAACATTCCCCCTACACCAACGTCATCCTGATTACCGGCAATGCCAGCGCCGAGTCGGCCGTGGAGGCGATGAAGGAGGGGGCCTTCGACTACATCACCAAGCCCTTCAACTTCGAGAAGCTGAAGATCCAGGTCGCCAAGGCGGTGGAAAAGAGCCGGCTGGTCGCGGAAAACCTCTACCTGCGTCAGCAGCTGCGCGGCAAGTACAAGTTCGACCAGATGATCGGCAACAGCCTGGCCATGCAGCAGGTCTTCGCACGTATGGAGCGGGTAGTCAACACCGACTCGACAATCCTCATCCTCGGCGAATCGGGGACCGGAAAGGAGCTGGTCGCCAAGGCGATCCACTTCAACGGCAGTCGCAAGGACAAGCCCTTCGTGGCCATCAACTGCGGCGCGATTCCGGCCGAACTGCTCGAGAGCGAGCTCTTCGGCCACGTCCGCGGCGCCTTCACCGGGGCAGTGGCCGACAAGCCCGGCAAATTCGAGATTGCCAATTACGGCACCATCTTCCTCGACGAGATCGGCACCATGCCGATGCACCTGCAGATGAAACTGCTGCGGGTCCTGCAGGAGCAGGAGCTGGAGCGGGTCGGCGCCAGCCGCAAGATCAAGCTCAACGTCCGGGTGATCTCCGCCACCAACGCCGACATCGAGGAGGAAGTACAACGCGGCCAGTTCCGCGAGGACCTCTACTACCGCCTCAACGTCATCCCCATCGTCCTGCCGCCGCTGCGCGAACGGCGCGAGGACATCCCCCTGCTGGCCCGCCATTTTCTGCAGAAGAGCTGCCGGGAGCTGAACCGGCCGCTGATGTCCCTCTCCCCGGATGCGATGCAGGCCCTGGAGAATTATGCCTGGCCGGGAAACGTGCGGGAGATGGAGAACGTCATCGAGCGTTCGGTCACCCTCACCGACGGCGACTCCATCCAACGCCAGGACTTGCCGCCGAACGTCGCCGGAGCTCTTCCCGCCGATGGCGACCCGGCCCCGCCCCGGGTCGGCGAAGAGGGTGTCGACATGCCGGCCGTCATCGCCCGCATCGAGGGAGGGATGATCAGCGAGGCGATGGACCTCGCAGGCGGTGTCAAGGCCCGGGCCGCGGTGCTGCTCGGCATCAACCGCACCACCCTGGTGGAGAAGATCAAGCGCCTCGGCCTAGAACTGTAGCCTGGTGACTCCACCGCCTCGATCCCTTCCCTCCAAGGGTACGGCTGAGGGGCTTCGTTTCGCTCGGCCGGCAGCCGATTTCCAGCCCCCTGCTTTCAGCGTTCCTGCCCGCACCCACTAATCTTTCGGAAGCCGGGCTATCCGCGGGATATCTGGTAAAAACCCAACAACTATCCTTTTCCCCACAGGAGGCCTTCATGGAACAAGCAACTCACTGGGCACTCACCTACGGTCCGAAGCTGGTCGGGGCTGTCGTCATCCTGGTCGTCGGCCTCTGGCTGGCCCGGCTCCTGACCGGCCTGACCCGCCGGCTGCTGGAACGGCGGGAAATCGATCCGACCTTGGTCACCTTCGGGAGCAATCTGCTGCACGCCGCCCTGGTGACCTTCGTGGCTATCGCCGCCCTCGGCCAGATCGGGGTGCAGACCACCTCGTTGATCGCTGTCATCGGTGCTGCCGGCCTGGCCGTCGGCCTGGCGCTGCAGGGCTCCCTGGCCAACTTCGCTGCTGGGGTGATGATCCTGGTCTTCCACCCCTTTCGGGCCGGCGACGTCATCGAGGGGGCCGGGGTGATCGGCGTGGTCGAAGAGCTGCACATCTTCACCACCCAGCTGCGGACCGGCGACAACAAGACGGTCTTCGTCCCCAACGGCAAACTGATGGGAGACAACATCACCAACTACTCGAGAAAGGGAACCCGGCGCCTCGACCTGGTGGTTGGGGTCGGCTACCAGGACGATATCCGCAGGGTCAAGGAGGTGCTGCAGGGGCTTCTGGCAGAGGACAAGCGGGTGCTGGCCGAGCCGGCACCGACGGTGGCGGTGCTGGAATTGGGCGATTCGAGCGTCAACTTCGCGGTGCGCCCATGGGTCGCCGTCGGCGACTACTGGGACGTCTATTTCGACACCCTGGAGAAGGTCAAGCTCCGGTTCGACGCCGAGGGAATTTCCATCCCCTTCCCGCAGCGGGACGTCCATCTCTACCGGCAGGAGGCGGTGGGCTGAATTTAGCGCTTACGCTTACTTATTGCACAACAATGCCCGCCGGGTTCGGATACCGGCGGGCATTGTTGTGCTGAAGACCGGGGAGCATCCATCAGCTCTGGCCGGCGGGAGGCTCCTCGCGCAGCTGATGCTCGGCAGTGAAGTAGCTGCGGGCGCCGAACAGCAGGATCAGAAATGCGGTCACCGCAACGCTGCCGGTGATCGTGCACATGATCCCGATCTGGTAGCGCACGGCGAGGATCGGATCGGTCCCGGAGAGGATTTGGCCGGTCATCATCCCCGGCAGGAAGACGATCCCCATCGCCGCCATGGAATTGATTGCCGGGATCAGCGCGGCGCGAAAGGCGTTGCTGACTGCCACCCGGGCCGCCAGCCGCGCCGGGGCGCCGAGGCAGAGGGCGGTCTCGATCTGTTCGCGGCGCTCGGCCATCTCGCCGGCGAGGCGCTCGGCGGCCAGACTGGCGCCGGTCATCGAGTTGCCGATAATCATCCCGGCCAGGGGAATCAGGTAGCGGGGGTCGTACCAGGGGGTGAGGCCGATGATCAGGGTGCAGAAGATTAGCGTGGTACCGCCGCAGCCGACCAGGATCGCGGCGCCGACGATCGGGTAGAAGCGGAGCATGCGCCGCTTGACCCGTGCCGCCACGGTCTGCACCGCGAAAGCGGCCATCATCATCAGCAGCAGCAGGATCGGCAGCGGGTGGTCGAGGGCGAAGACAAAGTGCAGCAAGTAGCCGACGGCCAGCAGCTGGGCCACCATGCGCAGCGCCGACCAGAGCAGGTCCCGCCCCTGCCCCGCCCCCTGCAGACGGGCGAGGGCCGCGGCGAGCAGGATCAGGCCGAAGGCGCCGGCCAGGTCGGCCAGGGACAGCTGGATGATGCCGGCGGGGCTCATGCGTCCTCCCCGCTGCCGCCGGCCAGGAACCGGCGCAGCTCGGGACTGGCCGGGTTCCGCAGCAGGATGGCCGCCGGGCCGGCTTCGCAGATCCGCCCCCCTTCCAGGTAGGCGAGATGATCGGCAACCCGCCCGGCGAGGCGTAGGTCGTGGGTGACCATGACCACGGTGAGCTGCTGTTCCCGGCAGATGGTGCGCAGGGTGTCGGCGAGGCGGTCGCCGGTGGGCCGGTCGAGGGCGCTGGTCGGCTCGTCGAGAACCAGCAGCGAAGGTCCCGGCAGCAGGGTGCGCGCCAGACTGACCCGCTGCTGCTGGCCGAGGGAGAGGGAGCGCGCCTCCCGCTCCAGCAGTTCCGGGGTGAGGCCGCAGCGCCGCAGCACCTCGCCCAGCCGGGCGTCGCCGGCCTCGGGGGCCACGCTCCCCCGGTAGCGGAAGGGGAGCTGCAGGTTGGCGAGAACGCTGCCGGGGAACATGAAGGGCTTCTGCAGCACCAGGCCGACCCGCTGCCGCAGTTCCAGCACCGGGAAGCTTTTCAGCTCTCCACCGCGCAGCAGGATGCGCCCGCCATCCGCCTCCTCGAGGCGGTTGAGAAGCCGCACCAAGGTACTCTTCCCGCCCCCGGACGGGCCGACGATAGCGGTCAGCTCTCCGGAGGGCACCTCCAGGTCGATGCCGCGAAGGATCTCCACTACCGCGCCGCGCTGATCCTTCCGGCACTTGCGCACCCCGGCAAGGGTCAGTTCCGCCTCCAAGCTACCGCCCCTCGCGCAACCGGGCCATGACCTGCTTCATGTCTTCCCAGACCTCCCGCTTGCCGGCGGGGTTGCGCAGCAGGTAGGCCGGGTGGAAGGTCGGCATCAGGGGAATCTGCTGGTATTCGCGCCAACGCCCGCGCAGGCGGCCGATCGGCGTCGTCTCGCGCAGCAGGGACTGGGCCGCAAAGCGGCCGAGGGTGACGATCAGCCGCGGCCGGATTGCCGCCAGCTGGCGCTGGAGAAAGGGCTCGCAGGCGGAGATCTCCTCCGGCTGGGGATCGCGGTTGCCCGGCGGACGGCACTTTTCGACATTGCAGATGTAGACCTCCTCGCGCTTCAACCCCATGGCGAAGAGGATGCGGTCGAGCAGCCGCCCGGCTTCGCCGACGAAGGGCTCCCCCTTCTCGTCCTCCTCACGCCCCGGAGCTTCGCCGACGAAGACTACCCGGGCGTGCGGGTTGCCGGCCCCGAAGACCACCGTCTTGCGCCCCTGGCAGAGCGGGCAGCGCCGGCAGTCTTCGAGCTCGACGCGGATTTCCTCGAGGGTCTCCCGGCGGCAGGCCGCCTCCCCTCCCTCGTCGAGACCCCGCACCTCGGGGGGGCAGGCCGGCAAGTGGGTCGGAAGGTCCGGCAGGTCGATTTCGCCGGCGCCGAGCCGGGCCAGGTCCTCGAGGAGGTCCCGGACCTGGGCGGCGGCTTCGCGCAGTTCGCGTCTGAGGTTCTCGGCCATCGTTTCTTTACATCCCGGCGGCGGTCGACTATCCTTTTAACAGCGACCCGCGCATGAGGCCTGTGCCTTGAAGATATGTATGATGACGGCCCTGCTGCTGCTCGCCATTCCCCACTCTGCCTGGGCCTGGGGGGTTGGCGTCCACCTGCAGCTCGGCTCCTATATTCTGGAGAATCTCCAGCTCCTTCCGGCCCAGCTTCAGCAGTTGCTGCTCGCCTGGCCGCAGGATTTCCTTTACGGCTGCATCAGCGCCGACATCACCCTCGGCAAAAAATTCACCCACTACCTGCAGCACTGCCACTCCTGGCGGATGGGGAGCAGGATCCTCGCCGAAGCCCAGACCGAACCCCACCGCGCCTGCGCCTACGGCTACCTCGCCCACCTGGCGGCTGACACCGTCGCCCACTCCTACTTCGTCCCTTTCAAGATGGTGCGCACCTTCAATACGGTGATGCTCAAACACACCTACTGGGAGATGCGCGCCGAGGCGACCGTCGATCCGAAGGTCTGGCAGGTGGCGCGCAGCGTGGCCCGGAAGCATTACCGCAGCAACGACGCCCTGCTGCGCAGCATCCTGTCGGACACCATATTCTCCTTCTCCACCAACAAGCGGCTGTTCAACTCGCTGTTACTGCTCAGCCGCCTCCAGCAGTGGCAGAAGATGCTGCGCTCCCTCAACACCGGCTCGAAGTGGACGATGCCCGAGGAGTACCTCGACGAGTACCTCGGCCTGGCCCGGGAGGCGGTGGTCAGCGTCCTCTCCGGCCTCGACCAGAGTCCCTACTGGAAGGCCGATCCGACCGGGGAGCGGGCTCTGTATGCGGCCAAGACCATCCGCAAGAATCTCAACCTGCTCTGGATCGACGGCAAACTCCCCGAAGCCGAGGCCAAGGCGATGCTGGCGGAGTTGCGCCCCCGCTTTCGCGCCGGCATCACCTGCCCGGAACAGCTGCTGGAACTCCTTTCGGCCCTCTGACCCTCCCGCCCATCACTTCCCGCGCCGCAGTTCCGCGATCCGCTCCAGGATGGCATGGGCGAGGCGCTCCTTGCTCTGCTGCGGCAGCGCCTGCTGGCGGCCGTCGCGGTAAATAAGCCGCACGATGTTGGTGTCGACGTCGAACCCGGCCCCGGGCTGGGTGACGTCGTTGGCCACGATCAGGTCGAGGTTCTTGGCAGTCAGCTTCTTGGTGGCGTTGGCGGCCAGATCATCGGTCTCGGCGGCGAACCCGACCAGCAGCCGCTCCCCCTTGAGCTTGCCGAGTTCGGCCAGGATGTCGGCATTCGCCACCAACTCCAGGATCAGGTCGGCGCCGTCTTTCTTCACCTTCGACCCGGCACGCCGGGCCGGGCGGTAGTCGGCCACCGCCGCCGCCTTGACGATGATCGTCGCCTCCTCCAACCGGCCCATGACCACCTGGTGCATCTCGGCGGCGCTGGAGACCTGGAGGGTTTCCACCCCCGCCGGCGGTGTCAGAGCGGTGGGACCGGATACCAGGATCACCCGGGCACCGCGGGCCCGGGCGGCCCGGGCCAGGGCATAGCCCATCTTCCCCGACGAACGGTTGCTCAGGTAGCGCACCGGGTCGAGTTCCTCGCGGGTCGGGCCGGCGGTCACCAGCAACGTTTCTCCGGCAAGATCCTGGGGGACGAGCAGCGCCAGCGACTCCTCGAAAATCGTCTGCGGGTCGGGTAGCTTCCCCTTCCCTTCCCAGCCGCAGGCGAGAAAACCGCTCGCCGGCTCGGCGAAACGATAGCCAAATTGCCTCGAGCTGCTGCTGGTTGCGTTGGTAGATGGGATTTTCCCACATGTTGACGTTCATTGCCGGGGCGAAGAGGACCGGGGCTTTGGTCGCCATCAGGGTGGTGGTCAACAGATCGTCGGCAATGCCGCAGGCCACCTTGCCGATGAGATTGGCGGTGGCCGGTGCCACCACGCAAAGGTCAGCGCGGTCGGCCAGGGAGATGTGGCCGATCTCCTGCTCCTGGATAAGGTTGAAGAGGTCGCCGTGCACCGGGTTTCCCGAAAGCGTCTGGAAGGTCAGCGGGGTGACGAACTCCTGGGCGGCGCGGGTCATGACGACGTGCACAGCGGCGCCGGCCTTGACGTAGAGGCGCAGCAGCTCCGCTGCCTTGTAGACCGCGATGCCACCGGTGACGCCGAGAATGATGGTCTTATCCTGGAACATGGGAGCCCCCGTTGTGTAAGATCGTGCCGGCCGCAAGCGCATAAGTGCGGCCCCCGTTGCTGCGATTCTACCCTATTTCGTCTTCCCGGGCATGGCCGAGTCCCGGCGATTCACAGAAACGGGTTCTGCCGCTTTTCCCGGCCGAGGTCGGTGTCGGGGCCGTGGCCGGGGTGGACGATGGTTTCCTCCGGCAGCGGCAGGAGCTTTTCGTGAATCAGGGCGATCAGCTGCCGGTGGCTGCCGCCGGGCAGATCGGTGCGCCCTACGGAGCCGGCGAAGAGGGTATCGCCGACGAACAGGTGACCCTCGCCGTAGAGACAGATGCCGCCGGGGGAATGCCCGGGGGTATGCAGGACCTGCAGCCGCACGCTACCGACGGCCACCTCGTCCCCCTCTTCCAGCAGCCGGTCCGGCTCCGGCGAGGGCTCCGCGGAAAGCCCGTAGATGGCCGCGTGCTGGCTGGCATTACGCAACAGGGGCAGGTCGCCGGCGTGGCACAGCAATCGTGCCCCGGTCTGTTCGACCAGGAACCGGTTGGCACCAATGTGGTCGAAGTGGCCGTGGGTGTTGACAATAGTCTGGAGGATGAGGTCGGCGGCCTGGACGGCGGCGAGAATACGCTCGCCGTCTGCGCCGGGATCAATGACCAGTGCCTGGCGGGTCGTCTCGCAGCCGACCAGGTAGCAGTTGACCTGCAGCGGGCCGACGACAACGGTGCTGACCAGCATCAGTTCACTCCTTCCCCTCGTCTTCTTCGGCAGCAAAGAGGTCCAGACTTTTCCCCTTGAGCTGTTCGCCGAGAGTGGTGCCGAAACGCCGCTGGCGGTCGGCGGATGCCGGCCGCTCCGCTTGCCGGCGCGGCGGCGCGGGCGCAGCGGTCGGGGGCGCGGACTCCGCCGGTGGGAGCGGCGGACGCTGCCGGGAGGCCTCGCTCCCCTTGAAGAAGTAGCGGTCGTAGAGGCGGTGGTAGCTGGTCCAGGACGAGTCGCTCTCCGGTTCCCGCTCGATGTGGGTGCGTACCCCGTTGATCTTGGAGTCGAGATCGTCGATAAAGTTGAGGATTACCGCCTCGAGGGTCTTGGGGCGCTTCGGCGAGCCGTATTCATACTGGCCATGGTGGGAAAGGAGCAGGTGCTTAAGGAGGGTCGCCAGCGGCCGCGGGAAATCGGGGAGACGCCGCAGCCGTTCCTCGATCATCTCGACGCCGATGACGATATGGCCAAGGAGCTTGCCGTCGTCGGTATAGTTAAAGCTGCGCAGGTAGCTGAGTTCGGCGACCTTGCCGACATCGTGGAGGAGCGCCCCGGTCACCAGCAGGTCGTGATTGAGGCCGGGGTAGCGGCGGCAGACGTCGTCGGCCAGGCCGGCGACCGCCAGCGAGTGTTCGAGCAGACCGCCGATGTAGACATGATGCATCGCCTTGGCCGCCGGCGCGGTAGCGTAGCGCTGCAGGAACTCGGGATCGGCGAGGAACGCCTCGAGCAGGGCACGCAGGTGTCCGTCCTCGATCGCGGCGACCCTAGAATGCAGTTCGGAGAGCATCTCGGCCGGGTCGCGGGGCGCGACGGGGAGAAAATCGGCAAGCTCCACGGCGTTCTCCGGCAGACGTTCCAGTTCCTGGATGACGATCTGCATCTTGCCCATGTAGACGCTCGCTTTTCCCTTGACCAGCAAAAAATCGTCCCGGTCGAAGAGGCCGTTCCATTCGTCGACCCGGTCCCAGACCCGCCCCTCTACCTCACCGCTGCGGTCAATCAGCTTGAGGGTCATGTAGGGCTTGCCGTTTTTGGCCATGGCCATGATCTTGTCGCGTACCAGAAACGGGCTTTCCACCCAGTCCCGTTCGCGGATCTGCTCGACGAACACCTTTTTCACACCAAACTCCTGTTGTTAACGCGTTGAATGATGGTTTCGGCGACCCCGAGGCCGTCAAGGGCGGCGCTCATGATGCCGCCGGCATAGCCGGCCCCTTCCCCTGCAGGATAAAGTCCTGGGTGGGAGGGCGATTCTCCCCTCTCGTCGCGAAGAATGCGTAGCGGCGCCGAGGTGCGGGTTTCCACCCCGACCAGGGTCGCCTCGGCGGAGATGAAGCCGCGCATGCGCCGCTCGAAGTGCGGCAGCGCCCGGCGCAGCCCCTGGCTGACGGCGCCAGGCAGGACCCGGTCGAGCTCCACCTCCCTAATCCCCGGCCGGCAGCTGCTGCGCAACGGGCCGGAGCCGCGACCGAGAAAGGCGAGCAGGTTCTGGGCCGGGGCCCGGTAGTCGCCGCCGGCGGCGGCAAAGGCCTGCCGTTCCCAGTGCTGCTGGAAGCGCACCCCGGCCAGCGAATCGTCAGCGCCGAAATCGGCCGCGCCGACGCTGACCACCAGGGCGCTGTTGGACCATTCCCCGGCGCGCCCCAGGTAGCTCATGCCGTTGACCACCACACTGCCGGTCTCGGAGGAGGCGATCACCACCTCGCCGCCGGGACACATGCAAAAAGAGTAGACTCCCCGCCCGCTCTCCGGGTCATTCCAGGCCAGGGCATACTCGGCAGCCGGCAGCAGCGGGTGGGATGCCATCCCGTACTGGATGCTGTTGATCAGCGTCGCGGGATGCTCAACGCGCAGGCCGACCGCAAAGGACTTGCTCTGCAGGGCCACCCCGGCGGTATGCAGCATCCGGTAGGTGTCCCGGGCGCTGTGCCCGGGGGCTAGCACCAGGCTGTCGCAGGGGAGTTCCTCGCCGCCGGCGAGGCGCCCGCCGATCACCCGTCCGTTCGCGGTGATCAGCTCCTCCAGGCGAGACTGGAAGCGCAGTTCGACCCCTGCCTCCAGCAGATCGTTGCGAAAATTGACCAGCACCAGGCGCAGCCGGTCGGTGCCGACATGGGGCTTGGCCGCGGTGAGGATCGTCCGCGGGGCTCCGCACTCGACCAGGGTTTCCAGCACCAGCCGGGTCCAGGGGTGGTTGATGCGGGTGGTCAGCTTGCCGTCGGAGAAGGCCCCGGCCCCTCCTTCCCCGAACTGGACGTTGCTCTCCTCGTCGAGGCGGCCTTCCCGCCAGAAGACCCCCACGTCCCGCGCCCGCTGTTCCACCGGCTGCCCCCGTTCAAGCAGGGTCACCCGGCAACCCGCCGCCGCCAGCCGGCGGGCGGCGAAGAATCCGGACGGGCCCATGCCGACGACCAGCACCCGGTGTTCCTCGCGGATTCGCGTCAGGGTTGGCAGCGGGGTTTCCACCACCTCCTCGAGGCGCCGGTTGGCGGCCACCGCCGCCAGCACTTGCGGCGAACGCGGCAGGCTGAATTCGACGGTAAAGACCCGTACCAGCCGCTGCTTGTTGCGAGCATCGAGCCCTTCGCGAACGATCTGCAGATCGGTCAGCAGGCCTCCCGTGATTCCGAGAACCGCCGCCACCCGTTCTTCCAGCAGGGCAGGATCATCATGAAGGCCGAGAGTGACCTCCCGCAGCCGCAGGCGCATCAGGTTCATGTCGACCCCGGTGCCGCTGGGCCGGAGTCCCGTCCGCTCATCCCATTTTCCCTTCCACCGATTTGATCGGCAACTGGATATGGAAGCGGGTTCCATTCCCCGGGGTGCTGTCGACGGAGATGCTGCCGTGGTAGTTCTTGATGATCCGCAACGCCACGGACAGGCCGAAGCCGGTCCCCCGCGGCTTGGTGGTGAAAAAGGGATCGAAGATCTTGTTCAGGTTTTCCTCGGGAATGCCGCCGCCGCTGTCGGAAACGACGATGTGAATAGCTTGCTCGTCGTGGTAAAGGCGGACGCCGAGTTCGCCACCCTGCGGCATCTCGAACAGCGCATTGGTAAACAGGTTGGTAAAAATCTGTTCGATTTCGGTGGCATCGGCTTGCAGGGACGGCGGGCTGGTGACGAACTGGCGGTCGACGCTCACCCCTTGGGAGGAGCACTGCGCCGCGATACCGGCCAGGACCCGGTCGATCACCTCGGGCAGGAAGACGGTCTGCAGCTCGAATCGCGGCCGCTTGCTGGCGGCCAGCAGTTTGACCAGCAGGTCATCGATGCGGTCTACCTCCTTGAGAATGCGATCGACGTACCCCGCCATCTCTTCCCCTTCCTTGAAGTTGGAGCGCAGGATCTGGGCGAAGAGGCTGATGGAGTTCAGGGGGTTGCGGATCTCATGGGCCATGCCGGCGGAAAGATGGCCGAGGGAGGCGAGCTTTTCCACCTGGAGAATCTCCCGGTTGGCCTTTTCCAGCTCCAGGGTCTTCTCCTCCACCCGACGCTCGAGTTCCTGGTTCCAGACCTCGATCTCCCGGAGCAGACGTTCCCGCTCCTGCACCAGTTCCCGGTTGTGCAACTCGATGCGACGCAGGCGCAGAACGTTTTCGATGCGGTCGACGAGGTCCTGGTTGTTGAAGGGTTTGAGGATGTAGTCGGAGGCTCCGGCCTTCATCAGCTCGACGGCGATCTCCTCGCTTCCCTTGCCGGTGAACATGATGACGTAGGTTTCCGGATATTGCTGGCGGATCTGCTTTAGAGCGGTCAAGCCGTCCATCACCGGCATCATATAGTCGAGAAGGACCAGGGCCGGGCGTTCGGTAGCAACCAGTTGCAGCCCATCCTCGCCGCTCTCGGCGGTCAGGGCCTCGTAGCCACGACTGCGCAGAATCATCGAGGTCAGTTCGAGGATGATCCGCTCATCATCGACCACCAGGATGCGCTCTTTATTGGGCATGCCTACTCCCGGGAAAAGCCGATCAGGACTTAAATGGCCTGCTGCCGGATGGGAAAACGCAAGGTAGGATAACTTCTGGCCGCGGGTTTGACAAGGGCAAAGCCGTCACCCGGGCGGCCTGCAAAAAAGGAGGGTGGCCCGCCTTGGCCACCCTCCCCCATGTCACTACTTCCAGGTTGGAAAGGTCTAGCCTTCCGCTACCCGGATGGTCATCACCGGGATCGGCGATTTGCGGACCACCTTTTCGGCCGTGCTGCCGAACAGGACATGGTCGAGGCCGGTTCGGCCATGGGTCCCCATGACGATGAGGTCGGCCCCTTCGGCAACGGCCTTCTTGATCACCTCGTCATAGGGAATCCCCGGGACGATGAAACTCTCGTAGTTGTCGTAATCACGGATATGGGTGCGGCAGAACTTCTCCATCATCTTCTGCGCCCCCTCCTCGATTTCCTCTTCGAGCTTGTCGAAAGAGATGTGGGGGACGTAGAAACCGCGCAGGTCGACCGGCTCGTTGATGACATGGAGGACCAGCAGGCGGGCGTTGAACTTTCGCGCCAGGGTCAGAGCCCGACCGAATGCATAATCGGAGCTCTCGGAGAAGTCGGTGGCAAACAGGATGGTCTTGAAGTCGTTCATGGCTGCTCCCAGAAACAGAATCAAAGTTGCGGCGTCGCCTTTCGGGCGTCTCCGACGATCTTGTTCATAACCGACTTCAACTCTTCGAGTTTGACCGGTTTGTGAATATATTCGAAGGCTCCGAGGTTCATGGCCTCGAGATACGATTCGACCCCCCCGTAGGCGGTGATCATGATCACATGGGTACTGGGATGGTTGCGGTGCAGTTCGCGCAGAAAGGCCAGGCCGTCCATCTCCGGCATGTTGATGTCACTGATGACCAGATGGACCTTCTCCCGCCCCAGAAACTGCAACGCCTCATAACCGTTGGCGACACTGCTGACCTCATACCCCTCCTGGGTAAGCAGCTTGCTGAGGCCGATGCGGGCGTTTTCTTCGTCGTCGACAATAAGAATTTTGCGGATTTTGCGGCCCAAGGTCCTGCTCCCGGAAAGGTTCGCAGGGAATTCTACCATCAAGTCAATCCCTGTCAAGCCGCCGCAGTATCATAAAAAATCGTTTTTTTATTAATTTTTTCGGATAGTTACTGATTTTCACAAAGAGCGGACGAGGTGCCCGGGGGAGACTTCCAGAGTTCGAGCAGTTCTTTCAGCAGCACCTGGAACCGGGGCTGGGCCGCTGCACCGATGGCCAGGACCTCGGCATGGCTGAGGGGGGTTGGGGAGCGTCCGGCCGCGAAGTTGGTGACCAGGGAGAGCGCGGCCACTTCCATCTCCAGGTAGGCGGCCATGATCGCTTCGGGGACGGTGGACATGGACACCACATCGGCGCCGAGCCGCTCGAGCATGGTGATTTCAGCGGGTGTTTCGTAGGATGGTCCGGGACAAGCCGCCAGGACTCCGGCGGCAAGGCGGATGCCATGGCCGGCGGCGCAGTCGGCCAGGGGCGGGTAGATATCTCGCCGGTAAAGGCGGCTGAGGTCGACGAAGGGCGCCTTTGATTCCCCGCGCAGGGGGTTGTCGCCAAGCAGGTTGAGGTGGTCGTTGACGAACAGAAAATCGCCCGGCTCGAGGCCGGGGCGAATGCCGCCGACGGCGTTGGTCAGCAGCAGGCGGCGGCAGCCGAGCGCATGGGCCGCCCGCACCGGAGCGGCGACGGTATGAGCGTCGTAACCTTCGTAGAGATGGCTGCGGCCGAGGAAAAAGAGGGTGCGTTGGCCGCAGCAGTCCGCGGCAACCAGGCGTCCGGCGTGGCCGGCCACCCGGGCCGGGGGGAGACCGGGAAGATCATTGTAGGAAAATTCCCCCAGACGGTTTCCGAGTTGCGTGGCAGCGCCGAGACCGGAGCCAAGGATCACCGCAGCAGTAAAGGGTTCCCTCCCCAACCGGGAGCGGACCACCCGCTGCAGTTCGGAAAATTCCTGGGTCACTGCGGGTCCCCCAGCAGTTTGCGGACCCGCGCCAGGAAGACCTCGGGTTTGAAGGACTTGCTGATGAAATCATCCGCACCGGCGCGTTCAATCCCGCTGATGTCCTCGTCCTTGCGGAAGACCCCGCTCATCGCCAATAGCTTGATTTCCCAACCGACTTCGGCCCGCAGCGCACGCACCAGTTCATAACCGTTCATCTGTGGCAGATTGAGGTCGAGAATCACCAGCTGTGGGCGTTCGCGGCGAACCAGGTCGAGAGCTGCTGCACCGTCGGCCACGGTGAGGACTTGCAGGCCGAGAGGGGCCAGGACCTCCACGATCAGTTCCCGGAAGAAGCGGGCGTCGTCGACCACCAGAATGGTCCGGGAAGGTGGCGCGGGTCGGACCTTCCCGGCGTCGCCGGAAACCGGGGGATGCGACGGAACGGAAGGGGTACTGGCCAGATCGACTTCGAACAGCCGCGAACACTTCGGACAACGGATCCGCCCGGAGGAGCGGCCGGTTCCCCCGGTGTTAAGCCGATAGCGGGCCCCGCAGCCAGGGCATTGGATCTGCATCAGTCATTTCCTCCGGGGGATTGCAGGACCAACTCCTGGCGAACCAGGAGCATCGGCGGCCGATCGTTGAGCCAACAGCGTAACCGTCCTGGTTCAACCATGGAGAGACGCAGGGTGCTGGTCACCGGCCATTTGACCACAGTCCCTGGGAGCAGCCGGTAATCACGGCGGGGAAGCCCATCGACGGCGACCTTCACCCGGCAGGAAGTCAGGGCTTCGACCCTCAGCACGCCGCCGCCGGCGGGTAGCGACAGAACGCTCTTTTCTCCGGAAGCTTCCTGAGCCGCCGACCCAGGAGGCGTAGGAGCAATGGCCGCCGGCAAGACTTCCACCGCCTGTCCCGCCGCGGTTCCAATAGGCGCGGCCGCCGGGGACAAAGCGGGTTTTTGCTGGGATACCGCGGCGGCGGCTTTCGGCGGCGGTCGCAAAACGTTTGCAAGCGATGATTCGGTTCTTTCTGCCGGACGGAGGGTGGCCACCACCAAACCGACCGCCGCAAAGCTCAGCACCGCGGCTAGCATTCCGAAACGCTGCCTCTTAGGGCTCCTGCCCCGGGAAAGGGGGACCTGTTCCGGGACGGGCTCTACTGCGGGCGACCCTGGAACCTCCAGCCGCCGGTATCGTGCCACAGCCTCGGCCGGCGACAGGCCAAGGGCTTCGGCATAGAGACGGAGAAACCCGAGCAGGTAGGCTTCCCCGGGAATTAAGTCGAAATTCTCCCCCTCGAGGGCCTGGAGATAGAACTGGCGAATTCGGGTCCTGGCCGCAAGCTCGGCCAGCGAGCGCCCCGATTGGCGGCGATGTTCGCCGAGCCAGGTCCCGAGCCCGCAGGATTCCATCTCGTCCATGACCGTTACCGCAGCAGCTTGAGATAATTGGTGGACTGGCGGGCGAACTCACTGTCCGGAGCGTTCCGTACCACGGCCTGGAAATGCTCCCTGGCCTTGTCCGGTTGGCGCAGCTTGAGATAAGCGATCCCCAGCCGGTAGCGGGCCTCGATGTACCCGGGGGACTTGTCGAGGGCCTTGGTGTACTCCGTCACCGCAAGTTCCGTCTTGTCCATGGCGTAATAGGCTTCACCCAGCCGCAGGTAGGCCTGGGCGTAGCGGGGATTGCGGTTGATGGCCTCGCGGTAGAGCCCGATAGCGTCGACGTAGTTCCCCTTCTGGTAGTTCGCGAACCCGGCTCCGGTCAGGGGAATTTCGGGATTGGCGAAGAACAGGTTGTGGGCCGCCTTGAGAAAATGTTGGATGGCCTGGTCCCAGCGCTGCTGGTTGAGATAGAGAGCCGCAAGGTTGTTTTCGTACTGGCCATTTTGCGGGTCCAGTTCGATCGCCTTGAGAAAATGCTGCTCAGCCTCAGGATAGGCTTGCTTCAGGTAATAAGCCTGGGCAAGTGCGTCCTGGATATCGGCCCGATTGGGGGCCAACTCGGAGGCCTTGAGAAATTCCGTCAGGGCCATGGTCGTATTCTGATCACTCAGCCCGGAAAGCCCGAGCATGAAATGGACATCGGCCTGCTTGGCCTGTTTTTTGCCGATACTGCAGCCGGCAACCAGTAGCAGTAGGGCAAGACAGGCCAGAAGACGAAGACTTCTCTTGGGCACAGGACCTCCTTAGAATGACGCCAGAAACCGGCCGAGATTCTCGCGCAGTTCCTTGCGTTTGGCGGCAAGCTCGGCTCCACTTGGCGCCGGGCGGGATAAAGGGTCCGGGGCCTCGATCAGCGGCGGGGCGGAAATGTTGGTAGATGCAGCTTGGAGCGCGGCCGGAACCGAAAGCGGCTTGCCGGCTTCCGGTCGTGGCTTGCTCCCCACGGCAGGGGTGGCTTCGGGCGCCGGCGTCGCCAGCAGGTTGGGACGGCTTTGGAGTTTCGCGGCTTTGGCAGCAGGGAAAGCGGCGGCAGGGTGGGAGGCCGGCTCCGGGGCTTTTTGGGCCCTGGGAGGGGTACTCGGTGCGTCAACCTGCGGTGGATTGGTCGAAGCGGCACCAGCTGGCGCCACGGTCGAGGGGGTGTTCAACCCGGACTGCAGCGGTAACGATGCCCACAGGGTGTTGCGCTCCTCGGGTGATTTCAGATGGATGTCGAGGTCTCCGAACATGAAGCCCATCGACTCGGCGAAGTCGAGACCCTGATTGTAGATCCGAGTTCCCTCAGACTTGGCGACGTCCCCCTCCTCGTTGAGGAAAAAAGCCAGCAGCCCGCTGGTGTGCAGCTGAAGGACGACGGCAACCCGGGTCCCCTGGCCGGCAGAGAAACTGCAAAGGAAAGCGGTGGCATGTTGGGCGGGGAGTCCGGGCATGGCGACCTGGACATCGCTGAGGGAACGTTCGAGCCTCAGGATCCGCTGTGCCGGGATATCGAGCCGGGAGATTTCCTTGTGCAGGTGGAACATGGTCACCTCGCGAGGGTCAACTCAGTCCGGTGAATTCGGTCAGCAGCTTGATGTGGGTAAAGCGATCCTCGAGTTCCTGGTAATCCAGGGTGCGCAGGCGGTTGAGGCTGAAATCCTCGACGGTGAAGGAGGCCATCACGCTGCCGAAGACGATGGCCCGCCGGATCCCCTCCTCTTCCAGGCTGCGGTTGGCGGCGAGGTGGCCGAGGAAGCCGCCGGCAAAGGTGTCCCCCGCCCCGGTGGGGTCGAAGACCGATTCCAGGGGGTAGGCCGGAGCAACGAAAACGCTGTGCTCGCTGAACATGATCACCCCATACTCGCCCCGCTTGATGACCAGGGTTCGCGGGCCCATGGCCAGAATTTTGCGCGCCGCCCGGGTCAGATTCGGATCCTCGGCGAGCTGCCGGGCCTCGGCCTCGTTGATGATCAGGATGTCGACATGCTGGAGGGTCTCGAGCAGCGCCTGGCGCTTGCCGGAAATCCAGAAGTTCATGGTGTCGCACGCCACCAGCTTCGGCCGCCGCACTTGGCGAAGAACCTCGAGCTGCAGCTCGGGATCGATATTGGCGAGGAAGACGAACTCGGCATCGCGGTAGGCGGCCGGGATTTCAGGGCGGAAGTCGCTGAAAACATTGAGCTGGGTATCAAGGGTCTCGGCCTCGTTGAGATCATAGCCATAGCGCCCCTGCCAGCGGAAGGTGCGGCCGGCGGCCCGTTGCAGGCCGGAGAGATCGACATTGCGCGAGCGCAGGAAATCGAGGTGCTCCTCGGGAAAATCGGCGCCGATCACCGCCACTAGGTTGACAGGGGTGAAGAAACTCGCGGCGGTGGAAAAGTAGGTTCCCGAACCTCCCAAAACTTCGGCGACCTTGCCGAAGGGGGTCTCGACCGAATCGAAGGCGACGGAACCGACAACCAGAATACTCATCCCAGGCTCTCTTTCACGGCCCGTTGCGGGCAGCTAGATGTTAACCCGACAATCCACCGGGGGCAACCGCCCGTCGGGCGATCAGGTGAGGTATTTGTCGAGCAGCGGCGCCAGATTGCGACGGGTTTCGTCGGGAATCAGGTCGCGCCGGGTCATGATTGCGTAGCGCAGCGCCTCGCCGCAACCGCAGGCACCCAGGGCCGCAAGCTTCGGCACCACCGCCTTGATGATGCTGCGGGCAGTCGCTACGTTCTGCTCGATGATTGCCAGCACCGCCTCCACCGAGACGTCGTCGTGCTCGCTGTGCCAGCAGTCGTAGTCGGTGGCCAGAGCCACGGTGCCGTAGCAGATCTCCGCCTCCCGGGCGAGGCGCGCCTCGGGGAGGTTGGTCATGCCGATGACGTCGACCCCCCAGCTGCGGTAGATGTTCGATTCGGCCCGGGTGGAGAAATTCGGTCCCTCGATGCAGATGTAGGTACCGCCGCGATGAACGGTGGCGCCGACCTCCCCTGCTGCCGCATACAGGGCCGCGGAGAGTTCGCCGCAGACCGGGTCGGCGAACTGCACGTGGCCGACCACGCCGTTGCCGAAGAAGGTCGAGGCCCGCTTGCCCTGGGTGCGGTCGAAGAACTGGTCGGGGATGACGATGTGCCCGGGGGCGATCGATTCTTTCATGCTCCCCACGGCGGAGACCGAAATGATCCGCCCGACGCCGAGCAGCTTCATGCCGTAGATGTTGGCCCGGTAGTTGACCTCCGAGGGGAGAAGCCGGTGGCCGCGCCCGTGGCGGGGGAGAAAGACCATCTTCACGCCGTCGAGGACGCCGCAGATGTAGGCATCGGACGGGGCGCCGAAGGGGGTCTCCAGGCGCTCCTCGCGGACGTCGGTCAGGCCTTCGATCTCGTACAGGCCGCTGCCGCCGATGACGCCGATGGCGGGTTGGGACATGGTGGGAACCTCCGTGACGGATAACGTTGACAAGTGACGGGTGACAAAAGCGGGGGCGAGTCCTTACCCGATCATTCCCCGGGGTTGCCGGGCGGCGGCAGCTTGGCCTGCAGGCGCTCCAGCTTCCCCTTGAGCTGGCCGCAGGCGGCGGAAATGTCCTGCCCCTTGCTGGCGCGGCGGATGGCCACCAGGTCGCGGCTGAGCAGGAAGCCCTGGAAGACGTCGATGGCCTCGGGCGTCGGCGCACGCAGCGCCGATCCTTCGTGCTCGTTGAAGGGGATCAGGTTGACCTTCGCCTTGATCCCGTGCAGGAGCTTGACCAGCCGCTTTGCATCGGCCAGGGAATCGTTCACCCCGCGGATGAGGATGTACTCGAAGGTGATGCGCTGCCGCGGCTGCAGCGGGAAGTCACGACAGGCAGCCAGTAGCTGGGCCAGCGGATAGCGGCGGTTGACCGGCATCAGCTGGTCGCGCACCGCGTCGGTGGTGGCGTTCAGCGATACCGCCAGGTTGACGCGGATGCGTCGCCCCAGCGCGGCCATTTCCGGCACCAGCCCGGAAGTCGACAGGGTCACCTTGCGCGGCCCATAGTCGAACCCCTCGGCGGCGTAGAGGATCTGCAGCGCCCGGACCACGTTGTCGAGGTTGTGCAGCGGTTCCCCCATCCCCATCAGCACGATGTTGTTCACCGCCCCGTCGCGGGCGGCGGCGCAGACCTGGTTGACGATCTCCGCCGCGGTCAGGTTCCGGGTCAGGCCGAAACTGCCGGTGAGGCAGAAGGAGCACTGCATGGCGCAGCCGACCTGGGTGGAGATGCACAGTGTCGCCCGCCCCGCCTCCATCGGTATGCGCACCGTCTCAACGGTCTGGCCGTCGGCGAGGCGAAACAGGTATTTTCTGGTCCCGTCGCGACTTTCCTCGACCGCTTCGGGCAGCCAGTCGGAGATAAAGGACCGGGCCGCCAGCTCTTCGCGCAGCGCCTTGGCCAGGTCGGTCATGGCGGCGAAATCGACCACCCCCCGCTGGTAGATCCAGCGGAAGATCTGGCCGGCGCGAAAGCGCTCCTTGCCGAGGCCGGCCAGAAATCCGGCCAGTTCGTCGAGGGTCAGGTTTTTCAGGTCGACCTTGTCCGTCACGAACGTCCCTGCCGTGGCGGGAATAAACGCGCCGCGGCCAGTAAAAAACCCCTCGATTGTAACCGAAGGGTTTTGATTTCACAAGGTTATTCTCCCCGCGCCGGGGCTTTCCGACTCAGAGCAGCTCGAGCCCGGAAAAGAAGTAGGGGATTTCGAAGGCGGCGGTCTCCGGGGCGTCGGAGCCGTGGGTGGCGTTGTTGCCGATGGAAGTGCCGAACTCCTTGCGCAGCGTGCCGGCGTCGGCCTTGGCCGGGTCGGTGGCGCCCATCAGGTCTCGCCACTTCCTGATGGCGTCCTGGGCTTCGAGGACCATGACGACACAGGGAGCGCTGCTCATGAAGTCAGTCAACTCGGCGAAGAAGGGACGCTCCTTGTGCACGTAGTAGAAGCCCTCGGCTTCTATTTTGCTCAGGAACAGTTTTTTCAGGCCGACGACCTTGAAGCCCTCGGCGTAGATCCGGGCGAGAATCTTTCCGGCGTTGCCGGCGGCAAAGGCATCGGGCTTGATAATGGCAAAGGTTCTTTCCATGGATTTCATCCTCCGGAAGGTGAGATTGGGGGTAAAGCGCTTGTTTCTAACATCTGGATCCTCGGATGTCAAGCCGAACCCCGCGGCTTACTCGAAGGTGATCCGGTAATAGAGATCGGCGCCGCTTTCGTTCCCCATGTTCGATTCGAGCTGCCAGTGATGGCCGAGTTCGTAGCGTACCCCCACTTGGCTGGTGTTGCTGAAAACCGACTGGCCGAAGCTGATATAAAGCTTGGGACTCAGATACTTGCCGACGGTGACCACCGAGTCGGTGGTGCTGCCCTTGCCGGTCTCCACGCTGATGACGTCGAGGCCCAGTTGCCGTTTGAGGCGATCCTGCAGCACCTCCGAATCGCCCTTGGAGAGGAGGGCGCCGGCGGCAGCCATCATCAGGCCGGCCTGATTGCTGCCGTTACCGAGGGGATGACCGAGGACGATGTAGGCAAGGATGTCAGTGTCGGGCATGGCCGGTTCGGAATAGAGGTGGACTTCGGGGGCGCGGGGCATACCGGTGACGCGAACGCCGGCCTTGACCTCTTCCAGCTGGCGCAGCGCCAGGATATCGAGGGCCGGCTCCTCCACCGGTCCGCCGGTAAAGACCGCAGTGCCCTTGGTAATCGCCAGCTTCACGCCGTAGGTGGCGTAGTTTCCCTTGGCGACCTCGATGCGTCCCAGGCCGTGCAATTCCCGTAGGTTGCTCCCCTGGACCAGGACCTCGCCCGTCAGGCGGGCGTCGATCCCTTCGGCCTTTACAAGTACGTGGTCACCGAGGTGAACCTTGACCTTGAGGGCCATCTCCAGTGTCAACGGTCGCTGCTCAACGGCAGTGGCATCGACGATCACCAGGTCGGGACTGGAGGTGATCGGCGCCTCTCCCTGACGCCCCCGGATGAGCGCGTCGGGGATCTGCAGGGTGCCGCTGACCTGCAGCTTCCGGCCGCTGCCGGCGATCTGCAGATCGGGGCTGACCGTCAGCTGCAATTCCGGCAGGTTGACCGCCTTTACGTCGCTCCCCTTAAGAGCCAAGCGATAGGCCCCCGGGGTCAGGCCGCGCAGGGCCACCTCGCCGCTGCCGTGGAGTACGCCGTTGCCGGAGCGGACCTGGAGGTCCTCCAGCACCAGCCGGTCGCCGGTCAGCTGCAGGTGAACCACGGCGTCCTGCAGCCGGACGCCAACCATTGGCAGATAGGCACCGGCGCCGGTCAACACTGCGCTCCCGGTCACCCGCGGCACCGCCCAACTGCCGTCGACGGTCAGCTCCAGATGCAGTTCCCCGCGGCTCTCCTGAATCATCCCGGGGAAGAGACTGCCGAGCAGGCCGTCTTCCTGGAGCCGCCCCTTGAAGGTCCCCCGCAACGTCCCCTTTTGATTGAGCGTGAGGGGCAGGCGGGCCGGCAGCGGCAACCGCATCTTGCCCTGCACCGTACCGCGGGCGCCGAGTTCCATCGCCAGTTCAGTCTCCAGTGTTTCTTTTTCCCAGAGCCAGTCGAGGCGCACGGCCTGCAGCGGGGCATAAAATTCCCGGCCGCCGCTGCGCCAGGAACAGCGCCCGCCGCCGATTTCGGCCTGGCCGGCGGATTTCAGGCGCCATCCCGGTTGCCACTGGGTCTCCCCCTTCAAGGAAAGTTTCCCCTCGAGCCGCATAGCGGCCGGAAGCCAGGGACGGGCCAGGGCCAGGTCGATTCCCGCCCCTTCGTATGTCAGGCTCCCCCGCGTCGGCCAGCCGGGATGCGCAGGCTCGCTGGACTGCAAAGTACCCGCCAAGTGGCCGCCGGAGCGCTCCGCCAGGGCCATCCGTCCGCGCAGTCCGGCTGCGTCCCAGTCGAGTTCCAGCTCCATCCGGGTCAGGGTCAACCGGGCTTCGCCCAGGGTCAACTCAGGCTGGGCGCGGGCAGCTAGGTGAAGAGTCAGGGAACGATCCTCCTGCCAGGTCACCTGACTCTTCCCGGAACTGTGGCCTGAGATCGCCAGGGGCTTCAGCCAGGGATTGAGCAGGGACAGGTCGAAATCCTGCCAGTTGCCATCGACCATGCCCCGTTTGGGCAGGGCGAGCCGCGGCGGCTGGCTGGACTGCACCGCACCGCTGAAGTGACCATGGGGACCGAGATCGAGCAGCCAGTTGCCGTCGAGGCCGGCCGCCGTCCAGGCCAGCTTGGACTCTAGCCGCTTCACGGTCAGTTGCAGTCCATCCCCGGACCAGGTCCCAGCTCCGCTCACGGCACCGTCGAGGGTTACCAGCCGCCCTTGTTGCCAGCGCAGGGCCAGGTTGCCCTCGGCATTGCCGGAAAGTTCCGCCTCCACCAGCCAAGGGGAGATCCAGCCCAGGGAAAACTGCCTGGTCGTCACCTCCAGCTGGCCGTCGAGGGGCGCCAGCGCCAGTTCGCCCTTGGTGGTCAGCTGCTGCCCCCGGTCTCCCTGCAGCGCCAGTTCCGACCAGGCGATGCGCCGGGATCCAGCCTCCAGGGTGACCGGCTGTCCCAGTTGCCAGCGACCGTAACGGGCGTCCTCTGCGTTCAACGCGGCCAGTTCTCCTCGCCAGGCGTCGTCATGCCAACCGCCGGCCAACTGCAGGTCGGCGTGCCCCCTGGTCCAACGGGCGCGCAGGGCGAGGTGGTGGTCGTCGAGACTCCCCTCGCCGCGCAGTTGCAGGTGCTTGACTCCCCAAGCCCCCCGGCTGAGGCCCTCGGCTGTCAGGTCCAGTGCCAGCTGGTTCTTTTCCGGCAGCCATTCACCGTTTCCGTCCAGGCTGGCCAGACGCCACCGACCATAGGTCACCTGCCGGGCGTTGCCGCTGGCAGCCCCGGCCCATCCTGCCTCCGGCTGCCAGCGCAGCCATCCCTGCAGGCCTCCTTCCCCCGTTACTGCGGCATCCACACCTTTGAGGTCCTTGACCTGCAGATCGAAATCGATCCGTTGGGCCAGACTGCCGCTGGCTGCCAGGGAGAGACCGGGGCCCTGCAGCCGGAGGCGGGTCAGCAGCAGGGTGGCGCCGTCGTAGCCGCCGTCGATCATCCCCTGCAGTTTGAATCCGCGCAACCGGCTCGGAGCGATCCGTGCCTGCCACTGGGCCTGCAGCAACATCCCGGCAGGAAAGTCCATCCGCCCCTGCAGGTGGAGGTTGAGGGCTCCGGGCCAGTCGGCGACAACCCGGGCGGGATCGAGATCCTCCCCTTCCACATCGGTGGTAAGGAAAGGAACGCCCCGCCAGTCGATGTGCAGCCCGCCCCGCACCCCCCCGGTGAGCCATCTGCCGTGCAGATCGTTCAGGTCGATTCCCGTCCATCCCCCGTCGAACCGGCCCTGGAGCGCGAGATCGCGCCAGCCTTCGTCGCGGTTGGCGAGGTTGAAGCGGCCGGCATACCCCCGGCTGTCGATCCGCCCCTGCAAACTCCCGGAGATGGCTGTGGGAAAACGGGATTCGGGACTCAGGTCGACATCGGACACCTGCAATTCGAGTTCGAAGGCCGGGCCGGTGGTGGCCGCGACCAACCGTCCCGTACCGACCCCTTTTCCCTTCAGCCCCTGGCGGGTCAGCTGCAGTTGGGGGAAGAACAGCTCTTGACTGCGCAGTTCAAGGTCGGTGGTGACTTGGAGCTGCGGTTCTGTCCCCCAGGCTGCGGCAGCCTGCAGTTCCCCGCGCAGGGGAATGGCTTTTTCCCCTTCCCGCAGCTTGAGATGTATGCGCCCCCCCGGAATGCTGGCCAGGCTCCCTCCGCGGTTCGGCGCAAACTGTAGTTGCGCCTCGATGCGGCGATGCGCCAGATCAACCGACAGGTCGCCGCCCAGGCGGCCGTCGGCGTTGACCAGCTCGAGCGCCTTCGCCCGCAAGGTACCGCCCCGCCAGCTCAAGTCCGCGTTCAGCCCTTCGAGTTCGAAGGGGGTTGTCTGCCCCGAGCGGATCTGCAGCCCGGTCACCGCCAGCCGATCGACGCGGGCCCGTAAATGGAGCGGCCAAAACTGAAGCTGCGGCCAGGCAATGCCGGGCCACTTACCACCTCCGCCTCCGGGAGCAGGCTCGGCCGCTGCGGAAGTGACCAGTTCGATTTCGTCGATCCGCAGTCGGGAGATCCACACCTCTCCCCGCAGCAGGCCGAGGGGCTGCCAGCGCAGTTCCAGCCGCCGAACTGTTACGCTCTCGCCTGGCCCGCGATAGGCCATTCCGGTCAGCACCAGCCGGTCGACCAGGCGCCCCTCGACCCCTTCCAGCACCAGGGTGCCCGGCAGCAGGCGCGCACAGTTCGACACCAGCCAGCGGGCCCCGCTGCTGCTCCAGCCCAGCCAGACCACCCCGGCCGCCGCCAGCAGCAGGACACCGAGCAATCCCAGGAGCCATCCACGCAGCCGCCGGCTCACCATGAGAACCCCACGCTGAAGTGCACCCGGTAGACCCCGCTTCGCCCGCCGACCCGCCGGGCGAGATCGAGATGAATGGGTCCGACCAAGGTGTAGTAGCGAAGCCCGATGCCGGCCCCTTCGGCCCACTGCAGGTTGGCCAGGGAATTGAAGGCATTCCCCGCATCGTAAAATCCCGCCACTCCCCAATGTTCGCCGATCGCCCGCTCCAGCTCGAGGCTGCCGACCAGCAGCTGTTTGCCGCCCACCACTTCCCCGCTGGCATCGCGGGGACCCAAGGACTGGTAGGAATAGCCGCGCACGCTCTGGTCGCCGCCGGCAAAAAAACGCAGCGAAGCAGGGATTTCCGCCAGGCGGTCGCTCAGCAGGGTCGTCGCCCCCCGCACCCGGGCGAGCAGCGACAGCCGCCAGGGTAGCGGCAATAACAGGTTGGCGTCGCCGATGATCTGCAGCAGCTTGGTATCCGATAGGAGCGCCGGATGGGTGCCGCGAACCTCCAGGTTCAACCGATAGCCGCTGAGCGGCCGGATCGGATCGGAGACACTGCGCAGGGTCAGGCGGCCGCCGGGGATCAGCAGCCGGGAGCGGTTGTCGGTCAGTCCGACCTGGTAATCCTCCCGCAGCAGCTGGATATAGAGCGAACCGAGGAGCTGATCGCCCAATCGCTGAATCCGTTCCAGTTCGACGCTTTCCTTGCTGCTCGTATAGGTTTCGGTCTTTTCCCGGTTGTATTTGATGTGGAGGGCGGTGAGATCATCCAGGGCGGTAGGACTCGGAATCAGGTAATCGGCCCCCACCGTCTGCTTGACCTGAGAGAGCCCGGTTTCGAGTTTGAGCTCGTGCCCGAGATGGAAAATATTGACGTCCTGGTAGCGCAGCGATCCGCGCACCCCGGTGTCGGTGCCGTAGCCGATTCCCGGGCGGAGCCGGCGGCGGTCGGAAGGAACCAGCTGGATGCCGACGGGAACATCCTGGCCGGACGCCAGTTGCCGCTGCGGGGTGATCAGGATCTCCCTGAAGCGGTCGGAGTCGAGAAAGTTGAGCTGGGTTTTCCCCAGAAGCTGGTATTTGAAGCGTTCACCGGTGTGAAAAGCGAGGTAGCGTTTGAGGAACCGGTCGGGATAATCGGGGGCGCCGTGGATCAACGGCCGCCCGAAAAAATAGAGGGGGCCGGTAGCCAGTTCCAGCTCGATATCGGCCCGGTGATCACTTCGGAAAACCGCCAGGCGGTGGGTTATGAAATCTGCATCGAGGTAACCGAGATCGATGGCCCGCGACTTGATGCTCCCCTTCCCCGTCTCGTAACGGTCCTGGCGCAGCACCTCGCCGGAATGCAGCGGGAAGTCGGCTACCAGACGCTGCAATTCCGCTTCGCCGCGCCCCGGCCCGCTCAGGACCACATGCACGGTGGCGACCCGCACCGGTTCCCCGGGGGTGATGGCGACATCGAGCAGATACTGCTCCTCGCCCCGGGGCTGCAGCTCGGCAGCGACCTCAGGGGCAAAGTAGCCGAAAGGCTCCAGCGCCGACCGGACCAGTTCCGGAACCTGGCGGCGAAAGCGTTCCAGCCAGAGACGGTCGAAATGGCCGTCCTTGACCAGACCCGGGGGCGGTGTAAGCGCTGCGCGGACATTCTCCAGCGCTGCTCCCTCCAGGCCGTGGATACGGATATCCAGGGGCTCGGCAGCGCGGGACGTGCCGCTCCAGAACAGCAGCAGCATCAGGAACAAGGCCAGCCTCCGCCACCGGAAGAAGCAACAGGAAATGGCGACTCGTGTACTCAGGGCAACTCTCCGAAACGGGCGGCGAGAATTTCGCGGCGGTAGGCGAATATTTCCTGCAGGCGCCCCTCGATCAGCCAGCGATGGAAAAGTTGGCCGACGGGCCCGAGGGGCAGCCGGTAATGGACCAGGTCGGTCATCTCCACCCCGCCGGCGCAGGGTAGGAAATGGTGCTGATGATGCCAGAAGCGGAAGGGGCCGAATCGCTGCTCGTCGACAAAGAACGCTCCCTCCCGCAAATGGGTGATTTCGGTGGTCCAGCTGATGGCCGCTCCGACCAAGGGGCGAATCCGGTAACTGACGATGAGCCCCGGATAGATGGTGGCGGGCAGCGGGCTGGCAATCTCGAAGGCCAGCCCGGGCGGCGTGATCGACGCCAGGTTGGCCGGGTCGGAGAAGAAGGTCCAAGCCGCCTCGCTCGACAGCGCCAGGCGCTGGCAAACCTCCAGCCGATGCAGTCTCATGGCTCCCCTCTGTCATCGGGCTGAAGGCGCTCGGGACCGCGCAGAGGCCGCTCGCCGAGGGCCTGCGCCAGGCCGCGCAGCATCCCGGAGAAGACCAGGCCGTGGAAGGGGGTGACCAACCACCAGTAGAGGAGGCCCCATAGCCCTCGGGGACGGAAACGGGCCACCTGGCGCAGTTCGGTCCCCTCCGCTGCCGGCCGCAGGATAAATTCCAGCGACGCCTCCCCGGGGACCTTCATCTCCGCGACCAGGAGCAGTCGACGCGGCGCCTCCACAGCCGCCACCCGCCAGAAATCGAGGGCATCTCCCACCTGCAGCACCGCCCCGTCACGCCGGCCCCGGCGCAGGCCGACCCCGCCGAGCAGGCGATCGACGGCGCCGCGCAGGGACCAGAGCCAGTTGGCATAATACCAACCGGTGGCGCCGCCGATGCGGATCACCGCCGCCCAGGCAAGGGCGGGGGAGGACGCCAGTAGCATACGCCGCCCGTCCCGGAACAGGGTTCCCCCCGCCCAGCGCGGATCACCGTCTATCCCCCACTCGGCCGGCGGCAGATTGCCGGCATCGGTCCAGGAACTCTCCACCTGCTGCTGGCGCAGCCGCTCCAGGGCGAGCCGGATGGCAATCCGGCAGTCGAGCAGTGGTTGAGGGATGAGGGTGGCCAGCCGGTTTTCCTGGCAGAGCACCGGGTTGGCCAGCCCCTCGGCCAGGGGCCGAGCCAGGCCAGCCGGGACCGGCGTCACCAGATGGATCCAGTAGGAGCTCAGGCGGGGCGTCAAAACCGGCACCGGCAGGATGAGGCGGCGTTGCAGGCCAGCCTCCTCGGCATAGATCGTCATCAGTTCGCGGTAGGTGACGATATGCGGCTGACCGATATCGAAGGTCTTGCCAACGCTCTCCGGACATTCGAGGCAGCTTATCAGGTAGGTGAGGACATTGCGGATCGCGATCGGCTGGCAGGGGGTATCGATCCAGCGCGGGGTGATCATCACCGGCAGGCGCTCGACCAGGTAGCGGAGGATTTCGAAGGAGGCGCTCCCCGAGCCGATGATCATCGCCGCGCGCAGCACGGTAACCGGGACCGGACCGGATTGCAGCAGCCGGGCAACCTCCGCCCGCGACCGCAGGTGCCGGCTTAGTCCCGGGTGGTCCTCACCGAGACCGCCGAGGTAAATGATCCGCGCGATGCCGGCGGCGCTTGCTGCGGCTGCGACGTGTCGGGCCGCTGCGCGGTCGGCCCCCTCAAAATCGCGCCCAGGGGAGGACATGGAATGGACCAGATAGTAGAGGACCGCGACCCCGCGCATGGCGCTTTCCAAGGATTCCGGCTGCAGGACATCGGCCTCGGCGAACTCCACCGCGGGATGACCGGCCCAGCTGCGGCCGCGCAGCTTGGCGAGGCTGCGTCCGATCGCCCGCACCCGGTAACCGGCGGCCAGCAGCCGCGGCACCAGGCGACCGCCGACGTAGCCGGTGGCGCCCAGAACCGCCAGGGTGCCCTTTTCCTGATCCATGTGCCTCTCCTCTGCCGGATGGCCGCCAGCAACGCCGCGCGGCGTCGCAGCTTAAAGTCTAAACCAGAGGGAAAGGCCTGCAACCGAAAGGGGCCGGTGGCCAGGTTCATTGTTGGACACAGGAGGGATGAAATTTACTGGCCGAGATCGCGCAGGAACTTGAGAACTTCCTGGAGGGATTTGTTGGCTTCCTGTTCGGCCCTGGCGGTGGTCTCCTCGGCCCGGCCGGCCGCCGCTTCCGCCCGTGCCGCCGCCGCTTCAGTCCGCGTCGCCGCCGCTTCCGCCCGATCCGCCGCTTTTTCGTTGCGCTCGGCGGCGGCTTCGTTGCGTGTCGCGGCCTTCTCGCCCCGCTCGGCCGCAGCGGTTACCCGATCCATCCGGGCCCGGTCGGCGTCGGTGAGAATCAGTACCGGGCAGCCGCCCAGTAGCAGGGCCAGGGCAACGGCAGCGGATAGTTTCGCGGGGAACAGAGACATGGGCGGGAACTCCGTTAGGGATGAAAGTGGACCGGCGGGGCATCCGAATCAACCCCGATGGTCAAAGCTTACCTGTTTTTTTGCAGCCAGTCGAGGACCTGGCGCAAAGCCTGGCCCCGATGGCTGATCCGGTTCTTGACCTCGAGCGGAAGCTCGGCGAGGGTTTTCCCGTATTCCCGAACCAGAAACAGAGGGTCGTAGCCAAATCCCTCTGAGCCGCGGGGCTTATCGAGCAGCACTCCCTCCAGGCGCCCCTCGAAGTTCTGGCACTCCCCGTTCGGGAGGCACAGGGCCATGACGCAGCAGAAGGCCGCTTGGCGCGACGCGGTGGGAATTCCCTGCAGGGCCGCCAACAATTTTCGGTTGTTGGCGCCGTCGTCGGCCTCGGGTCCTGCGAAGCGGGCGGAATGGACCCCCGGAGCGCCGTCCAGCGCGGACACTGTCAGTCCGGAGTCGTCGGCCAGGGTCAGTCGGCCGCTGAAACGGGCCAGGGCCAGCGCCTTCTTGAAGGCATTCTCGGCAAAGGTCGCTCCGTCCTCCACCACCACCGGCGCACCGGGGAAGGCATCGAGGCCGAGCACTTCGATTCCGCGGTCGGCGCAGAGCCGCCGGATTTCCCTGAGCTTCCCCTGGTTGCCGGTGGCGACAACGACTTCCATCACCCCTCCAGGGCCTGCTGCTGCAGGCTACAGAGGGTCCGGCAGCCGGCCACGGCCAGGTCGCGCAGGCAGTCGAGATCGTCGCCGCTGAACGGTTCCTCCTCGGCGGTCCCCTGAACCTCGACGAAGCGGCCCGAGGCGGTGATGACGAAATTCATGTCCACCGCGGCCCGGGAGTCCTCGGCATAGTCGAGGTCGAGCAGCGGCTGGCCATCGACGATGCCGACGCTCACCGCGGCGACCCCTTCGTGCAACGGATTGCGGGTCAGCAGCCCCTTTTCGCGCAGGCACCGGACCGCGTCGGCCAGCGCCACCCAGGCGCCGGTGATGGCGGCGGTACGGGTTCCGCCGTCGGCCTGCAGAACATCGCAATCGATCTGGATGGTGCGCTCGCCGAGCGCCTCCAGATCGACCACCGCCCGCAGCGAGCGCCCGATCAGCCGCTGGATCTCGTGGGTGCGGCCGCCGACCTTGCCGCGGCTAGACTCCCGCGGCGAGCGGGTATGCGTGGCCCGCGGCAGCATGGCGTACTCGGCCGTAACCCAGCCGCGTCCGGTGCCACGCAGGAAGGGGGGGACGGTCGCCTCGACACTGGCGTTGCACAGTACTCGGGTCTCGCCGAAGCTGACCAGGACCGACCCCTCGGCATAGCGGGTGAAGTGACGCTCGAAACGGGTGGGCCGCAAGTCAGCGGGGCCGCGGCCAAAGGCACGGGCCAGGGATTGAATGGTCACGGTGAATCCTCCACTTTTTCCTGACTGAAGGCCTTGAGCCCGGTGAAGAGGGCCGCGGCCAGGGATTGGCGACCGGCCGGATCGGCAAGCCGGGCCTGGTCGGCAGGGTTGGAAAGAAAGCCGGCCTCAACCAGCACAGTCGGCAGATCGCCCCGTCCCAGCGGCAGCAGCGGGGCCGAGAAGACCCCGGCCACCGGAATCCCGGCCTGGCGCAGAGCCGCCTCGAGGTCCCGGGCGAGGCGCATGCTGCCGCCACCGGCAGCGGGCAGGACCTTGCCGTCGCGCTCCTCGGCGGGGCGGACAAAGAGCATCACCCCCGAGGGGGTCGGCGAGAGGGCGGCCTGGACATGCAGTTGCAACAGTACGTCGACATCAGGATGGGCGGCGGCCTTGAGCCGCTGCTCGGCACTCGGCTGGTAATCGGCGTCCCGGCTCAGGTAGACAGGGATGCCGAGTTGCATCTTCAGCAGTTTCTCGAGGTCGCGAGCCAGGTCCAGGTTCAAGTTCTTTTCCTTGAGACCGCCGCCGATGGCGCCCGGGTCCTGGCCGCCGTGGCCGGGGTCGATGGCCACGCCATGCAACGCCCGCCCCTGGACCGCCCGCTTCTTCTGCAGGAGAAAGGAGAAGAGCCGGTCGATGGCCGTTCCCTCCTCGTGGGTGGCCACCGGCGGATTCAGGTTGCGGTAGTAGATCTGGCCGCCGAGAAGGCTGGCGAGAGGGCCGGTGACGAAGTTTTCGGGGATGCGCAACCGGCCATCGATAAAGCGGGCCGGCCGGGAGAGCGGAAGAAAACGGTCGCCGATATTCAGGTAGTGGCCGCCGGGGAAGAGGGTCGCATGTCCCTGCGGGGTATCGATCGTAAAAATATGGCGTACCGAATCCCAACCGCCCCGCAGGCCGAGGGCCGGCAGGACATCGTCGAGGGCGAGAAAGTCAATCCCGTCCTGGAGGTAGACCTCGTTGATGGTCACCGGCGGCTGCCCTTCGCGGGCGAGTTCCACCGCCGCCTGCAGGGGTACCGGGGCGAGCAGCAACAACAGGCAGGATACGAGGAAAAACAGGCGTCGCATGGGAATGGTTTCCTGATCGGCCGGACCGAGGAAACGGCCACAAACCGGCTGAGGGGCAAGCCACGATTTATATCCCAGCAGCGGCCGGGCTGTCAATGACGCGGCTCAGGCCGGCAGCAACCGGCGGCCGCGCTGGGGTGACAGTTCCAGGGTTTCGAGCAGACGGCGGGTGAGGGTCGCCTCGAGTTCTTTCTGCACTGCCGCATTCCCCTGCATCGGCGTAATCTGCGCCCCGGCGGTCATGGAATGGCCGCCGGCTGTACCGAGGTCGGCTACCACCTTGCGGATTATCTCCCCGGCCACCAGTTCCAGCCGGGCGGTGCGCAGCGAAAGGATCTCCCGTTCCTTGTAGCACCCCATGCCGAGGACCGCGTCGACCCCCTCCATGCGCAGCATAAAATCGGCCATCTCGGCAACAATATCGGGGTTGTCGATCTGGTAGAGGTTGAAAACCAGCACCTGGTCGTAAATCCGGGCGTTCTCCAAGGCGCGGTTAAAGCCGAAGAAGTATTCACGGGGGACCCGGGGGTGAGTGATGGCGTAGAGGATACGGTTGTTGGAGAGAGGAAACAGCTTGAGATAGGCATCCCGGTCTGCCTGGTTCCATTCGCGGCCGAGGTCCTGGGTTTCGGTCTTGATGGCGTAGTAGAGGATGGTGGCCAGCTTGGTGGCGATATAGACCTCCTGGCATTGAAGGTACTCGAAAAGGATGGTCGCCGAGGCGCCGTAGTCTTCGCGGACGTCGACCCAGCGGCAGCTCCGGGTGGCGTCGCGCCGCGGATGGTGGTCGATGACGATATGCACTTCCCGGTCTTCGGGAAAGGAGTTGTTGCCGGTACCGGGCTGGGTGTCGACCATACAGACCACGGCGTAGTCATCGGCATCGACTTTCTCGATCGGCTGGGCATTGATCTCCAGTTCGCGAACCATCGCCCGGTTTTCGCCGCGGCCGATGATACCGCCGAAGGCGATGGTCGCCTCCATGTTGGTCTTTACCCAGAAGAGTTGCTTGAGGGCACAGGCTGCGGCCAGGGAGTCGGGGTCGGGGTTGTCGTGGGCAACGATCAGGATCCGCCCCTTGCCGCGCACCCATTCGACAATGGCAGCAGAAAACTCGGCGGAACGGCTCAGGTCAACAGGCATGATTCCCCTCCGTGCGTTGGATATCCTCAAGAGCCGCCAGGGTGGCGGCCACCGCCGCCTGCGGAGTGGCTACGGGCTGCGCCCCGGTCGGCGGGTCCACCGTACCGAGCGTGAAGAGCGGGCGGCCGAGCTTGAGCCCCACGGCCATTTCCGACAGGGTGCCGTAGTTCCCCTCGACGGCAATCAACGCCCGGGCAGTGTGGGCGATAATGACGTTGCGCGCATGGCCCATGTTGGTGGCGACCGGAATCGTGACCCAGGGGTTGGCCTCGCGCGAATCAGGCCCGGGCAGGATGCCGACGGTGAGGCCGCCGGCTTCGTGGGCACCGCGGCAGGCCGCTTCCATGACTCCGCCGAGGCCGCCGCAGACCAGCACCACGCCGGCGGCAGCGAGCAGTCGGCCGACTTCCCGTGCGGCGGCGTAGCCGACCGCACTCGGCTCGGCAGAGCCGATCACCCCGATCAGGCGGCAGCCCGGTCGCCGCTCTGCCAAGACACCGATTCCTTCCTGCATGGTTTCCTCTCCAGGGGGAGCCGCTCCCTGCCCGCCCGGCTCCCGAATTTCACAGGCGCCTGGCATACCCCTTCAGCAGCAGGCTGTTGGTGACCACCGAGACACTGGAAAAGGCCATCGCCAGCCCGGCGTATTCGGGCTTCAGGACCAGGCCGAAGGCGGGGTAGAGTGCGCCGGCGGCGACCGGGATACCGACCAGATTGTAGAAGAAAGCCCAGAAGAGGTTCTGACGAATCTTGGCCAGGGTTTTCCGCCCGAGGCGGATTCCCCGCTCCACGTCGGCCACGTCCCCCCGGACCAGAATCAGGTCGCCGGTCTCCTTGGCGACATCGGTACCGCTACCGATGGCGATGCCGATATCCGCCCTGGCCAGTGCCGGGGCGTCGTTGGTGCCATCGCCGACCATACCGACGAAATAGTCCCTGCTGCTGGTAGCGCTGCACCACCTGCTGCTTGGCGTCGGGAAGGACTTCGGCCTCCACCTCGGCGATGCCGAGTTCGCTGGCCACCGCTGCCGCTACCTCCCGTCGGTCCCCCGTCAGCAGCACGCTGCGGATCCCGAGTCGTTTCAGGGCGGAGATGGTCTCCGCCGCATGCTCCTTGACGGTGTCGGCCAGCGCCAGAACACCGAGCAGGCGATTCCCGCAGGCGACGAAAACCAGCGACTGCCCCCTGCCGGCCAGCTCGCTGCTGCGGGCGGCCAGGGGTGAGGTGTCGATGCCGGCGGCAGCGAGCAGCCGCTCGCTGCCGACCAGAAGCCGCTCGCTGTTCAGGACGCAGGAAAGACCGTGGCCGCCCTGCTCCTCCACAGAGGCAACCGGGTCCGGCCTGATTCCCGCCGCCGCGGCCCGCGCCACGACCGCCCGGGCCAGGGGGTGGTTGCTCGCCGCCTCGGCGGCGGCCGCCTTACGCAGCAGTTCTCCGGCATCACTGCCGGGAGCGGGCAGCAGGTCCGTTACCGCGAACGCCCCCGTGGTCAGGGTGCCGGTCTTGTCGAACAGCAGCACCTGGAGGCGGGAGATGTTCTCCAGCACCGAGGCCCGCTTGATGAGGATCCCGGCGGCCAGGCCCACCGAGCTGCCGACCATGATCGCGGTCGGCGTGGCCAGGCCCAGGGCGCAGGGGCAGGCGATTACCAGCACGGCGATTGCCATCTTGAAGGCGAACAGGAAACCGCTGCCGGCCACCCCGTACCAGATCCCGAAGGTCAGCGCGGCGATGGCTACCACCGCCGGCACGAACCAGTTGGAAACCGCATCCGCCAGCCGCTGGATCGGGGCCTTGTCAGCCTGGGCATCCTCTACCAGGCGCACGATCTGCGCCAGCACCGTCTCCTCGCCCACCCGGGTGGCGCGGATGGTCAAGCGGCCGCTGCGATTGACGGTAGCCCCGGTGACCGCGTCGCCGACCCCCTTGCTGACCGGCAGCGACTCGCCGCTGAGCATCGCCTCGTCGACCGCCGACTCCCCCACCTCGACCACGCCGTCGACCGGGATCCGTTCCCCCGGCCGGACCAGCAGCCGGTCGCCTTCCCGCACTTCATCGACCGCCACCTCCCGCTCGCCGCCGGCGACCAGCAGCCGCGCCCGATCGGCCTGCAACTGCAGCAGTTCGCGCAGCGCCTGGCCGGCTCTGCCGCGGGCACGGGCCTCCAGCCACTTGCCAAAGCGGATAAAGGTGATCAGCATGGCGCCGGCCTCGAAGAAAACCGGCCCGGAGAGCCCGAACAGGCCGAAGACGGCGAGCAGCGAGTAGCCGTAGGCGGCACTGATCCCCAGGGCGACCAGCACGTCCATATTGGCGAAACGATTCCGCAGCGAGGTGAAGGCGCCGCGATAGAAGGTCAGGCCGGCGCTGAACTGGACGATGCTGGCGAGGACCAGGTTGAGGTAGACGGTGCCCGGCCCCAGCGGCTGCAGCCACATCAGCAGCATGATCGGCGCCGAGAGCCCGGCCGAGAAGAGGAGCCAGCGCAGCTCGCGGCGCGCTTGGTCCCGCTCTTCGCCGGTATCGCTCTGCAGGATGGGACGGTAGCCGGCTTCCCGGATGGCCGCGAAGATGCCCTGGCGGTCAAGACGCTGGGGGTCGAAGCGGACGCTGGCCCGGTTCTCGGCGAAATTGACCTGGACTTCTTTCATCCCCGCGAGTCGGCCCAGTTTCTTCTCGATGCCCCGGGCGCAGCTGGCACAATGCATACCGGCGACGGCGAAGCTCAATCGGCCCGCCGCAGCAGAAGAATCGGCAGACCGGGCCTGGTAGCCGAGCTCCACCACGCGGTCGATAATCCCTTGCAGGGTCTGTTCCCCCGGGAGGAACTCCACGGCCAGTTTCCCGGCGGCGAAGTTGACGCTGGCTCGCGTTACCCCAGGAAGTTTGCCGACCCCCTTCTCGATGCTCAGCGCGCAGTTGGCGCAGTGCATCCCCCCCAGTTGCAGGGTGGCCCGCTGACCCTGAGCAGTCGCATTGGGGAACGACTCCGGCGGGAGGGCAAGCGCCGGGGCCGGAGAGAACGGCTTTTCGGGAACAGCGAAGCCGGCCTGCCGGATGGCCGCCTCCAGGAGCTGCCGGTCGCAGCGCCGCGGGTCGAAGTCGACCTCGGCCAGCGCCTCGGCGAGTTGGACTTCGACCTGCTCCACGCCGGAAACGGCTGCCAGCGCGGCGCTCAGCTTGGCCACGCACTTGCCGCACTTCATCCCCGCCACGGGGATGCTCAGCGTTTGGGCGCGACGCAGGACCTCGCTCATGAAACCGTTTTCCTCCCGCCGAGCAGCCGGCGGAAGGCCGGCGTGCGGCGGATTTCGGCAAAATCGGGATCTTCCAGGGCATCGTCGAGAAAGCGGTCATCGCCGGCGGCGGCCAGCGACAATTCACGCACCGTCTCCCGGACCTTCCCCATCCGCGCCAGAACGCAGGCCCGGTTGTAGTGGGCCAAAGGATAGCGGCTGGTACGCTCGAGGATGGCATCGAAGCAGGCGAGGGCCTCTTTCAACCGGCCGAGGTCCATCAGCAGGTTCCCCTTGTTGTTCAGGGTATAAACCGATTCGGGGTCCCGGCGCAGGCTCTCCTCGATCTCGGCGAGGGCCTCCTCCAGAAAACCCTGCTTCTCCAGCAGGATGGCCCGGTAGAAGGGGGTCTCGGGACTGGCCGGATCGAGGCGGTCGGCGGTCGCCAGGGCCTCGAGCCCCTCGCCGAAGCGTTCCAGGTCGCCAAGCAGGTTGGCGAGCTCCACCCAGGCCTCGAAGAATCCCGGATCGAGTTCCAGGGCGCGGCGATACTCGACCAGGGCCGGTTCGAAGTGATCGAGGCGGGCCAGGGAGAGGGCACAGTTGTAATGGTAGGTGGCGACGTCGGCTTCGCGGGCGATGGCCTGCTGGTAGTGGGCCACGGCCTCCTCGTCCTGTCCCCGGCCGGCCAGGGCATAGCCCAGCCCATTGAGGCTCGCCGCGTCCCCGGGGTTGTGTTCCAGGGCCTGCAGGAAACTCTCGCCGGCCTCCTGGTAGCGGCCGAGCCGGTTGAGGGCGTACCCCTTGTTGTAATAGGCATCGGGAGTGTCCGGCAGCCGGCGCAGGGCCTCGTCGTACATCGCCAGGGCTTCCTCGGTCTGCCCAAGTTCGTCCAGGGTGTTGCCGAGGTTGATGTAGGCTTCGGGGAAGTCGGGCTGCAGCTCCAGGGACCGGCGGAAATGTTTCAGCGCCGTCTCGAATTCTCCCAGCCGCTCGAGGAGTACGCCGTAGTTGTGATGAATTGCGCCATTCTTCGGATCAAGACGCAGGGCGTTGCGGTAGAGAGCGAGGGCCTTCGCTTCGTCGCCGAGGTTGGCTGCGGCCACCGCGCAGAGGTTGAGAGCCTCGATATCAAGGGGGTTGGACTCGAGGTATTCCTCGGCGAGATCGAGGGCGGTTTCGTCCTCGCCGCGGTCGAGGGCGGCCTGGGCCAGCTCGAGCTTTTCCCCCTCATCCTCTTCGTCCAGATATTCGTCGAACTCGTCTTCCATAGTGACTCCCGCTGGAGTAATGACGAATGAGCCGCGCGAGCGGTCACTCGGGGCCGTCACTATAACAGAATCCGCGCGCCGATGCACCCGCCAAGCGCGGACCGGCGGGGCTCAGCTTTTCGAAACCCCGGCATCCCCGCCAGCGCGCAGTTCGGCAACCGTTTTCCCCCGGATTCCCCAGCACTCCGGGGAGATCTCGTCGATGACCACGTGGGTCGAGGCGGGATTCTTGCTGAGGATGCGCACCAGCAATTCGGTGATTCCCTCAATCAGCTGTTCCTTCTGTTTGCGGCTGGCGCCGCTGGTGAGCTTGACATTGACGTAAGGCATCGATCACTCCCTGTGGCAAAAGGTCTCGGGAACCTCCCCGGACTGTCATCAGTCTACTCCCCCGCCCCTCCCCTGCCAAGCGGCTCAGGCGATCCCGGAGAGGAAGGGCCGGGGCGCCACAGCCGGGAGAACAGCGCGGTGAGGGTCACGGCCAGCAGCAGCCGGACGCCGAGCATGATCCAGCCGTTGCCGCCGATGGCGACGAAAACCAGGGTATCCTCGACCACGGCGTGGCAGGTCGCCAGAAACAGTCCCATCAGGAAGAGTTCCCGACGCGGCAGACGCTTCTCCTGGGCAACGCGGATGATAATCCCGGCGCCGTAGGCAATGCCGAGAAAGATCCCGGTGAACAGCGGCACCGCTGCCGCGCGGGTGAGCCCCATGCCGCGCATCAGCGGGTCGACGGCGGCCCCGGTGCGGCGAAAGAGCGGCAGGTAGCGCAGCACCTCGAAGAGCGTCACCAGCGGCACGATGATCAGCAGCAGCTTGAGGGAGAGCTTGAGGGCCCCGAACAGGGCCAGCGCCAGGGTCTCCATTCAGATCACCAGCAGCCGGTGCAGGGCCTCGAGCACCCCCCCGGCGGCCAGGGCGATCAGCAACCGGCAGAGGGTCAGCACGCCGCCGCGGGCGCCGGTGCTGCCGAGCACGCCCCCCTCGAGAAGAAGGTTGTGGGCGATGCCCATCATCAATCCGCACTGGGTAACCTGCCAGGGGGTAAGATCGAGGGGCGCCATGACCGCGATCGCCGCATAGAGGTTGAGCAGAAAACCGGCGATGAAGGCGAAGGCCGCCTTGCCGGGAAGGCCGAAGAGGCCCATCAGCGGGGCGAACAGCCGGCCGAGAAAGTCGATCGCCGCCGTCCCCTTGAGCAAATCGACCAGGACATAGAGCGGCAGAACGAAACGGATCAGCTTCCAGGAAGTCTGCAGACCGCTTCGCAGGCCGGTGGAGAACCGGGTCCACAGGGGCGGGATGGACGGTTCGAGCGTCGTCATGCGGTTGCTCCTGCCTCCTTCGGAATTGACTTCCCCTTGCCCGCTCTTTATAGTTGCTCGCCATGAGGGACATTTTTCTGGCCGATG
The DNA here is from genome assembly GCA_963806685.1 of uncultured delta proteobacterium. Classification (GTDB taxonomy): domain Bacteria; phylum Desulfobacterota; class Desulfuromonadia; order Desulfuromonadales; family DDH964; genus DDH964. Next base: position 157,542 of record CAWDZB010000006.1, read on the forward strand.
CGCACCTGCGCGCCCCCGACGACCTACCCTACCAGCGGCTGCTGGCCTTTCTCGGCGAACAGCGCGGCAAGGTGCGCACCCTCTACCTGCTCGGCGACATCTTCGACTTCTGGCTCGGCTTCCGCCATACCGTCTACGCCCCCTATGTCCCCCTGCTGGCGGCGCTGCGCGAATTGCGGCGGGCCGGGACCGAACTGGTCTACGTCGAGGGGAACCATGACTTTCACATGGGGCCCTACTTCACCGGGGAACTCGGCTGCCGGGTGCTTCCCGACGGCGGGGCGGTGGAGATCGACGGCCGCCGGATCTATCTCGCCCACGGCGATCTGCTCACCGACGAGGACCGCGGTTACCGGCGGCTGCGCCGGCTGCTGCGCAGCTCCCTGGTGCGCAACCTGGCGCAGGTCGTCCATCCCGACTGGACCTGGAGGATCTACCGCTGGCTGGAGGCACGCAGCAGCGCCGGCAAACCGGCCAAGGTCGAGCGCCCCCTTCCACTGGAGCTGTTGCGCCGGCATGCCGCCGAGCATTTCGCGGCCGGCTGTCAGGCCGTCGTCACCGGTCACTTTCACATTCCTCACCACGAAACAACCGCCGCGGGGACCCTGCTCTCCCTCGGCGGCTGGCTGGAACATTCGGCCTATGCCGTCTGGGAGGACGGCCATTTCACCCCGGCGATCTACTGAACCGCCGCCCCCTCGCCGCGACGCACCAGTTCGCGGATCGTCTCCCCTTCCAGGGCCTGCTGCTGAACCTCCTCCAGACGCGTCACCAGCGCCCGCACCGCCTCCCGCTCCGGCCGTTCCGCCAGCTGCAGGTAATCGACACCGTCCTCGCGCAGCGCCCGCAGCACAGCGAAAACCTCTATAGTCTCGGGGGAGCGCCCCGGCTGGTAGGCCTCCTCTTCTTCCCCCTGCACCACCGAGACGAAACCGAGCCGGACCAGGTCGTCGAGAATGCCGCGCACCAGGCGCGGCGGCAGTTCCAGCTCCTCGCCGATTCTCTCCCGGGACCAGGGACGCTCGCCACGCAGAAAGGCTCCGGACAGTACCAACAGCACGGTCAGCGCCACCCGCTCCCGGCTGGAGAAGTTGACGTTCCCGCCGCGGAATTCTTGGCGGATGGTCTTCAGGTTCTGCGAGGCATAGGTGACCTCCAGACCGAGCAGGACGATCAGCCAGGAGAAGTAGATCCAGACCATGAAGATCGGCAGCGCCGCCAGGGTGCCGTAGATGGCGTTGTACCGGGCGACGCCGACCTGAAAATGAACGTAGCCCCACTGGCCGATCTGCCACAGCGTTCCGCCGATGATGCCGCCGATCAGGGCAGAGCGGATCTGGACCTTGATGTTCGGCATGAAGACGTACAGGAAGGTAAAGGCCGCCCACATGGCGACGTAGGGGAGGATCTTGAAAAGTAGGAAGATCAGCTTCCCGACAAAGGCGAGACTCATCAGGTGCTGGAGAAATCCCTGGGTCTGCAGGGTGGCGGTCATCGAAACGGCGGCGATAACGAAGAGTGGCCCGAAGATCACCACGGAAAAGTAGTCGGCGAAGCGGCGCATCAGGCTGCGGGTTTCCCGCACCCCCCAGATATGGTTGAAGCTCTCCTCGATATTGGAGAGCAGGGCGAGAACCGACATCACCAGGACCACCAGCCCAACGGTCCCGAGGCGGCCGAAATTGGTATTGTTGATGTAGGTGATGATGTTGTCGACGATCTCTTGGGAGCCGACGGCGATCCGCTGAAGAATCAGGGGTTCCAGGCTGTTCTGTACCCCGAAGCCCTTGAGGACGGAGAACATCAGCGCCAGCAGCGGGACGATCGACAGCAGGCTGGCGTAGGTCAGGGCCGAAGCCCGCAGCATGCAGCGATCGGCAACGAAGTCACGGGCCACCAGCGTCACCAGTTGCGCCTGGTGCAGCAGGAAAAATCGCCCCCGACCGAGCGGCCGCGGGTCGACCTCCCACACCCCCTTGCTGAAGAACTGGCGGACCTGCTGCCAGCGTTCACCCCATCCCATCGATGCCGTCCTCTCCCGATGCCTCTTCGCCGGTCAAGCGAAAGCCCACCGCAGGGTGGGCTTCGCCTGGGTCGTTTACGTCGGCTCGACCTGCTTGGCCCGTTCCGTCTCCATGGCCTCCTTGCCGGCCTTGAACGCGGCCTGGACCAGGCCCTTCTTCTCCTCGAGCAATTCCCGCCCTTCCTCGACGGTCTTCTTGACCTTGGCTTCGGCATCTTCGGCGAGTTTGCTCAGCCGATCCCGGGTTTCATCGGCCAGGTCGTGGATCTTGTCCCGGGTTTCCGGACCCGAACGGGGAGCGGTCAACAGCGCCAGTCCACCGCCGATCGCCGCCCCGAGGACAAAGGCGAGAAAGACCGAACCGACTCCGCAATCCCTGCAATCGTCCGCCATGGCTCAACCTCCCTTTTCTTGGAGACCCTTGAGAATGACTTTGCTGGCCGCCCGGATCCCCAGCCAGAGGCCGGCCGCATTGCCCGCATAGCGGGTTATGTCGTGATGGAAAAAGTTATTGACGCTATGGATCGTCCCCCCCACCTCGCCGAGGGATTCGAGAAGCACTCCCGCCTTTTCCGCTCCCGATTCAAAGGTGGCTGAAGCCCGGTTGAGCCGCTCGGCGGTCTCCCGAAACTCCCGCAGGGTGGGGATCAGTTCGCGGCGCAGATCGCCGATCAGGGCATCCGCCTCCTGGGCGGTCCGCTTCAACTGCAGCAGCAGTGGCACCAGCGCCGCGGCGATAATCAGAAAGGCGATGGTGAGAATCAGAACGAAGATGTCGACCTGGACATTCATGGTTCCTCCCGCAGCAGACAAGGTCCCTCGGCGGACCTGCTACTAATTAGAGCATAATCCCTTTGCGATGCAATATCGCAATGATTTTTCACAGTTGCAGGGCCAGGGCAGCGGCCAGCGAAAGGCGTTCCGGCAATTCCAGGCCAGCTGCCTGGAGCCGGCCAAGAAACTGGCGGTTGATCAGCGCCAGCAGGGTGTTAAGCCGCTCCAGGTCGAGAACCAGGGCGGCAGGCAGGCTTGCGGCACCGGTGAAGTTCTGCGGGCAGAAATCGACACGCCGTCCCGCCTCGTCCTCGACCAGCAGCGGCAGGCCGTGGGTGCGGCAGATAAGCGGCCGGGCGGCATAGAGAAGGCAGAGCCCGCCGGCGAGCAGCGGGCAGGCATCGCCGTCGGCGGCGGTCCCGGCTCGTTCCCGCAGGACGGCGCCCTCGGCGGCAGGCAGGGCCTGCAGGGCGCGGGCCAGGGAGATTGCCTCGACGGCGGTCACGGTCAGGTGCCGGCAGCAGCTGTCGCAGCCGGGGCGACAGGCCAGTTGGTCGGCGCAGGCCTCGCCCACGGCCGTGACATGGGCATCGACCTTGGCCACCAACTGGCGGTAATCCACGAGCAGTTGGTCGAGCAGCAACGGATTCATCGGGCCAGGTCCCGCGCACCGCATGCACACCGTCGATGACGTACTGCACGGTCGGAAAGGCGAGAATGTGCCCGATCACCCGGGTTGACGATGATGAAGCGCTGCAGGAAAGACGTCCAGAAGAGATCCATAGCAAAGCCTATCGGTTCTCCCCCGCCTCCGGAACTACATTTTTCACCGGCAGGCCGAGGGTCGCCGGATCGCCATCGAAGGCGGCGGGATTGCCGACCACGACCCAGGCCTGCTGTTCGGGATGGAGATGGTCCTTGGCCGCCTGCAGCACCTCGGCAGCAGAAACGGCGGCGATCCGTTCCCGGTAGCGCTGCAGAAAATCCGCGGGATAGCCGTAAAAATCGAGGCGCAGCTGCCGGCTGACCACCTCGTGAGGATCGGCAAAGGCGAAAACGAAGGAGTTGATCAGGCTCTCCTTGGCGAGGGCGAGTTCAGCGGGAGTCACCGGATCGCGCCGCATCTTGTCCATCTCCTCCCGAAGCAGGCGGAAGACCTGAAGGGTGGTGCCGCTCTTGGTCTCGGTACCGACGATGAAGGATCCAGGGAGCCTGCGGCCGATCTGGAAAGAGGAATAGACCGAGTAGGCCAGGCCGCGGTCGGAACGCACTTCCCGCAGCAGCCGGGAATTAAAGCCGCCGCCGCCGAGGATCCAGTTCATCACCTGAACCGCCTGCAGATCCGGAGCATCCTTGTCGACGCCCACCTCCCCGGCCAGAAGCGTGGTCTGCGGCACCGGCTTGGACGCCAGCCACAGGGCCGGCACCGACGGCTGCGAAAGGGGCGGAAGCTCCTGTCGGGGGGCCGGTCCGGCCTGCCAGTCGCCGAAGACCCGATTCAGGGCGGCCAGCAGTTCATCGCGTCGGAAGTCGCCGCTGATCGCCAACCACAGGTTGTCGGGGGTGAAGTAGCGGTCATGGAAGGCCACCAGATTCTTGCGGCGGACCGCCTCCAGGGTGGCGACGGTCGGGGTCCGGCCGAGGGGGTGATCGCCGTAAATGGCCCGGCGGAGGATGCGCTGGGCGATGGCTGCCGGCAGGTCGTTCTGGCGCCGCAGCCCTTCGATCGCCTGCCGCCGGGCGAGTTCCAGCCGCTCGGCGTCGAAACGCGGCCGGCGCAGTAGGTCGGCCAGCAGTCCCAGCCCGGAGTCCAGGTCGCTGCTGCGCAGCGACAGCTCACAGGTGGTGGCATAGCTGTCGGTGCTCACCGAGAGGTCCGCGGCCAGTCGTTCCAGTTCGTCGTCGAAGGCTTCCGGTCCGCGCTCCCCGGCGCCGCCGGTCCGCAACAGGGCGGCGAACAGTCTGCCCTGCCCGGTGCGCGCGGCCGGATCATCGATATCCCCGGCGCCAACCAGCGCTGTGACCTCGACCAGGGGCAGTTCGTGGTCCTCCTTGAGGTAGAGGTGGATGCCGCCGGGAAGAATGAGTTTGTCGGTCTCGGGAATCTTGAAGTGCAACGGCGGATAGCTGAGCGCTGTCACTCCCCCGGTCGGTCGCGAAGTGCAGGCGACGAGGAACGACAGCATCCCGGCAAGGAGCAGGGGCCAAACCAGGGCGCGTTTCATTCCAGCCCTCCCTTCTTGCCGAGGATCGCCACGGTGCGGTTGTCCGGAACCAGGTAGGTGGCGGCAATCTGTCGCACCGTCTCGGCGTCAAGGCCAGCCACTACCGCATCGTAATTGACCAGATAGCGCCAGTCGCCGGCGACGGTCTGGTAAAAGGTCAGCATCTGGGCCAGCCCCCCGTTCCCCCGCAGATAACGCAGGCGGTCGACGCGCAGGCGATTCCGGGCCCGCTCCAGTTCGTCCGCATTGACCGGCTCGCTGGCCAGCCGCTTCAGTTCCCGGTAGATGGCCACCTCCACCTCGCCGGTGGTATGGGGATAGCGGGGAACGGCACTGATTACGAACAGGTTGGGGTAGCGGGACCCCGGAGCGTAATAGCTGGAAACCGAGGTTGCCAACTGCTTTTCGACCACCAGGGAGCGGTAGAGACGCGAGGTCCGTCCCTCGGTCAGAATCTGGTCGATGAGATCGAAGGCGTAGTCGGCCTTGTCGGGCAGGGTCGGCTTGTGGAAGGCGATGGCCAGCTGCGGTTCGGCGTCGAACTCGACCCGCAACCGCTTTTCACCATGTTGCGGTGGTTCCACGGCGGTCACCGGCGGCACCCTGGTTCCGGCCGGGATGCCGCCGAAATAGCGCTCGACCAGGGCCTTGGCCCGATCGAAGTCGATGTCGCCGACCAGGGCGATGGTGGTATTCGCCGGGGCGTAGTAGCGATGCAGGAACTGCCGGGTTTCGGCCAGGGTCAGGTGGGAAATGTCCGATTCCCAGCCGAGGGTTGGGTTGCGGTAGGGGTGAACGCTGAAGGCGGTGGCCAGCAGCTTCTCGTAGATCAAGCCGCCCGGGCTCGATTCGGTGGAACGCCGTCGCTCCTCCATGACCACGTCCCGCTCGGTGTAGAACTCTCGCAGCACGGCATTCTGCATCCGGTCGGACTCCAGGGCCGCCCACAGCTCCAGCTTGTTGGCCGGCAGCGAGATCACGTAGGTGGTCATGTCCTTGCTGGTGAAGGCATTGTAGCCGACCCCGCCGCTCTCGGCGTAGATCCGCGAAAATTCGTCTTTGACCACGTACTGGCGGTGCTCGGCTTGCAGCGTGGCGAGTTGCTCGCGCAGCTGCTTGAGCTGGGCCGGATCGGTACCCGGGGTATCCTTGAGATCGTCGATGCGGCTGCCGACCGCTTCGATCTCCTTAAGCAGCGGCTCTTCCCTCCCCCAGTCCCGGGTGCCGATGCTCTTGGTTCCCTTGAAGAGCATGTGCTCCAGCAAGTGGGCCACCCCCCGGGTACGACTGGTTTCATCGACGCCACCAACTCCCATCGCCAGGTAGGCGGAAAAGACCGGGGCGTCGTGGCGTTCGACAACCAGCAGCGTGAGACCGTTAGCCAGGGTCGCCTCGCGCACCTTGGCGGCCAGGGTCTGGGCTTCGGCGGCCGAGGCAAGAAACAGCAGGCCGCAACAGGTGGCCAGCAGCAGCCGGCAGAGAAGGGATTTCACGACGGACCTTTCGATGAACAGGGATGGTGCCTGGACGCATTCCCGGGCAGGAAATTATACACCGGCAAGGGAACAGGGTCGAGATCCGATTGTGTCAGCCGGCCACAAACGGACTGCTGGCACCCTCGTGCTGACAGCTGCGCCCCTGTTGCAGGGGAAGCAGGGTACGTTCGACCACTTGGTGGAGGGAGGAAACAAGCTCGATGCGGATTTCGGCGGTCAGTTCCGCTTCGAGGTCGACGAGGTTTTCCCGGTTGCGTTCCGGTACCAGCACGGTGCGCACCCCGGCACGGCGGGCGGCAAGGACCTTCTCCTTGACGCCGCCGATCGGCAGCAGACGCCCGGAAAGGGTCAGCTCCCCGGTCATCGCCACGTCGCGCCGGGCTGGTCGGCCAGTCAGCAGCGAGACCAGTGCCACGGCGATGGTCAAGCCAGCGGAGGGACCGTCCTTGGGAATCGCCCCGGATGGGACGTGGATATGCAGGTCGCTGCGCTCGAACACCGCGGGATCGATACCGAATTCGGCGGCCCGGGAGCGGACGAAGGAAAGCGCGGTGCGCGCCGATTCCTGCATCACCTCACCGAGATTGCCGGTCAGCTGCAGGTCCTTTTTGCCGGCCATGCGCGTCGCCTCGACAAAGATAATGTCCCCTCCCGACTCGGTCCAGGCCAGCCCCGTCACCACCCCCACCCGGTCCTCCTCGGCGGCAACGTCGGTGAAATACTTGCGCGGCCCGAGCAGCTGTTCGACGTCCCCGGCGTCAATGTGGTGCCGAGCCTCCCCCTGCTGGGCGAGTTGGCGGGCAACCTTGCGGCAGATCGCGGCGATTTGCCGCTCCAGCCCGCGCACCCCCGCCTCGCGGGTGTAATCGTGGATTAGCTTGGCGACCGCCGCCGGAGTGAACTCCAGGGGATGGCCGGCAAGGCCGTTTTCCTCGTGTTGCTTTGGAATCAGGAAGCGAAAGGCGATCTGCTGTTTCTCAACATCAGCATAGCCGGAGAGGCTGATGGTCTCCATGCGGTCGCGCAGGGCGTGGGGAATCGGCTCCAGAACGTTGGCGGTGGTGATGAACATCACCCGGGAAAGGTCGAAGGGAATGTCCAGGTAGTGGTCGGTAAAGGAGTCGTTCTGCTCCGGGTCGAGGACCTCGAGCAGGGCCGAGGCCGGGTCACCGCGGAAATCCTGGCCGATCTTGTCGACCTCATCGAGCATGAAGACCGGGTTGTTGACCTCGACCCGGCAGATTTCCTGGATGATCCGACCCGGCAACGCGCCGATGTAGGTGCGGCGGTGGCCGCGGATTTCCGCCTCGTCCTTCATGCCGCCGAGGGAGATACGAATAAACTTGCGCCCCATCGCCCGGGCGATGGAGCGTCCCAGAGAGGTCTTGCCGACCCCCGGCGGGCCGACGAAGCAGAGGATCGGGCCGTGAGTGACGGCGCGCAGTTTGCGCACGGCGAGGTACTCGAGGATCCGTTCCTTCACCTCGCGCAGGTCGTGGTGATCCTCGTCCAAAACCTGCTGCGCGTGGCCAATGTCGAGCTGGTCCTCGCTGCCGGTCTCCCAGGGAACGTTGCACAGGTACTCGAGATAGGTGCGGGCCACAGTGTATTCAGGGGAGGCCGGGTTGATGCGTTCCAGGCGGGTAAACTCGCGCAGTGCCACCTGGCGTGCGGCGGCGGCGAGGGGTCCCTCTTCAATCTGGCGGCGCAGGTCGTTGAGCTCCGACTGGCGGGGGTCCTCGTTGCCAAGTTCCTCCTGGATTTGCCGCAGCTGTTCCCGCAACAGGTATTCCTTCTGCGAGCGGCCGAGGCGCTTGGTGACCTCGGACTGGATCTCACCACGCACCTGGAGCTTCTGCACCTCGGCGGTGAGCAGCAGGTAGACTTCCTTGAGCCGCTCCACCGTACCGATGACTTCGAGGATGCGCTGGGCTTCTCGCAGTTCGAGGTTGAGGTAGACTGCGACCAGATCGGCGAGCCGCCCCGGGTCCTCGACCTGGTCGATCATTTTCAACACGTCCCCGGGCAGAGGACGACCATAGGCCAGGGCGATCTTCAGCAGAGAGTTGACGCTCTGCACCAGCGCCTCGGCCACCAGCCCCTTTTCACTGGTTTCGGCAATCGTCTCGCAACGGACCACGAAGTAGGGAGCTTCCTGGCGGCACTCTCGCAGGCGGATACGCTCGACCCCCTCGAGCATTACCTTGCATCCCCCGTCGGGAAGGCGGAAAATACGGTTGATCCGGCAGAGGGTGCCGACGCGTGCCAGGTCGAGCCAGTGACAGGGGATATCAACCGCAAAGCAGGAGGTGACCGCCAGCAGGTGGTCGCCGCGCGATGCCTCGTCGATGAGCGGCATCCCGCCCGCCTGCACGAAGAGCGGAAAGACCATGTGGGGGAAGACCACCTGCTCGCGCATCGGGTAGACCGGCAGATCCTGTGGTACCGGTATTCGATTCTCCGCCATCGTCGTCCCTCCAGCCGCCGTGCCAACCCCTGCAGTCAATAGCCAGCGGTTGCTAAAGCATAACAATCGCCCCTGCCCCGTCAAGACAGGAGAGTTTTGACAAGCCTCCCCGCAGATGGTTTACTCTCGGGGTTTTTCAACCGGCGGCCGGAGGCCGCCCAAGGAGTTAATTTCATGAAACGACTGGGTGTGCTGACCAGTGGTGGTGATTGTTCGGGCATGAATGCCGCGATCCGCGGCGTGGTGCGCGCGGCCATGGCCCACGGCATGGAGATGATCGGCGTGCAGAGAGGTTACCGGGGGCTGCTCGAAGGGCACTGGGGAGCCCTGACCACCCGGTCGGTGAGTGGCATCCTGCAGCGCGGCGGGACCATTCTGCAGAGCGCCCGCTGCCGCGAGATGCTCGACGAGGCCGGCCAGCAGCAGGCGGTGGAGAACCTCGCCGCCGCCGGCATCGAGGGGCTGGTGGTGATCGGCGGCGACGGTTCCCTGCGCGGCGCGGCGGCCCTGCACCGCCGCGGGGTGCCAGTGATCGGCGTGCCGGCGTCGATCGACAACGACCTCCCCTTCACCGACATCTCCCTCGGTGTCGATACCGCCCTGAACAATATCGTCCACGCCGTCGACTGCCTGAAGGATACCGCCTCATCCCATGACCGGACCTTCGTCGTCGAGACGATGGGCCGCAACAGTGGCTATTTGGCGGCCACCTCGGCGATCGCCTGCGGCGCCGAATTCGCACTGATCCCGGAAGCCCCCTACGACCTCGAGGAGATCTGCCAGGTGTTGCGCCAGCGTTTTGCCGAAGGCCGGGACAACTCGTTGCTGATGGTCGCCGAAGGGGTCGGCCGGGCCCAGGATTTCGCCGACCTGATCAAGGACCGCATCGGCTTCGAGACCCGAATCATGGTTCTCGGCCATTACCAGCGCGGCGGATCACCGAGCCTTTTTGACCGCCTGCTCGCCGCACGCTTTGGAGTCGCCGCCGTGGAGGCGCTGCTTGCCGGCGAGCACGGCCGGATGCTCGGCCTCTCCTGCGGCAGGGTGCAGACCACTGATCTCGAGGCGGTGATCAGCGCCGGCCGGCGGCCGGTCGATGAATCCATTCTGCGGCTGGCAGCGGTCCTCGGCCACTGACTTTCCTTCCCCGGAAAATCCCCCAAATGATCGGGCCCGGTCATTCGACCGGGCCCGATGTCTGTGCTATCGCCGCCTGCTGCGCTCAAGAGGGAATCGCCTTGCACCCAGGGGCGGGCTACTGCAGGATGCCGCCCTTGTAAAGGTATTCCCCCTGGAGTTTGCCGCCGGGGAAATACTGCCGGAAGGGGCCGTCCAGTTCCCCGTTATGGTAACTGAATTCGCTCCTGAGTTCCCCGGATTCGTACCAGGTTTTCCCCGGTCCTTCGAGAATCCCGTCCCGGTAGGTGAATTCCTCCCGCAGCTGGCCGTGTTCGTCGAACTTTTTATAACTGCCGCTGACCTTGTCGTTGCGGTAGGAATATTCCTTCTCGATCTCGCCGCTGCCGTAATATTCGCGGCCGGTAGTCATCTTGCCCGCGCTGTAGAGGGTCTGCCACTTGAGCTTGCCCCCCTCGTAGCCGCGGGCCTCGGCAAGCTTCCCGGCCTGGTAGGCATTGACCGATTTCAGCTGACCGTCTTCGTTGTAAAAACGGGCCTCGGTCAGAACGCCGTCATTGTAGCTGTATTCCCACTTCAGGTTGCCGTTGGCGTAGTACCCCTTGCTCGCCGCCGGTACCCCGCCCGGCAAGATCATCATGAGCAGGCAGAGGCCGCCGAGCAGCAGGCCGATCTTTCTGTTCATTCTGGTTTCTTCCTTCCGGTCCGCGATTGCCCTGCCCTTCCCGCCCGTTGCTATTCGCCCTGGTTCGGGAGCGGGTCCGGGGAAAAATGTCCGGCCCACGATCCGTCTCTAACACCGGAGGGGGGGTGGTGCCAGAGGGTTGGAAGGTGGGCCGGACGCTTCTAATATTACCGGAAATTCCCTGCTCTGCCAAAGAAAAAATCGGCCAGGCTGCCGTTCTCAGAAACGTACTTGCGCACCGGCGATGACCGCCTGGCCGAGGGCGAGGCCTCCGTCGTTGGGCGGAACCCGCGAATGGCAGTAGACGCTGAAGCCGGCCCGGCGCAGCAGCGGCACCACGCTCTCGGTGAGCAGCCGGTTCTGGAAGACGCCCCCGGAGAGGGCAACCCGCTCGATGCCGCTGCTGCTGCGCAGGGTGGCGCAGACTTCGGCCACCATCCAGGCGAGGGTGGTGTGAAAGCGGGCGCTGACAATCCCCGGCGCGGCCCCGGCCTGTAAATCGGCGACGATCGCCCGGGTCAGGACCGCCAGGTCGAAGATCAACATCCCCTCCTCGTCGCGCAGATCGTAGGGATAGCCCTCCCGCTCCGCCGGGTCGGCGGCCATTTCCAGTTCCAGAGCCGCCTGCCCTTCATAGCTGACCCGGTCGCGGAGGCCGACCAGGGCCGCCACCGCGTCGAACAGCCGGCCGCAGCTCGAAGCCGGCGGCGCGTTGAGCCCCTTCTCGATCATCTGCAGGTAGAGATTCAGCTCCTTGGCCTCGAACCGCTCGAGGAGCGGCAACGCCGGCAGCTCCCGACCGTAGGCCTGGTGCAGCAGGCTGATCGCCATGCGCAGCGGCTCGCGGGTCGCAGCGTCGCCGCCGGGCATGGGCAGGTAGCGGAAATGTCCGGCCCGTCGGAAGCCGGCGAGGTTGCCGATCAGGAACTCCCCTCCCCAGATGCGGCCGTCGCTGCCGTAGCCGAGGCCATCGAAAATCACGCCGATCGCCTCCTCCTCGACGCCATGTTCGGCCAGGCAGCTGGCGAGGTGGGCATGGTGGTGCTGCACCGCTATCCGCGGCAGGTCGCTGCGTTCCTCGGCGTAGCGGGTCGAAGCATAGTCGGGATGGAGGTCATGGGCGATCAGCTGCGGGGTGATGCCGAGAATCTCCTGGAGATGATCGATGGTCGCGGCAAAGGAGTCCCCCACCTCCGGGTTCAGCAGGTCGCCGATGTGCTGGCTCGGAAAGGCGCGGTCCCCCTGGGTGAGACAGACGGTGTTCTTCAGTTCCGCCCCCACCGCCAGCACCGCCGGCTGGGGGCGGGGGAGGAAGATCCCCCGCGGGACGTAGCCCCGCGACCGGCGCAGCACCACCGCCTGGCCACCCATGACCCGGGCGATGGAGTCGTCGCAACGGCTGTGGATGGCTCGGTCGTGAGTCAATATGGCATCGGCGATGCCGGCCAGCCGCTGTGCCGCCTCCTCGTCCCGGTAGACGATCGGCTCGTCGCTGCGGTTGGCGCTGGTCATCACCAGCGCCGGGAAGTTCTCCAACAGCAGGTGGTGAAGGGGCGTATAGGCGAGCATTACCCCGAAGTAGCGGTTGCGCGGCGCTACCGACGGCGCGATGGCTGCTCCCGGCTTCTGGCGCAGCAGCACGATCGGACGCTCCATCCCGGAGAGGAGACGCAGTTCGGCCTCGTCGGCGACTGCGAAATCGAGGACCTGGCTGCTGCTGGCCGCCATCAGCGCGAAGGGCTTCTCATCCCGGGCCTTGCGCCGACGAAGTTCGGCGACGGCCACGTCGTTGCCGGCATCGACTGCGAGGTGGTAGCCGCCAAGTCCCTTGACGGCGATGATCCGGCCGGCCTTGAGCAGGTCCACGGCGGCGGCCAGCGGTTCACCCGCCAGCGGCCGACCGGCACCGTCGAAAAGCTGCAGCTGCGGCCCGCACTGCGGGCAGGCGTTGGGCTGGGCGTGAAAGCGCCGCGAGCCCGGATCATCGTATTCGGCACGGCAGGATGGGCACATGGCGAAAGGAGCCATGGTGGTCAGCGGCCGATCATAGGGAGCGCCAGTGACGATGCTGTAGCGGGGGCCACAGTTGGTACAGTTGATGAAAGGATAGCGGTAGCGTCGGTCGGCGGGATCGAAGAGTTCGGTCAGGCAATCGGAACAGACGCTGCTGTCCGGGGCGATCTGGGCGCTGCGCTCGGTACCGGCGTCGCTGGCGAGGATGGCAAAGCCGCTCTCACCGCTGACCGGGAGATCGGCCAGTTCGAAGCGGCTGATCGAGGCCAGCGGTGGGATGTCAGAACGCAGCGACCAGAGAAACCCGGCCAGATTGGGCAGGGCCCCTTCGGCCTCCACCGTCACCCCCCGGCAGTCGTTGCGCACCCAGCCGGCGATCCCCCAGCGGTGGGCTATCTGGAAAACGAAGGGACGAAATCCCACCCCCTGGACGATCCCCTCGATCGACACCCGCTGCCGTTTGAGTTCCAGCTCCATAACACCTCCAAATTACTCCTTTTACCATTTCCTGAGCCAAAATGGCAACGATTCCGGTTCGCCCGCTTATCCCCCTGGTCAGACAGCGAAGGACAAAGAGGGTATATCCACAGCGCCACCAACCGAAAAGGGCCACTGGATAAACAAAAAAAATGCCCCGTTCCAGAGGAGGGTTCGGAACGGGGCAAACAGCCTGTTGGGGAAAACAGGCCCTATGAAGAGAGACTTTTGCCGGCTATTTGGGCAGATTGGCCCACATCGGCAGGGTGTCGAAAACCACGCCGAAGGTCGGGATGACCAGGGCGTAGGTCAGCGCCACGGTCAGGATGATGCCGATGATGTTGAGGCCGAAGCCGCTGCGCACCATCTGCGGAATGGTCACGCAGCCGGAGCCAAAAACGATGGCGTTGGGCGGCGTGGCGACCGGCAACATGAAGGCACAGGAGGCGGCGATCGCCGCGGGTATGACCAGCAGCAGCGGGTTCTGGCCGAGGCCGATAGCGACCGCCGAGAGGATCGGCATGACCATCGCCGCGGTGGCGGTGTTGGAGGTCAGCTCGGTGAGGAAGATGATCAGCGCCGTCACCGCGATCACCAGCACCAGCACCGGGGCGCTCTGCAGCAGACTCACCTGGCCGCCGATCCATTCGGCGAGCCCGGTTTCTTTGAAGCCCCCGGCCAGCGCCAAACCACCGCCAAAAAGGATCAGCACCCCCCAGGGCATTTTCGCCGCCCAGTGCCAGTCCATGACGAACTGGTTTTTCTTCATGTCCACCGGTATCAGGAACAGGAGCAGCGCACCGGTCATGCCGATGGCCGCATCGGTGACCAGCTTCGGCTCCGGGAAGAGGAAACCAAGCTGTTTGCGGAAAATCCATGACAGTGCGGTCAGGGCGAAGATGGCAGCGGTCCAGCGTTCGCCGGCCTTCATCGCCCCCATTTCCTTCAATTCGGCATCGATCAGGTCGCGGCCGCCGGGAACCTTCTTGAGTTGCATGGGGTTGGCGACCCGGGTCAACCACAGCCAGCACAGGGGCAGCATGACCAGCACCAGCGGCACGCCGACCATCAGCCAGCGGGCGAAAGTGATCTCGTAGCCGTAGGTCTTCTGCAGGTAGCCGGCGAGAACGGTGTTGGGCGGGGTGCCGATCAGGGTGGCGACGCCGCCGATTGAGGCAGCGTAGGCGATCCCCAGCATCAGGTTGAGGCCGAAGGCGAACTTCTCCGGAGAAAAGTCGATCTGCTTGTCGAGCCCCTCCTTCTTCCCTTCCTCGATGACGTGGTTGATGATCGCCAGGCCGATCGGCATCATCATCACGGCGGTGGCGGTGTTGGAAACGAAGGCCGAGAGCGCCGCGGTGGCGACCATGAAGCCGAAGATCAGGCGCCCAGGCGAGAAGCCGACGGCCTTGATGATGTTCATGGCGATGCGCCGGTGAAGGTTCCAGCGCTGCATGGCGAGGGCGATGATGAAGCCGCCCATGAACAGAAAGATCAGGTGGTTGGCATATGGGGCGGTGGCCTTCTGGGTGCTGGTGATGCCGAACAGGGGAAAGAGGGCGATGGGCAGCAGGCTGGTGGCAGGAATCGGGATCGACTCGCACATCCACCAGGTCGCCATCAACAGGGCCACCGCCGCCATCCGCTGGGCACCGGGGGTCATGCCGGCCGGGGTCGGCACGAGCAGCATCGCCAGGAAAAGCAGGGGACCGAGCCAGAGGCCAACCCTCTGCCGGCGGGTGTAGTGACGAGGTTCCTCCTCCTGGACACCGCCGGGGCCGGTGCTTATGCGCTGCAGGTGTTCCGCCGGTGCTTCGTCCATTTCGTCGGCGAGGTCGATCTCCCCTTCATGGATCTTCTGGCGGTTCTTGAACTGCAGGTGGTCGCGACCGAATCGCTTGAGCAGGGCGGCGGGGTTGAACAGCAGCAGACCCTTGGTTTCATCGTGCCAGTCCCAGAGACGGCTCCACATGGTGGTCAACATCGGCGGCGTGCTCCTTCCGGTTGGCCGGCGGGCTTCCCCCCGGCGAGTGATCAAAACTCCTTTTCCGGAAAAAGCAACGGCGGTGCCAAGCTTGGCCTGGAAACGCGGCCAAAAGGGTTTGCAGAAAGAATACAACCATGGATTTTCGGAAGGTTACCAGGGGAATTTAAAGTCCTGTTATAGATTCTCCGGTAGGACGCATCGCCTCCGCCGGCAGCGGCGGCACTATGGCCACCGGCCAATTTCGGCCATTTCTGGCCAAGGGGTCTTTCGGAGCCAAAAAGGTCGATGGCGGTCCGCACCACAGGGCAGGACCGCCATCGAAAAGGAGGAATGTGCCGACCGCGTACCTAACCGGTCCCTTCGAATCCGTACTTTTCGACCTTGTAGCGCAGCGTGCCGCGGGGAACGTTGACCAGACGCGCGGTCTTGGCGATGTTGCCACCTGTGATCTTGAGCGCCTTGCCGATCAGGTCCTTCTCGATCTCGCCGATCATCTCGTCGAGGAGGATTCCCTCGGGGGGGATCTCGAAGGAGAAAGGGGAGGCCTTCTGCGGAGCCGATCCGAAGATCTCGCCGGGGAGGAGCTCGGGACGGATCACCTCCTCGTTGGTCATGATGCAGATGCGCTCGACGACGTTGCGCAACTCGCGTACGTTCCCCGGCCAGTGGTAGCGCAGCAGCAGGTCGAGGGCGTCGCGGGAGACCTCGCGGATGCGCTTGTTGAACTCGCGGCTGAAGCGCTTGAGGAAGTAGTCGAGCAGCGGCGGAATGTCCTCGCGGCGATCGCGCAACGGGGGTACGTGGATGGGAAAGACGTTAAGCCGGTAGTAGAGGTCCTCGCGGAAGGTCTTCTCCTCGATGGCCTGCTTGAGGTTGCGGTTGGTGGCGGCGACCACCCGCACATCGATGTCGATGTTGCGCGCCCCGCCAAGGCGGCGGATCTTGCGATCCTCCAGCACCCGCAGCAGCTTGACCTGCAGGTTCATGTCCATCTCGCCGATCTCGTCGAGGAAGATGGTGCCGCCGTTGGCCTCCTCGAAGAGGCCGATCTTGCGGTTCTTGGCGTCGGTGAAAGCACCTCGTTCGTGGCCGAAGAGCTCGGTTTCGAGCAGGTTGAAGGGGAGCGAGCCGCAGTTGATCTCGATGAACGGCCGCTCCCGGCGTGGCGAGAGGTTGTGGATGCCGCGGGCGACCAGTTCCTTTCCGGTCCCCGACTCGCCGGAGATGAGTACCGTCGCGGTCTCGTGCTTGGCGACCTCACGCACCTGGCGGTAAACCTGCAGCAATTCCTCGCTGGAGCCGACCATGTCCGCCCCGGGAAGCCCCCGCTCCTGCCCTTCCCGCTTCAACTGGCGCACTTCACGGCGCAGGTTCTGGGTTTCCAGGGCGAGGCGCACGATGAGGCGGATGGCGTCGGCTTTGAACGGTTTCTTGATGTAGTCGTAGGCCCCCATCTTCAACGCCTCGACGGCACTCTCCACCGTTCCGTAGCCGGTGATGATGATCACCAGCACCTCGGGATCGACCTCGCGCAACGTCTTGAGGACGTCGAGGCCGCTTCTTTTCCCCAAGTTGAGGTCGAGCAGCACCAGGTCGACCTCCTCCTCCCCCACCAGCTTCAGGGCGTCTTCGCCATTGTCGGTGGAGAAGGGACGGTAGCCGTCCTCGGCGAGAATGCGTTCGAGATTTTCGCGAATAAAGGCTTCGTCGTCGACGATCAGGATCTTTTCCATGCACCCTCCGGCGGCCTTAAGGTCGGGGTTTTGTATACGATGACTTCACTATACCTGCGTTCTATTGGTCCCGGCAAGCAGGAAATGGTGAATTTTCGCCACAAGAAAAGGTCCTGTTATTCCAAAGTGTTTTTTGATTTTCGAGGCTACAGAGAGGGATTTCCTGCGCGACAGATGGCAGAATAGACATTTTTCGGGAAGAAACTGGTGGATAATGGCCACCCAGGAAAGAGGGATCCGGAAGCGGCAGGCGATCGGGCTGGGCGTAGGGCCCTATTCGTTCCGTCCGCCTTTCATTCCATGGAATAATCCTGGGAGTTGCGACGAAATCCTAAAATGCCGACAAGCCCGGCTTTTGGCTGCCGGGCTTGTCGGGAAAGCATTGCCGAATCGGCCTTTGCTCAGGTCAGCGGTGTATAAAGAATGTACCATTCATAGGTACCGTCGCCATCGGCATCCGCCTCGATCAGGTAAGTGGCGTCACCGTTGACGGTAAGTCTGGCCCGGGTGTTGCCCGCGCCCAAAAAAAGCAGGACGCCGGCACTGGCATCGCTGGCTCCAGCCAGGACGTGAAGCGGTACCTGCGTAGCAACTTCGACATACCCTCGATCAGGGTCGTAAAAGCGGCCGCTGATTGACACGTCCGCGTAGACGCCCCCCGGATCAACGGCCAGGCTCATCCGGTAGTTGTTGACCCAGTAGGTTTTGCCACTGGCTTGGTCGATCAGCACCATGTCCATGGTCTGGGTCAACGTCAGTCCACCGCCGGAGATGGCCAGGGTCTCCGATCCAGCCAGGGTGACCGACTGGCCACTTGCGGTATCGACCATGGTCAACCCCTGAAAGGAAAGAGCAAAACTGGTCAACTCCCCGGTCGTGGTGTCCATCTGCCCGGAAAAGGCGGTGCTGCCGTTGAGGACCGTGCCGTCATCACAGTAGCTCGAAAAACCCAGGCTTCCGGAAAAATTCCCGCTGATATCATTGACATCCATGTTGATGTTCATTTCCCCCCCGCAGTTTCCCGGGGCGGAGTTGGAAACTGTCATCTGGGGGCTGACGGTACCTGCAGGGGCCGGACGAACGGCCTGCGCCAGATCCCGGGTAAGCGAGGCAAAGGTCAGCAAGCGGTTGCTAACCGCGGCCTGAGCCGTGCCGGCGCTCATGGGGACAACCAAAGCCTGGCCGGCCTCGCTTCCCTGGTAGGCGCCCAGGGCAATCTCCTGAGCATTGCCGGAGGTAATGGTGGCCTGGCTGGTGACCCCGGAATAAGCCGGGTTCACCCCACCGACATCACCCCCGCCGCCACCGCCGCCGCAGCTGGCCAACATCACGATGGCAAACAGGGAGACAATGTTTGCTCCTAGTACCTGAACCCTCCGTTCCCTTTTCATTGGTCTTCACCTCCTGGGGTTGGAATGGTCATTTCGCCAACTCATCGGGGCCGGCATTGAAAACCATACGCAGACAGCGCGGACGATTCCTGCTGACGATTTAAGAGCAAGTTCCATGCCTTGGGCGGCAGGGCGCTACCCATCGGGGGCAGCTCCCCCTTCGAAGCCGGCTTCGAAGGGGGAACGTACATCACTTCGCGGAGAATTATCCGGGCAGCGGAAAAACCTACGTCGGCCAGAGCCAGAGGATCAGAACCCCGCCGGCCATGGAGAAGCCGAACAGCACCAGCATCCTGGCCAGCAGCCGCCGGGAACCGAGCAGTCCGATGGCCAGCGTCTTGAACAGGATGTTGGAAAGGGAGCCGACCAGCATCATCCGCCAGCCGGTGTCGACATCGAGACCTCCAGACCTGATCAACTGCGCGGTGGACAAGGTGATCGCGTCCATGTCGGTCAGCCCGGAGAGAGCCGCAACGACGTACAGACCCCGGTCACCGAAATAGCGTTGCCCAGCAGCCACCCCCAGCAGCACCAGGGCGTAGAGCCCGCCGAAAAGAACTGCCGCGAAAAGACCGGAGGGATCCTCGAATTCCGGCACCTCTGCACTGACATTCCGGATCAGCAGATAGTAGAGTGCGACGATCAGGCCCATGCCCAGGCACATGAGCCCGAGCTGCGGGAGGACCTGCAGCGCGATCGCCGGCGCGACGAAGGTCACCTCGAAACCGACCCGCAGGTAGACCACTGCTGAGGAGACCATGCTCACCACGCGGCTGCAGTCCCGAAGAATCCGGGACCTCCCTGGCGCGACGGGCAAAACTGACCGCGGTCGCAGTGCTCGAAATCAGCCCGCTGAGCAGGCCCGCCACCACCGATTCGGCCCGACCACTGAAAAACCAGGAGAGAGTAGGTAGCTGCCGACGCTGAAGCCGACGATCAGCACCACGATCAGCCAGATCCGGAAGGGGTTGAGGACCTCGTAAGGGCCGAAGGAGCGGTAAGGAAGGATCGGCAGGATCACCAGGGCGATCAGCACCAAGCGGAAGACCGCGCGGGTCTCGGCCTGGCCGATGCGCTCGACAAAGCCGTGAAGCAGGCGTTTCCATTGGAGCAGGACCGCCGTGCCGCCGCCGATGGCGATCGCCTCCGCCCTCCTGCCGTCGGCCAGTAGCGCCCCGACCCCGAACATCAGCAGGGCGGCGATCTCGGTGGTCGGGCGGGGGTTGGGGGCTTCCGCGAAGCGGCGCCTGACGTTGTTCAAAACCAGCAGGGCGCCCAGAGCCAGCAGCGCGCCCCCCAGCACCCAGCCGCCAAAGCGGCTGGCGAGGTGGGTG
The DNA here is from genome assembly GCA_963806685.1 of uncultured delta proteobacterium. GTDB lineage: Bacteria > Desulfobacterota > Desulfuromonadia > Desulfuromonadales > DDH964 > DDH964. Next base: position 177,284 of record CAWDZB010000006.1, read on the forward strand.
CAAACCGTGCCGAAGAAGGCAATGACGGCGAAGGTGCGGATGCCGACCGCCCCGTGCTCGGACCATTTCCGCTGAAGGCCGACCAGGAGCCCCAGGCCCAGGGATATGCCGAGCTGCTGCGAGAATTGAATTTCCACGGGGCCTCCCATGGAATCATGCCGTGCGGGGCGCGCCCCCTCCTTGGCCGGCGCGTCTTAGTGTCGCGCCACCTGCTGCGTTCAGGCTTGGACCTCCGCGCCGGGCACCCGGTAGATGAGCGCCCAGATATGCCCGTCTGGACCCTCAAAGCCGTGGCCGTATATAAAGCCGAGGTCCTGGGCTGGCGGGGGATACTGCCGCCGGCCATGGCGGCCTTTGCAACCAGATCGTCGACCTGCTCCAGGCTGTCGCAGGAGACGCAGACCAGCACCTCGGTGGCCTGGGTCGCGTCGCAAAGCTCCTTGCCGGTGAAGGTTTGGAAAAAGGGTTCGACGATGAGCATGACGTGGATGTCGGTGCCGACAACCATGCAGGCCGCATCCTTGTTGGTGAATTTTGGATCGAAGCCGAAACCGAGCGCGGTGAAGAAATCGACCGACCGCTCCAGGTTTATGACCGGAAGATTGACGTAGATTTGTCTCGCCATGACCGATCCTATGCCTGCGGGGGAACTTAGTTCTGCAAGAAAAGCAGGATATCCCCCCGGCAGGTAAATTGGTTGGTGGGCAGAAGGTACCGGAAGACCCCGAACCAGCTCCCGCAGCGGTATTCTCACGATAACAACGGCGGTTGGCTATTGCTGGGAAGCGGTGGATGGGGGGGGAATGAAGGGAGATTCTCGCCGGTTCCGGTTATCGGAAATGCCGCCGGCAGCGACCGGGGTGGAAGGGTGATTGTGGCAACTGTCTGGTTGGCGGACTACTTGATGAAATAACCGGCTACCCGCCAGGTCTTGTCCTTGTCCAGCATCACCGTCACGATCTCGCTGACATCGGGCTTTTGCTTGAAGTCGGTATCAAACGTGATCAGAACGTATTCCCCTTCCGGGCTGTCCTTGGCCGAAGTACTGTAGGACATACTGTCCTGGGTGCGCTCGACCAATGGACCGGTGATGGCCCGGGTCCTCTGCAACTGGTCCACCCACTTTTGTTCGGGAACTTTTTCCTTGAGCAGGGAGGCCGAAATCTGCCAGCTTTGGGCAAATTGATCCGTATCGACCAAGTGCAGGAACTTTCCGGCGGCCGCCGACGCGGCGGCGGCCTTCTCCTTATCGGGCCGTTCATTGAACAGCGGCAGAAAGATGATCAGCAGGGCGACCAGGATCAGGACGGCATGGATTCGATACTTGCTCGGGAGCACCTTCAGCCTCCTAGGGAGGAACAGGTTGTAAAAAGTAGGGTTCCACTATAAGCGGGATGAGCGGTCCAGGCAACAGCAACCGAAGGAGGGAAAGTAACGAGGGAGGCCGGCCCGAAAAATTCCGACATTTCAGCTTGTCGCGGGCCTCTCGGCATTGGTAAGCTGTTTTCTCCTCCAACCGCCCGGGGCATGACCACGTTTCAATTCAACGGCAAAGGTGCATGCATGAAACAGAAGAACTTTGTTTTTGAAACCGGCCTTGCCGTCTTCAGCGGCCTGACCTCCTTCATTTTCGTCTATTACGCCGTGGGCGTCCTGAATGCGGTCCACGTCCCGGAGTGGGACAAGGTCTTCGGCTACGTAACGATCGGCTACGGGTTGGGCAACATCTACATCCTCAGTGCTTCCTGGCGCTTCCAAAGCAGCTGGACGCTCTGGACAAACGAGCTCATCGCCCTCTGCTTTTTCGGGGTGTTTCTCATGGATATGTGGAGAACGGGCGTCAAGAGTCCCCTCGAGTATGTCGGCGCCTTGGGAGTGGCGTGTGTGCTGTGTCTGAACTGGTATGCGGTGAAAAGGCTCGCCCAGCGCGGCCAGGAAGAAGGCCCCAAGGTGGACCGCATCAGGACCAGGCCCAAAAAGCAAAAGGGGAATCGCCGTTAGGGACGGGCCCGAAAACGGCGATTCAGCTTCCAGATTCATCTGCCAGGATGGCCCCCCATTGGGAGCTTCGGCCCACGGCAGGTGGTGAAGCCTGCATCTAGCTGTCCTGACGGGGGCGCCCTCGCATGATTTCACCAGAGCCCGTTTGCGGTTCGGATGCAACGAGCCTGAGGGGAGAGCCCGCGGTCCTATGACCTGGATAAAACTGGCGTCTAAATTTTCCTTCGGCTGATTTTCCCGGGTTGGCGCAGTTTTCCCTACCTTTTAGGTTGGCCATTGCTGCCTTTTGGGGCGCGAAGAACTTTACCACCTCGCCGCCGGGCCTGCTCAGAGTTAGGTGCACTTCAGTCTGGGTTGGCGCACTTCAGTCCCTCATGGCTGTTTGATATTCCGGTTCATGTTAAGAATATTCTGCGGATCCGATTTTGTCTTAACCTCGGTTAGCCACTCGAGTGCCTAGCCGAGCGCCGCCTTGATGGGTTGGTGAGTTTCGTTTTCCATAAGGAAGTTGAGGGACGTGTCGCCAATCAAGAGACCGTTGAATGTCAGAGTGAAGAGAAATTTGAGAGATGGTCTTCAGAATAGGTGAAGATACCAGTGAACAATCAACGGCCCCCAAAAAAGATAGATGATAGCTCCTGCAGACAGAAACGGGCCGAAAGGGATAGCCAACTTGCCATCGGCCTTTTTAATCAACATTGCAGAAACTCCAACCAGAGTACCCAGGACCGAGGAGAAGAAGATGATCGGCAGAACCGACCGCCACCCCAGAAAGGCGCCGATCATGGCAAGGAGTTTGATATCCCCACCTCCCATGCCTTCTTTCTTGGTCAGCAGCTCATAACCGGACGCTACCAGGAAAAGGCTGCCGCCGCCCAATAGGATACCCAGCAGGGAATCGCTCCACGACACCCAGGGAAGTAGAAAGGAACAAATGAAGCCAAGCACAATTCCCGGCAGGCTGATAACGTCAGGAATGATTTGATGGTCGAGGTCGATGAAAGTGATAGTCACCAAAACTGCAGCAAACAGCAACAGGACGAGGACAAATAGCTGAGGACCAAAGCGAAAGAGGAGTAGAGCAAAGAGGCCACCGGTCAGTGTCTCGACTAATGGATAGCGCCAGGAAATTCTCGCCCCACACGCTGCACAGCGCCCACGAAGAGCCAGGAAACTGAAAATCGGCACGTTTTGATACCACTTAATGGAACTGCCACAGGAACCGCACCGGGAACGGGGCCGAATAATCGACTCGCCGGCTGGAATGCGATAAATACAGACGTTGAGAAAGGAGCCGACAACGGCGCCGAGGAGGAACCCCAGGCCCAGCATTAAAACCAAACCAGAAAAAAAGTGCATCGTTTATCCTACATGGGTACAGGGAGAGGCAGCCCCTTCGGGAGAAGCCGAGGGATGGTATTCCTTCACGATTTCTCCCAGTTTGGCGACAACGAGTTCCTGGTCCAAACCCCGGGAAGCCTGGTAAAGGTCTTCCAGGAGGCGGTTCAATATGCCCCAGTCACAGCATGTGGCGCGAGCAATCTTGATTTTCTCATGAGTGGTAGGTTGACAGCCCTCCTCGGATCGCAGCAGTTCCTCGTGAAGTTTCTCACCCGGACGCAAACCGGTGAATACGATGTCAACATCCTGGTAGGCGGTAAGGCCGGAAAGACGAATCAGTTCCTCCGCCAGTTGCAGGATCCTGACCGGCTCCCCCATATCAAGCAGGAAGATCTCCCCCCCGCCCCCATGCTGGCGGCCTGGAGCACCAGTTGCACCGCCTCGGGAATCGTCATGAAATAGCGCGTCACTTCCGGATGGGTTACCCGAACCGGACCACCCTTGCGTATCTGCTCCTGGAACAGCGGAACAACGCTTCCTGAACTGGACAACACGTTGCCGAAGCGGACCGTAACAAAGCGTGTTTTACTGCGCAGGGCCAGGCCCTGCACAGTCGTCGGCTACGCGATGGGCGAAAGAATGACGAAGAACTTGGTGAGCCAATCTCTCTTCCGCGCCGTCTCGGCCAAGCGCCCAGCGGCAGGTTTGATCCACCATTCGGACCGGGGCAGCCAGTATTGTGCGCTGGAGTACCGGAAATTGGTTGAACAGTTCGGTTTGCGGGCATTGATGAGCCGGCGCGGCAACTGTTACGACAACGCCCCCATTGAAAGTTTCTGGGGGATACTGAAAAACGAGTTGGTTCATCACCGCCGCTACGCCACCCGGCGCGAGGCAATGCAGGAGATCACGGAGTACATCGAAATCTGCTACAACCGCCAAAGGCGCCAAGAACGATTGGGCTATCTCTCACCCGCCGCCTACGAACGGAAATATTTCAAAGAGCTAAGAGCGGCGTAAGCCATTTGGTGTCCGCTATTGACGACCGACCCCATCATGAATCCGGCTGATGGGCATGGAAGGTAACCTCCTGTATTCTGGTGGGTTTCATGCCAAAAACCTACCGCTTGAGTGCGCCAGAAAATATCATAGCTGAAAACCAGACCTAATCAGGTAAAAAAATTGATAGAAAAGTGTTTGGATTATAGTCCAATGATAATAATCGTCAAGTACTTATACTATTTTGATATATACATATCATCTATTGTATACACAAAATGCAAAGGGAAGGCACCAGATAATGAGGCAGAACCATTGGTGTTCCCCAAGATGTGGTGGAGAGCCGGGGGAGAAAAATCTTTCCCCAGGCGCCTCAGCGGACACCATATCCGGAAAGAATAATTCGCAGGGTCTTGAGGGAAATCCAGAAATCGAGCCAGAGGGAGAGGTGCTTGATGTAGTAAAGATCGTACCCAAGCTTGCTGCGGGTTTCATCGAGCCCTGCTGCATACCCTTGGCAGACCTGGGCCCATCCGGTGATTCCAGGCTTGACTAGGTTGCGATAGGAATAGAAAGGGATATCCTTGGCAAACTCTGCGGCAAAGGCGACTTGCTCGGGGCGAGGGCCGACCAGGCTCATTTCCCCCTTGAGGATATTCCAGAACTGTGGGAGTTCATCAAGCCGGAAACGGCGTAGCCATGCGCCGACCCCCGTGATCCGGCGATCCCCCTGGCTGGCAAATTTAGCCCCCCGGCCTCGGCCCCGGGCGTCATGCTACGGAATTTCAGCATTGGGAAGTGCGCCCCCCCCTGACCGACCCGCACCTGCCTGAAGAGAACTGGCCCTGGGGAGGTGAACCGGATGGCAAGGGCGATGAGACACCCAAGTGGCAGAGTGAGGGGCAGTGACGCTGTCACCAGCAGCAGGTCCAGGAGTCGCTTAAAGAGAGAATAGACGGGATGGGGCTGAAATTCAGCCAGGAAGCCTTCGGAGAGATGAGAGAGAGAAACCTTCCCTGTCACGGTTTCGTAGAGGACCGCGGCGTGATAGATCGGCATTCTCGCGAGAGTGCAATCCGCTAGAAAACGGACCCATGCCGCAGAAAGCTTCTGATGGAGATCAACAACCACACCCTGGTAACCCTCAGGTTTCCCCGGCAACGACAGGGGCTTCCAGATAATACCTGGAAGATCAAGCAACTCCTCACTCATCCCTCCAGGAGTCACAGCTAGTACAATCCGTTCGGAGGAGAGGCGCAGCAAGTAAAATGTCTCTAGCCACAGGCCAGCGAAGATGGCACAAACCAGCAGGTAGCTGCGTGAATAGTAGAAACGGCCAAGGGCGGCGATCGCCACCACGGCCAGGAAAGCTCCAACCACTGCGAGAAGGATAAGACCAATCCCCTCGGCACGTGGGAGAACGCGAAGGCGCGAACAGATCTCTCCGGCCACACCAAAGGCAAGCATCGAGAATAGGACAAGAGGCCAGACGTCGGCAGGGTAGGTCCAGAAGGCCGTTGTCTCCCAAGAGACCAGCGCCGCAATGGGAACCATCAGGAACATCCCGGCCTGCATCCCCAGCCAGCGGCGGTTCAGGTAATTTGAGGAACGATAACCGGCGGCAAACAGCAGTTGAGAATTCTTCAAGCTGATTCCTTTTTTTCTCTCAACGCGCACAGGAAGTCTTCGTAGTGGCACCATGGGCAAGGCGTCCCCGGCGCGGTCAGGTGAGTTCCAGAACCCGGTGGTATAAATCGAGCGTTTTCTGAAACATCACTGGGAAAGAGAATTCCCGCGCGAAACGGACACGTCCCGCTTCCCCCCATCTTCTCCCTTAGCGCGGGGGAATCCAGCAGCGGAAGCAGGAATTGCAGGAGTGATTCGGTATCTCCCTCCGCTGGTAGGAGATAGCCGTTGCCACCGTGGGTGAGCGCCTCACAGATACCGCCAACATTGGAGGCAATGACCGGCAAGCCGGCCCGCATTGCCTCGAGAATACTGCGGGGGAAACCTTCTCGCCGGGAGAGGAGGATGAAAATCTGCGCCTTCGCCAGGCGGACCTCGACATCGGTACATTCGCCGGAAAAGATTAATTGCTGCTCGAGCCCCAGATCGGCGGCGAGGGTCCGCATCTTCGCCAGCAGGGGGCCGCCGCCGATCAGTTCCAGCGACCAGTCTCGGGTTTTCAGGGCGGCCAGAGCGCGGAACAGCCCGATGTGGTCTTTGGGTTCCTGGAACCGCGCCACCATGACCAGTCGTGGCGGATGCAGCGTCGGGCGGGCACGCAGATCAGACGATACGTCGTGGACCCCGTTATGTATCAGACTGATCCGATCCGGGAGAGCCAGACGATGGGTCAGACCCAACTGGTGGTCGGCCCTGGAAACACAAATTAGCTGCCGGGTCAAGGGGGCCAGAAGCTTCTCAAGCCACAGATAGAGCCCTCCCCGCAAAGGCGGCAAGCCGCCGCTGAAGGACCAGCCGTGGGCCGTGAAGACGGTCGGAATCCCCAATTGTGCCCCGGCGAGACGCCCAGCCAACCAGCCTTGGAGGAATGAAGAGAGAGGAGGTCGGGACGCAACACCATTAGCCGGCAGCGAATCGCCAGGAAGGCTCTGAAGTCGCTCAACGGGTGAAGGGAACGCTGCAGCCCGGGGATTTCATGGCAGTCGATGCCGGCTGCCACCAACTGGCGGGTAAAATCCCCCTCGCCATTACAAAGAACAATTACCTGGTGTCCTAACTCTCGCATCGCAAGAGCCATGTCTCGAACGTGTACTTGCGCGCCACCAAGGGAGTCCATCCTAGTAATGAGATAGACGATGCGCAACCTGTCCTTAATGCGCCTAGCCACCATGTTCCACCGGGGGGGGACCAGCCCCCTCGGCCCTCTCCTTAACAATCTGCCAGTATATATCCCGATACATCTTGGCAATCACCGGCAATGAAAAATGGCCCTGAATACGGGCCCGGGCGGCCTTGCCAAGTCGAAGCCTTGTGTCAGGAGTCATTTCAACCAGACCGGCCACCCCGGCGGCAAGTGATTTCGGTTCGGGTAACACGACAACACCCGTGGGTCCGACCAGCCGTGCACAGTCTCCGACATCGGTCACAACACAAGGGACTTCGCACGCCATGGCCTCCCCGATCACATTGGGGAACGCCTCGGTGAGAGAAGCGGACACTACGATGTCAAGGCCAGCGATAATGGCCGGGATGTCCCTGCGTTCACCCAGCAGATGGACCCGCCCGTCCAGTCCCTCCTCACGGATCCAGTTTCCCAATTCCGCACAGGCGGCTTCTCCTGAGGGGCCAACCAGAACAAAATGCAGATCTGGATAGTTCCGGCCGAGGAGGCCCGCAGCTCGCAGAAAAAGCCGGTGCCCCTTCACCGGATGGTACCGGGCAATCAGCCCGACCAGCAGTGAGCCATCCCCCAAGCCCAGCCCACTTCGCAATCGTTGCCGCTGTTTAGGATCAGCCTGAATCGATCCAGGTCGAAACCGGTCGGAATGATCGCATTGTAGGCATCTCTGTAGCCGAGGCCAGAATGAACCTCGGCACTTGCCTGCCCATTGTAAATGATTCGGCAGGGAAAAGCGGAAAGCAGCGAGCCCACCCGGATGGCCAAAACCGTCCCGCGTTTTTCAAGACCAAGGTCATTGGGCGAGTGCATGATATTCCAGAGAACCTTCGATTTTCGTTTGCCCAGTAGACCGGCGAAAAGTGCGGCCAAATTCCCACGATACAACCATCCCTGCCAGACATCGCCCTTTAATTGTCGAATCAATTTAACGAGGCCCAAGGGCCTTTTCCAAATTCGACATGCCGACTTTGAGGCCGACCGGATAAACCGGAACCCCCATAGATTCCAGTTCCGAGCCCAACTCTCCTTTATTTTCAAGGCTGATCACACGATGTGCGAAACAGGAGAGTTCAGCCGTCGAGAGAAGTTTGCAGAGCATCATCTCAGCCCCACCGAGATGGAGACCGGTGATGATGTGCACAATAACCGGAGGCTGGATGGACGCCCCCCCCCGGCAACACTTCCCATGTCCGTTGCTTGCCGCCACAATGCCCGTCAGGAGTTTTCCTCCAACCAGATTGGCGCGATCCTGTCCACGCGAAAGTTCTCAACCCTACGCCCCCCCCTCCCGCAGCCTATTCCGCAGGTGCCTGTCGCGGAGAAGGGAATCCATCGCATCGGCCAACCCGTCGATGTCACCAGGAGGCACCAGCAGGCCGCTTACCCCATCTTCAATAATCTCCCCAGGCCCATAATTGCAAGCAAAACTTACCACAGGGCATCCAGCAGCCATCGCTTCGGTCAATACCATTGGCCAGCCCTCGTGGCGAGAACTCATCACATAAAACAATGCCTGTTGGTAAGCCAAAGCGGGGTTTGCCATCACTCCAGGCAGCAACACCCTCTCTCCAAGACCAGCCTGCCTAATCTGATTCTGTAATTTTTCCCTTTCATTCCCCTCACCAAGAATTACCAAACGAGCATTATCAGTATCAAGTTGTTTAACTGCATCAATCAACAAATCGAACCCCTTCTGGAACTCCAATCGGCCAACTGCAAGAAAAAATGGTTAGATCCAACCCAATTCGGCTGATCTGGTTCGAATTCGGCAATGAAAATTTCCACGTTGAACTATCTACTGGATTGGGTATGGTCTTTAAACAGTGGAGCGGGATACCCATCATTTGAAGTTGGTCCGAAATTCCACTGGAAACCGAAACTGTCATTCTGATGTGCCGATAAAAAATTGGCATTAGTAATCGATACGATGATGGGAAAAAATCTGGATTGTTGTGTACGCTGACAACCAGCCTGTCCGCCATACCAATAATTTTGGCAGCAACAATGCTCGGAAGATTTGCACTTTCCATAAAGGAAATGATGCGGTCCGGTCGCTGGTTCTTAAATAATTTGGCTAACCGAAAAATTCTCAGGAAGAATTGATAGATTTTGGCGAAACAGTTTGATCGGGACGGGAGATTTAAATCGATCAAGGCTCCTCCAACAGAGAAAACCTGCCCGTTAGCATTAAATAAAGCTGTTCTAGCCATATGACTTTTAGCCCACTCTTCGGTCAACAGAGAAATAACACGCTCAGAACCGCCACGTACCGGAAGGAGTGATCACCAAAATATCCATTCGAGTCACACCATTAAATACCCAGCATAAATCACATATAAAAATTAAAACAGGCCTAAAATATATTCTAGAAATCTCCGAATCTTAATTTTTATGTTATACAGAATTGGCATACCATGTATCATAAATTTCTCTTGATTCAGATTCCACTTCAGCCAGTCATCTGGTATCTGTATTTCATACTTAGATTCAATTATAGCAAATGACTGTTTTATCGTGCTTAACTCATATCGTATTTTTACAAATTTCGAGTCATCGCCTGTAGATGCTTTTTCATGAAAATGCGTCACTGACACTGAGTCAATAAGCCTTGCATGAACAGGATTGCCGGAAAAGATTCCTCGCAAGCAAAATTCTATATCTTCTCCCCCTACGAAAAGATCCTCATCGTAATGACCCAACCTTTGAAAAACTGACCTTTTAACAAGGCTTGCCCCACCGGGGAACCAGTTTAAATCATTACTAAAATTATTGGCAAAGCACAACTTTCCATCGATTATCAGTATATTTCGATATTTTTGCCATCTTTCTTCATGTTTATTAAAAAGTCTCGGAATTAATACTTCTAAACCTTCATCGCTATCAGACATCTCTATACAAAGATTATGAAACCAATCCAATCTATTAACAATAATATCATTATCAATAAAAAACAGCCATTCTTCAGTAGAATTTTTTATAAGAACATTTCTTCCGCCACCAACTCCCAAATTTCTTTCGGAAAAAAACAATTTAATCTGTTCGTATTGTTTGCAAAACTCTCGTATTTTTTGTGAAGACTCTAGTGATGAACCATTGTTTAATATATAGATAATTGCTTTTGATGATAATATACTTTCTATACATTTAATTGTTTGATCTGCCTTTTCAAAAAATAAAATACAAAATGCTATATTATTCATATGAAAAGTGCCCAATATAATTCTTATAATGAATCTAATTGGTTGTATTTGGCCATCTGTCGAATTCTGGCAGCTCGATTTGCAGACACTCCACGATCAAGATTTTCATCAGAGTTTTCATGAAAGTTGTAAACATAAGTCGTGCGATAGATATGCTTGGCACGGTTTCCGGCAAGTTCAAACATGCTTAGATAAATGGCCTGGTCGTCGGCAGTCTCCCAATATTTTCCTGTAGTCGGATCAGAAAAAGTCTCTTCTTTTAGGTGCGCAAACAACTCTGAGCGAAAACTATGCAAGGGCTGACCAAGCCAATTTTGATACTTCCGGTAATCCCGGTTTTCAACAACTCGGCGTGGGTATGGGCGACTACCCTTGCGAACGCTCCCGTCGGAAAACATAAAGGTATTGTAAGTCATCCAGACCTCAGGATCGGCATAGACGCGATTGAGAAAATCAAGTACAGAATCGTCAGGCAACCAATCATCGCCATTCAATTCTAGAACAATTGAATTAGGCGGGGCCATTCGGAAGCCCGTTACGGTGTTTGCAGTGCCCCCCATTCGTCCTGGCTGAGCAATAAATTGAACATTATGATCAGGATGTCCTTCAAGCCATCTGCGAATCTTGTCATCTGTTCCATCCGTTGAGGCATCGTCTATAAACAAGTGGCCTATCTTTTCACCCGGGTACTTCTGGCGGTAAACAGAGTCAAGGCACTTGATTGCTGCCTCGCCAATATTTCTTTCGCAGGAAACAATCCAGAAGAAACAAAAACTTTCAGGTTCTTTTTTGGAATACCTTACGCATTCAAGGTGAAGGTATATTTTTCTTTTATAAAAAAAATAACTCTCCGCAATTATGCTCTTTATTTTTTTTATAATTTTAATATAAATTCGACTCATCCTATTAAAAACCCCAATAAAGAACTGAATGCTCTAAACCTCCTAACTAATTTTTGACTGAATTTATCCCTTGATTCGACCAATGCCATAGGTGTCTTCAATAAAAAGGAAAAGAGGTTTCTTAATTTATTAAGATAATACATGGAAAATCTATTGCAATTTTCTAGCTTAAAACGTGCCCTTCCTCCTAAAATAGGCACGCTTGAAATAGTAATTAATTCTCATGTTTTTCTCTGGGGTGAAGTGCATAACAATATTTAAAGGATCATACCAATATAGCTTCTCTTCATCATTTATTCGAAGGAACAACTCGGCCTCTTCAGCAAACCTCATTTTGTTACCAACGAGGCCATAATCTATTGAAAACCCGCCCGTTTCTCGCAGAACCCTTCTTGATATTGCCATGTTCGACCCTGAGAACCCGAATTTCTTCGCAGGGCTCTCAAGAAACCGTGCATGTTCCCCCCAACTGCGGATCTCCAGTTCATCGGAAAACCACCCAGGTGGCTTACAATTGTACCAAGGAAGAAGATGATCTCCTACCGCAGTTGGCTTTGGACTCACCGTTTCAAAAGCGAACAGAACCCGCTGACACCAATCGGGAGTCGCCTTGCCATCGTCATCCATATAGGCAACTCCCGGGATTCCTTCCAACCTCGGTTTCTGGCGTGGCTTAAACCTTGCGTCGGCTCAAAAAAGACATGAAAATTATCGTGGTGATCCGCGAAGGTGTTGGCGAGTTTCTGAGTATCGTCGGTGGAATTGTTATCGACCACCAAGACTTCATACAGGGAACATTCGAGCGTCTGAGCAACAAGGGACTCCAAGGCGAAACGCAACAGCGGAGCACGATTATAAGTGCTGACAACAACCGAAATTTTTGGTTGTTTTACCATCGCGTTCACTTAGGAGTTTTCGGAAGGACGCTCAAACAGTGAAGAAGAAAAGCTGTCTGGTCCATAAATGTTATGTTATTGATGCGACTGTATCGGGCCAGCCGAAACCGGCGCCAGGCATAAAAACCATGCTCCTTCATCTTCCAGCAGGCGAGTAACCAGCGAGTCCCCAACAACTTTTTCAGGGCTTGTTTGTCCAGGGTACCTTCGCAGGCATTGGCCGCCACCAACCTATCAAACCAGCCCTCCATCTGGTTTAAAAAATCCCACCCGGCATCGAACTTGGACCGGGCAATGGCAGCATGTAGACGCATTTCCATCTCATCTGCATCAATTCCAAGGTTTTTCAATTGACATCTTCTTATTCTGTTTGTAGAAGCTATCTGTTCTCAATTTAATTTTTTCCCAGTTTGTATGGAATGAATCCTATAATAAACCAAAGGTTCATTTAAATTTTCTACCTTTGTTATTTTGACCAAACGACTCCAAAGCTCGTAATCCTCGGCAAATGGAAATTCCGCAACTATAAAAAATGTTGAATTTTTCTATTATACTTCTCCTCAAGAAAACAGTTGGGTGGTAAACTGCCGAATTAAATATAAGCTCCGCTTCAATATCGTCGTGGCGAATGGGATTTTTCCACAATTGCCCAGGACTCTCCCCAATGGTGATCACCCAGGTACCACAAACACCAAGCGTTAGATCAGATTCCATACGCGCTACTTGCTTAGCAAATCTTTCCGGGAAGGCGATATCATCCCCATCCATTCGGGCAATGTATTCCCCCCTCGCAAGCTCTATCCCCCGATTTAAGCGAAGTAACAATTCCAAAATCGGTAGTGTTTCGCACTAACCTTATTCGTGGGTCGTCTATGCTCAGCAGAAAGTCATAGGTTTTATCAGTAGAACCATCATCAATAATGATCAATTCGAAATCGACAAAAGTCTGATTTAAAATTGAGTCTATAGCCTCATTAATATATGGATCACAATTAAATACCGGCATAATAACCGATACAGTAGGACACTTTCCGGAGTTCATAGACGAATCCAATCGTCTGGAATCAGGTCAGTGTCATCGTACGACAAATCGGAAAACCACCGTTGTGGGGAAATAACGATTTTTTCGAGAGTATTCCAGCCAACCAAGCCCCCCACCAACTAAGGGAACTATTTGCGATAATATGATGCCGACAAGATTTCATTAGACGCACATCTTCATGAGGGGCATCGGAACGGTTATGGCTGACGAAGTGAACCGGGGCCGGTACATCAAAATTTTCGCGAGCCCGAAAGTGGGTTGTCAAGAAAATACAGAAAATTTCCCCGAAGGGGCCTTTTCAAGAATCGCTTCAGTCGCCCGCCGGTAATATTCAATCGGGCAGGTTCCATGTATGAGTGCAGCTTTAACATTGGAAACGTAGTCACCACGGCGGATATGCACCGAAACCGAGACACAGGAGGAGATCCTGTCAAGTAGGGCGCGATTGGCACCGGCCGGTGGGATGCGCAGGGAAAATTCATTCCGCAATTTCGAACGAATCGCCTTAAAGTAGCGCTCTGACTGGAAATAACCATCAAGGTAGCAATGACATGGCAGTTCCTCAAAGGCAAGGTCATACCTTTCTCCCGACTGTCTATAAACGGCTCCATTCCAGGTCCTCTCCGGCAGCTGCCTGACAACTGGCAATTGCTTCAATCGCTCCAGCCAGAGAGGGGAGGAAGGCCGACCGTGAGCCGGTAAGGACCAAGAGCATACTTCCTCTTTCCCGATGCACCATCCTGCCGCAAAAAATACCGGATATCGAATCTGAGCGGCGCGTTGTATTTCAGGGCAAGCTGCAACCCCGCCGCATACTGGAACATTTGATTCCCAAGGCCACCTTTTAATTTAACGAGGACCATGCTCAACTGACTGGGAACGGGTGCGTAATCATGAATTGTTATCTCTCATCAAATTCCTGGGGGTCTAGTTATAAGCCAGAAAACCGAACCATGCGACGCAGGATCTTTTTAAGCGGCATCGGTAGTAGCCGGCGAACCACCTGCCACGCGTGAGTTCTGCGAAACAACAAGCCATTGCTGGTCCCAGAACAATCCGCGGGCCGATAATCACTGCATTTTGGAAGATCAGTATAGTTGTGGAGCTTGTCGATGAAGCGAATCCGACCCGGACACCCGTCAACGCCTTTGAGAATATATTCCAAATGTTTAATTTTGTCAGGATACTGCTCATAGTATTCAATATATTCCAGGTACCTAATCAAATACTCGTCCACCTCACTGGGGAAATAAAACCGGTAGAGATTGTTCCCCCAATTGCGTTCCTCAGCCTGAGCGTTTTCGATGACGCTGTAAAAAAGGCTTTCCTTAACATTTGCCTTTTGATAAGCAGGAAGCGCTCCGTAGAGATCGAACCGAAAATGCAACATTCCCTGATCGTAGAAATCGACATGGCTCTGGCGCCCCAGCACCACCTCCCTCACCTGAATTTCCATACCTTGGTCGAGGTAAGGACGGGCGGCCTCCAAGATCGTTCGGCCAAAAGTCTCCCAGTCGTAGCAGAAGACATCAATGTCGCTACCAATAAGATACGCAGGGAATATTTCTGGCCGTTTGATCACCGCATATATTTGATCGCGGGCAGCATAGAAAAAGCCCTCCAAGTCCAGTCGAGTGCTAATAAAATTTTTCTCAGGCATAATTCCCATCCTGTGCCCCAAGTCCCAAAGCGTCCTCTATCACTGCGACCTTCAGCTGCGTCTCACCTCGAGCCGCCAGCACCGACGCCCGGTGCAGCCCATCTAAAATAACAAAGTGCCCCTTTTCAGGGCATTCGCGGGTCAGGATATATTCCGACTGGAAGGGGGCCTCAAGATATTGCAGGCTTTTTTTCAATCTCTGAAGATGCTCCGGGGAATGGTCGTCGCAGAGGAGGGTCCCTCTGGCCCTGGCCAGGTAGTGGCGATAACGATCAGTGTCGCCGACCAGGGCTGCGTAATGGGGGCTCTCCTTAATCAAGCAGGTTATTTTCGGGGGTACGCTTCCAGTCCAGCTGGGAGGAAAGCAGGCCAGTAGGCTGCACCGCAGTGCGTCGATGGAGACAGTACGGATTCGATACTTTCGCGGGGCCGGGATATGGTAAGGCCACTGCAAGATTCCCCCAGGTCGACGTAGCTCGTCCACTCCGCCCGGCAGACCAAGGAATTTCAGAATATGATCCGTCTGCGATTGATGGTCTGAGGCATGAATCACGTGATGTTCGCTGGTCCTGCCCCCAATCACGGGATTGAACCGGCTCCTGACAGCGTCCTTGATGGCCCGAATCCGATCGCACTCGATGTGCCGAAAGCATCCGTTTCCCCGAAGCACCTCCTGAACATCCTTGTTTTCAACGAACACAAACAGCACATTGGGTGGGGTTGATTGTAGATAGGCTGTTTTCGCCCGCAAATGTCCCAAAGGTGCGTAGTCGTGTGAATAAATCGCTTTGACCAGTGTTTCTATCCGCTTCGGTGCATAACGATGCAATCGAATCACCCACAACATCGGGTCCTTTCGGATCATGGAGAGAATCTCTTCGGCGTCTTTAAGTGCATGCCCCCAGAGAAGAAAGTAGTCCAAGCGAACTTTTTTCAGCCCAGCCATTGTCATCTTCCCTTACCTTTCCGAGCAACTAACTGCCAGGGAACAAAGGGGGCTATGACCCCCATTCTGCCATGCAGCCAATAGGGAGACTCACTCATGCACCCGGTGATCGAGAAGGTCACTGCCGCGCCAGATTGGTCTGGATGGAATAGCCATTCGGTTTTATGCAAGGCAGCCATAAAGACCACCCTGTAATCCCCTTCATTTAGGATCCCGATTGGCAGGTCGGCCCGGAGCCGGTTCGTTCCGGGCACCAATTTGGGCCAGGCTTCTTCTGCCGCGTCCGTCGTATAACTGTGAAAGACCTGGTCACCCCCACCATTGTAAACTGCAACCCCCAATTGCAGGGCCCCATGGAGCTGTTTGATTTCGACATCGACCTCCACCGCCAATGGCAATTTGCGGGAAACCGCCCGATCGATAATCCTCCCTTCGGGCCCAATCAGCGCCAGCCGTATCGGCTCAACATAGGCGTTTTCGATTGCCGCCGGCAATGCCGCCGCCTCCCACAGCGCCGAACCGGTACCAAAGGACGACCCCAGATAGGTTGACACTACCTCGTCGGCCAGGCTATCTGCTACTAGGAGTCCCTGCTGAATGAGGATCCCGCGATCACAAAGTTTTTGCACCGCTCCCATGTTATGACTGACAAAAATAACTGTTCGGCCTTCTCTCCCCACCTCCTCCATCTTCCCCAGGCACTTTTTCTGGAACTGCACATCGCCTACCGCCAGTACTTCATCGACGACCAGGATTTCCGGTTCCAGGTGGGCGGCAACCGCGAAGGCGAGCCGCACGTACATCCCCGAGGAGTAGCGCTTGACCGGCGTATCGAGAAATTTCTCCACTTCGGAAAAAGCGACAATTTCATCGAACTTGCGCCGGATCTCGGCCTTCCCCATGCCGAGGATGGCACCGTTGAGGTAAATATTTTCCCGCCCGGTCAACTCGGGGTGGAAGCCCGTCCCCACCTCAAGCAGGCTGGCGACCCGTCCGCGGATGCGGACCCTTCCTTCGGTCGGCTCGGTGATCCGACTGAGAATTTTCAGAAGTGTCGACTTCCCGGCGCCATTACGGCCGATGATGCCGATCCGGTCCCCCCGTTTCACCTCAAAGGAGACATCCTTCAGGGCCCAGAATTCCTCGCCCTCCCCGTCGGCCAACATCGGCTGCCCGGAAGATGCACGCAGCGGGTGCAGCAGGCGCTGGCCGAAATTCCGACAACCTTGGGCCATGGAATCGCGTAAGGTCTGGTAGCGCTCCTGGCGACGATGACCTATCAGGTATCTCTTACCCAAATTTTCGATCTGGACGACTGGACTCATGGTTAACTCAGATCACATCGGCGAAACTGCGCTCGGTCCGACGGAAATAACGAATGCCGACAAAGAAGAAAAGCGCGGCAACCATCAGGGAAAGGCAAATTTCCACGAAGAAGAATTCCGTCCATGAACCGAGAATGGCCAACCGGAAACCGTCGATGACCCCAACCATCGGATTCAGGGCGTAGAGCAGGCGCCATTTTGCGGGGACGATTGAACTGGAAAAACCAACCGGGCTGGCATAGAGCCCCAACTGGACCAAAAACGGAACAATGTAGCGAAAATCCCGGTAGCGCACGTTAAGAGCAGCGAAGAACAACCCGGCACCAAATGCAACCAATACTCCCAGAGCCAGGAACCCGGGCAGAAAAAGCACCTGCCAACCAGGCCAAAAGTTGTACCAAGCCATCATCAATACGAGAACAACGGAAGAAATGAGAAAATCAACAAGGCAGACCAGCACGGCACTGGCCGGAATGATCATTCGGGGAAAATAGATTTTGGACAGGAGGTTTGCATTGGCGATCAGGGAGTTGCTGCTTTCATTGAGGGCATTGGCAAACAGTTGCCAGGGGAGAAGGGCCGCGAAGACCATGATTGCGTAGGGAGCATTGGACTCGCTGGGGAGTTTGGACAATTTGCCAAAAACCACCGTGAAGACAATCATCGTCAAAACCGGCCGGATCAAACTCCAGGCTATCCCAATCACGGTCTGTTTATAACGCACCAAGACGTCGCGCCAAGCCAGAAAGAAAAAGAGTTCCCGGTAACGCCACAAATCCCGCCAATACTGCTTTTCGACCCGGGAAGCCTCGATTATTATTTCTTCGTTCGACATTCGATGTCCGTTGTCAGTTTTAATCCGTCAGGCCCAGCCTCCTGCTTGCCGATCAACCCGCGTGTAACAAAGACAGATACCAGCGGACCAGCGGCGGCCCCCACAGCAGGTAAACCAAGGCGCCCAGGGAGAGAACAGGGCCGAAGGGAATGGCCAGCTTACCGTCGGCCTTTTTCAGCAGCATCAGAGGTACCCCAACGATGGTGCCGACAACGGAACCGAAGAAGATCACCGGCAGAACTGCCTTCCAGCCGAGAAAGGCGCCGAGCATGGCCAACAGTTTGATGTCACCGCCCCCCATACCATCTTTTTTGGCCAGTACCTGGTAGAGCCAGGCAATCAGTAGCAGGCTGCCCCCGCCGGCGAAAATGCCAAGGAGCGAGTCGGTCCAACTGACCCAGGGGATAAAAAAAGAGGCCAAAAAGCAAAGCGGGATGCCCGGCAGAGTAATCTTATCGGGGATGAGCTGGTGATCCAGATCGATGAAGGTGATCACCACTAACATCGCGCAAAATCCCCACAATAGCGGCACAAAAGGCTGCCAGCCAAAGCGGTAGCTGACCAGGATGAAAATCAATCCGGTTAACAGTTCGACCAGCGGGTAGCGCACAGCGATGGGTACCCGGCATTGGCCGCAGCGTCCTCTCAACAAAACGTAGCTGAGCACAGGAATATTTTGGTACCGGGGAATGGGCTCCCCGCAACGAGGACAATGGGAACCAGGGGAGACAATGGAGAGGCCGGCGGGAATGCGGTAGATACAGACATTCAAAAAAGAACCAATGACAGTCCCGAGGACCCCGCTGGCGATGATCAATACGGTAAGAGTTCTCACTGCGGCCCTCCCTGTTCCTTGGTAGTGGGAAGGTCGGTGAATTTGCTGGTGCTGAAAACCCGCCCATTGGGTAGGACCCCCCAATGCCCTCCGTAGGGTTCGACGGGCAGCTTTTCCAGGTACCCGCTGCTGACCAGATTTTTCAAATGCTCCGGGTAATGGCCGAAGTCCTTGCGGTAACGCTCTCGGGCCGCCTCGATCGAACTTGCAGCTTCGAGAGCAGCCAACCTTTTTGAGAGGGTCTTGCGCAATTGTGGGTTACTTGTCTCGGCTAGCATCTGCTTTAAAAAAAGTACGCCCGTTTGGGTCCGTTTTCCATAATAGGCCAGCCGCGCCGCCAGGGGCTTCAGAAAGTCTGGACTGCCGGGGATCTTGGCCGCTTCCATAACATAGGCGGATCCCTGGGCAAAATCATGTTGGAAATAAAACGCATTGAATCCCGCATAGAACGGGAGTCTCCATTCCCAGGTCCGGTATTCGATCCCCTTTTCAAGCAACCGGTTGGCCGCGTCGATCTTGTTGGCTCCCCAAACCAGGACTCCTTCGCAAAAGACGTAGGGATCGAGGAAATAGGGGTCTAGATCAGTCACCACATCGAGGGAGTGAATCAAGTAGGACCAGTCCGCCTCTGAGGGAGTCTGGTCGTTCTGAAACCGCTCACCGAAAAAGGTCATGGTCCGGAGAAAAAGGAAGTCGGCAAAGACTCCCCGGTTGCCGACGGCCAAGATCCGACTTACCCCCGATGGTAAAACGTAGCTCGGCTGTGCTTCACGTCGGGTACTGGCCCGATCCTCCCAGGCGCGAGGCTGAAGGAATGAGTAAGAGACCAGCAACAGCGCCAACAGGCACAGGGAGACGGATCTGGCCATTAGTTAAACTCCCGCCGCTGAAAGATAAAAGCTGCGAGTATTAGCAATATAGAGGCATAGACTATGCCGTAGCCGAGAGCGTCCAATAACCGCGTCGTCGCTATCGGCAGTCCATAGGCGGCCTCGGTCTTGAAATCGAAAACGGAAAAGTTGGGCACAACATAGGAGGTAACCTCGATAACCCGCCTGACGCTGTCCGAGAGGATGGCCTCACCGCTTGAAGCCGAGGAGTGTAAATAAAAGACCACATCCTCTATCGTCTCGGCGACGATGTAAGTGCAGAAACTGAAAATCAGCGTGATGAAGGAACTGGTCGCAATGACGCCAAAAAAAACCACGATCGCGACCAGCACCGAGATCTTCAGGTAGACGAAAAAAGCGGCGAGGAAAAAATTCATCCAGGTGAAGCCATGGAAATAGCCTTTATAAACAATTGACAGGCCGTACACGTTGAGACAGGAGACCACAAAAAGAAGGAACAGGGCCGCAAAGACGAACAGCTCAATCCCAAGATATTTGCCAAAGATATATTCATAGCGGGTGATCGGTTTTGAGAGCACCAACTGGATCGTCTTGCGTTCGATGTCCTTGGCAATCAGGTTCAGTCCGACGAAGAGGACCAGCAACAGGCCGGCGACGGAGAGGGCGCTGAGATTCATGTCGACCGTCACCTTGCCGACGTCTCGCATAAAAAATCCCGCTACGGCAAAATTGAGACCCAGGATGAAGAGGGAGAAGAGGCCGATGCCATAGACGGCGCGACTGCGCACCCCCTCCTTGAACGTAATGACCGCCAGGGCAAAAATTCTTTTCATTGTTCGCCTCCCTGGACCGATTTCATAAACAGTTCTTCAAGAGTCAAGCGATCCTCCCGGGAACCTATAATGGCCACCTCCATCTCCTTGAGTTGACCGGCCAGGGTCGCGAGGTTATCACCGGAGACAGTAAGCAGCACCCCGTCCTCCATCTGGGTCACTCCCTCCAGTAGCACTTCAAGCAACTGGTGCTGCCCGGCGCTGAGTTCCCCAACCTTTAGGTGAACCTGCCCCTGACGGCTGGCAATCAGGTTGGCGCTCTCGAAAATTTCGACCAGCCGCCCCTGAGAAAGCAAGCCGATCCGGTCGCACAAACGCTCGACGTCACTTAAGATATGGGAGCAGAAGAAGATCGTTTTGCCGTCAGATTTAAGTTCACTCACAAGGTCGAAAACCATCTTGCGCCCAACCGGATCGAGCCCTGACATCGGTTCGTCGAAGACCACCAGCGACGGATCGTGCAGCAGGGCAAAGCAGATTGCCGCCCGCTGCAACATACCCTTGGAGAAGGTCCGCAAGGGGCGATTTGCGGCATGCTCAAGATAGAGGCGCGAGAACAATTCCTGACGGCGACGAGCCGCCGTCTTCCGGTCGAGGCCGGAAGCCCGGGCACAGAATTTGAGTAGTTCAGCAAGGGTCAGGTGATCGTAAAGGTAGGGATTTTCCGGGAGGTAGCCAACCTGTCGTTGGATACTCGTCTCGGCTAGGGGACGGCCGCGAAAATAGACGCCCCCCGAATCGGGGCGGATCAGGCCGAGGATCGAGCGGATGGTGGTGCTCTTGCCGGCACCGTTAGGACCGATCAGTCCGAAGACCTCGCCCTGCCGAACGGTAAGGTCGACCCCTTTGAGGGCTTGCACCGGTTTTTTAAAGAGTCCGGCCTTGTAGCGTTTAGTCAGGTTTCTTAGTTCGATTTCTGGCGTCATCCAGCATCTCCTGCATCAGCTTTTCGATGGAATCGTCCAGCTTGGGGTAAAAGTATTCGATCGGCCGACCGGTTTTCCGGGCCACCTCTTCGGCGTTAAGGCGATGTTGCAGCTGCCAGGCGGGCTGGTAATCGGGCTGCAGATCGATTGCTTTCTGCACGGTGACCGCGGCCTGCCGGCTATCACCCAAGAGGTGGTAAAGACGGGCCACATCGTACCATTGCCAGAAAGCCCCCTGGAGGCTGGCCAGACGCCGGGCATAGGGAAGCACTTTGGCGGCCAATACCTTGTCCTGGTGATCCACGGCATCGTTTACATAGAGCGGCACCACCTGCAACAAGGCCCGAAACTCGGAAAAGGGTTCGTCGGCGTAACCAGCAAACCGGGCGAAGGTCACCGAGGGCCGCTCAGCACTGTGGGTCTGCGCCAGAAGACGACCAAATCGATACTCATGATACCCATATCCGCCAATCCCAACAAGCCCTGCGAGGAAGCAGATGGCCAGGACCATCCGGGACCAGCGGGGCAGGACGATCTTCCAGACCCGGTCCGGACCGGGCAGAAGGCTCAGAAAGACGACGAAACAGGATAAAAGCGCCGGATACCGCAGGGGCCAGGAGAGGAGGGCCAAAACCAGAATCGCCAGAATCAGCAGCAGCAGATAGAGTCGTGGGGTGTTCTTCGCGTCAAAACCCTGCCGAAAGCAGTCCACGAAAACGCGCCACAGGTAGAAAGCCAGTGCCAGGGCCACAACCAGCCCGCCCACGCCCAATTCGGCCATCAACTGCAGAATTTCGTTATGGGACCAGTAGCCGTAACCGAAATCCTCAAAGGTCACGAATCCCAGCAGGTCGTGGGCCCGAACCTGGAAGTTGGCCAGCAGCAGCTTGAAATTGTCGGGCCCAATACCGAGCCAGGGATGGTGCAGGAAGAGGAGCAGGGAAGTCGCCCAGAGCAAAATCCGCCCGCTGCCGTCCCCTGCCCCCTGGCGCAGGGTACCATGGAAAGCCAGCGCCGCCGCCCCCGGGGCGCCAGGGGAAAGGGCATGGCTAAAAAAGGCGATGAGCCCGGGCAGGGCTTTGCCCATCCCCAAGCCAAGGACCAGACATCCTAGCAGCAGGAAAAACTCACGTCGCTGATCCGGACGATCACACAGGTAGCGGCGGCTCGTCACCAGCCAGAAGAGGAGGGGCAGGACCACTCCGAGAGCCAGCTGGCCGGAGCGGGAGCCCGTAAGGAAAAAAACCGTCGACACCAGGCTGAAGGGGAGAAAACGTAACCAGGATGAACGATTCAGCGATGGGCGGCGGTCGTGCAGATAGACCAGGAAAAAACCAATCAGGACCAGGACCAGGAAAAGGGCGAACAGGTTCGGCTGACCATACATCCCGCCAACGCGGGGCGAATCGTCCGGGGGCAAAAGATAGGGGATCACCATCCTGCGCGTAGGACCGAGCAGCAAAAACCGCGCATATTCGTAAAGGCCCAGGAGCGCCGCAACCACCCCGGAAACGACCAGCGCACGGGCCAGGCGCAGCAGCAGCCGGGGGTCCCGGGCTCCAACTGCCGAGGTCAACAGCGACAGGCCCAGGAAGGGGAGAAAAGCCAGAGCAAAACGGAGTCCTTCCACCGGCGACACTGCCGCGGCAGCGGAAAGGACCAGGACCAAAAAAAAGAGCCCTCCACCGGCCTGCACCGGCGTCAGGTACACCGTACGCCGGCAGCATAGCAGCAGGCCGACAAGGACCCAGCCGCCGAGAAAGACCAGTTGTGCTCCCCGCGCCGGGCTGGCAAAAGCCGGTACCACGCAGAACTGGGTCAGGGCAAGGCAGAGGCAAAAGAAAACAGTCATCCGGGGATTTCCCCTTGCTGCGACCGGAAAAAAAGCCCCCTCTCTAAGAGAGAAGGGGCTTTCCAGAGCAGGTGGAGAAAAAAGCTTATCAGTCGTTGAACCCGAGAGTTGTGGTCCAGTTGACTTCGGACTGGGCATCGGCCTGGGACGCCGGCAGCTTGGCGAAAGACTTCACCGTGTTAGTCGGGAAGGTGTAGTAGTAAATCTTGGTGATGCTCGACGAGGTGGCATAGAGCTTGGTGCCTCCCTCGTGATAGGTCCCGATGATGAAGTATTGATACGTCGTCGTATCGGGATTCACATAGGACATGTTGACCTTGGGCGAAGCGGCGATTTCAAGCTTGACATTGTCCTTGCCGGAGGTGTCGGGGATCACCAAGGTGGAACCGGCGGTATTAGTCTGCGCAAAGGCAGGGGTCGCAAAGGCCAGGATGGCCGCGATCATCAACAGCTTTTTCATCATAATTCTCCTCGTTTCAGGTGAATATAGAATTAGTTCGACGGATAGTAGTAGTGGTCGGTGTAGTAGCCCTCAAGCTCCGTGCGCATGGTCTTGAGGTCGCTCTGGGACGCCGAGTTGAACGCCTTCTGCCGGTAGGAGGCGAACTGCGGGATGGCGATGGCCGCCAGGATGCCGATGATCGCAACAACGATCAGCAGTTCGATGAGGGTAAAACCCTTTTGATTCCTCCTGAATTTCTTCAGCATGTTCCTTCTCCTTTCTGGGTGGACAGATAAATGCCGGGATTCCGGCCACGGTGAATTGGTGATGCACTTATTTTTTTCCGGGTGCAAACCTTTCACCTGCATATCATGCAAAGGCAATGCCAAATTAAAAAAAAACAAAAAAACAAGGGACCACGGGATGTTAGCCTCGGCGACCGACCAAATCCGCCCCGACCATGGTGCTGCGGAAAGACCATTTCGGGCAGGGCAAGGTGACAAACTTTGTCAATCTTCAATCTCATCATCGTCGGGAGCAATATCGAACTTGGCCAGCCGGTAACGGATCGAACGAAAAGAGATGCCGAGCAGTTCGGCGGCCTTCTTGCGAACTCCGCCGCACCGCTCCAAAGCCTTGACCAGGATATCCCGCTCGATTCCGCCGAGATAGGCGTCGAGGTCCAAACCGGCTTCGGGAAGAGCCGTCAGGGCGGCTTCCTCGGGGCGGGTTCCGGGACGAAGGTAGTCCGGAAGGCTCTCTTCGCTCAGTTCCCGGCCATGCCCCAGGACGACACAACGCTCGATGACGTTTTCAAGTTCGCGGATATTGCCGGGCCAGGCATAGTCGAGCAGACGCCGCATCGCCCCTTCGCTGATCGCGACCTTGCCCTGCCCTGCCTGCTTGCCGTAGAAGTGCTCGATCAGCAGCGGGATGTCCTGGCGACGCTCCCGCAGCGCCGGCAGTTCCAGGGGGATCACGTTGAGGCGGTAAAACAGGTCCTCGCGAAACCGACCCGTGGCCACCTCCCGCGCTAGGTCCTTGTTGGTGGCGGCCACCAGCCGGACATCGACGGGAAGGTCACGGGTCCCGCCGACCCGGCGAATTTCCCGTTCCTGCAGAACACGCAGCAGTTTGACCTGCATGGCCAGCGGCAGTTCGCCGATCTCGTCCAGAAACAGGGTGCCGCCGTCGGCCACCTCGAACAGGCCACGTTTCTGTTGAGTGGCGCCGGTGAAAGAGCCCTTTTCGTGGCCGAAAAGCTCACTTTCCAGGAGGTTTTCCGGTATCGCCCCGCAGTTGACTGTCACGAAAGGGCGGCCGCTGCGCTTGCCCTGGTAATGGATGGCCCGGGCGACCAGCTCCTTGCCGGTACCGCTTTCACCGGTGATCAGCACGTTGACATTGCTGGCGGCCACCTTTTCGATCAGCTCGTAGACCTTCTGCATGGGCTTGCTCTTGCCGATCAGGCCGGCAAAGGAGTAGCGCTGCCCGAGTTCCCGCTTCAGCTCGCGGTTTTCCTGGCGGAGAATCTTGCGCTCCAGGGCATTCTGGACCACGAGGCGGATTTCCTCATTCCGGAAGGGCTTGGTGATGTAGTCGTAGGCCCCCTGTTTCATCGCCTCGACCGCTTCGTCGGTGGAGGAAAAGGCCGTGACCATGATCATCAACGTTTCCGGAGTGCGTTCCTTGACCTTGCCCAGCAGTTCCATCCCTCCCATGCGCGGCATCTTGATGTCGCTGATAATGAGGTCGTAGTCCTGGTTCAACAGCTGCTGGTCGGCCTGGGCACCATCGCTGGCAAGATCAACCTGGTAGCCTTCGCGGCGCAGCATGATGCCGATGACTTCACGCATGCTCTCCTCGTCGTCGACCACCAGAATGCGGTAACGCCGATTGTTTTCGATTGTGGAATCACCCGATATATTCATGGCTCTCACCCTCCATTTCGGGCCGTTGCAGGCGGATCACAAAGAGGGCGCCGCCCTCACTTCCCTCGGTAACTGCGATCTGACCACCGTTGGCTTCCACCAGGGTATGAACCGTCGCCAGCCCAAGGCCAATTCCATCTGTCTTGGTGGTAAAAAAAGGTTCGAAAATCCGTTCCTTCATCTCGCAGGGTACCCCCGTGCCTGAGTCTTCCACGAACAGGGCCTGTCCGTTTTCCAGAACCCCAACCCGCAGCGTCCCTTTCCCGCCAACGGCCTCGGCAGCGTTGATAAGCAAGTCCCAGAGGATCTGGCGAAGTTGCTTGCGGTCAGCCACTACTGCAACTCCAGGCTGGTAATGCCGCTCAACATTTAATTCCTGGAATCGTCCGTCGCTTTCGGCCAGTGCCAGTACCTCGTCAAAAAGGTCGGCAACCTCCAGGACCTCCGGGACAGGTCGGGCAGGCCGTGCATAGAGCAGGAAATCCGTCAGCAGAGCGCCGAGGCGATCAGCCTCTCGAACCACGATACCCATCAGCCGCCGGTCCTCTTCGCGGACCTGGCTCTGCTCCATGAGCAGCTGAATAGAGCCACTTATCGACGCAAGGGGATTGCGAATCTCGTGGGCCATCCCTGCGGCAAGCCGGCCGATAGCGGCCAATCGGTCGGTGCGCTTGAGTTTTTCCTCCATCTCCACGAGTTGGGTCAGATCCTGGAAGACGACCAGAACCCCCAATTCCCTGTCCCGGCCATCGCGCAACGGGGAGGAAGAAAAACCCAGGACCTTCCGCGTTCCCTCCGGGGTCAGGAAGGTACCCTGCCCCCGGGGAGTGATTTTGAGGGAATGATTTTCCTCGATCCCCAGGTCAGGAAACAGGGCACGGACTTCTCGGTTGTAAACCTGGCGCAGGGTCAAGCCGGTGATTCGTTCGGCAGCATCGTTGAAAGACCTGATCCGCCCCTGGTCATTGGCGATCATCAGGCCGCTGGTGATATTGGTGAGGATCGCCCGATTGAAGTTTTCCAGTTCGTCGAAATCAATTTCTTTTTGTTCCAGGGCCGCTTCACTCCGCCGCAGGCGCTCGGAGAGCGTCCCGCTGAGGAGAGCAGTCAGCAAAAAGGCAAAGACATTGACGAACACTTCATAAAAAACCTCCCGGCCACTTATCTGACCGGGGGATTGCAGTCCGCCGATCACCGGCAGGAAACCGTAATACTGCAGGTCGAGAAGACTTCCGTAGAGAATCGCTGCCGCCGAGGCGACAAACAGAACGTCCCGACGTGGCAACAGTACGCTGGCGCCGATGATGATCAGCAGGTAGAGAAAGGAAAAGAGGCTGTCGCTGCCTCCGGTCAGATAGATAAAGGCGGTTGCCAGCAGCAGGTCCCCGATGACCTGGGCCTGGGCAAAAACCGGGTGTGCCGGGTCAGGGACAGGGCTGTCGCTGAAACCAACGCATGCAGGAAAGAGAGGCCGACCAGCAAGTAAAGATAGGGGAGCACCGGCTGGTGGAACTCGCTGGCCACTGCGAGACAGGAAAACGATCGTCCCGCCGAGAAACAGGGTGATGACCAAAATGCGGAAAAACAGGAACCGGTTGAGCAACCTCCGGGGAGGCCGACCTTCGATCCTGACTTCCAATGAAATCGCCACGATGGGTAATTATCAACCGCCGCTGGCCACGCCGGCCAGTCTTGAAGATCGGCAGGTACATGGCAATGACCAGACCGCCGACGGTAGTCCCCAGAAAGAGCATCAGCAACGGCTCCATCATCGCCGTCAGATTGCCCACCGCATCGTCGACCTCGTCATCGTAGAAATCGGCGATCTTGTTGAGCATGGTGTCGATGGAACCGGATTGCTCACCCACCGCAATCATCTGGCAAACCATGGGCGGGAAGACGCCGGATTTCTCAAGGGGTTCGGCAATGGTTTTGCCTTCGCTGATGCTCTGGCGAACCTTGTAGATGGCTTTTTCCACGGTCTTGTTTCCAGAGGTCTTGGCAACGATCTCGAGCCCGTCGAGAATCGGCACGCCGCTGGAGACCATCGTTCCCAGGGTCCGGGTAAATTTAGCCACCGCGACCTTGCGAATCAGGATACCGAAAATCGGTAGTTTCAACGCCCAGTCGTCGAGCATTTCCCGCCCCTTCTTGGTTGCATAGATGCGCTTGAAAATAAATATGAACGCGACAATGGCGCCGATAATCACCAGGATATAGTGCTGAATGAAATTGCTCAGGTTGATGACAATCTGCGTTGGAAGCGGCAGCGCCGAGCCGAAGTCGGCGAATAGCTTGGCGAAGGTCGGGATGACAAAGACCAGGATGACGGCAATGACCACAACGGCAATGCCGACGATGGTGGTCGGATAGGTCATGGCACTCTTGACCTGCTTTTTCAGCTTGAGAGCCTTCTCGATGTAGGCTGCCAACCGGTTGAGGATGGTATCGAGAATACCGCCGACTTCACCGGCGGCAACGAGATTGACGTAGAGTTCATCGAATGCCTTGGGGTGTTTTTTCAAAGCGTCGGCAAAGGTCGAACCGGACTCGACGCTCTCTTTGACCTCGGTCAGCATTTTCTTGAAGGTTTTATTGGGCTGCTGCCGAGAAAGGATCTCGAGGCATTGCACCAGCGGCAGGCCGGCATCGATCATAGTCGCGAACTGCCGGGTAAAAACGACCAGGTCCTTGGTGGTGACTTTCGGTGCAAACCCGGGAATTTTGAGTTCAAAACCCATCCCTTTGCCGCGCTCGCGAACCTTGCTGGGCATGATCCCCTGGCGACGCAATTGGGCCATTGCGGCGGCTTCGCTGGGAGCCTCCATATCGCCTTTCTGTTGTTGCCCGGTGCGCGTCTTTCCTTCCCACGAAAACTTGGGCATATCATCCTCTCGCAGTGAATTAAACGATCGTCAGAACCGCAGGAAGCGGCTTCCTTCAAGTTTTGGACGTTTGCACCCCGCGCCTGAGCACGGCGTTGGGGTTGGCAATCATCTGTTTCAACTCTTCGGGATCCGAAGATCGGGAGAGCGCTATCTCCCTGGTGATTTTTTTAGTGTGATAGAGCATGAACAGCGACTGGTTCATGGTCTGCATCCCGAATTTGTCCTGGCCCATCTGCATCTGGGAGTAGATCTGGTGCACCTTGTCATCCCGGATCAGGGCCCGGATGGCGGTATTCGGTACCATGATTTCCAGCGCCAGTGAACGTCCCTTCCCCGAAGCCAATGGCAGCAGAGTCTGGGAAAGCACCCCCTCAAGCACGAAGGCCAGCTGGGTACGCACCTGCTGCTGCTGGCTTGTGGGGAAAGCGTCGATAATGCGGTTGATGGTCTGCACGCAGCCGTTGGTATGCAGGGTGGCAAAGCAGAGGTGGCCGGTCTCGGCGATGGTCAGCGCGGCCTCAATCGTCTCCAGATCGCGCATCTCACCGATCAGCACCACGTCCGGGTCCTGGCGCAGGATGTACTTGAGGGCCTTCTTGAAGGAATGGGTATCGGCGCCAACCTCGCGCTGGTTGACCAGGCAGTTCTTGTGCGGATGCAGAAACTCTACCGGGTCCTCGATGGTGATGATGTGCTCGTGTCGCTCGCTGTTGATCATATCGATGATCGAGGCGAGGGTCGTCGATTTGCCGCTGCCGGTCGGCCCGGTCACCAGCACCAGCCCCCGGGGCTTGCGGACGATATCCTTGACCACCGGTGGCAGGCCGAGTTCCTCGAAGGTGAGCACCCGGAAGGGAATGAGGCGGAAAACACCGGCCAGCGCACCGCGCTGGATAAAGATATTGCCACGAAAACGCGCCAGGCCCTTGACGCCAAAGGAAAGGTCGAGTTCGTTTTCCTCCTCGAACTTGCGCTTCTGGGCATCGGTAAGAATGCTGTAGCAGAGCTGCTTGGTATCCGCCGGCTGCATCGGCGGCAGCTTGAGCGGGGTCATGTGCCCATCGATCCGCACCTGTGGCGGCGACCCGGTGGTGATATGCAGG
Source organism: uncultured delta proteobacterium (assembly GCA_963806685.1). Classification (GTDB taxonomy): domain Bacteria; phylum Desulfobacterota; class Desulfuromonadia; order Desulfuromonadales; family DDH964; genus DDH964. The sequence continues at coordinate 206,958 of CAWDZB010000006.1, forward strand.
TCCGATGCTCCCTGTTCGACCATGGTCTTGAGCAGCTGATGAACACTGATGTTGGACACGAACCACCTCCCGGCTTGCAATGTTCAGCTGCAGCGGCCGGACAGCACGCCGCTGCAATGAAAAATCAACGGTACCTCTCAGTCGTCCGCCATGGTACAGCGCAACACTTCCTCGAAGCTGGTCATCCCCTCCTTGAGCTTGGTGAGGGCAGCCTGGCGCATGGTTCTGACCCCGAGGCGCATCGATTCACGCTTGATCTCGGCGGTATTGGCTCCGGCGAGGATCATCTCGCGGATATCCTCGAACATCGGCATGACCTGGTAGATGCCGACCCGCCCCCGGTAACCGGTGTCGTTGCAGTTGGAACAACCCGTGCCGCGCAGACAGACATAGTCATCCACTTCTTCGGCCGAGACGCCGGCGTCGATCAGGGCCTGCTTGGGAATCTCTTCCGTCTCCTTGCACTCCGGGCAGACCCTCCGGCCCAGGCGCTGGGCCGTTATCAGGTTGACCGCCGAGGAGACCAGAAAGGGCTCGATCCCCATGTTGAGCAGGCGGTTGATGGTCGAAGGGGCATCATTGGTATGCAGGGTGGAAAGAACCAGGTGTCCGGTCAGCGCGGCCTTGACCCCGATCTCTGCGGTTTCGAAGTCACGGATCTCGCCGATCATGATAATGTCCGGATCCTGACGCAAAAAGGCCCGCAACGCCGAGGCGAAATTGAGGCCGATTTCCTCGTGCATCTGCACCTGGTTGATGCCGGCGAAGTTGAACTCGACCGGGTCCTCGGCGGTGGAAATATTTTCCGTGGTCTTGTTCAGCTCGGAGAGAGCCGAGTAAAGGGAGACGGTCTTGCCCGAGCCGGTCGGTCCGGTGACCAGGACCATGCCGAAGGGCTTGTGAATTTCGCGCTTGAAATGAGCCAGGGCCTCCGGCTCGTAGCCAAGCTTGGTCATATCGAGCTGCAGGTTCGACTTGTCGAGCAGCCGCAGAACGACCTTCTCGCCGAACAGGGTCGGCAGGCAGTTGACCCGGTAGTCCATGTCCTTGCCGCCGGGGAGCTTGATCTTGATGCGCCCGTCCTGCGGCAGGCGCCGCTCGGCAATGTCCATTTCAGACATGATCTTGAGGCGCGAGGTGATGGCGTTTTTGAGCTTCATCGGCGGCTTCATGACCTCGTAGAGGACACCGTCGATGCGGTAGCGGACCCGAAAAATCTTCTCGTAGGGCTCGATGTGGATATCCGATGCCTTGCGCTTGATGGCATCGGTCAGGATCAGGTTGACCAGCTTGACGACCGGTGCGTCTTCGGAGGCCTTCTCCAGGGCACTGACGTCGACATCATCCTCTTCGTCGATCAGTTCCAGGTCGATATCCTCGAGGTCTCCCATGACCTCGTCGAAGGAAGCCGACTGGTCGTAATACTTGTCGGTGGCCTGCTTGATCGAGGCATCGGAGGCAACCACGACCTCAACGTTGTAGCCGGTCATGAACTTGATGTCGTCGATGGCGAAAATGTTCGACGGGTCGCTCATGGCCACGATCAGGGTCGACCCGGCCCGGTTGATGGGGATGATCTGGTACTTCTGGGCAACCTCCGCCGGCACCAGGCGGATGACCGCGGGGTCGACTTCGAATTCCTGGAGGTTGATGGAAGGGACGCCATACTGACGGGAGAGAAACGCGGAGAGATCTTCCTCCTTGACGAAGCCCAGTTTGATCAGGCTCACTCCGAGGCGCCCCCCCTGGACCTTCTGGTCCTCAAGGGCCTTGGCGAGCTGATTTTCGCTGATCAACTTGTTGCGAACCAGGAGTTCGCCGAGTCGGTTAGTAGTCATCTAATACCTGTTCCCCCTTAAACAAAAACCAACATATCTTATAAAGGGACTTTCAAGGTGTCAAGTTAAGACCCCTATATTGCAACGGATTCCTTCAAAAGCCGGGCACGCATCACCCCCGCCGGCGGCCGCTGCCCAGTCCAGAGGAAGAACGCCTCCTCTCCCTGTCCGGCCAGCATCCCCAGACCGCCGGCGCTGCGCATCCCCTTCTGGCGGGCCATTTTCAGCAGCGGCGTGCCACCATCGCGGTAGACCATGTCGTAGATGCAGGTGCGGGGCTTCAAGGCCGCGAACAGTTCGGGTGGAAATGACTCGCCGTGCAGGCCAACCGCCGAGGTATTCACCAGGAGTTCGACGTCTCCGACGATAGCAGTCAAACGTTCCGGCAGCAATGTATAATCTGCAAGGGACGTGCCCGCCAGCGCTGGGGTGAATTCCTTTACCAGGCAGGCCGCTCGTTCCTGATGGCGGTTGGCAATGCCGATCCAGGCGGCACCTCCCCGCGCCAGGGCGACCAGGGCGGCCCGGCAGGCACCGCCGGCCCCCAGCAACAGGATGCGTTTGCCAGCCGGAGAGAACTGCAGATCCTCCTCCAGCGAGCGGAGCAGGCCGAGGCCGTCGGTATTGTGGCCAACCAGTTGTCCCTGGCGATTGACGACGGTATTGACCGCTCCGATTAGCTGTGCCTCGGGATCGACCACATCGAGATGAGCAAGAATCGCTTCCTTGTGGGGGATGGTGACGTTCACCCCCCGGATCCCGAGCCCCCGCAGAGCGGCCGCCGCGCAGCCAAGCTGCTCCGGCACAACATGGAACGGCACATAGACGGCATCGATCCCGGCCGCCGCCAAGGCAGCGTTCTGCATCTCCGGAGAGCGGGAGTGGGCGATCGGGTCACCGAATATGCCCAGCACCATGGTGCGGCCACTCAGTTTCATGGCTCTTCCTCCCTGACACCTGCGGCAGGCGGAGAGGGCATGCCGCAATCGAGATACTCCCGATATTCGACAATCCGGTTGGCGGCCAGGATATCCCGCGCCCGGGCAACATCCAGGACAATGGCCTCGATCAGGGCCGCTGCCGAAGGAAAGACCATCTCCTCGCGCAACCGTTCGACGAAATAGACGCGCAACGTTTCCCCGTAGAGGTCGCCGTGAAAATCGAGCAGGTGGACCTCCAGAGAGATCCGCTCGGTGCCGAAGGTCGGATTGAAACCGATGTTCATGACCCCGTCAAAATACTCCTCCCGCCAACGAACCTTGACTGCATAGACCCCGGGACGCGGAAGAATCTCCTTGTCGGTCAACAAGTTGGCCGTGGGAAAGCCCAGCTGCCGGCCACGGTTGGCACCGTAGATCACTCGCCCCTCAAGGGTAAAATGCCTTCCCAATAACGCCACCACTCCGGCGACGTCACCGGCGCCGAGGCGCCGCCGGATCAGGGTCGAACTGTAAACTTTTCCACCGACCCGGACCGGCTCCAGGGCTTCGACCAAAAAACCGAACTCTTCCCCTTTCCGCCGCAGGAAAGAGACATTCCCTTCGCGTTTGCGGCCGAAGGCGTAGTCGGCTCCGACGATCAGGTGCACCAGCCCCAGGCGCCCGACCAGGATCTCCGCGACGAACCGGTCTGCGGGCATCGCCGCCAGTTCACGGGTAAAGGGGAGGCTGACCATCAGGTCGATGCAGGAGGCCTCGATCAGCCGTTCCTTCTCGGCGTAGGTGTTGAGCAGCCGCGGAGCCCGATTCGGATCCAGCACCTTGAGCGGATGGGGCACAAAGGTCAGGACCACGGCGGTACCATTCAACTCCCGGGCCCGCCGTACCACTCGCCGGAAGATTTCGCGATGACCAAGATGGACGCCGTCGAAATTGCCGATGGTGACTACCGCTCGGGGGACTGGAGGGGACAGTTCTGCAAGCTGGTGGATTATCCGCATACTTTAGTTGCCCTTTGTCTGACGCCGCGGGCGTTGTTCTCGATTTGGTCTTGCGACCAGATCGGCAAGTTCGAAATCGATTTCCCGGCGTTCCAGGGAGACCCGCGCCACGCGCACGGTCACCTCCCCGCCGACTTGAAATATTCTCCGTCGATGGGCGCCGAGCAACCGCTGCTGTTCTTCCTCGAAATGGTAGAAATCGTCGCCTAGACTGGAAATATGGACCAGCCCTTCGACGAAATAGTCCTTGAGTTCGACGAAAAAGCCGAAAGGCCGCACCCCCGAAATAAAGCCGGAAAATTCTTCACCGACCTTGTCGGCCATGAACTGAGCCTTCTTCAGGGCGACAATTTCCCGTTCTGCCTCCATGGCCCGTCGCTCCCGCTGCGAAGTCAGCTCACCGAGGGCGGGAAGACTGGTCCGCAGACGGCGTCGCTCGGTTTCGCCCAGCCCTCCCGGCTGCAGGGTTCGACGCAGGACCCGGTGCACCAGCAGGTCGGGATAGCGGCGGATCGGTGACGTAAAATGGCAGTAGTAGTCCGCGGCCAAACCGAAATGGCCGACGTTGTCGGGGGCGTAACGGGCCTGCTGCATGCTGCGCAGCAGCATCTGGTTGATCATCCGCTCCTCGGGTCGTCCTTCAACCTCGGCCAGCAGTTGCTGGAGGCGCCGGGCGTCGCCGGAGCTGCCGTCGAGGGTCACCCCGTAGTTGAAATGAGCGACGAACTGCTGGAAGGCCTGCAGTTTCTCCGGGTCGGGCGGTTCATGAATGCGGTAGAGAAGGGGTGCCTGGTGACGGGTCAGGAATTCTGCCACCGCCTCGTTGGCAGCGAGCATGAATTCCTCGATCAAACGGTGGGCCAGGTTGCGTTCGGCGCGGACGATATCTTCTGGAATTCCCTGCAGGTTAAGGACGATCTCGGCTTCGGGGAGGTCGAAATCGAGGCTCCCCCGCCGCCGCCGCATGGCCGTCAGCCGCTCGGCAAGGTCTGACATCAACCGAAGCTGCGGCAGCAGCTCGCGGTGCGAAGCATCGGGCTGCGCCATCTCTGCCTGCAGCAGATCCCGGACCTCGTGGTAGGTCAGCCGTGCCCGGCTGCGAATCACCGCCGGGTAGAAACGGCTTTCGAGGCGGATCCCCTGCTGGTCGAAGAGGAGTTCGGCGGTCAATACCAAGCGCTCGACGCCGGGATTGAGGGAACAGATGCCGTTGCTCAGCCGCTCCGGCAGCATCGGAATGCAGCGGTCCGGAAAATAGACGCTGGTGCCGCGTTCGCAAGCCTCGGCATCGAGGGGAGATCCTTCGGCGACATAGTGGCCGACATCGGCAATCGCCACCCAGAGCCGCAGCCTCCCCCCCGTTTCGGCCCGCACCGCTACGGCATCGTCGAAATCGCGGGCGCTCTCACCATCGATGGTGACAATCGGCAGCTGGCGCAGATCTTCCCGGCCGGCCCATTCATCCGCCGCGACCTCCGCCGGTACCTGCTCGGCGGCGGCCAGCACTTCCGCCGGGAACCGGTAGGGAAGGCCATGCTGATGAACAATGGTCAGGACCTCGACCTCCGGATCACCGGGGTTGCCGAGGACCTCGATGATCGTCCCTTCGGCGTTACGGTTTCTTCCGGGGTAGACGTCGATACGGGCCACCACGATCTGTCCGGGACGCGCCCCACCTTCTGCCCCGGGAGGGATCAACAGATCAGCGCCCAGCCGGGGATCGACGGGGATGACGAAACCGACCCGGCGACCGCCCTCGAAACGTCCGACCAGGGTGCTGTGGGCTCGCGTCAGGACCTGGACCACGCGCCCCTCGGGGCCGCCGCCGCGGCCATGCCGTTCGACCCGCACCGCCACGCGGTCGCCGTCCATGACCTCGCGCATGAACCGGGCGGGAATAAAAACGTCCCGCCCCTGCCCCGGGGGCGGGACGACGAATCCGTAGCCGTCGCGGTGGGCGCTGACCGTTCCGGTCACCAGGTTCACCTGGCGCGGGAGGGAATAGCGATCCCCCTTGAGCCGTGCCAGGACTCCGTCCCGGGCAAGTTCCTCGATCAATTGCTTGCCGGCATGGCGATCGGCCCCCTTGAGACCGAGGCCGGCCAGCAGCTCCCGTACCGTCAGCGGACGGCGGGCCTGGCGCTCCAGATGGGCAATGATTTCGAGGGGAGTGATGGCCATGGTGGATAGATCCCTGAAACAGGTATGAAACGGCCGGGCCGGCGGCCCGGCCGCCCAATTATACCATGGCGGGAAGAGGGATCAGCCGGCCTCGGGGACTGGACCCGCACCGCGGGCCCAGAGGTGGCGACCGAACTTGTAGTAGCCGAGAACGTTGAGCAGCCGGGCATCCTGGGTCTGGTCGAGGGTCAGGACCTGGCCGTTGAGCAACGGCTGGAGATGCTTGGCGAGAACCGCCCCCCCGCCGCCGGTGATAACCATGGAGTCGATATCCCAGTCGTCCACCCAGAGCCGGTCGACTTCGTTGGCGACGGTGGTGGCGAGCTGGGAGAAGACCTGTTCGGTCAGGTCGCGCAGGTCGTACTCCTTGCCACGAATCTTGATCGTCCCCTTCTCCACCGCGCTGTAGAGCCGGTAGAGCTCCACGTTGACGTTGCTCTTTTCCCGCAGCTTGCCGGCAATCACGTTGAAGGCCCTAGCGATGCCCGAATCGGTGGTGCGGCTCCCCCGCTCCGAATAGCGCATCTGGTCGGCGATCGTATAGTCGGAGGTCCGGAAGCCGACATCGATGATGCCGATCTTCTCCTTGACCAGCCGGCGGTCGGAAATTTCTCCGAGGTCATTGAGCATCAAGTTGAACATGGAACCGAACGGCTGGGGGATGACCCGAACCTTGTTGACGCTGATGGTCTTTTCCTGGCGCTTGCCGGCGGCGTCGGTGAAGGCCACCTTGTGCTCCCCCAGCAGGACCCGGGCCAGTTCATCCTTGTGGTCACGGTAGTAGCCGATGGGCAGGCCGGTCACCAGGTTGATCGGCAAAAAGCTGCCGACCAGCCGGGCCGCGGCTGCAAGGGCCAGGGTCTTGGCAAAGTGACTGATGAACTGGGCCTGGTCAAGGGTGAAGAAACGGACGTTGCTTTGCCGCTCGGCCAGTTCGCCAACGAAAAAGGACTTGCCGTCCACATCGACCTGGAGGTGCTCCTCGCTGATTTCCTCGCCGAGAACCGGCTCCCGAAACTGGATGTCGGTGGCCTCGCCTAGAACCGATTTGAAGACCAGGGTATCCTTGCCGTTGCTCGCCTTGGTGAAGCCGAAACCGATATCGATACCGAGTATTTCCACTAATTGCCTCCACGTAAAGACCAAGAAGGTCCAAGGTTCAAGGTTTAAACCTTTCACCTTTCACCTTTCACCTTTCACCTTTCACCTTTCACCTTTCACCTTTCACCTTTCACCTTTCACCTTTCACCTTTCACCTTTTACCTTTTTCCTGATTTTATTCCGCCGAATCCCCTTCCGCGATCGGGTTGATCACCAGACCGGAAAGGAGCTTGGGGTAAAAATAGGTTGATTTCTGCGGCATTTTTTCGCCGGCGTTGGCCACGTCGCGAACCTCGGACATGCGCGTCGGGTTCATCAGAAAGGCCAGGGGAAATTCCCCGGTTTGAACCAGTTCGAAGGGCTCGTCGAAGTTCTTCACGTACTTGAGGTTGAGCTGTTGTTCCTGGGCTTCCTGGGTGATGCCGAGCAGGTTCTCGAGAATCAGCCGGTGAAGGATCGACACGTCAAGGGTCTTCAGTGCCTTGGGGGATTTTTCCGGGAAGAAACGGTCCATGGTCCCCGCCTCACGCAAGGTCAGCAGAAAACAGCGGGTGCCGCCGGCATACAGGCCGAGAGAATGCCCCCCCTCCCCTTTGGCCGCGAGCAACTGGCGGATGCGATTGCGCTCATCGGCCAACGTGGGATCAAAGGTGACCGCCTCGATGTCGAAAGCATCGGCAAGCGCTTCGATGAAGGGTTCGAGGCGAAAATCCTGCAGGTTGAAAATGAGCCGGTGGGTCGGGAAGATCTGCATCCCCTGGTCTTCCATGTTGGCAAAGTACATCAACACATAGTTGAAGAGTTCCTTGCCGGTATAACCGGGGTGCAGCTCCCGCATGTAGTCACGGTAGTTGAGGGCGGTTTCGTAGCGATGGTGGCCATCGGCGATGAACAGCGGCTTGGCGTCCAGCAGACTTTGGGCCTTGGCGATGACTGCCGGATCGGTGACCTGCCACAGGCGATGCCGGATCCCGTCGTCGTCACTGACCGCAATATCAGGGACTTTGCTGCGCAGTTCCCGGGTCAGGGCTTCGAGAACGCAGCAGCTGTCGGAGTAGAGAGAAAAGATCGGGCTGAAATTCGCCCCGCACGCCTTGGTCAGGTGAAGCCGGTCGGCCTTGGGGCCCGCCAGCGTCTTCTCGTGGGGCTTGACCACCCCTGAAGAGAAATCCTCGAGGCGGGTCAGGGCCATGAACCCCTTGCGGACCACCACCTCGCCATTCTCCAGGGAGTACTCCTGGTCGTAGAAGTAGAGGGATGGTTCCGCATCGCGCACCAGCACCCCGGCCTGCTGCCAGGCAGCAAAATCCCCGGCGGCGCGGGTGTAGCGGTTGTTCTTATCGCCGTCCTCGGGGCCGGTCTTGCCGAGGATCAACCGCACCACATTGTAGGGGCTGCGAAGGTAGAGGTCTTCCTGCAGAGCAGGCGAGATGACATCGTAGGGGGGGGCCATGACCCGGGCAGGGTCCTTGACCTGTTTCAGGTCGTAACGCAGGCCGCGGAAGGGGATTATTTTGGCCATTATGGAATAACTCCCTCAATTTTCAGCAGGATTATTGAGGGTCAGATTATAGGGGAACTCCGGAAGGGGTTCAAGCGGAAAAGGGAAAGTGGCGGGCGGGCAGGTTGAAGGCTCAGAAGTGATCGGGGTCTTTCTTTATCTCGACGCGCCCCGAAGTCTCGGACTGGACACCTACGCGGTACTTGGGGGCAGTTCCGTCCATAATGCACAAAACCCCTGTCTCCCCGGTGCCGTTGGGGCTGAAGGCGATAGACAGGGCGGTCGCCCCACTGCAGTCATCCTCTGACTTAAGACTGACCGAACCCGAGAGGGTGGTCTCACCGCCCTTCAGGGGAGTCCAGGTCGTGGAGTTGTTGGTAAGGTTGCCAACCTCGACATGAAAAGCGTTCCCGGGCACATCAATAGCAACGCGCGATTCCAGGTTCCGGGATATTGCGACAGACCGTGCCTCCCGGAAAGCGGAGGCCAGCAGGCGGGCCCCTTCCTTGAATTGGGCGTTCTTCCGCCACCCCCCGAAATATGGAACCGCCAGCGCAACGAGAACGGCCATCATGGACATGACCACGAGGGCTTCAAGCAGGGTAAATCCTTTCGGGTTCTTGATCGTCACCTGTTCACCTCTAGGGGATTGAAATACGCAAGGTGTAATCCTGAACAGCCTTTGCCCCTTCGTCATCCTCGGCCACGATGCGGATGTGGTGCTCCCCCGCAGCGGAGGAATCGAGGGGCCAGGAGATGCTGCCGGCACCATCCATGGTCATACCGGCAGGTGCCTCCTCCAGGCGATAGGTCAACGGATCGCCGTCGGGATCTTCCGCCCGGGCCTGGTAGACATAATTTCGCGCAGAAAATTCCTTGGGCGGTTCGCTCACAAAGGAGGGAGGGGCATTGGGAACAACAAACTCCTGCCCGACGAAGGACGGCCCCTCATCCTCCCCGTCGCTAGCGAAGACCTCCACCACAATCCGGTCCCCTTTGTGGAAATACTCGGGAGGCAGGACGGTCGTCACCTGATCGGGAACGATCTCTCCATTGACCCCCCAGACACACCGATATCCCACCACCGCATCCCCGTCTTCATCCTCTCCCTGCGGCTCGATCTCGATCGGCTGCCCCGCATGGACATGCGGGTCGATGAAGTTGGCAGCCACCACACGGGGAGGGGTGTTCCCGATAGTCACCGCTGCCGACCCCGCCCCCCGGTCGGTCATCACCTCAGCTGAAACTTCCTCCCCTTTGAGAAAGGAGTGGGCCGGCAAAACGGCTCCATCCTCGCCAACGACCGGGGTGTCGTTGCGGTACCAGCTGACCTGCTTGATTTCCTCGCCGCCGGGAAGGACGACCCGCAAATTGTCTCCCACTACCGGGTCCCGGGGAAGAATGGAGGCCTGAACTTTTCCATTCGAGTTTGCAGGAGGAGCGGGCACTACCCTGGCCACCGCAGCCGGTGTTCCTGAAGGGACCTGGCTTTCGGCCTTTTTCTCTCCACCCTGGCGATTGCACCCGGCTGAAAAAACGACCATCAGCAACAGGGCCAATCCTGGCATCAGAAATTTCATTGACCGTCCTTTTCCCCTACCAGGGCATCCAGTATATCGGAAAGACCGTACCCCCGGGGAGCGACTCGCCAGCGCAGACCCCGCCGCCGCAGCCAATCAACACCTTGGCATCCCCCTGGGCATTGATGACCATGACCAGACCGGACGGGATGCCTTTGCCCAAGTTTTTGAAACGGTCCTGGTAATTCATCACCACGTCGCCAGCCTTGTTCAGGGCCCGCGTATTGGTGACACCGCTGGTATCGTCATTGGCCGTCGTGAAATTGAAGACCGCCTCGCCGGTATGGTAATTGACCCCCCAGGTGCGGGAGGTGCCGAGATTGCCTGCGCAGTCGTCCACCGACTCGATGTCACCTCGTCGTAAGTGATCCGGGGTATAGGTGGTGAAATAGGCGACCTTGTTGAAGACCAGGGCCGGGGCGAGGACCTTTTCCCCATCCAAGGCGCCATAGGTTGGATCCATCTTGATGTACCAGCCCTTGTTCGCGGTGGCCGTCAGTCTTTCCAGGATGCAGTTGAGCGCGTTGCTGCTGGAAGTACAGGTTTCGGTCGTGGTTCCGGTGGCCGCCTGGAGGTAGTCCGCGGTGACATCCACCATATCCGACTCGTTAATGTTGTCTGCGGTGCGCTGCTTCTTGTCGAAGATGGCGTACAGGCGGTCGACCACGGCGGTATTCAGAGGGTGGGCCCGGTCACCGGTACCGAAGTAGACACCGATGTAGCCGTTGTCGATGACCACCGAGGGCCGGTAGAAGATTTTCCGGCCGTTGGTCCCGTCCGCTCCGGCGTTGGCATTGAAAATGATCTTGCCGATCCACTGGCTGATATCGGGATTGACCTTGGGGTCGGAACCCGAATAGTAGTCGCTGATCCGCCACATCCGGCCGCCGGTGTCGCCGATGTAGAGCCGGTCGATGTAGCCGTCGAAATCGGTGTCGATCGGGGCCACGTCGCCGGGCATGGAATAGATCAGTTTCGCCTGGTTAAAGGTCGCATCCGAATGGGTGGCGTTGGTGCTCGCCCTGGCGTGTGAACTTCCAGACCAGCGTCGGGCTGGTGGCCTTCTGTTCAACTCCGTTGCTGTCGAAGGTGGCGACCAGGAAGGCATACACCCCCCGGCCGTGACCTCCGGTATTTCCCAGGTCGCTGGTAGCCGCCGGTAGCTGGTCGATGGTTGCCGGTCTGTCGGCGGCATCGGGGACTCGGTCGATGCCCGTGAAATTCTGCGTATTGCCGTAGCGCTGGTCTTCGTTGACGTCGTCGTAGCCGGCGCCGATGAAGGCGACCACCTTCTTGGCCGAACCATCCTTGACAAGGCCGAACTGGGGTTCGCTCCAGCTTTGGCCGAGTTCCTCGAAACCGCTGGTGCTCGCGTTGAAGGACCAGAGGTACTTGGGATTTTCCGGGTCGGTGACATCCAGGGCGTAATAGGCGCTGCCCCCCCGGCGCAGGCCGAAGATGAGCATCACCCAGTCGTTCCCGTTGATCACCCCGTCGCCGTTCTGGTCGTACTTGTAGACCACCGGGGAGGAGTCGACGAAGATAGTTGTGCGTCTCCTCCGGGGAGGTTCTGCAGGTCTGGTCGAGAAGGTCGGGCGGGATGAAGGCCCAGGCCTCATCCCCGTCGCAGTCGCGGAACGCATGGAGCATGCCGTCGTTGGCGCCCACGAAAACCATCGTCTGGTTGGCGCCGTCGCCGCTGCAGGTCCCTTCATTGGCGTAGCTGAAATTGTTGTAATTGACGACCAGGGGCTTGGAGTGGAGGATATCCCCCATGATCCATTCCCGTTTGTCCTCGTTTTCCGGGACCCCGTCGTCCGTTCAGTGTCCTGGGCGGGGGCATAGGCATCCAGGCCGTGGACGTACTTGATCAGTTTGTCCTTCTCGGTATCGTCCGCCACCCCCAGATGCGAGGCGTCGAAGCAGCGGCGTTGGCGGTGGTGAAGGCGTGGGCGCTGTTGGTGAGGACCTTGGTGGATGAGGCTGGGTTGTAGATAAAGATCTTCCGCGGGTTGGTAATCGATCCCTCTGCCTTCGGATCGAGGTTGCGCGCCTGGAGTTTTTCGCCGACCCCGCCCTCCTCCACGGTACCCCCGTCGTCCTCTGAAATCCAGTAGGATCGGCTCTCCGTCCGGAAGGAGCCGTCAGCGATGTCGACACAGGCATTCGAGTCGTCCGGGCAGATGGCGAGTTAGGGAGTATTGGAGCTGTCAACGATTTCGGTTTTGGGAATCGATCCCGAACTTCTTCAGGTTCCCGTACCAGGCCTGGTTGGACTTGGGATAGAAAAAGCCGAGGTAGACCCGATGGCCGGAGAAGGTGCGGTTCTCGGGGTTGGTGGGGACCACCGGCGCGACAAAGGCGGTATTGGTTTCCTTGACGATGTTGGCGAGATACCGTGCAACGGCCGCGGTCAGTTCATTGGCATTGATAGACATTGTAGAAGACGCCCCCGCCGTTTGGGCGGCATGTCGACCAGGTCGATCGCGGTTCTGAAAGCGCCAGCACGGTGTGGGTCGTAATGCTGAGCGTGGTTACTGATGGATATAGGTTCTGCGACATCGTCAAGGTAGTGGGCACAAATCGGCAGCCATTGGGACGCTCAGTCGGGTCGTCGCATGGGTCGGCATAACCGTCACCGTCGGCGTCCCCGACCGGCAACGAGGTCTCGGCCACTGTCGTCGCCGTTGGACAGGCCGTTGGTAAGATGAAATTCTGTGGTATTCGGACCAGTATTGAACTGTCGCGGATCGGTGCCGGTCTCGTGTGATATTGGTTACGCGGGATATGAGCCGGCGCCGAAGTAGTGGCCGGCGTCGAACAAGCGCCTCGGCCTGGGGACGGGCGGTCTCACTCGAGAGGACCGGTTCCCCGTCCGGGACACCGTCACCATTATATCGGGTCCGGGGATGGCCGCCTCGAAGTCGGTGAGGTTGGTGCCGGAAGAAAGGTCGGCCACATCGAAAACGATCTTGCCGCCGTGGTTGTTGTCGCCGTAGGTCATCGCCCCGAAGCGGACGTTCCTCGGCGACGTCCAATACCTTTTCGATGGCGTTGTAGACAATGTCCCGTTGGGACTCCGCCGGCAAAGGTTCCCGATAACTCGAAATCGCGTGCCTATCGCCCAGGTTGCATTGGCCGGACGTGAGTCGTTGCTCTTCAGGATGGTCCAGTAGGACTGCCAATTGGCCCCCTGGCCGGGCATGTTCGTGTCATCGGCATCATGGGTTTTGGTGACGGAGGAATTTATCTGTTTTGGTTACCGTCTTGTTCCCCTGCGTGGTCGTGTAGGTGACCATCGACGCTTACGTCGGCCCCGACGCCTGGGCCTGGTGAAGGCCTTACTTGGGGTGAAATGCCCAGATGTCGTACTGACGAGATGCGACGACTTAAGGTAGTTGAGGTCGCAGGCCCCAGGCGATAACGGGCCCCTGGGGGTGCCGTGTCCCGGTGTCAATGCCAGGTTCGGGTCAGTACTGGTCCCCGCTGCCGCATAGGTCCCGTATTCAGAAGCGGTGGTTTGATGATATCGCCGTGGGTAACGGTGCAGGCAAGTGGACAGGGCGGAGTGGTGTTGGCGATAGGCGGTTTACGGTCTGAAATTGCCCTGGTTATCGACCCCGGTAGATGGTCCAGGTGATCAAGCCCGTCATCGAAGCATAGGTCTTGGTGTCTGGTCGTAGGGCTTACCCGCTGGCCGAATTCAGGCTGGCAGGCTGTTGTCGATGATGAAAAGCACGTTGGGCTTGTCGGTCGCCAGCGAAACGGCCGTCGCGCTGTAAATGACCGTGTCGCCGAGATAGGCGCCGAAGGCCGGGACTCGCCGACAGGAGCAGGGCGGTAACAGAGAATGAAAGAATAAAATCCCTTGAGCGTTTTCATGGGCCCTCCTTTCAGGCCGTTCATTTCGGCACCAGCCGCCCGACTTGGGCTTCGATCCGGGTGGACGAGTTGTTCGGTCCGTGGCCGGTGACGGAAATCCGGTAGTAGCGCATTTCGAAAAGGGTCGCGTCGGACCCGGAAGACGGCGGCAAGGGGCCGCTGGTGAGGTATCCCACCTGGTTCACCTTGTTGCCATCGAGGTCCTCCTCCGACGCGTCGATCCCGCTGGTATAGCTGCCGTGGTCTATCTGGATGTCGTCGGCCTGGTCGGAGGTCAGGGTCACCGTGTCCGTGCCGATGGTTTCATAGATGTCGCCGGCAATGGAGGCGTAATCAACCGCCCGTTCGGCAGCAAAGAAAGCTTCTCGTGAACCGCGCATGTTGCCGGTAATATCGAGTTCCGTCGTCGCGGTGTTCAACGCCAGCACGCCCAACAGGCTCATGATCGTCAGCATGGAAAGGACGAGAATGAGCGCCATACCCCGCTCGTTCAGGGCACCACACACCAAATGATTTTTCGATTCGGCATTCATGCGCGATCCTATCTGTTGCGAAGCGAAATGACCGACGAGAGGGTCCGCGTGGTCACCCCACCGCCGGCGGCACTGCGGGTGGCATCCGTCTTCCCGGTCAGGGTCACGCGAATGGCACGGATGTCGGACAGCTGGGTGCTCGGCACCGTGTCGACCTCGGTCCCATCATCGAGCAGGTAATTGAATGTCAGGCTGGTAATGTTGGTTGCCACCCGGTCCCGGGTCCCGTCACTCGGGTAGCGAACGAGGCGCATCTGGGCTGAGTCGCTGCTCCCCGGATCGTCCTCCAGATAATACTGGATGGTACTGGGATTGACCGGAGGATTGGTATTGGGATTACCGTCGGTGTCGGTGTTCAGATCCAGGACCCGGACTATCATGTAGCCGGTGCGGTAGGTGCCGACCGCATCGAACCACCTGACGGTCACGGTCGGGTTGGCGGGGTCGGCAACCGAAACTCCGGTAACCTTCAATACCCGATCGACAGGCTGCCCGAAATCACCGGGACGAATGATGCGAACATAGTTGCCATCCTGAAGTAATTGGGCCATTTCCGCCGACGCCACCCGAATGGGAACATCCGTTGTCGAGTCGCTGGGAGAATCGAAGGGAACCGAAATGTCCATCCGCACCCCGACGCCCATGGTCGAGGCAGTGCCCACGGTAAAGGCGCTGCCCGATTCGCCGGCCTCGGTGAAATCACCGTCACTGTCCAGGTCGATCGACTGGTTCGGAGCCGACTGGATGGCCGAACCACTGGGGCACATGAATCCGGCAAACAGGATGTCCTTGCGAATTTGCTCCATGGCGACGCGCAGATTCTGCTGCAGTTCGACGACCGCGTCCTGCTTGAAGTTGGAACGCTGGTTGCTCTGGTAAAGCCCGTAGATGGCCATGACTACGATCCCCATGATGGCGACCACCACGAGAAGTTCCACCAGGGAGAATCCCCGCTGACGCGATTTTCCTGTCATGGCAACCTCTTGAAGCCGGTCAGGGTCGCCGTCCGTCCCCCACCGGTGACCGTCACATCGACCTGGGCGATCTTGTTGATAATGGAGTTGACTGTAATGGTATAGGTTCCCTGGCAGGTCGCCGCACCCGTTTCAACCCAGGGGTTCGTGCCCGCCGTATCCGGATCGAAATCCCAACCCTTGGCCGCGGTATTGACGAAGATCGAATCCCCACCGTCGCGGCTCAGGATTTCCTCCATGATCCCCTGGGCCAGGGTCCCGGTGACATCCCGGGTGAACGCCTTGTTGCTCTCCTGCATCCCGGTCAGCTGCATCCCGGCAATGGCCAGGAGCCCGACTGGCGAAGATGGACAGCGCGACCAGTAGTTCGACGAGGGTGAACCCCTTCTGATTTCTACATCCCTTCATGGTTCCATCCTTGCGTCACAAAGAATATTCTTCTAGATTGCACGTTGCATGCCAGGGGCTTTGATTTCGAAAAAATCTTCAATTTCAGGCAGTTAAAAAACAGCGGAAAAAATTCCCAAGCATAACCGTGCAAATTTTGCATACCTGGGGACGTCATAAGAAGTTCACGGGACTATTCGATCCCGTAATCCTTTATCTTGTAAAGCAGGGCGCGCAGGCTGATCTCCAGCAGGCGGGCGGCCTGGGTACGGTTGCCACCGGTGGCGGCGAGGACCTTGCGGATATACTCCCGCTCCAGGCGCTCGGTGGCCGTTTTCAGGGAAAATTCGGATTGCGCGTCCCGGTTGCGCCGCCTGGCTTCCCATGGGGTACATTCCAGATCGATCCGGTCGCCGCGGCAAAAGATGAGGGTCCGCTCCATGAAATTCTGCAGTTCACGCACGTTCCCCGGCCACTCATGTTCGAGCAGCAGTTCCATGACCTCATCGCCGATTTCCGGCGCGACCTTCCCTTCCCGGGTGGCAAGACGATCCAGGAAATGCCGGGCCAGAAGCGGAATGTCTTCGGGTCTCTCGCGCAAGGGCGGCAGATGAATATCGACCACGGAGAGGCGGTAGAAGAGGTCTTCCCGGAAGGTACCTGCGTCGATTTCCCGGCGCAGTTCCCTGCCCGTGGCCGCCAGTAGCCGCACGTCGACCTTTCGCGAATGGACATCCCCCACCCGACGCACTTCCCCGTCCTGCAGCACCCGGAGCAGCTTGGGCTGCAGGTCGAGAGGCAGCTCGGCAATTTCGTCGAGAAACAGGGTCCCGCCGTTCGCCGCGGCAAACAGGCCGGGCGTTTCCCGGTCGGCCCCGGTGAACGCTCCCCGGGCGTGGCCGAAGAGTTCGCTTTCGATCAGGGTGGCGGAGATGGCGCTGCAATTGACGGCGATGAACGGCCGCTCCCAGCGCTGGCTCCGGTCATGGATGCGCCTCGCGACCAGTTCTTTGCCGGTCCCCGTCTCACCGGTGATCAGCACCGAGGATGAAGAAGATGCGACCCGGTCGGCCAGGTCGATCACCCGCTGCAGCGCCGGGCTGCTGCCGACCAGCTCCTTCAAAGGTCCGCCCCGCGCCACCTGGGCCCGCAGTTCCCGGTTTTCGCGCTGCAGCTTCAGGCGTTCTTCCGCCTTTTTCAGGGTCAGCACCACCTCGTCGGGCTTGAAGGGCTTGGAAACATAGTCATAGGCCCCTGCCTTCATGCACTCCAGCGCCGTGTCGATGGAGCCGTAGGCGCTCATCATGATGACCGTGGTTGTGGCGTCCAGCGCCATGGCCTTGCGCAGAAACCCGTGCCCGTCCATCCCCGGCATGCGGACATCGCACAGCACCACGTCCGGCGTCTCGTCCTTCAGCACCCGGAGTCCCGCCTCCCCACCATCGGCCTCGCAGACCTGATAGCCCTCTCGCTCCAGAACCAGCCGAAGCATGTGCCGCATGGAGGCCTCATCATCGACGACCAGGACTCTTTTCATTTCAGGGGGCATCGTCCGCCTCCGCCTTTTCGAGATGCAGATAAAGGGTCGTGCCCCGGTTCGGCTCCGAGCGGACGGTCATGCGCCCGCCGGCCTCCTCGATAATCCGGTGGCAGACGGAAAGGCCGAGGCCCCGTCCCTTGCCGGGATCCTTGGTGGTAAAAAAGGGATCGAAGATGTGGGGAAGGAGCTCGGGAGCAATGCCCGCCCCATCGTCCTCGACGGCAATGCGGATTTCCCCTCCCTGCTCCCCTCCGGAGAGGCGAATCGTTCCGCCGGGGGCCGTGGCGTCGCGGGCATTGATCAGCAGGTTGACGAACACCTGCAGCAGCTTGTGGCGGGTCATGGTGACGGGGAAAAGCCTTTCAGGCAGATCGTCCCTCAGCTGCATTCCTTCCAGGGCCCCCTGCTGGGTCAGAAGGTGAACCGCCTCCCGGGCAATCTCCGCTGCATCGAGATTTTCCGGCAACTCCCTGCCCGGCGCGGCGTAGTCGAGGAGATCCTTGACCAGCCGATCGATCCGTCCCAGTTCGGCCAGCGTCCGCTCCGTCAGCTCGCGCTGGTTCGGAGCAAGGCTTCCCTTGAGAAGGTCGAGGTATCCCAGGGCCGCCCCGAGGGGATTGCCGATTTCATGGGCCATGCCCGGCGGCAAGATGCCCGACGGAGGCCAGTTTGGCCGAACGCACCAGGTCGTCGCGGGTCCGTTGCAGTTCGTTGTTGGCACTTTCCAGGGCCTCGATCTGCTGGGATGTCTCCCGGCGGCTCGTCTTGAGCGCCTGGATCATCTCGTTGAAAGCCGCCCCGAGTTCGGCGATCTCCCTGGGGCCTTCCGCGACCAGCGGGGAATCGAGCTCGCCACTAGCCACGGCGCGGGTTTTGGCGGTCAGCCGCGTCACCGGGCGAATGACGTTGCGGGTGAGCAGGAAAAGGCCGAACAGGAAGAGCACCCCGCCGTAAAGAACGGCATACCCGAGCACGACCTCGCGACCGCTGCGCAGCCGCTGCCGAACCTCGCCCAGGGGGAAGGCTGCCTGCAGCGCCCCGGTGAAGCGGGGGCCTTGAGACAGAGGAACCGTGACCAGCAGCAGATCATCGGAAGAATCGCGAAAAAGCCAGAAGGGGTCGAAGGAGAGGTGGACCGATGGTTCTCGGGTCAGGCGGGTCTGGCGCAGTTCGGATTGTCCCTCCCGGGAAATCTTCGCGGAAGACTGCAGCTCCGCGTTAACCAGAACCAGGGAATCGACCTTCAGCCCGGCCGGCAGCAGCCTGCGCAAATTCTCTTCGCCAAGGGGGGATTCCAGTTGACGGGCCACGGTCTGGAGAATATCGACCGACCGTTCCGTTCGTTCGCGCAGCAGTTCGCTTTCGGTCAGTTTGAGCAGAAGCAGGCCGACGAAGAGCAGCGCCGCCGAAAGGAGGATGGTGAGGTTGAGAATCAGTTCGGTTTTCAGGCCGGCCGTTCGTGCCACGAGGGATATCGCCTCTGAAATTGGCTGCGGGGGGACTGCCGATGAACTGCGCAGGTCAAGATAGCATACCGAAAGGAGGAGGAGAAGCGATAGAAAGGACGCGGTTGGTGTGGAAAAGAGAAGTCGCTCCTGCTAAGATGATGGCTCGATTTCCTCACCGAAAGGACCCGCCATGGCCAGAATCCCCGTCGTCGACCAGGAATGCTGCATCAGCTGCGAAATCTGCACCCAGATCTGCCCCGAGGTTTTTCGCATGAGCGGCGAGGATCACGGCAGCCATGATCATGGCGAACACAAGTCGGAAGTCTATAATCCCGGCGGCGCCCCCGAAGCCAAGATCGAGCAGGCCATGGACGCCTGCCCCGCGGCCTGCATCTACTGGCAGGAATAAGGACGGGAATCAGGTTTCAGATTCTTGACTCCTGGCACCTGACACCCGGCGCCTGATGCCCGATACCTTGAAACATTCCTCCAACATCCGCCTGCTTTACGCCTTTTCCTTCCTCAAGATGACCCTCTTTCCGATGGCGGTCATCACCCTCTTCTGGAAGGACCATATCGGCCTGTCGCTGAGCCAGATCCTGCTGCTGCAGGGCTGTTTTTCCCTGGCCACGCTGCTGCTGGAGTATCCCTCCGGCTATGTCGCCGATCGCCTCGGCTACCGTTTCAGTCTGAGCTTTGCCGCCATCATCGGGATCGTAGGCTGGGGAATCTACACCGTGGCTGCCTCCTTTGCCTCGGTGCTGGCCGCCGAACTGCTGCTGGGAGTCTCCTTCGCCTTCATCAGCGGGTCGGACAGCGCCCTGCTCTTCGAAACCCTGCGCAGCCTGGGGCGGGAAGAAGAGTATGCCCGCTTCGACGGTCGCATGACCGGCTGGGCCCAGGGGGGCGAGGCGGCCGGGGCGCTCTTCGCCGGGGTGATCTACGCCTGGGCGCCCCTCGCGCCCTTCTTTCTGCAGGTGGGGGTCTGGGTGGCCGCCTGGCTGGTCACCCGTGGCCTGAGTGAGCCGCCGGCGGGATCCTTTATCCCCGTCCATTCCCACCTCGGTGCCGCGCTGCAGACCTGTCGCTATGCCCTGGTCGACAACCGCAGGCTGCGCACCACGCTGCTGCTGGCCACGGTGCTGGGCGTCTGCTCCTTCTACCCGGTCTGGCTGATTCAGCCCTTCATGCAGGAATGCGGGGTGCCGCTGGCCTGGTTCGGTCCGGTCTGGGCTGCCGCCAACCTCACCGTCGCCCTCTTTTCCCTACTCGGCCAGCGGTTTCATTTCCATCTCGGCGAACGGGGAATGTTCATCCTTTACCTAGGCCTGATTCTCGCCGGCTACCTCGGTCTCGGATTTACCCACGCGTTGTGGTCCTTCACCTTCTATTTTCTCCTCACGGCCATGCGCGGCCTGCAGGGCCCCCTGCTGCGTCACCACCTGCAGCGGGACAGCACCCGGGACAACCGGGCGAGCATCCTCTCCCTCAAGTCGCTGAGTTTCCGCCTGCTTTTTGTCGTCACGGGCCCGCCGGTCGGCTGGCTTGCCGACCGGGTCGGCCTGGCAACGACGTTTACTCTGCTGGGCCTGACCCTGACCCTGGCTCTCCTGCCCCTGGGCCGGGGTTTCCTGGCCACCCGCCCGGCAACCCCGTGACCCTGCCACTGTTCCGGCGGACCATCCTGGAAAACCACCGACCCGGTGGAGCAGCATACGCCGCTCCCCGGCGCCGGGTCGAACAGGTGCCGATGCCTATTTCTTGACGAAGGAAACGGCTTTCTTGCAGGTGAGACATTTGCGGGGCTTGCAGCGCCCTTCCTTTTCAAACCCGCACTTGGTGCAGCTCCAGGCAGCCAGGGATCGACCTCCTTGGGATTGGGTCCCATCCCGCAGCCGGGAGACGGATAAATTTGGCCATGATTCTGGCAAGCGGATCGAGCCTGTCAAGAATGCAGCGGACTGGCCATGACTGTGGTAAGATTTCGACATCAACCATCCCGTGCGGAGTTCTGCATGCCTCCTTTGCGACGTCGTTTCCTTCCGCTGCTGGGCCTTGCGCTGCTGCTGATGCTCGGTGCCTGTTCCCACCCGCAGAATTCTCCGGAGATCCCGGAACAAACCACCTACTATATCGATGCCAATCTCGGTTTCGCCATCGAGCACCCCCAGGACTGGACACGCACCGTGCCTGCAACCGAACCCGATACCGTCGGCACGATCAGTTGGGCCCCCTTGACGGGAACAGCGCCGGCCAGTCTGGCGGTGATTGCGATGACCCCCCAGCAGGCGGTAGGCGGTTTCGACCACATGCTGGAAATATTCACGGCCGACAAGCCGGACTTTACCGCTACGGTTCATGAGCCACTGGACATTCCCGGTGCCGCCGCTGAAAAGGTGGTCGGCCAAACGCCGGCGCAAGCCTTCGAGTTGATCCTGGTCACGGCCAGCCGCCACGCTTTCATCCTGGCCCTTTCCACCCCCCCCGGAAGCGTTGCCGACTACCAGGACCTGTTCGACAAGGTCGTCGACTCCTTCCGCATCATCCCCTGACGGTGGGCAACGGTCCACAACGGCCTCCCTCACACGCCTTTCCCCCGGCGCCCGGCCCATGCTATATTGGCGCCGATGGCCGCCCCTCTTCAGTCCGGCCCAGTTGCCTGTTCCTTCCTTCAAGATTCGGAGGCTTACCCGGTCATGGAGCCGATTAAATTGATTGAAAAGTACTACCCCCAGGGTAGCCCGGCCCACCAGGCTCTCCTCCGCCACAGCCTGCGAGTCGCGGAACTCGCCACCCGTGTCGCCAGGCAACTGGCAACGGATACGGCGGTCGATGTGGCTTTCGTCGAGGAGGCCGCGCTGCTCCACGATATCGGCATTCTCCATACCGACGCTCCGGAAATCGGCTGTCACGGTTCCCTGCCCTACATTGCCCACGCCTACAAGGGATGGGAAATGCTCGAGGCCGAGGGGCTGCCCCGCCACGCCCTGGTCTGCGACCGTCATGTCGGCATCGGGCTGTCGGCCGCGGAGATTGTCGCCCGGAAGCTTCCCCTCCCCCACCGCGACATGCTCCCGATAACCATCGAGGAGCAGATCGTCACCTACGCCGATCTCTTCTTTTCCAAGAGTCCCAAGGAGCAGGACAGTCTTCGCCCGGTGGAAAAAGTGCGTCGCAAGCTGGCCGGGTACGGCCTCGAAAAACTGGCGGTTTTCGACGCTTGGCACGCCCGTTTCGGCCTTTGAGGTTCGGGACCGAAAAGCGTCTGCTACAATGGCAGGAAACGGAGGCCGGGGATGGAAGACTGGTTGCGCAACCTCTTTGCCTGGCTCCCCGACGGCTGGCGCTACAGCCTGCTGGTAGGGACGGTTGCCTATCTGGAATCGCTGCCGGTAATGGGCCTGCTCATCCCCGGCAGTACGCTGATTCTCTTCGCCGGCTTCCTGGCGCTGCACGGCAAGGGCGCCATTGTCTCGATCATGCTGGTTTCGATCGTCGGGGCGATTCTCGGCGATCTCTCGAGCTACGGCATGGGGGCGCGGGCCGGGGCGCCCCTGATGCAGTCCAGGCTGCTGCGCCAACGCCGGGCGCTGGTTCGCAAGGCGGAGCTCTTCTTCGCCGCCCATGGCGGCAAGAGTGTCATCTTCGCCCGCTTCGTCGGTCCGGTGCGGGGTTTAGTCCCCTTCATCGCCGGCTGCACACAGATGCGTCCTCTTCAAGTGGCCTGGTATATCCTGGTCAGCGGCATCCTCTGGGGGCTGGCCTATCCCGGCCTGGGTTATCTCGCCGGAGCGAGCTGGCAACGGGTGGAGCTGTGGAGCGGTCGGTTTTCCCTGTTCATCGCCGCCGCCCTTGTCGTCACCGCGTTGGGGATCTGGGGGCGCAGGGTCATCACCAGCCGACGCGTGCGCGACGGGACGAAGGCGTTGCGCGACGGGGAAAATTCGCCTAAGATGCCTGCTTCCAAACCGCCTGCCAAGGACGATCCCCGATGAATCTACGCCTGCCAGCCGAATGGGAGGAGCAGGACGGCATCCTGCTCGCCTGGCCCCACCTCGACACCGATTGGGCCCCCTGGCTTTATGAAGTGGAGCCGGTCTTCGTCGCCATCGCCGCCGCAGCCAGCGGTTTTGGCCGGGTGCTGATCGTCGCTCCCGAAGCCGGACTGATCCTCGCCCGCCTCGAGGCGGCCGGCGCGCAGATGGCGCGCATCCATCTGGAGCAGCTGCCGACCAACGACACCTGGGCCCGGGATTTCGGCCCGCTCACCGTCTACGAGCAGGGGCGGCCGGTGCTCCTCGATTTCGGCTTCAACGGCTGGGGCCTGAAATTCGCGGCCGACCGCGATAACCAGGTCACCCGCCGATTGCTCGCCGCCGGGGTCTTCGCCGGGGTGGAGTGCCGCTGCCCGGGACTGGTTCTCGAGGGGGGAAGCATCGAGAGCGACGGCGCCGGCCTGCTGCTGACCACCGCCGAATGCCTGCTTGGCCCCAACCGCAATCCCCATCTCGATCGCGCGGGGGTGGAAGGGGAACTGAGGCGCTGGCTCGGTGCCAAGCGGGTCCTCTGGCTGGAGCACGGCAACCTGGCCGGCGACGACACCGACTCCCATATCGATACCCTGGCCCGGCTTTGCCCGGACAACACCATCGTCTACGTCAGCTGCCCGGATCCCGAGGACGAGCACCATGCCGGCATCGGCCGCATGGCTATCGAGTTGCAGCACCTGCGCACTGCCGCCGGCCAACCCTTTCGGCTGCTTGCCCTCCCCTGGCCCCAGGCCTGCTACGACGATGAGGGGCAACGGCTGCCGGCGACCTACGCCAACTTCCTGGTGCTCAACGGCGCTGTCCTGGTGCCCACCTATGCCGACCCGGCCGACGAGACCGCCCTGGCGGTCATCGCCCAGGCCTTCCCCGGCCGCGAAATCATCGGCATCGACTGCCGGTCGCTGATCCTCCAGCACGGGTCCCTTCACTGCGTGACCATGCAGCTGCCCAAGGGTGTGCTGGGTGCTGGATAACCCGGCCCTTTCTTTGATCGTCACCGCAACAACGCAACGAGGTGGTGCAGAATGCCCAGAGATCTGATTATCGGAATGGTCCAGCAGGCCTGCGGCGAGGACCGCCAGGCCAACATCGAGCGCAGCATGGCCGGCATCCGCGAGGCCGCGGCCGCCGGGGCACAGCTGGTGGTGCTGCAGGAGCTTCATGCCGGGCGCTATTTCTGCCAGATCGAGTCGACCTCCCTTTTCGACCAGGCCGAGACCATTCCCGGCCCGGGCACGGAAGCCTTCGGCGCCCTGGCGAAGGAGCTGGAGGTAGTGATCGTCACCTCCCTTTTCGAGCGCCGCGCCCCGGGGCTTCACCACAATACCGCGGTGGTGCTGGAGAGGGACGGCTCGATCGCCGGTCGCTACCGCAAGATGCACATCCCCGACGACCCCGGCTACTACGAAAAATTCTACTTCACCCCTGGCGACCTCGGCTTTGACCCGATCGACACCTCGGTCGGGCGGCTCGGGGTGCTGGTATGCTGGGACCAGTGGTATCCGGAAGCGGCCCGGCTGATGGCCCTGGCCGGGGCCGAACTGCTCATCTACCCGACCGCCATCGGCTACGACCCGCTCGACGACGATGCCGAGAAGCTGCGCCAGCGCGAGGCCTGGATCACCGTTCAACGTGGCCACGCGGTGGCCAACGGTCTGCCGCTGGTGGCGGTCAACCGGGTCGGCTTCGAGCCCGACCCGCAGGGGGGCGCCGGGGCGTTCTTCTGGGGCAACAGTTTCGTCGCCGGACCGCAGGGGGAATTCCTCGCCCGTGCCGCCGAAGAGGAGGAGGCGGTGCTGACCGTGGCCGTCGACCTGGGCCGCAGCGAAGCGGTGCGGCGCATCTGGCCCTTCCTGCGCGACCGGCGCATCGACGCCTACGGCGACCTTCTCAAGCGCTTCCGCGACTGACGACCATGGATCCACCGGCTCTTGCGCCAAGCGCCCCGCAACGCGGCAACCGCCTGACCCGGGCTTTCGGCCTCCTCGGACTGACCCTGTTGGGGTGGCGCTTTGCCGGGGCTTTCCCCGACCGGTCGAAGCTGGTCATCGTCGTCGCCCCCCATACCTCCAACTGGGACTTCGTCGTCGGCATCGCGCTGGTCTTTGCTACCGGCCTGGACGCCCACTGGCTCGGCAAGCACCACCTGTTTCAGGGGCCCTTGGGCCCGCTGGCGCGCTGGCTGGGTGGCATTCCGGTCGACCGCCGGCAACGCAACGACCTGGTGGAACAGACCACCGCGGCCTTTCATTCCCGAGACCGACTCTGGCTGGGCATCACCCCGGAAGGGACCCGCAAAAAGGTGGAACGCTGGAAGAGCGGATTCTGGCACATTGCCAAGGCCGCCGGCGTACCGATTGTTCTTTGTTACCTAGATTTCCAAAAACGGGAGATCGGGGTCGGCCCGCTGATCGAACCGGGTGCGGATTACGAGGCCGATCTGGCGAGGATCCAGGCCTTCTACGCTACCGTCACCCCCTGCCATCCCGAAAAGTTCTGATCCGTACCTAGAGGAGAGAATGATGGAAAAGACCCTCAGTCCCGTCGAGGTGCGGGTGCTTGGCGCCCTGATCGAAAAGGAACTGACCACTCCCGAATACTACCCCCTCTCCCTCAACGCCCTGACCAATGCCTGCAACCAGAAATCGAACCGCGACCCGGTGCTGGTTCTCGAGGAGACTGAGGTCGTCCGCGCCCTCGACGGGCTGCGCTTCAAAGGGCTGGCGCTGCAATCGTCAGAGGGCGGCCGGGTTCCCAAGTACGCCCACTCGGCGACCGGCAAGCTGCACCTCGACCCGGCAGAACTGGCGGTTCTCTGCGAGCTGCTGTTGCGTGGCCCGCAGACCCTCGGCGAGTTGCGCAGCCGCTGCGAACGGATGCATCCTTTCGCTGACCTCGGCGCCGTCGAGACGGTCCTGAACGAACTGGCCGAGCGGCAGGAGGCGTTGGTGGCCAAGCTCCCCCGTCAGCCGGGACGCAAGGAAAACCGCTACGGCCAGCTCCTCGGCGGGCCTACCGAATTCGCGGCCGAGAGCGAACCTGTCGCCGAGCCGGCGACCCTCCAGGTGCGGGGCGAAAATCAGCGGCTGGCCACCCTGGAGGAGGAGGTCGCTCTCCTGCGGCAGGAACTGGCCGATCTGCGCGATGACTTCGCGGCATTTCGTCGCCAGTTCGAATAGGCTCCGTTTGCTTTCCTCAAAAACGTCGACGGCCGCCCGATTGGGCGGCCGTCGACGTTCAGGGCCCCTGTTTATGCTCAGGGACTTTGCCGTTCCAGTTCGGCGCGAAGGCGCGGCAGGGCGTCGGGGTATTCGCGACGGATGAACTCGACCAGCTGTTCGCGCACCGCGCAGCGCAGATCCCAGCCTGTTCCCGAATCGGCGGAGCTGACCAGCGCCCGCAGCTCCAAGGTCCGCTCGCCGGCCTTGGTCACCTGCAGGCCGACGGCCTTGCCGTCCCAGCGCCCATCGGCGGCCACGATCCGCTCCAGTTCGGCGCGCACCGCCGCCACCGGCACGGTGTAGTCGGTATAGAGATAGACCGTGCCGAGCAGGTCCGCCGAGGTCCGGGTCCAGTTCTGAAAGGGTTTTTCCAGAAAATAGGTGATCGGCACAATCAGCCGCCGCAGATCCCATATCCGCACCACCACGTAGGTCAGGGTGATCTCCTCGATGCGCCCCCATTCCCCCTCGACGATCACCACGTCGTCGAGGCGGATCGGCTGGGTGAGGGCGATCTGGATGCCCGCGATGAGGGTGGCGAGGCTGCGCTGGGCGGCAAAGCCGGCGATCACCCCGGCGATGCCGGCCGATGCCAACAGGCTGACGCCGATTTGCCGCACCTTGTCGAAGGTCATCAGCATGCTCGCCGCGGCGATGAACAGGACGACGACCAGGACGATCTTGACCAGCACATCGACCTGGGTGTGAACCTCCCGGGCCTTGAGATTGTCCCGGGTCTGCAGGTCGTAACGGCTCAGCACCAGTTCCTTGAGGCCAAAGGTGGTGGCGGCCAGAAACCAGGCCAATGCGACTATCAACGCCAGGCTGCAAAGATGCCGCAGCAGGGCGATAATTTCCGGGGGAAACACCAGAGCCGGGAGGACTATCAGGACCCCGAGCAGTGGCAGCAGAAATTTGGCCGGGGGACGCCACCGGCGGACCAGGGCATGCTGCAGGGCCGTATCGGGGCGTGCCGCCAGGCGGAACAGCACCCGGAACAGCACAAAATAAACCAGCAGGCCGGCAACGATCGCCGCCACCAGAGCGGCCACCGACGCCGTCGCTCCCTCCCGGCCGAGCAGATGGGTGATTCCGGACCAGTCCATGTAAGCTCCTTTGCTAACTTTATTAACATTAACCGTTGCCTAAAACCACACAAACGGCTTGCCCAGTATAGTTTAACCGGAGCCTGACGATATTCCCGACCCGGGCGTGGTCCATCTTAAAGCAGCGAGGCCGGCCTGCTGCTCGGCGCCCGGCACCAGACCGGGCCGCTGATCTGGGACCTGCCGGCGACGGGCAACCGCTTCATCCGCGACCTGGGTCTGGCGCTGTTCATGGCTGCCGTCGGCACCTCGGCAGGAGGTTCGTTCATCGCGACCCTCCACGAGCGCGGACTGGCGCTGCTCTTCTCCGGGGCGCTCGTCACCCTGTTGCCGGTCGCCGTCGGGGTTGCCATCGGCCTGTGGCTGCTGCGCATCCGATTTCTGCGCCTGCTCGGCGCCCTGGTCGGCGGCATGACCACCGCCTCGGGGCTGGCGGCTGCCGGCGCCTTGTCGCCAACCACCTACGCAGCGGCAGCATGCGCCACCGTCTACCCCGCCGCCCTGATCGGCAAGATCCTCGCCGTCAAGATCCTGCTGCTCCTCCTTTAGAGCCAGGATCGCCCCGGGTCCTGCGGATAAAAACGGAAACTGCTCAGCGGCAGTTGCATCATTCGGCCCTGCGATGGTAGTTAATGAAGACCCCGAGTGCACCGCGACCACGGACGGCCGGAAGGGACCGGCCGTTCTGCCACCAGCGCCAGGTCGCGGCATTTTGCCGGACAAGCCATGACCCGTTTTTCACCCCTGTTGCCAAAATTGCTGCGCATCCTGCTCCTGTCGGCATTGCTCTTCGCCTTCGCCGGCGGCTGCACACCACGGGCGCCTTACCCAGCCCCTTCCACGCTGCCGCCTGCGCCTTCATCCTCGCCAGCGGACGACCCGATCGCTGCGCTGCTGCCCGTCCCGACCGGTCCAGCCGCCACAACGGTACCGGCCCTGGAGGCAATGGGCTACAGTGTCCAGGTCGGGGCTTTTGCCAATCTCGACAATGCGGTTCGCCTGGAGCGCCAACTCGAAGCCCGCGGCATCGATGCCTACTACTTTCTCCACGACTCGGGTCTCTACAAGGTCCGATTCGGCAACCACTCCAGCTACCAGGCGGCCCGTGCCGAGGCCCAGCAACTGAGGTCGCAGGGGTTGATCGGCGCCTACTTCATCGTCATTCCAGAAGACTACCCCGCCGCCCGGCTTGCCGGAAGGAACCATGCCGAACTGCGCACTGAACTGGTAAAAACCGCCCGCCGCTTTATCGGCGTTCCCTATCGCTGGGGAGGGACCGATGCCGAGGATGGGTTCGACTGCAGCGGCCTGACCCTGGTCTGTTACCGTCTCAACGGCCTCAATCTTCCCCGGGTCTCACGCAGCCAGTACCAGGCCGGCCGCCGCATCGCCCGAAACCAGTTGCAAAAGGGAGATCTGGTCTTCTTCGCCACCCACGGCGGTAACCGCGTCACCCACGTCGGACTCTACATTGGCAACGGCAAGTTCATCCACGCGCCGCGGACCGGCAAGACGGTCCGCATTGCCAACCTGTCTTCCCCCTTTTTTGCCCGCACCTTCGTCGGCGGCCGCAGCTACCTGTGACCAAGAGCAGCTGTGGTCGGTAACCGCCAGCGGAAACCGTCCCAATCGTGCTAGACTGCAAATGTACCCTTTAACAGGAGGTGTGACGATGAACGCTATACTGGTCAGAGGTCGGATCAACCAGGCTCGGGGTGAATTCCGATACCGGTTATGCCGAATGACCGGCAACCGTCGTGGTCGAGTCGCAGGCGGGATGCTCAGGCTGATGGGTGGAATGCAGGTCAAGTATGGCCGTGCCCGGACGGCGGCCGGCAGGCGCTTGCGTAAGCTCACCGGCCATTAGCACCTTTTCACCCTCGCCCCTCGGGAGCAGCCGCCCACTGGCAGAAGATTCCCGGTCTCGCCGGGGTCACCTGGGTGGTGGTTCCGGGGCTTGAAAACGGTCCCCGGCCTGGCGCAGGAGGAACTCGATGCGGCCGAATCCGACCGTCTCGAAATCCGACTCGCCGAAAATACCGCTGTAATTCATGCGCCGCACGCCGGCAGTGAGTCCGACACTAAGCACCTTGCCGGCGTGCAGGTTCTCACCCAGAACCAGGCCGAGGCCTGCCCCGAAATCCCCTTGGTAGACGCCGAAAAGAACCTGCGGGCCGGCCCAGAGACGTCCAGCTTCGCTGGTGGCGAGCCGGAAACCGAAGCTGTTTTCGAGCAGCACGCCCCGGAATCCCTCCTTTTCCGAAAACTTGTCGTCGAGGTCGAAACGCTCCCAGCCTAGGTTCATCCGATAATTGAACAACCGGTCGCTGGCCACAGTAGTATCCCAGACCAGCCCTAACTCCTGGTGGGCATGGTCTCCCTTGCCGCCACCGGCAAAGACCCCGACCCCCTGGGCATGTGCCGTTCCGGCACCCAAAAACAAAAGAAACAACACGATACCGAGGGAAAAACGGCGGAATCTTCTTTCTTTTTTCATGACAGCCTCCCCGCAGGTATCTTCATCTCCAGATTGCTTTCCCAAACCCGGCATCGGTAATCGTTCCAAGGCTTCAGGTCCTGACGGCCAGTTCCGTCGTCCCTCCAGGGCAGGAGCCAAAAGTTCCATGGTGACGCCGACGCGCAGAATGACAATCTACCAGGTTTTTCGAATTCCGCCGCCCCGCCAGTTGTAGAATCCAGCGCCCGGCCACCGGCCGATTTAACCTAACGCAACACCGGAAGTCCCCTGAAGGTCGCCAGCTCTGGATGTGATAGGCTTGGAACAGTAAATCAGCCCTCAGCCTGCGGAGGTATCCTATGCGCGAACTGCCCCTCGGTCTTGAGCACACCCTTCGTTATCGCGTCCACGCCACCAAGACCGTGCCTCATCTCTATCCCGAGGCCACCCCCTTTCAGAACATGCCCGAGGTATTTGCCACCGGCTTTCTGGTTGGATTCCTCGAATGGGCCTGCATGGAAGCGTTGGCTCCCTTCCTCGCCGAAGGGGAGCGAAGCGTCGGCACCTTGATCGACATCACCCACGAGGCCGCCACCCCGCCGGGGATGGAGGTTACCGCCCATGTCCGGCTGGAAGGGGTCGAGGGTAGGCGTACGATATGGGTAGTGGAATCCCGCGACGAGCAGGATGTCATCGCCCGCGGACGCCATGAGCGCTTCACCATCGACCTGGCCAAGTTCAACGAACGTCTGGTGCGCAAGGCGGCGAGCGCCGCTCCCTGAACGGCGGCGGGCCGGAAAATGCGTCCATCGCATCTTCCGGCCCGTCCGATTTTTATTTGCCTGCTCCTTGGCGCTACCCCGGTGCCCGGTCGGCCGGGAAAACCCCGCCGCGAGGGTCGACATAACGCACCTCGCAGTGCAGGTCGAAGCCGATCCGCGCCTGGACCACCTGCCGGACATGGGCGATCAGCGCCAGCACATCGCGGGAGGTGGCGCCCCCTTTGTTGACGATGAAATTGGCGTGCCGGTGGGAGACTTCCGCTGCGCCGATGGCCGCCCCCTTCAACCCCGCCTCCTCGATGATCTTTCCGGGCGGCCCGACGCTGGCGTGCATCGCCGCAGTGCTCAGGAAGACCGAGCCGCAGTTCGGCTCCTTGCGCGGGAACTTGCCTCGCCGCTCGCGCAGGTCGGCCAGCATCTCGCGCCGAATCTGCCGGGCATCGCCGGGCAAGCATTCCAGCTCGACACGAATCACCAGCGCCCCGCTCCCCTGCAGGGCGCTGGTGCGGTAGCCGAAACGGCACTCCGCGCGGCTCAGCGTCCCCGGATTCCCCTCGTGATCGACAACCCAAACCCGCCGTACATTGTCGCCGATCCCCTTGCGCCGACTGCCGCCGTTCATCACCACCAATCCGCCCACCGTCCCCGGAATGCCGATGATGTGCTCCAGCCCGGTCAGGCCGGCGCGCTGGGCGGCGCGAGCCAGGCGCGGCACCCAGACGCCGGCGTCGGCAAGGATGCGGCAGCCGGCGATCTCCAGATTGCCCAGCCGCCCGCCGAGTTTGAGGACTATGCCGCGCAGTCCGGCGTCGTCGAAGAGCAGGTTGCTCCCCTGGCCGATGACCAGAAGCGCCAGGCCGTGGGCCCGGGCATATTGCACCACGGCACAGACTTCGCCGATGCTGGCCGGCTCGGCCAGCAGATCTGCCGGCCCGCCAATACGCCAGGTGCTGTGGGCAGCCAGCGGTTCGTTGACCGCGGCCGCGATGCCGAGGCGGGTCATGTCGTCCAGCAGGTGGGCGGGGGACAAGGTGGTCATGATGGCGATCCCAGATGAGTTAAGAAGACTGTCGGACTATCCATGAGTCGGCTGCAAATCCGGCCGATTGGCCCATATTTCAGCTCCCTTTTGATCCATAGCTACAGGCTATGGACCTGCAAACGACCCGAAATCTGGCCTCAAACCTCTGAGCTTTCGCTTTGACCCGCAAAGTCCGACAGGCTCCAAGGGGCGGAGAAAGGGCACCGGCCGAACATTCCTGCCTACTTGGCGGCGCGGCTGTCAAGCATCCCGATTGGAGCGTGGGGTTGCGGGGGCACGGGCCAGTTCGTAAAGAAAGACCAGGACCGCTTGGGCCAGGTTGAGCGACAGGGCCGGACCGCGGGCGGCAATGGCGGCCGCATGCGTACAAAAGGCCACGTCCGCGCTACTCAGGCCGCAATCCTCGCGGCCAAATACCGGGCCGACTCGCCTCCCCGGCGGCAGGGCACCGACCAGCCCCGGCAGCTCCGTGGCATCGAGGAGTTCTCCGCGCAGCCGGCCGCCGCGCCGGGTGGCGGCGATACTCAGATCGATCCCGGTGAGGGCGGCGGCCAGATCGGGATAAATCCGGGCCCTACCGAGCAGCGCGTGGCCGTGGGCAGCGAACTTGCGGGCCTCGGGGTGGAGATGGGAGCAGGGGCGGACCAGCCGCAGGTCGGCGGCCCCGAAGTTGGCCATCGCCCGGGCAACGGCACCGATGTTCCCCGGCTGCTGTGGCTCGCAGAGGATGACCGCGAGACTCTCCAGACACCGGCTCAGGAGGTCACCCGCAGCCGCTGGCCGGCAAATTCAACCACCTGGCCCGCCAGGATCTTGCAGCGCTTGCGCAGTTCCTCGGCGCCGTCGACCCTCACCTCCCCGGCGGCGATGCGGGCTTTGGCTTCGCCGCCGCTGGCGCACAGCCCAGTTACCTTGAGCAGGTTGTGGAGTTCGATCCAGGGATGGGTGCCGAGAGAAAATTCATGCATCGGACAGGGTCCTTGTCAGCCGTGGGGATAAGATCGCAGCGGATCGAAAAGGTATTCCAGACCATTGAGCTTGATTTCGTAGACCGCCTGCAGCTGGCGGCCGAGCTGGCCGGCCGGGAACCCCTGCCCCGCCAGCCAGACGATATACCCTTCGGGCAGATCGATGAGCAGGCGTCCGGCATGGCGACCAAAAGGCATGCGCGCCGCGGCCAGTTCCAGCAGTGCCTGGTGGGAAGGTTCCATCATGGCCCCTCCTCCCGGTCAGCGCCTGGAGCGGCCCGAACGTGATGCGGGCTGCTTGCGGGCGATGAAGACCACGTGGCGATAGCCGCCGCGTCCGGGCCGCTCGTGGTCGGTGGCGAACCCGCCGGCTTGCAGCCGGCGGTCGAAGCCGGCCTCGAAGTTTTCTCCCCAGACGGTGAAGACCCCCTGCGGGTCAAGGGCGGCATGGACGGCGGCGATGGCCCGGCTGCCGTAGAGAGGATCACGCACCGGATCGCTGTGATGGTGCGGTCCCCTGTAGAGATCGAAGACGATGGCGTCGAAGCGCGGCAGGCCCGGATTCCGGGCGATGCGGCGTACCAGGTCGGCGACATCGTCGATGGCCACCCTCACCCGCGGGTCGTCGACCGCACCGCCGGTGAGAGTTGCCAACGGCCCGCGGCACCAGTCGACCACCGTCGGGTTGAGTTCGGCGACCGTCACCGCCGCCGTCGCCGGCAGCTCATCCAGGACGGCCCGCAGGGTGAAGCCCATGCCCAGGCCGCCGACCAATACTCGTGGTGCCGGGTGGTCGTGCAGCTGGTGGCAGGCCAACTGGCCGAGGACGATCTCCGAGCGGTTGGCGAGGCTGTTCATCAGCACCAGTCCGCCGAGGACGATCAGGAAATCCCGCGGACCGCGCTGGCGCAGCTCGAGAAGACCTTCGTCGGTGGGAACGGCGGCAAGGGTTTTCCAGGGTTGGGCCATGGGTTCAGTCCGTGGGCAAAAAGATGGGGCGGCTTTGGTAGCCGGATTCTAACGGCAATGATGCCGCTTGCCCACCTTTTTCTCGGCCGGCCTGCTTTCAGTAGTAATCCTGGAGTCCTTCGGCGAGCCGTTCGAACCCCGCCAGTTCGGCCAACAGCGCGCTAACGGCCGGAGCCTCACCGTTACCGGCAATGAGAAACAGGCGACCGAAGCTGGCAACCTGCTCTTCGGCCAGCTCGAAGTCGCGGCCGACTCGGGCCCGCTCAACGATAACTTGCTTCTGCGGCGAGAGTTTCACGGTTGTAAACGGGTTGCGGTAGCTCACTGCCGACTGTTGACGGGCCGCGGCATAGCCGACCAGCAGGCGCAGACCGGACCAGTCGACCAGCGGCCAGAGCCGCGGATGGAAGGCCAGCCGCCCCGGGGCGGTTAAGTTCCACAGCTCGTCGGAAAATCCCGATACGCCGAAGATTTCCAGCTGGCGGGTCACGTCGGCGGGCTCGCCGAGCAGAGTCAGGGTGCGAAGATAGCCGGCGGCGGTCGCCTCCTCCCAGCTTTTGGCCATGAAACGCCCGTTGCGCAGCCGCGCCGCCCGCGCCTGGTAGCGGTTCTTGTAGACGAAGGAGCAGTAGTTGACCGGCAGGCCCGCGCCGCTTTCTTTGTTGTGAACCAGAAGTTCCAGGGCGGCCAGCTCCGAATCGAGGACGGTCACCTTCTCGCCGTGGAGAAAGGTGTAGCCGCGCCCGACCAGGTGCGCATAGTTGTAGGGAGTCAGCCGCAGCTGGTGCAGGTTGAGATGGTTGACCCCGGTCTCGCGCAGCTCTTCCAGCTGGGTCTTGAGCCGCTGCAGCTCTTCGGGGATTGCCGGTATCTCTACGGTAACCGTCGGAATCACGCCGGCGGCCAGGCGCAGCGCGTCGAGGCGATAGCCGGTAGCGCCAATATCGAAGCGGATCTCGTCGAGGCCGGCGTCGCGAAGCCGGGCGGCGAGCTCGGCGGTGAGCAGGGTGCCGTTGGTGTAGAGCCAGACGTGCATGGCCGCCCCGAAGCGGCGCTTGATGGCGGCGATGAAGGCCAGGGTGCGCTGCGGGGTTAACAGCGGCTCGCCGCCGCTGATGCTCGCCCCGGAAAAACCGAAGCGCTCCAGGTAGATCACGTAATCGCCCGGGGTGCGGAAGTCGACGGTATTGGTGGTCGGCAGGCCGGTCTCTTCCTGGCTGGTCGGACAGTAGAAGCAGCGGCAATTGCAGCGGCCGTTGATGAACAGGCAGGACCAGCCGCCGGCGACGCAGATCCGGCAGCCGGGGGAGAGATCGCGGCAATCGAGCTTGGTGCCGCCGCAGCCGACCTCCACCTCCCCGGCCAGTTTCGCCAGCAGCTCTTCCCGGCGGCGCTGCGCCGCACCGGCTCCGGCAACCGATGGAAAGCTCAGACGGTCATAATCCGCGCCGTATTCCTCGCGGTTGGCCAGGATCGCCCGCTGCCGGGTCGCCGGTGATGTTAGGCTTTCCATAAGACCTCCCGCGGGACGCAAGTCACCCCCTTCCGGCGCGGCCGACAAGGGGGTGGAGATGGCGCACTATAGGCGATTTTTCGGCGCGGGAAAAGAAGATTGTTGGAACGCCGTCCGGTTCACGAGAAAATCGGACAACCGGCCTTGCCCGTACCGGGAAAACTCAGCCGAACAGGTCCAGCTGGTAGTGGAGGCGCAATACGTCCTGGAAGTTGCCGACCTGTTCGAGGGCCAGGCGCAGGCGGCCCCGCTCCATGTGGTTAAGCTGGTCGAGCGCCAGGAAGTTATCCGGGGCACGACCGGCGCGGATCGCCGCCACCTGGGAGCGCAGCCGCAGAAAGACCAGGAAATTGAAGCTCGCCTTGAGATCATCGACCAGCTGCCTGTCGAGGACCTTGCCGCCAACCAGGGCCTCCAGCCGCTCCCGGGTCCCCCCCTTGAGGATCCCGGCTTCGAGCGCCAGGACCTTGACCCCCTCGGTGACAGCGAAGATGCCGGCCTTCTTGAGATCGAGCTGGCCGCGATGCTCTCCCTCCCTTTCGGGGCGAACGTGGCCGAACCAGCCGAGGGGGGGCTTGAAGCGCAGCACGTTGGCCGCGGTGCGCACCAGGAAGGCCGCGTCCTGCTTGAGCCGGGCCTGGATGTGGGCCCGGAGCTGCTCCTCCAGGGCCGGGTCGCCGCTCAGGGTGCGCAGATCGAAGAACATGCTCCCCTTCATGACGTTCTCCGGGACAGCCTCGGCCAACCACTGGTCGATGACCCTGGTCCAGCCGCCGAGGCTGCGCCGCCAGGTAGCGTTTTTGGCCATGATGCCGCCGGGACAGGGCGGCACGCCGATAAAGATGAGCTGGTCGATCAGCTCTTTGGCGAAGGCCTCGATGCGCGCCACCTCCTCCTGGCCAAGATCGTCGGCGTAGATGATGGCGTTGTCCTGGTCCGTGGTCAGGGTTTGCTCCTGGCGCCCCTCGCTGCCGAGGACGATGAAGGCAAAGTTTTCGGGAAGGTCGGCGAAGGCGCCGGCGCGCAGCAGTTCGATCAATCGCACCAGCAGCCGGTCGTTGAGATGGGCGATCATTCGGACCAGGTCGCGGGTCGGCACTCCGGTACCCACCAGGTGAACCACCAGGTCCTGGATACGCCGGTGCAGGTCCTTGAGTTCCGCCACCGTTCCTGCATTCTCGATATCCCGGATCAACTGCTGCGGGGAACGGGTCTGCAGGCGCAGGATGTCCGAATCGGTGACGATGCCGACCAGGTGGCCGGCCTTGTCGACCACCGTCACCCGATGAATGCCGTGGCGGGACATGCGGTAGAGAGCTTCGAAAAGGAAATCCTCCTCGCCGATGCTGATCAGGGGTGCGTTCATCACCTCCCGCACCTTGAGCCCGTTGGGGTCGCTGCCGGCGGCGATGACCTTGTTGCGCAGATCGCGGTCGGTGACGATGCCGGCCGGGGCGCCGTCCTCACAGACCACGACACTGGAGATGTTGTGCTGGCGCATGACGCCGGCCACCCCCACCAGCGCGTCGTCGGGTGCGCAGGTTACCACCTCGCGGCGGCAGAACTCGCCGACCGGGAGGAAAAAAATGTTGGGATCGGCCATCGCCGGACCCTTTCTGGCATAGGAGATGCCGCAGATGAGGTTCCTGCGGCTAAGAACGGTCACAACCGGCCACAACCGATCACTGCAGGATCTGGCTTAAAAACAACTTGGTGCGCTCGTGCTGGGGGTTGTCGAAGAACTCCTGGGGCGTGTTCTGCTCGACGATCAGACCGTAGTCCATGAACATCACCCGGTGGGCGACGCTTTTGGCGAAGCCCATCTCGTGGGTGACCACCAGCATCGTCATCCCCTCCTCGGCCAGGCCGATCATGACATCGAGGACTTCCTTGACCATCTCCGGGTCGAGGGCCGAGGTCGGCTCGTCGAAGAGCATCACCTTCGGCTTCATGCACAAACTGCGAGCGATGGCAACGCGTTGCTGCTGGCCCCCGGAGAGTTGGCCGGGGAACTTCTTCGCCTGCTCGGCGATGTGGACCTTTTCCAGGTAGACCATCGCCTCCTCCTCGGCTTCCTTTTTGGGCGTCTTGCGCACCCAGATCGGGCCGAGGGTCAGGTTGTCGAGGACCGTCAGGTGGGGAAAGAGATTGAAATGCTGAAAGACCATGCCGACCTCGGCGCGGACCTTCTCGACGTTCTTGATGTCGCTGGTCAGCTCGGTGCCGTTGACTACGATCCGGCCGCGCTGGTGTTCCTCGAGCCGGTTGATGCAGCGGATCAGGGTCGATTTCCCTGACCCGGAAGGACCACAGATGACGATGCGCTCCCCGGTCTGCACAGTCAGGTCGATCCCGTTGAGGACATGGAACTCCCCGTACCACTTGTGCAGATCGCTGATTTCGATGATCGTTCCATCCCCCGGCGGGGCAATGGTCGGATTGGCGGGCTGGACGTCGTTCATAGACCTCTCGCAGGCTGCGGCCGCAGGCGATCAGCGGCCGGTGTGCAGAGCTTTTTCGAGCTTCCGGCTGTAGCTCGACATGGCGTAACAGCAGACGAAATAGAGAACGGCCAGAAAGATGTAAGCTTCGGTCGAAAACCCGGCCCACTTCGGGTTGGAGAGCGTCACCTTCGTCGTCTTGAGGACGTCATAGAGAGCGATGATCACCACCAACGAAGTGTCCTTGAATGCCGAGATCAGAATCCCGACGCTCGGTGGGATGACGATTTTCAGGGCCTGCGGCAGGATGATCAACCGCATCGTCTGGCTGTGCTTTAACCCCAGCGACTCGGCCGCCTCGTACTGGCCGCGCGGCATGGCCTGGAGGCCACCGCGGACCACTTCGGCAATATAGGCGGCAGTGAACATGATGATTGCCACCTGGGCGCGCAGCACCTTGTCGATAGTCACCCCCTCGGGGAGGAACAGCGGGAACATCACCGAGGACATGAAGAGCAGGCTGATCAGCGGCACGCCGCGGATCAGCTCGATGTAGATCACGCACAGGGATTTGATCGCCGGCATCCGCGAACGCCTCCCCAGGGCCAGCAGCACTCCCAGCGGGTAGGCGGCGAACATGCCGAACAGGGCCAGCATCAGGGTCAGCGGCAGGCCGCTCCACTGGCTGGTCTCCACCACCGACAGGCCGAAAAGGCCGCCATGCATCAGAATCCCCATCACCGCCAGCGATGCGGGCCACAACCAAACGAGAAATCGGGTCCAGTGGCGGCGATCCTTGGAATAGAATACCAGCGCCACCAGCAGGATCATGGCAATGGCCGGGCGCCACTGCTGGTCATGGGGGAAGAAGCCGAAAATGATGAAACGAATGTTGGCCGGAATAATCGACCAGCAGGCGCCGTCGATATCCCGGCAGGCTTCGGCACTACTGAACCAGCGGCTGTCGACGAAGGCCCATTTGAAGAGAGGAGGCCCCAACTTGGCCAGGACGGCAAAGGTCACCAGGGTAAGCAGGGAGTTGTACCAGGTATTGAAAAGATTCTCGCGCAGCCAGCCCAAGACACCGACCCGGGTGACCGGCGGTTTGAGTACTTCAGGAGCGGGACCGGGAGTGGAGGAATTCATCGCATCACCTCTCCACCAGGGCCATTTTTTTGTTGTACCAGTTCATGAAAAGGGAGGTCGAGAGGCTGAAGAAGAGGAAAATGACCATGATCAGCGCCACCCCCTCGATCGCCTGTCCGGTCTGGTTGATGGTGGTGTTGGCGACCGCCACGAAGTCGGGAAAGCCGATAGCGATCGCCAGTGAGCTGTTCTTGGTCAGGTTGAGCATCTGGCTGGTCAAGGGCGGGATGATCACCCGCAGCGCCTGGGGAAGGATCACCAGGTGCAGAACCTGGCCGGGACGCAGACCAACCGCCATCGCCGCCTCGACCTGGCCGCTCCCCACTGACTGGATTCCGGCACGGACAATCTCGGCGACAAAAGCCGAGGTATAAAGGACCAAACCGAGCAGCAGGGCGGAGAACTCGGGGCTGAGGGTCATTCCACCGCTGAAGTTGAAGCCGCGCAGGACCGGCACATCCATCGTCGCTGGTGCCCCGTATCCCCACCAGACCAGGGTCGGCAACGCCAGGCAGAGCAGCAGGGAAACCCGCACCGCCGGAAAGAACTGGCCGGTGCGTTCCTGGCGTCGACGCGCCCAGCGATGCAGCAGCCAACTGCCCACCAACGCGGCCAGAAAAGCCCAGCCCATGGCTGCATGGGCCGGGTTCTTGAGCGGTACGCCGAAGATCAGGCCGCGGTTGCAAATAAAGAGACCGGGCAGAGGGTGGAGCGCCTGGCGCGGGGACGGGAAGGCCTCGTAAAAGATCGCGTACCAGAAGAAAAGTTGCAGCAGAACCGGGATGTTCTGCATCGTTTCGATAAATCCCCCCGCCAGCTTTGCCAGTAACCAGTTTTTCGAAAGGCGGGCGATGCCGATGAAGGTCCCGAGGATGGTGGTGAGCACGATGCCGATAAAGGCCACCTTGATAGTATTGAGGGCGCCGACCAGCAGGGCCCGGGCGTAGGTATCGGCCGCCGAGTAGGGGATCAGCGATTCGCCGATTTCAAAGGACGCCTCCTTGTTGAGGAAGCCGAAACCGGTGGCGATCGACTGGCGGGCGAGGTTGGCCTGGGTATTGGCGAAAAGATAATAGCCGAGCAGAAAGACCACCAGCAAGGCGGCGGCCTGGAAAACCAGGGCCCGCTTTGCGGGATCACGCCAGAACGGCACCCGGGGCGGGGCGACCTGGTCGGCATTGGGGGTGGCGGGTGTCTCGTTCAAGGTCGAGAACCATTTCAGGGCCGGGGACGCGGGCTCGCCGCGCCCCCGGCGTCAGCTGCAAGGGTTACTTGAAGGGGGGCGAATACATCAGTCCGCCCTGGGTCCAGAGGGCGTTGAGCCCCCGCTCCAGGCCCAGCGGGGTGTTTTTGCCGACGTTGCGCTCGAAGACCTCGCCGTAATTGCCGACCTGTTTGACGATGTTGTAGGCCCACTTCTCGTCGAGACCGAGGGCCGCACCGTTGCCCGGGATTACGCCGAGGAAGCGCTGAATGCCGGGATTGGTGCTCTTGAGCATCTCGTCGACATTCTTCGAAGTGATGCCGTACTCCTCGGCCTGAATCATCGCCAGCACCGAGAAATCGACGATGTCGCGCCACTGATCGTCGCCGTGGCGCACTGCCGGGGCGAGGGGCTCCTTGGAAATGATCTCGGGGAGGATGACGTAGTCCTTCGGGTTGGGGGCGATGGCCCGGGCTCCGGCGAGCTGCGAGGCGTCGGAGGTCAGCACGTCGCAGCGCCCGGCGAAAAAGGTCTTGGCCAGTTCCGCGGTCGCCTCGATGACCACCGGCTTCCACTTCATGTTATGGGTACGGAAGTAGTCGGCGGCGTTCTGCTCGGTGGTGGTCCCCGGCAGGACGCAGACCGTGGCGCCACTCAGTTCCTTGGCGCTCTTCACGCCGAGTTTTTTAGGAACCAAGAAGCCCTGGCCATCGTAGTAGTTGACCTGCACAAAGTTGAGGCCGAGCTGGGTCTCGCGGGTCAGGGTGCGGGTGGCGTTGCGGCACAGCACGTCGATCTCGCCGGACTGCAGGGCGGTAAAACGCTGCTGGGCGGTGAGGGGAGTATATTTCAACTTGTCGGCATTACCGAAAACCGCTGCAGAGATAGCGCGGGCCGTATCGACGTCAAGGCCACGCCAGACCCCCTTCTCGTCCGGCATGCCGAAGCCGAATACCCCGCCGTTGACACCGACCTGGATGAACCCCTTTTTCTTCACCGCGTCCAGCGTCTCTCCGGCACAGGCCAGGCTGGCGGATAACAGCGAAAGAACAATGACCGACACCACGACTCTTGACAGCTTCATCCGTTTTCTCCTTCGGGTTAGGGGGAACCGAACAACCGCCGTCGCGAAACATCCTGCAACGGGACTTCGTGGGCAAAAACGGCTAATAACAATGTTCTACAAAAATATAAGGTACACATTGGGCGTCGTCAAATCGGGATCGTCGTCTCTCGAGTTTACCAGGCCCCACTTTCAGGCGCGGCTTCTTGTGAAAGCTCATGCTGTAGCCCAGAAAGGTCCTCTGCCAGGGTCGGTCAACGGCGCTTTTGGCGCGGTTGACCTTGAGCTTGAGCCGCTGTTCGAGAAACCGGGTCAACGAGGCCATCACCCGCTCCGCAGACCGGCGACTATGAACGTAAATGTTACAGTCGTCGGCATAGCGGCAGAAGGCATGGCCGCGCTTCTCCAGTTCCTTGTCGAACTCGTCGAGCAGGATGTTCGACAACAAGGGTGAGATCGGGCCGCCTTGCGGCGTCCCCTCCACCCGGGGCGAGACAATCCCTCCTTCGAGAACTCCGGCCGTCAGGTAGTTGCGAATCAGTTGCAGCACCCGACGGTCTTTAACCTTGCGAGCCACACGTGCCATGAGCACGTCGTGCCCCACCCGGTCGAAGAACTTCTCCAGGTCGATATCGACCACCCAGCGTCGCCCCTCGGACACACGCCTGCGGGCGACCTCAACGG
This sequence comes from uncultured delta proteobacterium, assembly GCA_963806685.1. Classification (GTDB taxonomy): domain Bacteria; phylum Desulfobacterota; class Desulfuromonadia; order Desulfuromonadales; family DDH964; genus DDH964. The sequence continues at coordinate 248,508 of CAWDZB010000006.1, forward strand.
CCTGATGGGCGCTCCTTCCGGGCCGAAACCCGTAGGAGCTCTCGGAGAAGTCCGGTTCGAACAGCCGCATCAGCTCCTGATGCAGCGCCTGCTGAATGACCCGGTCCAGCACCGTGGGGATGCCGAGCATGCGCATCCCGCCGCCGGGCTTGGGGATTTCCACCCTGCGCACCGGCCGGGGCTGATAGGTCCCGTTCAGCAGCTCTTCCTTGATGCGCGGCCACTCCTTCTTCAGATAGTCCTTGAGGTCGCGAACCGGCATCCCGTCGATGCCGGGCGCCCCCTTGTTGCTGACCACCCGCTCGTAGGCCGCCATCATGTTGCCGCGGCTGACAACTTCCTCCATCAGTCGCGTCTCCACTTCCGTCCAGGAAGGTTCCCGGCATGCCGTGACGCTTGACGCACCTCCGCCGTACTCTCGCGACTTCCGGTCGCTACCCTCGGGCGCGGCCTCTGGCATCTCAGCCAGAGCTTCTGCTTCCTCGATCGTCATCGAAATTCGGGGCTCCTGATAAACAAGGGGACGGTCCCGTTACGGATCGTCCCCCTTGTTCCTTCCCTGCCGACCGGTTCTCCCCGCCGGTCAGGCCGCCCGCAGCCGCAGGAGGTAACGGCCGACCCAGTTCTTGGCAAACTGGAAGGCGGTCCGGCCGCAGCGCTTGCTCTTGTCGTGGGACCACTTGATCGCCTCCAGCTCCAGTTCCTTGGACCACGGAATCTCCAGCTGCTGCTTGCGCCCCTCACGCTCGACGCAGAGGCGCACCGCCTCCAGGTAACGATCCTGGTTGAAGACCTGGAAGGGAACCCACAGCCCGAAGCGGTCGGAGAGGGAAACCTTTTCCTCAGTTGCTTCGCTCTGCTGCAACTCGCCGTTGACGAACTTGCCGCCGATCTTGTCACTCTCGTATTCGGGCAGCAGGTGGCGGCGGTTGGAGGTGACATAGATCAGCACGTTCTCCGGCGCCGAATAGACAGAACCGTCGAGGGCGCTCTTGAGCATCTTGTAGCTCAGTTCGCCGACCTCGAAGGTCAGATCGTCGCAGAGCAATATAAAACGGTAGGGTTCGTTCTCCACCGCAGCGAAGATCTCGGAGAGATAGATCAGGTCCTCCTTCTCCACCTGGATGACCCGCAGCCCTTCGGGTGCGAACTTGTTGAGCAGCGCCTTGACCAGGGAAGACTTGCCGGTGCCGCGCGAGCCCCAGAGCAGGGCGTTGTTGGCTGGAAGACCGAAAAGGAACTGGCGGGTGTTGCTGATCATCACCTCCTTTTGCTTCTCGACGCCGAGCAGTTCGTCCAGCGAGGTGGTGTCGGTCACCTTGACCGCTTCGAGATATCCGGAGAAGGAATGGCGGCGCCAGTTGGCAGCGGTACAGGTGGACCAGTCGATCGGCGCGACAGCCCTGGGCAAAAGCATTTCGACGGAACTGAGGACCCGCTCGAGGCGAGCTACAACTTCGGGTTTCAGGTTGATCATAACGGCTCACTTTCAGTGACGAATAAAGGGATGGCGCTCGCCTCCGGGCGAGCAAAGTCTCCCTGTATACGCCAGGCCCAAACGGGTGTCAAACCAAAAGATGGGTTTGCCTTTGCCCGGGAAGAACCCCGGGCAGGCACTTTCCCCGGGACCGGGGTTTGGGACCCGGTGTGCAATGATGCCTGTGCTGGACAACAGCCAGCCTGGGGGAGCGCTCTCTATTTGCACACTCACCTGCCGGCCTCGCAAGTTTCGCAATAACGAATTGGACCGACATTTTTCGAGTCCCAGGAGGTTTGATAACCGGCCTTGGCCAGACTGCCGGCGCTGCTCGCTTCAGGGATGCTACTTATGAGACAATCCCAAGTTGCCTCCGCACAAAGCTATTCTCATTTACTTAATATCCGGGAAATTGATAAAAGTGTCCTTGCTGGAGAGGCAAAGTCAGGTCGGTTCTGCTTGCAGGGCATGCGCCGGACGGGGTGGAAACAAAATATTACGCGTCAGATTTCTCCTTTTCCGTAAGACACGTCCCTGCTACCCTTTTTGGTACGACCTATAGTGCTACGGGCGACGGTTTTTCTGCAGGCCGGTTTCTCCGGACCAGGGAAATCATTCTTCCGTTTGGCAAACCGTTCTGCAGGAAAGAGCGTTGGCATGCAAAAAGAACAACTCATTCGGCTTGCATTTTTCTTCGGAACCCTGGGACTTGTCGCCACCTGGGAAGTTGTCGCGCCCCGGCGGGCGCTGACCGACCGCAAAGGACGGCGCTGGTTCTCCAACCTTGCCCTGGTGGCGATCGATACCGCGGCGGTGCGCTTTTTAGTGCCTGTCCTTCCGGTTGGAATGGCGTACCTGGCCCAACAGAGGGGCTGGGGCCTCCTGAACCTCTTCGCTCCTACCGGGCTGGTGCAAGATCGTTCTGGCCGTCGCGGCTCTCGACTTCGTTATTTATCTCCAGCATGTCCTGTTCCATTTCCTGCCGATTCTCTGGCGCGTTCACCGCATGCACCACACGGACCTCGATATCGATGTCACCACCGGCAATCGCTTTCATCCCATCGAGATCGTCATTTCCATCGGCGTCAAACTGGCGGCAGTGACCCTGCTCGGACCACCAGCAGGCGCAGTTCTCATCTTTGAGGTGGTGCTGAACTCGACGGCCCAATTCAACCACGGCAATATTCGGATGCCCGAAACGGTAGATCGCTGGCTGCGGCTGCTCGTGGTGACACCGGACATGCACCGGGTCCATCATTCGGTCATCCCCCGGGAGACCAACAGCAACTTCGGCTTCAATCTGCCGTGGTGGGATCGACTCTGCGGAACCTATCGCCCTCAACCCGAATTGGGGCATCCGGGAATGAGCATTGGCCTCAAGGAGTTTCGGGATCCGGCAATGCTCAGTCTGTCCCGCTTGCTCATTCAGCCTTTTATTCGTAAGCTTCCATGACGGTCTCCCAGCTACGCTCTGAGGAGAGCGTCACTGGTTCCAACATGTGAGTAAAGTAATGCAGGGAGAAAATTATGCGATTTAGGGACCTGTTTTCACGGGTGAAGACCATGGAGGCCGACGAGGCCCGCCGCTGGCTGAAGGGGCACTCGCCCGAATCCTTCACCCTTCTCGACGTGCGACAACCCGGAGAATATGAGAACGGGCATTTGCCCGGTGCCGTCCTGATACCGCTGCCGCAACTGGAACAGCGCCTGGGGGAGATCGACCCGGAGAAACCCGTCCTGGCTTACTGAAAGGCCGGGGGGCGCAGCCGGTCGGCTGCCAACGTGTTATCCAACCACGGTTTCGATGCAACCTCGATGAACGGGGGGATTGACGCCTGGAATGGCCTGGTTTCCAAGGCCTCGGTGGGGCAGGGAATGTATCTGCTCGAAGGCAACGAGACCATCGAGCAAATCATAGCCTTGGCCTACGGGCTTGAAAAGGGCTCCCGCCGCTTTTACCGGAAACTTGCCGAACGCAGCGCCGTGCCTGAGGCAAAGCGCCTCTTCGAAACTCTGTACGATGCCGAGATGCAACACGAAGAGCGCCTATGGGAACGCTACCGGGCATTGGTGGAAAACGGCGGCGAACGCACGGAGTTTGATAAGATCATCGTACCCAGAGCTCTGGAGGGGGGGCAGACCCCGGACCAGGTGCTCTCCATGTACCCGGAGGCGGGTAAGGATTTCGCCGGGTCCCTGGACCTGGCGATGGCCCTGGAAACCGATGCCTTGGACCTCTATCTAAGGATGGCGACCGCCTTCGATGGTAGACAGACCCGATCGGTCTTCATCGATCTGGCCGAAGAGGAGCGAGAGCATCTTAAAGAGCTCGGGAAGCTACGCGGGGAGGTTGTCAGGTAAGGAAGGAACACCTCTCGACTATTTCTGTTTTTTATTGTCAGGATTTATTGGACATCCAACGACCCAACCTGGTTTCACCTGGTTGGGTCGTTCCTATTTTTTGTCTCAAACAGAGGCGTAGTTTTCTAAGGGATTTTTAGGACACCCCATAGAGCCGGGACTCACCTCTATTTGAAACCGGGGGAAGTGTTGCTCCCCGGACTACCGGTTTATTAAGCCCGTTCCCGCAATCGCGCCACCAGCGCCTGTTCGTCTGGGAAGAGGCCAGTCTGCTTCTTGGAATAAAGCAGTTTCCCGTCGACGGTGACCTCGAAAACCCCGCCGCTCGACTCGTGTAGGGTGACCGCTGCCGAAAGTTCCTTTTCGAGTCTGGCCGCCAGACTGGCGGCCCGGTCGCGATAGCCTCAACGGTTGCAGAATTCGATGGTGACCTTCATGGCAAGCTCCTTTTCAGATGATAGGGGTTGGCAGCCTAGAAGCCGGCTCTTCCAGTTTCCGGTCCGGCCGCGAAAAAAAACACCTCCCACTCCAGCGAGGCGCCGTCCTGGCGCAGGATGTAGAGCCCGCCGTCGTCCCCGCGTAGCTTGAAGTAGCGGTGATCGGGAGCCAGCCAGCGGTCGACGACCTCGCTTACCACCACCGATCGGGTTCCCAGTTGGAAGCGGCGTGGCGTCTCCTCGCCTCGGTAGCCGGCGTAGCACTCGACCTGCACCGGGAAGGGCCGGGCAAAGGAGCAGGCGCCACTTTCTTCTTTCTGCATCGCGGTCATCGGCTTCCCCCTTTTTCAGTGCACCTGGACCATCGGGACAAAGGCCACCCCGAGGATACTGGTGGTCTTGCGCTCCCCGCTGGCATCCCTTTCTACCAGCTGCAGTTCCTGGTGGTGATAGGGGAGCCCGACCGGAATCACCAGACATCCCCCGACCCGGAGCTGTTCGACCAGGGCCGGCGGCACAAAGGGGGCGGCGGCGGTGACGACGATACCGTCAAAGGGGGCATGTTCAGGCCACCCCCGGTAGCCGTCCCCCTGGCGCACCGCAACGTTGCCGTAGCCCAACCGCTCCAGGCGCCGTCCGGCCTGCTCGGCCAACAGCGGTACGACTTCCAGGGAAAAGACCTGGTCCACCAACAGTGACAGAATCGCCGCCTGGTAGCCGGAACCGGTACCGACTTCAAGGATGGTCTGTCCGCGCTGCGGTTCGAGCAGGTCGGTCATCAGCGCCACGATGAAGGGCTGGGAGATGGTCTGCCCCTCGCCGATCGGCAAGGGGTAATTGGCAAACGCCTCGTGGCGCAACTGGTCCGGCACAAACTCTTCCCGCGGCACTCGCGCCATGGCCTCCAGCACCGCCGGTGAGAGATGCTCCCGCCCGGTCAGGTTGCGGGTCAGGAGAAATTCTTCCTCGATGGTGCGAAGCATCGCTTTCCGGTCGTTCCCGCGCATCTGCTTCTCCCTTCCGGGTTCCTTGAATCCATCATAGCCGATCAGCAGCGGCTCCGCTTGGCCCTCTCCTGGCCAGGAAGAACAGGCAGGCTGGCCACGGGGCAGTTAGTATCCCGTGCGGTTAGTTGTGTCTGTGAATTTCGAGACATTTTGGCCCCTGTCAAGGTGCCCCCGACGTCGGCCTAGCCATGCGCTAAGCCAAGGAGGCGCAACGCGGGCAGGGGCCAAAAGGACCAGAATTGAGGAATAGAATTAACCGCACGGGATACTAAACACTTTTCCAGGTATGGTGAAACCCCACGTAGCCGCCGAAAAACATGGTGAGGAGGCTGAACAGTAGCGAGAGGATGATGAGGGCGGGAATCGCAGCGATGGCCCACTTGATCATGAATACCACCATCGACAAAAACGGCATCTTGATGTTGGTGACGACGACTTCCTGGTATCTTTCCATGGACTTCCTCCGAAGGCAGGGTTTGCAGGCAAGTTTAACAGGAACCAGGCTCCGTGGCCGGGTAGTGGAATATCCAGGGTTTTCAAAAGCAGATCCGAGCGGGTAAGGCCGCTATGCCTTTCCATTGTTTTCAGGACGGAATTCTGCCTGACTGAAACCACCTCTGGACATTTTGTTAATATAGGCTAATGTTGTTTGTAATACCGGATTCTCCACAAGCCTCCCCGGAACCAGCCGCAGCATCTCCGGCCGTACCTTCCTCTCTCTCCTCCGGCCGCAACCCCGCCCGAAACCTGCCGACAGGCACCAACCAAAGGAGAACCGACCATGTACCGGACCCCGTTGCTTATGCTGGCGTTACTGGCCCTGGTGACCGCTAGCGTCGCCGCCCAGCCCGACCTCCTTGAACGCAGCCGGGCGATCTTCCAGCCGTTGCCCGATGCGCCGCCGGCCCTGGCCGGCAACCCCGCCTCCCCGGCCAAGCTGCAGCTAGGCCGCATGCTCTACTTCGATCCGCGCCTCTCCGCCTCGCAACTGATCAGTTGCAACACCTGCCACAATGTCGGCCTGGCCGGGGGGGACCTGCAGGAGACCTCCACCGGCCACAACTGGCAGAAAGGTCCGCGTAATGCGCCGACGGTCCTCAATGCGGTCTTCAATATCGCCCAGTTCTGGGACGGCCGGGCCAAGGACCTCGCCGAACAAGCCAAGGGACCGGTCCAGGCCTCGGTGGAGATGAATAACACGCCGGAGCGGGTGATCGCCACCCTGCAGAGCCTTCCCGCGTACCGCGAGCTGTTCCGCCAGGCCTTTCCCGGCGAAGATCAGCCGCTTACCTTCAACAACGTCGCTAAAGCCATCGAAGTTTTCGAAGCCACCCTGCTGACTCCGGCCCCCTTCGACAGTTACCTGCGCGGCGACCGCCAGGCCCTGGACAGCAGCCAGCAGGCGGGCCTGGAGCTGTTCCTTGCCAAGGGCTGCGCCGGCTGCCACAGCGGGGTCAACGTCGGCGGTTCCGGGTACTTTCCCTTCGGGGTCATTGAAAAACCGGGAAGCGAGGTCCTGCCGCCGAACGACACCGGCCGGTACAAGGTCACCAAGACTGTCAGCGATGAATACGTCTTCCGCGCACCGTCGCTGCGCAACGTCGGACTGACACCTCCCTATTTCCATTCCGGGAAAATCTGGGACCTCAAACAGGCAGTAGGGGTCATGGGCTCCGCCCAACTCGGCATTGCCCTGACCGACCGGGATGAGGGCCTGCTGGTGGCGTTTCTCGACAGCCTCAACGGTCGCCAGCCGATGATCCAATATCCGCTGCTTCCTCCCAACGCACCGGACACCCCCCGGCCGATTCTCAAATAAGACCTTCACGCTCATTGAAATGAGATGGAACAGCCCCCGGCAATTACAGGGGGCTGTTTTTATTTGATTAATCAAGGCAGGGCCGGGAGCAGGCGATTGTGGCCGTTACTCTCCTCCCCACCAAGCACCTTGTAAAGGGTGACCAGGTTGGCGAGCCGGGTCAGGCGGGTGCCGATGAGGTTCTGCTGGGCGCTGTAGAGAGCGCACTGCGAATCGAGGACGGTCAAATAGCTGTCGACCCCTTTCCGGTAACGGGCCTGGGAGAGGCGATAGCTTTCGGCATCGGCGTCGGTGAGAGATTGCTGGGCGGCCGGTTGATCGTCGATGGTGCCGCGCTGTGCCAGGGCGTCCACCACCTCCCGGAAGGCGATCTGAATTGCCTTTTCGTACCCGGCTACCGCGATGTCCCGATCGACCTTGGCCACCTCCAAATTGGCCCGGTTTCTCCCGGAGTCGAAAATCGGCAGGGAGAGCTGAGGGGTGAACAGCCAGCCCATGGAGCCGGACTGAAAAAGACCGGAGAGGGCATTGCTGCCGGTGCCGACCGACGTGGTCAGGGCGATGCGCGGGAAAAAGGCGGCTCGGGCCGCGCCGATGTTGGCGTTGGCGGCCTTGAGTTGAAGCTCGGCCTGGAGGATGTCGGGTCGGGTCAGCAGCACCTCCGACGGCAGGTCGGGAGTGAGGTCCTGCAGGGTAGCGAGGTTCTGCGAAGAAACTGTCGGGAGCACTTCGGAGAGGGGCAGGTTTGACAAATTGGGATATGACTCTAACATTTCAAAATATCTAAAAACCCCACATCCCAGGTCAAGTTTTTGAGAGCCGCTAATACAAACGGTGCCCTTATAAATTGGAATGCAACCTCCGAATAAAGAAATTCAGCTTACATCTAGGCGCAAGGTATTTTCTCTACAAACTTCACACATATAATAACCTCGCAAGCCTACTAAACTAATAGTATTTCCTGATCTGGATTTTACTATAATGATATCATTGAAGAGTTTTTTCAACTTATATATACTAATATTATTCAGAAAATTTGCTAGCGTTGGCGTGCTAAACACCATTATTCACTGGACTATTTTTTATTTTTTATTCGACTTCTTTGAGGTAAAACAATCCTTCAGTAATCTCTTCGCATTTATAGTCGCAGTAAATTTTTCTTTCTTTGCAAACCAAAAGTATACTTTTAAGACTTATGCCTCGTTATCGAGATATATTGTTTTTGTGCTGTTCATGGGGTTATTGAGCTTCGCAATAGGATTCCTGTCTGATCGCCTCAGGCTACCTGGCCTTTTTACCTTGGTTAGCTTTTCGGCTTTGAGTCTCATTTTAGGGTTTTTATTCTCACATTTTATTGTTTTTTCTGAGAACAACAAATGACCATTTCTTTATTTATTCCAGTACGTACCGAGGAAGGAACTATTGATATTTATTATAAGGCTGTCAGAGAACATCCTCAATTAAGTGGGTTCATGGTTGGACAAATTCCATAAACGACGGTTAAACCAACGGTACTGAAATTTTGGTGCGCCGTAAGATTGTTGCCGATAATTCAATTGTGTCAATCAACCTCTTTCGTAGTGTCGGGAAAGAACCCGCAATGTTTGCAGGACTTGACCAGGTGGCAGGTCAAGCAATAATGGAAATTATTAGAGATCTGCAAGACTACATAAACATTATCCGGGAAATAATAATAGAATGGCAGAATAGCACAGGGGTAGTCTTGGACAGCTTTTTAAAATTTTAGCACATATCGGTCTCCTGACTGCTTTGCAAGCCCTTATTCATGTATTTGTAATGGTGTTAGACAAAATTATCAACGGAGATCCAACGGCCGTGTTCACAACAATTGCTCCCTTGGTCATCCTGCTCTGGAAACTTCAAATGATGTCAATTGGAATTCTTAGGGAAATATTTAGGTCGCATCTACCAAGAAGCAGAACAAAAGCCATGCTACATATTTAAAGATATAAGACGCAGAGCCAAAGACAGGACCCATCAAAACTTTCTTTAGCCACCTCCAATTCATATCCGCAGGATGTTTAACGGCAAAAAAATAAAGGATTCAATATATGATCAAGATTCACGAAATTGACTCACAGCAAAAAAGGGATCTTTTATTTTTTTTAACAATTGCAGCCTTTTTTGTATACCCTATCATCCATTCAAATATTTACTATTGGGACGATTTTGCTCGCGTAACAGATGGATTTACTGATTGGGAGAATATAGGGCGCCCTCTAGCCACATACGTTTACCGCGTACTTGCAATTTCCCTTAATGGCAAAATTCTCGACATCGCACCCCTTACTCAGATTGCATCAATCTTTTTATTAGCAATTACAGCTTTTATCTACAACGAGTATGTAAAGCGCGAGTTTCAGTACAGCATGCTCTTTGTTGCATCAATTCTAATTATAAACCCATTCTTTTTATCTAACCTGTCCTACAGATTCGATTCTTTCGGAATGACACTCAGTTTATTTTTAACAACTTTAGCCTTTTGTCAGATACTAGAAAATAAAATTTGTTTCTTTAAATCAATTGTATTACTTGTAGCAGCACTCAGTCTATATCAGCCAACTATCAATTTTTTTATAGGCCTAATTTCACTTGAGATTTTATTCTTAGAAGGAAAAATATCTTTTTCGAAAATCGTGAAACGAATTTATGTACGTATGTCTCAATATTTAATTTCTGTTGTTATTTACTATTTTACAATAAATAAATTTTTTAATATACATCGTGGAAGGGACGTCATGATCCCCTTCGACAGCAATTTCCTACACCAAATATTCTTAAATTTTAAGAAGTTTTATGGAAGGTTGTTTTTATTAGATACTTTTTCAATTAAAATATTTTTTTCTCTTTTGTTTATATGGGCGCTTGCGTTTTGGGTATTTGATATTTTCAAAAAAGAAGAAAAATTTCAGCGAATAACATCTTTGTTTTTATCTTTATTGTTTTATTTGGTTTCTATTTTTGGCCCAATGATTTTTCTAAAAAACACACTTGCTATTCCAAGAACCATTCCTTCATATTATTTATTTACTGCAATTCCAATTATATTATCGTTTAAGACGCGCAATGGAAAGTTTTCATATATGTGGTCAATTCCTATCATTGTTGCAATTGTAATAAGTTACCAATATGGAGTTGCGTTAAAAAATCAATTTGACTACGATATGAACACAGTAAACCTTATACAGGCCGACTTGTTGAGAACTGGCATACACGACGATTATCCAGTGTATATTTTAGGTGAAAACAAAGAAGCTCCCCAATCCAAAACAATTCTAGAATCTAACAGATTAATCCATTATAACGCTAGACCTATGACAAGATGGATAGCCGCAAAGATGTTTCAATCTACTGGGATGTCTAGCACACAATTTCTCTGGGATCCTCAATTCTTCAAAAAGGAACCAGAGTTTGTAAATGATTTATGCAAAACACCTGTATTCCATATCTCTGAAAACTCATTATACGGGATTTATAAATCAACAAATTCTATATACGTTTTGCTTAATAATAACCTTAAGCAATTTTGTTCCTCATATTAACCATATGACTCTTCGATTATTTAGTTTTTGAATACTTGCTGAGATGCCGTATGAAAAATTTAATTTATGGAGGGTAGCTGTCGTCTCAGTTTATGCTCAGGGACCGTAAGCTTCCCTGAGAAAAGACATGTCAATAGAAGAGTTTTAAGAAGGGAACATAGCTGGGACTGGAACAAGACAACCCGTTGAAAAACAAGAAGAAGGCACTCAATCCAGATCTTTTTTCCCCTTATAGGCCCATTCTCTGGGCCAAAATAGGTTGCCGGGCTCAAAATTGAAGTGCAACACTTTGAGGAGTTAAAGTGTTGCGATGGAAAAACCCTACAAGCATCTGGATGGTACAGAGCGGGCAGTGATTCAAGTGGGACTGGAGCAGGGACATTCCCTGCGCGCCATCGCCCGGAGTTTGAACCGTTCCGTGGGCACCGTAAGCCGCGAGTTGCACCGGAACGACTGGGAGCCCCCGTCTTCCCGAGCAGGGCGGCGGGGGCGGCGACCCGTGGCAGGCGGCTATCGTGCCTCACGTGCCGAACAACGCGCCAGAGAACTGGCACACCAGCCGCGAAAGGCCAAGCGGCTCATCCCTGGCGAAGCTCTCTGGGAGGAGGTTGTTTCGCTCTTGGGAACGGGGAATTCGCCGGAGCAGGTTTCTGCTACACTGAAGCGCATGCACCCCGCAGAACCTCAGTTCCAGATCAGTCATGAAACCATCTACACGGCAATCTATGCCATGCCACGTGGTGAACTGCGCAAGGAGATTATTTCCCTGCTGCGGCAATCCCGCAAAAAGCGCCGGCCGCGCACCCGTGGCGAAGATCGTCGGGGCAGTATTCCCAATATGCTCAGCATCCATGAGCGTCCCGCCGAGGTGGACGAACGATTGGTTCCTGGCCATTGGGAGGGCGACCTTATAAAAGGGGCTCGCAATGCTTCCGCCGTGGGGACGCTGGTGGAGAGAACCAGTCTGTTCGTGACTCTGGCCAAAGTCGACAATGCCAGTGCCGAGTCAGCCCAGAAGGGGTTCAGCTATGTTCTCAACCGGATCGAAGCCCAACGGCGGTTAAGTATGACCTACGACCAAGGCAAAGAAATGGCCTGCCACGAGGCGCTGTCGGAGAAGACCGGGATCAAGGTTTACTTTGCCGATCCCCATAGTCCCTGGCAGCGAGGAATCAACGAGAACACCAATGGTCTTCTGCGCCAGTATCTCCCAAAGAGTACGGATCTTTCGGTGTTCTCCCAGGAGGAGCTTGACCAGATTGCCTTGAAACTCAACGCCAGGCCGAGGAAAAGCCTTGGCTGGAAGTGCCCGGCGGAAATTTTTCTGCCAGACTTCGACTTTCGCGAATACTATGCACGCATCCTAAAACCTGTTGCACTTCGAACTTGAAACCGCCGTTTCATAAAAAGCCCGGTACCACAACCAAAAGCGCCTATTGACCGTTGAGGGCCGTAGGCGCTTTTGGTGTTCAAGGTGGATTTCTTGGTCGGGAACGTAAGCCGATGAAGCATAAGGAGAAAAAGGGGCTGAGTGAAGGCATGGTGCCTTCTCTCGGCCCTTCATATTTCCCCGTCTACCTGCTCCCCCCGCCGAGGACCTTGTACAGGGTGACCAGGTTGGCGAGCCGGGTCAGGCGGGTGCCGATGAGGTTCTGCTGGGCGCTGTAGAGAGCGCGCTGCGAATCGAGGACGGTCAAATAGCTGTCGACCCCTTTCCGGTAACGGGCCTGGGAGAGGCGATAGCTCTCGGCATCGGCGTCGGTGAGAGATTGCTGGGCGGCCAGTTGATCGTCGATGGTGCCGCGCTGTGCCAAGGCGTCCGCCACCTCCCGGAAGGCGATCTGAATTGCCTTTTCGTACCCGGCAACCGCGATGTCCCGATCGACCTTGGCCACCTCCAAATTGGCCCGGTTGCTCCCGGCGTCGAAAATCGGCAGGGAGAGCTGAGGGGTGAACAGCCAGCCCATGGAGCCGGACTGAAAAAGACCGGAGAGGGCATTGCTGCCGGTGCCGAGCGACGTGGTCAGGGCGATGCGCGGGAAAAAGGCGGCTCGGGCCGCGCCGATGTTGGCGTTGGCGGCCTTGAGTAGATGCTCGGCCTGGAGGATGTCGGGTCGGGTCAGCAGCACCTCCGACGGCAGGTCGGGAGTGAGGTCCTGCAGGGCAGCGAGGTTTTGCGATAGCGCCGTCGGGAGCCGTTCGGAACTTAACGGTGCGCCGACCACCAGGGTCAGGGCGTTCACGTCCTGGGCGACCAGGGTGGTGAAGCGGGCAATATCGACCCGGGCCGTATCGACGCTGGTCTGGGCCTGATAGAGGTCGAGTGCCGAGGCGACGCCGGCATCAAAGCGGCTCTTGATAAGCTGGTAGGAAGTCCGCTGATTGGCCAGAGTTTCCTGGGCCAGCTGCAGCCGTTCCCGGTCGGCGGCCAGGTTCAGGTAGCTGATTGCAACCTGGGAAACCAGGCTGATCTGCACACTGCGCCGGGCCTGTTCGGTGGCGAGGTATTCCTCCAGGGCCTGTTCCTTGAGGCTGCGCACGCGACCGAAGAGGTCCAGCTCGTAGGAGCTGACACCGAGTCCGACGTTGTATTCGTGCACCGTTTTAGCCTGTCCGGTGCCGGAAAGATCCTTGGGCAGGCGCTGGGCCCTGGCGTCGGCCGTGGCATCGACCTTGGGAAACAAATCGGAACGCTGAATCTGATACTGGGCCCGGGAACGCTCGATATTGAGGACGGCGACGCGCAGATCGCGGTTGTTGTCCAGAGCCTGGGAGATCAGCGTTTGCAGTTGCGGGTCGACGAAAAACTCCTGCCAGGGGATGTCGGCCAGCGCCCGCCCTGCCGGTTGAGCCGATGGTTGGTAAGACGGTCCGTTGGGCCAGTCAGCGCTGACCGGTGTGGCCGGCCGGTTGTAGTTCGGAGCCATGGTCGAGCAGCCGGTCAGGATCGCGAACAGGGCCAGCAGTAAAGATGTTTTGAGTTTCATATCAATTCACCTCCACCGTCGCGGCGACGACGGCCGACTTTTTCCTGGCAAAGAGGCGCGACACCAGGACGAAGAAGAACGGGATGAAGATCAGGTCGATAAAGGTCGCCGACAACAGACCGCCGGTAACGGCGGTACCGATGGCATTCTGGGCCGCGGCCCCCGCGCCCCTGGTCAAGGCCAGCGGCAGGGTGCCGAAGAAGAAGGCCAACGAAGTCATGATGACCGGCCGCAGCCGGATCCTCACCGCCGCCAGGGTGGCGGCCACCAGTTCCTGTCCCTGATGCAGCTGATCCTTGATGAACTGGATGATCAGGATGGCATTCTTGGTGGAGAGACCCACCGTGGTGAGCAGGCCGATTTGCAGATAGATGTCGTTGGGGAGCCCGCGCAGGGTCACCGCGGTCACCGCTCCGACCAGCCCCAGCGGCAGCATCAGCAGGTTGACGAAGGGGATGGTCACACTCTCGTAGAGGGCCGCCACGGCGAGAAAGACCACCAGCAGCGAGATGGCGTAGAGGGCCGGGGCCTGGGCGCCCGCCTTCTTCTCCTCGTAGGAGAGACCGGTCCATTCGTAGCCGATCCCGGCCGGCAGTTTGGACACCATCTTTTCCATCTCGGTCATCGCTTCGCCGGTGCTGATGCCCGGAGCGGCCTGGCCCAGGACTTCCACCGAGGGGATGCCGTTGTAGCGTTCCAACCGCGGCGAGCCGTACTGCCAGCGGGCGGTGGAAAAAGCCGAGAACGGCACCATCTGCCCCTGGTTGTTGCGGACGTACCAGCGGTCGATGTCCTCCGGCAGCATCCGGTAGCGGGGATCGGACTGGATGTAGACCTTCTTGACCCGGCCGTCCTGGATAAAGTCGTTGACGTAGGAGCTCCCCCAGGCGGTGGAGAGGACGCTGTTGATATCCGCCATCGAGACCCCCTGGGCACCGGCCCGCACGTCGTCGATATCGAGCTTGAACTCGGGGGAGTCGTCCTGGCCGTTGGGGCGCACCGCGACCAGCTTGGGGTCCTTCATCGCCATGCCGAGGAGCTGGCCTCGGGCCGCCATCAGCTTTTCATGCCCAAGCCCGCCGCGATCCTGCAGCTGCAGGTCGAAGCCGTTGGCCACCCCCAGTTCCAGCACCGCCGGCGGCGAAAAGGCAAAGGCGAGGCCGTCACGGATCTTGGAGAAGGCCTTCATCGCCCGGCCGGCGATCGCCTTGGCTTTCAGCTCCGGGCTGTGGCGAACCTTCCAGTTTTTGAGCTTGACGAAGGCCAGCCCCATATTCTGGCCTCGGCCGGCGAAGCTGAACCCGGCCACGGTGATGACCCCCTCGACTGTCTTCTTTTCGTCCTCCAGGAAGTGCTTTTCCATCTGCCGGAGGACCTGGATCGTCCGCTCCTGGGTGGCCCCTGCCGGCAGCTGGGCCTGGCAGATGAGGAACCCCTGGTCCTCGTCGGGGAGAAAGGAGGTGGGGAGATGGAGAAAAAAGTAACCCATGGCGGCGACAAAGACGCCGTAAACCACCAGGTAGCGAAGCGGCTTGCGGAAGGAGTGGCCGACGATCCGCTCATAGTTGTGCCGGCAAAATTCGAAGGCCCGGTTGAAGTAGCGGAAGAACCAGCGAAACCAGCCGGTCTCGCCGGCATGACGCCCCGGTTCGATCGGTTTCAGGAGTGTGGCGCAGAGTGCCGGAGTCAAAATCATCGCCACCATCACCGAGAGGATCATGGCGGAGATGATGGTGATGGAGAACTGGCGGTAGATGACGCCGGTCGAACCGCCGAAGAAGGCCATCGGCAGGAAGACCGCCGTCAACACGGTGGCGATCCCCCAGAGGGCGCCGGTGATCTGCCCCATCGACTTGATGGTGGCGTCGTGGGGGGAGAGCCCCTCCTCGGACATGATCCGCTCGACGTTCTCGACCACGACGATAGCGTCGTCGACCAGCAGGCCGATGACGATGACCAGGGCGAACATAGTCAGGGTGTTGATCGAGAAGCCGGCGGCGGCCAACACCCCCATCGTCCCCAAGAGCACCACCGGCACGGCGATGGTCGGGATCAGGGTGGCGCGAATGTTCTGCAAAAACAGGAACATGATGACGAAGACGAGGCAGATTGCCTCGATCAGGGTCTGCACCACTTCTTCGATGGAGATCTTGACGAAGGGGGTGGTGTCGTAGGGATAGACCACCTTCACCCCGGCGGGGAAGTATTTTCCCAGTTCGGCCATCTTGGCCTTGATCCGGTTCCCTGTCTCGAGCGCGTTGGCGCCGGACGCCAGGCGGATCGCCATGCCCCCTAGCGGCTTGCCGTTGTAGAACGCCTGGACCCCGTAGTTCTCGGTGCCGATCTTGGCCTCGCCCACATCCTTGAGCCGTACCGTCGAGCCGTCGGGGTTGGTGCGCAGGACGATGGCGTCGAACTGGTCCGGGGTCTGCAGCAGGGTGCGGGCGGTGATGGTGGCGTTGAGCTGCTGCCCCTTTTCGGCCGGCAGGCCGCCGAGCTGGCCGGCCGAGACCTGCGCGTTCTGGGCTTGCAGCGCTGCCACCACGTCGCTGGCGGTCAGATGGTAGCTGTGCAACTTGCCCGGGTCGAGCCAGATCCGCATCGCGTTCTGGGTGCCGAAGAGGAGGAGTTCGCCGACGCCGTCCAGGCGGCTGACGATGTCCTGGACGTTGGAGACCATGTAGTCGGTCAGGGCGTTGCGGTCCATCGAACCGTCTTCCGAGACCAGGCCGACGATCATCAGAAAGTTCCGGGTCGACTTGACCACCTGGATCCCCTGCCGCTGCACGATCTGCGGCAATAGTGGCACGGCCAGCTGCAATTTGTTCTGGGTCTGGACCTGGGCGATGTTGGGGTCGGTGCCGGCCTTGAAGGTCAAGGTTATCGCGACCGCTCCGGTTGAGTCGCTGGTCGACGACATATAGATCAGGTTGTCGATGCCGTTGAGCTTTTGCTCGATCACCTGGGTGACCGTGTCCTGTACGGTCTGCGCCGAGGCCCCAGGATAGACCGCACGGATGGCGACCTGCGGCGGCGCGATCGGCGGATACTGGGAGACCGGCAGGGTCTTGATCGCCAGCAGACCGGCCAGCATAACGCCAATGGCAATCACCCAGGCGAAGATCGGGCGATTGATGAAAAATTTCGGCATGACTGGACTCCTCTACTTCGCTGCGGCCGGCTGCGGCGCAGCGGCAGGGGTTCCGAAGGGCACGGCCTTGACCACCGTCCCGGGGCGGGCCCGCTGGGTTCCTTCCAGGATGACGCGGTCGCCGGGCTCGAGCCCGTCGCTTACCAGCCAGTTGTCGCCGACCGTCCGCACCACCTTGATCACCCGCGGCTCGACCTTCTCCTCCGCGCCGACGACCATGACCATGGCGTTTCCGGCCGGATTGCGGGTCACGCCCCGCTGCGGCACCAGGATCGCCCTCTCGTTGACCCCCTCTTTGAGGATCACCCGAACGAACATCCCCGGCAGGAGGAGTTGCTGCGGGTTGGGGAAGAGGGTGCGCAGAGTAACCGAGCCGGTGCTCGGGTCGACCGTGACCTCGGAGAACTTCAGAGTTCCCGGCTGCGGATAGAGGGTGCCGTCTTCCAGCACCAGCCGGACCTCGGCCTGTTGCGGGCCGCTGCTTTTGAGCAGGCCGCTGGCGAGGTTCCGCTTCAACGCCAGCAGGTCGGCGCTCGACTGGGTGACGTCAACATAAATCGGATCGAGCTGCTGGATGGTGGCGAGGGACTGGTCCTGTTCGGCTTTGACCAGCGCCCCGGTGGTGACCGCCGACCGGCCGATGCGGCCTGAGATGGGCGCCTTAACCGTGGTGTAGTCGAGGTCGATGCGAGCCGCTTCGAGCGCCGCGCGGGCCCCCTCGACCTCGGCCTCGACCTGTTTGAGCGCCGCTTCAACATCGTCGTAGTCCTGTTGGCTCACGGCGTTGATCTTGACCAGGTCGCGGAACCGCCCCTCCTTGAGCTTGAGCGGGTTGATGTTGGCTTCGGCCCTGGCCAGGGTCGCCTTGGCGCTGTCATAGGCGGCCTGGTAGGTCGCGGGATCGATCTGGTAGAGAACCTCACCGGCCTTGACATCGGAGCCCTCGGTGAAGAGGCGCTTCTGGATGATGCCGCCGACCTGCGGCCGCACCTCGGCGACCCGATGGGGTGCCGTGCGGCCCGACAGCTCGGTGGTCAGCACCACCCGCTGCGGCGCGATCGACACAACCCCCACCTCGGGGGGTGGTGCCTGGGGCGGAGTACCCGCCGCCTTCTGGTCGTCGCAGCCAGTCATCAGCAGACCCCCGAGCAGGAGTCCTGCAATAGCAATCATTCTGGTTTTCCGCATGGTTCGCATAGCTACCTCTGGCAGTTTATTAGAATGAACATCCATTCTGAGATGAGCGAAATGTCCTTTTAAATTCACGTTACCCCCGTCCCTGGGAGACTGTCGGACTATCCATGAGTCGGCTGCAAATCCGGCTGTTTGGCCCGAATTCCTGCTCCTTTTTGGTTAATCGCTACGGCTATGGGCCTGCAAACGACCCGGAATCCGGCCTCAAACTTCCGAATTTTCGCTTCGACCCATATAGTCCGACAGGCTCCTAGCGTTTGACTCCGTCCCAGCTGGCCTCGATGATTCTGGCGATCAGGGCGTCGTCCAGGGCGATGAAGCCGAGGATGTGGTCTCGCACCACCGCCAGCAGGGGGCCGAAGGCGAGGGAGAACAGGACCGCCAGCGGCAAGTCCTTCATGCCCTGCTGGGCAATCCCGTCCGCAAACAGCTCCCGGTAGACGTCGCAGTTCCCCGGCTTGCCCAGCAGTTTGTCGCGGCGAAACTCCACCCCGTAGGGGGAATTGTGAAACTGTTCCAGGTAGCGGAAATCGAGGGGGTTGTCGATAAAGTACCGCAGCCAAGCTGTGCCCAGGTGCAGGAAGCGCTCGCGGATCGGGCCCTCAGTCGCGTACCCCGCCATCAACACGGGGTAGATTCGGGATTCCAGGTCCCGGTAGAGCTCGGCGATGAGCACATCCTTGTTTTCGAAATAGCGGTAGATGGTGCCCGCCCCGACCCCGGCCTGGGCGGCGATCATCGCCATCGGTGCGCCGTGGAAGCCGTGCTCGGCAATCAGCTCAAGAGCCGCGCGGAGGATGTCTTCGCGTTTATCTGCATTCGCCATGTTCACCTCGTTTCGGGTGCGGAATGAACGTTCATTCTGTACCATGGCTCATGGCTGGAGAGCAACTAATTTCTTTCTCATGTCGGGTGCTGAATACCATGGAAAAGAGAAGAAGAGAAGTCCGACCTGGAAACAACGGGACTTCCCCAGCACCGACCGCGCAGGAAAGAGGTGAAACTGGCGAAGGGCTTCTTCTGGGGCCTTGGGACATTCAGTCGCCGTGGATGATGAGGGTCTCGCGTTTGTAGAGGCCGTTGAGGATGCTCAGGGTGCGCTTGTCGATATAGTCAATTTCGCTGATCCCTGCCTTCTTCACCTCCTGCAACAGGTAGCTGGTCGGCCACTCGGCAGAGAGGCTGTAGCCGGTGACCGGCTCCTTGATCTGGTTGGCCTTGATAACGCAGGTTTTGATGCCGACCGGGGTGCCGAGGAACTCCTCAGAGTATGGGATGCCCGTATGCGAATAGAACAGGTCTACCGGGGGCACAGCCGGGAGTAGCTGTTTGCCTCCCCGAATTTCGTCCCCAGTTCGGGGCCCGGCGTGGAGTTCCCAGACAACCTTGTCCTCCCCGGGAAACAGGCTGTTCGGCAAAAAATTTCATGCTACACTTCCCGGCGTCGACAGCCGTCCTCATCGCCACTGCCGGCAGGACCGAAACTCATTTTCCAGGACCGCCTCCATTCGATGAAGACCCCACGCCTCCAATCCCTCGCCCCCCTGCTGGTGCTGATTCTCTTCGGCGCCGCACTTTGGGTGATTCACCACGCCTTGGCCGACTACCACTATCAGGACATCGTGCGTCAGCTGCGAGCCATCCCCGCACCACGGCTGGCCGCGGCCCTGATCCTGACGGGCCTGAGTTACCTGGTCATGACCGCGTACGACCGGCTCGCCATCAGCTACGTCGGCCATCCCCTGGAACGGGGCAAAGTCTCCTTCGCCTCTTTTATCAGCTACGCCTTCAGCAACAACATCGGCCTCTCCCTGCTCACCTCCGGGTCGATCCGCTACCGGCTCTATTCGGCATGGGGGCTGTCGGCCGAGGAGATCGCCCGGGTCGTCGGTTTCACGGTGGTGACCTTCTGGCTCGGTCTGCTGGCGACCGGCGGCACGGTCTTTTTGAGCGAACCCCTGGTTCTGCCGGCCGGCAGCCACCTCCCCCTGGTCTCGATCCACGCCATGGGCCTGCTCTCGCTGGCCGCGGTCGCTGCCTACCTGCTGCTGGTCGGCCTGCGCCGGGCCCCGTTTCGGCTACGCGGCTGGGAATTCCAGCTACCGGCCCCGCGGCTGGCCCTCGGTCAGCTGCTGGTCGGGGCTCTCGATTGGGTGCTGGCCGGCAGCGTCCTTTACGCCCTGCTGCCGGCGTCGGCGCCCATTTCCTTCGGCCAATGGCTGGGGGTCTTCATGCTCGCCCAGTTGGTGGCGCTGATCAGCCATGTGCCGGGCGGCCTGGGGGTCTTCGAATCGCTGGTCCTGACCTTTGCCCCGAACGTCCCCATCGACACCCTGATCGGCGCCCTGCTCGTCTACCGCGGCATCTACTACCTGCTGCCGCTGGGACTGGCTGCGCTCCTTCTCGGTTGGCGGGAACTGCGCCGCAAGCAGGGGCGCCTGTTCCAGGCGACCCAGTTCGCCGGCCGCTGGAGCTCGGTGATGGTGCCGCACCTGCTGGCGGCAAGTACCCTGGCCGGCGGCGCCATCCTGCTCTTTTCCGGGGCGACGCCGGCCGTCCCCTCCCGCCTGCACTGGCTGCAGGACTTTCTGCCGCTGCCGGTGGTGGAACTCTCCCATTTCCTCGGCAGCCTGGCCGGGGCCGGGCTGCTGATTCTGGCCCGGGGCCTGCAGCGCCGCCTCGACGCGGCCTACCTGCTGGCCGCGGTTCTGCTGGCAGCCGGCAGCCTCTTCTCCCTGCTCAAGGGGGTCGACTACGAGGAGGCCCTGTTGCTCCTGATGATGCTGGCGGCCCTCCTCCCCTGCCGCCGGCACTTCTACCGGCGCTCCCCCCTGCTCGGCGAACCCTTCAGCGCCAGTTGGGCGGCGACGATCCTGCTGGTGCTGGCCTGCTCGCTCTGGCTGGGCTTCTTTTCCTACAAGCACCAGGCCTATTCCGGGGAACTCTGGTGGCATTTCGCCCTGCGCGGCGATGCGCCCCGTTTTCTGCGCGCCGAGGTGGGCGCCAGCGTCCTGCTGCTGCTCTTTGCCGTCGTCAAGCTGCTGCGCCCGGTGCCGGGGGATCCCGAACGCCCCGGCCCGGCCGCGCTGGAGCGCGCCCTGGAGGTGATCCAGCGGGTGCCGCAGACCTCGGCCAACCTGGCGCTGCTCGGCGACAAAGCCCTGCTGTTCAACCCGGCCGAAACCGCCTTTATCATGTACGCCGTCGAGGGACGCAGCTGGGTGGCACTGGGCGACCCGGTCGGCGAGAAGGCAGTGCAGGAGGAACTTGCCTGGCAATTCCGCCAACTCTGCGAACGGCATGGCGGCTGGCCGGTCTTCTACGAGGTCGGCCCCGATACCCTGCCCCTCTACCTCGATCTCGGCCTGACGCCGGTGAAGATCGGCGAAAAGGCCCGGGTTGCGCTGCCGGAGTTTTCCCTGGGCGGAGGCTCGCGCAGCGGTTTGCGTTACATCCTCCGCCGCCTGGAAAAGGACGGGTGCAGCTTCGAGGTCGTGCCGGCGGCTGCCGTCCCCGCGCTGCTGCCCGAACTGCAGGCCGTTTCCGATGCCTGGCTGGCTGCCAAGCACACCCGCGAAAAAGGTTTCTCGCTGGGCTACTTCGACGCCGGCTACCTCCGGCACTTTCCCTGCGCCCTGGTCCGCCAGGACGGAGCCATCGTCGCCTTCGCCAATCTCTGGCCGGGCGGCGATTGCGAGGAGCTTTCCGTCGACCTGATGCGCTTCCACCCCACCGCGCCGAGTGGCACCATGGACTATCTCTTCGTCCGCCTGATCCTCTGGGGACAGCAACAGGGGTTCCGTTGGTTCGACCTGGGCATGGCGCCCCTGGCGGGCCTGGAAAACCGCTCTTTTGCCCCTTTATGGAACCGGCTCGGGGCGCTGGTCTTCCGTCACGGCGAACACTTCTACAATTTTCAGGGGCTGCGCGAGTACAAAGGAAAATTCGGCCCCGAGTGGACACCGCGCTACCTGGCCTGTCCCGGCGGGCTTGCGTTGCCGCGCATTCTCACCAACATC
>CAWDZB010000007.1:0-158783 GCA_963806685.1 uncultured delta proteobacterium
GTAGCCGCCGGTATCGGCATGGGTCTCGGTTCCCTCGGAACCGGTATCGGTCAGGGTCTGGCCATTCAGAAAGCGGTCGAAGGCGTGGCCCGCAATCCCGGCGCCAGCGGCAAGATCCTGACCACCATGATGATCGGTCTGGCGATGATCGAGTCCCTCGCCATCTACGTCTTCGTCGTGGCCATGATCATTCTCTTCGCCAACCCCTTCACCGAAAAAGTCATCGAACTGCTCGCGAAGTAATGTAGGCAAAGACCACTGCAAGGCAACCAAGGCGCATCCTCCGGGATGCGCTTTTTTTTGGCAAACCCGCCTCTTAGGGGCGGATTCTGGGGCTTCGCGAAAAATACAGCCTGGATTAATTTACTGTTGCTAATTCGGCAAGGTTAATGATATAAACGCGAAGATTTTTAATTCAGGGAGGAGAGCATCATGTCGCAGCGTATCATTCGTGCCTTATTTGTCTTCGCCATGCTGGTCCTTTGTGCCAATCCCGTATTGGCGGAAAACGGCATGGCCATCGACCCGGCAACCTGCCTCGGCTGCCACGACGATGTCGTATCGGCCAAGGATTTTGCCAACTCGGTCCACGGCAAGAACGCCTGTACCAGTTGTCACGTAGAGGTTACCGACCTTGACAAGCACGAGGCTGGCGAGCTCATGCCCGGCCCGGTCAAGTGTGTCCGCTGCCACAAGAAGGAGACTGCGGAACACTACGCCAGCGTGCACATGATGAACGACGTCGGCTGCGCCGACTGCCATACCGACATCCACAAACACACCTACTGGAAGGGGGACAAGCGCACGGTCGTTGCCAAGTGTCTCCAGTGCCACGATGAGGAAGCGATTTACCAGAACTCGATTCACGGCAAATCGCTGGCCGCCGGCAACCAGGACTCCGCCGCCTGCAACGATTGCCACGGCCTGCATGAAATCAAGCCCCTGGGCGATCCGACCTCCCACGAGAATCGCCTGTTCCATACCGAGGTCTGCCTCAAGTGCCATGCCGATAAGGCCAAGATGGAACGTAACGGGGTTTTCAATGTTGCGGTCAAGACTTACATGGAAAGCTACCACGGCAAGAATTACCGCCTTGGCTTTCCGGAAAAGGTCGCCGGCTGCGCTGACTGCCATACCTCTCATGATGTGCTGCCGGCCAGCGATCCCGAGTCCAGCGTGAATCCCGCCAACTTGGTCAAGACCTGCTCCAAGTGCCACTCAAACGCCTCATCCCTGTTCGCCAAGTATTACCCCCACGGTGACGATACCGACCGGGACAAGTTCCCGATTCTCTATTGGACCTTCAAGGGCATGACCGGCCTGCTGGTCGGCACCTTCGCCGTCTTCTGGATTCACACCCTGCTCTGGATGTTCCGCGGTTTTGTCGAAAACCGGGAAAAGGAACGACTGTTCCACCAGGGCCATGAGCACCATCATATCGAGGAGGGCGGCAAGCAATACCTGCGGTTCCAGAAACGCCACATCATTCTGCATCTTACAGTGATCATCAGCTTCCTTGGTCTGTCCTTGACCGGTCTGCCACTCAAGTTCAGCGACCAGCACTGGGCCAAGGTCCTGATGTCCTTCTACGGCGGCACCTATTACGCCGGACTGATCCACCGTGGCTGCGCCGTCCTCACCTTCTACTACTTCTTCGGCGCGGTCATGCTCAGCATCGACTTCCTTTTCTTCCGCAAAGACATCAAGGGGCACTTCCTCCAGCGGCTGTTCGGACCCGACTCACTCTGTCCCAACTTCCGCGACGTTCGCGACATCACCGGGATGGTCCGCTGGTTCCTTTTCAAGGGCGAGAAACCGACCTTCGAGCGCTGGACCTACTGGGAGAAGTTCGACTTCCTGGCGGTCTTCTGGGGTATGTTTGCCATCGGCGGCTCCGGCCTGATGCTCTGGTTCCCTGAATTCTTCGGCTCCTTCCTGCCGGGCTGGATGTTCAACGTGGCGACCATCATCCACAGCGACGAGGCGCTGCTGGCCACCGGCTTCATCTTCACCGTTCACTTCTTCAACACCCACGGTCGGCCCGAGAAGTTCCCCATGGACTTCGTCATCTTCAACGGTCAGCTCTCCAAGGAGGAATTCATCGAGGAACGTGGCGACCAGTGGAAGCGCTACGAAGAGGAGGGGATCACCGAGAAATACGTCGCCCCCAAAACCAGCGGGGTCATTTATGACTTCTTCTTCAAAGGGTTCGGGTTCACCGCCCTGTTCACCGGCATCACCTGTCTGGTGCTGATGATTCTCGCCTTCCTGGCGGGCAGCCACTAGACCGGCCCCTTCAACCCTAGCCGAGCGAGGGGGCACCGTTCGTGCCCCCTTGCTTTTTGGGAGGAAAGCATGTCCCCCACCGCCAGCCTGGCCCTGGCCATATCGGCATTCACCACCTACATCATCGGCGGCATCTCGGCCTTTTCCGGCATCGCCTTGATCATTTTCTGGAAGGGAAAGGACCTGTGGGGCTGGGGCGACGGCCGCAGCATCGGCTTTCTGTTTCTCTGCGTCGGCCTCTGCCTCTCCGTTTTTGGTGTGCTGTTGATGCGCATTTTCCGGAATAGAAGACTGGTCTGACTCTTACCTTCAATTTGGCCAAGGTCCCCAATGTCGGCGCCCGCTCGACATTGGGGATTTTTCATGTGTTTTTTTTGGTTTGAAATTTATAACTTATTGAATCTCCGTCCTTTTTTGTTGATTTCGTGGACCTGTTGGTGTAGCGTGGCAGCGTTTTGCGGTAAATGGCAGAATTTTCCAGCCCCCCCTCCTGCCAAAAAAATCCCACGGAAGAGGTAAAAAGATGTCTCGTTTCTTTGCCTGGTGCAAACGGCACCTTCTCATCGTGACCCTGCTGGCCGTCGGCTTTATTGTGGTCTTCGGCTTTATCAACATTCAGATCCTGCATATGACCTCAGAACCCGAGTTCTGCGCCATGTGCCATCCGGCCCAAGGCGTGGGTCCCCTCGCCGAAGTCGACTCCTGGGAGCATTCCGGGCACTCCGAGGCCGGTGTTTCCTGCCTTGACTGCCATGGCAGGCCAGGCGTCCTGGGTTATCTGAAGGCCAAGATCGGCGGCCTCAAAGACACCTATATGCAGTTGACCATTTCCAAAGAAGAGAAGCTGAAGGTCCTCTCCAACCCCAAATCCGAGCTGGTTCCGCCGGAACAATGCCTCTTCTGTCACTCTGACAAGGGTAACGAGGAGTACCGGAAACAACAGAAATTGCCCATGCAGGTCGTCAGAATGCGCATGCTCGATACCGTCAAGAATCCCGAGTTTCGCATCCGCAAAGGCTTGCCGGACATCATGAAGGATACCTTCGTCGGCGGCATCCACTTCAACCATTCCTTTCATATCGAGTCCTTCGGGTTCGTCTGCCGGGATTGTCATTTTGGCGTGGTCCACAACCCGATGACCAAGACCGACCGGATGAATTTTTGCCTGATGTGCCATGCTGAGAACAAGGACACTTCGGCGCCGCAGTTGAAGGACTGCACGGTCTGCCACGAGGCCCAGAACAATATGAACCACGGCACCGGTGCAAAAGGGGTCACGGGAGAAGCGAGCGTGATGATCCAGGCCGGCATCGGCTGCCAAGACTGCCATACCGGCGTCACTCGCGGTGCCTTCCGCCCCACCAGCTCGACCTGTCTTGGCTGTCACGACAATTCCTACAAAGAAGTCTTCAGCACCTGGGAATCCGAAACCACCGCCATGCTTAAGGAAGCCAAAGCGCAGCGGGTTGATGTCGAGGAAGCCCTTAAAAATGCCGACGAGGTCCATCGCAACACCACCGAAGCCTGGAAGCTCTACGAGAAGGCCCTGTACAATCTCAACCTGGTCAAGGATGACGGCACTAAAGGCGTCCATAACGTCGACTATGCCCAGGCCATTCTCAAATCCGTTCAAGCGGATTTCAAGGCGGTCATGCAGGAACTCAACAAGTCCTGGTAAGACTACCGCTATCTGCTGGCAGAAAATGAAAAGGGCGCCCTCGACGGGGCGCCCTTTTCATTTCATATTTAACCTGGTGAGCCGTCAGGCTACATCATCTTTGCACCCAGGTAGGAAAGTGCCGGCCAGGCAATCAATATGGCGCTGACAAAAGCAAACACGCCGAGAACGGAGAGAAGGGTCAGGACATAGGCGGTGCTGGCAAGATTTTTTTCCGGCTGGAGCGCAAGTTCTTGGTGCATCATGGCAATTCAATCCTTTTTTCAAGAAGTCGTGTGACTTTAATTTATATCTACGGAATATTTAATTTCGCATTGCCGGACAAGGAGCCAACAGGCCCCTTGTCGTCCATTTCCCTCAGAAGAGCTTGGAGCCGAGATAGGCCAAAGCCGGCCACGCAATCAGCACCGCGCTAATGATGGCGAAGACACCGACAACACCAAGCAGACCGAGGACATAACCAGTTTTCGCGACATCCATGAAACGGCTTTCGGCTTCCATAAGGCACCTCTCGTCTGGGGGTTCCAGTCAATTCGGAGACGGTTCTCCAAACTAACCATTAAAGTGTTTTTAATTGTTTTTCTGTTATTTGCTTCTTTTAATACAGACAATACAGCTCCCCGGTTGCGGTGTCAATATGAAAATTGATTAAAAAAGAATTTTTTATTTAATCCGCCAAATTTTATTTTTTTAATCTACTGTTTACACCTCCAAGCTTTCCGGCCGCCCGGAATCGTCCGGCCTGGCGCTAGACTTCCTCTAAAGGTCCCTGATTCTCCGGCAGGTTCTGGGAACCGCTGGAAGTCTTCTGCCACCGCCCCAGAACCACCGAATCCACAGCCGCGGCCAAGCCAAACGAAAAGACGCTCAAGACCAGAGGGACCCCCCTGGCGCCGAGCAGGTCACCGATAAATACCTTGCTTCCCCCAATCAGGGTCACCAGGATAGCCACGTTACGCAGTTCCTGGTTATTGCGCCACAAGGCCATGGTCATCAGGATAATGGCGGAAATATTGACGAGTACACTTTGGTAGCACCCGAAAGCTCCCGGGCCACCAACGTGAAAAGCCTGTAAGGCCTGGAATATCCCAACCCGCAGGGTAAAAAAACCACTGACAAGGGCTGCCAACAGCAGCAGGATGGCGCTGCGGTCTTCCTTGTCAAATCGAGAATAAACGACGGATTCCGCGGGCGGGGGATTTCTTCGCACCCAGCGGAAATGCCAGAGACCGATGCAGGCCAGGGCTCCCGCAGCGAGAGCGCTAACGGCAGACGGTGACGCCGTCTCGGTCGCACTAAGATTCATAACCAGGGCGCCGCAGGCATACAACTGAAGCAGATAGGAAGTCACTCTGACACCCCCGCTCTGCCAAAGACCGGCAACCCTTGCCAGCCCGAGGGCACAGGCGGAAAGGAAGGTAAGAGCCAGCAGCGGATGGTGGAGGGCCAGTGGCAGGGACAAGGCTAGCAGCACCGCCCCGGCCAGGGAAAAAGCATTGGTTCCCCGCGCCTTGTCATTCCGGCGGGTCCCCAGCCAATGGGCAACCGAAAACAGCGCGACAGCCAGGACAACGGCCACGATTCCAAGTCCCCGGGTACTACCGAAACCAGAATTTACTACGTACCTAGCAAGGATGAACAACCAGCCGACGCTGATGGTTGGGAGCGCCAGATCGAACCGGGCAATCCTGTCCTGGCCTCGCCAGACAACCCCTACCAATGCGGTCGCCAGGTAGAAAGCGGCAAATATCGCCAGGATGGGGAAGAATCCGCTGAGGGCGTAAGGCAGTGCTGCGGCCTGCCCGTGATCGAGCTCGATCCCGAGCTTGAAACTCCAGACCTGCAGGACCAGCAGGGTAATGCCGAGAAGTATCCAGCGCAGCCAGGAACAGCGCTGCAGGCGGGTAGCGTATACTCCGAATAGATTGGCCGCCAACAACAAAACTGAAAGGTAGGGAAATACCGGGCTCGGATAATCAATGGCCAACCCGGCGATGCTCATCCCCAGAGTTCCGGCAAAAACCGGCGGCGCGACCCGGTTCATGATAACTGATCAAGGCCGCGGCAGCACCGACTACGGCGAGGATGACATAAGCAGGAATGGTGGGAAGGGCTTCGAAGTGTGCATGGGTTTCGGCAACCACACTGAAAATAAGCAACGTCCCCGTCACCGTAAAAACCGGGGCCAGGGGGCTCTTTTGCCGATACTTAAATGCCCCCAAAGCGATCAAGGCGCCGGCGTAAACCATCCCCAACAAGGAACCGACCTGCGGGTCGAGCAACTGATTGTCGGTCACCGTGCGCAGCGCCAAGGCGACCACGAGCAGGAAGCAGAGTGAAGAAATCCTGGGCAGAAGCGCGGTCCGACCAACCCAGGAGAGGATCTCCTCGGAAGCATCCGCCGCATCAGCAGACGCCGACGGATTCTCAGCCTTGGGCTTGACCGCTCCTCCTTTTTCGAGACGGGCACCAAGGTCAGAAACCTGCGCGTTGAGGCTCCTGACCTGTTCTTCCAGCCAGACTATTCTTTCTTCAATAGCTTGTTTATTTTCAACCATGGCTCCCGGCTCCCCTGCTGCGACTCCGATTGTTGAAAGGACTGCAAACCTCCTTATTTTTTTCCGTATCAGCAATAAACGCCGTCGGTAAGCAATAAAAAAGCCTCTGCGTACCTGAGTGGCTTGGTCAATCGAGTAAAAAATAAATCATTATCTGAAGTTAATTTCTTTTTGTTTGCATAATATAACACCTTTCTATTATTTTTCAAAGGAACATTTTCCCTAGCTAGGGACAGCGCTGAGGAAAAGTAGACAAAGCATTATATTAATTATTTTTTAATTTAGAATCACAAGCCCGGGATTCAAAATTTTTGGTTTTTATGTTGACTTTTCCTTAAATTTCCAAAGAGTGCCTGACAAGATATAGCAGCCTCAGGTCTTCCGCTCACAACTGTAGGCAGGATGATCCATGGATCGGTTGACATTTTTCCAAGAGGAATAATAATTGGTGAAATTGAAACGTCGTTTTTAATTATTTAGTTCGAAAGGGGTGCACAGTGAAACGACACGTCTGGAGGCCGCTCTATGTGGTCATTGCCATCGTGGTCCTTATCCTGGTGGTGAGGGCATTTTATGTTCCCAGGGATTTCGGGATCCAGGCCAGAGGCTACACCTTTGGCTTCCACCGTCTGGGCAACGAGCAGGACTGGAAAGCCTTTCCGGCGAAATATAAAAACAGCAGCTATTGCATGGATTGCCACGAGGAAAAGGTCAACAGCCTGGCGAAATCCAAACATGCGGTAATCCCCTGCGAAGATTGCCACGGACCCGCCCTGAACCATCCCGAGGATCCGGAAAAACTGCCCATCGACCGCAGTCGAGATCTCTGCATCCGCTGCCATTCCCAATTGGTCACTATCTCCAGCGGGCGTGACGCCATTCCCGGTATCGACCCTGCCACTCACAACCCGGACACGGCATGCAGTGAATGTCACAATCCGCACGACCCGAATCTGGAGGACATGTAATCATGAAACGACGGGACTTCCTGAAAAGCACGGCCGTTTTCGTGTCCGGTGCGGCCCTTTCCCTCTCCGCCCTGGAGATCCTCGATCCCGGCGAGGTTCTGGCTGCCAACCCTGAGCTGCGCTGGGGCTTTCTGGTGGATACCTACAAATGCGTTGGCTGCGGCTTCTGTGTCAAGGCCTGCAAGACCGAGAACGAGATCCCACTGGACGCGAATGTCACCCGGACCTGGGTCGAACGCTACATCATGACCAAGGATGGCAAGACCTGGATCGACAGCCCCAAAGGAGCACTCAACGGGTTCACCAGCAAAGAAGTCGACCAGAATGCCTCAGGCATGAAAAAAGTTGCTGACGGGGATATTACCAAAGCATTTTTCGTCCCCAAACTCTGCAACCATTGCTCAAACCCACCGTGCGTTCAGGTCTGCCCGGTAGGAGCCACCTATCAGACCGCGGACGGGGTCGTGCTGGTCGATCGCACCTGGTGCATCGGCTGCGGCTACTGCATCATGGGTTGCCCCTACGGTGTCCGCTTCTTCCATCCGGTGGTACATACCGCCGACAAGTGCACCTTCTGCTACCACCGCATCACCAAGGGAGAAAACACCGCCTGTGCCCAGGCCTGTCCCTTCGGTGCCCGCCGCATCGGCAATCTGCGCGACCCACGTGACCCGGTGGCCAAGGCGGTACTGGACCAGCGCGTCGGTATCCTCCGCGAGGAATTCGGGACCAATCCCAACGTCTATTACATCGGCCTGGACAAGGAGGTGCGCTAGCCATGGTTGAACACGTTGCCCATATGCTCGTCCACGGCGAGGCCTGGACCGTCAAGGACCTCTTCGTTCTCCCCAACGAATATGTCTACTGGTCAATCCAGATCGTTCTCTATCCCTACATGACCGGTCTGGTCGCCGGGGCCTTCGTCCTGTCATCCCTCTATCACGTCTTCGGCGTGGAGAAGCTCAAGAATATCGCTCGGTTTGCACTGGTTTTCTCCTTTGCCCTGCTGCCGGTAGCAATGATGCCGCTGCTGCTCCACCTGCAGCAGCCGTTCCGGGGCATCCACGTGTTGATGACGCCGCATTTCACCTCGGCGATCTCGGCCTTCGGCATCGTCTTTCTAACCTATGCCTTTATCGTCGGCGCCGAAATCTGGTTCGTCTACCGCCAATTTATCGTCGAATCGTTGCTCAGGCTGGAAGCCAAGTCCAACCGCTCGGCGGGCGAAAGCCTGCTGCTGCTGATCTACAAGATCCTTTCTCTGGGCGTTCGGGACATCAGCGACGAAGCGCTCGAGGCGGACCACAAAGCATGCAAGTTCATGGCCGCCCTGGGCATCCCCGTCGCCTGCTTCCTGCACGGCTACGCCGGTTTCATCTTCGGCTCGGTCAAGGCGAACGCTTTGTGGATGACGCCGTTGATGCCGGTTATTTTCATTATGTCGGCGGTTGTCTCGGGGATTGCGCTGTGTATCGTCAGCTATTATCTGTTCATGGAACTTCGCAAGTGGGCGGCCAAACGCGGCAAGAATTTCTTCCTGCCGGATGCCGTGGCTCACGGCAGCGCCGCGGTTGATTACGAGCATCTGCGCAGCGTCCAGGACTATGAAGTGAAGATGACCTCCAAGTACCTGCTGATCTTCATGACCCTGGCGCTTACCCTGGAAATGCTCGATATGATCTTCCGTGGCTACACCGCGGTTAGATCCTGGGATGCCCTGCGCCAGGTTATCTACCACAAGGATTTTGCTAAAATCTTCATCATGCAGTACGGCATCGGCAATGTCCTGCCGTTCATCATGCTGCTGATCCCGGGGATTACAGTTCGGCGGGCAGCACTGGCTTCTGTCCTGGTGCTGTTCGGCGTGCTGATGATGCGCTGGAACGTCGTCATCGGAGGCCAGGCCTTTTCGCTTTCCTTCAAGGGGTTCATGGAATACTCCATGCCGATCATTCCCCACGACCTCGAAACCTTCAAGGAGGGGCTCGGCGGGGCGTTGCTGGTCGGAGTCACACCCTTTATCATCTTCTACTTCCTCAACATGATTTTCCCGGCATTCATGGAAGACAAAACCGCCGGTCATTGATCCGCCCCCAGGAAAAGCGAAGGCCGCCCGGAGGGGCGGCCTTCGCCTTTCCTGGCCCTGTTTAATCCTTCCCGCCAACCTCCGAATTCTGCAGCCATCGCGCCCGACTAAACGACATCGATATTGACAACGGGGCGTAATTAATGCTACCTAATTACGCCCCGTTGTAACCGGCGGGACTGCCCTTCCACCCCTACGGACGGTGCCCAGATGCACCGCCCGACTGCCTTTTTGCCCAACCAAAGGAACAGACATGAAACGGATCACCGACATCCTAGGCGCGTTTACCCGAGGCATTGCCCGCAGCAAAGTTTCCCTTATTGGCGCCATGATCGTCACCGTCATCTTTCCCTTCCTGCTCGGCGCGCTCGTTTACGATGTCATCTGGGCTATTCGCAACACCTATTTTGCCGCGCTGGTCTACATGGTGCTGGGGCCGACCTTCATTACCGGCCTGGTCATGGTCTTCCTCGGCCTCTTCTTCTTTAAAGGGAAGGAGGAAGTCCGGCTCTTCACCATGGACTACCTGCGGGATTACTTCACCGACCCGACCAAGTTCAGCCGGATGCGGAAACTGGTCTTTTTCGCCGTCTTCCTCACCGGGGTCAACATCTTCATCTTCGGCCTGCTCGGTTACCGCGGCTACCACTACATGGAATCGGTGGGGTTCTGCGGGCAGTTCTGCCACTCGGTGATGAACCCTGAAAATACCGCTTACAAAAATTCGGCCCATTCCCGCGTCCCCTGCGTCGAATGTCACATCGGCGCAGGCGCCACCTGGTTCGTCAAATCGAAGATTTCAGGTATCCGCCAGCTCTTTGCCGTGGCGCTGGATACCTATCCCCGCCCCATTGAGGTGCCGGTTCACGGCCTGCGTCCGGCGCGGGACACCTGCGAGGAATGCCACCGGCCGGAAAAATTCCATGGCGACAAACTGGTGGTCAAGGATGACTTCCAGCAGGACGAGAAGAACACCCATGTGCAAACGGTTCTGCTGATGAAAATCGGGACGGCAGGGGACCGGGCGGTCAGCTCCCACGGGATCCACTGGCACGTCGCCCCGCAAAATCGCATTACCTACCAGGCCACCAGTTGGGACCGGATGGAAATCCCGGAAGTGACCCTGCAAAAGGCCGACGGAACAGAGATAATCTTCCGCACCCCCGACGCCAAGGAGAAACTGGAGGCGGCCGGCAATGCGGTTGAAGTCCGGGATATGGACTGCATCGATTGTCACAACCGACCGACCCATGTTTATCAACCGGCGAATACCGCCATCAACGACAAGATCCTGACCGGGGCCATTCCCGCCGACCTGCCCTTTATCAAACGCCAGGCGATGGAGGTGGTGCAAAAGGACTATGCTTCGCAGGACGAAGCCCGTTCCGCCATTGCCAGCGATTTGAACACCTGGTACCGGAAAAACTACCCCGCCCTGGTCCAGAAGGACCCGGCCAAGCTGGAAAAGGCCATTGCGGGGGTCCAGGCGGCGTACGCTCAGAATGTTTTCCCGGGAATGAATATCAAGTGGGGAACGTATACCAGCCACATCGGGCACGACCAGGATCTCGGCTGTTTCCGCTGCCATGACGATGAACACGTAGCCGAGTCGGGGGAGACGATCTCCATGGACTGCGATACTTGTCACACAGTCCTCGCCGAAAGTGAAGCCAACCCGAAGATCCTCAAGGAACTGGGGGGCCTGTAAAAACAGACGGGCTTAGACGCAAAGGCCCGGTCCCCTGGACCGGGCCTTCCAGATCAACGACAAACCCCGCTTTTCACGAAGCGGGGTTTGTCGTTGATCACAGTTTTTGATTTTGGGTTTTCTTTGAGAACTAACCCCAAACCGACAAAGGTCCCACCTCACAGTGGGGACATTGTCGGCTGGCTGCAAGACCCGCCGGAAAGCCGGGCTTTGTGTTCTACTGAGTTACTACAATCTCACGCCGGTGTCGCCTCTCCCAGCAGTTCCATCAGGTGCCGAACCTCCTGCTTGAGTCCGGCTTCACCTGCTCCCCAGGCAAGTTGCAGCTGGCAGCCGGGGTTGGCGGTGATCAGGATATCCGCATCCGTTGCCTTGACGTTGTTCAACTTGCGGTCAAGGACCTGCTGGCTCTCGGTAGAGAACTTCAGTCCCCAGGTGGCAGCCGAGCCGCAGCACCAGCTCGACTCGGCCATCTCGCGCAGTTCGACGCCGGGAATCTGCTTGATTAACTCTCTCGGTTGGCGGGAAATCCCCTGGGCGTGGCAGAGGTGGCAGGGCTCATGATAGGTAACCGATTTGTTCACCGGCTTGAGCCCCTCGGTGCGCAGCCCGACCTCGGCGAGGAACTCGCTGATGTCGCGGATCTTGGCGCGGAAGGCGGCGAGTTTCTCTGGCCCGGCCTGCCCCTCTAGAAGCTCTTCGTATTCCTTCAACGCGGCGCCGCAGCCGGCGCAATCGGTGACAATATAGTCGACATCCTGCGCCAGGAAGAGTTCGAGGTTGAACAGCGCCAGTTCGCGGGCACTCTGCCGGTCCCCCTCGGAGAGGTGCGGGGCACCGCAGCACTTGGCCTGCTTCGGCATGACCACCTCGAAGCCCTGGTGGGCGAGAACGCGCACCGTCTGCCGCGAGACCTCGGGGTACATCAGGGTCATCACGCAGCCGAGAAAGAAACCGACGCGCCCGCGCTGCTCGCCGCGGGCCGGCGTGACCTCCGGCAACTGCGGACGCAGCGGCTTTTCCAGGTGCGGTATCATCCCTTCGGCCTTCTCCATCCAGGCCGGGCCGAGTTTGAGGAGTTTGGAGTGGCGCACCAGCCACTGGATGCCGAGGCGCTGGTAGAGCCGGGCCGGCAGCATCGTTTTTTCCAGCAGGTCGGGATCGGGGAGCATGCGCTGCAGGATGAATTCCCGGAAGCTTCTGCCGACGTGGCCCATAGGGAAATGCTGATGGGACTGGCTGCGGCAGATCTCCATCACCTCTCCGGCACGCACCCCGGAAGGACAGGCGGTGGTGCAGGCGCGGCAGTCGAGGCAGAAAAAGGATTCTTCTTTGACCGCCGCGGTGAATTCGAGCTGCTGCTCGGCGACCGCCCGGGCCAGGGCGACCCGGCCGCGGGGACTGGAGCGCTCGCGGCCGGTGAGTGCGAAGGTCGGACAGGTCGGCAGGCAGAAGCCACAGCGCATGCACTGCAGCACGGCTTCGTAGGTCGGGGCGTCCTGGGAAGTGAAATTGCCGAGTTTGTCCTCAGTGCGAGACACGGAACCCCTCCTCGACATGGGCCCGGGTGCAGGGGTCGTGGTCGTCGAAGATCTTACCGGGGTTGAGCAGCCCCTCGGGATCGAAGGCATCCTTGATGCGCTTCATCACCTTGACGCCGCCGGCACCGATTTGGCGGGCGAGGTACTCTTTTTTCGCCAGGCCGATGCCGTGCTCGCCGGAGACGGTGCCGCCCCAACCCAGAACCTTCGTATAGAGATCGTCGTAGAAGGCATGGGCGCGCTGCATCTCCTCGGCGTTGCGCTCGTCGCAGAGAACCGTGGGATGCAGGTTGCCGTCGCCGGCGTGGCCGAAAGTGCCGACGGTGAGCCGGTACTTTTCAGTGAGCCGCTCGATCTCGGCGAAGGTCTCGGCGAGCATCGAGCGCGGCACGGTGGCATCTTCAAGCAGGGTGGTCGGCGAGACCCGGGCCAGAGCCGAGAGGGCGGTGCGCCGGGCGGCGGCCAGCTTGCCGGCCTCCTCGGCATCCTTGGCGACGTGGATTTCGGCGGCCTTGACCGCCTTGAGGATCGCCTCGACCCCTTCGGCTTCTTCAGCGACCATCGCCGGATGACCGTCGACCTCGATCAGCAGCAGCGCCGCCATCTGCCGCGGCAGACCGATCTGGACGTAGTCCTCGACGCAGTTGATGGTCGCCCGGTCCATGATCTCCATGGTCGAGGGGATAATCTTGGCGGCGATGATTTTGGAGACCGCCGCTCCGGCGGTGCGGATGTCGTCGAAGTAGGCGAGAAAAGTGCGCTTGGCCTGGGGTGGGGGGATCAGCTTGACGGTCACCTCAGTGATGATGCCGAGGGTTCCCTCGCTGCCGACCAGCAGATCCTTGAAGGCGTAGCCGGCAACGTCCTTGACGCTCTTGCCGCCAGTGGTGAGGATGCTGCCGTCGGGAAGCACGCATTTCAGCGCCATCACGTAGTCGCGGGTGACCCCGTACTTCAGGCCGCGCAGGCCGCCGGCATCCTCCATGACGTTGCCGCCCAAAGTGGAAATCTTCTGCGAACCGGGGTCCGGCGGATAGAAGAGCCCTTTGGCGGCCGTCGCGTTGAAGAGGTCGAGGGTGACCACCCCGGCTTCGGCGGTGGCGGCCAGGTTTTCCTCGTCGATCTCGAGAATCCGGTTCATCCGGTTCAGGCAGATGACCATCCCCCCCTTCACCGGCACGCTGCCTCCGGAAAGCCCGGTGCCACTGCCGCGCGGAACAATCGGCAGCCCTTCCCGATAGGCAATTTCCATGGCTGCCAGAACCGCCTCGGTGGTGGTCGGGAAAACCGCCACTTCGGGCAGGTGATGGACACCGGGGGTTGCGTCGTAACCGAGGACCAGCAGGTCCTCCTTTTCGTAAGCGACGTTTGCCGTGCCCAGTTTTTCAATCAGATGCTGGATAGCTGCTTTTGATAGCATGTTTGCCTTCCGGGGGCAGGTCGAGGACATATTCGAGACAACATGCCACCTGTCGATTCATGGGCCGAAGAATTGGCTTGAGAGCTTTCAGGATATTCGGAACCTGCTGTCGAAAATTGACTGCTATTGGAATGTTCGTCCTCTCGAAATGCGATTTTCTCTGTTCGGCCTCTAAGGTCAGGAGCCATTGGAACTTGGCGTAGCCATCGCTTCCAGCCGCCAAATCGGAGGAATGCCATTTATTTCCCATCCGGGAAACTCGACCGATTGGATTCAATCCGCATTTTCAGGATACTGCCAAAAATTTTTCAGCCATTTATCGCCGAGGGGTGAGCGTGCGTATCATGAATTGGTTTCCACCGTGGAGGTCAGCGTGTCAACCGATCTTTTGATATTGGCAATATCGCAGGTGATCTGTTGGGTGGCCCGGAACTGTTTTTCTGAAATGGCAGCCGTTTTTACACTGATCGCACTGACCTCGGCAATGCCTGATTGGATCTGCTCCAGAATCCCGGTAATCCTGTCGGCCGAGGAGGAGCTGTGTTTGGCAAGCTTTCCGATTTCCTCGGCGACGACGCTAAAGCCGCGACCATGGCTCCCTGCCTGGGCAGCGACGATTTTGGCATTCAACCCGAGCAGACTGGTTTGATCCGCCACATCAAGAATAAAATCGAGCATTTTGTTGGTATCCTGAACCTTGGCCTCAAAGGTGGACACCGCCTCGATTGTTGCGGTGTTAGCAGCATTCAATTCCTCTGAGCCGGCGTAGATGTTTTGGATGGCAGCGGCCGTCTGCTCAATGCTGCATGATATTTCGCCTGCCACCTCGCGAATCGTATCGAGGTGCCGGGTTTCCTGGATACGGGCGGCAATGACCGCAGCCGCGATCTTGGCAATCGGCTTGACTGTTTCCAATGAACCGCCAATGCCGAAAGTGCCGATACGTTCACGGTCCACCTTGATGACGATGTTGTACCCCTCCCGCATTTTGCCGGCGCTGTGTACCTCCTCTTCCCTGGAAATGGCGATGCTGTCAAATTCACCTTTCATGATCTTGGCAGCGCCATCATGGCGTACGCCGAAACGTTCTCTGGCGCTGTCACCGATGATAACTCCGTCAGTGTCGCAAACGATCATGTCGTAACCGGTCTCGCCGGAGACGAATTCCACTAGTTGCTGCGCCATTTCCCTGGTTATTCGGACCGTGCTTATCGGGGGGAGCGATGGCTTGTAAGGAGCCGTGGTCCCGGAAGTGCAGCATAAATTAGGCAGAAGGTTCAAAGCACCCACCTGAAGTTTGCTTGTCGATTACCCAACCCGTGACGTTCCGATTGGCTAAGGACTGGTGTGAGTTCATAATCTTCATGAAAGGATAATTTTGAAGATTTACTCCAAGGGTTTGTCAGCCTTGAATCCCTAAGTTCCTGTTTTCAAAATCCTTCTTCTCGAAAACCTTCCGGAATCCGCACCACCAATACCGGCTGGGTGGCACCGTGCAGGACCTTACTGGTGGTGGTGCCGAGCATGGCGTCGCCCAGAACCGTGTGGCGGTGGGAACCCATAATGATCAGGTCGGCACCGACCTCCTGCGCGGTGGCCAGCACCACCTCGGCAGGCTGGCCCTCGACGATACGGATTTCGCTGACCAGTTTCCGGCACTCCTCATTGTCTTTACATTCCTGGTTGCAGAGGCGCTCGATACGCTCCTGCAACCGCCCCTTGACGTCCTGGCGGGCCTGCTGGTGCAGCTCCTCGGAACGCTCGTGGGAGATATACAGCTCTACCAGACTCTGACCGAAGCTGGAGAGGGGTTCCATGCCATGCACGGCGACGATCTGTGCGCCGTGCTGCTTGGCCAGGCTCAAGGCGTAGCGAAAGACAACGGGGGCGCCGGGCCCGAGGCCGGTGGCGTAGAGAATTTTGTTGATGGTCGGGAGCATGCTGTTACCTCCGAAAAAAACCGTAGGGGCAAATATACCACAGCCCGAAGGCTGGGACCGGGCGTCCGTCACCCGCCGGAACCGAAAAAGACCGTCGGCAGCCAGGTGATGATCTGCGGGAAGCTGACCATGACCACCAGGCCGATGAGCTGGATAACCACGAAGGGGACGATGCCCTTGTAGATGTCGCCCATGGTGTACTCCGGCGGCGCCACCCCCTTGAAGTAGAAGAGCGCGTAGCCGAAGGGCGGGGTGAGGAAGGAGCACTGCAGGTTGACGCAGACCAGCATGGCGAACCACAGCGGATTGAATCCGAGATCCGCGGCGATGGGGGTGAAGATCGGCACCACCACCAGCAGAATCGCCGCCCAGTCGATGAACATGCCGAGGAAGAAGACCACCGCCATCATGATCGCCAGGACCACGTAGGGGCTGACGTCCATGCCGAGCAGAGTATCGGCCACCACGTCGCCGCCGCCCATGCTCAGGAAGACCACAGAGAAGACCTTGCCGCCGACGAACAGGAGCATGATCATGGAGGTGGTGCGCAGGGTCGAAATGCAGGCCTGCTTCAGGACCGGCCAGTTGAACTTCTTGTTGGCAATGGCCAGGACGATGGCGCCGACGCAGCCCAGGGCTGCCGCCTCGGTTGGGGTGGCGA
Source organism: uncultured delta proteobacterium (assembly GCA_963806685.1). Taxonomy (GTDB): domain Bacteria; phylum Desulfobacterota; class Desulfuromonadia; order Desulfuromonadales; family DDH964; genus DDH964. Next base: position 16,847 of record CAWDZB010000007.1, read on the forward strand.
CGCCGGCGAGGATCGTCCCCATCACCGTGAGAATCAGACCGAAGGGGGGGACGAAGCTCTTCAGGGTCATGGAGACCTTCTGGGCGGTGGTATGGGTCCGATCCTCCACCGGGATCGGCGGGCCGAGCTCCGGGTTGATGCCGCAGCGCACCAGCACGTAGATGATATAGAGCCCCGACAGGAGCAGGCCCGGCAGGATGGCTCCGGCGAAGAGCATACCGACGGAGGTCTCCTTCATCCCGGTCAGCCCGCCGTAGACGACCAGCATGATCGAGGGCGGGATAAGGATGCCGAGGGTTCCCGAGGAGCAGATGATGCCGGCTGCCAGCCCCCGATCGTAGCCGCGGCGCAGAAGCGACGGGCCGGCCATCAGCCCCATGGCGACGACCGAGGCGCCGATGATGCCGGTAGTGGCGGCAAAGACCGTGGAGACGACGATGACCGCCAGCCCCAGCCCGCCGCGCAGTCCGCCGAGAACGATATACAAGGCATCGAACAATCCCTCGGAAACCTGGGATCGATCGAGAATCTGCGCCATGAAGATGAACAGGGGGACGGCGACCAGGGTGTAGTTGAGAAACAGTCCCCAGGAGTTGTTGACAAACAGGTTGAACAGGGCCGGCACGTTGCCGCCGTTGTCGATCAGGCCGAAGACGGTGGCGACGCCGGCCAGGGTGATGGCCAGGGGATGCCCAAGGGCGATGCAGACCATCAGGGTAACGAACATGAGGATAGTGAGGATTTCCGGGCTCATAAAAATTCCTTCTCCGGGCTCCGGTTAGCGGTCGATGCCGCGCAGGCTGCGGATATCGTTGATGAGTTTTGCCAGGCCCTGCAGCAGCAGCAGGACGAAGCCGACGGCCATCACGGTCTTCCAGGGATAGATCGGTGGCCCCCAGGAGGACGAGGCCCGCTCCCACAAGGTCCAGGAGGTGATCGCGTACTTGATCGAGTAAACGCTGAACAAACCGACCGTCGGCAGGAAAATCACCAGGTTGGTGACAATCCGCAGGATGGTGCGCGGCTTGGCCGGCAGCTTCGCCTCGAAAACGTCGATGGCGACGTGGCCGTCGTGCTTGTGGCAGAAGGCGAAGCCGAGCATAAAATGGGCGCCGTAGAGGAAGGTGGTCAGCTCGAAGCCCCAGGACGTCGGAGCGTCGAAGCAGTAGCGCATGATGACCTCGTAGACCACCACCGCCACCAGCGGGATCGCCAGCAGGGAGGTGGTCACGCCGACTTTTTCGTTGAGGGCGTCGATGGCCCGCTCAAACTTGAGCATAGGGGTGTCTCCACTTGAGTTGCGGTGCCGGTGCCCCCGGCCTTGTGGCCGGGGGCACCGGGATAAATAAGGGCCAGCTGTTTACTCGAGGTGGTGGCCCTTGGAATGCTGCTCACCGCTGATGTAGGTTTCGTAAGGCCAGGGAGCGACGCGGCTCTTGATTTCACGCCACGGGGCATAGTCCTTGCGGAACTCCTCCTGGGAATCGAGGGTTTTTTTCACGTCGGGATACTTGGCCTTGAGCCCCTCGATGTACTCGTGGGTGGTTTTGGCAAAGGTATTGAGGGTGTCGTCGTCCATGGTCACGAACTCGACCTTCTTCTTGAACTGCTTGACCGCCTCGGCATCGAGGTTCTCCATCCAGGTCGCACTCCACAGCTGGGTTTCCTTGGCGGCGGTCTTGACGATCCACTTGAGGTCGTCGGGAAGCTTGTTCCAGGCGTCCTTGTTGAAGAAGATCGAGCACTGGGAGGCATTCTGGTGAACGCCCGGTTCGATGACGTACTTGGTGATATCGTCGAAGCCCATCGGCAGGTCCATGGCCGGGGAGCTGAACTCGGCGGCATCGATCACGCCGCGCTCCAGGGCCAGGTAGACTTCGCCGCCGGGCAGCGGCGAGACGCTGACGCCCAGTTTGGTCAGGATGTCCATGTACCAGCCGACGGTGCGGACGCGCATACCCTTGAAGTCGGCCATCTTGGTGGCCTTCTTGTTGGAGAGCATCCCCATGTCCTGGCCGGTCTGGCCGGCGGGGAAAGCAACCAGGTTATAGCGGCCGTAGAGCTCCTGCATCTGCTCCAGCCCGCCGCGCTCATAGAGCCAGATGTTGTAGCCCTGCTCGTCGAGGCCGAATGGGACGTCAGCGAAGGAAACGAAGTTCTCGTTCTTCCCTTTCCAGTAACCCGGCCAGTCGTGGCCGACTTCGGCGGCCCCCTTGCTGACCGCGTCGAAGGTTTCCATGGCCCCCACCAGTTCGCCGGCGGAGAAGGTTTTGATGTCGAGGCGGCCGCCGGAGGCGAGCTTCACGGTGTCGGCGAAGTGCTGGGCGACGTCGTAGAAGAGCAGCCCCTTGCTCCAGGGCATGACCATTTTCCAGTGGAACTTCTTGTCCGAGGTCTTGATGGTGCGAAGCTCCTTCTTCACCTCTTCATGCCGCTTGTCGATACCAAACTTCTCTTTTTTGGCAGCGAAGGCCTGGGGGACCGCCGTCAGCGACAGCGCGACGGTCAGGACGAACAGTAACCGGATTACTTTCATAACTTTTCCTCCACGACGGAAAGGGGTGAGGGACCCCGCCGGCCTGGTTGCCGACGGGACGGCCTTTGTGGCCCGTAAATCAAAGGGCCTGACGAAATCTTTACTGTAGTGGTAATACCATTAATATAATCAGGCCATGGTGTCAAGGAAAAATAGAAATGTGTTTTGAATTTCATCCTGACGCACCTCGAAGGAATTCCCGTGTTTATGTTTTTTCGTTTAAAATTAAATAGTTTTGAACTTTTAAGAAGGTTTTTTGGGAGCTGGGGGATTGGGGGCTTGACAGGGTCAGCAAGGGCCATTAGTATAAAGACAAAAATTGGTAAGACCACTTAAGGGGGAGCCATGGTAGCAAGTGAAAGCTTTAGTGAGAAATTTTCCGCCGCCGCCCGCCTGGTTGGTGCCGAGGTAATTGAGTGCCCCGATTCCCGGGCGGCGGCCGACTATATCGTGGCGCAGGCCGGGGGACCGATCCTCCCACCGCTCGGGGCCAGCCTGGACCGGGTGGGCCTGGCCGACTTGCTGCATCGGGCCGGCGCAACGCTCCTTCCCAAGGTGGACCGACAAAGTGCCGCCTCGGCCGGGGCCGGCGTGACCGGGGCCAACTTCGCCTTCGCCGCCACCGGCACGGTGGTTCTCGAGAGCACCCCGGAACCGGTGCGCTTGGCCACCACCCTGCCGGATCGCCACTTCGTGCTGCTCGACCCGGCCAAAATCGTGGCCGACGATTTTGCAGCGGTTCCTCACCTGCGCGAATTTCATCGCCGCCAGCCGCGCAACTATCTGGCCTACATCACTGGCCCGAGCCGCACCGCAGACATCGAGCGGGTCCTGACCATTGGGGTTCACGGCCCGCGGGAACTGCACATCCTGCTGGTGTCCGGGCTGTCGGAGGACTTTCTGGAGCTGTAAATATGCTAAAGATCCTATCGGTCCCATGAGACCCATGGGACCGATGAAAAGAGGCCCTCATGAACAAAGAACGCAGCAAACAATACAAGTCGCGCATCACTCAGGCGCTGGCGACACCGAAACTGCAGGACGCCCTGCACCGCTTCGGCGACGCCTACGTCGTTTCCCGCGAAAAGGCCTTTGCCGGTCTCGACTTCGAGGCGCTGCGCCAGGAAGTGGCGCGCATCAAGGATGAGGTACGGACCAATCACCAGCGCTACCTCGATGAGTTCACCCGCAACGCAGAGGCCGCCGGCGCCAAGGTCTTCCTCGCCCGCACCGCCGCGGATGCCAATACCTACATCGCCGAACTGGCACGGGCCCGCGGCGTGGAACTGGTCGTTAAAAGCAAGAGCATGGCCAGCGAGGAGATCCACCTCAACCCGGCACTGGCCGAAGCCGGGGTGAAGGCCCTGGAAACCGACCTCGGCGAGTGGATCATCCAGCTCGCCGGGCAGCGTCCCAGCCACATGGTGATGCCGGCGATCCACATGTTTCGCGACGAGGTGGCGGAACTCTTCTCCAAGGTTACCGGCCGGCAGGAGTCGGACGAGATCGAACACCTGGTGCGGGTCGCCCGCGAGCAGCTGCGCCAGGGGTACCTCGATGCCGGCATGGGGATCTCCGGGGCGAACATCGCCGTGGCCGAGACCGGCGGCATCGCCCTGGTCACCAACGAGGGAAATGCCCGGCTGGCCACCACCCTGCCGAAGATTCACGTCGCCCTGGTCGGGATCGAGAAGCTGGTGCCGACCCTGGAGGACGCTGCGACGATCGTCCGGGTGCTGCCGAAGAACGCCACCGGCCAGTTGCTGACCTCCTACGTCACCTGGATCCGCGGCGCCGTCCCCTGCGGCGACACGGACAAGGAGCTGCACATCGTCCTGCTCGACAACGGCCGCAGCGCCCTGGCCGAGTCCCCCCACTGCCAGGATGCCCTGCGCTGCATCAAGTGCGGCGCCTGCGCCAACGTCTGCCCGGTCTACCAGACCGTCGGCGGCCATGTCTTCGGCCACATCTATATCAGCGCCATCGGCATCATCCTCACCGCCTTCTTCCACGGTCTCGACAAGGCCGCCGAAATCGTCCGCGCCTGCATCGGCTGCCGAGCCTGCGTCGCCGTCTGCCCGGCAGACATCGACTTGGAGAACATCATTCTCAGCCTGCGCGAAACGATTGGCCAGGAGGAGGGAATCGGTCTCGGCAAGTCCATCGTCTTCCGCAAGGTGATGCGCAACCGCAAACTGTTTCACAGCCTGATCCGTGCCGCCAGCCTGCTGCAGAAACCGGTCACCGGCGGCGGCCGGACGATCCGTCACCTGCCGCTCTTCTTCTCCTCCCTGACCGAGTGGCGAACCCTGCCGGCAGTCGCTGAAAAGCCGCTGCGCGACCTCTGGAGAAGTGTTCCGCAAAAACTGGAAAAGCCGCGCTACAAGGTCGCCCTGTTTGGCGGCTGCGCCAACGATTTTCTCTATCCGGAGCTCGGCCTGGATGTGATCAAGGTGATGAACAAGCTCAACGTCGAGGTCTCCTACCCCCAGAAGCAGAACTGCTGTGGCGTTCCGGCCCTCTACTCGGGGGACAAGGAGACCGCGGTGGCACTCGCCGAACAGAACGTCGCGGCGATGCTGGAGGGAAATCCTGATTTCGTCATCACCACCTGCCCGACCTGCACCATGGCGCTGCAGCGCGACTTTGTCGAATTCCTGCACGACAACCCGGTCTGGGCGGCAAAGGCCGAACACCTCGCAAAGATCACCAGGGATGCCGCCGGCTTCATCGTCAACCAGCTCGGCGCCGCCGAAGAATTCAAGGGCCTCGCCGACCCGGAGAAGGTCACCTACCACGACTCCTGCCACCTCAAACGCGGTGCCGGGGTCTGGAAGGAACCGCGCCACCTGCTGGTCACCTCAGGCCGGGACCTGGTCGAGATGGAGCACGCCGATCGCTGCTGCGGCTTCGGCGGCTCCTACTCCCTGACCAGCCACCCGGATATCTCCAAGCGCATCCTCGGTGACAAAGTCGCCGACATCGAAAAGTCCGGCGCCACCTGCGTCGCCATGGACTGCCCGGGCTGCATGCTGCAGCTGCGCGGCGGTCTCGAGAAAAAGGGCGCCCAGGTCCGCGCCATGCACACCATCCAGCTCCTGGCGGAGGCAATCGACTGACCGCCACGAGATCAAGTCCCACCCTCCTCTCCCTGGCCCCGGTTTCGACCGGGGCATTTTTTTCTTTTGACGGATTAAATAAAACGTTATATTGGCAGGCAAAACATAAGGGGCGGGAACGGGCAGGCAACTCACCCGAACCCGCCCTCTTGCACTAGGTTCGTTTTCGGGAGGCTTTTGATGAACAGGTTGTACCGGTGGATTTCCAGCTTGGTCGGGCTCAAGATTGCCACGGCCTTGTTCATTATTCTTTCCCTGATCATGGCAGTGGCCACCTTTCTGCTGGTGACCAATCGCAGTACGGCGCTGCGCCAGCAGATGGAGCTTCGCGCCCGGGCGATGACCGTCCTCGGCGCCCGGAGCATGTCGCTGGCCCTGGAGCAGGCGCTGGCCGACGGCACGTTCACCGCCGACCAGCTGTTCGACACCGACTACCGGAAGATCACCGCGGGACCGCTCGCCAAAAGCGCGGCGCCCAAGTACCACACCTCCTACGACCAATTTCTCGATGCCCATATTCAGCCCCTGGAAGACGCGGTGCTGGAGCAGGACGCCTCGGTGCTGTTCGCCGTGCTGGTCGACCGCAATGGCTACCTCCCCACTCACAACTCCCGCTACTCCCTGCCGCTGACCGGGGACCCGCAGCAGGACCGCGCCAGCAACCGGACCAAGCAGATTTTCGCCGATCCGGTGGGACTGGCTGCAGCCCGCTACGACGGCAGCGACGGCGGCGGGGTGCTGCGCCAGGAATACCATCGCGATACCGGGGAACTGGTCTGGGATTTCGCCGCCCCGGTGAGTGTCCGGGGCCGCCATTGGGGCGCCTTCCGGGTTGGCTTTTCGAATGCCAGTATGGAGCAGCAGGTGGCCCGGCTGCGCAATACCCTGCTCTGGTCTGTGGGGGTGATCCAGGCGATCATCTTCTTTTCCCTCTGGTTCGTCCTGACCTATTTCGTCCGTCCCCTCAAACGCCTGACCGGGGTCGCCGAGCAGCTGGCCAACGGCCAGCTCGACCAGCAGATCGAGATCGAGACCCACGATGAGATCGGCCAGCTCGGACGGGCCTTCAACCGCATGACCCAGGTGATCTTCAAGGATCTGGAGATGGAGGTCGACAAAGGGGGGAAACTGGTGGTCGGCGTCAAGCAGACCATCCAGCAGCTTTCCAGCAGCGCCAACCAGCTGATGGCCATCTCCGCCCAGCAGGCGGCCGGTGCCAACCAGCAGGCCTCGGCGGTGCAGGAGGCGACGACCACGGCCGCCGAGATCGCCGCAACCGCCCGGCAGGTCGCCGGCAACGCCCTGCGCGTCGAGGAGCTCGCCGTGCAGACGACCCGGGCCGGCGACGACGGCATGCAGGCGGTGGAGAGCGCCGTTGCGGGAATGGTGGAACTCAAGACCCAGGTGCAGGCGATCGCCGAGGCGATGCTCGAACTGACGGAAAATTCGCAGAAGATCGGCGGCATCATCGAACTCATCGATGAAATTTCCGACCAGACCAACCTGCTGGCACTCAATGCGGCCATCGAGGCGGCCGGCGCCGGGGAAGCGGGAAAACGCTTCACCATCGTCGCCAACGAGGTCAAGCGCCTGGCGCAGCGCACCGTCGCCGCCACCGGCCAGATCAAGGCCCTGGTCGAGGCCAGTCAACAGGCGACGCGAGAGACAACCCGGCTGAGCACGGCCGGAAGCCAGGGGGTCGACGGTGCCAGCGCGCTGGTCACCCGCATCGCCGAAAAGCTGACCACCATCCTCGCCATGGTCGAGGAGACCACCGGCGCGGCCCGCGAGATCAAGGTCTCCACCCAGCAGCAGGACACCGCCAGCGAACAGATGGCCGAGACCATTACCGAGGTCCGGGACGTGGCGACCCAGGTGGCGGCCAGCGCCGACGAGATGTCCCTGGCGATCAGCGACCTGACCGCCCTCGCCGAACAGCTGCGCAACACCCTGGAAATCGGGCTTCAGGAAAAAGGGAAGGTCAAGGCGGAAAACGGCGCCCGGATGATGGTGAAGATCCTCGAGGACGCCCTGCAAAAGGGCCGCTTCACCCCGGAGGAGCTGTTCGACGAGAACTACCAGGCGATTCCCGGCGTCGACCCGCCGAAGTACCATACCCGCTACGATCGCTACCTCGATGAGACGATCCCAGGGATGGAGGACACCTTCCTGGCCGACAACCAGGTGGTCTTCGCGGTACTCGCCGACCGCAACGGCTACGTCCCGACCCACAACACCCGATACAGCCAGCCGCTGACCGGAGATCCTCAGCAGGACCGGCTCAACAACCGCACCAAGCGGCTGTTCGACGACCCGGTTGGACTGGCCGCGGCACGCAATACCGGTGGGATCCTGGTGCAGACCTACAATCGGGATACCGGAGAAAAGATGTGGGACATCTCCGCGCCGGTGACGGTGCAGGGACGCCACTGGGGAGCCTTCCGCATCGGTTACACCATGTAGCCTGCCGGGCCTGATGCAGCAAAACCAGTCCCCCTCTTGGCAACGCCTTCGCAGCTGTGGCAAGATGAGTATTTTGTGGCCTTTCCCCCGACAGGAGCCCCATGCCCCAATACCAGAATGCCATCAGCACCACGGCGGCCAGCCTGCCACGCCCGGCCCTGGCGGAGATGATCCGGCTGGTGCGCACCCTCGACCGGCTAAGCCGCCTCCCCGCCTATCGTCTGCTGGTGGCACCCCAGGTGCCGGAAGGGGCGCGCTACAACCCCGGCCATGACGCTGTGATGATGGGGTACGATTTTCACCTCGCGCCGCAGGGGCCGCGGCTGATCGAGGTCAACACCAATGCCGGTGGCGGTCTGCTCGCCTATCTGGCCCACGTTCCGGGCACCCCCCTGGCCCGGGCCGAGCTGCCGGTCCGCCTCAAACGCCAGCTGCTGGCCTCCTTTGCCGCCGAGATGCGCTCCTTCAGCGGCGGCCGCCGCGAGCGGCCGCGGGGGATCGCCATCATCGACGAGAATCCGCAGGACCAGTTTCTGTTTGCCGAAATGCAGGCTTTCGCCGAACTGTTCCAGCGCGAATGGGGAATATCCGCGGTCATCTGTGACCCGGCCGGACTTGCGGCCGATGAAACCGGGGTCTTTGCCGACGGCCACCCTATCGACCTGATCTACAACCGCCACTGCGACTTCTACCTCGAAGGTGGGGAGATGGCGGGGATCGGCGCCGCTTACCGGGCCGGGGCGGTCTGCCTGACTCCCAACCCCTTCGTCTACGGCCTGCTCGCCGACAAGCGCCGCATGGCCCTCTGGTCGGCCCGGGAAGCCCTGGCCCCTCTTGGCCTGACGCCGGCCAGTCGCGAACGGCTGCTGGCGATGGTCCCCGAGAGCCGCCTGCTGATCGCTCTCGACCCGGAAACGGTCTGGCGCCAGCGGGAGGAACTGGTCTTCAAGCCGGTCTCCCGCTTCGGCAGCCGGGGGGTCCTGCTGGGTCGCAAGATCAGCCGCACCCGTTTCGAGGCATTGCCCCCCCGGGAAACGCTGGTCCAGCGCCTTGTTCCCCCATCCCTGACCCAAACCGGTGAGGGCGAGGAGTTAAAGACCGATTACCGCCTCTATGTTTACCGCAGCCGGGTCCTCGGCCTCGCCGCCCGCCTTTACCAGGGACAGGTGACCAATCTGCGCACCGCGGGTGGCGGATTCGCGGCAGTTCGGTTGACCTGAGACGTTTAACCGCTTGATCTGCCGTAATTTTTATGGTATGGGTCTTGCTGTTCATCCCTCCAACTATTACCCCTGCTCAAAATTCCCGACGGAAGTGAATTAAAATCAGCATGGAACCTTCGATTATTTTGCCCAACCTCGACCAAGGCTTCAGCCGCCGCACCCTGCTCAAAGCCGGCCTCCTGGCTGCAGTCGGCCTGAGCCTGCCGGCCAGGGTCATGGCCAGCCTTCCCTCACCAAGGGTCCAGGAAAAGTCCGTTTCCCTCTACAATATCCACACCGGCGAATCGCTTACCAGGGCGGTCTACTGGGCGGAAGGCAGCTTCGTTCCGGAGACCATGCAGGAGATCAACTTTCTGCTGCGCGACTACCGCACGGGTGATGTGAAGGACATTGAACCGGCGCTTTACGACCTGCTCTTCTCCCTGCGCCGCAAGCTCGGGGTCACCGCCCCCTTTCACGTCATTTCCGGCTACCGCTCCCCTGCCACCAACGCCATGCTCCGCACCACCGGCAGCGGCGTCGCCCGCCACAGCCTGCACATGCAGGGCAAGGCGATTGATGTGCGCCTCCCCGGCGTGGAGCTGCAGACCCTGCACCAGGCTGCCATCGAGCTCAAGCGCGGCGGGGTCGGCTATTACCTGAAATCGGACTTCGTTCATGTCGATATCGGCCGGGTGCGCTACTGGTAACCCCGCCGGCTACTCATACTTACCGCTGCAAAAAAGCAAGGCTGCACCGCAGGGTGCAGCCTTTTTTATTTCTCCCTTTCCCCGGCGATTCTCCGCCAGCCTCATTCCACCAGCAGTTGGCGGGCGACGGCAAAGGCCTTTTCCATATCCGGCAGATGGGAGAGTTCCGGTACCACCTGCAGATAGCGTACGACTCCCTGGCGGTCGACCACCGCCACCGCCCGGGCCAGAAGATAGAGCTGGTCGACCAGCAGGCCGGTCCCCCGGCCGAAATCGGCCCGCTGGTAGTCGGAGAGGAACAGGATGTTCCTGAAACCGGACTCGTCGGCGAAGCGCTGCTGGGCGAAGGGAAGATCGCGGCTGATGCTGATGCGGCGGATGCCAGCCGGCAGAGCCGCGTCGCCGAGGATGTGAGTCTGCCGTTCGCAGACCCGGGTGTCGAGCGAGGGGACGATGCTCAGCAGCAGCACTTGGCCGTGCATGGTCGTCAGGTCAACCGATTTCAATTGGGTATCGACCAGGGTGGCAGCGGGCAGCGGCTTGTTGACCTGCAGCGGTTCGCCGAGCAGCGCCAGGGTGGTGTTGCCGCTGCGGGTCACGGCGCTGCCGGGAAGGACCGAACCATTGTCGACCGGTATCGGCGGCGGAGTGGCGGCGCAGGCGGTGAGCAGCAGGAGGGCCAGGAGGGCAAAAACCTTGGGATGGGATGCTCTAGGACGCATAACGTCGACTCCTGATGGCTTTGGTTGCCGGCTGGGCTCCCGCGATCATTAACCACCCGGACCAACGGTGGCGGTGCCGGCGCCCGCAACCATTGCTTCTTCCGCCGGGGGCGGAGGGACAAGGGCGAGCTGGAGGTCGAGGTCCCTCCAGTAGATATCGTCGCGGAAATTGACCCGCCCGTCGCTGTCGACCCAGGCGGTCCAGTAGAGGACATGAACCGGCAACGGGTCGGCAAGTTCGACTCGCTCCTCGGTTGGCGGCAGGGATTCGGGGCTCAGATCCCGCAATCCGGGATCGGTTTCATCGGCAAGCAGGTAACGCGCCAGTTCGAAGGGCCGCTGGATGCGGATACAGCCGGAGCTGAAGGAGCGGACCTGGCGTTCGAACAGGGCCGGTGCGGAAGTGTCGTGGAGATAGACCGCGTAGGGATTGGGAAACATGAACTTGATCCGTCCCAGTGGATTCCAGGGCCCCGGCAGCTGGCGCAGGATTCCCGGGAAGGATTTCGCGTCAACCTGCTGCCAGTCGATGCTGGCGGGATCGATGGCTCCCTCCCCGTCCCAGTGTACGATTTCGAAATGCCGGGCGGTGAGCAGCCCGGGGTCGGCCTTCAGCTTGGGCAACAAGTCCTCGCGCAGGATAGTGGGAGGCACGTTCCAGTAGGGCGAAAGTTCTAGGTAGCTGAGCCGCCCGGAAAAAACCGGCGTCTTGCGAAAGGAGGTTCCGACCACCACCGGCATGCTCAGCACCGGCGCGCCGGAATCGACTACCGAAAGCCGGAAGTCCGCGATATTGACCAGGACGTAGCGTTTCCCCAGGCTCTTCGGTAGCCAGCGCCAGCGTTCCAGGTTGAGTTCGAGCTGATGGATGCGGGTGGTGATCGGTACGTTGAGCTCCGCCAGGGTCCGCGGTCCCAGGACCCCGTCCGGGGCCAGGCCGTGGCGGAGCTGGAAGCTTTTCAGGGCGACCACCGTCGCCGCGTCGAAGGTCCGCCCCTCGTTCGCTCCGTCATCCACCCCGACGGTCAAATCGCCAACGGCCTGCAGCCGCCGGCGCAGCAGCGGCAACCGGGGATCGACCATCCCGGAGTGCAGTGCCGGACCGGGCGGGATGACCGGCCAGTCGCCGCCCAGCCACAGGCGGCGGTAGTCGGCGAGAGCCTTGCGCAGGGCAAAATAGCCCGGGTAGGAAGGGAGCAGGTCGGCAAGCAGCAACTGGACATGACCGCGGCGCAGGGCAAATTCGAGGAAGCGTACCGGATCGAAACGCCGCGGCCGGGACCGCCAATCGTCGAAAACGGCATTCGGGTCGACCCGCCCGTCGACCAGATTGGCGGCGAAACGCATGAAGGCATCGCTCAACAGCAAATCGAGCCGGGCCTGCTGCGGACGGGCGAGGGATTCCAGGCCCAGCGGCGACGGGGGTGCGGCGAGCAGGTCTTCAATCTGGTCGAGGTGATAATCTTCGGCGCATAGCCCGTCTGCATCGGCATTGCGCAATGCTTCGAGCAGCTCGCCGACCAGGGCTCCGGGGCGGCCTCCCACCAGCCATGCCGGCCGGTAGCCGCGGCGCCGGTAAAATTCCTCCAGTTGATGATTCCAGCGGGTCGTCACCCCCGCCAGGGGGGCAAGCAGCGATCCGGCAGAGGTCAGGACCTGTTGCAGGGCCATCGCCTCGGGATCAGCCGGTTCCTCGCTCCCGGAAACCGCGTTTCGTGCTGTGCCGATCAGCAACAACAGCGCCAGGCCGCAGGATGTGGTTATCATACCGATTCTTCCCATCACCATCCCCGTCAATCGGCAGCCCCTGTTGGCCGTCGATTTGTTACTAAAGCATAACGCAAATCCCGCCGTACTGAAGTTGGCGCAGCGAGGTCCGGCGAGATCCAAAGTCCCGACAATAGGTTTGACATGCCTGACGCCCTCGGTCATAATTTCATTGCGTATTCTGACGGCCTTGTACCCATATTCACTTTCATGGAGGAGAGATTCATCATGCCGCAGGAATTCAACATGCAGGAAGCGATCAAAATGGCCATTCAGACCGAGAAGAACGTCATGGACTTCTACAAGCGGGCCGCGGAAATCACCGGCAATCCCCGGGGCAGGAAGGTCTTCGAACTCCTCTCCAGGGAAGAGCGGGAGCACGCCGGACACTTCTTCCACCTCTACCAGGGAAAGGACTTGGGCAGTTTCGACGAGTTCATGGCCCGGCCGCCGCACCCGGACTCGGTCATGCTTCACGAGCTGGCCAAGGCCATTGACAGCAATGTCGGCGACCGCCGGGCGATGGAAATCGCCTTGCGCGAGGAACAGGACCTGGAAAAGAACCTGCAGCAGACCGCATCGCGCATCATCGATCCGGCGGTGCGCGCGGTTTTCGACCGGATGGCCAAGGAGACCCATGATCACTACGCATTGATCGAGTCCGAATACGCCCACCTGATGGGGATGGTCCACGAGACCGATATCGACACCTACGTTCGGGAGTAGTTTTCGATGCAACGATTGGCTCTGTTGGCTGGGCTGGTGCTGGTCCCGGCCCTGTGCTTGGGGTCGCCTGGTGAGGTCAAGGACCTTGGCGCCCACCGGATCCGGGGCATGGATGAGTTCCAGCAGGTGATCGACAACAAGTGCAGCATCTGCCATACCCGGGAACGGGTCGATGTCGCCATCCGCAAGCGGGAAAGCCTGAAGCGGATCGAAAAGCAGATGATCGAGCGCGGTGCGGTGCTCAACGAACATGAGAAGGCGGTTCTCGGCACGTTCTGGGGGGAACCGCTGAAGAAGTGAGGCAGCCGCGAGGTTGGAGCCAATGAGACCCGGGGGGCCGGCCGATGGCCGGTCCCCCGCTGTTGTCCGAGGACCCGAACCGTGGCAGCGGCGGTGATCACGACCGCAAGGAGGGGGAATGCAACGCATCAAGGACTGGCCGCAGGCCGAGCGGCCACGGGAGAAACTGCTGGCCCGCGGCGCGGAGATTCTCAGCGATGCGGAACTGCTGGCCCTGGTGTTGCGGACCGGCGATGCCGCCTCGGGACACAGCGCGGTCGACCAGGCGCGGGAGCTGCTGGCGCGCTTCGGTTCGTTGCGGACCCTGGCCGCGGCCAGGTCCGGCGAACTTTGTAATACCCGGGGCATCGGCCCGGCGAAGGCTGCAGAACTGCTGGCGGTCTTCGAACTGGCCAGGCGCTTCGCCGGCGACACCCTGCCCCCCGGGGAGCGCTACACCTGCTCGGAAGAGGTTTTCCGCCACTACCACGAACGACTGCGTGACCGCAAGAAAGAGGTCTTTTTGGCCCTGCTCCTCGACAGCAAGAACCGCGTGCTGCGCGAAGTCCAGGTCTCGGAGGGGAGCCTCACCGCTAGCATCGTCCATCCCCGGGAAGTCTTCGCGCCGGTGGTCCGTGAATCGGCGGCCGCGGTCCTCTTCGTCCACAACCATCCGTCGGGCGACCCGACACCGAGCCGCGAGGACCTGGAGATCACCAGCCGCCTCCACGAGGCCGGCACCCTGATGGGCGTGCGGGTCCTCGACCATATCATCATCGGCAGCGGCCGCTACGTCAGCTTTGCCGACCGCGGACTGCTCGGCTAGTTTTCGGCCGGGAACAGCTCTTTTCCGCTGTTGCGGTGGCAATCCGCGGGTCCGCTTGTGCGGCGTCCTGGCGTACGTCTCCGCGCAAGCCCTTGATTTTCTTACCACGACGAAAATTTCTTCGTTCCCGATCCGAAAACCACACCATGCCCATCTCTGTCGTCCGCACTGCTTCTGGTCGTTGCGCGCCAAGGGCCCGCCGTGCTATGAGTTGGTGATGCCGCCAGCGCAACGCGACGCGGGCCGACACCCTACTTCACAAGACCTTGCCAATGACCCCACCCAATCCCGAGCTCCTCGCCCCCGCCGGCAGTCTCGAATCCTTCTTCGCCGCTATGGAAGCGGGCGCAGACGCCGTCTATACCGGCCTCAAGGATTTCTCCGCCCGCGCCAAGGCCAAGAACGTCACCCTCGGCGAACTGGAGCGGATGCTGGGCTACGCCCGCGGCCAGGGGCGCAAGGTCTACGTCACCCTCAACACCCTGGTCAAGGAGGCGGAGCTGCCGCAGCTGGTCGAAACCCTGGCCGCCCTCGAGGCCATGGACATCGACGCCGTGATCCTCCAGGACCTGGCGGTCTGGCGCCTGGCCCGTCGCCACTTCCCCGGCCTGGAACTGCACGGATCCACCCAGCTGACGGTACACAACGCTGCCGGGGTGCGCATGCTGGAGCAGATGGGCTTTACCCGGGCGGTGCTGGCCCGCGAACTGTCGCTGGAGGAGATCGCTGCCATCCGCCGCCAGACGACGCTGGAGCTCGAGCACTTCGTCCACGGCGCCCTCTGCTTCTCATTCTCCGGCCAGTGCTACTTCTCCTCCTTCCTCGGCGGCAAGAGCGGCAACCGCGGCCGCTGCGCCCAGCCCTGCCGGCGCCGCTATCGCTACCGCGGCCAGGACGGCTACTACTTTTCGACCAACGACCTCTCGGCCATCGACCTGCTGCCGGAGCTGGCCGAGGCCGGAGTGATCAGCTTCAAGATCGAGGGGCGGATGAAGAGCGCCGAGTACGTCGCGAGCGTGGTCGGCGCCTATCGCCAGGTCCTCGACGCTCTCCCGGCAGGGCGCAAGGAGGCGATCCGTGCCGCCAAGGAGCGGCTCAAACTCTCCTTCGGCCGGGTGCCGACCAAGGGCTTCCTGCCCGGCGGGGTCCCCACAGACATCGCCATTCCCTCCCTTACCGGAGCCACCGGGCGCTTTCTCGGTGAGCTCACCCAGGTGCGCGGCGGCACCCTGGTCTTCAAGACCCGCGACCGCCTGCACCTCGGCGACCGGCTGCGGGTCCAGCCGCAGAGCGATCGCGCCGGCAGTGCCTTCACGGTCAAGGAGCTGCAGCTCGGTAAGCGCCCGGTCAAGGTCGCAGCCGCCGGGAGCCTGGTCAGCGTCCCCTCCCCCTTTCGCGACACCTTCAAGGTCGGCGACGCGGTCTTCAAGGTCTCTTCCGATCAGGCTTTCACCCTAAGCGAGGCTGCCTGCCGGCGCCGTCTCGAGAAAGCCCCGCCAGTAACCCGGGACTTGCGCCTGGATATCGGTATGCCGACGCCGCAGGCCCTGGCCATCCACGCCCGCTGCGCCGGCATCGAACTGCAGGCCGACTACCCGGTGGAGAGCTTCCCGGCCAGCGAACGCCCCCTCGACCCCGCGACCCTGGAAGGGGTATTCGCCCGCACCGCCGACGCGCCTTTTCGCCTCGCTGCCCTGAGCTCCGGTGCTCTGCCGCCGGTGGTCATCCCGCCCAGCCGTCTCAAGGAGATCCGCCGCGATCTTTACCAGCAGCTGGCCGCAAAGCTCCGCGCTGAGCGCCAGCAGCTCCGCCAGGCGGCCCAGCAGGCGGCCTTGGCCGAGCTGCTCCCTCCGGCACCCCGCGGGCCGGCCCGCCAGCGCCTGGTCAGCGTCATTATTCCCGGCCCCCGGGACGCCCAGCTCCTCTCCGACCCGGAGGTCGACCGGTTGGTGATCCCCCTGACACCGGGAACCCTGCTGGAGTTCGAGCGCACCGGCAGGCGGCTCTCCGGCCAGGCCAGGCGGGTGGTCTGGGAGCTGCCGCCGATCATCCTGGATAGCCAGTGGCCCAGCTACCGCGAGGCGGTGCAGCGTCTCCACCAGCGCGGGTTTACCAACTTCCGGCTCAACAACCTCAGCCACTTCGAACTGGTTGCCGACCTTCCCGACGTGCAACCGACCACCGGCTACCGTCTCTTCTCCCTGAACAGCCAGGCCCTCCTTGCATGGAAGGAGCTCGGCGCCGTCGAGGCAACCCTCTACATCGAGGACGACCGCGACAACCTGACCGACCTGCTGGCCCGGGATGCCGGCCTGGCGACCGCGGTCACGGTCTATGCCCCGATCCCGCTGATCACCTCGCGAATCCCGCTGCGCGGCATCCGCCCCGACAGCCCCGTGGTTTCCGACCGCGGCGAACAGTACCGGGTAGTGCAGCGCGGGGGCCTCAGCGTGTTGAGTTCCGAGACCGATTTTTCCCTCCTCGGCCAGCTTGATTCTCTGCAGGCCGCCGGCTGTGAACGACTGATCGTCGACCTCAGCCATCTCGGCCCCTTTTCACCCCGCGGCCGCCAGGTTCTCGAGGCACTGCGGCGGGGGAAGGATCTTTCCGGCACTACCAGTTTCAACTTTCTCACTCATCTCGAGTGACCGACAAACGGTAGCGACCTCTGTCGCCCGCAAGAGCGCTCGAATTCTTCCGGCACGACCAAAGTCCGCAAACGCCGAGAGGACCGGACCCTTGGCGGGAACGGTCCTCTCGGCTGGTCCTTTCCTGTAAACTTGGCTCAGCAGCAGCCGGGCGTCGCCCGGAGCACCAGCCCCTGGCCGTGGTCGGGAAGGTAGTCGATCACCGTCTCTCCCTCCAGGGCCTTGATTTCTTCGGCCAGGTAGATCGCCAGCCCATCCACCTGCAGGCGCCGGTCGCGCGCGCGGGCTCGCTCGACGCTCAGCCCGAGCTCCGGGGTGCTGCGTCCGAAGGCATCGAAGAACAACCGCAGGTCGAATCCCGGTTGGGCTTCTAGGATGGAAAGGAGAATTTCTCTGGCGCTCTGGGTGATACGCAACATCCGGGAACCCCTGGAAATTTAATTTAAAATTATGAGTACAAACAAATTATTCTGAATTCTATATATACGATTGTAGCAATGTCAATGATTTTAATATTTCCCTCGCGAGAACCTTGCCGGACTCCCAATTCTTCCCCCAAGAGAATGGAAATTCTGCTATAGTCCCGCCATCACCGGACTCGAATCAGGAAAGGATAAAGACATGAAACAGGCAAAACAGGGCGACCGGGTGCGCATCAACTACGTCGGCCGCCTCAAGGACGGCTCCATCGTCGACAGCTCTGAAGACACCTGCGAAGACGACAACTGCGGCTGCGAAAGCGGACCCCTCGAATTCACCATCGGCGACGAGGAGGTCATCCCCGGCCTCGAGCAGGCTCTGGTCGGCATGCAGGCCGGCGAGAAGAAGACCGTCGAGATCCCCTGCGACCTGGCCTACGGCCCCCGTGACGAGGAGCTGGTGATGGTCGTCCCCCGCTCCGACCTCCCCGACGAACTCGACCCCGTGGTCGGCGACGTGCTGGAGGTGACCGATGACGAGGAGGGGGACTTCGCGGTCACCGTCGCATCCGTCGCCGCCGATTCGATTACCCTCGACGCCAACCACCCGCTGGCCGGGGAGGACCTGACTTTCGAGCTGGAGCTGGTGGAGATTGTCTGACTCCCAACCCTCGTGGAATCACGCGAAAAGGGCCTGCAACCGCAGGCCCTTTTCGCGTTTTCGGCGTTCATGTTTGGCGATGGTGCCGTTCACTTGTCCCTGCGCGGCACCACGACAATCCCGGACTCGGTCACCGTGCATCCGTTGCGCCGATCTGCGTCAAAGTCGTACCCGATCTCCGTGCCGTCCGGAATCACCACGTTCTTGTCGATGATCGTCTTGCGGATCTTGACATGCCGGCCGACGGTGACGTTTTCGAAGAGAATGGAGTCTTCCACCAGGCTGTAGCTGTTGACCTTGCAGAGCGGACCGAGGATGGAGCGCCGGACCGTGCTGCCGCTGGTGATGCAGCCGGCGCAGACGTAGGAGTCGATGTTCTGACCGCGGCGGTCGTCGTCGTCAAAAACGGTCTTGGCCGGCGGCAGATTCCCCTGGTTGGTCAGAATCGGCCACTTGTAGTTGTAGAGATTCAACTGCGGGGAGACGTGGATGAGATCCATATTCGCCTCGTAATAGGAATCGATGGTCCCCACGTCCCGCCAGTAGCCCCGCTCCTCGGCTTCCATACCGGGGATCACGTTGTCATTGAAATTGTAGGCAAAGACCCGGTCGCCCTTTTCCAGCATCATCGGGATCACGTGTTTGCCGAAATCGAGATCGGCATGCAGCTTTTTCCCCTCCTGCAGGACTTCGATCAGCTTGCGGGTGGGAAAGATGTAATTGCCCATGGAGGCGAAACAGGTCTCGCGCCCCGGGATCCGTTCCGGGACCGCGGGTTTTTCGTTAAACCCGGTGATCCGAGCCTCTTCATCGACGGAAAAGACGCCGAAGCGGCTCGCCTCCGCCACCGACACCTCCAGAGCCGCAATGGTGATGTCGGCTTTGTTCATGCGGTGGAAGTTGATCATCTGGGTCACGTCCATCTTGTAGATATGATCGCCGCCGAAGACGGCCACGTAATCCGCATCGGTCGATTCGACAAAGCGCAGGTATTGCAGGATGGCGTCGGCCGTCCCCTTGAACCACTCCTCGCTCTCGCTGCTGGTTTCCGGGGAGATATCCACGCAGAATTCGCCCAGGCCGGTCCATTTGCCCCAGGATTCCCGGATGTGCTTGTTCAGGGAGTAGGCCCGGTACTGGGTGAGGACGTAGATTTTCCTCATCCCCGAGTTGAACAGGTTGGAGAGGACGAAGTCGATGATCTTGTATTTGCCGCCAAACGCCACGCTCGGCTTGGCCCGGCGCAGGGTAAGTGGGCTGAGCCGTTCCCCCTTGCCGCCGGCGAGGACCATGGCAATGGTATTTCTCCCCACGTTATCGATCGAGGTCATTGGCTTTCCTCCCTGAAAGAATTGCATCCGGTTGGCATCGTCCGATGGCGGCTCCTCGATTTGGGCCGGTTGGCTGGACACCCTCGATGCGCCTTGCCAGCGACGCCAACGACTCAAGGTGATCTGCCTGGCCCAGTCCACCGGGAAGCCTCTTCAAGTTTGACAAAATCCGCATTAATAACAAGGGCGCCGACTGCTTCTGAATCCGGGACCGCCGCGCCTCTCCACCAGGAGCTCAAGGCGACCTGCGCGGGTCGGTCAGAATCAGGTGTTGCCAGTCGATGGCGGCAAAATCGATGAGCAGGGCGGTGGGGATGAAGGTGTCGAGTTCGAGCCAGCCGCCCCCGGTCAGGGCCCGGGCAAAGTAGCGGAACAGATAGATCTCCCGCGCGAAAGCGTCACGGAAGGGCCAGCGCAGGGCGGGGTCGGCGAGCGGGTCGGCATCCAGGTAGTTGCGGGTGCAGCAGGCGTCGGAAAAGGACTCCCCGCTGCGGTCTATATTGGGCAGGCCGTGGAGCCGGCAGGTCATCGGCCGCGCGGCATAGACCAGGCAGCGGCCGTCGGCGCCGAGCAGGGGACAGGGGGTCTCGTCCTCTTCGGGCATCTCGGTCCACTCCGCGTCGGGCATGCCGTTGAGGAGGAAGGGGGAGTCGAAGGCTGGCCAGCGGCGGCGCAGCGCGGCCAGGCGCACGGCGGCCTTGGCCAGGGCCGGCCGGCGCAGTGCGTCCGGCAGGCGGTCGAAGGCCTCCTTGAGGAGGAAAGCGTCGAGCAGGGTGATGTCGAACAGCCCCCGGCAGCAGGCGCTGCAGCCGGCCCGGCAGGCAATGTGCTGGGGCACGGTCCGCAGGCAACCGGCGAACCAGCCGTCGATTTCGGCCAGCAACCGGCGGTAATCGGCGAGGATCGGCTTCAGGCTCTCCATGGCTTGATCCTACGCTGCAGGAACGGCTGCCGGCAAGGGGGAATCGACCTCTCGGTTTTTTGCGGGGACGGCAGGGGGATAATAATGGAGCCCGGGCAGGAGTCCCGGGCCTTTATCCCGGCCGGGGAGGAGGTTTTCCATGACCCGCAAACCGAACCTGGAACTGATCAGCTTCAAGCTCTGCCCCTACGTACAACGGGCGGTGGTCGCCGAGTACCTCGACAAAAACAACCCGCCCTCGCTTCACCGAAACGCAAAACGCCGGCAGCCTCTCGGCTGCCGGCGAAGTCGTTCGGCACTGAGTCGCGAAACCCTCAGTGAGGATAATGGATGTGGTCGACGAAGCTGGTGAAGAGGTAGGTCATGCCGAACACCAGACCGGAGAGGGCACAGCCGATTAGCACCGGCACCACCAGGACCGTCTCGGCGAAATTTTCGGTGATGAAGAGCAGTCCGGCCAGCCAGCCCAGAGTCAGGCTGACCCCGACCACGGTCTTGACCACTTCCTTGTAGATGACGAAGAGCCGTACCAGTTGGCGGTTGGTTTCTTCCCCGTCGACCATTTCCAGCGCCACGTGGCTGGCCACCGCGCCGGAAAAGAGCCGGAAGGTCACGAACAGGCCGCAGAAGAGCAGCGCCGTCAGCATCCCTTGGATGGCCAGAAGGTTCGGTGCCGCGTGGACAGCCTGGAGCTTACCGACGAAGAAACCGCCGCTTAGCAGGGCGGCGAGAAGGATCGATTTATTGTCGCGACGAACAGTTTCCCTGATTCTCTGCAGCATGATCAACCCCTGTTCATATCGTTTGCGCTCGCGGGCGTAAGTTGATGCCGAGGATTCCAGTTCGGTGATATTCTGCCATAAAACACCGGGAAATGCCATAATTTTTGCTTTAAAATCAATTAGTTACAAAATTTTAATGTTAACATCGTCTCACCTTCCTCGCTTTGACAGCGGACCCTTTTCCGCCATACTTTTTCCAGGCCGGCCACCGGCCAGCCTTCTTCTCTTGCCCGGGAGGTGACGATGCCACAGGAATACACGCTGCAGGAAGCGCTCAGGGAGGCCATTCACGCCAAGAAGAACCTGCGGGACTTCTACCGCAAGGCGGCCGCCACCACGCAGATTCCCGCCGGCCGCAAGGTCTTCGCGCGGCTGGGAACCGAAGTCGAAGAGAACATCGGCAAGTTTTTCGCCCACTACCGGCGCGACGATCTCGGCCGTCCCGAGGAATTCCTGGCCGCGCCGCCCCACCCCGACTCGGTGATGCTGGTCGAACTCGGCCGGGTGCTGGGCAGCGACATCCATGACCGCCGGGCGCGGGAACTGGCACTTAGCGAAGAGGCCGACCTGGAAAAGACCTTCCGTCTCGCCGCCGAGCGCATCATCGACCCGACGGTCCGTGGCGTCTTCCTGGAGGTGGCCGAAGACGCCCGGCGCCATTACGCTGTCATCGAATCAGAATACGCCCACCAGATGGCCATGGTCCACGAAACCGACATCGATACCTACGTGCGCGAATAGGTGAGGGAACGGCCATGGTTTGCGGAAGGGCTGCGCGCTACCAGCCGCACAGCCGGCGGCGAAGGGCGAGCACGTCCTTTTCCTCCACCCGGTAGGGGAGCTGAGGCGCTGCGGGGAGGGGGAGCCGGGCGCTGGCGGCGAAGGGGGTGGCGTCCAGCTTGCGGTTGTAGGCGTGGACCGCCAGGGTGGCGAGATTCACCGTATCGGCGACGTTGTAGGCAAGCAGGGTCTGCCGCGCCAGCGGGTTGCCGGTGAGGCGGTAATCCTGCCAGAGCAGCACGGCGAAGAAGCCGTCGACCCCGGCCAGCTCCCGCCGGGTGATGCCGAGCTGGCGCTCACACCCTTTGAGGCCGCCGCGCAGCCCGAGGCTGTGCAGTGGATAGCGCAGGTCGAGATGGGCCTGCGGCAGGCGGATGCCGAAGGCCTGCTCGAGAAACGGGACGTCGAAGGATTTGCCGTTGTAAGTGACCAGCAGCCGGAAGGGGGCGATGGCGGCGGGGAAATCCTCGAGGTTCTCCCCCCGAACGAAGGTCTGCACCCGCCGGCCGTCGTAGAGGGCGATGGTGGTGACGACATCGCTGCCGCGGCGCAGGCCGGTGGTCTCGATGTCGAGGTAGGCGGTCGCCGCCGGGAATTCTGGAAGCAGCCGCCAGTGCTCCCGCGGCGGCAGCCGGCCGCTGAAATAAGCCGGGTCGCCGGCGGCGAGCCGTTGCCGGGACTCCTGCAGGTGGGCATTCGCGGTTTGCTGCCAGCGGCACCGGTCCGCACCGTCCGCAGCCAGCGCCGACCAGTCGTGGATGCCCGATTCCCAGAGCTGGCGCTCCCGCGCCGGGCTCACCCCCGGAAGATGACAGAAAGTCTGCTGCAGCATGGCGACAGCGTACACCGGCAGCAGGGGGCCGGGCAATCCCCGGTGAAGGCTGCCCGGGCTTTTTCAGCCCTTTTTCACCGCCTGCGGTTTGCAGAGAACCTCCCTGACTGCCGCCCGGGCCCCGCAATTGGCGCAGACGAAGGCATTGCCCGCCACCCTGCGCACCGCTTCCGTTTGTCCCTTCTCCATCATCAGGCAGAGATGATCGCCATGGGTCGCGGGGTTGCCGCAACCGACCTTGATGGATTTGTCTTGCTTCGGGCTCATGCTCCTTCCTCCCTTTCGGTGTCCTTCCGGGCCCGATGCTGTCTCTGGCGGACGGGCCCGCCTCCCCGTTGCGGGAAGCCGCTTCCTCCCGGCCGTTGTTTCATTCTACCCGCAGCCCGGGGGATTGCCAGGCCGGAGCAGGTACCACTTGCCAAGCGGCGGATTCCCGGTAAGCTATGCGAATCCTGTCCCGAGGGGAGCGATGGTTTGCGGCGGTAACGGCAGCGACTTTTCGCCCTCCCTTCGGCTCGACCAACAACCATAAACTGCAAACGCCCAACCCCAGCCCCCGAAAGGATCCAGCACCATGAAACAGTTTCTCGTTGCCGTCATTGCCTGCAGCCTCGCCCTCACCGCCTCTTTCGCCTTCGCCGAGCAGCGCTCGGGCAAGGAGATCTACACTGCCCACTGCGCCATGTGCCACGAAAGCGGCGTTGCCGGGGCGCCCAAGGCCTTCGACAAAGCAGCCTGGAAGGAGCATATGACCGGTGGCATGGAGCACATGCTGGAAAATGCCGAGAAGGGCATCGGCGCCATGCCGCCCAAGGGGATGTGCAGCGACTGCACCACGGAGGAGCTCAAGGGCGCCATCGAGTACATGACCGAAGAGTCCAAGTAAGCCACTTCCCGGCAGCGATTCGCCCTTGCCTCGAACGGGGCCGAGAAGGTATGGTAAAGCCCTCCCGCCAGTGCGGGAGGGCTTTATTTTGCGGAGGTTTGAATGCCCCTCGACCCCGAGCTGATCGACCAGCTGCGCCGGGTGCTCGCCTCGGTGGAGCAGATCCTGCCGCCGGCGCTGCCGGCCATCGACTGGAGCACCACCTGGGCGGCCAGCTGGCGCCGCCATTCCCTGGCCGGCACCCTGGAGCCGACCGAAAACCTCGACCCGATCCTCCTCGACGACCTGCTCGGCATCGACAAGCAGAAGGCTGTGGTCGGCGCCAATACCCGTCAATTTCTCAAGGGGCTGCCGGCCAACAACGTGCTGCTGTGGGGGAGCCGCGGCACCGGCAAGTCCTCACTGGTGCGGGCACTGCTCAACGGCTACGCGCCGCAGGGCCTGCGCATCATCCAGATCGACAAGGACGACCTGCCGAGCCTGCCCGACATCTTCGGCCAGATCCGCAACCTCCCCTACCGCTTCATCCTCTTCTGCGACGATCTCTCCTTCGAGCCCGGCGAGAAGAGCTACAAGATGCTCAAGAGCGCTCTCGACGGCTCGGTCTACGCGGCGCCGGCCAACACCCTGATTTACGTCACCAGCAACCGCCGCTACCTTCTCCCCGAATATCCCACCGACAACCTCGGCGCCAAGATGGTCAACAACGAGGTCCATCACGGCGAGGGGGTGGAGGAGAAGATCTCCCTCTCCGACCGCTTCGGCCTCTGGGTCGCCTTCCACGCCTTTTCCCAGGATCACTACCTCACGGTGGTGCGCCAGTGCATCGAGCAGCTGGCGGAAAAAAACGGCACCGCCATCGACTGGGACAGCGAGCTGCAGCAGGCCGCCATCGCCTGGGCCCACGAAAAGACCAAGCGCTGCGGCCGCACCGCGCTGCAGTTCGCCAAGTACTGGGTGGGGCATTCACTGCTGGAAGACTGATCCTTGAAGGGCAGGAAGGGGATTTGTCGACTGTAAGTCCACCGCCCCGGAAACCGTCACAAAAAAGCCACCGCGAGAATTGCGCGGTGGCTTTTCATTTGCCAAATCCGAATCAGGCTTTGCGGGGATAAATCTACCTGGTTCTAATAGAGAACAACGGCGGCTCGATATGGGTGCTTTTGCATCTTGGACATTTGCCCGGCTTCTTCACCCGGTCGCGGTCTGCGAAGACAAATCCGCAGTCATCACAAGCGGCGGGAATGATCAGTAACCGACCGGATCTCTTTATCTGCTCCAGGTGACTGTAAAGCTCCCTTTCCGATAGCCGGATTTCCTTGGAGAGAACGGTGACGGAAAGCCTGTTCCCATCAAGAAGCCGGGTTATCTCCTGGCGGATCGTTTTGTTTCTTTCCCGCGGGATAATTTCCCTCATTTTTCAACCTGTCGATTCCTTCGGCAAGGGTTGCATGTCAAGACCTTATCATCTTGAAAGGATAAGAAAAGTCCCTGATTTTTGGATATTTTTCGGTTCCTGGCACCTTTCCCAGACCCTCATTGACAATTGCAAGGGCAGTGATAGAAGTGATATCAAACACCCGATAAAGCCGACCCCTCCGCGAGGAAGGGAAGGAAAGCGGCGGATCTCCGAAGCAGAGAGATGGCCGAGCTGCCGAAGGTGACAAGACGGTAGCTCGGCCTTTTTGGTAGCCGGCCTGGCAACAGAAGCGGCGTAGGATTTTCGGGATTTGGGTACAGGCCTGAGCCTGTGTTGCGGGTATGGAAGAGAGGAACGAGGGTAGGAACAGCTGACCAAAGAGAAGGGAGGTGTTACAAATGCGTGAAGAAGAACGTCTCGACAACGAATCCCGCCGGGAGTTTCTGCGTACCAGCGCCTATGCAGTCTATGCCACCCCGATCATCCTCTCCATGCTGGTGGAGAAAGCCAGCGCGGCGAAATCCTGGAACTCGGGCCGGGGGGAAATTACAGGGCCCGCCACACCCAAGCCGCCCGATGGAGGCACGGTTGGCCCCGACCCAGGACGCGGCGTGGACAACAGGCCGACACCGTAGGCGGCGTGGTTTTGATTCCAGGCAGGAACCTTGGCTGGATTGCGAGGATGAGATGAGCGGCAACCGGAGCCCGGAACAGAGCGGCGGGTTGCCGCTTCCCTCAATCTCGAGGTCGGTACGTTTCTTCCCCTTTGGGGGAGGGGGCGTGCTTTTTTTTGCCGGCACGCAGCGCCTCTGGGTGCTGAACACCGTTTCCGCCAGCATCTGGTGCCTGCTGCCGGAGGCCGGCAGCCTGGAGGAGCTGGCCGCCGCGCTGGCCGCCAGGTTCGATATCGACGAGACGACCGCCAGCAACGACGCGGCAGCAACGTTGGCCACATTCGAGCAGCAAGGCCTGCTGAGTGGCGGCCACCCGCCTGACCCTGCCGCCGGCGTGGAACTTGAGGCCATCAGCGCCGACGGTCGGCTCCTCGTTGAACCACCGGCCTGGACGCTACGCCGGCTGCTACGGGCCGCTGGCCGGGTATTCGAATTCCGCAGCACGGAGGCTGGGTTCGGCAGCGATTTCGTCCGGATCCTAGGCCATCTGACCCTGGAGAGGGAAGTACCTGTCGATACCCGCCTGGCGGTCTTGGCCGGCAGCGATGGGCTCGACGTCTACCTCGACGACCGAAGGTGCCTCGCCGGCGTCCGGGCTGAGGAATTGCTGCCCCAACTCTTCGCCCTGTTCTGCCGATGCGCCTGCGAGGCCCTGCAGCAGCGTCTCCTCCTCCATGCCGCGGTGCTCGGCAGGGGCAAGGAGGTGGTGCTGTTCCCCGCCGAGGCGGGTGGCGGCAAAACCACCCTTGCTGCGGTCCTGGCCACCGGGGGATGCCAGTTCTACTCCGACGAACTGGCCGTTCTCGACGTCGAGGACCTCGGGGTTTTCCCCCTGCCCCTGCCGATGACCGTCAAGCCCGGCTCGCTGGCCGCGCTGGAACGGTATTATCCGGGAATCACCGGACTGCCCGCCCATCCGCGAGCGGACGGCAAGACGGTGCGCTACCTGGCTCCGCCCCCTTCCAGCCTGCCCCCCGCCGGTAACCCGAAGGCCGCCGTCCGGGCCATCGTCTTTCCCGGCTTTGCGCCAGGTGCCCCGACCCGACTGGCCGGACTCGACAAGGTCGAGGCACTGCGCCGGCTGGCCCGAACCGGTTCATCGACCCGGGACTACCGGACCGGGGACATCCGGGCTATGATCGCCCTGGTGGAGCGCAATCCCTGCTTTGAGCTCTGCTACTCCGATGCAACGGAAGCAGCTCTTATTGTGGAACGGGATATTTTCCCCTGAACCAGACCCGGAATGGAACTGCCGTTGACTTCTCTGCCGCTGGACAACCCCTATGCCCTGCTGGGGCTCTTCCTCGCCCCGGCAAAGGCCGAGGAGACCCGCGAGGAGCTGGCTAGCGCCGCCCGCCAGGAACGGATCGCCTGGGAGCGGTTACTCTACCTGGCGAACCTGCATTTCTGCACCCCCCTGTGGTACGTGCGGATGCAGCGGGACGGGCTGCTGCCGTTGCTGCCAGCGGAGCTGAAGAAGTACCTGCGGCAGCTTCACGCGGCCAACCTTGAGCGGAACCAGGCATTTCGGGAGGCCCTCAGGGAGCTGCTGCTGACCCTGCAGCAGCTCGCGGTTCCCGCCATCCTGCTGAAGGGAGCGGCGACCTTCTGCGACGATCTCTACGGTGACCCCGGCGCCCGGATGATGGGGGATATCGACCTGCTGGTTGCGCCGCCGCAGCTCGAAACGGTCCGGGAGGCGCTGACGGCTCTCGGCTACCGGGAATTTCCCGATCCCGCCCCGGAGTGTCCGGAGTACGCACCCTCCTACCGCTCGCAACACTTGTCACGCCTGCACAAACCCGGCACCCCGGTGGCGGTGGAGGTTCATTTCAAGGTGGGAAGGGGTCAGGATGGGCGGGTCCTGCCGGCCGAGCTGGCCTGGGAATGCAGCCAGCAGGCCGCCATCGACGGAATCGCCACCGCGGTGCTCGACCCGACCCGGCGTCTGCTGCACAACACCGTTCATGCCCTGGTGCCGTCGGAAAGCTTCATCCATTCCCATGTTCCCTTGCGCGACCTGGCGGAATTCTCAGCACTCGCCCGGCGCTACGCCTCGGCCCTCGCCTGGGATGAGTGGTTCGAAAGTGGAGCCGGCAACGGCCTGGCCACAGAGTTCAGGACCTACCTGGCCCTCGCCTGCCGGCTGACCGGGATGTCCTGCCCGCCCCAGGCGCCCGATCTGCGCCCGGCCGGCCGGCATCTCGCCCGGATTCTCGCCGCCGCCAAGTACCTGGCGCTCCCTGAAGACCCTCCCGAGACCGCCGGCCTGCGCCAGCGGCGCTGGGTCACCAGGATCTGGACCAAGGGCTACCTGCACCGGCGACTGCCCGCCTGGCTTTGGCGCAATCCCTGCCATGGCCAGGGCTCGGAGACTCTGCCGGCGCGGCTGCGCTGCATGGTCGGAAGATACCGCTGGATGTGGCAGAAGAAGTGGCAGAAAAAGCCCGGGGGAACGAGGCTATAGCGCCGTCCGCTTTCAAGGAAGCTTGGCGGCCAGTACGATGAGCTTCTCGATCTCGGGTGTTTTGACAAACAGGTCGGGCGCTTTCGCCATCAGCGCCGCGGCGACCTTGCCGGAAAGGTGGGCCTGCTGCCCCGCCTCCCCCGGGAAGACGTCGAAGATGCCGAAGGTCGAAGGCCCGATCCGGATGGCGAACCAGGCCGTGGTTTCCGGCTCTTCCATGACCAGCGCCAGTCCGCCCTTCAGGAATTTCTCGACTTCGACCTCTTTTCCGGGCTTTGTCTCGAGCCGCACCTGCAAACCGACCGTCACCATGATGGCTCTCCTTTCCTCAATTTATGCCCTGCCTCGACAGCTCCATGATAGCACCAGCCGCTCCAGAAGGTTCCGGTGTGCAACCAGAGTAGTTTGGGCGGCCGCCAGCAGGATATCGCCTGCGAAAGCCGCGGGCGGGATCATCGGGGGAGGCAGTCAATGATGATCTTCTCTATGGCGGGCGAGGGAACCGTCGAGGAGCGACCAGGCCTGGACGTCGGCTGGCAGGTAAGGGGTAAGGAAGCGCGGAGGGACCAGGCTACGCCGGCTCGATCCCCGGAAACGGCCAGCCATACGCCTTCAGGTCGACCCGCCCGTGGGCGTCGAAGTGTACCCCTTCGGCCTCCAGCAGCAGCCGTTGGATGAGGTTGCCGTCGCCGTCGCGGCGCGGGCTGACCTTGCCTTGGCTGTTGATCACCCGCTGCCAGGGGACATCGTGCCCGGCCGGCAGCGCCGCCATGGCGAAGCCGACGGTGCGCGCGGTGCAGCCGACCAGCCGGGCAATGCGGCCGTAGGTGGTGACCCGACCGTACGGGACCTGGCGGACCAGGGCGTAGATGCGGGGGTAAAGGGAGGTGGCGGAAGTTCGGCCCATGGTGTCGGCCCGGGTTAGGTAATGTCTGCAGGCCTTGAAGACTTGAAGCTGAATAAATCATTCAAGTCTTCAAGACCTGCCCCTGCGGCTTTTTCCAGCTTAATTCAGGTCGAAGAAAAGAATCTCGGCGGCCGTCACGGCCTCCAGCTGCAGCTGGGTTTCATCGCTGATCGCCGCGCCGTCCCCTTCCTTAAGGGTGGTGCCGTTGACCTTGAGCTCTCCCGAGATCACCTGGACCCAGCCGTAGCGGCCGGATGCCAGATCGTATCCGACACGTTCACCAGCGTCGATCCGCCCGAGGTAGATGGCCCCATCCTGGTAGAGGCGCGCCGCCCCGCCACTGCCATCCGGGTTGAGGATCGGCGTCAGAGCGTTTTGCGGCGCGGCCGAAAAGTCGCCGAGAACGTAGCCGGGGTCGCGCCCCTCCCGGTCGGGGAGGATCCAGATCTGCAGAAAATGCACTTCCTCCGTTTCCGAGGGGTTGTACTCGCTATGCACCACCCCGGTCCCGGCGGTGATCTTCTGCAGCTGGTAGGGACCGATCACTTCCCGGTTGCCGAGGTTGTCCTTGTGCTCCAGGGCGCCGCTCAGCACCAGCGAGAAGATCTCCATGTCCCGGTGCGGGTGCATGCCGAAGCCCTTCCCCGGCGCGACCCGGTCCTGGTTGATCACCCGCAGGTCGCGGAACCCCATGTGGTTGGAGTCGTAGTAGGTATGGAAGGAAAAGGTGTGTTTGCTGTCCAGCCACCCTTCCCGGTGGCGGCCACGCTCGTTCGATTTACGGATGGTGATCATTTTCGCTCTCCGTTTCCTCTGCCCGTGGATATTTCGGCATCGAAATATCTCGGCAAAAAAATTTACTCCTTGCGCCCGAGCTTCTTCAAAAGTCGCCCGAGTTCCTTCTGTTCGTCGGCTCTCAATACCGACAGCTCCGCCTCGACCACCTCGGCGTGGCGGGGAAAGAGTTCCTCGATCAGCTGCCGCCCCTGATCGGTCAGGCAGACCCGGACCTTGCGCCGGTCGCTGTCGGTGCGATCCCGGCTCACCAGGCCGCGGCCTTCCAAGGCGTCGACGACCGAGGTGAGGTTGGCGTTGCTCTTGAGCACCTTCTGGCTCAACTCCCCCTGGCAGAGCGGCCCAAGGTGGTGCAGCGCCTCGAGCACCGCAAACTGGCTGTGGGTCAGCCCGGCCTGTTGCAGGTGCCGGTGGATATTGGCGGTCGCCGTGTTGGTGGCCCGCATCAGCTTGATGTAGACCCCCAGGGCCAGTTTCTGGGATTCGCTCACTTCTGTCGTCATGGTCTATCGCCAACTTCCTTTACCACGAAGTATTTCGATATCAAAATATCACTGTACGTACCTCCCTGTCAACCTCGAGCCATCCGCACCTCGCTCCTGCCCGATTCTCCCTTCGGGCCTCCCATGAAGATCAAGCAATCAAGCGGCTATGACCTTCCGGGAATTGAGGATAGTGCCCCCTGCGCTTCGTCTACGGCCCCGGCGGCGGTGCGCTGCTGTTCCAGATATCGCGTGCCATCCGCCAGCCGGTGCCGGGTTTGCGCTGGTAGACCGTGATGTACTTGCCCGCGTCCTGCATGGATGGACCTCCCGCCTTGGGCTTGAGGCCGATGGTGTAGGTGCCCCTTTCGAAGGCCCACTCGCCCAAAGCGTGCACCTCCTCCACGCCGAGGGCGAATTCCAGTTCGAACAGGGCCATGAAGCTCCCGCCCCACGCCTGGATCGCGGCCCGGCCGAAGTTGGCCGGCGTATTGGGCGGCATCTGCACCCCGTCGTCGGTGAACTGCGCCGCCCATGCGGCGGCATCACCGGTGCAGAGTGCGGCAACGTGCGCCTCGCGAACCCTCGCGATGGCCTGCAGGTCGTCCTCGCTTCCGGTATGGTCGTAATCGGTCATGGGTTCCTCCCTGATGATTGTCGTCCAGCCCCTTGACCTTCACATTATACAGCCTGCTCCAACAACAATCTGGTCGGCAGTTGTTCCGGAAGCCCCATGGCTCCACTCCAAGTGGTCCGCGCATTTCAAACCTTTTGGATCCTCCATCCGATTCGCCTCCAAACGAAACCGCCCGCCGTGGCCGGATGGCCGAGGCGGGCGGTTTCGTAGGATGGGTTAAAGGGGGAACGCTATACACGTCAGAATCGCAGCAACTCAATCGATGTTTTCGGCCGGCGAATTTAACGTTAATTTTGTCAATGTGTAGCCCTGACCCTTTGGGGATGCCCCATGGAAGGGCGGCAAAATTTTTTATTTTAAGCTTGTCCAGATACACAGACCGAAGTATAAGTACATCTAATTATTGAGAATATGTCAAAAACATGTCTGAGGTTTTTACATTGAGAAGGAGAATCCAATGCCTATAACCTCTATAAGGCTGCAAAATTTTAAAGGTTTTTTGAATGCGACATTACCCCTAAAACCCCTTACTGTAATACTTGGTCCAAACAGCGCGGGAAAATCCTGCTTTGGGCAGGCCTTGGTTGCTCTAAGCAAGAGTAATGAAAGACTTGGGATCCCAAGTCTAGCATTTGATGACAACTTCTCCATAAACTTTGGCGGCTACGCTGATCTTGTAAATAGTAATCGAAAAGGCAAACCAATCTTTATCGATATAGGATTAGGGAATCACATAATTAGACTTGGGTTCGGCCCTGGGAACGAAAAAGCAGGAATCGGCGAACTCGACTTAATTTATGAATCAACACTAACCGCCCCAGAAATTTCAACAGAGGGGACTTCGCAAATAATTAGCACAGAAGAACTAAGTCGTAATTCAAAGTTGGAATGGAAAATATCTCCTTCTTCACCCGTTGACGAAACACTAGAAAGTTTAAACGTTAATTATAGAGGAATTGTTATTGATTCAGCTTCAAAACTAACTGGCACTGGAGTTGCCGTTAATGATGTTGTTCCAAACATAAAGCAAAAATCTGAAGTACTTGCTAGTATCCTCCGGGGGATATCGTATATTCGCCCAGACAGAATACCACCTGCGAGAAAACGTCTTATTCAGCCTGGAAAAACAAAAATTGATGACGTCGGCAATGGAATTGAATCATTTATCCACGAATTTAAAAATGTAGACTTTGACTGTTTCTTTTTCCCTAAACCATCACCAGATAAAGAAGAAAACAAAAAAATTCTATTTGAATATAGCCAGACTTCAACAAAAAAAAGGCGACTAATTAAAATCTTAAATCAATGGCTAGATATACTTGGTCTTGCTTCATTTTTCGACATAAAAGTTCTCGATGACGGCAAATATATCCAGGCAGTAGTTTCACCAATCAATCAGAGTGGTTTTCGCCCTTTGACTGACGTTGGCTTTGGGGTAAGTCAAGTGTTACCCATACTAGCTAAGGGCATAACGATCAAAATAAATGACTGGCTTATAGTTGAACAGCCAGAGGCGCAACTTCACCCAAAGCCGCAAGCCGGACTCGCCGATTTTTTCTGTTCAATGGTTAAATGTGGACGAAATGTTATCGTCGAGACACATTCGGTAGAACTCTTCCACAGATTAAGACTAAGGGCATCAATGGATGATGATTTAGCCCAAAAAATAGGGGTCTATTTTCTTGACCAACCCGAGAACGGCACTTGTTGTGAACCATTTCCCATTCCCCTGGACGAAGATGAAGAACTCTCCTGGCCCAAGGGTTTTCTGCCCGAAGGAATAAATAAGGAACTGGAAATATTGGCTGTTCGCCTTGCTCGTGAGGAATCCAATTGAGACCCGTTTACCTTATAGATCCATGGTTGATTTCCCCAAAGCCAGATGACAGTAGAGCTCTCAGGTATAGTCGATTAAAGGCAATCCAAAAACTCCTTGGGTCATGTACAAAGAAGTATAATATGTTGCCACTTGAATTTGTCGATGATGACACCATGGCAGCCATTATCGAAGTCAACACTCCTACCTTAAATAGGCAAGAATGGGACGAACTTGGAAGGCTGCTAACGAAAGTTCATCTAAATGATATACCGCAGAACCAGCCTGTAGAAATCGTAGATACACTTGCCCAGACCTTTCCGATAATTGGCTGCGCGTCTTTGCCAATTATGGCCTTAACAACATGGCACCGGACTGGAGGAATCCGATTGTACTTTTTCCCAAGGCAAGGTCATTAAACTGGCCAAATCAAAACCATACCCGCGGATTGCTTAGGTATAAAGGAATTGTAAATCCTGATGTATTTGACCGAAGCCTAGTCTGCATTAAAGAATACTCACAACATAGATTTTTCGAAACAGCTCTTGATCCTTGGCGAATTGGTTGCTCAGAAAATTCAGATACAGCGAAAACTCTTCCCAGACCTTTATCTTTATTGCCATTAAAAATTACTTTTTCTAAAATGTTCGATATTTTGCAAAGCCGAATTGAATGGTCTTGCGGAGAAACAAACAAAGGATACTTCATTCCAACCGTGGACTGGGATCCGCGGGTGATTTCAATCTCAGCCTGGAAAAACAATACAATTTTTAAGAGAAATACCCTTACTGAGTCACGATCAAAACATAATGGACGTAGTGGGCCGGTCGACAGAAGTGAGCGGATTTGGCTGTGGCATGAGGAGGAGGGCCATTGGGACGTTCAATTCCCCAAAGGAAGCGATTGGTCTTATTGGTCTATATCAAACAATGGAACAATCCTGAGAAAACACCGTTAAATCCATTTACTAGAATACGCATTTAAATAATCTTCGTCATTACAAAAACATTCTTTTTCTTTCACTCTATTTGTTGCCCAGTATTTTGGCGGCTCACGCATCACATCATCCCAAATAATAAATGGGGCTATTTGACATATTTCTTCAAGTTCAGTAGAAGACCGCTTAACAAGTTCTGCTGCCATCAATATCCCGGCTAGAACTGACTGGTGAGCCAAAGGTACCGTTGCAATCCTCCCAACCCCTTTCAGGCCAACCCCAACCTGACCACAGATGACCCCTGAATACACATCTTGCACTCGCCTACCAACCCAGTCAGCAAGCTTCCCCTTTTGCAACCCAAGATACGCTTCAACGGCCTGAATCTCAGCTCTCCCAAGAGGCGTTTCCTTTACCCAAAGCATAGCTAGCTTATTATGTGAAATTCCTAGAGCTTTTGCAGCCAACTCTGTCTGGCTGAGGCTCGGTCCTTTTGGGTGATATAAACAACCGAGACAAGCACTTTTGCCAAGAAAACGATGCCACGAAGTGCCAAGACCACTATCGCTGGTCCAGCCGTTGACTAATAGCCGCGGAAGAAGAGCCTGTGCCGTTCGCCGACCATCTACATTGTCGACAGAAACACAGATCGATGGAAGTTTTTCAATACCAGGGTAATTACTAGCAAAATCTTCAAGCGAACATGGCCAGAGCTTAATAGTTAAATTGGTGCTTTGTAGTTCACGTTGTGCCAGTTGTACTTTCCCCATCTCGACGTCTAAATAGGTCGGCAGAATGTAGCGTTGAAGATTAGAAAGTTCAACGTCCTCAGGATCAATAAGGTGAAGCTCTCCCGACAGGCCTTGATGACGTGCCCAGGCCCAAAGGGCCGGATTTCCAACTGCCCCGATCCCGGCAACAGCTACCTCACCGATATTAATTGAAGGAAGCTGCTCTGTCCTCCCTGCTTCAGCACTATAGTCCATAATGACAAAGAAATGTCAGAGAATGCCATTCGAGCAGATTCCGACTTAACAAAAATGGTTTGAAAAACCCGCCATGCAGCCAGAGCAGCAGCCGCTCCAGCGCTGTATCGATTCAGGGACCCCCCCGCAGGCAACTTTTCCGCAAAATTTCCCACATAGGCAACCCACCCACACGCTTGGGCAAAAAACCCATTACGTCCAAGTCGAGGTATCCCCACCAATATGAACGGCAACCGTCGCCTGGTTTGGGCAAGAGCAAATTTCAATATCTGGATTAATTGAAAGAGCGCTTGCTGATAGGGCCATTATGGCAGTCTCGTTTCCAGAAAGGGAAAGTATCGGATAAAGGCGAGCTAGCAAATTTACCAGCAATTCAGCAATCCACTTTTCATTTCCTTCTACTGAACATGCTGGACTAAGGTGTATCCCAACAATTTGTCCCGACAGAACTTTTTCCAACTCTTCCCGGGTAATTCCAAGGTGCGCGCCAATTGCAGAATAGGCACGAGAAAAAAACGGTGCTAAAGCCATTACTTCACTCCGGCTGGCGCCCAATTAACCTTGAGATTGGGGGGTTGAAAGACTAAGTTGGGATTGGCATTAAAAACACAGGTTTTCCAGATGGTATCGAGGGTTAAGAACAACCCTACATGTTTTCGGTATTGCATCCAATCATCACCCGTGTGTTGTGGATGCTCATGATATTCACGGATGCCACGCATACATAGAAATGGTTTCTTGGTCAAAGGATGCCCGTCCAGTAAAACATTGAACCCTTTTTTGTTGTCACCTATGTGGTTCCCTCGATGCAGCTTTGCATATGGCAACTCTTCCCAAGTAAATGGGTCACAAAAAACCACGGAAGGAGCACGCTGATCAAAATCGTCAAGAGAAATCCGGGCCCCGAACGCTCTGCCCGTTAATGCTTGGAGCTCAAATGTCAGCATATATTGCGGTTTAGCACCAGGTGGAATCTTCACCCCGGAAGGCATTGGCGGAAGTTTGGCCCCAGGAGGGGGATCGGTCGGCAAATGAATCATTAAATTTTTTCGCGGAATAAATATGGCCTCAACAAGCGGGTATTGCACAGATTGAATAACAATCCCGCGTTTTTTAAGCGTTTCAGCTTGCGCTTTTAGCCGCTCGACTTCTTTCTCAAATTTTAATTTGGATACACGGGCGTCAATTCTCATTTAGCGCCGCCAGCTCCAACCTTTAGGTTCAAAAAGAGACGAGCTCCGTCAACTAGACCCAATTCTTGGACTTTCTTTGTCGGGTCGAGCGCTTCACCTTCCTCGTTATGAACCTCCCATTCATCCATATTCCGCCCGGTATTGTTACTATCTTTGAGGGCCTTGTCTCTAGCGACCTTAAGTGGCTCGTGAACATTCGCATCAATTACAACATCGACGCCATTCACGATAAAAATTAAAGAAATTTTGTTTTTTTCTGTCATGACGACCTCCGATTACAGATTTAAGTGGATAGTTTAGTTCCTTAGTTAAATACTTTTTTTATCTTTGAAAATATCGATCCAGATTGCGATCCAGGATCGCCCGTCTTTCCTTCGACGTCAAATATCATATTAACTTCTTTCTTAGGCAACTCTCTCCACCTGCTTTCGGTAAGCCTAAATGTAGCCCACTTTGTAAGGTCAGCAGGACCTGAACCAAAATTTGGAACTACTATAGAGAATCCTCCCTCTACGGTTACTATGCAATATCGATCATCTGCTGCGGAATGATACGCCCATCCAGGGTGGCTGTGTACCTGTGCTAACAATCGCAGCCCCGTAGTTGCTAAATGCTTATTTAAAGCAAAAAGGGTTTCTGATGTAACAAAATAGCCTACCCCATCTTCACCCTTTATTGAATCTTGTGGGGGTATTAGAATTTTTGTCACCTGACATGAATTGTCATCATCAATATAACCAAGCCAAAGTACTAGCCCTTCACAATCATGACGGCCAAAATGCCGCAGAGCCTCGATGGTCTCATCAAGAACATTTTGAGAAAGGCGAAATTTTTCAATGACTTCATCAATTTGCCGCTTTGTAAAGTTGTATAAAATTACGAAATCTCAAGAAACATAAAAAGAAAACTCCCGTTGTCATCCGTTTTTATACACCCTCGATCAGGGGTTCGGCAAGGATTGAATTTTCCGAGGTTTGGTTGCATTGATTTCTCGGAATAAGAGTTTTCCCAACTGGCCCATCCCTCGGGACACACCTAAGATATTCAAATTCTTTTGTTGCGGGCAAAAATTAGATCGCCACCTAGATTGGCCCGCTACCCACCCGTGGCAACAGCCAGAGAGGGCTATTGAGAGATGGGCATTTCGGTAATTCGAATAGCCACTCTGGTAAGGACCCCTTACCCATCGCAAAAAATCAGTATGGCCTGCCCCCACCGCCCTAAAAAAACCGCATCGCCACCACGTTGACCAGTCCGATCAACCCGCCAAGCAGCGCGCCGAAGAGATTGATGTACTTGAACTGCTCCTGCATGATCGCAGAGCAGCAGCCCCTCGACCTTGAGGATGTCGAGGGAGTTGACCTTGTCCTCGACCATCCGCGAAACGTTGAGGGTCTCGACCAGGGGCGGGACCTCCTTCTTGAGGATCTCGCCGATCTGCCGGCACAGCCCCACCTCCAGCTCCTCGCGCACGTCGGCCGGCACCCGCGCCGAGAGCTTGCCGAGGGGGTGGCGGAAGAGCCATTCCTCGCTCTTCTCGGCAAGCAGCCTCGCCAGGGCCTCGCGGGCGGCGGGGGCGCGCAGCGCCTCCAGCAGGCGCTCGGCGGCCGCCTCGCGCAGCCGCTCGACGCCGTCGTCGGGAAGGGCGCGGCCGAGAAGGCTGGCGAAGGAGCGGTCCTTGACCTGGTCGATGCCCTTCTCCAGCAGCCCCAGCGCGGTCTCGGTGGCCCGCCGGCTCTGCACCGCCGCCACCGCCCGCTGCCGCAGGTAGCGGCGCACCCCGGCGACCTTCTCGTAGGGGAGCTTTTCCAGGTAGACGGCCAGCGGCCGGTCGAGGAAGCCGTCGACCCGCTCGCGCAGCAGCGCCGAGACCTGCCCATGGGTGCGCTCCTCGCGCAGCCAGCGGGCGATCTCATCGCCGGCCTTGTCGAGGAACTCGGGGAGGCGGGCGTAGATCTTGTCGAGGTTGATGAAGCCGGTCAGCAGCCCGGAGAGACCGCCGAGGGAGTCGAGAAAACCCTCGATCGCCTCCTTGCCCTTGGTCACCAGCCGCTCACGGAAGACCGGGTCGTAGAGCAGGCCGCCGAACTTCTCCAGCAGCGGCGGGATCTCCTTCTCCAACTGGACGAGGAGCAGTTCGACGAGGTCGGCGGGGAGAAGATCGCGGATCAGCTTCTGCGAGGCGAGCCACTCCTCGCTCTTGGCGTCGACGAAGGCGGCGACGCCACGGCCGACGTGTTCGGAGCCAAGGAACTCGCCGATCCGGGCGTCGAGGTGGCCGCGCACCCCGGCGTAGCGCTCCGGGGTCAGGAAGCTCTCGAGGTCGCGGGCGAGCAGCTCGTCCCCCTTGCGACGCAGGTAGGAGCGCAGGGCCTCCTCGAACTCTGCGCTCGCCAGATAGGCGAAGATCGCCTTCACCGCCTTCCAGCGCAACAGCTCGATCAGCTCCCGGAAGCGGCCGCGGAACTCGGCCGGCACCAGGGTCTCCACGGCGCCGAGGTCGCGGTCGAGGAAGGTGCCGAGCTTGTCGGCCACCGCCCCCTTGAGCTCGCGGCGGAAGGACTCCTTCTCCAGGGTGCGGCCGACGTCCTCGGCGGTAAGCAGGTGGCTGCCGACCATCTCCCCCATCTTCTGCGCCAGCTCTTCGCGCTTGGAGGGGATGATCCCCGGGGTCAGCGGCAGCCGCACCCCCATCACCCGCCAGGGGTGCAGGGGCCGAAAGAGCATGCGGATGGCGATGTAATTGGTGATGTAGCCGATAAAGGCGCCGAGCAGCGGCGGCAGCAGGTAGGGCAGAAGCTGTTGGAATTGGTCGCTCATGGCCGGTTGAGTGGGGCTCCTTTGCCGGGATTTGTCGGGGCTCCACTATACCTCCATTCGCCGGGCTGGACAAGCTTCGCAACCCCTGCGATCTGCTATAGTTGAGCCAGGTTCAGCCCGAAACGACGCGAGGTGCGCCATGAGTGAACAGCAGCCGGCCGAAGAGAGCCGGCTGGTCATCCGCGAGATGACCATCGACGACCTCTCCGAGGTCTTCCACATCGGCGAGGAGGTCTTTACCGCCGAATTCTCCCAGAGCCTCTACCGGACCTGGGACGAGTACGAAATCACCACCCTTTTCAACACCGACAGTGAGCTCTGCCTGGTCGCGGAGCGGGAGGAGCGGATCGTCGGCTTCGCCCTCGGCACCACCGTCGAGAAGCACCACAGCGCCTGGAAATACGGCTACCTGGTGTGGCTCGGCGTACGCCGCGAGGGGCAGCAGGGAAAGGTCGGCCAGAACCTGTTCAAGGAGATCAAGCGGCGGATGCGCGAGCAGGGGGTGCGGATGATCCTCATCGACACCGACGCCGACAACCAGGCGGCGATCCGCTTCTTCGAGAAGATGGGCTTCGGCAACGTCCAGGAGCATATCTACATGACCCTCAACCTGACCCGCAAACGCCGCCGCCACAAGGAGAAGAAGCCTTGAAGAAGCGCCTGGAGCGGGTCTGGAAGGCCATCGACCCGGAGCGGCTGCTCAACACCCTGGTCGAGGCCGTCGACATCTACTCCCCCTCCGGCAAGGAGGAGGACATCCAGCTTTACTTCGCCGAGCGGCTGCAGGCGGCCGACACCGCCCTGACCCGCCAGCCGGTGGAGGAGGAGCGCTACAACCTGCTGGCGACGATGGGGGCGGGGCCGCCGCAGCTGGTGCTGGTCGGCCACGTCGATACCGTGCCGGCCTGGGACTGGGAGGAGTTCGGGGCGCAGCAGGAGGATGAGGAGGGGATCGTTCGCGGCCTGGGCAGCGCCGACATGAAGGGGGGGTGCGCGGCGATGGTCGAGGCCTGGCTGGCCCTGGCCACCCTGCCGGAAGCCGAGCGGCCGCCGGTCGGACTGCTGCTGGTGGTCGGCGAGGAGGAGAACGGCGACGGCAGCGACCGCTTCCTCGAGGAGGCGCGCCCGCCCTGGGTGGTGATCGGCGAACCGACCGGGCTGACCGCCTGCTTCGCCCACTACGGCTACCTGGAGGCCGGCTTCGTGACCCGCGGCCGGCGCAGCCACTCCTCGCTGCCGGAGCTGGGGCACAACGCGGTGGAGTCGATGCTGCGGGTGCTGCTGCACCTGGCCCGCGACCCGCTCTTCGAGCGTGCCGCCTCGGGGGTGGTCTACTCGATCCGCGAACTCAGCTCGTCCCGTGCCGGCTTCGTCGTCCCCGACCGCTGCGAAGCCTGGATCGACCTCCACCTGCCGCCGGCCCTCGCCCCCGGGGAGGTCGAGGCGACCATCCGCCGCCGCGCCGAAGAGGCCCAGGGGCTGGTGGCGGATCTCGACCTGGAGCTGGCCTTCGACTTCGCCGCGCCGGGCTACGATCTCGGCGCCGACCCGGCACTGTGGGAGCCACTGACGGAGATCTACCCGCGCCTCGGCCTGCTGCTGCGCCGCGACCCGTTCCGCTCCCACTCGGACGGCAACCTGTTCTTCGCCTCCGGGGTCAAGCCGCTGATCCTCGGCCCCGGCGCCCTGGAGACCGCCCACACCCCCGACGAGCAGACCGCCTTCGCCGAGGTCGTCGCCGCAGCGAAGATCTATGCCGGGCTGGCGCTCGGCATCGGGCCGGAGGCCTGAGGTTCAAGGTTCAAGGTTCAAGGTTCAAGGTTCAAGGTTCAAGGTTCAAGGTTCAAGAACAGGCTAAAACGAAAGACCCCTTGTCAACAACCGCAGACAAGGGGCCCTTACCTTTTACCTTGCACCTTGTACCCGCCCTTAACCTTCCATCTCGATCAGCGAGTGGTCGCCGATGTTCATCTTCCCCGGTGAGCCGATCAGGGTCACGGCGTCGCCGAGGATGCTTCCTTGCAGGACCAGCGAGCGGACAGTGCTGCCGGCGTTGATGATCGAATCGCGGATGATGCTGTTCTCGACCACGCTGCCGGCCGCCACCGAGACGTTGGGGCCGAGGATGCTGTTGCGTACCTTCACTCCCTCGCCGACGTGAACCGGCTCGATGAGGACCGAGTCGATAATCTCGCCGTGGCAGTGGTGGCGTCCCTTGAGCAGGTAGCGGTTGGTCTCGAGCAGGGTCTCCGGCTTGCCGCAGTCGAGCCAGGCGTCGATCTCCGGGGCGAGGAATCGGTATCCGTCCAGAATCATGCGCATGAAGACCGCCGGCAGGAAGTATTCCCCCTTGACCGTCTCCCCGGCGGCGATGGTCTCCTCGATGTAGGTCATGAAGCGGTGGCCGTCCTTGAGGTAGTAGAGCCCCACCTGGGCCAGCTTCGAGACCGGGGTATCGGGCTTTTCCACCATGTCGGTGATGAAGCCGGCCGTGACGACGTTGACCCCGAAGCGCTGGTAGTCCTCCACCTCCTTGGAATAGATCAGCCCGTCGCAGTCGGCGCAGAGTTCGGGAATCCGGCCCAGGTCGGCGACGAAGATGGTATCGTTGAAGACCACCAGCACGTCGTCCCCCGGGGCGATGCGCGGCGCCGCCAAAAAGACCGCGTGGGCCGGCCCGAGCCGCTCCTTCTGCACGATGTAGCTGCAGTTCAGGTCCGGAAAGGTATCCTTCACGAACTCTTCGATCTGGGAGCCGTTTTCATCGGTGATGAAGATGAACTCGTCGACCGGCAGGGTTTCGAGGCGGCTGACGATGTGCTCGAGGACGGTCTTGCCGGCGACCCGAACCAGGGACTTGGCCTTGGTGTGGGTGTGGGGACGCAGCCGCGTCCCCTTGCCGGCAACGGGCAGGATGACTTTCATTGCTCGCTCCTGGGAAAAGTTTGGCTTGTCAAGGTGCCTGTTTTTCAGCTAGTTTAGCGCCGGTATCCCCCTCTCGCCGCGAAGCGCGCCGAAGCGCCCCGGCAAGGAGTCCTGATGAACGATCACTTGCTGCGCATCCTGGCCGAAGACGGTTCGCTGCGGGCCACGGCCGCCCTGACCACCGCCGTCGCCGAGGAGACCCGCCACCGCCAGCAGACCGACCCGACCGCCACCGTCGCCATCGGCCGCCTGGTCACCGCCGCGGCCCTGCTCGGCAGCCTGCTCAAGGGGGCGCAGCGCCTCGCCGTGATCATCGAGGGGAACGGTCCGCTGGGCCAGCTCTCCGCCGAGACCGACGCC
The DNA here is from genome assembly GCA_963806685.1 of uncultured delta proteobacterium. Classification (GTDB taxonomy): domain Bacteria; phylum Desulfobacterota; class Desulfuromonadia; order Desulfuromonadales; family DDH964; genus DDH964. The sequence goes on from CAWDZB010000007.1 coordinate 58,877, forward strand.
CATGGGAATCTGCGCGCCACCCTCAAGCAGCCGCTGACCGGGCTGCCGCCCAAGGACGGCCGCTACGACGTCGCCGGGGCGATCGGCCGCGCCGGCTTTCTGCAGGTGGTCAAGGACCTCGGGCTGCGCGAGCCCTACCGCGGCATGGTGCAGCTGGTCTCCAGCGAGGTCGCCGAGGACCTGGCCTGGTACCTGACCAGCTCCGAACAGGTCCCCTCCTCGGTCGCCCTCGGCGTCGCCCTCGGCCCCCACGCCGAGGTGGCGGTGGCCGGCGGCTTCCTGGTCCAGGCGATGCCCGGCTGTCCCGAGGAACGGATCACCGCCCTCGAACAGCGGATCGGCGCCCTGCCGCCGGTCAGCACCCTGCTCGGTCACGGCCAGGCTCCGGAACAGCTCCTCGCCGAGCTCTTCGCCGGCATCCCCTACCAGGTGCAGGGGCGCACCGAGCTGGTCTATCGCTGCACCTGCGGCCGCGACCAGGTCCGCGCCATGCTCGCCAGCCTCGAGCGCGACGAGCTGCGGCAGCTGGCGGCCGAAAACGAGGAGGTCACGGTGACCTGCGAATTCTGCAAGGAGCCCTACCACTTCTCCGCCGCGGAAGTGGCGGAACTGGCTGACGCCTGAGCCCGCTCCAAGTCCGGCGAGTATAGCAGATGCCGTTTTCCCGGACCAGCTTCCCGTGTCCAGCTCGGTGCAGCCAATAGGGACGTTAACGCTGCGCTGCCTGCGGCTCCCCCCTCCTCTCTTGCCTTTCGGCCATAATCAATCTCCCCACCGACTCACGAATCTGCCCGGGATCGCCCGAAGACCCTGCGACCGGGGACGGTCAGCCCCCTGCACGCCGCTCCCGGCCCAGCCGCCGGGCAAAGGCGGGGTGGTCGCGCAGCGCCTCCAGCAGCAGGTCGGCGGCGACGCCGTTGGCGATGCCGGCCCCTAAGGAGAAGAGCAGGAAGTAGGGGTAGAGGTTCCAGATGCTGGCGGTGCGGATCAGCAGCAGCCAGGCGACCAGCAGCTGGCCGGTGGCGTGGCCGGCGGCGCCCAGGGCACTGACCCCGACCGGCCCGATGCGGCGGCCGGCCAGCGCCCGGGAACCGGTCATCAGGGTGGTGGCGGTCACGCCCCCGGCGAGGGAGAGGAAGAAGCCCGGGGCGAAGAGGTTGCCGAGCAGCAGGGAACCGACCCCGATGCGGGTCAAAGCCACCGCCCAGGCGGCCCGGCCGCCGAACAGGAAGAGCGCGACCAGGGTCAGGATGTTGGCGAAGCCGAGGCGGAACCAGGGGGCCGGCGACGGCAGCAGTGCCTCGAGGGTGTGCAGGGCCACCGCCAGGGCGGCGAACAGGGCGAGGAAGACCCGGCGGCGCAGCCGTTCGAGCTCGAGGGGATCAACGGGAGAGGAGGTCATAGGCAGGTGCCGGTTCCTTGCCGCCGGGGCCGCCGTCGATGCGCACCAGCAGGCCATTGGGGACGCAGGCGAGCAGCTCCCCGGAGCGGGCGATGCTCCCCATGCCGATGCAGATCTTGCGCGGGCAGGGGGAGTCGAGGATGCAGATGCTGCCATGGCGGATGGCGAGGCGGGTGGGACCGAGGCGGCCGGCCACCTCCACCGTCCGCTCCTCGCTCAAGGGGGCGGTGAAGACTACCTTGCCGTCCCGCTCGACAACCACCCGCTGCCCCGGCGGGCCGGGGCGCAGCCAGACCAGCAGCACGCCGCAGAGTACCAGCAGCAGCGCCACCACCAGCCGGTCGAGGAGGCGGGTACGCCGCCAGGCCCCCTTCAGCGCCATGTCACCTTGCCGGCCAGCCCCGGGGAGGTGACGGTACTGCCGTCGGCGGCAACAATCAGAGCCTCGCTGCCGGGGAAGTGCCGCAGCAACTCCAGACCGGGCTCGGGACCGAGGACAAAGACGGCGGTGGCCAGCGCATCGGCCAGTATCGCCTGCGGGGCGACGATAGTCACCGACTGGCAGCTGCGGGCAGGCTGGCCGGTCTTGGGATCGAAGAGGTGATGGTATCGCACCCCGTCCCGTTCGAAGTAGCGCTCGTAATCGCCGGAGGTAACCACCGCGGTGTCAGCCAGTTCCAGGGTAGCGAGGATGGCATCCTTTTTTCGCGGATGCTGGATGCCGATCTTCCAAAAGCGGTCGCCGCGGTCGCCGAGCAGGCGGATGTCGCCGCCGGCATTGACCGAGGCGTGGCTCACCCCGGCGGCTCGCAGCACGGCGATGGCACGGTCGACGGCATAGCCCTTGGCGATGCCGCCGAGATCGACTGTGAGGCGCGGGTCGCGCTTGCTGACCACCCGTCCGTCGAGGCGCAGGTCGCCCGGCCCGCTTCCAGCAAGGGCGTCCTTAATCTCAGCGGCCGTCGGAATGTGCGGGTGCTCCCCTTCGATGTCCCAGAGGTCCTTGAGACGCCCCAGCCCCATGTCGAAGGCCCCGCCGCTGGCCGTAGCGACCTGCAGGCCGGCGGCAATAACCGCGGCGGTGTCGGGCGAGATCTCCAGCGACACCGCGGCAGCGGAGAGCCGCGCTACGTCGCTTCCGGGCCGGTGCGGAGACATCAGGTTGTCGATCCTGGTCATTTCCGCGAAGGCCTTGTCAACAGCCGCCTCCAACGGCGCCTGCGCGGGGCCGAAGGCGGTGATTTCGACCACCGTTCCCATGATGATCCGGCTGCGCCGGACCTCGGCAGTTTTCCCGGAATGACCCGGGCAACCGCCGATCAGCAGGGGCAGGAACAGCAACAGCAGGCGAAGGAAGCGGCAGGAGCGAATCACGAAAACCTCGCGGGAAAAACGCCGGCGGGGAGGACAGAGCCTCTCCGCCGGGGGGAGGTTCAGCTGTCGGCGCCGACGATCTCACCGATCAGGTCGTACTCGGAGGAGTCGGTCACCCGCAGCGGCACAATGGAGCCGATGTCGGCCTGGCCGGCGGTGATGTAGACCTGGCCGTCGACGTCGGGAGCCTGGCGGATGCTGCGACCACGCAGCAGCAGCTCGGTCTCCTCGCTGAAGCCCTCGACCAGCACCGGCTCGACGCGGCCGACCAGGGCGCGGTTCTTGCGGAAGGAAACCCTGCTCTGGGCCTTCATCAGCTTCTGGTAGCGGGCCTTCTTCACCCGCTCCAGGACCTGCCCCGGGAGCTTGGCGGCGCCGGTCCCCTCCTCGCGGGAGTAGCGGAAGACCCCGACCCGTTCGAAGTGCCCCTCCTCGACGAAGGCGAGGAGCCTGGCGAACTGCTCGTCGCTCTCCCCGGGGAAACCGACGATGAAGGAGGTGCGCAGGGTGGCCTCGGGCAGCCGCTCCCGGATACGCTGCAGCAGGCTGCGGATCCCCTCCTCGTCGACCCGGCGGTTCATCAGCGCCAGGATCGAATCGTCGACGTGCTGCAGCGGGATGTCGAGATAGCTGCAGATCTTATCTTCGGCGGCCATCAGCTCGAGGAGCTCGTCGCTGATGCCGTCGGGATAGGCGTAGAGGAGCCGCAGCCACTGCAGGTTCTCGATCTTGACCAGCTGCCGCAGGAGCTCCTCGAGGCGGGCGCCGTCGTGGCGATCCTGGCCGTAGGCGGTGACGTCCTGGGCGATAAGGTTGACCTCCCTGACCCCTTCGGCGACCAGCCGCTTGACCTCGGTGACCACCGATTCGATGCTGCGCGAGCGCAGCGGGCCGCGCAGCTGGGGGATGACACAGTAGGAGCAGAAATTGTGGCAACCCTCGGCGATCTTGACGTAGGTCGAGTAGAAAGGGGAGGACTTGACCCGCGGCGTGGTGTGATCGTAGAGGTACTCGGGCAGGCCGATCTCCTGGCGCGGTCCGGCGCCGGGGCGGGTCGATTCGAGCAGTTCGACGATGCGCGGGGCATCGCCGGTGCCGATGAAGAGGTCGACCTCGGGCAGCTCGCCGGCGAGCTCGTCCCGGTAGCGCTGCGGCAGGCAGCCGGAGACCACCAGCAGCTTACAGCGACCGTTCTTCTTGTGGTCGGCGACCTCGAGGATTGTCTCCACCGACTCTTCCTTGGCGTCGCCGATGAAGGCACAGGTGTTGACGACGATGACATCGGCCTGGGACTCGTCGGTGACGATCTCGTAGCGGTCGGCGGGGAGATGGCCGAGCATCACCTCGGCATCGACTAGGTTCTTCGGACAGCCGAGGCTGACCAGGCTCACTTTTTGTTTCATTCCACTCCCTGCGTACGCTGGACGCCTTAAGGGGGTTAAGTAAGTTCCGTTTTGAGTTTTGAGAGACCTTAACTTAAACCTTAAAACTCAAAACCTAAAACGGCCTCTCTAACTTCTCATATTGACGAACTGCAGCTCGATCTCCAGCTCCTGCCCCTTGAGGGCCTGGATGACCTGCTGCAGGTCGTCGATCTGCTTGGCAGTGACCCGCACCTGGTCGTCCATGATCTGCGGCTGGACCTTGAGCTTGGTCTCTTTGATGCGCTTGACGATCTCCTTGGCCTGTTCCTTGTCGATCCCCTGGATGATGCCGATCCGCTGGCGGACGGCGCCGCCCGAGGCGGGCTCCTTCTTGCCGAAGTCGAGGCACTTGGGGGAGAGGTTGCGGCGCACCAGCTTCCCCTTGAGAATGTCGACGATCGCCTGCAGCTTGTAGTCGTCGGCGGCCAGGATCAGGATCGCCTCCTTTTCCAGGCTCAGCTCGTTGTGGGTCCCCTTGAAATCGTAGCGCTGGGCGATCTCCTTCAGCGCCTGGTTGACCGCGTTGTCCACTTCCTGCATGTCCACCTTGGACACGATGTCAAAGCTCGGCATCGTTAACCTCCTTCGGGAATCTGCCGGCGGCTCGATAATTCCGCCGAATCGATGACTTATAGCACAAAGCCGCCCCGGAAGGGAAGACCCTGCCCGGGGCGCGAGCGAATACCGCCGCTGGCCGCACTTCAGGAGCCCGGCTGCATCCCGCCGGGGCGCACCACCTCGACACCAGGGGGGACGGTGAATCGAAAGTCCTTGTCGCCGAGCCCCCGGTTGATGCGGATGTGGCTGAATTCGATCAGCGTGCTGTTGCCGCCGGCATCGACGACCAGGCTGGAATGGAGCGGCAGGTAGCCGCCGGTATTGCCGCTGCGGGAGAAGGCCGCGACGGCGCGGCGGTCGACGACGATCCGCAGCCGGGCGACGAGCGGCGAGGGTTTGCGGGGGGTCAGCTCCAGCACCCAGTTTCCCTCGGCATCGCGATCCGGGGAGGCCAGGGTGATGGTGAAATCCCGGCCGAGATCGCCCAGCCCGGTGAGAAAGGTCAGCGGGTCGTTGCCGTCGCCGCGGTCGACCGCGGCGATATCCGACTCGATGACCTGGCGATTCTCCGGCACGTAGACCCACATCGTTTTGCCGTCGGAGACGATCACCTGCTTGTTCGGCTCCGTGTAGTCCCAGCGGAACTGGACCAGCGGCGGCTGCGCCGGGTCGCGGTGGACAAAGCGGATTGCCACCCGCCCGCCGCCCTGCTGGGTGCGGTCGAGGGAGGCAATTTTCGATTCCTGGGCAAAGTCGGCGGCGAAGTCGCGGATCGCCGTCCCCTTGGAAGCGCCAACCCGGAATGGGCTCTCCAGGGTGCGGACCACCTCCCCCAGGTCGGCCCCCCGGGCGGCGGCCGGCAGCAGCCAGGCAAACAGGAGCAGGGCAACAATGGCGAAACGTTTCATGGTGAATCTCCTTGCGGCGGTCGGGTTCAGAAGAACCTTTCCCCTTCGCGGCCGCGAACCGTGCGCACCCGCACCTGCCCGCTGGCCAGGTCGAACTCGACGGTGCGCCCGAAGTTGCCGCCGACATCCTCCGCCAGCAGGGGAATCGACAGGGCGGCCAGGGTCTCCCGGGCGCTACAGACGTTGCGAGTCCCGATGGCGCTGTCGGAAGCGCCGAGGAGGGACTCGAACATGTTGGCGCCGCCGAAGATCTTCGCCGCCAGCCGCTGCCGTTCGGCGCCGCGCGCGACCAGTTCCCCGACCATCCGCTGAATCGCGGCATCGACGAACTTGGCGGGCCGGTCAAGGTCGGCGCTGCTGCGCGCCGCGGGAAGCAGGGTATGGGCCAGCCCGCCGAGGCGGCGTTCGGCATCGTGGAGGGTAATCGCCACGCAGGAGCCGAGGCCGTAGGTCACCAGCAGTTCCGGTGGTTCGGCAAGGCGATACTCGGCAATGGCGACGCTGCGTCGACCGCTCATCGCCGCCCCCCGACAACGTCGAGAATCAGCTCCAGGGAGGTCGCGTCGGGGAGGAGAAAGAAATGCCCCTTGATCAGTTCCTGCCCGGGAGTGGCGCCATGAAACTCGGTCTCGACCATCAGCGCCAGGTCACCGGCCGCGGAGAGCTCGATCAGGACGTGATCGACCACCGCCCCGGCCATGTCGCAGGCCAGCAGCGGCACCGAGGGGATCAGGGTCAGGTGCAGCAGGTTGCCCATCGCGCTCAGGTAGGCCGAGGCCAGGATATTGCCGACCTCCTTCATCGTCGAGGCCCCCAGTTCACTGAACAGCAACTGCTGCTCTGCGCTGCCGAGCAGCCTCGCCAGCAGCCGCTGAGCGCTCTCCTGGGGGAAGATCAGCAGGATGTTGCCGCGGGCATCGCCGAAGACCTGCAGGGTGATGCCGGCGACGATCTTCTCCGCGCCGCCAAGCAGTGCCGGAACCCGGGCGATATCGGTCAGCGTCACCCGCGGTACTCGCAGCAGGACGGTTTCACCGATCAGCTGGGAGAGCGCCGTCGCCGCATGGCCCATGCCGATGTTGCTGATTTCCCTGAGAGCGTCGAGCTGCTCTTCGCTCAGTGACGGAAAGCTCATCCGGCCTCTCCTGGGTGCTGGCCGCGGCCGGCACCGGGGCGGGTTTCAAGCAGGGTCTGCGGGTCGAGGAGAAAGACGATATGGCCGTCGCCGAGGACCGCCGCCCCGGAGAGGCCGGCAATCTGGTCGAGGGGGAAGGCCAGGGGCTTGACGAAAACCTCTCGCTGGCCGGCGAGGCGGTCGACGACCAGGCCGACCCGGCGGCCACGCAGCTCGGTGATCACCATCGGCACCCCCGCCTCCCTGGGGGCGGTCGGCAGGCCGAGGATCTTGCGCAGCGACAGGAGCGGCACCAGGTCCTCCTCCAGGCGGATGACCAGCTGGCGCCCCGAGGAACGGACCTCGCCGCGCTGCACCTCCATGGTGCGCAGCACCCGGGTGATGGGGATAGCCATGGTATGCCCCCCGCACTCCACCAGCAGCACCTGGATGATCGCCACCGACAGCGGCAGCTGGAGCCGGATGCGCGTCCCCTCGCCGAGCTTGGAGCGAATATCGAGGATGCCGCCGAGATTCTCCACGGCCGACTTGACGACGTCCATGCCGACCCCGCGCCCCGAGGTCTCGGTGATCTGCCGGGCGGTGGAAAAGCCGGGATGGCAGACCCATTGCAGCACGTCCCGGTCGCGCAGGGACTTGAGCTGGGCCGGGGTAAGCAGCTCCTTTTCGAGGATCTTGCCGCGGATCAGCTCCGGGTCCATCCCTCGCCCGTCGTCGGCCACCTCGATCAGTACCAGATCCTTCTCGCGCCAGGCCCGAACCGTTATCGCTCCCTGGTGGTCGATGCCGTGGTCTACGGCATTGCGCACCATGTGCACCAGCGGATCGGCCAGCGCCTCGAGGATCGCCCGGTCCAGTTCCACCTCCTCCCCCTCGATGTTCAGGACGATCTCCTTGCCGGCCTTGCGGGCCAGGTCGCGGACCATCCGCGGCAGGCGCCCGGTGATGCTTTCCACCGGCATCATCCGCACCTGGAGGACGTGGTGGTGGAGGTCGGTGAGCAGCCGGCTCAGCTGTCCCAGGCCGTTCTTCACCTCTCCCCACTGTTCGCTGCGAGCGGCGCCCTGGAGCTGGTAGCGGTTGGTGATCAACTCACCGGTGAGGTTGATGAAGCGGTCGAGAAGATCGGTACGCACCCGCACCGTGCGCGCCCCGTCATCGCGGCGGGCGCTCCCCTCCCGGCGCCGGTCGGTGCCGAACTGGACCTCGGCGACATCGGGCATGGCTCGCAGCCGGCCTTCGATCTCGACCGGGGAGAGGTCGGACACCAGCCAGACGGAGAGCTTGCGGACCGTGGCACCCCGCTGGAGTTCTTCGACGGTCGGGGAACTCGACTGCACCGTCCCGCAACGGCTCAGCTCGCGCAGCAGAAGAATGGCCCGGGCGGCGGGGGCCACCACCCCTTCGGCCAGGGAGACCTCCACCTGCAGCGCCTCCCTTTCACCTCCTCCTGCGTCCGCGGCCGCTGCGGCGGAGGCGGACTCCGGTGGGGACCCGGCGGCGGGAACGGACTCCGGCGCGGAGGCTGCCGGGGCCGGGAGGAGGAAGCTTTCGATGCCGCGCTCGGGGCGTTCGGCGGTGAGGTCTTCCACCAGCCCCTCGAGCAGGTCGAGGCCGGCGAGCATGCGGTCGACAGCCTCGGAAGTGATGCTCCTCCCTTTGCGGAAGGAGTCCATCAGATCTTCGAGGTGGTGGGCCAGGCTGGCCGTGGTGGTGTAGCCCATGGACGCCGCCATCCCCTTGATCGAATGGACCTCGCGGAACAGGGAGTCGATGCTTTCCCCGTCCGCCGGCGCCTTTTCGAGCTGCAGCAGCAGGCGATTCATGTTCTTGAGGTGCTCCCCGGTCTCACTGAGAAACATCCCGCGGTATTTGGACATGTCCATGGATTTAAACCTGAATTGCGAATCTTGGATTTTGAATGAAATTCAAAATTCACCATTCAAAATTGCCTATTCAACTCTGCCCAACCACCCGCTGAACGACGTCGAGCACCCGTTCTTCCTTGAAGGGTTTGACGATGAAATCCCGGGCACCGGCCTGCACCGCCTCGACCACCAGCGCGTCCTGGCCCAAGGCGCTGCACATGATGACACAGGCGTCGGGATCCTCGGCGGTGATCTCCTGCAACGCCTCGATACCGCTCTTGAGGGGCATGACGATATCCATGGTCACCAGGTCGGGGCGCAGTTCGCGGTAGCGTTCCACGGCATCGATCCCATTGGCCGCTTCACCTATGACCTGGTGCCCGGCACGGACGAAAATTTCCTTGAGCATGTTGCGCATGAACAAGGCATCGTCGACGATCAAAACCTTCATTGCCATTGCTCCGTCTCCTCCGGTTTCCCGCTTATTGCCGTTCCAGGCTCGCCAGCATGCGGGGCAGGTCGAGCAGGTTGATCATGTCATGGTTATGGTTGAACACCGCGCGGATAAAGGCGTCCTGCTCCCGCTCCTGGCGAAGCGGCAGCAGCTTGTCCCGCTCCAGCGGAAGGATGCGTCCGACCGCGCTCACCCCCAGCCCGAGGGCACAGGTCGCCGGCGGCAGGACGATGATGCGCGGGTCCCGTTGCGCTCCGCTCAGTCCGAGGTGGCCCGCCAGGTCGAGGACCGGCAGAATGGTGCCGTGAAAATTGAGCGCGCCCAGGTAACCGGCCGGGGCCAACGGAATATAGTCGAAACCGGAGGCTTCGACGATCTCCTGGACCTGGGCGACTTCGAGCCCGTAGAGTTCCTCGCCGAGGCGGAAGGTCAGCACCAGGTCCATGTGCTGTCAGCCCCGTTCACTGCCGAGCTGGAAGCGCCGCACCGCTTCCAGCAGCTGATCGGCAAGCGCCGAAAGGGCCTGGGCGGCGTGGGCCATCTCTTCCATCGAGGCGGTCTGCTGCTGGGTTGCCGCCGAAACCTCCTGGGTGGCCGCGGCGTTGTCGGCGACGACCCGGGAAATCTCATCGATTGCCTCCACCACCTTCCCCGCTCCCTGCGCCTGCTTCTGCGAGAGCTCGGCGATGCTGGTCGCCTTGGTCTGGGCGTTGACCGCGGTCTCGATGATCGCGTCGAAGGCCGTCACCGTCGAATCGAGGGCGGAGCGCCCGGCGTCCATCTCGACCATGGTCTGCTTCATCGAGGTCTGGACCTGCTGCCCCTGCTCGCGGATCGTCTCGATCAGGCCGGTGATCTCCCCGGCCGACTCGCTGGTGGAGTCGGCCAGTTTGCGGATCTCCTCGGCAACGACGGCGAAGCCGCGCCCGTACTCGCCGGCCCGGGCCGCCTCGATGGTGGCATTAAGCGCCAGCAGGTTGGTCTTCTGGGCGATGCCGGTGATCACCTCGACGATTTTGCCGATCTTCTGCACCTGGAGGCCGAAAGAGACGATCTGCTGCCCGTTGCTCTCGAACTCGACCAGGATCTGTTTCATCTTCTCGGTGGTGACCCGGGCGGTCTCCCCGCCCCCCTGGGCGGTCTGCGCGGTATCGTTGGCGGCGAGGACCACCTTCTTCGCCGCGGCGACGACCAGCTCGACGGAGACCGCCATTTCCCGGATCAGGCGCGAGGAGCGTTCGACCATCTCCGCCTGGGTTTCGGCGCCGCGGCTGATCTGTTCGACGGTATTGGTGACCTCATGGCTGGAGGCGGTCATCTCCTGGGAGGTGGCGGAGAGGCCCTGGGCCGAGTCGGCAACCTTGTTGGCGGAATTGCGGATCGTCCCGACCAGGTCGCGCAGGCTCTCCACCACCCGGTTCAGGGAGCCGGCGAGGTCGGCGGTCTCGTCCGGGAAAACGCTGCCGTGGAGCCGGATGTGCTTGGACAGATCGCCGAGGCTGAGGCGCTCCGCGGCTTCGGAGAGGTGGCGGATGTTGGTGGCGAAGGCCTTGGAAAAGGCCCAGCCGAGCAGCAGGCCGACCAGGATCGCACCGCCGATGCTGACCAGCTGCTGCCAGGCCTCGGGAATGCCGAGATGGGGAACCAGCAGGTTGAGCACCACGATGGAGCCCACCACGATGATGAAGCCCATGATGAATTTGTAACTGATTTCGATACGCATCGGTCCGCTCCTTTGCAAAACAACATCACTGGCAGGCAAAACCGCAGGCAGGCGCCGCCCGGAGCCTCAGGCTCCGGCGATGCACCGGAATATCCGCTCGTCGGGATGCTCGGCGGCAAACAACTCCCGGATCTCCCCGAGCAGGATTTCTGCCCGCCCGAGGACCAGGTAGCCGCCCGGCTCCAGGGTCGCGGCGAAGCGGCGCAGAATCCGCTCCTGGTCGGCGCGGGAAAAGTAGATCAGCACGTTGCGGCAGAGGATCAGGTTGGCGCGGGGGAAGTCCTCCTCGCCGAGGATGTCCTGCTGCTGGAACCTGACCCGGCGCCGGATCTCCTCCCGTAGCCGGTAGCCGTCCCCCTCGGCAACGAAATACCGTGTTCTGAGCGCCTCCGGCACTTCGGCGAGGCGCTGTTCATCGTAATAACCGGCGATCGCCCGATCCAGGACCGGGGCACTGATGTCGCTGGCCCAGATCTCGATTTCCAGTCCCGGGCCCTGCAGTTCTTCGGCCAACAGCGCCAGAGAATAGGGCTCCTCGCCGCTGGCGCAGCCGACGCTCCAGAGCCGCAGCCGCCGTTCCCCGGCGGCGCGAGCCTGGCGCACCAGGGCCGGAAGCACCTGCCGCTCAAGAACCTGGAAGGTCGACGGATTGCGGAAAAACTGCGAGACGTTGATGGTGATCGCCGCCAGCAGGGCGTCGAGCTCCGCCTCGTCCGTCTCCAGTCGTGCCAGATAGGGGGACGCGGCATAAAAGCCGCAGGCCCGCACCCGGGCGGCAATCCGGCGCTTGACGCAGCGCTCCTTGTACCTCCCGAGATCGAATCCGCGCCGTGCCAGCAGCAGCGCGCACAGCCGTTCAAAATCCGTTTCGGGAAACTCGCTGCCGACAAACGGTGCCGGCCGGGATGATGAACCGTTCAACAGGCCCCCCTACCTAAGTGGTCATCTAGCAAACATCGATCCAACCGGCACTTCAGCGTTCCTACCCGCCGCCCGAGAAGTGATTGAACCCCCGCGGCGCCACCGCCCGGGTCCGGCCGTCCCGGTCCTTGACCAGCAGCCCGCCATCCGGCGGCGTCACCCGGCCGATCCGGGTCACCGGCAGCGGCCAGTCGCGAGCCAGCGCTGCCAGCTGCGACTCCTTCTCCGGGGCGACGGTAAACAGCAGCTCGTAGTCCTCACCGCCGCCCAGAACCAGCTCCAGAAGCTCCGGCTGCGCCTCCAGCCGTGCGGCGGCGGGTGGCGACAGGGGGAGAGCGGCGGCCTCGAGGATCGCTCCCGCCGGCGCGGCGGCAAGAATATGGCCGAGGTCGGCGAGCAGACCGTCGGAAATGTCGATCATCGCCGTGACCAGCCCGGCGGCGGCGAGGCGGCGGCCGGCAGTGCTGCGCGCGGTCGGCCGGTGATGGCGCTCCAGCAGTTCGGCCGCGGGCTTCCCGCCGTGCTGGAGGTCATACAGCGCCAGGGCACTGTCGCCGAGGGTGCCGGTGACGTAAATGGCGTCCCCGGGCCGCGCCCCCGAGCGGCGCACCAGTTCGCCGGGGGGGATGCTTCCCTCGGCGGTGACCGATATGAACAGCGGCCCCGGCGAGCGGCAGGTATCGCCACCGGCTAGAATCGCTCCGTACTCGGTGCAGCCGGCGATGAAGCCTTCGACCAGCGCTTCCAGATCGGCCAGCGCCAGATCGGCCGGCACCCCAAGGGCCAGGTAGAGAAAGCGCGGGGTGCCGCCCATTGCCGCGATGTCGCTGACGTTGACCGCGACACTCTTGCGACCGAGGTCCTCCATCCCGGTCCAGTCGCGGCGGAAATGCACCCCCTCGATGAGCAGGTCGCTGGTGGTGAGCAGCAGCTCCCCGGCCGGCAGTTTCAGCGCCGCGCAGTCATCCCCGATCCCCAGCACCACCTCCGGCGCGTCGTGCGCCGCGTCGCGAATGCGGGCGATGAACCCGAACTCGCCGAGCTGTTCCAGCTTCATGCCGGGTCGACCAGGGCCGCGGCGAGCACCTCCGCCATACGCTGCGCCGGAACGAACTTCACCTTGCCGCGCAGGTGGCGGGGAATATCCTCGAGATCCTTGAGGTTGCGCCGGGGGATGATGATGGTGCCGATATGCGCCTGGACCGCCGCCAGCACCTTCTCCTTGAGGCCGCCAATCGGCAGTACCTTGCCACGCAGGGTGATCTCACCGGTCATCGCCACGTCCTTGCTCACCCGCCGCCCGGAGAGGGCGGAGATCAGCGCGGTGGCCATGGTCACCCCGGCGCTCGGGCCGTCCTTGGGGATCGCCCCGGCGGGGACGTGGACGTGGATGTCCCTGGCCTCGAAAACGGCCGGGTCGATGCCCAGTTCCTCGGCATGGGCGCGAGCGTAGGAAAGGGCCGCCTGGGCACTCTCCTTCATCACCTCGCCGAGATACCCGGTCAGGGTCAGCTGCCCCTTCCCCTTCATGGTGTTGACCTCGACGTAGAGGATCTCGCCCCCAACCTCGGTCCAGGCCAGGCCGGTGGCAATCCCCGCCTCGTCCTCGCGGCGCTCCTCTTCCGGCAGGTAGCGGGGCTGGCCGAGGAAGCGGGCCAGGGTGTTTTCGCTGACCCTCACCGGTTGCTTTTTCCCCTCGGCGAAGCGCCGTGCCACCTTGCGGCAGATGCTGCCAATCTCCCGTTCCAGATTGCGAAGGCCGGCCTCGGCGGTATAGCCGGTAATTAGCCCGAGCAGGGCGTTGCGGGAGAAATGGACGGCCCCTTTCTTCAGGCCGTTGGCCTCCAGCTGACGGGGGATGAGGTAGCGGTTGGCGATGGAGATCTTTTCCTCGGCCGTGTAGCCGGCGAGGCGAATCACTTCCAGGCGGTCCTTGAGGGCCGACGGAATCGGATCCAGGACGTTGGCCGTGGCCACGAACAGGACCTTGGAGAGGTCGAAGGGGAGATTGATATAGTGGTCCGAAAAGGCGTGGTTCTGCTCCGGGTCAAGCAGCTCCAAGAGCGCCGCGGAGGGGTCGCCGCGGAAATCGGCGCCGATTTTGTCCAGTTCGTCGAGCATGAAGACCGGGTTGTTGGTTCCGGCCTGTTTCATCCCCTGCAGCACCCGGCCGGGCATGGCCCCAACGTAGGTGCGGCGGTGGCCGCGGATCTCCGCCTCGTCGCGCACCCCACCCAGGGAGACGCGCACGAATTCTCGCCCCAAGGCACGGGCGATGGACTTGCCGAGGCTGGTCTTGCCGACGCCCGGGGGGCCGACGAAGCAGAGGACCGGGCCCTTGAGGTCCTTCTTCAGCTTGCGCACGGCAAGAAATTCGAGGATCCGCTCCTTGACCTTCTCCAGGTCGTAGTGGTCCTCGTCGAGCACCCTGCGCGCCTTCTTCAAATCGAGGTTGTCGCGGGTCGAGCGGCTCCAGGGGAGCTCGACCAGCCAGTCGAGGTAGGTGCGGATCAGCGAGTATTCGGCGGCCTCGGGATGCATGGTCTCCAGCCGCCGCAGCTGCTTTTCGGCCTCGGCCTGCGCCTCCTGCGGAAGCCGCGCCTGCTCGAGCTTGCCCTGCAGTTCGGCGACATCCTCGGCGCGCGGGTCGGCCTCGCCGAGCTCGGCCTGGATCGCCCGCAGCTGCTCGCGCAGGAAGTATTCCCGCTGGCTCTTGCCCATCTCCTCCTTGGCCTGGCTCTGGATGCGGTTCTGCACCGTCATCAGCTCCAGCTCCTTGGCGAGAAAGGTCTTGATCCGCAGCAGCCGTTCGATCGGGTCGAGGATTTCAATCAGCTCCTGGGCTTCGGGCACCTTGAGCCCGATGTTGCTCGCCACCAGGTCGGCAAGGCCCCCGGGCTCCTCGATGTTCTCCACCACCAGGATGACCTCCGGCGGAATGTTCTTGCCGAGGTTGACCAGTTGGCCGAGCTGGTCGCGGACGGTGCGCATCAACGCCTCCACCTCGATCGGCAGTTCGTCCTGCGCCGGCTCGACGATGCGCTCGATCCGCACCGAGAAGTGCGGCTCGGTGGCCGTGAAGCGTTCGATATGCCCCTTAGCCAACCCCTGGGTAAGGATCTTGATCCGGCCGTCAGGGAGTTTGAGCATGCGCATGATCATCGCCACCGTGCCGGTGGCGTAGATTCCCTCCGGAGCCGGCTCCTCCTCGCCGAGATCCTTCTGGGTGGCAAGGAAAATCAGCCGGTCGCCGGCCAGTGCGGTATCGACGGCGGCGATCGATTTGTCCCGGCCGACAAACAGCGGCAGGATCATGTAGGGGAAGATGACGACGTCCCGAACCGGGAGCAGGGGGAGTTCGTCGGGGATTTGGGTCTCTCTCTTTTCCGGGCTGGTTGCCAAGGGTAGGTCCTCTCTGCCGGCCGGAGACCGGGGTGCTCTGCATGGATGAAATCGCCCCCTCCCCACGGTTCAGGCTGTTGCCTGCTGCCGGCGGGGGCGCATAGCTGCCGACAAGATACCGGATGCGCTGGCCGATGTCCAGCCGCTATTGTCTTCTCGTGTCGGGGACTTGGGCCGTTTCCCGGGGGCCGGAGCGGGCCCGAAAAACCTCCCGGACCTCCCCCTGGCAGGAGCCATCTGCGGCAAATCGACGTTCGTGAAATACCACCTCACCATCCACCCTGACCAGCAGCAGGGTGGAACAGCGGGTTCCGTACTCCGCGCTGCAGATGAAACGAGAGGAGAGCAGGCGCTCCCGCTCCGGACCGACGCCGGTATCGGGTAGCTCGCTGTCGGGCGCCGGGGCGCGATCGGCAAGAAGGGCAAAGAGCTCAGTGCTCGTCACTTGCCCTTCCCGCACTATCTGGGCAAGTGCTGCCTTGCCACCAACCACCTTCGGCCAGGGGGTATCAAGCAGAGCGTTACTGAGGCCGTAGACGCCCGGCGGCAGCATCCGGACCCATCCCTCGCGGCTGCCGAAGTAGGCGACGGACTCCCGGTCCCCGGCGAGCAGGTTGAAGGGCCGGTAGTCCTGCGCCTGCACGGTGGCCGCCGTCAGCCCGCTCCCTGCTTCGGCACCGGCAGCAAGAAAATCGCGCACCAGCAGCCCCCGGGAAAAAGCTCCCTCCCGCCCCATGGCCGGATCGCGGAAGTCACGGAAATTGGTGACCGCCGCCCAGCGCCCACGACGGTCCACCCCGCACCAAGTGCCGCCCCCGACCAGATCGCGGCCGGCCAATATTCCGATCGGCTCGGGCCACCAGGCGGCCGGCGCCGTCGGCCGGGCGTGAAACTCGTCGCGGTTGGCGGCCATGATCAGGCAGTATTCGGGATGACGGTTCCAGGCCAGAAGGATCAAACACATGGCGCGCAACACTTTCCGGCAAGTGGCCGGAAGATAGAGGGTTTCGATAACCACCAGCCGGGGAGGCTCCCCCCGCAAAATCCCTTTTCACCGCCCTGAACCGGTTGCCCCCTGGCAAGCGCTCATCATTAGCCGGTAGCCGACGCCGTGCACGGTGACGATCACCTCGGGGTGGGAGGGGTCGCGTTCGAGCTTTTTGCGCAGCTGGGCGATGTGCTGGTCGAGGGTGCGGGTGGTGCCGAAGTAATCGACGCCCCAGGCGGCGTTGAGCAGCTCGTTGCGCGACAGCACCTCGCCGGGGCGGGCGGCAAAGGTCTCCAGCAGCTTAAGCTCCCGGGGACTCAGCGGATGGCTGACGCCGTCCCGCTCCAACTGGTAGCTGCGGCGGTCGACCGTCGCCGGACCGAGGGGGAACCGCTCCCGCCGCAAGGGGTCCGGTGCGCCGGCTTCCCGGGCCCGGCGCAGCGCCGCGGCGATGCGGGCCCGCAGTTCGTGGAGACCGAAGGGCTTGGTCACGTAGTCGTCGGCGCCCAGTTCCAGGCCGATCACCTTGTCGATCTCCTCCCCCTTGGCGGTCAGCAGGATCAGCGGCGTCCGGGCGTCCTCCCGGCGGATCTCGCGGCACAGATCGAAACCGCTCTTCTCCGGCATCATCACGTCGAGCAGCAGCAGGTCGGGACGGTCGGCACGGTAGGCGGCCAGTGCAGCGGCACCGTCGCCGGTGGCCGTGACCCGGTAGCCTTCCGCCTCCAGCAGATCGATCAATCCCTGGCGCAGGTCGGCGTCGTCTTCGGCAATCAGGATATGGGGTCCGATCATGGGCAGGTCCTGGTGCGGGGGAGGGTCAGTTCGAAACAGCTCCCGGCCCCGGCTGCCGGGCACAGCTCCAGCCGGCCGCCGAGACCGGCGGCGAGCTGGCGGGCGATGCTCAGGCCGAGGCCTGAGCCCTGCTGACGAGTGGTCAGGGAACTGTCGATGCGGTGAAACTTTTCAAACACCCGGCTACGGTGGGCAGCCGGGATGCCCGGGCCGAAATCCCGCAGCCGGAGCCGTGCCGTGTCCCCGTCGGCGTTCACGGTCAGCAGCAGGTGCTGCCCGGCCGCCGCGTACTTGATGGCGTTGTCGAGCAGGTTGAGAAGAATTTGCTCGAGGGCGTCGCGCTCGGCGCTGACCGTCAGGGGTGCGGACGGCAACTGCCGTTCCAGCTCCATGCCGGCCTCGCGCAGGCGGGGCGCCTGGCGCTCCAGCAGGGCGTCGACCACTTCGATCAGATCCAGGGGTTCGCAGCGAAAGGTCCGCCGGCCCTGCTCCAGGCGGCTGAAATCGAGGATGTTGTTGACCAGCCGGGTCAGCCGCTCGCTCTCCTTGACGATGGTCTGCAGATAGTGTCGCTGCCGCTCCGGCTCGGTGATCGTCCCCTCGTCGAGCAGTTCGGCGTACATGCGCACCGTAGTCAGCGGGGTCTTTAGTTCGTGAGAGACGTTGGCGACGAAGCTGGTCTTCTGGTGCGCCTCGCGCTGCTGGCGCCAGGCCTGCCAGAGCAGCAGCGAGCCGCCGAGTAGGATGGCGGCGGTGAAGGTGCCGACCAGCAGCGAGCCGACCAACCGGATGCCTCCTCCGGCGCCGGCGGCATTCGGGGCGGCATAGACAACGACCCGCCAGTGGGGGAGGGCGGACACCGCCGCGGCCGCCAGCGGGTTGCTGCCGGCGGTCACTTCGGAGGGGCCGACCTGGTGAAAGACGGCACCGTTGCCGTCGAGCAGAGCGTAGCTCTCGCGGACGGCCGGCCGGTTCGGCAGGTTGCCGAGCAGGCGGCTGAGCAAAGCCATCATCTCCACTTCGACGCCATAGCGCCGCGGGCTGCCGGCCGGGGCGAACCATCCCAGCAGGTGGAGGCGATTGTCGGCGTACCAGCTGCGCCAGCCGCTACGACCGGATTGCGCCGAGGCCGGAGCCGAAGCGGACCGGGTGCTGTCGACCGCAGCGCTCTCGCCGACGGTCGCGGCGCTCGGTGCCTGCTGGGCCAACTGGCGCAGTTCCCGGCGCTCGGCAAGGACGGTACTGACCGACGGCGGGGCCAGCCCCTTCTCGCGGGGCGGTTCCTGCCACGCCCCCGGGTTGGTGAAAAACGCCTGGTAGCGGCGGACAAAGGCCGCCTCCTCGTCACTCGCCGGGTGCCGTGGATCGGGGAACTGCAACCCCTCCCCCGCCTGCCAGACAAAGACATTGCGCACCAGCGGGTTTTCCTGCCGCCAGACGGTCAGACGCCCGGTCAGGTCGTCCTGCGGCAGGCTGCGCAGGGTTTCCTGCAGGGCGTCTTCCACCTCGGCTACCGACAGATCGATATTGGCGGCAATGACGCTCACCCGGTCGAAGGCCGCTGCCCGGTTACGGTCGACCAGCCGGGCCTCCTCGTTGCGAAGCAGCCGCAGCGCGCCGAACCCGAGAAGCAGGGTCGGAATCAGCAGAAGGAACCAGGCGAGGATGATCTGTCCGGATTTGTGCACGGGCATCGGGTCCCATTCTCAAATCAGCAGGGGGCGAACTCTGGTAGTGTACTAAATCCTGCGGCACCCGGGGCAGCATTTTGTGCCGGGCGGAAAATGCTTCGGCCGGGAGCGGCATTTCGCTCCCGGCCGGTCCCCGCGCCTCCCGGTGGGGGTCAATAGTCCTTCTGCTGCTGGCGGACCCTGTAGCTCTCGGAGCGGATCTCCTTCTTCACTGGGCTGGGCAGGCTCGGGGCGGCGAAGGTCGCGGCATCCCCTTCCAAAGCCTGGGCCTTGCCGGCCAGGTCGCCGAAGCCGAGGGCAGCGCTCTGCTGCTGCAGCTCTTCGCTCTTCTGCTTCAATTCCCGCACCGCCTCGTCCTTGCGGCCGGCATTGTAAAGATCGAGTGCCTTGTCGCGGCTGGCGGCCATTTCGTTCTCCACCACCGCATTGACCACCGTCTTGTTGGCGGACTTGACCACCTCCGCCCGGTGCCGGGAGAAGCGGACCCGCGCCAGGGCGGAACTGCTCTCGGCCTCGCCCGACAAGGCGTTCTGGTAGCGGCAGCGGGCCGTTGCCACCTCCCGGCTCTGGTCGGCCTGGCCCGGATCGATTTCCACCTCGACCAGGGCGTACTTCTCCTGCCCTCCGTAGAGCTGGTTGAGGTGGATTTCCACCCGATCACGATGTATCCGCCCTTCGCGGCCGATAATACGCAGCGGCCGCACCCCCGGTGGGCAGGTGATCTCGATGATCACCTGGCGCGCCGCGACGCTCAGCACATCCCCCAGTTCCTGGGCAAAAATCCGCGGCAGGTCAGCGCTCGACTCGACGAAGTAATGGTTGCCGTCGCTCTTCTCGGCCAGCTGCGTCATCAAATCCTCGTTGAAATCGTTACCGATGCCGATGGTGGTCACCGATATCCCCTCCTTGACCAGCGCCGAACCGAGTCGGGCCAGATCCTCGGGGGAGCTGGGCCCGACGTTGGCCAGCCCGTCGGAGAGGAGGATCATGCGGTGGCTGTACGGCCCGCCCAGATGCTTGCGCACCTCGGCGGCTCCCTGGCTGACGGCACCGAACAGGGCGGTGTTGCCGCCCGGGCGGATGGCCCGGATCCGCCCCTCGATCCATTCACTGTTGGCCGCGCTCTGGGGCGGGACCAGGGTCTGCACGGTGTGGTCGTAGACCACCAGGGAGAAGATGTCACGCGGTTCCAGGCGGCGCAGGGCGGTGACGGCGGCCTCCTTGGCCTTTTCCAGTTTGGCGCCGCTCATGGAGCCGGAGCGGTCAAGAACCAGGGTCAGGTTGACGGGGGGGCGCTCCGTCTCGCGGGGAATACGCGGGACATCGAGGCTGATCTTGATGACCGCCTTCTCCCGTTGTCCGGCCGCAAGCACCTTCCGGTCGAGGGAGAGATCACAGCCTACCAGCGGCCCGGCCAGGGCCGGGGGGATGAGGGCGGTGAAGAGGAGCAAGAGCAGGGCGAGATAACGCATCGATTTCATAGATTGCCTCCTTTCGTACGGTGCATGCGGGCGCGGTTCAAGGTGTGCCCAGTAAAGCACCGACGGGAAAGGAAGTCGTCATGGCGGCGTCAAGGATTTGTAAAAAAAATGTCATGGGTCGCCGCGTGGGTCTACCGTCTCCGCATAACTGCCGGGGCGGCCAACCGAGAAACGGCTCCAACAAAAAAGGACAGCTCGAAAAAGCCGCCCTCAACAATCTGCACGGCCGGTCCAATGGAACGGGCCATTTTTCTCCTCAAACGACAACCTCCCGCTCATCTGGCGGGAGGTGCCTTGCTTCAGCCGGTTCGTCGCTTCCGGCTGCATCACCCTGCGGGGCAGGGCGACCATCCCCCCGAAGGGGGTCAAGGTTTGCTATGTTTCGATGTGGTTTTCGATGGCTTTGAACCTCCTTTCTGCTTGTTTTCAGTTTAGCGCGCCGGGAAGCAAATGCAAGTCCTTCCCTTTAACTTGCACCCCCACCGATTTATGCTAAACGAAAGAGAGAACCCGCCGAGTTGAAGGGAGGCGCATATGAATGAAAACCAGAAGGCAACGACCGTAGGGGCAATCATGCTTGTCGCGGGCGGACTGATCGGCGCCGGTTTGGGCCTTCTCTATGCGCCGCAGACGGGGAAAAAGACCCGCCGTCAATTGGGACGTTACGGCAGGCAGGTCCGCACCGAAGCCGAGGCGATGGTGCGTGATTCAGCGGATGCCGTACGCGATGCCGTGGAAAACCTTTCCGAACGGACCGGCGATCTGGTCGACCGCGGTGGCGAGGTGGCCGAAGAATGGCGCAAGCACCTTATGGAAACCCTTGAGAACGGCCAGAAAAGCATCGACCGCCAGCGGCAGAAACTGGCGGGAATCTGGAAATAGTAGGCCTGCGGCAGCTAGGAGCTTTGGCCTCCATCCTCGCTTCCCACCCCGGTTTTTCCTAGCGGCGCTGCGGAAGCGGAGCCCAGGCGATCGGAAACTCCGGATGCGACCGAACGCAGGTGGAGATCCCGTTGCGGAAAGGGGATCTCCACCCCTTCTTCACGGAAACGCCGGTCGACATACTGGCCCAACTCACTGCGCACCACCAGCCGCTTGACAATGTCGCTGATCCAGACCCGCAACTCGAAATCAAGGGAGCTGTTGCCGAAACCGGTGAAAATGGCCGATGGTGCAGGATCCTCAAGAATCCCTTCCGAGTTTTCCGCCGATTCCAACAATATCTTCAATACCTTGGTCAGGTCGCTCCCATAGGCAACCCCTACCGGGAGAGTGACCCGAGCCATCTTGTTCGACAAAGTCCAGTTGGTCACCTTCTGCGAAACCAGATCCGAGTTGGGAACAATGATTTCCGAATGGTCGATGGTTTCGACGACTGTCGAACGCAGGCCGATTTTGGCCACCGTCCCCCACTCGTTTTCAATCACCACCATGTCACCAACCTTGATAGGGCGTTCGAAAAGCAGAATGATCCCGCTGACAAAGTTGCTGACGATATTCTGCAGGCCGAAGCCGATGCCGATGCCGAGGGCGCCGGCAAGGACCGCAAAATTCTTCAGGTCGATTCCGGCCAGGCTGAGAGCCAGTAAAAATCCCAGGAAAACCAGGGTGTAATGAAGCAATTTTTTGATCGCATCACGCACCCCGCGATCCATATCCTTGCGTGGAAACACCTCCCATTCGAGGACTGTGCGCAGAATCCAGGAAAAAACGATGGAAAAATAGATGATCAGGGCTGCCAACAGGATCATCTGCACCGAAATAAAGGTTTCTCCCCAAGGGAATCCCAACTCCAGCAGCCGTCTCCAGGCCTGGGAGACGGAATCGAACAGTCCCCAGACCACCAGCAGGTAGAAAATCGCATAGCCGACCACGAAGACGTCGAAGACTTTCTTGAGGCGAGTTGCAAGGTCGTTGCCGGCGCGGCGGATAAAGCGGCTTTTTTGCAGCAGGTGACGGCTGAACAGGAATTCCACTCCACCCCGCGCCAAACGTATCGCCATGGCGGTCATCAGCCAGAGGAAGACCGTTTCCAGCGAAGCCTCGAACAAGCGGGAAGCCAGCACCGCATAGCCGCCGGCCTGGGTTGCAAAGGCCGTGAAAAACAGCAGGCTGCCTGCCCGCAATGCGATGACAAAGAGATCGGCCTTCCCCTGTTTGATGCGCTGGTTACGCTTGGCGACCGTCAGCATCAAGGGAATACTGGACAGGGTAGCCAGAGCCAGGTAGAGGCGATAAAGGGGTTGCGGCAATGTCACGGCCTGCAGCATCAGGGATACCAGGAACAGACCGGCAAGATAAAAAACCATGAAGATCTTGCGACGATTTTCCAACAGGCCGGCAATCAGCAGGGACGCCGACCCGACTGCCAGTCCCCATAGAAGAAGTCGCCACAAGGGCGGCGGTGCGGGGTAAAGAAAGCCCAAACCCGAAACCGCGACAAACGTCCCGGTCGCCCAGGGGTGTTTCAGAATAAAGCGCCACTCGGCAGCGACCTGAGGATTGCTGCGCTGGCTCCGAATGAACAGCCCGAGGAAAAGCACCAGCCCGACCTGGACGAGCAGCAGCCAGCCCTGATCCCGGATATACTCGCCAGAATGGCTGCGATTTCCGGCCCCACTCTGCCGCACCCGGGCCCAGAGGTCAGCATCAAACTGGCGATAAAAAGATAAATTGAAAAAGGAGGGGGACGTTTTGGTGAAGGTTTTGCGGCGCAGGGCATCGAGGTTGTCGTCGATCCGCTTCAGCTCCCCGAGGATCTGTTCCTGCAGGGCGGTAACGTCGGATTGCTGCCCAACCAGTCTGGCGGACACTTTGGCGACGTGCTCAAGAAGGGCATCACTGGTTTCCCGGGCCTTGGCAAAAGCCTCCAGCGGCAGGACCAATTCCTGCCCGCGGAGGTCTTTTTCCCAGGCTTTCCAGAACGCCTTGTTCTGCTCCCAGGTGGTTCGCAAACTGTCGAGCTCGGAGAGAGATTGCGATATCGAATCGAGAAGTTTCTGGACGCTGCTACGCTGTTCAGCAAGGGCGCCACGAATTTCCAGAAGCCGGTCGATGCTCCAGGTGGCTGGATCGCCCAGCTGCTCCAGGCGTCGCTGGAGAGCCTCCTGGCGGGCATGGGCCTGCTGGAGAGATGCGGTAAAGGCACTCTGAATCTGAAGGTCGTTTACTCGCGTTTGTGCCGATCCGGCAGCTTCGGTCAACCTGGCCAGCCGCGGGACAACCTCGGCGATGCCGGGGTAGGACGGGGCAGCTGCAGCCTGGGGCGTTGCAGCGGCAGGGCTCCCTTGAGGTTCCTGGGCGAGGCCCGGCAGGGGAAGGGCCAACTGGAGCAGGAGCAGGAGCAGCAGCGTCAACGGCAATTTTATCAACAGCTTCATGGTCTTCCCCCGGTAGGGATGGTGCCTTATAATTCTGACTGTAACTCTACCCCTGTCAATTCAAGCCAATGTTCCATGGGAGATCTGTTGTGAACGAAACCAAGGAGATCAGCACTATTCTGTTCGATTATGGGGGGGTGCTGGCCAACGAGGGGTTTGAAAAAGGTCTCCAGGCCCTCGCGCGGCGCTTCGGCATCGACCCACAAAATCTGGCTGCGGCAGGCGCTGAAGCCGTCTACGATTCCGGATATGTTACCGGAGATGCCAGCGAAACCGAATTCTGGTCCCTGCTCACGGCGCGAACCGGCCTGCCCGCTTATCGTCCGGAGTTCACGGCGGAGATTCTCGACCGTTTCGTGCTTCGCCCGAAGCTGTTGGCGGCGGCGGACCGGCTGCGCCAGGCGGGATATCGTCTGGCCATCCTCAGCGATCAGACCGACTGGCTCGACCGCCTCAATCAACGGGATCTCTTTTTCGGGCATTTTGACCAGGTCTTCAACAGCTATCACCTGGGCAAGGGGAAACGGGACGCCAGCCTGTTTCTCGATATCGCCTCCCGCCTGCAGATTCGTCCCGAACAGCTGCTGTTCATCGATGATAATCCCGGGCACATCAGGCGGGCGGCTGGCCTGGGGCTGATTACCCATCTCTTCGTGGATCAGGAATCCTGCCTGAGATTTCTGCAGCAGCAAACCGGCGTGGTCTTTCCCGCCTGAAACGGCACCACACCAGACAGAAGGCCCGGGACGTTTTGCGATACGACCTGTCGTGCGCCGGCCTCCTGGCGAAACGGCTAACGATCAGCGCGATTTTTTCTTGCGCTTCTGCAGCTCAGCGATCAGCTCCTCGACCTCTTCCCCTCCTTCCCGGTAGTACTCTTTTTCCTCAGGATCGAGCTCGTAAAGCAGCCGCAGGAACTCGCCGGCATGCACCCGCTCCTCGTCGGCAACCTCCTTGAGTACCTCCCTGGCCAGGGGATGGTCCGTCGATTCGGCGAGTTGCATGTAGAGCTGAATCGCTTCGTACTCGGCGGCCACCATGAACCGGACGGCGCGGATCAGTTCCTCCTTGGTCAGTTTCCGGCCATGGGCGAGGCCGGCAAAGGGGTGTCCGAAATCGGGCATGACAGAATTCTCCTTTGAACAATGGCGGCTTCGGCCTCCCCGACCGGGGTCGCCCAGGTTTAAGAAATCAATCCCTTCCCCAGGTTGAGCAGGGACAGATCGTTTCAGGAGAGCGCGGAACTCAAGCTGGCAAGCAAGTCGGCCTGCAGTTGCCGCCAGGGCGCGCCACCCTCTTCGGGCCAATGCTGATTGATCTCCAGTTCGATGCCGAGGTAACGACCACCGTGATCGAGGTGGCGGCGCAGCCAGGTGGCCAGGCTGTCGGATACCCCCCGGTAGGGGTAGTTGCGACGCACCCGCCAGCCTCCAGTTTGCTCCCGGAGCAGTGCCTGCCAGCGTCGGCAGAATGCCGCCTCGGCCGGAGCGGCCGGAGCGAAGAGCAGGCCGACATCGGCGTTGCGAACCACCCCGCGAAACAGCGGCGTAAAGGAGTGCAGCGACAGGTGCAGAACCTCGCCACCAGAGGCCAGCGCCTCCCCCACAGCGCTGGTTACGGTGTCCCGGTAAGGATAATAGTAACGCTCCAGCAACAACCGGCGGTCGGCAGGAGGGCTCGCCCGGGTAAATTCGGAGAAGAGGGTCCGACTGTGCGGACTGCGATTGGCATCGACCAGCAGCCGGGTCATGGTGCAGGCATGCAGGGAAACGCCGCAATGCGCCGCCAGCCGCTCGGCGAAGGGGAGGATGCCGATATCGTAACCGCGGTGGGTCGCCAATAGCCCCTCATGGCCGATAAAGGTCCCCCGCCAGCGGTCGGGAACCAGGTTGCCGGCATGCTCGCAGCTCAGGATCAGGTGCCGCTCAGCCATGGAACAACCGCCCTTCGCTGAGACAGGCCCCGAGTTCCCGGTAGCAAAGGCGAATGGCCTCGGCATTCGGTTCCGTCCCCAGCCGGTTCAACAGGCGCCGGGCCAGGGTTCCAGAGGTGAATATCAGGTCCAGTGCCTCCCGCTGAGCGGGGGGCAGCTGCAGTTCGAGGCGCCGGGCGACCTGCCGCCAGAATTGGCCGGCGCTGCAGGGTTCGGCCGCCACCCCCAACGCCTGCAGGTAGCGGCGGTCCTCGATGCGGGCCGCCTCGCCGTCACGGATGGTAGCGAGCAGCAGCGGCTCCAACTCGGCCACGGGCCAGAACTGCTGCTCGGCATAGCTCGACCATTCCTCCCGCACCAGCGCACGTAGCAGCGCGACCAGCAGCGCGACGATCGCCAGGTCGGCCGCCGGGCACTCCTGGACATCTAGGAGGCGGATTTCGATGGTGTTGCGTTCGAAGCGGGCTATGGCGCCGCGGGAGTTTAGCCACTCGTGCTGCAGGATCGCCTCCGTGTCGCGGCCGGCGATATCCTGGTACATCGTCGCCAGAATTTCTTTCCGGTAAGCCTGCGGGGTGAAAACCGGCTCGGGGATGACCCGGCCGGTCACCGACGGCACCAGCCGCTGGTTGAGGCGGTAGACCTCGAGGCGATTGTCGAGCAGCCCGCTCGGCCGCCCGTCCAGCAGCGGCGAACTGGCCGCCAGGGCCGGCAGCAGCGGCAGTGCCAGGCGAATCGCCGCGTGCAGCCGGCCGAACTCCTCGTCATCGGCAAAGGGGAGATTGAGATGGACGCTCTGCAGGTTGGCCCAGCCGTGCCCCCGACAGCCGAAGATCCGGTCGTAAGCCTGGTAGATCGGGCTGTTGTCATGGGGCCAGAGCAGGGTCTCGCGCAGCGGGTCCATTGCCGGGTGCATGCCGCCCGGGAGGAGCATCCCCCCCAGCGGGGCGAGATGGGCATTGATGCGCACGACATGATCCTGGAAGTGCTGGCCGAGGCCATCCAGCGACGTCACCGGTCCGTTGGTCTTGAGTTCGATGACGTGCAGCACAAGTTCGTTGGACCAGGCCAGCTCGCCGACCGCGACCTCGTCGGTCAGTTCTCCGGCCTGGGCGCTCAGCACCCGGTCGGCCACCGGCAGCACCGCCAGGGTGCGGTGATCGACGATCATATACTCGATCTCGACCCCGAACCCTTCGAAAAGATGGAGGGGGCGGCTCATACCGTCAATCTTTCCTTGCGCTGCTCGACCCGGCGCAATATCACCCGCATGATCCGCAGGTAGATATCCTCCTTGAGCACCTGGTCCTCGACACCGGCATCGAGGTTGGGGTTGTCGTTGACTTCGATGACGTAGACCTGGTCGCCGACCTGCTTCAGATCGACGCCGTAGAGACCATCGCCGATGAGGTTGGCCGCCTTCAGTGCGGTGCGCAGCACCGGGGTCGGCAGGTGCTCCACCGGAATGGTGTCGAAGCGCCCCTCGTCGACCAGCTTGCCGGACCCGTCATGCTTGAGGATCTGCCAGTGACGCTTGGCCATGTAGTAGCGGCAGGCATAAAGGGGCTGGCGGTCGAAGATGCCGACCCGCCAGTCGTAGGCGGTGGGGAGGAATTCCTGGGCGATGACCAGTTCCGATTTCTCCAGCAGCCGACCGATCGCCTCCTTGCAGGCCGCTTCGCTCTCGACCTTGACCACCCCCCGCGAGAAGGAGGAATCGGGCTGCTTGAGGATGCAGGGGAGACCGAGGATGGCGCTGACCTGGGAGCGGTTGCCGCGGTGAACGATCAGCGTCCGCGGCGTCGGCACCCGGTTGCGCTCCAGCAGTTCGGCGAGAAAGACCTTGTTGGTGCATTTGAGAATTGATTCCGGGTCGTCGATAACCACCAGCCCCTCCGCGGCCGCCCTACGGGCAAAACGGTAGGTGTGGTGGTTGACGCTGGTCGTCTCGCGGATAAACAGGGCGTCGAACTCGGCAAGCCGCCCGAAATCCTCCTTGCCGATCAGTTCCGGGGCGAAACCGACCCGGTTCGCGGCCCGCAGGAAGCGTTGCAGCGCCCGCGCGTCCGAAGGGGGATCGGCTTCCCCCGGCGCCACCAGGATCGCCAGATCGTAGCGGCTGCGCGTCTGGCTGCCGCTGCGCGGGCGGCGGCCGCGGAAATAGTCGCCGGCCACCTCGACGACGAACTCGCGGTGTTCTGCCGGGATTTCGCTGGCGGCCACCGGGATCAGCCCCTGTAGCAGCCAGCGTCCGGCCTTGCCGGAAAAGACGAAGGAGCAGCGCAGGAAGGGTGCCGGGAAAAGCTTGAACAGGCGCTGGCAAAGCGGGTCGTAGTGCTTGGCGAGATTGCGTCCGAAGTAAACCGACAGGGTGTACTCCTTCGACTGCAGGTGGCCGAAGCTCTTCTGGATCAGGGCCTCGAGGTCTTCGGCAGCCACCCGCACGATGGTCTGGGATTTCAGGTCCTGGATGGTGGTGATGTCGGGCAGGGGCTTGTGGCCGCGGGCGGTGGCGAGCAGCGAGACGTAATAGCCGGTGCTCTGGTACCGGTAGGAGCGGCAGAGGTTGAAGACCTTGACGTGGCGCAGCGCAGTGAAGCGCGTCTCGGTCAGGTAGGCGCGGGCCGGGACGAGTTCCGCACCGGGAATCGTCAGCGGCCAGTCGGCGGGGTCGTCAACGATGATGAGGGTCGGCATGGGCTCCTCCCTTGCGCTCCGGCGGGCGCACGATCAGCAGGTTGGCATCGTAGGTCAGCACGCCGAGGAGGATGGCGCAGATCACCCGGTCGATGTTCACCTCGTAGCGCTGTCCGCTTCCCACCGGGTTGGCCGCCAGCGGGTCGGCCACCAGCACCGTGCGCTGCTGGCGGTCATAGCCGCGCAGCACGACGAAGTGCCCGGAAGGCTCGCCGCGAATGTCGTCGTAATCGGCGTTGGGGCCGAATTCCCGCGGACTGCGGTAGAGGTAGGTGGCCGACAACCCGGTGATCACCGGCGTGCCGCGGTTGAGGAACTTGCGGATCAGGCCGGTGGTCAGGTCCTCGAAGCGCAGTTCGCCGCCCAGCTCCAGGAATTCAAGGTAGGCCCGGCTGGCGGCATGGAGCTTTGGGTCCTCCTTGCAGGCCATCTGCGCCCGCAGCTTGGCCGGCAGGTTGGTCCCCGGGCCGCTCAGCCAGGTGGGGTCAAACAGCTGCAGCTTGTAGGTGTAAATCGTCGCCCGGTAGCCACGCCGCAGCGCGTGACAGGCAAGGAGCACGGCGAGGGTGCCGCCGCCCTCGAGCATCGACACCTCGGCGACCACCTGCTCCAAGGGCAGGGACTCACCGTAGAAACGATAGATGGCATGCAGGCAGGTCGGCCCGCAGGTGGTTTCGTCCGGCTGGGGGAGAATTTCGAAGGGGAGCTGGGCACGCTCGGGCAGGCTCGGATCCATCGGCGTCGTCGCGGCTGATTGTTGGCTGGGCACCGCCTAAACTCTAGCAGTTCCAGCTCGCGTTGCAATCGGCGGGACGCCTTACGGCGTGGGGGGAGGGAAAAAACCGGGAGGCCGGACGGAACCTTCCACCCGGCCTCGATGGTGGGAACGGAGCTTCCCGGGGCAGACTCAGTCGGGCCAGAAGAACCCGAGGGGATCGCTATCGATGACGCTCAGCAGCTTGCCGAACTCGAGGGTCGGTCCGGCGCTGAGGTAGAAACACCAGCGCCCCTCAGTGTCCCGGTAGTGCAAAGTCCACTGGCCGAGCTCCTCGATGAAGCGAAAGCGGGCCAGAGACAGGGTCGCCGCCTCCCGCACCAACAGCAGCACCAGACCGTCTTCCTCGCCGGTCCAGTCGAGCCGGCCTTCACTCACCCTCCCCTCAGCAGCCTGACGCTGCACGAAGGCCGCCAGAGCATTTTCAGCGTTGCGCCGAACCAGTTGCGGAATAGTCATGGAGAATCCTTGAGGCTATCACCCTGTCAGGGCGGACAGCAGGCACAGACGGAGCGGAACAGGGTGGTGCTCAGGTAGCGGTCGCCGCGGTCCGGCAACAGGGTGACGATCGTTCCCCGCTCCAGCTCCGCTGCCACCTGCAGCGCTCCGGCTACCGCAGCGCCGCTCGACATGCCGGCGAAAATTCCTTCGCGGATCGCCATCTGCCGGGCGGTCTCAAAGGCCTCTTCGTCCTCGACGGTCAGTTTGGCGTCCAGCGCCGCCTCCCGGTAGATTTCAGGAACGATCGCTTCGCGCATGTTCTTCAGCCCCTGCACCTTGTGGCCAAGGCGCGGCTCGACGCCGACGATACGCACCCCGGGCTTAACTTCGCGCAGGTAGTTGCCGACTCCCATCAGGGTCCCGGAAGTTCCCATGCCGGCGACAAAGACATCCACCGCCCCGCCGGTCTGGGCAAAGATTTCCGGACCGGTCGTCTCGAAGTGGGCCTGCGGGTTAGCCTGATTTGCGTACTGGTTGGGCATGTAGTAGCGGTTGGGATCCTCGGCGAGGATCCGGTGGGCGAGCCGGATCGCCCCGTCGGTCCCCTCCTCTGCCGGTGACAGCACCAGTTCGGCACCGTGGGCTTCGAGGACGCTGCGCCGTTCGACGCTGACGCAGGCCGGCATCACCAACTTGACCCGGTAGCCGCGGGCAGCACCGATCATCGCCAGGGCGATGCCGGTATTCCCCGAAGTCGGTTCAAGAATCGTCTGCCCCTCGTCGAGATGGCCGGCGGCCTCGGCAGTCTTGATCATGAACCACGCCGGACGGTCCTTGACCGATCCGCCTGGATTATTCCCCTCGAGCTTGGCAAAGATCCTGACCCCCGTGGGGATATCGAGCCTGGTCAGCTCCACCAGCGGGGTGTTGCCAATCGCCTCGGCGAGGCCGAAACCTGTTTTTAACATCGCTACCATCCCAAAAAGGCAAGCTGCGGCCGCCCGAATTCCAATTCCCGGGCGGCCGCACTCATTTTAAACCGGCGATCGTTGCCAAGGCAACGTCAAATTCCGGATGAGGTTATCCGCTGTTGACAAGCCGGTCGACCCTGGATAATTATGGCTGCCAAATTAAAACCATCTAAGTGAACGGCTATAGAAGGGACCTGCCATGAAGATTACCGCGGTACGCCAGCGCGCTTACGCTGTAGGGATGACCGGTATCAGCCGGATCAAGAAGGGAGAACTGATCCGGGCCATTCAGCGCCAGGAGGGAAACCGGCCCTGCTTCGGTGCTGACTGGCGCTTCAGCTGCGAACGGCTTGACTGCTGCTGGCGCGAGGACTGCCTGGTCAATCGTCCGGGTTGAAGACTACCCCCTGTCGAGGCTGTGGCGGCCCGGGCCGATCAGCGCCAGGGCCAGGAAAACGATCCCCACCTCAAGGGCGTGACTTGCCCCCGCCAGCCCCTCCCCGCGGGCAAAATGCAAGTTGACCGCCACCGCCAAGGTCGTCGCCATGAGCAGGCAGGCCGGCCGAAAGAAAAGACCGAGAAGCAGGCATAATCCGCCACCGAATTCACTCAGGGCGGCCAGCAGCCCCCAGAGCGTCGGCAGGGCCGTCACCCCAAGGGCGCCCATGGCCCGACCGAGACCCAGCCAGCGCTCCGGCCCACCGGCTAGCAGGGGCCAGCCATGGTAAAGAAACATCGCTCCCAGCCCCAGGCGCAGCAGCAACAGCCCCTCCTCCCGGAACCGGGAGAGAAATTTCAGACGCATCGACCATGTCTCCTCGACGGATGAACGGTTTCAGTAGCAGCCATGCAGGGGACCACCAGGAGCGGCCAACGCCTCCACCCGGCGCACCACCTCCGGGTCCTCCTCAAGCGGCGGCGCGTGGTGGGGTTTGCTGCGGGCGTCTACCACCAGCGCTCCCCGGCACCCCCAGTGCTTGTCGCTAAGATCGGCGGCAATGCCGTGGACATCCCTCGCCGGGTCGGAGCGAGTAAAGGTGACCCAGAGGAAGTTGTCCAGCGTCCGGGTGGTGAACTCGCTGTCGTCGACCACCACGATCAGCGGAAACCGGTTGATCTCGTCGCCGCTGTTGAAGAAATCGCAGAAGGCCCTGAGTGCCGCGTCCTCCCCTCCCAGGCGGGAAGTGGCTGCTGGTCCCTGGACCACCAGCACCCCCGGCAGCGCCAGCCGCGGCGAAGCAAATCCCTCCGGCAGGCGCAGCGTCCCCGGCAGTTCCGTTGGCAGCTCCCGGCGCGGCTCGCCGGTAGCGACGATCACCACCTTGGAGCCCTGGTTGAAACCGCTTCCCGAATAGTCGAGGGTGTCGATGGTGGTTTGGGTCTGGAAATGGAGATCGCGGCGCCATTCGACCCGCTCCAGAAGATGGCGGAAAAATCCCTGGATATCGTGGACATCGAGTGCCGGATTGTCCTCGCGGGCGATCAACAGCAGGTACTTGGCCAGGGAAAGCTGGCCCTGGCCGAGCAGGGCGTTGCCGAGCGTCAGCAGCTCCTGCGGCCGACGCTCGGCGGCGTAGGGGACGTAGCGTTCGCTGCCCATGGCCAGCAGCAGGGGATGGACCCCGGCGGCATCGACTGCGTGGACGGCGTGAACCCCGGGAAGAACCGTAGGGATCAGCTCCCCGGTCAATTCGTGGATGAAGGCCCCGAAGCTCGTATCCTCCTGGGGGGGGCGGCCGACGCTGGTGAAGGGCCAGATGGCGCCCGGCCGATGGAACACCTGCTCGACCTGCAGCACCGGGAAATCGTGCACCAGACTGTAGTAACCGAGGTGGTCGCCGAATGGCCCCTCGGGGAGGGTGCGCCGCGGATCGATCCGGCCGCAGATGACGAAATCGGCTTCGGCCGGCATCGGCAGGCCGTTGGGACCCGCCACCAGCGGGAGCCGCCGGCCGCCGAGAAGGCCGGCAAAGGCCAGCTCCGGCAGCCCCTCCGGCAGGGGCATCACCGCGGCCACGGTCAGGCTCGGCGGGCCGCCGACGAAGATGCTGACCGGCAGCGCCTCGCCCCGTTCGAGAGCTTCGGCATGGTGCACCCCAAGACCACGATGGATCTGGTAATGGATCCCGACCTCGGCGCCGGGGCGGTAGGAACCGCCGGAGAGCTGGATGCGGTACATACCGAGGTTGGAATGGCGCCAGCCGGGGCTGGAGGGATTTTCGGAATAGACCTGCGGCAGGGTGATAAAGGCGCCGCCGTCTTTGGGCCAGGACTTGACCTGCGGCAGTTCTTCGATGCCGGTGGTGGCGGCAAGGATCGGTCCCCGGGCAACCTGTTTCGGCAGCATCCGCAGGGCGGCCGCGGGAACACCAGCAAAGCTGAAGGGATGACGGAGAAGTTCGGCGGGATTGAGCTTGAGCCGGACCACGGCTTCCAGGGACGGCAGGGCGTCGCGGAACAGGAAGCGGGTCCGCTCCAGGGTCCCGAAGAGGTTGCCCAGCAGCGGGAAGCGGCACCCCTTGGGCTTGGTAAACAGCAGTGCCGGGCCGCCGCCGGCGTAGACGCGGCGCTGAACGGCCGCCACTTCCAGGTCGGGATCGACCTCCACGTCGATGCGCAGCAACTGGCCGCTGCGTTCCAGGTCGGCGACACATTCAGCAAGATTTCGATAGCCCATCGGCAATCCCTCCCGGAATCAGGCGGGATGCATCTTACCCGACCGGTATCGGGAACACAACAGGCAGTCGCAGGTTCGCCGTCAGGAGCCGCTGTTATTTTCCCTTCCGGTCGTTGCCAGGCGGTCCATTTCGGAACGCTTCCCCTCACGATCGTTGTTGCCGGATATTTTCCAACGCCGCCAGGCGCAGGCCGTCACTGATAGTCGGATAGACGTGGACGGTCTCGGCGAGGTCGAAGACCGTCAGTCCGAAACGGACCGCCAGGGTCGCCTCGTGGATGATATCCGCGGCCCGGGGGACCAGCAGCTGCACTCCCAGAACCCGGCCCGAACCGCGCTCGGCGGTGAGCAGAAATCCGCCCCGGGACGTCCCCAGCACGTGACTCTTGGCGACCTGCGCCAGATCGAGCCAGGTTTCCACCACCTCCTTGCCTTCATCCCGGGCCTGGGCGGCAGAGAGCCCGACGGTGGCGAATTCGGGATCGACGAAGACCGCCATCGGCGTGTGGCGGTGGTCGATCCGGTGGTGGACATCGGGATCGAACATGTTGTCGACCGCCACCTCCGCCTCACCGGCACCGGCCGGAGCGATCAGCGGCGGGCCGGTTACATCGCCGGCGGCCCAGATCCCGGGGGCCGTGGTACGCATCTCCTCGTCGGTACCGATGAAGCCCCCATCGCCGGTCGCCACGCCGGCTTCCTCGAGGCCGATGTCGAAGCTCGCCGGCGCGGTGCCCACCGCCAGCATCAGCCGCTCGGCGCGCAGGGACCGCGGCCCCCCCCCGACCTCGACATCGAGCACAACATTCTCACCATCCCGGCGCACCTGCCGGGTTTCGGCGCCGAGGACCAGGTCCAGTCCTTCGCCGGTCAGCAACTCCGCGAAAAGCTTGGTCAGGCGTGGATCGAACTCCTTGAGGAGGCGCTCGCTGCGCTCGACGATGGTCACCCGGGTACCGAAGCGGGCGAACATCTGCCCCATCTCCAGGGCGATCACCCCGCCGCCGATGATGATCAGCGAATCTGGAAAGCAGGAGAGGTGCAGGGCGGAATAACTGGTCAGGTAGGGGACGTCGGCAAGCCCTGAAATCTGCAGGACCCGCGGCACCCCGCCGGTGGCGATCAGGTAGCGGTCACAGGCCAGCACCTCGGCCCCGACCCGCAGTTGGCGCCCGGAGATGAATCGCCCGTGACCGCGCAGCACCTCGATGCCCGGGGTTTCATCCAGGACCTTCTGGTAGCGTTCCCTGCGCACCGTCTCGACCGCCAGGCGCTTGCAGTCCATCAGCCGCGAGCAGTCCGGAAAGGCCGTTTGCAGGTTGAGGCCGAACTCTGGCCCCCGCCCCGCCCAATGCTGGATGATTCCCTTGGCAATCAGGGTCTTGCTGGGAATGCACCCCCAGTTGACGCAGGTGCCGCCGAGCTGGCTCTGTTCCACCATCAGCACCCGTGCGCCCTGCTGAGCTGCCCGCAGGGCACCGGCAATGGCGGTGGTCCCGGAGCCGAGGATGACCAGGTCGAAGCCGGAACTCATTTGTAATCGGCATCCTGCCGCCAACTGCTGATGATGTTCTCCCGTGTCAGCCAGGGGAACTGGTCATCGAGGACCGCCCGCGCGGTCTTGTAGGCCCGGGCGTCGTCGTTGGCATAGACCCCGCGGTGCAGCGCCGCGATCCGCCGCCGCGCCTGGCGGCAGAAGAGATCGGCCAGTTGCACCGCGCCGACTGGGGCGCCGCGCGAAGCTGCCCGGGACAGGGACGCGACGATGGCGAAGAGTTCGGCCCCGGTATCGACCAGGCGGCCGAGCACCATCTGCCTGCGCTGCAGTCCCTGGCGGTGGAGCATCATCATGTGGAACAGGTCGCGGGCCAGCCGCCGCGTCCCCCGTTCGAGAAAGCGCAGGTGACCACGCAGCCGGCGCGGCACCTCGACATCGCCCGAAAGGCCGAAACGCGGCAGCCAGAGTTTCGGGTACCAGGTCGCGTAGAACTTGGCGGCGCCGAGCAGGTCGACCTTGTCCGAGGTCGCCGAGGCCCCGGCGATCTTCAGGTGCGGGTCGAGAGCCTCGCGGGCGATAAACAGCCGCATGATTTCGCTGGTCCCTTCGATGATCAGATTGATACGGGCATCGCGCATCAACCGCTCCATCGGCATCGCCGGCTCCCCCCGGCCAGCCAGCGAGTCGGCGGTTTCGTAGCCCCGCCCGCCGCGCACCTGGACCCCGGCATCGACGCAGCGCCATAGGGCCTCGGTGCAGAAGAGCTTGGCCATGGCCGCCTCGAGGCGGATGTCGACCTGGTGCCGGTCGGCAAGGGCCGAGGTCAGCCAGGTGATGCTCTCCACTGCGAAGGTCTCCGCGGCCATTGTCGCCAGCTTATGCGCCACCGCCTCGTGATGGCCGACCGGCGCCCCCCACTGCTTCCGCTCGTTGGCCCACTGGGTGGCCATCGCCAGGACCTGCTTCATCGCCCCGCCCGAGGCGGCCGGCAGGGTCAGGCGCCCGGTGTTGAGGGTCTGCAGCGCCAGCTTCAGCCCCCGGCCGAGCCCCTCGATGATGTTCTCCTTCGGCACCCGGACGTTCTCGAATTTGAGCAGGCCGTTCTGCAGCCCCTTGAGCCCCATGAAGTCGCATCGGTGAAGGGTGCTGAAGCCGGGGGTGTCGGCTTCGACGATGAAGGCGGTGATTTCCGGGCGTTCGGCCTGGGGATCGTTGGTGCGGGCCATGACCACCATTATTTCGGCGATTGGGCCGTTGCTGATCCACAGCTTCTCGCCATTGATCAGCCAGGCGGCGCCATCCTCGACGGGAGTGGCGGTGGTGGTCATCTTCGAAGGATCGGAACCGACTCCCGGCTCGGTGAGGGCAAAGGCGCTGATCGCCCCGGCGGCGAGCCGCGGCAGGTACTTCTGCTTCTGTTCATCGGTTCCGAACAACTTCAGCGGCTGGGGAACGCCGATGCTCTGGTGGGCCGAGAGGAGCACTGCGGTGGAGGCGCAGTGGCTGGCGACCAGCTGCACGATGCGGTTGTAGTTGATCTGGGACATGCCAAGCCCGCCGTATTCCTTCGCGATCTTGATCCCGAACAAGCCGAGCTCGCGCTAGCCGTCGATGACCGCCGGGGGAATTTCCTTCTCCCGGTCGATGGCGTCGGCATCGACCTTTCGCGCAGGAAGGCTGCCACCCTGGCCAGCACCGCGTCCCCCGCCAATCGGTCCGCCGGCTCCTGCTCCGGGAAGGGGAAGACCAGCTCGGGCCGCAGCCGCCCCATGAACATCTCACTGACAAAACTCGGCAGCTGCCACTCGCTCTCCCGCGCCGCCTCGGCGACTTCCAGCGAACGCTTCTCATCCTGACCCTTCGCAGCCATGCCTGACCTCCTTCGCCGAAGATTTCATTGTTAATTAATAATAACAGCCATTTGAACCTATGCAGAAGTTATTGCTACCGGCACCGAAAGAAAAGCCCTCCGCATTATAAGGAAAAGCCATTCCCCCGTATTTACATCAGGAATTAGCTTGGCCTTGACTGATTCCTGAGGTGCCAAAGAGGGGCAATTCTTCGACCAACTGCCCGCCAAATGACGATTTCAGAATCGAAACAAACCTTGATTTTTAAAACAAATATGTCCTCAAGCCGATGGCGAATCATTCGCCTAACCAAATCCATCCGAAGGATCAGAAAAACTCCCTTTGCGGACACCTTTTAACCCTAGCCAACATACTAAGATTTCTAGCCTTACCCCGTGAACGGCCGGTTCTGACAGCCCCAGGCAACCATTTCCCAGTTGGTCTTCCAAAAATCGTGTTGTGCAGTCGAGTCATGTTTTTTTTGGGGGCGGGATTCCGCTCTGCCCTCAGGGAAACGATGGTCTATCCAGTCACTGGCATCCAAACTGCAGAACAGTTTCCTCGCGGGCAATGTTCTTGTTCTATGAAGAGAGTCCGAATTGGGCAGCTTAATCCGGAATAATTCCAAATGTTCGGTGTTTTTCGAATGCCTTTTCCAGGTTTCTTGTCCCTGTTTGGGGCCCCTTCGTAGCCACTGGTAACGACCCAATGGGAACCGGACACTTCTCGACCTGCGATTCAGAAGGAATTTTTTGCTCGTTACATCCAATATTTATTGCTTCCAAACCAAAAAACCTTGTGGCATTATTACGGGAATTTATTTTTTCATTGCCGACAAGAAATTAGAAATTCCGAACCTGTTCGTTGGCTGTTCCCATAAATGGTTTTGATTTCTCCAGGCATTATTTTCATCCATGGGAAATAAGGCGTGAGCAATAATCAATAAGGGAGGGTAAGAAATGAAAATCTATAAGGTTTTGCTGACAATTTTGTTGGTATTTTTGGTTGGTTGTGGGAAAGAGAGTAAAACGACCACGCCAGCGGTTACCCCTTCCCCTGGGGATACAACTCCGGCGATTACAGTCTCCGATATTTCAATATCGGCCACCCCCGCCGCGATCAATCCGCTGGAGACGTCCGCCATCAAGGTAATACTTTTGAATTCGACCGGTCAGCCGATAACCGCGGCCAAGGAGGTCACTTTCTCCCTGAGTGCTCCGGCCCTCGGCACGATCATTCCCTCCGTAATTACTTCGAGCGGCTCCACTACCCAGACCTTCACCGCCAAGAACATCGAGGGGGTTGTCACCGTCACTGCAACCGCCGACGGCAAGAGCGCATCCCAGGACATTCAGATTTCCAAGACGATCGCGGCCAGCACCCTCACCGCGACGGCCAGTTCGGCCAGCATCACCAATGGCAACACTGCCGTTGTGAGCGCATCGGTCCTCGATGGTGACGGCAACCCGATGCCCAACGGCACCACGGTCAATTTCAGCGTTGATAACACGGCTCTCGGGACCATCGTTTCATCGGCCGCGACCACATCCGGCGTCGCCAAGGCGACCTTTACCGCTGGCAACAGTGACCAGGGGACCGCGACCATTACGGCAACATCGGGCGTCGCCACCGGAACCACGACAATTGATGTTACCGCAGCCATCGCGGGAAGCATCCAATTCGTCTCCGCCAATCCGCAGATTATCGCCATCAAGGGCTCCGGCGGGCAGGAGACTTCCCAAGTCAAGTTTGTGGTTTTGGATTCGAGCGGAAACCCCATCGCCACCAGCACCGAGGTCAAACTTGAACTATCAGGTCCGAACGGCGGGGAGTACCTCGGTGACAACCCAAACCCACCAGAACCGAGTCTGACCGTTGGCACTGACACCAATGGTGAGGTCACTACCATTCTTCACAGTGGGACCATCCCGGGCACAGCTACCATTACCGCGACCGTCCTGGACGCAACCCAGAATCCTACCAGCCTGACCACCTCGAGCGGCGTCCTCGCCATCGGTGGCGGCACCCCTTCGGCCGGGCACTTCTCACTCTCTGCCGACACCCTGAATGTCGAAGGAGGGACAAATTTCGACCTTGGTTACGACAATATCCAAGATAATATCAATGTTCTTCTTGCAGACCGCTATGGAAACAAAAATGTTCTTAAGGGAACAACCGTTTCCTTTTATTCGGAATGCGGTGCCATTAACCAAGCCGTTGCTCTCGACGATATCGGCCAGGGAAGTGTAATCTTTAGAACCCAGAATCCCAGCCCCCAAATTGTAGCCCCCGACCTCCTTGGTACTACCGCTGGATCTGGCTCCTGCGGTGCGAGATGCGATCAGGAAAATGCCTTTATCAGCGATTTCAAGAATAAATTTGGTATTGATATTACCGGAGGCGCCTATGGGAACCCCCGAAGCGGGCTATGCTCCATCATCGCGGTGGTTGACGGAGAAGAAGAGTTTACCGACACCGATGCCAGCGGCACCTACGATCTCGGTGAACCCTTTGTCGATACCTACGACGACATCAACCTCGAAAAGGACGATGACCCGGCCGATATTGCGCCCCTCGCCACCCTCCCCGCCTATAAACCCGGGTACCCTTATGACTCGGCCTTTGAAGACCTTGTCGTCGACAGGAATGAAAACGGCTCTTTTGACGGCCTGAACGGAGTGTGGGACTACAATAAGCGGGTCTCGAAAAAAATCGATCTTCTGTTCACCGGCGAGCCACATCTGACCCTTTCAGAGACAAATATTGACGTCCCCAACGGGGGAAGCAAGACCATTTACTTTGCCCTTTCTGACTATAACTTCAACCGCCCCATTGGCGGCACAACGATTTCGGTCAAAATAACCGGTTCGGGATCTTCTTTGTCGGGGACAACAACCTACACCTACCTCGACTCGAATTCCCTGGGGACTCCTATCCTGGCAGTAATCATTTCTGACAGCGATCCCGGCACTACCGCAGACAACCCTTTCACCCTCGAATTTTCATGGAGTTGGAAAGGAAATAACTCGGTCCTTTCCGTAGCGGGAATTACTCATTAAAGCTGGATAGTTCTCTTGAAAAAGGGGGGCCGTTCCAACCCGGAACGGCCCCCCTTTTATCAATAAATAGGAGACTCAATCAACCAACCCCTATCTTTTCCTCACCGCACCTCCAATTCCCGCTTCTCCAGCGCCAGCATCCGGTCGCGCAGCTGCGCCGCTTTTTCGAATTCCAGATCTCCCGCCGCCGCCAGCATCTCAGTCTTCACCCGCCCGATCTCGGCGCGCAGCTCGGCCAGGCTGCCGTACTCCTCTTCCTCCTCCGCGACCCGCGGAAGTTCCCCATAATCCCCCTTCTCGGCGATGTCTTCCAGAATGGTGCGCAGGCTCTTCTTCACCGATTCGGGGGTGATGCCGTGTTCGGCGTTGTAGGCGAGCTGGGCTTCGCGGCGCCGCTGCGTTTCGTCCAGGCAGGCCCGCATCGAGCGGGTGACGGTGTCAGCGTACATGATCACCCGGCCGTCGACGTTGCGCGCTGCCCGGCCGCAGGTCTGGATGAGCGAGCGCGCGGAGCGCAGGAACCCCTCCTTGTCGGCGTCTAGTATCGCCACCAGCGCCACCTCGGGGAGGTCCAGCCCCTCGCGCAGCAGGTTGATGCCGACCAGCACGTCAAACTCCCCCTGGCGCAGGTCACGCAGGATCTCCATGCGCTGGATGGTGTCGATGTCCGAATGGAGGTAGCGCACGCGGATCTGCAGCTCGCCGAGGTAACCGGTGAGGTCCTCGGCCATGCGTTTGGTCAGGGTGGTGACCAGCACCCGGTAGCCTTGCTTGACCGTGGCGCGGATCTCGTGGATCAGATCGTCGACCTGCTCCTTGGC
The DNA here is from genome assembly GCA_963806685.1 of uncultured delta proteobacterium. GTDB lineage: Bacteria > Desulfobacterota > Desulfuromonadia > Desulfuromonadales > DDH964 > DDH964. The sequence continues at coordinate 99,103 of CAWDZB010000007.1, forward strand.
CGGGCGCACCTCGATGGGCGGATCGACCAGGCCGGTGGGGCGCACGATCTGCTCCACCACTACACCTTCGGCCTTCTGCAGTTCATAGTCGGCCGGAGTTGCCGAGACGTAGAGAGTCTGCAGGTTCTTGGCCTCGAACTCTTCGAAGGTCAGCGGCCGGTTGTCGAGGGCCGAGGGGAGACGAAAGCCGTAGTTGACCAGGGTCTCCTTGCGCGAGCGGTCGCCGCGATACATGGCGCCGACCTGGGAGACGCTGACGTGGCTCTCGTCGATGAACAGCAGGGCGTCCCCCGGAAAGTAGTCGAAGAGGGTCGCGGGCGGCTGGCCGACCTCCCTGCCGTCGAGGAAGCGCGAGTAGTTCTCGATTCCCTGGCAGTAGCCCATCTCCTCCATCATCTCGATGTCGAACAGGGTGCGCTGTTCGATGCGCTGGGCCTCTAGCAGCATGTTCTTGCCGCGGAAATACTGGATGCGCTCCTGCAGTTCGTCCTGAATTGCCTTCACCGCCCGCTCGAGGGTCGGCCGGGTCGCCACGTAGTGGCTGGCCGGGAAGATCGTGGTGCGGCCGATGCGGTCGATGACCTTCCCGCGCAGCGGCTCGATCTCGCTGACCGCCTCGATTTCGTCGCCGAAGAACTCGACGCGGATCGCCCGGTCCTCCTCGTAGGCAGGGAAGATTTCCACCGTGTCGCCGCGAACCCGGAAGGAACCGCGGTGGAAATCGACGTCGTTGCGCTGGTACTGGATCTCCACCATCCGCCCCAGCAGTGCGTTGCGGTCAATTTCCATCCCCTCCTCCAGCTTCACCAGCATGCCGAAGTAGGCCTCCGGCGAGCCGAGCCCGTAGATACAGGAGACCGAGGCGACGATCAGCACGTCGCGCCGCGAGAGGAGGGAGCGGGTGGCGCTGTGGCGCAGCTTGTCGATCTCCTCGTTGATCGAGGAATCCTTTTCGATGTAGGTGTCGCTGGAGGGGACGTAGGCCTCGGGCTGGTAGTAGTCGTAGTAGGAGACGAAGTACTCGACGGCGTTGTTCGGAAATAGCTCCTTGAACTCGCCGTAGAGCTGGGCGGCGAGGGTCTTGTTGTGGGCCAGCACCAGGGTCGGCCGCTGCACCTGCGCGACGACGTTGGCCATGGTGAAGGTCTTGCCCGAGCCGGTGACGCCGAGCAGCACCTGGTGGTGGTCACCACGCTCGATGCCGGCGACCAGCTCAGCGATTGCTTGCGGCTGGTCGCCACGGGGCTGGTAGGCGGAGGTCAGTTCAAAACGGGCCATAAAACGATTATTCACCACCAAGGGCACGAAGTTCACGAAGGAACTAACTGCATCTTACCGCAAATAGAACCGGGTACAGCAACCATGACGCTGCTGCACCCGGGAGATAATACGATTTTGATTTATCTTCGTGCCCTTCGTGTTCTTCGTGGTGCGGGATTATTTGACCTTCCAGCTCGTCCCCTCCTTGGAGTCGAGCAGCTCGATCCCCTTCGCCGCCAGCTCGTCACGTATCTGGTCGGCGCGGGCGAAGTTGCGCTCCTTGCGCGCCTGCTGGCGCTCCGCGATCAGCGCCTCGATCGCCTCGGCGGCCATGCCGCTGGCCGCCAGGCCGGCGCTCTTCTGCCCCTCGAGCCAGACTTCCGGGTCGGAACCGAGCAGGCCGAGCACTCCGCCGAGTCGGCGCAGCTTTTCCATCCCCTCGGCCAGCACCTTGAGGGAAAGCGGGCAGTTGTTGAAATCCCCCTTGGCCACCAGCCGGTTGAGGCCGCGTACCACCTCGAAGAGATGGCCGATCGCCAAAGCGGAATTGAAGTCGTCGTCCATCGCCTCGGCGTAGCGGTCGTCGACATTTTCGATCAGGTCGAAGACCTCGCGCTCATCGTCGGAGATGATCGGGCAGTTGGCGGTTTCCGGCACGGGGTGGGCGGCGAGGGTCTTCTCGGCGCTGCGCAGCGCTTCGTAGAAGCGGGTCAGGCCCAGCCGGGCCTCCTCCAGGTTCTGGTCGGAGAAGTCAATGGGAGAACGGTAATGGGCGGTGAGGATGAAGAAGCGCACCACCTCCGGATTGTACTTCTGCAGGATGTCGCGGATGGTGAAGAAGTTGCCCAGCGACTTGCTCATCTTCTCCTGGTTGACGTTGACGAAGCCGTTGTGAAGCCAGTAGCGGACGAAGGGTTGGCCGCTCGCCCCCTCGGATTGGGCAATCTCGTTCTCATGGTGGGGAAAGATCAGGTCGCGGCCGCCGCCGTGGATGTCGAAGGTCGCGCCGAGAAACTCCATGCTCATCGCCGAGCACTCGATGTGCCAGCCGGGTCGGCCCGGTCCCCAGGGGGAGTCCCAGGCCGGTTCGCCGGGCTTGGCGGCCTTCCAGAGGGCGAAATCCATTGGATTGCGCTTGTGCTCGCCGGGAGCGATGCGCGCCCCGGCCTGCATTTCCTCCATGGTGCGCCCGCTGAGCTTGAGGTAGGCGGGGAACTTCTCCACGGCATAGTAGACGTCGCCGGCGGATTCGTAGGCCAGTCCCTTGGCGATCAGGGTTTCGACCATGGCGATGATCTGCGGGATGTACTCGGTGGCCTTGGGCTGGTGGGTCGGCAGCGCCAGGCCGAGGGCCGCCATGTCCGCATCGAAGGCGCGGATGAACTCCTCGGCCAGTTCCTTGCTGTCGATGCCGCGTTCGTTGGCGCGCTTGATGATCTTGTCGTCGACGTCGGTATAGTTGCGGACGTAATTGACCTGGTAGCCGGCATACTGCAGGTAGCGGTAGATGACGTCGAAGACGATATTGGCGCGGGCATGGCCGATATGGCAGTAGTCGTAGACGGTGACACCGCAGACGTACATGCCGACCTTACCCGGCTCCAGCGGCCGGAACTCCTCCTTGCGACCAGTGAGGGTGTTGTAGACGCGCAAGCTCATGGTTTGACTCCAGACTCTTTAATGCGACCCAAATGCACCGAAGCACGGCCGATGCGAAGAATTTTTTCGCCTCCTTCGTGGCATCGTGGTGGACTTTGGTTCCTGGCTGTGGATCCAGCCCCCCGGCGGCAGCCCGCCAAGGAGTGTTAGATACCATATCCGGCCCGGCTTTTAAAGGGTTTTACCCTCGGCAAAGAGGCGGTTGATGGTGGGGGGGATCTCTGCGAGGGGGAGGATCTGATGGACGGCGTTGAGCTGGATCGCGGCACGGGGCATGCCGAACACGGCGCTGCTGCTTTCGTCCTGGGCGATATTGAAGCTGCCGGCCACCTTCAGGGCGGCCATTCCGTCGGCGCCGTCCTGACCCATGCCGGTGAGGAGCACCGCCACCAGCCGCGGGGCCAGACCGTCCTTGGCCAAGGAGCGGAACAGGACGTCGACCGACGGCCGGCAGCAGTTGACCGGCGGCACATCGAGCAGGCGCACCCGTCCTCCCTGCACTTCCATCTGCAGCTCGTTGGGGGCCACCAGGGCGACCCCGGCAGCAAGCGACGCACCGTCGCTGGCCAGCCGCACCTGGATGGCGCATTCGCGGTTGAGCCATTCGGCAAAACCGGCCGCAAAGCCTTGGGCGATATGCTGAACGATCAGCACTGGCATCGGGCAGGCGGCGGGCAAGGACTTGACCAGGCTCATCACCGCCTTGGGCCCGCCGGTGGAGGCGCCGATGGCGAGGAGGTTGCGGCCGTGGCTGACCGGCGGCTTGACGGGGGGCAGTGGTGCTCGCGGGCGGCGATAGTGGTGAATCACCCGGATTTTGGCAAGGGAGCGGATCTTGTCGATCAGTGCCACGGCAATTTCGCCGAACGCCGCGGTGGCGATGCCGGCCGGTTTCTCCATGACGTCGAGGGCGCCGTGGCGGATGGCGTTGAAGGCGCTGCGGCTGTCGGTGGGATCGACGTTGCCGGAAAGGATCAGGATCGGGGTCGGGCAGCGGGCCATGATCTCCATCACCGCGGTAAGCCCGTCCATCACCGGCATCATGACGTCCAGCAGCACCAGGTCCGGCTTCAGTTGGCAGGTCAGCTCCACCGCCTGGCTGCCGTCGCAGGCCTCGCCGATGACGGTGATTCCGGGATCCCGGGCGAGCAGATCCCTGATGACCATGCGCGTCAATTGGGAGTCGTCGGCGATCAGCACCCGGACCATGGCCACCTCATCCGATCAGGCTTTCGACGGTATCGAGCAGCGTTCCCTGGTCGAAGGCCCCCTTGACGATATAGGCCTGGGCGCCGACCTCGATCCCCTTGCGGCGGTCGCCATCGCTGGCCAGCGAGGTGACGATGATCACCGGCAGCTCGCTGGTCGCTTCGGCCTCCCGCACCCGGGCGGTTACTTCGAAGCCGTTCATGCCCGGCATCTCCACGTCGCATACCATCAGGTCGAACTGCTGCTCGGCAAGCCGCTCCATTGCATCCTCCCCGCTCACCGCCACCGTCACCTGGTAGCCATGGGTTTCGAGGATGTTCTTCTCCATGGTGCGGGTAGTGATCGAGTCGTCGACCACCAGTACCCGCCCCTTGGCGCGCGCCGCCCGCTGGGCGGCGAATTCCTGGCGCAGGTGGGTGCCGCGCGCGGCGAGCCCGGCCCCGAACAGGTCGGGGACGGAAAGGATCAGCGCCGGCAGGCCGTCACCGAGGATCGTCGCCCCGGTGCAGAAGTGGACGCTCTTGAGCTGCTGCCCCATGCCCTTGACCACCAGCTCCTGGACGTTCAGTGTCCGCGTCACCAGGCAGGCAAGCTGTTGTTCGCGATAGTTGAGGACCAGCGCGGTCGCGCGGCCCGGCATCTGGATCCGGTTCTGGCGCGGCACGCCGAGAAGCTCGGGGAGTGCCAGCAGCGGCAGGGTCCGACCGCGGACACGGATGACCTCCTGGCCCCCTTCGGTCAGCACGTCCCGTTCGCTCAGGCGGATGATTTCGCTGACGTAGTGCAGGGGGACGGCATAGATTTCCTCCTCACACTCGACCACCAGGCCGGTCACGACCGCCATGGTCAACGGCAGCTTGAGAAACATCTCCGTCCCCTGGCCCGGGATCGAATGGATCACCAGGTTCCCCTTGACGCGATCGATCTGCGACTTGACCACGTCCATACCCACGCCCCGTCCCGACAGATCGGTGATGATATCGCGGGTCGAGAATCCCGGGCGCAGAATGAGGTACACCGCCTCCTCGTCGCTCAGCCCGGCGGCTTCCTCGGCGCCGAGCAAACCGCGCTCGGCGGCCACCTTGCGCACTTGCCGGGGATCGATGCCGCGACCGTCGTCGCTCAGGTGAAGATGGACGAATCCCCCCTCGGTGCTGGCCGTCAGGCTGATCCGCCCGGTCCCGGGCTTGCCGGCCGCCTGCCGTTCGGCGGGCGTTTCCAGGCCGTGATCGACGGCATTGCGCAGCATGTGCAGGAGCATCGGCCGGGCTGCCTCGAGCATCATCCGGTCAAGCTCGACCTCCTCGCCGCTGATCACCAGCTGCAGCTCCTTGCCCAGTTCGCGGGCCAGGGTGCGCCCCATCCGTCCCAGGTCCTCGGTGATCGTTCCCAGCGGCAGCATGCGCAGCTCCATGGCCCCGCCGTGGAGTTCCTCGGCGAGATAGGAGAGCCCCTGGGTATCGGCCTCGAGGGCCATCGCCACCCGGCCGAGATCATCGAGAATGCCACGCAGCAGGGCATAGTTCTCGACCTTTTTCAGCCGGCGCAGAAAACCTTCGAGGCGCACCAGCCCGGCACCGAGCTGTCGGTTGCGCTCTTCGAGAATGCGCCGCGAAATGAGCAGTTCGCCAAGCAGGTTGACCATCTGGTCGAGCCGGGCGACGCTGGTGCGGACCGTGTCCCGCTCCGGCGTTTCGCGCTGGACCGCCGGCACCGGCTCTTCCCGGGCAGTCGGCACCTCGGGCAGAACGCCGGTCGCCAGCCCCTCGAGGACCAGGTCGACGTTCACTTCGATCTCCCCGCCGGAATGGGCCTGGGCAATCAGCGCTTCGAGGGCATCGGTCGCAACCAGCAGCAGGTCGACCAGGCCGGGGGTGATTTCCCGCTCCCCCTGCTCGATCTCCTTCAACAGGTCTTCGAGGGCATGCGCCACCTGGCCAAGGGTCTGCAGGTCGAGCATGCGCGCCGACCCCTTGAGGGTATGGGCGCTGCGCAGCAGCTCGTGGACCCGTTCCGGGCTGAATTCCTCCTGCTCCAGAGCCAGGCTCCCCTGGCGCAGTACCTGGAGATGCTCCTCGGCCTCACGGGCGAAGATTTCGAGGTACTTCTTGATCTTCACGGATCAGGTATCTTCCCCGACCAGGTTCTTCAGCCGCTCGGCCAGTCCGGTCAGCTCGGCGATCGACTGGGTGGTCTCCTGGGCGCTGGCCGCAACCTGGGTGGCGACGTCGCGCACTTCGGCAATGGTTTCCGCCATCTGCTCGCTGGCGGTGGTCTGTTGCTGGGTGGAGAGCTTGATCTCGCGGGCCGCCCCGGTGGTCTCCTGGACCATGGTGATGATTTGGGCCAGCTCCTCGGATATGCGCCCGACCAGGGTGTTGGCGCCGTCCACCCCCTTGGTTCCCTCTTCGGTGAGCATGATCGTCGAGTTGGTCGCTTTTTGGATTTCCTCGATCAGATTCTTGATCTGGCCGGTGGCGTCGACGGTCCGCTCGGCCAGGCGTTTGACCTCGTTGGCGACGATCGAGAAGCGCTTGCCCGCCTCACCGGCGCCGGCCGCCTCGATGGCAGCATTGAGGGCCAGCAGGTTGGTCTGGTCGGAGATCTCGTCGATGATATCGACGATGCCGCCGATCTTCTGCGAGTTTTCCCCCAGGTCGAGCATCGCCTCGGCCATCGACTGCACCTGCTGCTTGAGCCGGTCCATGCCGCCGACCGCGCTGTCGACCGCCTGCACGCCATGGCTGCTGGCCTGGCTGGCCTGTTCGGCCAGGCCTTCGACGCGCAGGGCGTTCTCCGCCACCTGCTTGGCCGTCACCGCGATCTCTTCGGAGGTGGTGGTCGCTTCCTGGACGGCACTGGCCTGCTGGGTGGCGCCCGATGCCTGCTGGGCCGAGATCGCCATCAGTTCGTTGGCGCTCGAGGAGAGCTGCTGGATCGCCTCCTTGACGCTGGTGATCAGCCGGGCGCTCTTGTCGATCTCGCTCTTCAGGTTCTTGACGATGACCTGGGTCATCTTGTTGAACGCCGCCGCCAGTTTGCCGATCTCGTCGTTGCTGCCGATGGCGATCGTCTCATCGAGCTTGCCGTCGGCGATCCGGTCCGCCACCTCGGTGAGGTTCCCCAGCGGCCGGGTGATTCGCGCCACCACCATATAGATGGTCAGCGAGGCGATAATCAGCACCACCAGCATCGACAGGGCCACCGTATTGCGCAGGGCGGCGATCGCCTCCTCGGTCTGTTTGATGGAGAAACCGATCCGGAATCCTCCCCAGTGCTCGCCGTTGACGAAGACCGGGGCGGTCACGTCCCACATCGTCTCCCCGGTGTCGCGCTTGTAGACCTGGCGCAGGATCTTGTGGCCGTCGCTGCCATCGTAGCGCCCCGCCGCCAGGCCGACCTTGTCGTTGAAAATCCGCTTGGTCCGGTTGCCAACCTTGTCCTGCTCCGCATCCCCGGTCAGCGGCTTGGAGTACTCGGTGTCGTGGGTCGGCAGGTAACCGTTGCGGTCCACCAGGACGGCAAAGGTCACCATGCTGTCCTCGTTGACCAGGGTATCCTCGATCTTCTGGATGTGCTTGTCGAGGTACTCATCGTAGGCGGTATGGTATTTGGGAATTGCGGCACCGGCGAGGGGACCTTCGGTGATCTGCCGGTAGTCGGTATCGAAGACCTGGTCCCGAGTCAACTGGCCGCTGGCAATCGCCTCTTCGAGCACCTGCGCCATCGCCTGGGCTCCGAACAGGGCAAGGGTCCGCGCCTTGGTCAGCATCAGGTCCTTGAGAACTTCGCCCCGTCGCTGAACCAGGGTGAAGGTGAAGATCGCCATGATCACGGCCAGAACCGCAATCAGCGAGACGACAATTTTAATCGAGATGCGTTCCCTGAACCAGTTGAGCATGGTACCCCCTTCGCCACCCGTGGAGAGCGGGAATGAATGCAGCGGGACGGACGCCGGACGTCCTCATTCCCCCTTTTGTTCGACAATGAATTGGGTCTGGGTGAAAAGTTGCGGCAGGTCGAGCAGCACCAGCAGGCCTTCCTCGCCGGCAACCTGGCCGGTGACCGCATCGCGGGGCAGCCCGGCCAGACCCTCGGTCAAGGGCTCGATGGCAGCCAGCGGGATACTGCAGATTCCCTCCACCCCCTCGGTGAGCAGGGCGGTGACCAGTCCTCCGGCTTCGACCACCACCAGCCGGGTCCCCTCGGTGGGGGCCGAGGCGGCAAAGCCCAGCACCTGGCCCAGGTCGGTGACCGCCACGATCTGCCCGCGCAGATTGATCACGCCGCGGATATGTGGCGGTACCTGGGGTACGCGCACCAGCTTCGGCGCCCGCAATACCTCGCGAGCCAGGGTGGTGGCGATGCCGAACCGTTCGCCGCCCTGGCGCAACACCAGGTAATCCGCCGCCTCCCCCTGATGGTCCTCTTCGACCTCCTCCAGGCTCCGCCAGTATTCCTCGCGCATATCCTGGAGGACGCGCTGAATCTCGTAGGCCGTTGATTCCTTCATCACCGCATCCTGTCTCCGCGTATTCAACTTTCCCCAAACTGGGCCAGGTCCCTGCGGCACTGCTCAGCCAGCGCCGCAGGGGTCCAGCCGCCGCCGTAGACCAGGCTGTGGCCAGCCGGCAGACGCTCCAGCAGGCGCAGGGTGTTGCGCAGTTCCCGGGCGGTTTCGCGCAGCCGGCCGAGGCGTCGCAGCACCCGGCTCAGCGCATAATGGGGCATGATCAGGTGCATGTCGAGCAGCAGGGCCCGGCGGTACTCGACCAGGGCCTCTTCCGGCGCCTCTTCCATCTCCAGGATCAGCCCCTTGAGAAAATAGCTTTCCGGGTAGAGGTCGTCCACCTGCTGGGCCCGCAGGCAATAATCGAGGGCTTCCCGGTATTCCCCGCGATTAGCCAGCAGGAAGCCGTAGCCAACCAGGGCGCCGACATGGTCCGGTTTGTGGCGCAGGAGTATAGCATAACTTATGAGACGCTGTTTTAAATTTTTCCTGCTCGTAGGCCGCGACGGCCTGGGCATAGATTTCGGCCAGGTCCGGGACCTCCGGGACGGCCTCGTCGGCGGGATCCGCAGCCGGTTTCGACGGGGCCGGCAACGGTGCCGGCTTCGGTAGGCGACGCCGCCGGTAACGGTGGCTGAACGGGGACCCGGGGAGGCTGACGGAACGGGGAGCGGTGCAGCAGGGACCTCCTGCAGGCGGTAGACAAATCCACCGCCGTACTGTACCCGGGAGAAGTCGTGGCGGACACCTATCAGGGTTTCCGCATGGCCGAGGAGCAGGTAGCCTCCCGGCTGCAGGAGCTTGGCCATCTGCTCGATGATCTCCTGGATCGTCTCCGGCTGGAAGTAGATCATCACGTTGCGGCAGAAGATCAGGTCGAGAGGATGGTCCGCAGCTCCGGGAAAAGGTCCGCTGCGCAGGTTGAGATACTCGAAGTGGACCATGTCGCGGATGGCGGGGAGAAGACGGAAGCGCTCCCCTTCGGTCTGGAAATAGGCTTCCCGGTAGGCCGGGTCGGTTGCCCGCAGGGCCCGGGGCCCATAGCTGGCGGTTCGCGCCGCGCCCAGGGCCCGCTTGTTGATGTCGGTGCCGAGGATCTCCAGCTGCCAGTCGAGAAGCTGCGGAAACCGCTCGCGGATCAGCATCGCCAACGAGTAGGGTTCCTCGCCGGTGGAGCAGCCGGCGCACCAGATGCGCAGCCTCCGGGTGTGGCGGTTGCGCTCCATCAGCTCCGGGATAATGACCTCCCGCAGCAGCTCGAAATGGGCCAGGTAGCGGAAAAAGTAGGTCTCGCCGATGGTCAGCAGACCGAGGAGCTTTTTCAGCTCCTGGCGGCTTTCCCGGTGATGCTCCAGGTAGCCCAGGTAGTCACGATAGCTGGGGGAGCGCAGCGCCCGCATCCGCCGTTGCAGGCCGCGCTCCAGCAGCAGGGCATTGCGTCGATCGAAATGCAGGCCGCTGTGGCTGACCAGGTAGTCTCGGAACAGGGCGAGGTCGACTTCGTTCAGCGACGGATAGGGGCCGGGGTCCCCGCGCCGGGCCTTGAGCAGGGCCAGGTCCTCGAGCAGTCGCTCCTCGTCGAGAGGTTTTGGCAACACGTCGAAGACGTCGAGCAGCTCGAACTCCAGCCGCGGGTCCTCGGTGATGACGATGATCGGCAGGTGGTTGGCGGAACGCTTCAGGCTGAGGCGGCGCAGCAGGTCGATTTCCGTCGCCGCGCTGGCGGGAACGTCGATCAGCAGCAGGTCGGGAGCATGCCGGCGCAGTTCCAGCGGGGTCAGCGGGCCGATCAGGCAATCGACCCGGTAGCCGGTCGCCTCCAGCACCCCGGAAAGGGAGTGACAGAGCTCCCGGTCCCGATCGGTGATCAGGACCTGAAGGGAGTCACTCGTATGTCATCTCAACGCCGCGGGAGGAAGGTAGACCGGTGACTCAAAGCGACGCTCCGGTCTGTTCCTGGCGTGCCCAGGAGTCACGCAGGGTTGCGGTCCGGTTAAAGACCGGCATCCCGGCCCCCGAAGCGTCGGGATCGATGCAGAAATAGCCGATGCGTTCGAACTGGAAGCAGCTTCCCGGCAGTGCTTCGGCAAGATTGGGCTCGAGGTAGCAGTCGTGCAGCACCGCGCAGGAATCCGGATTGAGGTCATCGCGGAAATCGCGCCCCGCGGTCCCCGGGGTGGGGCGTGGCGAAGAGCCGGTCGTAAAGCCGCACCTCTCCTCGCCGGGCATGGGGGGCGGAGACCCAGTGAATCGTTCCCTTGACCTTGCGGCCGTCCGGCGAGGCGCCGCCGCGGCTGGCGGGGTCGTAGCTGCAGCGCAGCTCGACGATCGCTCCGACGGCATCCCTGACCACTTCCTCGCAACGGATGAAATAGGCGCCGCGCAGCCGCACTTCGCGACCAGGGGCAAGGCGAAAAAACTTTTTCGGCGGGTCCTCCATGAAGTCGTCCCGCTCGATGTAGAGCTCGCGGGAAAAGGGGACCCGCCGGCTGCCGAAGACCGGGTCCTGAGGATGGTTGGGGAGTTCGAATTCTTCGCTCTTCCCTTCCGGATAGTTGATGATCACTACCTTGAGCGGATTGAGGACCGCCAGCGCCCGCGGCGCGGTGAGGTTAAGCTCCTCGCGGACGCAGTCTTCGAGGACCGTCATATCGATCCAGCTGTCACTCTTGCCAACTCCGATCCGCTCGCAGAAGCTGCGGATGGCGGCGGCCGGATAGCCGCGCCGGCGCATCCCGACCAGGGTCGGCATCCGCGGGTCGTCCCAGCCGCCGACGTGCCCCTCGTTGACCAGCTGCAGCAGCTTGCGCTTGCTCATCACCGTGTAGCTCAGGTTGAGGCGGGCGAACTCGATCTGCCGCGGCCGGCAGGGAACCTGGAGGTTGGCGATGAACCAGTCGTAGAGGGGGCGATGGTCCTCGAACTCGAGGGTGCAGATCGAATGGGTGACCCCCTCCAGGGCATCGGAGAGGGGATGGGCGAAGTCGTACATCGGATAGATGCACCAGGTCTCGCCGGTCCGGTAGTGGGGGACGCGCTGGATGCGGTAGATGACCGGGTCGCGCAGATTCATGTTGGGCGCCGCCATGTCGATTCTGGCACGCAGGGTGTGGGCGCCGTCGGCAAATGCCCCGGCACGCATGCGGCGGAACAGGTCGAGGTTCTCGGCCACGCTGCGCGCCCGGTAGGGGCTCTCCTTGCCCGGCTCGGTGAGGGTTCCGCGGTAGGCGCGCAGGGTCTCCGCATCGAGGCTGTCGACGTAGGCCAACCCCTTGCCGATCAGCTCCTCGGCAAAGGCGTAGAGACGCTCATAGTAGTCGGAGGCGTAATAGAGATGCTCTCCCCAGTCGAAGCCGAGCCAGTGGACCACCGCCTTGATCGCCTCGGCATATTCCTCGCTCTCCTTCTCCGGATTGGTATCGTCCATGCGCAGGTGACAGCGCCCGGCGAAGGCCGCGGCCAGGCCGAAGTTGAGACAGATCGACTTGGCATGCCCGATGTGCAGGTAGCCGTTGGGTTCCGGTGGAAAGCGGGTGACCACCTCGCCGGTGATTTTCCCCTGCTGCAGGTCTTCATGGATGAAGTTGCGGATGAAATTGGGGGTCAGGGTCGTTTCGGTCGTCATGAAAACCTTTCCTGCCGGTATGTTCCCGGTGGCCCGGCGGGCCGCAGGGACGTGTCGAGGTCAGAGAGTGAGTTCTTCGCCAAGGTGAATCTTTTCCAGCAGTACCACCGCGTGGCTCGATATCCCCTCCCCGCGCCCTTCGAAGCCGAGTTCCTCGGTGGTCGTCGCCTTGACGTTGACCCGCTCCAGGTCGCACTTGCAGGCGCCGGCGATCTTCTCGACCATGGCGTGGATATAGGAAGCCAGTTTCGGCCGCTGGGCGATGATGGTGAGGTCGATGTTGCCGATGGTATAGCCGTGCGCGTCGGCCAGAGCGATCACCTCGCGCAGCAGCTTGAGGCTGGAGATTCCCTCTGATAGGCCGGGTCACTGTCAGGGAAGTGGCGGCCGATGTCCCCCTTGCCGAGGGCGCCGAGGATGGCGTCGCAGAGGGCATGCAGCAGCACGTCGGCATCGGAGTGGCCAAGCAGCCCGAGGGGATAGGGGATTTCCACCCCGCCGAGAATCAGCTTGCGTTCCGGAACCAGCCGATGAACGTCGTAACCGTGACCGATGCGCATCATCACGCTCCTTCCGTCCCCAGAAAGGCCCGGGCCAGAATCAGGTCCTCCGGGGTGGTGATCTTGATGTTCCGTTCGCTGCCGAGGAGCAGCGCCACCGGCAGACCGAGGCGCTCCACCAGGGAGGCGTCGTCGGTACCGCGAAAACCGTCCTGGGCCGCCTGCGCATAGGCCCGTTGAGCAGCACCGCGACAGGAAATGCCTGGGGGGTCTGGGCCAGCCACAGCTGGCGGCGTTCGAGGGTGGCGCGGATCTGCCCGTCAGCGGCCCTTTTGACCGTATCCTTGACCGGCACGCCGACCACGCAGCCGCCGACCTGCCGGGCCGTCGCCACCACCTCGGGAATCAGCGCCGCGGGAAAGAATGGCCGCACCCCGTCATGGACCAGCACGATATCCCCGTCGTCCGGAGTTGCCGCCGCCAGGCCGTTGGCCACCGAATCCTGGCGCTCGGCTCCACCGGGGACAACTTCCGCCACCTTGAGGAAGGCGTACCGCTCGACCACCTCGGAACGGCAGAAGTCGATTTCCGCCGCGGGGGAGATGACGAGGATCCGGCTCGATCAGGGGGTGACTATCGAAAATGGCCAGGGTATGGGCCAGGATGGGGCGGTCGACCAAGGTCAGGTACTGCTTGTTGAATGCAGCACCCATTCGCCGGCCCATACCGGCGGCGGGTATGAGAACGATGACGCTCATGGTTCTCCGGCGGCACCTCCGCGGGACAGGGGCCGCCATGGCGGCGGCCGGCAAGCTCAATCCCGCAGCCGGGCTGCGGAGACAAAAACCGGGATCCTGCCCCATGGGGCCGATCCCGGGCTACTCGGGAAGGGTGTTAGTTGACGAAAATGCGCTCGACCCGTTCCGCCACCTGGTTTTCGTCCCGGCCTTCGGCAAAGGCCAGTTCCTTGACCAGCAGTCGCCGGGCCAGATCGAGAACCTTCTTTTCCCCGTAGGAAAGGTCCTTGCCTTCCTTGATCAGGTAAAGTTCGCGCAGTACCTGGGCCACCTCGAGCAGGTCGCCCGACTTGATCTTTTCGTTGTATTCCCGTTGCCGCCGGCTCCAGGACGCAATCGCGCCGCTGTTGTCCCGCTTCTCCTCGAGCATGGTGTAGACCGAGGATACCTGGTCCCGTTCGATGACGGTACGCAGGCCGACCTGCTCGGCATTGGCGACCGGGACCATGATCGTCATGTCGCTGTCGACGATTCTCAGGACATAGAATCGATTGTGCTCCCCGGAGAATTCCCGGGCCTCGATCGCTTCGATGACCCCGAGCCCCTGGGTCGGATAGACCGCCCTGTCTCCCACCTTGAACATAAGGCATACTCCTTCCGCAACCTTGGAAAATTACCACAGAAGTGCCCATTCGTCAAGGTCAGCCCCCTTGCGGGGGAGGCGGATAGGGCGACCAGGGAGCAGAGCTATGCGCCCGGGAATGTCAGTTGATCTGGACGATGTTGCCGTTTTTGACCTGGAGCAGGAAGAGGACCTTCTCCGCCTCCCCCTCCTGGCTGAAGGATGTGGCACCGGTGACCCCGGGGTAGTTGCGCAACTGCTGCAGGGTGAGGCGGACGTCCTCGCGACTGGCGACGGCCGGGTCACCGAGGATGCTGAGCAGAATCCCGGCGACGTCGAACCCCTGGGCCTCGAGAATGTTGGGCTCCTCGCCGTAGCGATCGAAATAGCGGGTAACGAAATCCCGGACAAAGGGATAGGGGCTGTGAACGAAGAAGCCGTCGACGAAGACTGCCCCTTCGACCGAGGACCCGGCCGCCCGCAACAGTTCCGGGGAGTTCCAGCCGTTAATGCCGAACAGCGGCAGACCTTCGAGACCGTAGTAGGGAAGCTGCGGGGCGATCAGGCCGATCTTGTCGGCGTAGTCGGGAATGAACAGTGCCTGAAAGGGGAGTGGCGGCGGGTCCGGCAGGGAGAGGTCTTCGAGTGGATCGCTAGGCGGCTCTTCGTCCCGGGCGTCGGGGTCTTTCCCCATCAACAGCCGGATCTGGCGACGGAAGTCCGTTGCCTCCGGGGGGTAGGACTGGCGGGCGACAACCTGGCCGCCGTAGCGGCTCAGGGCGGCCGCAAACTGATCGGCCATCTCGCGACCGGGTCGGGTATCGGGCAACAGGACGGCAAAGTTGGTCAGCCCGCGCTCTTCGACCGCATAGCGGGCCAGGGCTTCGGCCTGCAGGCGGGGGGTCAGCGAATCGCGAAAGACCATATCGCCCAGCTCCGGCAGGCCGGCGCGCTGCGACAAACTCAACAGCGGCACCCCCTCCTGCTGGGCGCGCTGCGCCGCGGCCTCGGCGGCGGCACTGGTAATCGGTCCGGCAATTGCCATCACCCCATCGTCGTGGACCAGGCGGCTGACGGTCTCGGCGCTGAGTTGCGGATCGGCACCGATATCCCGAAACAGCAGACGTACCGGCGCGGGGCGTTCCGGCTCCGGCTGGCTGGCCAGTTCCATGCCGCGCTGTACCAGTTGGCCGAAGGTGGCGTACTTTCCCGACAGCGGCAGCAGGACCCCGATCGCCCGCTGCAGCCAGGGCTTGCCGGTCAGCTGCCGGTAGAGGTCGGTCGCCTGCCGGCGATAGGGAAACTCCAGGGTGCTGGCCAGCACCGGATCGAGCTCCCGGCGGGCGGCGGCCGCATCCCCCCGTTGTTCGGCTTTCAGAGCCAGCTGCAAAGCGGCGTCCAGCCCCAGGGGCGTCCCCCGCAGCATGAACGCGGCCTCGCCGAGAGAGGGTTCGTCGAGGGCCTGCAGAACCTGGTGCCCCGCGGCCAGCAGGGGCGCAGCAGTGCCAGGATCCAACGCCACCGCCCGATGAAGAAAGGTCAGGGCCGCGAGGGGTTGCCCGAGGGCGGCATCGGCCCGGGCCAGGGCCTGCAGCCGCGCCTGGCGATCGGGACCCGACAGGGGTTCGGGATTAACGTTCAGCAGCTGCTGGCGGCCGGCGGCGTCCTCACCGCTGGTGACCAGCGCCCGGCCCAGGGCCAGGCGCAGCTCCGGGGTCCGCTGCGGCTCCGCCACCCGCTGCAGGAAGGACAGGGCCTGTTGCGGATGGCCGGCCTGGAGCAGCATGCGCCCCAAGGCCAGGGTTGCCCGGGGCAGGTCGGGATCGTCGGGATGCTGGAGGATGTACCCCTGCAGCAGGGGGATGGCCTGCTCGAACTGGCCGGCCTCATAAAGCTCCAGTCCTTGCTCCAGCGCCTCACGCCCCTCCCCGAGAAGGGCGTCCTGGCTAGCCGGAACAGCGGCCTGTCCGGTCCGGACCGGGAGCGGCAGTGCCAGGACGGCCAGCAACAGCACCAGGTTCAGCAAGCGACCCATCATATCCTCCCTGGCCGGCACCCTGCCGGGCGGTCGGCAACGCCCGGCGTCCGGTCAATCAAAGAGTTCCTTGACCTTGTCGAAAAAGCCTTTGCCCGTGGGGTTCACTTCCTCCCCTCCCTCGCGGGCGAATTCCTCCAGCAGTTCCCGCTGCCGGGAGGTGAGCCGGGTCGGCGTCTCGAGACGGGCCACTATCAGATGGTCGCCGCGGCCGTATCCCTGCAGGTGGGGAATCCCCTTCCCGGCCAGCTTGAAGACCTTGCCCGACTGGGTGCCGGCGGGGACCTTGAGCTTGACCTTGCCGTCCAGGGTCGGCACCTCCAGTTCGCAGCCGAGGGTGGCCTGGACGAAGGTGACCGGCACCTCGCAGATCACGTCCTGTCCTTCGCGCTGGAACAGGGGATGTTCCTTGACGCTGATCACCACGTAGAGGTCTCCCGGTCCCCCGCCCTGGCTGCCGGTGTCTCCCTCGCCGCTGAGCTTGAGGCGGGTCCCGGTTTCAACCCCGGCGGGAATCTTCAACGAGAGCTGGCGCTTGCCCTGCACCCGGCCGGCGCCGCGGCACTCGGGGCAGGGGCTGAGGATGACCCGCCCCTCGCCGCCGCATTCCGGGCAGGGGCGGGTCAGGGAGAAGAAACCCTGCTGGTAACGCACCTGTCCGGCCCCCTGGCAGGTCGGGCAGGTTTTGGGGGTGGTCCCCTTCTTCGCGCCCGAGCCGTCGCAGGCGCTGCAGTTGTGGTGGCGGGGAACCTGGATCTTGGTTTCCAGGCCAAAGGCCGCTTCCTCGAAGCTGACGGTCAGGTTGTAACGCAGGTCGTCCCCCCGCCGCCGGCCGCGGCGGGAGGAGCCGCCGCCGAAGATGTCGCCGAAAATGTCGCCGAAAATGTCTTCGAAGGGACTGCCGGAAAAACCGCCGCCACCGAAGCCGCCGCCGTTGAGTCCGGCATGGCCGAATTGGTCGTAAGTGGCCCGCTTCTGGGAATCGGCAAGGACGGCATAGGCCTCGGAAAGCTCCTTGAATCGCTCTTCGGCGACCTTGTCCCCGGGGTTCTTGTCGGGATGGTAGCGCAGCGCCAGCCGACGGTAGGCTTTTTTGATCTCCGTTTCGCTGGCGTTGCGGTTGACTTCGAGGGTTTCGTAATAATCGCGCTTGGCCAAAAGATCGTTCCTCGCAGCAGCAGAGTCGTTGGCGGGATACCGCTTCCGCCAGGGTCAGAGGGGTCTTGAAGCGGCAGAAGCCGGGACCAAGCCCGGCTTCTGCCGCCACCAGTCATGACGAAGGAAGTATCACTTTTTCTTGTCGCCGTCGACTTCCTCGAATTCGGCATCGACCACCTTGTCATCCCCGCCAGGCTGCTGCGGCTCACCCTCGGCGGCTCCGGCCTGCTGGGCCTGGGCGTACATCGCCTCGGCGAGCTTGTGGGAGGCCTGGGCCAGGGCTTCGGTTTTCTTGCGGATCGCCTCGGCGTCCTCCCCTTCCATGGCCTTCTTCAGTTCATCGAGGGCGTTGCGGATATCGCCGCGGGTGGTATCGTCGACCTTGTCGCTGTGCTCTTCGAGGGACTTCTCGGTGGTGTAGACCAGGCCGTCGGCCTGGTTGCGGGCCTCGATCAGCTCGCGTTTCTTCTTGTCCTCGCCGGCATGGGCCTCGGCGTCCTTGACCATCTTCTCGATTTCATCCTCGGAAAGACCGGAGGAGGCGGTGATCTTGATCGACTGCTCCTTGCCGGTACCGAGATCCTTGGCGGCAACGTGGAGGATGCCGTTGGCGTCGATGTCGAAGGTCACCTCGATCTGCGGCAGGCCGCGAGGCGCCGGCGGGATGCCGACCAGCTCGAAGCGGCCGATGGTCTTGTTGTCGGCGGCCATCTCCCGCTCGCCCTGCAGCACGTGGACCGAGACCGCCGGCTGGTTGTCGGCGGCGGTGGAGAAGACCTGGCTCTTCTTGCAGGGGATGGTGGTGTTCTTCTCGATCAGCTTGGTCAATACCCCGCCGAGGGTCTCGATGCCGAGGGAAAGGGGGGTGACGTCGAGGAGCAGCACATCCTTGACCTCGCCTTTCAGGACCCCGCCCTGGATGGCGGCGCCGATCGCCACCACCTCGTCGGGATTGACCCCCTTGTTCGGCTGCTTGCCGAAAATCTCCTGGACCCTTTTCTGCACCGCCGGCATGCGAGTCATGCCGCCAACCAGGATCACCTCGTCGACCTCCGAGGCGGAGAGCCCGGCGTCCTTGAGGGCGGTCTTGCACGGCTCGACCAGCTGGTTGAGCAGGTCGGCGCAGATGCTCTCGAGCTTGGCGCGGGTGAGCTTGATGTTGAGGTGCTTGGGGCCCGAGGCGTCAGCGGTGATGAACGGCAGGTTGATGTCGGTCTCCATCGAGCCGGAGAGTTCGCATTTGGCCTTTTCCGATCCCTCTTTGAGGCGTTGCAGGGCCATCTTGTCGTTGCGCAGGTCGATCCCCTGCTCTTTTTTGAACTCGTCGGCGACGTAGTCGATGATCCGCTGGTCGAAGTCTTCGCCGCCGAGGAAGGTGTCGCCGTTGGTCGACTTGACCTCGAAGACGCCGTCGCCGAGCTCGAGAATTGAAATGTCGAAGGTGCCGCCGCCGAGGTCGAAGACCGCGATCTTCTCATCCTTCTTCTTCTCCAGGCCGTAGGCCAGCGAGGCGGCGGTCGGCTCGTTGATGATCCGCAGCACGTTGAGGCCGGCGATCTTGCCGGCGTCCTTGGTCGCCTGGCGCTGGGAGTCGTTGAAGTAGGCCGGCACGGTGACGACGGCGTCGGTCACCTCCTCGCCGAGGTAGTCCTCGGCGGTCTGCTTCATCTTCTGCAGCACCATCGCCGAGATCTCCGGCGGGCTGTACTTCTTGCCGCGGGCCTCGACCCAGGCGTCGCCGTTGTCGGCCTTGAGGATCTTGAAGGGACTGACCTTGATATCCTTCTGTACCGTGTCGGTGTCGAACTTGCGGCCGATCAGGCGCTTGATGGCATAGAGGGTGTTCTCGGGGTTGGTGACTGCCTGGCGCTTGGCCTGCTGGCCGACCAGCCTCTCACCGCCTTCGCTGAAGCCGACCATCGACGGGGTGGTCCGGGTACCTTCCGAGTTGGCGATGACGACCGGCTCGCCGCCTTCCATGACGGCGACGCAGGAGTTGGTGGTGCCGAGGTCGATGCCGATGACTTTGCCCATGATGTATATCCTCCTTTGAACGGTTTGTCTGGCTGCTCGCTTCGCGTCCGGGCCTTCCCGAAATTACGCGTATCAGGATTTTTCGTTACCGGCCGCCGGGGCCTTGCTGACCATGACCAGGGCCGGGCGCAACAGGCGCTGGTTGAGCAGGTAGCCCTTCTGCAGCTCCTGGGCGACGCTCCCCGGCGGCAGCTCGCTGCTTTCCAGCTGGCCCATGGCTTCGTGGCAGGCCGGATCGAAGGGTTTGCCGAGCGCCTCAACCGCGGTCACCCCGAACTGGTCGAAGGTCTTGCGCAGCAGGCCGATGGTCATCTCCACCCCCTCCAGCAGGCTGCCGTCGCCGCCGACCTCCCGGGCATGGGCCACCGCCCGCTCCAGGTTGTCGAGCACCGGCAGCAGTTCGCGCAGCAGGCTTTCATTGCCGAAGCGGCCGAGGTCTTCCTTTTCCCGCTGGGCCCGCTTGCGGTAGTTCTCCAGGTCGGCTCGGCAGCGCAGGTAGTGGTCCCAGTTCTTGGCCGCCTCTTCCTTGCTGGCGGCCAGTTGCGCCTCCAGTTCGGCCTGTGCCGTTTCCCCTTCCGCGACGGGCGATGTGGTCTCCTCAACGGCCGGGGCCTGCTCCTGCTCGGGGGCAGCCGCGGTCTCTTTGCTCTGGTGTTTCTTGGTCACGCTGTCAGTTCTCCTCGCTTTCAAGCAGCTGGCTGACCAGCCGCGCAGTATAGTCGACAATCGGGATGACCATCGAGTAGGGCATGCGGCTCGGGCCGATCACCCCCAGCGTCCCCAGCGTCCCGCTACTGTTGGAATAGCTGGCCGTGATCAGGCTGCAGCCCTCGATTTCCCGGTATTCGCTCTCGGTGCCGATGAAGATTTGCACCCCCCGTGCCATCTGGGTGCGATCGAGCAGTTCGACCAGCTGGCTTTTCTGCTCGAAAGCGCGGAACAGGCGCCGCATCTTTTCGACGTCGGCAAATTCCGGCTGGTCGAGAATGTTCGCGGTCCCCTCGATGTACAGCTGGTCACCGGGCTCGTCGCGCAGCGCCGCCTCCGAGAGGCGCAGCGCCCGCTGCAGCAACTGGTCGTAAAGGGCCCTCTCCTGGGCCATTTCCTCGATAATCCGGGCCTTGACCTGCTGCATGGTCAGGCCGCCGAGGGCACGGTTGAGATAGTTGCCGATCTGATCCAGTTCGGCCTGGGACAGGTCCTCGCTGTTCTCGACCAGCTTGTTCTGCACCAGGCCCGACTGGGTGACGAAAACCACCAGCAGCCGCCCCTGGGAGAGGCGCACGAATTCAATATGGCGAAAGATGGTGCTGGTGAAGCGCGGCGCCATGACGATGCCGGTATAGCTGGACATCGCCGACAGCGCCTTGCCGGATTCCTGCAGCAGCTCCTCCACCCGCAAGCCGCGCCGCCGGTAGTGGCGCTCGATGCGCAGCTGCTCTTCCCGGTTCAGCTGGCGCACCTGGAGCAGGGTGTCGACATAGAACCGGTAGCCCTTTTCGGTCGGAACCCGGCCGGCAGAGGTATGCGGCGAGGCAATATAGCCCATCTCCTCGAGATCGGCCATGACGTTACGCACCGTGGCCGGCGAGAGGGCCATCTGGTGGCGCCGGGTCACGGCTCGCGAGCCGACCGGCTCCGCCGAGGCGATGTAATCTTCAATGATCGCCTCGAGAATCCGGCGACCCCGATCGTTGAGATCTTCGGCCATCGCTGTCACCGCCCCAAAAAATCAAGCCGGAAAATCCGGCCTGCTGGGCTTAGCACTCTTGAGGCCAGAGTGCTAACGGGTGACAACATAACAACGGCCCTCCCCTTTGTCAAGGGTGGTGCAGCAGGGGGGGAGGAATCCTAAAGGAAGGCGCTGATCAGGTGGTCGTAGAGAAGCCAGCCCTCGAGGTCGAAACGCCAGCGTCCGGCAACCAGGGAGAGGCGCTCGCCGCAGCGCCGCACCGCCGCGGGAAAGGCCTGCGCCACCCCGGCGCCGAAGTGCGCCGCAAAGGCCGACTCGTCGATGCCGGCGGCGGTGCGCAGCCCGAGGTAGAGGGTTTCCGCCATCGCCCCACGCCGGTCGAAGGTCTCCAGCACCCTTGCCGGATCGCGGCCGGCGTTCAGCTCGGCGGCCAAGCCGGCCAGGTCGTCGGCCACCGCCAGCCGCCGGCCCCACCCCTCGGCGAGGAAACCATGGGCGCCGGCGCCGATGCCGAGACAGGTACGCCGTTGCCAGTAACCGAGATTGTGCCGGCACTGCCTCCCGGCGCGGGCGAAGTTGGAAATTTCGTAGTGGTCGAAGCCGGCCGCGTTGAGGGTGGCATGGATCTGCCGGTAGGCATCGGCCATCCGCCCCTCCTCGGCAACCACCGGCTCGCCCCGCAGGTGCCGGACGGCCAGCGGCGTCCCCGCCTCGACTGTCAGACCGTAGCAGGAGAGGTGTTCGGGGGCCAGGTCGAGGAATGCCGCCAGCTCGGCCGCCAAGTTCTTCTCATGCTGCGCGGGGAGCCCGAAGATCAGGTCGCAGGAGAGGTTATCAAAACCGATCTGCCGGGCCCAGGCAACCGCCTGCCGTCCCTCCGCGGCGCAGTGTCCGCGGCCGAGAAACGCCAGGGCGTCATCGTCCAGCGCCTGGAGGCCGAGGGAGAGCCGGTTGACCCCGGCGGCGCGATAGCCGGCCAGGGAGGCGGCGGTCACGGTCCCGGGATTGGCCTCCAGGGAGATCTCGGCATCGCCGCCGATGCCCCACAGATGGTCGACGGCGGTCAGCAGACCGGCGACCGCTGCCGGCTCCAGCAGCGACGGGGTGCCGCCGCCGAAGAAGATGCTTTCCAGCGGCCCGATGTCCGGCCCACCGGCGGCGCTCAGCCGCAGCTGGGCATGGAGCAGCGCCACGTAGTCGGCAAGCGGCAGCGGCGCTTCGGCCAGCGAGAAGAAGTCGCAGTAGGCGCACTTGCTGCGGCAATAGGGGATGTGGAAGTAAAGTCCGGCCATGAAAAAAGCGGGGAGTTGCCTCCCCGCCTCATCGGCTGCAGCCCGGTAATGCAGCTCAGTGGAAATCGGTGAAGTGGCGGGCGTTGATCCACAAATGGGCAAAGATAGCAGCAGCGTAACCCAGAGCCACCGCCCAGGTCCACTTGAGGTGGTTGCTAAAGGTGTAGATGCCGCGAGCCGAGCCCATCAGCGCCACCCCGGCGGCCGAGCCGATGGAGAGCAGACTGCCGCCGACCCCGGCGGTCATGGTCACCAGCAGCCACTGGCCGTGGGACATGTGCGGGTCCATGGTCAGTACCGCGAACATCACCGGGATGTTGTCGACGATGGCCGAAAGGACGCCGACCAGCACGTTGGCGGTGGTGTGCCCCAGGCCGTTGTAGAAGAAGTTGGAGACCATCGCCAGGTAGCCTAACTGGCCGAGGCCGCCGACGCAGAGGATGACCCCGTAGAAGAAGAGCAGGGTGTCCCATTCGGCCTTGGCGATCTTGCGGAACAGATCGAAGCCGGTGGGCGGGGTATGGGCGTGGCCGGTGACGTCGAGGGGACTGTCGCCACTGAGCTGGCGGTGCTCCAGCTTTTTCAAATAGTAGGCAAAGAACGACAGGTAACCGAGACCTAGCATCATGCCGACGGCCGGCGGCAGGTGCAGGAAGTTGTGGAAGGAGACGGCAGTGACGATGGTCAGCAAAAACAGCAGCATGATCCGCCGCGCCCCGACTTTCATGTACACGGTTTCGTCCAGCGCTTCGGGTTTCTCCTTGGGCACCGCAAAGCTCATGATCAGCGCCGGGATCAGCCAGTTGAGCAGCGAAGGGATGAATATGGCGAAGAACTCGGCAAAATCGACCTTGCCCTTCTGCCAGACCATCAGCGTGGTGATGTCGCCAAAGGGGGAGAAGGCGCCGCCGGCATTGGCGCCGACCACGATGTTGATGCAGGCGACGATGATGAAGGCGCGGTTGGCACCGCCAACCGCCATCGCCACGGCCCCCATCAGCAGGGCGGTGGTCAGGTTGTCGGCAACCGGCGAGATGACGAAGGCGAGAAGGCCGGTGACCCAGAAGACGGTGCGCAGGGTGAATCCCTTGTTGACCAGCCAGGAGCGCAGGGCACGAAAGACGTTGCGCTCCTCCATGGCGTTGATGTAGGTCATCGCCGCCAGCAAAAAGAGGAAGAGTTCGGCATACTCGGTCAGGTTGCCGAGGATCGCCGCGTGCGGGGTGTGGGTGTCGCCGACGGCGGCATAGGCCAGGGCGACCAGGATCCAGATCACGCCGGCGGCGAACATGACCGGCTTGCTCTTGCGCAGGTGCAACTTGTCTTCGAGGATGACCAGCGAATAGGCGGCGGCGAACAGGACCAGGCTGAGGATACCGTAAATGGTTCCGGTCAGGTTGAGAACCTCGCCCCCCCCCTCGCTCGCCAGCGCCGGAACGCCAGCCGCCAACACCAGCAACAGTGCCAAAAGAAAGCTCTTCAAAACTCCCACCTTTTCTCCGCGATCCAGGTCGCCTCGCGGGCCTGGTACATGTCAAAATCCGGTCGCACCTGCCCGGGGTGGCGACCGGATAGCCAATGGACTTTCACCATGGAACGTCCCGTTCTATTACCATCGGCCTCTTGAGAGTGTCAAGGGAAACCGGCACGCGGCAAGCCGCTTGTTTTGTCCTGCCAAGTTCCCTATACTGTGAATCTTGGAGGGCATTTCCTGCTCAATCGAAATGTTAAAACACCGTTTTTGGAGTCCTTCGTCATGAATCGCAAAATCTGCGCCGCCACCGTCCAGTTCAACATCGCCCTCGGCGCGGTGGACACCAACCTACAGAAGGCCCTGGCCGGACTGGAGAGAGTTCGAGCCCGGGATGCCCGGCTGGCGATCCTGCCCGAGATGTGGAGCACCGGCTACGACTACAAACGACTTTCCCAGCTGGCCGAGGAGACTCCCCGGGTCCTCGCCGCCATCAGTGACTTTGCAGCACGCCACGGCATGGTCGTGGTCGGCAGCCTGCCGGAAAAGGCCGACGGCAAAATCTACAACACCGCCTACGTCATCGATCGCGGCGTGCAGGCCAGCAGCTACCGCAAGCTGCACCTCTTCTCGACCATGGGGGAGGACCGCTTCCTGGCCGCCGGCGACCGGCTGCAGGTGGTGCCGACCTCGGTGGGCCGGCTCGGGGTAGCGATCTGCTACGACCTGCGCTTCCCCGAGCTGTTCCGCAAGCTGGCCCTGGAGGGGGCGGAGATCCTCTGCATCCCCGCCGAGTGGCCCAAGCCCCGCCAGGAGCACTGGCGCACCCTGCTACGGGCCCGGGCGATCGAAAACCAGCTCTTCGTGGCCGCCGCCAACTGCTGCGGGGTGCAGGGGAAGCTCGACTTTTTCGGCATGAGCCTGCTGCTTTCGGCCCGCGGCGAAATCCTGGCCGAAGGAGGGGAAACCGACACCGAGCTGTGCGCCGTCTTCGATTTCGCGGAGATGGTCGCCTACCGCTCGCAGATCCGCTGCTTCAGCGACCGCCGCCCGGAGATCTATGGCACCCTGCCCTGACCCCCCATCTTTCCCAGAAACGCCAACGGCAGGCCCAAAGGCCTGCCGTTGGCGTTTCTAGCGTTCCATCGGCCGCGCCGAGCTGCGGAACCGCTGCGGAATCTCCTCGAGCCGGTCGGCGAACTGCAGGTTCCCCTCGCCATCGACATACAGGTAGCGCGGGGTTTCCCCGGCCGCCGGCGCCGTTGTCCTGGCTGCTGGCGGCGCCTTCCGCGGCGGCGGGGACTGGTTCCGCACCTCCCGGTCGATCAACTGGTCGATGGTCGCCGGCGGCCGGCGCTCACCGAGTCCCAGCAGGCGCCCGCGGAAGTCGAGATAGAAACTGCGGACCGTCGCCATGGCCGGCTGCCGCATCGGCACCCGTAGCAGCACCTGATCGCAGACCAGCAGCAGGGCCAGGAAAACCACGCTCCAGAGCAGAAATTTCAGCAACTTGTTCATAATGGAATGAATTCAATGATGGGGATGGTCATGGTCATGATGGTGACTGCCGTGACCATGGCTGCAGAGGCTGGAGTGCCTCGATTTATGGCGCAGTTGCTGGATCACCGGACCGCTGAGGCAGCGCGAACACTCCCCCTGCAAGGTGGTATGGGTGATGTGGTAGTCGTGCTCCAGCATCTGCTCGATGGTTCCGACGATCTCCCCCTGGCGCAGCCGGTAGTCCGGTTCGATGTCGATGTGCGCCGAAAGCGCGGAAATATGCGAGCAGATCGACCAGACGTGCAGGTGGTGGATGTCGTTGACCCCGTCCACGGCACGCATCTTGGTCACCACCTCGTCGACCTGGACATGGCCGGGCACCCCCTCGAGCAGGATGTGCCCGGCCTCGCGCAGCAGGCGGATGGAGCCCCAGCCGATGATCAGGGCGATCACCGCCGAGATCAGCGCGTCGACCACGAACCATCCGGTATAGAGCATCACCAGGCCGCCGAGAATCACCCCGACCGAGGCGATGGCGTCGCCGATCACGTGCAGGAAAGCGCTGCGCACGTTGAGATCGTCGTGGCTGTGGCCATGCAGTCGGGTCGCCGCCGCCAGGTTCATCACCAGGCCGATGGTGGCGATGATGAACATCTCCTTGCTCTTCACCGCCTCCGGGTGCTGAAAACGCAGCCACGCTTCGTGGAGGATGCCGATACCGATCAGGATCAGCATTGCGCTGTTGATCAGCGAGGCGAAGATCTCCGCCCGGTGCCAACCGTAGGTGCGGCGGTCGGTCGCCGGCTTGGCGGCGAGGTAGATCGCCGCCAGCGACAGGACCAGGGCAAACAGGTCCATGAAGACGTGGGCGGCATCGGAGAGCAGGGCCAGGGAATTGGTCCAGAAGCCACCGATCACTTCGGCCACCAGGGTCACCGCCGTCAGCCCGATGGCAAACACGAAGCCGCGGCTGATGCTGTGGTCGAGATGTTCGGCGTCGGTCATCCGGGGGGGGTCCTTTCGGCGACGGGGCCGGGTGATGGGATCCTGGAGCTATTCTAGGCCGGCAAGCCTGGGAAATCAAGGCTGCAGGAGCGCCGGCCAGGCTCGCGGCGGTTTCCTTTTGCCACCGGCTGTGTTATGGTTTGGCCCTTCATTCCCCCTTTGGAGTCGAACATGAGCGAGGAACGTTACGACGTCATCATCATCGGCGGCGGGCCGGCCGGCCTCACCGCCGGGTTGTACACCTCCCGGGCCAAGCTGCGCACCCTGCTGGTCGAGCGGATGATCATGGGCGGCCAGGTGATGACCACCACCAAGGTCGAGAACTACCCCGGCTTTCCCGGCGGCATCGACGGCCCCGACCTGATGCTGCGCTTCCAGGAGCACTGCCAGGAATTCGGCCTCGAGGTGCGCTACGGCGAGGTCGAAGGTCTCGTCGACCAGGGCAGCCAGAAGCTGGTCACCATCGACGGCCAGCCGCTGGCGGCACGCAGCGTGATCATCACCTCCGGCGCCGAGCCGCGCAAGCTCGGTATCCCCGGCGAGCAGGAGTTCACCGGCCGCGGCGTCTCCTACTGCGCCACCTGCGACGGCGCCTTCTTCCGCGACGTGCCGGTGGCGATCGTCGGCGGCGGCGACACCGCGGCCGAGGAGGCGCTGTTCCTGACCCGCTTCGCCAGCAAGGTCTCTATCATCCACCGCCGCAGCGAGCTGCGGGCGACCAAGCTGCTGCAGGAGCGGCTGGCCGCCAACCCCAAGATCGAGATCCTCTGGGAGCGTACCGTCGAACGGGTCGAGGGGGATACCTCCGGCCTCAAGCAGGCGGTGCTCACCGATCCGGCTGGCCAGGGGCGGGAGGCCCTGCCCGTGGAGGGGCTGTTCGTCGCCATCGGCGTTACCCCCAAGGCGCACTTTCTCGCCGAGGTCCTTGAACTCGACGCCGAGGGCTACATTCTCACCGATGCCGAATGCCGGACCTCGATGCCCGGCGTTTTCGCCGCCGGCGACGTGCGCAAGAAGATGCTCAAACAGATTGCCACCGCCGTCGGCGACGGCGCGGTGGCTGCGATCATGGCCGAGAAGTACCTCGACGATCTCGAGGCCTGAGGGATCGGCCTCAACGCCTCCTACTCCTACCTCGACCCCGCACCTTGCCAGTGCGGGGTTTTTCTGTTAAAAATGGCCGGACGGCCGCGGTCCGCGGCCACTGCAGGAGGGGGGAAAACCATGCTCGCCACGATACTTTCCGGGGCGCTCCTCGGCATCGACGCCTATGCCGTCGAGGTCGAGGTCGACATCGCCCAGGGCCTGCCCCAGTTCGCCACCGTCGGCCTCCCCGAGGGGGCGGTCAAGGAAAGCAAGGACCGCGTCAAGTCGGCGGTCAAAAATTCCGGTTACGATTTCCCGGCCCGCCGAATCACCATCAACCTCGCTCCCGCCGATATCCGCAAGGACGGCACCGCCTTCGACCTGCCGATGGCGGTCGGCCTGCTCATCGCCAGCGGCACCATCCGCAAGCCCCGCCCCGGGCGCTTCCTGCTCCTCGGCGAACTCTCCCTCGACGGCCGCGTCAAGCCGGTGCGCGGCACCCTGCCGATCGCCGTGGCCGCCCGCCGCTGGGAAGTCGACGGCCTGATCCTCCCCCGCGAGAACGCCCCGGAGGGGGCGATCGTCGATGGCCTGACCGTCTACGGCGTCCACGACCTCGGCGAGGTGGTCGATTTTTTGGCCGGCGAGCGGGAGCTGGAGCCCTGCCGGGTGGCGATCGCCGAGCTGTTCGCCGCCGCCCGAACCAACCACGAGGACTTCGCCGAGGTGCGCGGCCAGCAGCACGTCAAGCGTGCCCTGGAGGTGGCGGCGGCTGGATCGCATAATTTGCTGATGGTCGGCCCGCCCGGCAGCGGCAAGACCATGCTCGCCCGCCGGGTGCCGGGAATCCTCCCCGCCCAGGCCTTCGACGAAGCGCTGGAGACCACCAAGATCCATTCCGTCGCCGGGCTGCTCGCCGACCGCACCGCCCTGGTCGCCACCCGCCCCTTCCGCGCCCCGCACCACACCATCTCCGATGCCGGGCTGATCGGCGGCGGCACCGTACCCCGCCCCGGCGAGGTCTCCCTGGCCCACAACGGGGTGCTGTTTCTCGACGAGCTGCCCGAGTTCAAGAAGAACGTCCTGGAGATGCTGCGCCAACCCCTGGAGGACGGCCAGGTGGCGATCAGCCGCGCGGCGATGAGCCTCACCTACCCGGCCAGCTTCATGCTGGTCGCGGCCATGAACCCCTGCCCCTGCGGCTTCCTCGGCGATTCCCTGCACCCCTGCAACTGCACGCCGCTGATGGTGCAGCGCTACCGCCGGCGCATCTCCGGGCCGCTGCTCGACCGCATCGACCTCCACGTCGAGGTCCCCCGCGTCCCCCACAAGGACCTCGCCGACCCCACCGACGGCGAATCGTCCGCCGCCATCTGCGCCCGCATCGAGGTCGCCCGCACCGCCCAACGCCAGCGCCTTGCCCCCTTTGGCCTGCACGCCAACGCGCGCATGGCCGCCCGCCACATCCGCAAGTTCTGCCCGCTGGACGAAGCCGGGCAGAAGCTGCTGGAGACGGTCACCGACCGCCTCGGTCTCTCCGCCCGCAGCTACACCCGCATCCTCAAGGTCGCCCGCACCATCGCCGATCTCGCTGGCGAGGGGCAGATCCGCCAACCGCACCTGGCCGAGGCGATCCAGTACCGTGGGCTGGACCGGAAACAGTCCTGAGTTATCGGCACCTCCTTTTGCACCGGAAGCGGGCGGCTACCCATGCCGCCCGATCATCTTGATGGTCTTTTCGACCAGCCCCGGGATGATCTTCATGTGGCACTCCAGCATTTCTCCGCGGAGCCTGACCAGGGATTCCAGGTAAAATTGCCGGGGAATGAATTGCATGCCAAGCGATATGGCCAGCAGCAGCCCGAGGATCGCCGATCCGCGGGGGACCAAGCTCCACAGGATCCCCTCCCCTCCCGGTCGGAAGCCCTCCTTTTTCAGGCTGAGTCTCCTTAGGTAAAGCATCCGGCCGGAACGGAAGGCATCGTAGGCGGCCACGATCCAGACCAGCAGCAGCAGGGGAATGGTGGCCAGGCCGGCAGCTATACCGGCTTCGATGAACAGCCGGATCGGGCCGGCCTGCAGCAGGAGCCAGGCCCCCCGGGCGAGGAGAACGAGGAAAAGAGAGAAAATTCCCGGCAGGGCGAGAAGGAAAACGACGAGTCCTTTTTTCGGCTGGCCATTCAGGAACTGCCCCCAGCCCGGGACCACCAGGGAACTCAGCAACGGCCAGGTCTCCGTCTCTACACCCAAAAACGGCTCACCGCCCAATCTTACGGTTCGATAGTAGGTGTCGACGGCGGTGGCCAGCCAAAGTACCATGCCGGTCAGAAAGAGAATCATCGTAGCGGCGATGAAAAACGCTGCCGGCCAACCGCTGGTGGCCGCCAGCCGGGCGAGGGCATCGGGACAAATGGCCAGGCTCGAAGCCGCACCGTAGAAAACTGCCATGGCGGCCAGGCAGACGGTTCCGGCACGGTACCGTCCGAGATAGAAGTACCCCCCTCCCCAGCAGAGCATGGCTAGGTTGAAGGAGACGGCCGGGCTCTTTCGGGGCGCGGCTGGAGAAGATCTTGTCTCCCCCCCCGTCGGCTTGAGGGGGGGAAGATCGATCGCACCGCTGGTTGTTTTTCGGTTCCATTCCTGGTCATTGATGACCCAGACCTTCTGCTTCATGCTCGCCTTCTTTCTCTCCAGACAGATCCTAGTTCAGACAAATCCAACCACTGTGAGGGCAGAGGCTGGAACACCCTCAGCCCGCAGGCAAGAAATCGATCGGGTAGAGAATGACTGTTTTCGGCACGTCCTCCTTCGGACCGAAGTTGAAACGGCTGACTCGGTCGGTAACCTTGGCCACCAGTTCCGGCGAGGCAAGGTCGGTCGATTCCACCTTGCAGAAAGAGACCGCCCCGTCCGGTTCGATGATGATGCGCAGCAGCATCTTGCCGCGTAAAGTGGGGTCCTTGCGCAGTTCGGTGTTGTAGATGCGGTAGAGTGCCGCCTTGTAGCGATCGAAGACGATCTGGATCTCCTCGTCGGTCCGTCCCGGACCGGGACCGTCGCTCAGCGGCCGGGTTCCTTCCGTAAGTCCCGCTACGGTGCTCTCGACCCGCGAAAAGCCAACCCCTCCAATCCGGTCGACCGTTCCGGGGACTCCCCCCTCGCCGCCACCAATACCGAGGTTGCGGCTGACGCCGAAATTGGCGATCCCGCCGCTGCCACCGCTCTTGCCCTGCAGCGCCACCAGCGAGCGACTGGCCACCGCCTGTCCAGCGGCCACGGGCGCCTTTTTGCTGAGACGGGCCTCGGTGCCGAGTTTGGCCACGGGGACCTCGTCCATCAGATCCTTGAAGCTGCTCTTGAAGGCCAAAACGCCGGTGCTTTCGGCTTTCTTCCGGGCGACCTGGGTGCCACCTCCTGGAGGAGCGGCTTTCGGCTTTTCCCTTTCTTGGCGGTTGTGGTGGCTCCCCGCTTTCTCGGCTTTTTGGGGTTTTTCAGGATTCTTGGATTTTTCCGGGTCGGGTTCGGTTTTCTTTTCTTCCCGAGGTCGGACCGGCACCGGCGGCGGCTTGGGCAGTTCATTCTTGACCAGCATGGCCAACCGTTCCGGAATCTCGGCCACCATGGCGGTGCGATCCGGGATCGGCACGTTCACCAGGGGGATGAGGGAGCTGAAAACCAAACTCCAGAACAGGGCAACCAGCAGAGCGCGACGAAAACGCCTTTCACTTTCGCCATCGTTTGTCCAAGGCATGACCAGCAAGTGAAAGGGGAGCGGCGAAATTTCCCGTTCGATGACGAACTCTTCCTGGCGCCGTTCCTCACGAGCGCAGGCCTCGCGAACCTCCTCGTGGAGGTAGTCGAGCTGGTCGAGGTGCTGCTCGTGCTGGGCCTCGAGGGCCTGCTGTTTTTCCAGGACCCCCCGAATTTCTTCCTCGAAACGGGCCACACGATCCCGAACCCGTGCCAAGTGCCCGCCGGCCTCATCGACCGCCGCCCCTTCCCAAAAGAGTTCACCCGCCCCCAGTTCTGCCAGCCTGTCGAGGGCGGCGCAGACATCCTGCACGGCATCGAAGCGCTGCCTGTCGGCGGAAAAGGTTTCGAGCTCTGCCTCTACAACCCGCAATTCTCCTTCGAGCAACTCGAGCTTCCCCCGGGTTTGCTCGATCTGCGCGTTAAGGGGCGCCAATTCCTGTGATAATAAGAAAGTATCCACGGAATCTACCCTAGGTTTGCGAGGCCTTCTGGATAACCGCGAGGGAAATCCTCCCGTATCCGGAACGCGTACAGGTTGACATTATTTTTTTGAGTACGCTGAACGGAATCGTTTTATCCGCCAGCAGGGTGATCGCCTTGCTTTCCGCGACCGTCTTGGTGTTGATGCCGATGATGTTGCGTTCGATTTGCTCCAGGCGCTCGGTGATCGCTGGTATCGCCTGGTTCTTGGATTTGAGCACATCCGGGGTGCCGATGACGGGTTCGCCCTGGACCAGGATGGTATCGGGGCCGACCATGATCACTACCGTTTCCCTCGGCTTGGTTTCGACCACGGAATCGGGCAGCTTGATCTGCTTGGGCGTGGTCAAAACTTCACTCGAGGAGGTATTGGCGAGCAGGAAGAAGACGAGAATGGTGAAGACATCCATCAGTGAGGTCAGGTTCAGGCCCGTCATTTTTTTCCTGCTGCGCTCCATCCGTCTGATGCGTCTGCTGTCCCTCATGGCGCGTCTCCAATGGATATTTTGGGGAAAAGCTCCAGTTTTTGAATCTCCTCACTCCCCGGGTCCTTAACTTCGGCCTGCCGTACCGTGTCCATGACATGAATCAGGTGGTCGTATTCGATATCCGGCTCCATCAGGACCGTCGCATCCTCTTTCTGCGGGTAATCGTTCTTCAGCCGTATGAGCATTTCGGTCAGCTTCTGCAAATCGTATTGATCGTCCTTTTTGGGCACCGCGGCCACCACGCTGGCCCCGTTGGCAAGCTCCAACCCCTTTTTGCGGACGATCACCTCGATATTGAAGTTGGGCCGGGCCGGGGCCGCCACGCCGGCAGCGGTGGGCACCCTCAACTCCATGACCGTCACCCGCGAGAAGACCGCACTGATGAGCAGAAACGGTACCAGCACCACCATCAGGTTCATGAAAGTGGTGATATCCAGGTCGGGCGTTTCCTTGGTTCGCCGTCGGTAATGATGTCGTCTGCTCATGGTCAGCTCGTCTGGTATTGGCGTTTGGCCGTATTGGAAATGCTGTTCAGCGCCTTGACCGAGGCCATCTCCAGACTGTCAACGATCTGGCCGGTGGTCGAGGTCAGCTTGGCATGAATGATCATCAGCGGAATGGCGACGATCAGACCGAAGGCCGTGGTGTTCATGGCGACCGAGATACTGGCGGAGAGCAGGTCGGCCTTTTCCGCCGGGTTGGCATTGGCGACGGCGGTGAAGGCCTCGATCAGGCCCATGATGGTGCCGAGCAGCCCGAGCAGGGTGGCGATATTTGACAGCAGCGCCAGGTACGGGGTGCGCTTTTCCAGCTGCGGAATGATCTCCATCATGCTCTCTTCCATGGCGATTTCGATGTCTTCCCGACGCCGCACCGCGCCCTGGCGGGCCAGACCCATGGCCAGCATTTGCGAAAGGGTGGCCTGGTCCTCGCTGACCAGTTCCCGGGCCTTGTCGAATTCCCCCTCCGCCAACACCGGATGCACCAGCTCCCAGACCTTGCGGTTCTCATTCCGGATGCGGCCGAGGTGCAGCCATCGCTCGACGGCGATCGCCATGCCGGCCGCAAAGACCAGCAGAATGGGGTACATGAACATCCCGCCCTTCTGAAAAAATGCCACGATAGAATAGATGGCTCCCATTGCTTTCCTCCTGCTTAACGAGTTTGGTTTATTGCCGGGGGCGAACCCCCGGCAGCCTGTCGGGCAAAATGGTGCAACTCAGTTCCGATGCCTGGCTGCCTGCGGCGAGGCAGTGGGATCGGCGGTGCTGACTTCATAAAATTCCAGCTGCCGCATGAAGACGTCACGGTCCACCGGAATGTCGTCCTCGCTCAACATCATGTTCAAGCTGGTCTCCACGCCGAGTTCGGAGCTTTTCCAGGGAACGATGTAGAGGGATTTCGGGGCTTCGTCGTTGCCGACGATGGACATGCCCGAGAGCTCCTTGGGTTTGGAAAGGTCCGTCCCCTTCTCCTGGGCCGTGGCCGCGACGGCAGGCAGCAGGGCCAGACAGAGGGTGATCGCAAATTTCCGGTTCATGTCACCTCCTTGCAAGCCGGTACTGTCCCTCTATTTTTTCTTCATGCTAAGGCGCAGGCCGGCAATCCAAATCTTGACCTGCTCATCCTTGGGCACCGCCTTGCTGTAGAACTCATATTGCTCGAGGGCACAGGCCGGGTCGTTGAGATACAGCTCACAGAGAATGCCGAGATTCCGGTGGACCGGAAGGAATTCCGGGAAAGTGGTGATGGCCTTCTCGTAGACCTCCCGGGCCTCTGCAAAACGCCCCATTTTGCGTAGCAGCATTCCGTATTCGTTACTCGCCACGGGGTGGTGGGGGACCAGACTCAGTGCGGTCTTCAGGTTTTGTTCGGCCGGTTCCAGTTTGCCGACCTGCTCGTAGGCCATGGCAAGGTCGATATAGGGGGCGGTGACGCCGGGGGACTGCGCGACGACCTTTTCCAGCATTCCGACGGCCTGGTCGTAGTCCTGGTCCTGCATCATCGCGATGGCGCGCTCGAAATCCTGGCGCGACCCCGCTTCCAGGTGAGGCGTTTCCGTGATGACGAATCCTTCCCGGCCGTCCGTGAGCCGCGCCATGGAAGGCCCCTGAGGCACTGGGGATGGTTCGACTACGGCGGCTTTCTGCTCGGCGGGCAGGGATTGCGCCTTCTCCCCGATCGCACACCCAACAAGAGCCGACAGCGTGACCGCCAGAATCGCAACTCCGCCAAGGACCGATCTTCCTGCGCATTCCCATTGTTGTGTAACCTTCGCCATCAGTTCCCCCCGCCATTGCTGGTTATTTCTTGCTTCGCCCGATCGGTCGAATCGGGCCGATCGGATTTCGATTTGCCCGTCTCGGCCTGTCCCGGCTTTTCGTCCGGCGCCGTTTCCTCGACCTGCGTGGTCGCTTGGGCCGCTGCAACCTTTTCGGACCTCGGCGGCTCCTTGAACGGCGATCCCTCCTGGGCCGGCGCAGGTTTTTCCACCTGTGCCGGTTCCGCCTTTCCGGGCTGCCCCGCCGGCGCGGTAGGTTTGACCTCCGCGGCGGGAGCCTGTTTACCCGGAACCGGAGGCGAAAGCGGGGGTTGCACCTCTTCCTCAACTTTGGCTTCGGGCGGGGTCGCGTCCTTGTCCAGCGCCCCCTCCTGGACCGACGCCGGTTTTCCCGTCTGTGCCGCGTCGGCGACTTGCCTCGGTACTGCCTCCCCGGATTGTGCGGCAGGTTCCGCGGACCCCACGGCGGGATTCGGCGCCTGGTCACCGATTGCCGGCGGGGAAAAAGGCTCCGGCCTGGCGATGGCAAAAACGTAGGTCTCCAGCGAGGCGATGACGCCGTCGGTCTCCTCCGGTCGGTCGTAGCGAGCCGGCACCAGTTTGGCCAATTTCCGCAGGCTCTTGTCGATCCACTCGTTGTAGATGCCCTGGGCGATCAGCTTGAGATTCTTCTCGTGGATGTCGATGGCCTTCTCCTCGAAGGGATAGGCCTGTTCCTCGATGGCCAGATTGTACTGCTCCAGTTCGGCGGGGCTTAGTTCCTCGGGACGTTCGGACTCCGTCAGCGCCTTGCTGAAGTGTTCATAGATCTCGGCCAGGTAGAAGGTCGCCGCCGAGGTGACCTCTGCGACTTCGTAATCCAGCAGGTGGGCGAACGCCTCCGTGGAAGCCTTCATCAGCTCCCGCTTCTTCTGCAGGTTGATCTTCAGGGGATTGACCAGCTTGACGCCAACGAACCGGTCATATTGCAACTGCGCGAGCACCAACCCGGCCTTTGCTGCCAGATACTTCGTCCGTTCCGTCCGGGCATTCCCGGCCGAGGCGTCGATGGCGACGATGTTCCTGAGCTCCTCCAGGTAGTTCTTGCGGTCGTCCCGGGCCTTGAGAATGTCGGCGATCTTGTTGCGCATTTCCAGGTTGAGCTCCACCGGCTGCGGGAAATAATCAGCGTAGCGCCGGTAAACTTCCAGGGTGCGGTCGATTTCTCCCGCCTGTTCATGCAGCTGCGCGGCAACGGTCAGGGCTTCCCGCCGCACCTCCTCGTCCTTCGATTCCCGTTCGATGCGTTCATACTCCTCGGCCGCCAGGGAAAGCTGGCCATCTTCCTTGTAGACGTAGGCGATCTTCTTGGTCACCTCGGGCAACAGCTTGTTCTCGGGGAAGTTTTTGCGGAATCCCGCCAGCACAGCGGCCGCGGTTTTCCAGTCCTTGAGTTCGATCAGGGCCGCGGCGGCGTCGAATTCGGCGGTCGGCCTGATCTTGGAGGTGGGCGCCATCCGGCCGACACGCAGGAAGTGGTCGGCGGCCGCCCGGAAATCCCCTTTCGCCTTGGCCTGTTCGCCCTGCTTGTAGATCGAGGCGGCGAGGTTGTCGACCAGGCCCTCGCGGCTCTTGTCGTCGGGGGGAAGCAGGTCCAGCACCTGCACATAGGCGGTTTCGGCATCGCCGTAGTGGAGCAGCTCGTAGGAGGAGTGGCCGACGACCAGCCAGGCCGAACGGAGAACCTCCTTGTCGGCGCCGGGAAAGACCTTGATCAGCTTCTGCGCGGCGGCCAATGCCGGCGCGTAGTCCTTCATGTCGTAGAGGTCGTCCGCGGCGGCGCCGAGGATGACCGCCGCCTTCTCGTGTTCCGGGAAGATCTCGGCGAACTTCAGCGAACTGCGTACCACCTCCCGCCTGACCGTCTCCTTCTTCTCGCCCGGGACGGTGCCGAGATACTCCCGGTAGGCGTAAACGGCCGCGTAGCCGGCCTTGTCGGATTGTTCGTGGTGCGGATAGTCGTACGCGGTCTTCTCGAATTCCACCGCCGCCTTGCCATAGGAGCGGTTTTCCAGGAGCAGGTCCGCCAGTTGGTAATTGATGGCCGGCGACTCGGTTCCCTTCGGGAAGGAGGCGAGGTATTCCCGGTACCAGTGCAGCGCCTCCTTGAAGTTCGCCGGTTTGTCTTCAACCTGCTTCGGGTCTTGGTAGAGGGCGTGGTAATGATTCGCCAGGTCCTTCAGGTTGGTTTTCAGGTAACCGAGGACTTCCGGGAAGTCTTCCGGCTTGAAATGCTGCCAGTATTCCGACTTCAAGCCGTACTTGGTGGCGAATTCCTTTTTCGAGTCAATCACCAGGCTGGGGAAGCCGCCGGCCATGTTGATCTCGATGATTCGCATGAGGAAATGCGGCGACATTTTGTGGTAGGGATTGCTGCCGATGAAGGCATGGTAGGTCGCTACGGCGTCGGCGTAGCGGCGCTTGTCGAAGTAGTATTCGCCGAGGTTGCGGTAGATGCCGTCCTCGTAGTTGCGCTTGCCGTTGCGGGCAAAGTAATCCGCCACGGTTTCGGAACCGCCGAGGTAGGAAAAGCTCAGGCTGATGACCCGGAA
Organism: uncultured delta proteobacterium; assembly: GCA_963806685.1. Lineage (GTDB taxonomy): Bacteria > Desulfobacterota > Desulfuromonadia > Desulfuromonadales > DDH964 > DDH964. The sequence goes on from CAWDZB010000007.1 coordinate 136,092, forward strand.
GGTGTCCTCTATCCGCTGGTGCTCCAGCTCGTCCTTGGTTTGGGCGAAGTCGTAGCCGGTAGACACCTTGTAATCGAGCAGCGCGATGAACCGGTCCAGGGCCTCTTCGTAGAGTTCCTGCTTGTAGAAGGTCCAGCCCAGTTTATAGAGGGCCAGCTGGTAGAAGGAGGATCCGACGCCGATCTTGACGATGGACTTGTAGGCGTCCTCGGCGTCGAGAAATTTCCGGTGCACGAAGAAGTACTCGGCGCGCCGAAACTGCACTTCGTCGAGATAGCGCGAATGGGGGAAGCCGCGGACCAGCCGGTCCATGACCGCCATGGCCTCCTCGACCCGCCCCAGTTCCTCGTAGGCCCGGGACATCTGGTACAGCACCTGGTCGTTGCGCTGGTACTGCGGGTACTTTTCGAGGAGCTTCCGGTAGAGAGCGATCGCTTCGAGCGGCCCTGCCTTTTCCAGGTCGGCCGGGCCCTTCGACGTTCCGACCGCTGCCGGCGCCAGGTCGGCCACCGGGGAGCTGCCGGCCACCCGCCTTTCGAAATCGGCCTCGGTCTCGCCTGTTGCCGACCCCGGTATCGCCTCTGCGGGGGGCGCAGTGGCCGTGGGGACCGAAGCGACTTCCGCAGCCGCCGCCCGCTCCGGAGCGGGCAATGCCGCCGGCGGCGCCTTGGCCTCGGGCTTATCGCTGCCGGAGAGGAGACCGTATTCGCTCTCGACTTTCAGGTCGGCCAGGCGCCGGATGGCCTCGGGCGCGAGGGGGGAATCGGGCGTTTCGCTCAGGAAGCGCTGATAGCCCGCCATCGCCTTATCGAGTCCGCCCTCGATCTTTTCTTCCTGGATCTCGATGCGCTGGTTCCGAAGCTGGGCAATCGTCCCCCGATTGTCGACCGAGCTGCAGGCGACGAGGATGACCGGCAATGCAAAGATGAAAAGTCGATAGGGCCTCATTGACCCTCCCTCTTCTGCCCCTGGGCCCTGGCCGCGCGGTCATAGCTGTCCGCTAGGGCGAAACGGGCCTTGACCTCGAATTCCTCGAGTCGTTGCCGGCGCCTGGTGAGCACGTTCACCGCCATGACCTCGAGGAAATGCCCCTGGCGCGCCATCAGTTCCCCCACGGTTTCCCCGGCCGCCTTGATCCTGGCTCGGTGGCGGCGGATCGGCTCGTCGTACCCCTCGTAGCTTTGCGTGGCGGCCTGGCGGGTGCGCACGAAGGCGGCGTACTGGCGGTGCAGACGCTCCACGTCCTGGTTCAGTCGGCGAAGGTCCTGGAAGGTCTGGGTCAGGCGCCGGTCGTAGTCGGTATCGATGTTCCAGTCCAGCACGCCCCGCAGCCGCCGGATCCGCGCCTCGATTTCGGGGGATGCCGCAGCGCCGTCGCCGGCCTGCGCCAGCTCCAGTCGGGCAATTTGCGCCTTGAAGATCCGTTCCCGTGCGGTCGCCAGGTAGTCGGGCCGCGGCGCCGTGAGCATCGCCTGCAGACGTTTCTCGATGAGCTCCCGCTGCTCCAGGCGCAGCCGCATCCGCGAATCGAGCCGCCGGAAGGCCCGGTCGATTTCGGGCAGCAGGGGCTGGTAATAGGCCCGCCGGTTTTGGATGAGCTCTTCGAAGGCGTCCAGGTCCCCTTCCCAGGTCGCCAGTTTCCTGCGCAACACTTCGAGATCGAGATAGTTCTTCAGCGATTCCTGGAAATCGTTGGACGCCATCAGGTCGAGCAGATAATAGGTTTCCGGCGTTTCCGGGAGGCTGCGCAGCTTGACCACCCAGTCGGCGTCCTGTTTCAGTTCCTCCCGCGTCAGGGCCTTGAGAAAGTTCCCCTCGCGGATGCTCTTGATCGAGGCGTCGAGCTTGTCGACTTCCCTGCCGAACCCTTCCAGGGCGCGGCCGTAGAGCTGTGCCGCCCGGCCGTAGGCGTCCAGCTTCCCGTAGGCATAAGGCACGGCGAGCATGGCCTCCTGCACCGCCGGATCGGTGACCTCCCGATCCACCAGGATGCTCCAGGGGACAAGTGCCTTGGCAAAATCTCCCTGGGAAGCATCGGCCCAGCCCGAGCCCAGCAGCGCCCGATTGGAGAATGGGCCCTGCAGCCGCACCCGGTCGAGGACCTCCCTGGCGGCCGGCAGGTTGTTCTCCTTCAGGAACTTGTAGCCGAGAACCAGGTTCGCCTTGTCCTTGATGGCCAGGGCCGCAGGGCCGTCGCCGTTGAGCTGACCGGTACGGTCAAGGTACTGGCGGCCTTCCTGCTTTCTGCCCTCCCGCAGCAAGGCGATGCCGAGGTTGTAGGAGGCAAAGCCTGCCAGGCCCTTCGCGTTCCTGAGGCCTTCCAGGATCGGTTCGGCCTCGGTGAAGCGGCCGACGGCCAGGTAGATCTGCGCGCGGAGAAAGGTCAGGTCGTCCTCGATTCCGGGGGGAACGGCGCCGTGAATACGCTCCACGGCCTGCAGGGCATTTTCCGCCTGGTCCTTCTGAAAATAGATCCGGGCCAGGCGGAAGAGGGCCTCGTTGCGCACGGGTTCCTCGACGTTCCCCTCGATCACCGCCTTGATGGCGCGCCCGGCGCGTCGGTGCATCCGGTAGGCCAGTTCGAAATCCCCGACGGCAAATTCGGCCTGGCCGATGTGGAAGTGCAGCGGGTCGCGCCGGGGTTCGTCGACTCGACGGAACTGCTCCAGTTCGGTGTCGAGCCGGGCGATGGCGTCGAACCAGTCCCCCTGGAAGGCGTCATACAGGGCCTCCCCGAAAAAGAGATCCTTCAACTCCCGGGGCGCGGTGGTGATGGCCTGATCGTTCCGCTCCTTCGCCGCGGCGGCTCCGGCCGCCAGGGAGGAGGAGCAAAACAGCAGGGTTGTCAGGAAAACCAGTAGCCTGATCATGCCGCTCTCTCAGGGTTTGGGCCGCTCGGGATGAGGTGGATCGGACGCGGCCGGACGGATGAAATTTCCTGGATCATGCCCTACCAATCCTTGAAGTCGATGTTCCGGTCCGCCAGGGAGATTTCGACGATCTTGGGACCCACGTCCTTCTTGACCTTGAAGCTCTCGGTGCGCAGGAAATCGTCGCCCCCCTCGGACTTGCCGGTTACGGTGACCTTCATGTCGTGCTCGCCGGTGCGGATATTGCCGGTATAGATCCGCTGCACGCCCCCCTTCTGCAGGGCCTCGAGTTCCTTGAAGGTGTACAGGTGATTGGCGACCGGCTTGCCGCCGAGCTCGATTTCCACCGAGTCGAGGCGAAACGTTTCCCCGCCGGCCAGGGACACGAACACCGCCACCTGGGTATTGGACGGATAGAGCAGTTTCTCCTCGAGCTGGTTCAGTTCCACGGCTATGCCGAGAACGTCGGTCTTGATGTCCTGGACCTGTTCATCCAGACCCTTCATCTGCTCCTTGGAGACTTCCTCCGCATGCGCGGCGAAGCTCAACATCAGCACCGGGATCACCAAAAGGGCCACTTTCAGAACTTTGCGCATGATTGCCACCTGTTGTTGGTAGTGCAGGTTTGCCTCGGTCAGCCGCAGCGGATGGGACTGATAAGAGGCGGCGGGCGGCGTTGCCCGAGGCTGCCGGTTATATCTTCCCGATAATATTGATGAACACCCCCTGGTGGTTGTAATCCAGGTCGGTCAGATCGTCGGAGAACTTGCTGAAGTTGTACCCCGCACCCAGCTTGAGGTGATCGCCCAGCTGCCGGTAGAGACCCAGCAGCACTCCGCTGAGCCGATCCTGGGCGTCGGGCAGGTCGAGAACGCGCCCTTCCACCAGGGCGTCCCAGCGATGGAGGAAGTGCCAGTCGGCACGCAGCACGCCCAGCTGGGCGCGGCTGTCGAAAAACTCACGGTCGACGCGGTCCTGGCTGACCTGGCCGTAGCGGTAGGCGTACTTGCCCCCCACCGTCCAGCGCCGGGTCAGGTCGTACATGACATCGACCGCCGCGATGTGGCTGCGCTGGACGACGCCGGAGACCGAGCTGGTGCCGATCACCTGGTCGACCGCCGGGACGTTGTAGAAATAGGTGTACTTGAACAGCGCATTCAGCCGGTCGTTGCCGACGGGACGGTAGGCGTAGCCCAGTACCGCCTCGGTATAGTCGCCGTCGAAAAACTGACCCTGCGAGCTGTCACTGTGGGCGTAGTTGAATTTGCCGATGAGCCGCCAGTCGGGGGAGAGCCGGTAGCTGAGGCTGTTTTTCAGCAGCCAGGTGGTGCGCCGGGAGGTGCTGGCATCGGTTTGCTCCGCGTCGTCCACCCGGAATTCCAGGGCGCTGGCGATCTTCAGGTTCTCGAGACCGTAACCGGCACGGATTCCCGCGGCCGTCCGCTTGAGTTCGGCTCCGGTCTGGTGATCCTTGAGGGTGCCGAAATCGAGGTTGGCCCCCAGGTTGAGGTGATCGGTGGGGGCGAGTTCCACCCCGGCGGAGTGCATCAGCCCGGTCGGCACGTCGCCGTGGGTGTAGCGCTCTTCGGCGTAGACGCTGGCGCTGTCCGAATAGCGGCTACGGAACCCGGAGGCCAGGTTGCCCTTCCTGGCCCGGAGCCCGTTGTCGGTGCGCTCGTTCTCGAGGGTATAGTTGAGGTAGAGGGTGGTCCGGTCGGAATAGAGGTATTCGGTTCCGACCCGGCCGGCCGCCCCGAGGTCCCCTCCGGAAACCTCCCCCTTCACCTTGAAGCGGTCGGTCACCCGGTAGCTGCCGCCGCTGCCGATGCGGGCGTTGTCCTCGCGGTTGCCGGTGGCCTGGACCGAGCCCTGGGCGAAACCGTAGGCGTTCCAGCGGGCGCGGGAATCGTAGAGCACCCGTGCCACCACGTCGGTGCGGTCCCCCTCTTCCTGGGTCAGCGGAACCTCGGTTGACTTGTCCTTCCGGCTGTCGCGGCGTACGCCCGAGCTCACCGTCCAGTGTTCGCCCGCCCGGAAGTCGACATCCAGCTCGCTGGCCTCCGTCCTGAGACCCTGGTGCTGGACCCTGAAGTCGGTCTTGCCCCGCAGGTCCCAGCGGTCGGAGAAGGGGATTTCCAGCGTCCCGCCGTACTGGGTCAGGTCCCGGTCGGTGGCCAGTCCCGGCGCCGAATAACCCGCATCGAGGTCCTGCAGGTAGAAGGTGAACCGCCCCCTGCCCTTGCTGAAGAGGTCCTTCACGGCGAGACTGGAATCGAGCCGATACGCCCAGGCCTCGACGTCGCTGCCGTCGAGGGGAACCGCCGGGGCATTGTTGAAGCCGCCGTCGACGGAGGTGGTGGTGAACACCCCGGGGCCGTCGGTGCGCCCCGCTTCGAGCCTGAGCCAGGACTGCGCCGACTTGCGGAAGGTCACGTCCGCTCCCTCCAGGCTGTTTTCGTTCCCCGAATCCTTCTCCCGGTTGGCGGTCACGCCGACCTTGAGGTGGTCGTTGAGCCAGTAATGAACCCGCCCGCCGGTCGCCAGGGTATCCAGGTCGTCGCTCCCGGGGGTGAATTCGTAGCGGACCACCAGGTAGACGGGATTGCCGCTGACCGAATCGCTGTGCACCAGCAGGTTGTCGTCGGCCGTGTCGGCGAGGGGCCGGGAGAGCAGGATGCGCCCCTGCAGGTAGTCGATGTCGTAATCGAGGACCGGGGTCAGGTCCTTGACGCCCAGCACCATCCCCGAATCCTTGTCCCGGACCTCGACGCGCACCCGTTCGGAGCCCTCGAGGAGGTCCTGCCGGTGCAGGAAGTAGAGGGAGCCGCCGGTCCCCCGGAACTCGTCGCGTCCCGGCACCGTCCCCGGTTCCGCGGCAAAGCCGTCGACCAGGAAGCGCTGCGCGCCGAAGCTGGTGGCCTTGCGGGTCTGGTAGTGGAGGTTGGCGCCGTAGAGGCCGCGGTCGACGTGGGCGAGATAGCTGTCGGTATAGCCGATCTTGAAGTTGCCCCAGAGCAGGCGGTTTTCCTCTCTGGTCAGGCGGAGGTAGAACTTGCCGTTGGTCGGCGCATCTTCCGTAACGGTGCTGTCGTCGCCGAAGGTCGGGTAGTGGTAATCGGGGTCGATGCGCCGGAACAGCGCCTCGGGCGACTTGTCCAGGAAGTTGGTGAAGATATCGTCCAGCGGGCCTTCGCGGGTATCGGCGCTCGCCGTCAGCCCCCAGCCGTTGCCGAACTTGCCCTTGGTGTAGAAGGCCAGCCGCCCCTGGAGATCCAGGTCGTCGCTGTACTGGGGATTGTCGGGGGCGAGCAGCTCGGCCGGGCCGTCGGTGTGGTTGGCGGAGAGGGTGAGATCGGCGATTCCCACGGTGAACCAGTCGCTCTTCTTCAGGGCCAGGTCGCGCAGGAACAGCTGGCCGTTGCCCCCTTTGTCGAGAACCGCGACCTCGACGGTCTGCATCCCCTCGGGGAGGATTTCCTCCCCGACGAAATTCCCCTTGCCGTCCACCGGCACCGCATAGCCGGCCAGCCAGACGCTGCGTTCGGGCGGAATCGCGCTCCCCTCGGCCTGCACGGTACCGCCTTGCAGGGGGATGTTGCGGCTGGCGATGCGGCTCTCACCGTAGCCGGCCAGCAGCTCCCGGTCGGGGTTCGCCTCGGCGGCGTCCGGAGCGACCTGGTCCACCACCCACAGCGGCTGGGGGGTGGTCTCGTCGAAATGTCCGGCCTTGTCGTAGACCCGGACCAGGTATTTCAGCTTGCGCACCGGAGCGGCGAAGCCATCGAGGACCGGCTGCCACTGCGCCGTGCCGTCGTCCTTCATCGCGATGACGGCCAGGGGGTTGTCGCGGACCGACTGCTCTTCTTCGAAAACCCTGACCTCCGCCCGGGCAATGAAGCTGTGGTAGTTGGTGTACAGGCGGAAGCGGACCAGGTTCTCGGGGAACGCGGCCTCCTCGTCGTCCCGGTAGCGGATGGTGCGCGGCCAGGCGGTCACGTTCAGCCGCGGCTCCATCTTTAGGTCGTCGTACTTGAACTGGATCCGGGCCCGGTCGAGGGCCACGTCCGTGCAGCGCTGCACGTCCGGGACGCTCTTGCCGGGGTCGTCGATCGGCTTGCCGTCGACGGTGATGCGCATCAGGTTCAGGCCAAAGGGGTCGGCCGGGCTCACCTCGCGGGTCATCGGGGTGATCTCCACCCCCTCGTAATCGTCGAGCGGGACGAGCTCGTCGTAGACGACCTGCACCTTGATGCGGGAGGTATCCGACTCGATGAAGCCGCTGTTGACCACGTCGTCGGACTGGACGTAGCCCCGCCCCTCGAACTCGGCCCGATCCTCCGGCAGACCCATCTTCTCGCACACCACCTTCATGGCGCGGCGGGCCCGCGCCGTCGACAGTCCGATGTCGTCCCCGTAGGCGGCCGCGACTCGCCGCTCCAGCCGTTCGTCGCGGGTGTAGCCGATAAACCGCAGCCGAACGTTGCTCTTGTCCCTGGCCTCGTCCATGATCTGGGCCAGGCGCGTGGCGCAGCCGTCGGGCAGGACCGGCCGGCCGTTTTCAAACAGGATCGGGTCGATGCCGCCCGACGGCGAGTCGAAGACCCGGGTGACCGTTTCGGCGCCGGCCGGGTCCGGGCACAGCTGCGGCTCGCCGGAGAGTTCCTGGAGCGGGTCGTCGTGCCAGAACTCCACTTCGACCCGTCGGTTCAGCGCCTGCCCCTGGGGCGTGTCGTTGGCGGCCAGGGGCCGCGCCGCGCCACGCCCCTCGCTCTCGAGGGCGCTGGTGGGCAGCCCCAGGGCGTCCTGGACGGCGAGGGAAACCCGCCGGGCGACCGCTTTCGACAGCCCCAGCTGGTTGCCGTAGATGCGCTCGTCCCGTCCGACCAGCGGGGTGTTGTCGGTGTAGGCGATTAACTTGACGACGACGTGCTCCTTGCCGTGGAGGTTTTTCAGGGCCTGCCGGATCTGCTGCAGGAATTCCTCGGGCACCTGCACCATCCCCTGGTCGTAATGGAGCGGGGCGATGAGGTTCTTCACCCGGGCGCGGTGGGCGTGGCCCTCCTGGTAGCGCAGTTTGCAGACGGTCTCGGTGCGGCAGACCTTGACGCGATTGACCTGGTTGCGGACGACCACTTCCTTCTCGACCGGCTTCTCGCTGATTTCGTCGTACCAGACCTGCACCTCCACGCGCCGGTTGCCGGCACGGCCGCCTTCGGTCGCGTTGCTGGCAACCGGCTGGCTGTCGCCGACCCCTTCGTAGGAGATCGCCTCGGGAGGGAGCCCCAGGGCATTTTGGAAATATTCGGCGACGGTGCCCGCCCGTTCCCGCGACAACCCGACGTTGTCGCCGTAGCGCTCCACCAGGTCACCCCGGAGCGGCAGGGAATCGGTATGTCCGACAAAGTGGAGGCGCACGTTTTTACGGTCACGCATCTTGTCGAGGACTCCGCGCAGCAGCTCCAGGTAGTTCTCGGGGATCTCCGCCTTGCCCAGGGGGAAGAGGATGGGCGGAACCAGGTTGTCGAGCTTGACGGTCTTGACCACCTGCTCCATGACCTGGCGCTTTTCGGTGCGGTCCCCCTGGTCCTTTTCGAAAACGGAAGGGTCCTGGGCCCACAGGTCAAACCCCTGGTCGGACCCGAGGTGCATTTCGACCGCCTCGCCGCGCGCAGCCGCTTCCCGGACTCCCGCGCCGGAATCCACGGCAACCGGGGCCGTCTCCGCGGCGGCGGCAGGACCTGCTGCCGCCGCCAGGGCCAGGCATAAGCTAAAGATGGCGAGAGCGCGCTTGACCATTAGTTCCATCTGCAAAGGGTGAAGATACTTCCTGCCGCTTATGATCCGACGAGGCCTCTTTACCGCGGCCCGCCGCGGCGCCAGAACACCTCGGTTTCAACGGTCAGCTGGTAACCGCCTCCGGCGCGGTCCCACTGGCGGGCGATCTCTTTCTTCAGCGCCTTGAGGCGTTCCCGTACCAGTCCTTCCCGCTCGACGTCAGCCAGGTAGGAGAGGCGCAGCACCGACGGCGCCCGCTTCAGCTCCTCGATCAAGCGGTCGATCTTGGGTACCCACTGCATCCGCAGCTCGGACGTATCCGGCTCGAAGATCCCGTCGGCGATATCCAGGCCGACTACCCGGTGGATGGTCGCGCCGAAGTCAAACTTCAGCATCTTGCCCCGGGTGGCCCGCTGCACGCGGGGGTTCTCGGTGGTCAGGCGGTACCCGGTAGGCAGGGTGCGGTCGTCCAGCTTGAGGATGAAGTTGCTGCCCCGATCCTGGTCGGGAACCACCGCGCAGGCGATATGGAAGCGTCCATGGGGGTCGGTGGTGGCGATCAGGCCTCGTGCCGTCACCACCCTGACTCCCGGGAGCCCCTGCTCGCCCGGCTCCTGCTGCCCGTCCAGGTTGAGGTCGTCGAACACCTTGCCGATGACGTCGGTGCAGTCGAAGGTCGGGTCGGGGATGACCCGGACCGAGGCGCTCGCCTCTCCGGAGACGGCGCCGCCGGTGGCGGTATTGACCACCTGCGCCCGGTTGACGTATTCCCCCTCGGAGACCCCCGCACCGACGACCAGCAGCAGCTGGAGCGTACGCTTGGCGTTGGTCTGCAGATCGAGGCCGTCCCAGACCAGCTCCCGGCCGTTGACGGCCGGTTCCCGCGGTTCACCGTCGAGGCGGGCGGAACCCTCCACGTACTTGAAACCGGCCGGGAAGCTGTCGACGATTTCGAGGTCGTAGAGGGGGGCTCCGAACAGGTTGTTCACCGTAATCGTGTAGGGCACCAGCTGCCCCTTGCTCACGTTGATCAGCGAGGAGGTCTTGGTGATCGACACGGCCCCGTCCAGTTCCGGGTCGACCGGGATGTGGTTGTTGAACACCTGGCTCTGGCCCGGCATGAAACCGTCGCTGAGGGTCATGTAGAGGTGATAGGTAGTGCCGGCGGTGCGGGGGGCGACCGAGGGCGGCGGCACCGTGGAGGAGGCCGTCACCTCGCAGTACTCGCCGGTGGCCGGCACCGCATCGTCGGCGCTGCCGGGACAGGCGGGGACGGAGAAAGGCGCCGTCGGTTCGCCGTTGGGCGGGATGATCTGCGACGGCGTCGCCACGTAGCCAGTTGCCGGCGGGGTCACTTCGATGAAGTAGGCGGCGCCCGGCGGACAGGACGGGTCGCTGAAGTTCAGGTCGAACTTGTAGAAACCGTCCAGCGCCGTGACCTGGTTCTGCTGCGCCGGGTCGTCGAAGCACTGGCTCGGCAGCGGCGTATTGGTCGTCGCGTTGAGCATCGCCAGCCGGGCGCCGGCGACCGGCGTGCGCTGCACGGAGTTGTAGACGCTGCCGTTGGGGGTGATCGGCAGGTTCAGCCCCTGCAGGTCGCCGCCCGCGGCGACGGAGATGCCGCCGATCCGCTGCGGGCCGTTGCTGAACGGGGAGTCGGCGGTGCCGAGGGAGGGCGTGTTCGGGCCCGCACCCGCGGCCAAAAAGCGCAGTTCATAGGGCTCCGAGGTCCCCGCGTTGGGCTGCAGGCCGCTGAGGCTGTAGACGCCGCCGGCGTCGGTGGTGACGGTAGCCAGAAGCTGGCTGCCCCGGTAAAGCTCGACCGACCAGCCCGCGAGGGCCTGTTCGGCGCTGTCGAAGACCTTGTCCAGGCTGGCGTCGTGCCAGGCCCGGCCGCCCAGGGTCCCGCTGCCGGGGGTGCCGCCCACGTCGAGGGAGACGGTGGCGGTTTCGCTTTGGGCGGGATCGTTCCAGCTCACCGCGCCGGTGTTGGTAATCGTCGTCCCGATCGCCACCGCCGGATCGATCTGCACCCGGAACCGGACCACCGCGTCGGCACCCGCCGGCAGGTCCCCGTACTGCCCGGCATAGTCGGCGCTCAGCACCGAACCCGCGAAACCGACCCCGGCCGCCGATCCGTTCAGGCTGCCCGACCCGGCGACATAGCTCACCTGGCCGGCCAGCGGACCGAGGTCGTCGCTCACTGCCACGTGGGTGGCGGGCAGGCTGCCGATGTTGGTCACCCGGATCAGGTATTCGAGCTGGCTGCCCGGCACCGCCGCGCCGCCGCCGACCACGGACACTTCCTTGAGGATGCTCAGCTGCTGGGCATCCCCCACCACGACCTGGGTGGGCTGGTCGCCATTGGTATCGATGCCGTCGGCATCGGTCGGCTCGTCGGGGGCCTCATCGCTGCTCACCATCCCCTGGTTGCTGATGACGGTGCCCGGGGCAACGCCGGCGTTCACCTGGACATCGAAGGTGACCACGGCGGTGGTGCCAGGCGACAGGGTGCCGCTGCCCGCTCCGGGCAGGGGCGGTGTCAGGTCGGCGGAGCTCACGGCAATCCCGGAAACCAGCGGCGAAACCCCGCCGTCCGGCTGGCCGACGGCCAGGCCGTTCAGCTGCACCGAGTCGGCAACGTAGGCGGTGTTGGCCGGGACGGCGTCGGTGAAGACCACCCCCGTCGCCGGGACGGCGCCCGCATTGCTGATGGCGATGGTGTAGCGCAGCACGTCGCCGGGATCGACGATTCCCGGGGAACCGTGGTCGACCTGGATCTGCACCGTCTTGTAGGCATCGACCAGCGGCACGCTGCCGACGACGTCCCGGGTCGGGTCATTCAGGATCGGCGTGTCGGGATCGTCGGAGGGCTCCTGGGGCGCCGGGCCGCTGCCGGCACCGGAGGCGTCGACGAAGCCCTGGTTGGCGATGATCGCCCCGTCGACCACGTCGCTGTTGATGACGACGTCGAAGGTGACCGTGGCCACGTTGCCGGTCGTCGCCGTGGCATCGGCGCGCAGTGCCCCGGGCGTCGGGTCTTCCGGCGCGTTGAGCGGCAGGCCGGCCTGCAGCGGCGAGGTGCCGGCCGCCGCATCGGCCACCGGGCTGCCGTTCAGGGTCGTGCTCCCCGCCACGTAGGTAGTGTTGGCCGGGACCTGGTCCTGCAGCACGACGTTGACGGCGTTTTCGCTGCCGACGTTTTTCACCGTAATGGTGTAGCGCAGGGTGTCGCCGGCGAGGAGAATCGAGGGATCGCCGGTGAGGTCCCGGGACCTCTTCCAGACCTCGAAGGCCGGCGCGGAGGTGATCAGGGTGGAGGTTTGGTTGCTGGTCGCGGAATTGAGGTTGTCCCCGGTCAGCTGCGCCCGGTTCAGCACCGCCGTGCCGCTTTGGATCACCGGGGCGAGGGTCGCCTCGAAGACCACCGTCAGCGAATCACCCGCCTCCCCTTGGGCGGCCAACGTCAGGTTGCGGAGGTCGACGAGGCCCGTGCCGTTGGCGCCGCCGGCGGGGTCGGTCGCCGCGGTATCGGCGCCGGCCGGGACGGTCACCAGCCGCAGGCTGCCGGGGGCGAACTGCGCGGCCAGCGTGTCCAGCAGCGAGGCGCCGGTCAGGGGGGCGATGCTCTGGTTGGTGAGCACCAGGGTGTAGCGCAGGGTATCGCTGGGCTTGGCGTTGGCCCCCGGGTCCTGGCCGGTGGTCGCATTGACGACCGACTTCTGGACCGAGACCGCGAGTGCGGCGGTCAGGCTGGTGGTGGCCGGAGCGGTGAAGTAGTCGTTCACCGCCGGGGTGCCGCTGCCGGTGCGCTCGAAGGCGCTGGCGCCGTCGAGGCCGGTCCATTGGGCTGTAGCGCTGTTGGTGAGCACCTGTCCGGGAAGCACGTTGTCCAGCACTACCACGTCGTAGGTCACCGCGACCGTGGTCCCCTCGACCACGTCGAGGTCGGCGCTGGCGTCGGCCAGGTTCCAGGCCAGGGTCTGCGCCGTGGTTCGGCCGTCCCCGGTCACCGCCGGGTCGGCGATGGTGTTCCCCGCGCCGTCCACCCTGGCGGTGCCGCTCTGGTAGGCCAGGCCGAGTCCGAGGCTGTCGAGGATACCGAGGTCGAAGGCAGCGGAGAACTGGTCGCCGGCGGCCCCGCCGCTGGCGGTGAGGCGCAGGCTGTAGCGCAGGATGTCGCCGACTGCCGGCGCCGCACCCGGGTTGCTCAGGTTGGCCACGCTCTTGGCGATGGCGACCGTCGGCTCGACGATGGTCACCGGGGCGCTGGTCGAGGCCGTATCCAGTCCGGGGGCCATCCCGGCAAAGGTATAGGCGGCGGTGTTGGTGAAGCGGACGCCGGCATTGGCCTGGTCGTTGTTGGCCACCCGCGTCGTCAGGGTGATGATCACCTGGCCGCCGGCCGGGATGTGCGCGATCCCCAGGTTGACCTGCCCCGGCGCCACGCTGCTGTCGGTGAGGGCCACTGCCGCGCCGTCCCGGTCGACCGCGCTGGCGCCGACATACTCCAGGGCGCCGTGCAGGGTGTCGGTCACCGCCACGTTGTCGAGCGCCGCGTTCATCGGCGCTGCGGGCACCCGGACCTGGTAGACCACCGCGTCGCCGATGGTCGCTTCCGCCGGCGACGCCAGGGTCGTCAACAGCTGCTCGTTGCTTACCAGGTTGGTCATCCACACCTGCGCCAGATCGGCGGGAGCGTAGAGACGACCCGGTTCGACAGAAGGCAGCGAGCGGTACTCGGACAGCCGGGCCTGGTTGCTCCAGCTCATCGAGGTGGTGAGGTCGGTGTGGAAGCCGAGGTTGTAATCGACGCTGACGCATTGCCCCGGGTTCACCGGGGCGCTGTCCTGCAGCGCGATGCGCATCTCACCGCCGCGCGCCGGCGCGCTGTAGGTGTAATCGGTCCCCGCGGTCAGGGTGGTCGTGCCGATTTTCACCAGCGGCGGATTGGCGGCCAGGTCGCTTTCGTCCAGCTCCGGCGCCAGCAGGTCGGTCAGCACCACACCGTAGGCCGGCGCCAGGCCACCGTTGCAGGAGGAGAGCCGGAAGTTCATGACATCGGTCGACAGGTCGACCTGGTACGGATCGGCGGCAGTCCCGGTGCCGACCCGGCCGCTGCCCTGGTCGACCTTGCTGATCGGGCTCATCTGCGGCTGGCGGACGTCGATCCTCTCGCTCGCCGTCAGCCGCTGCGGGGCGGCGGCCGGATCGCCGCCGGTGTAGGAGAGCCGGGCCTGGTTGTCGCGCAGGATGCTCGGATCGTAGGCCACCCCCGCCGGCGGCGCATCGGTCACGACCCTGGCGACGTAGCGGATCACCAGGGGATCGACCGGCGTGCCGTCGTTGCTCGGGGTGTTGGTGATGTCGCCGAACTCCCAGCGCAGGGTGCCGGTCGCGCCGGCCGCCGGTTGCGCCGCGAGGGCGTAGCTGAAGCTGCTGCCGCCGCTGATGGCAAAGCTCTCCAGCGCCAGGCCCGCCGGCAGGTCGTCCTCGACCACGACGTTCGGGGTGGTGTATTCCTGCAGGTTCAGCGTCAGTTCGTAGGTTACGGTGTCGCCGACGCGGACGACCGGGTCGGTGATGCTGGCTGGCGTCTCGGCATAGGAGTCGGCAACCACCGACTTGGCGATGGAGGTATTGTCGACGGTGCTGAGGCTGGCGGTAGCCGGACCGTAGCAATAGCTGTTGGGCAGGGTGATCGCCGGGCAGCCGGCGCCGGTGCGCTCTTCCCCGCTGGCGCCGTCCAGCGAGGTCCAGTCCACGTAGACGTTGTTCTTGATGTCGGTACCGGTTACCGACACCACGGTCGCCTGGTAGGTCAGAACCAGCGACTGGCCGACGGGGGTATCGAGGCTGTCGTCCCCGTTCTGGTGCCCCCAGGCCAGACCGCCGCCGGGCAAGGAGGTCGGGTTCGCGACAAAGCCGGGGACGTCGACGCCGCCTATCCTGGCCGTCGCGGAGCCGGGAACCAGCGTTAGATTCGCCGGCAGAGTGTCGACCACGTCGGTATCAAACGCGGTGGATTCACCACTGTTGGAAATGGTGACCTGATATTCGAGGACGTCGCCCGTAACGGCAGGATAGGTTGGCGGCTTGCCCGCCGGGGAGACGAAACTTACCGTTTTGGTGGCGGTCAGGAAGGGTTCGACCACCTTCATGCCGGGGGTGCTGGCCCCACCACCGACCGCCTGCGTCGCGTCGTTGCCGTTCATGCGGTTGTAGGTGTAGGAGGCGCTGTTGTCGAAGGAGAGGCCGCTCTGGTCCGTGGCGGTGTTCAGCAGTTCCACCGTGACCTCGATGACCGCCTGGCCGCCTGCGGGGATGTCGATACCGGTGGCCGTGTCTTGGATCACCAGGTCAGTGGCACTGCCGGTATTGATCAGGGCCCAGCTGCCGCCGGAAACCACGTTGGCACTGACGAAGCGCATACCGGCCGCGGAAAGGCCCAGTTTGTCCAGGATCCGCACATCGTAGAGGGGTACGGCGGTCGGGGTGGCCGGTACGGTGATGCGGTAGCTGAATCGCTCGCCGATGGTGGCGCTTGCCTGGGTATTCGTCTTCGCCAGCGGGCCTGGAGTCTCAATCACCACTTCGGTGGGATCAGCCGGAGTACCCGGTGGGGCGATGCCGTTGACGTACGGGTCATCGCTTTCGGCGGTGAGGCCGGTGGCCGACAAGTTCGCCTGGTTGTCGACCGCGGTGCCGCTGCTGAGGCTCGATTTCAGGGTGATGTCGAACTCGACTATCAACTCGCCGCCGACGGCGACATCCAGGGGAGTTGAATCACCGCTGATCGTCAACAGACCACTGGCGGCATCGAAACCGTAGCTGGCACCCGCGGGTGGCGGCGTCACCATGGCGAAGGTGGTCAGGTCGAAGCTGTTCGGGTCCAGCAGGTCGCGGATGGTGATCCCGTCGATCGTCTGGTCGACATTGAAGAGGCGCACCCGGTAGCGTAGCCGGTCACCTGGAGCGGCCGTTTTGGCCGGGTTCACGCCACTGGTCAGGTTCTCGACCGTCTTCTGGAAGTAGTAGCCGGACAGCGCCGTGGTGACGGTCTCGCTGTCCTGGAAGTCCGCCACGCCCGGGGTGCCGTCGGTAAGCGGACCCTTGTCGTATTCGCCGCGGCCGCTTAGGCTGCTGTCGCCGCTGAACCAGCGGACAGCGCCGGCGACGTTGGTCAGCGTTATGCCGTCCTTGCTGTCGCCGTCGAGCTGCGACCGGTAGTTGATGACCAGGTGCTGCGCGGGCCCGATCTTGGCTGCGGGGGTATCCAGCATGGCCAGGCTGAGCTGGCAGGTAGGGGCACCGCTGTAGGTGAGCGAGTAGTCCGTGCCCCGCACCAGCGGTCCGGAGACCGGGGTGACCCCATCCGCCGCAAATAACTGGGCGGAGAAGTCGCCCGGGGCGGCGGTGGGGTCGTAGTCGCACATGCCGCCGTCGGGTCCGTCGGGAAGCTGGTCGAGAATCGTGGCATCCCAGGCATCGCTGCCGCCGGTGTTCTGGACGTCGATGCTAAAGGTGGCCGGGACCCCCAGGTTCAGGGCCGTATCACTGCTGGTCTTGGTGACCACCAGGTTGGGCTCGGCGATGGTCATCGGTGGCGTGCGCCCCCATTCCCCCGGGAGAGGCTCATAGTACTGGCCATCGATGAGTCTGCCGAACCACCACTTGGCGGTGTTGGTGAATTGAGTCCCTGCCGCATTGGCCGGAGTGTCGTCCAGGACGACGGTGATTTCGACCACGATCTGATCTCCGGCCGTGATCAGGGGAACCGGTTTGTAGGAGAGATTCTTGGGCGTCCACACCCCGCCCGGCGCTGTCGGGTTGTTTTCGGGGACCAGAGTCACCGGGGCGCCGCTTCCTTTATGGTAGGCGTTGATGCCCACATAGGTGAGATCCGCGCCCGTCGCTCTGAGATCGTCCCAGAGCGTGACGGTGTGCAGGTCGTTGACCGACGGGTCGCCGGACAGCTGCATGGACGGGAGAGTGAGGGTGTAGGTGAAGGGCACCCCGACGGCCGCCGTGGTCTGCCCGGCGGGATTCTGCTTGTCGATGGTTTCTACGGGGATGAAAAGATCCTGGCAGTCATTATGGGAGCCATAATCGGAGCCGTTGGAAAACCAGATCCGGTGGTCGACATTGGCGCACGCCATATTGCCGGTGAAGGTGACGTTGTCGAAGATAATCAGGTATATGGAGGGGTCGTTGGTTTGAAAGTTGACCGTGGTGGTCAGCGGGTTGGAGTCCGGCCAGTTGAGAAAGGAGCAATCCCTGTCGACCGTGATCTGGGTAGGAGGGGTACCGAGAACATTACCGTCGACCACCCCGAAGTACGGGGCGTCACTGCAAAAATCACCCGCTTGGGCGGAAGCGGCCCCACCCAGCACAAGGGCGAGGAGAAGCAGCAGCGGAAACCCGAGCCTGGCTCCACGTGCCGGCAGTGCCAGCGTGCCCATGATCAGACTCAGAAGTTTCATGCGAAGCTTCGACACCGGTTCCCTCACTTTGCCATCCGCAATCACAGGACTTCGGGTCCCTCCAAAAGGAAGAGCGCCCACCTTCTGCCGAAGATGAGCGCCCCTGGAATGCCCCTGCTGCCGGGTGCCAAGATGCGTGTCTCACCTCTTCGGCAACCCGGCTGTCCGCCTTCGTTCATGACGACGGCGGACCCGTGGCTTTGCGTCACCAGATTGCTCTGGTTTTGCCTTTCGGAGATCGTTGGTTTGTAACCGGTCTTAAATCAGTGGAACGCCTCTCTGGAACACCGAACTTCAAAACTGCAATCAGTTAAAACAGTTTGACTTGCCAATCGCTGCCTGGCTAGGCAGCGCCAGGATGATCAGCGATATTCTCTGCCCCGGAGTTTGCCAAATTTCCAGGCAAAATCCGATCTCTTTGCCTTGCCCGATTACCTTGGCAATCAACGAACTACCTTGAATTCGTCGCGCCGGTTCTTCGTCCAGGCTTCCTCATTATTGGCTGGGTCGAGGGGCTGTTCCTCGCCATAGGAAACGGTTGTAAGGCGGTCCTTGTCCACACCGAGGGCGACCAGATATTTCATCGCCGCCTGCGCCCGGCGCTCACCCAGGGCAAGATTGTATTCGTCGGACCCCCGTTCGTCACAATGCCCCTCGATGCTCACTCTCATGCCGGGGATGGCCTGCAGCAGGGCCGCGTTGGCGGCCAGGGTGTCCCGGGCTTCGGGGGAAAGGGTGACCTGGTTGAAAGCAAAGTGAATCTGCTCCATGTCAGCAACGGGCGCTTCCTCCTTCTGCGTAGGCTGCTGGTCAGCGACCGTTGCCCCATCCATGGCAGTATCCTGGACTTCAGCAGGCTTGTCCGTGGACGCCACGGTTTCCGTCGGAACCGGGTTGTCCTCGGCCATGGGGGTTGAGGCTATTTTATTGGCACAACCGGCGACCAGCAGGGTGCAAAGGCAAGCCAGGACGATCCCTTGCACTGGGAAGAACTTCTTCATTGTTTCCGCTCCTTTTAAATAGATTGATAGCCTGGCCCATTCCGGCAGGCCGAGAAAACTATCTCCGGGGGAATCCATTCTTTTCGCTATTGAAGCCCACGATTCCTGGCGGTTCCCCTTGGGAACAAAAAAAGCGCCCGATCTTCTGCCGAAGATGAGCGCGCCTGGAATACCCATGTTGCCGGGACCCAGGAGACATGACTCATCTCTTCGGCAACCCGGCTGTCCGCCTCCGTTTATCACTTCGGCGGATCCGTGGCTTTGCGTCACCAGATTGCTCTGGTTTTGCCCTTTCGGAGATCATTCTGTTGCAAGCGCCTGCCGGTTACGACAAAGCGAATGCCTCAGAAAAAAAGCGCTCGATCTTCTGCCGAAGATGAGCGCTCCTGGAATACCTCTACTGCCGGATGCCAAGATGCGTGACTCACCTCTTCGGCAACCCGGCTGTCCGCCTCCGTTCATTACGTCGGCGGGCCCGTGGCTTTGCGTCACCAGATCGCTCTGGCTTTGCCCTTTCGGAGATCCAATATGGATTGTGGTACTCGACCTTAAGTCGGTTGCGTCTCACTCACAGCACTATTTGTTCCAAGATTTGAGGAGGCACTCCGGTTTCTCTTTAAGACAATGAAACCATTGATATTTTAAAAATGCCCTGAGTAGTGACCCGTCAGGTTGCCAGCGACGGCAAGTGACGACCCGCGTCAGCAAGGCCGGTTTTTTCCCGAAACTTCGGGAAAGTAGGGGGAATAAAAGGACTGGATTTTCATCGTGGCAGGAGTGGAGTCTCCCGAGCCGAAGAAAACCTCGGTGGCTCGAGCCTGGAGCTCCGAAGCCCAACCTCCAGCCACGTTTCAACTCGCGCAGTCGCTCGGGTCCCCCTGCAGCTTGGCGACGGCGTGGGGCACCGCCGCCCAGATCGCCTCGAGGTTCTCCACTGCCCCTTTCGGGCTGCCGGGGAGGTTGATGATCAGGGTGCGGCCACGGATGCCCGCCAGTGCCCGGGAGATGATGGCATGGGGGGTCTTCTCGAGGCTCTTCATGCGCATCAGCTCGGCGAAACCGGGCAGCTCCCGTTCGACCACCTGGCGGGTTGCTTCGGGAGTGACGTCCCGGGGCGAAACCCCGGTGCCGCCGGTGGTCAGGATCAGGTCGGGCTTGAGCTTTTCCACCCAGTCGACGAGCAGCGCGGCGATCTGCCCCTGCTCGTCGGGCATCAGCGCCGTGCACTCCACGGTCACCCCCAGTTCGGCCAGCCAGTCGCGTAGCGCCGGCCCGCTCAGGTCGGTGCGCTCGCCCCGCGAACCCTTGTCGCTCAAGGTCAGGATTGCCGCCTTCATAGTTCCTCCTCGCGCCGGAAGGTCCCGCTCTTTCCCCCTTCCTTGAAGAGCAGGGCCACGTTTTCGATGCTGATCCGCTTGTCGGCCCCCTTGCACATGTCATAGACGGTCAATGCCGCCACCGAGGCGGCCACCATCGCCTCCATCTCCACCCCGGTGCGCTCGAAGGCCCGCACCGTGGCGCGGATCTCCAGCACCCCCTCCTTGGCCGCGGGGAGAAATTCGACCGCCAGGTGGTGCAGGGCGAGAGGATGAGAGAGGGGTATCAGTTCGTCGGTGCGCTTTGCGGCGCTGATCCCCGCCAGCCGAGCCACCCCCAGGACATCCCCCTTGGCGACGGTGCGGTCGAGAATCGCCTGCAGGATTGCCGGCTGCATCCGTACCCGGGAGGCGGCAACGGCGGTGCGCAGGGTCGGGGTTTTGGCGCTGACATCGACCATTATCGCCTGCCCCTGGTCGTCAAAATGATTGAAGGTCATGGGCTGGTTTTGTTTTTCGCTCATTGCTCACCTTCCTTGGCTGCGGCCAGTTGAAAATGCTCCTCGATGAAATCGGCAACCGCGGCCGGGTCGTTGAGATCGAGCAGCGGAACGTCGAGGTCGAGCCGGACATTGCTGGCGACCGCCAGCAGGGTCGGGTCCTGTTGTTCGCCGCGGCACAGCAGGTCGGCGCGCCGCTCCTGGCGATGGACCTCGATCTTTGGCAGGCCGCTCTGCTTGAAGCCCTCGGTGAGGACAATGTCGACGTCGCCGAAATAGGTGGCGAGCAGCTCCTCGATCGGCGGCGCGGCGGCGTGCTGCTTGACCAGCGCCAGCTTCTCCGCGGAGGAGATCAGCATGGTGTCGGCACCGGCGGCGGAAAAGCGGTAGCTGTCCTTGCCGGGGTGGTCGATGTCGAATCGGTAGGCATCGTGCTTGAGCGCCCCGACCCGGTAGCCGCGGCGCTTCAGCTCGGCGATCACCTGTTCGACCAGGGTGGTCTTGCCGGTGCCCGATTTGGCCACGAAGGAAATAGCTTTGACGGTCATGGTCCTCTCTCCTTGCAGCGTATTTTCAGACCCGTCCCGGTCAGGGGCGAGTT
The DNA here is from genome assembly GCA_963806685.1 of uncultured delta proteobacterium. Taxonomy (GTDB): domain Bacteria; phylum Desulfobacterota; class Desulfuromonadia; order Desulfuromonadales; family DDH964; genus DDH964. Next base: position 156,638 of record CAWDZB010000007.1, read on the forward strand.
GCGAGGGTGAAGGATACCGGCAGCAGCGCCACGCAGGGGAACGGCAGGCCGCCGCGGGAAGCCGGGGCGAACCGTGCCCGGCGCACAGCATCCAGGGCGGAGGCGTCGAAGCCGTAGCCGGCCGATTCGACTACCGTGGCGGACTGCAGATGTCCGCTGCTGTCGATTTCCAGGCGCAGCAGGACTTCACCTTCCCGGCGCAGTCGCAGGGCCCGTGGCGGGTAGACCGGCTGCTCAAGCTGCAGGATCCGCGGCCCGTTGGCGCTGCCGAAGTCGGCCGCCAGCGGCGCCTCCCCGGGGATGGCGCCGGCGCTCCCTGCAGGGGGGGGCGGCGGTCCGGCCGCCTCGACGGCGACGGCCGTCGACTCCTGGGCTCGACCCGCTGGGGAGGCAGCATCCGGGACCGGGGAAGCAACGGCGGCCGGCAACTCTTCGACTGCAGGGGAAGGCGGTTGCTGCGCCAGTGGCGCCGGGGCCGGGCGTAGGGGCGTTTTTTCTACCAGCTTCCGCCTCGGCTTGGGCTCGGGTTTAAGCTTCGGCAACGGCTTCGGCATCACTTCCCGACGCCGGGTGGCCGCGTGTTTTGCAGGGTGTCTGGGCGTCGTAACGGGTCGCTGCGGCGGTTGCCGCTGGCTCATTGGCCCGGCAGCCGCCGGTCCGGGAAGCAGGCTCACCACCACCGGTCCCTGGCCAGAGCGGCTGCCGGAAGTCAGATCCAGGTGGAGACCGAAGAATGCGGCATGGGCCAGGGCGGAGGCGACCAGAAAGCCGCCCAGCGGCCAGCGCAGCGCCCCCATCCCCCTCATGCCAGGGTGCCCGCCATCAGCCCGGACCGGCGAGGCAGGCGATGCCGTCCACCGCCCAGCGGCGGTAGCGGCAGTTGTAGCAGGAGACGGCCTTATCGGCAACCTGTTCCTCCTCGACATCGGGACGGAAAGTGGCGCAGACGGCCGCCAGGCGGGCAGCCAACTCCCATTCCTCCTCGCCGAGCAGGCGTTGCCGGGGGGCAGTGCAAGCGGTCATTGACGAACTCCTTTCAAGCTGAAGCCGATTCTCTTTACAAATGGGTGAAAAGGGTAACTCCCGGGAAGAATCCCGCCCCTACCGCCGCAGCGATCAGTAACAGATACATCTTCTCACGCCGAAAGGGATGAAGAAAACCTCCCCGCTTAGCCAGCCGCCTTGGTGTCCTTGGTGCTCTTCGTGGTGAGAACCTTACCTCGTTTGAAAACGCACATCTCGGCGGCCAGCACTGAGCCCAAGGCTCAAAAGTGCTTGAGCTTCTGCCGCGAACAGGTCCGCCAGGGGACGGCCGGATCGCCGGTCTTCTCGAGGAGCAGCACCGATTTCCCCTCCAGCAGAACGGTCTTGACCTTTTCCCCCAGCTCCACCTGCTCGGCGTCCTCCGGCAGGGGGCCGTCGGCGCTCCAGACCGCCTCGACCAGCGGCGCGCTTCTGAGTTCCGCGACGCTGCGCCGCGCTCCCGCCGGGCCGAGGGAGAGACGGCCCTTGAGCCGACCGTCGTTGCCGCCCAGGCGCAGGCCGACCCCGGCAGACCGCCCCGACCACCCCCTGGCCGCTGCCGCCGTGCTCGGAAAGGTGGATGCCGAGCTCGCCGGCCAGGGCGTAGGCCGCCGCCTTGTCCAGCACCTGCTCCTTGGCCGCACGGCCGAAGGCAACCAGCGGCGCCGGATCGCCCAGTTGCGGCGATGCGGCCACGCACAGCCCGGGGTCGGAGCCGGGGGCGGACTCCCGCTCCAGGAAACGGCCGGCGTGGTCGATGAAACACGGCAGCAGCGATGCCTCCCTGAGGGTCGCGGCGAAGCACATCGAACTGTTGTGCGAGGTATAGGGGATGTCGGGGTGGACCAGCAGCTGGTGGCGGGTGACGAAACGGCTCTCCCCCCAACCCAGCTCCTCCAGCTGGCTCGCCAGCAGCGAGGCGAGTTCGCCGGTGCCGCGGCTCTCCAGGTTGTCGGTATCGTCGATGCAGACCAGGATATTCATGATGGTTCCTTTCCGGTAGCGAAATGGATGACGCCGTAGGCGCGCAGGCGGCGCAGCACCGGCGGCACCCCCAGGGCGCCGACGGCGCCGAAGAGCATGGCGGCGGCGGCCTCGAGGAGCGAGTGGCGCCAGACCAGCG
>CAWDZB010000008.1:0-110258 GCA_963806685.1 uncultured delta proteobacterium
CCGGGTCCATGCCGGCCAGAAGGTCGAGGGCGGCGGTGCCGAAGAACTTGGTGGCGCCGGCCAGGGCGCCGACCAGGGCGCAGAGCAGGAAGCTGCCCCACAGCCAGGGGAGGAGCAGGGCGCCGAGGTCGACGGCCAGCGCCGGCAGCAGGAACTGGCCGATCACCAGCGGCCCGCCCTTGCCCATGCCGAGCAGCGCCGCGGCGATCCCCGTGAGCAGGCCGGTGACGACTGGCGGCGGCGCGGGAAGGGACGCAGCCGCGGGCCAGCAGCAGGAAGAAGGCGGTGAAGAGCATGACGTGGCCGGAGATTCCCAGGTGCCAGCGGAATGCGGCTTTGGTGGCCAGCAGCAGAACGGCGCAGAAACCGAGGAAGAGCGATTCCTTCAGGGAAAGACGGTTCATGACGACGACTCCGTATCGCCCGGCCAGCTGGTGCGCCGGGGCAGGCGGCCGAATTCCCGGGCGCGGGCGGCGCAGGCGATGTTGTCGGCCAGCTCCAGGGCCCGGACCACCGCCGGGGCGACCAGGCAATGCAGCAGATCCCCCCAGTTGCGGGGGTTGAGCAGCTCGCGGGGGCGCAGGCGCGCGCCGCGCAGCAGCTGGGCCTCGTGGATGGCCGCGATCTCGGCCAGAAGCAGCGGCAGAAACTTCAGCGATGCCGCCAGCACGAAGGCGCTGCGCGGCGGCAGGATCTTGCCGAGAGCCTGGGCCAGGCGGCCGGCACTCTCCCCGGAGAAGAGGACCAGTCCCGGCAGGAAGATCAGCGCCAGCTGCCAGCTGATGCGCAATCCCGGGACCAGGCCGTCCGCGGGCCCGTAGCGCAACAGGTAGAGAAGGGTGATCACCCCCCCCTGCCAGAGACCGAGGCGCAGCCCGCGTCGCAGCGTGCGCCGGTCGCAGCGGCAGAAGACCAGCAGCGCACCGTCGGCCAGGGTCAGCCAGGAAAGGACCGCCGGGGTGCGGGCCAGGATCGCCGCCAGCGACAGCACGAAGCAGAGCAGAAGCGCTACGCCTGCCGGCAGAAGCGCCGGGCGCCGCGGGCGCTTGCCGGACTGTTTCGGCAACGGCAGGCTAGTGCTGAACAAAACGGCCTCCGGCAATGCCGAGGATGCGATGGCTCCAGGCCTCCTCCCCGGCGAGATGGTGGCTGGCCCAGAAGATTGTCGTCCCGTTCTCTTCCCCGGCGCGGCGCAGCGCGGCCATGATCCGGTCCGCGGCGGCGGGGTCGAGTCCGGCCAGTGGATCGTCGAGGAGCAGCAGCTCCGGCTGCGGCGCCAGCACCGCGGCCAGCGCCACCAGGTGCTGCTGACCGTAGCTGAGCCGATGGGGGGAGCGCGCCGCCAGGTGGGCGATGCCGCAGGCCTCCAGGGCCCGGTCGACCCGCCCCCCAACTTCCGCCCGCGGGGTCCCCAGCCGGCGCAGGGTAAAGGCGACCTCGTCGAAGACCGTGGTTTCGAAGAGCTGGCGCCGCGGGATTCTGGAAGAGGTAGCCGACCCGGCCGCGCAGCCTTTCGGGGAGCGGTGGACCACCGCAGACCGTCACCTCCCCCCCGGCGGGGCGCAGCAGCCCGGCGAGACAGCGCAGCAGGGTGGTCTTTCCGGCGCCATTGGGGGCGTTCAGCAACACCCGCTCGCCGCGCTGCAGCGTCAGGTCCGCCTCCTGCCAGTCCGGGGCGGCGTCGGCCGCGGCCACCTTCAACCCCTTCACCGTCACCAGCGGTGGCCCCTCCGGCACCGGCTGCGGTCCACTATCGGGAGGTGACGGCGGCAGCGCCGCCGGGCCCGGCTGCAGACGTCCGTCGCCGTCGAGGTGCCAGTGGCGATCGATCACCGCTGTCAGCGGACCGGGGCGATGTTCGCAGAGCAGGACAGCCAGTCCCCGCTCCTTGAGGCGGTCGATTATCGTCGCCAGCTGCCGGAGCCCGTCGGCGTCGAGTTGCCCCGCCGGTTCGTCGAGGACCAGCAGCGCCGGCTCCAGCACCAGCTGGGCAGCGACCAGCAGGCGGTATTTCTGTCCCATCGACAGCCGCTCGGTCGGATGGTCGAGGGGAAGTTCCAATCCCACCGCGGCGAGTGCATCCCGCACCCGCTGCGGCATCTGCCGCGGCTCCAGGCAGAGACTTTCCAGGCCGAAGGCGACCTCGGCGCCGAGGGTCTCGGTCAGAAGCTGGGTTTCAGGGTTCTGCAGCACCAGACCGACCGCGGCACGGGCCGCCCCCGGGGCGGGGGGGAGCAGGAGGCAACCCCCTTTCCGCCCCGGCGGCAGCAAGCCTTTCAACGCCAGGGCCAGGGTGGTCTTGCCGGCGCCGCTGGCGCCGGTGAGAACGTGGCATTCCCCCTGCGGGAGCTCCAGGCAGAGCTCCCGCAGGGTCCAGTCCCCGGCGCCGGGCCAGGCGTAGGAGAAGTTCTCCAGGCCCAGGGCCGCGCCTTCTTTTGCTTCCCCGCTCAGAAGCGGACCTCCGCACCGCCGTAGTAGGTGCGGCCGGCCTGGGGGAGCCCGTAGCTCTGCTCGTAATCCTCGTCGAGGAGATTGTCGATGCCGGCATACAGGTTAAGCCGCTTGGCCCAGAGATCCTGGGAGAGCTTGACGTTGATCACGGTGTAGTCGTTGAGACGCTTCTTCAGGGTCCCGGTGCTGTCGTAGAAGTACTGGCGCGCTACGTGGAGCAGCGAGGCGTCGGCGTTCAGGCCGAAGGCGAAGGCGTAGCGCCCCTCGAAGGTGACCTTGTCCCGGGGCCGGTACTGCAGCTGCTGCTTGCCACTGCCGGCGGAGCGGTCCTCGCTGTAGAGGTAGCTGTAGCTGGCCCGCAGCAGGAGGTTCTCGACGGCGCGGTTCTCGACGGTGAACTCGGCCCCGGCGAAGCGGTACTTCTCGAAGTTTTCATTACGGTCGGTAGTGTCGTTCTTCTCGATGAAATTGCTGGCATCGCTCAGGAAACCGGTCAGCCCCAGGGTGGTGGCGGCCGGCAGCTGCTGGTCGACCCCCGCCTCATAGTGCAGGGTGCGCTCGGCCTTGAGCTCCTCGTTGCCGGACCCGACATCGTAGAGCTGGCTGATCGAGGGGAAGCGCACCTGGCGGTTGTGGCTGGCGTGCAGCCGGGTCCCGCTGGCCAGGTCGTAACTGAGGCCGATCATGTAGGAGCCGGCATGATCGGTCTTTCCGTTGTCGCGACGCTGCAGGTGGCCACCGGCGCCGAGCACCAGGCCCAGCCTGGGCAGGGGCTGCACCTCGTACTGCAGGGCGGCGGTGTAGAGCTGCAGGTCGCGCTGCAGGTCGAAGTTGGTGGTGGTCACGGTGCTACCGCCACGCCACCGCCACCGCCACCGCCACCGCCACCGCCACCGCCACCGCCACTGCTGGAGGCGACCTGGAAGCCGTCGGCGTTCCAGGTGCTGTTGTCGGCGAGCAGGGCCAGGGTGGTAACGCCATAGGCCTGCCAGTCCCCCTTGAGCTGCAGGTTGATCCCGGCGCTGTCGGTGGTCGAATCGGTGCGCATGGCACCGTTGGCAGCCTGGGTGGAGTAGGTTGCGTCGTCGTAGCGGTTTTCCAGCAGGTTCAGGCGGTTGAAGTAGACCCAGCCGCGGCTGCTGAACGCCCCCGGCAACTGCTGGTCGAAGGCGAGCTGGGTGGCCACCCCTTCCAGGTCGTCGACGCGGTCGAACTTTAACTTCTTGGTGAAGGGGTCGGTGGAGCTGGAATTGATGATCGGCGGAATGCCGTACTCGTCCTTGCGGTATTGCAGGCTGGCAGCGAGCTGGGTCTTGTCGGTCGGGCTCCAGCCAACATTGGCAAAGAGGTTCTTCCGCGTCTGGTCGCTGTTGAGCCGCCCGCTTCCGTCCTCGTCGGCGGTGGGGTTGAAGTTGCCGGAAAGGTGGTAGCTGTCGCGGTCGTAGGCGCTGCCGCTGACAAAGGCGTCGACCGCGTCGGACCCGCCGCCGAGGGTGAAGCGGCCAAGGTAGGTGCCGTTGCCGGCGGTTTCGCCGCCGAGCGAGCCGTGAACACCTTTCTGCCCCTTCTTGGTAATGATGTTGATGACCCCGCCGTTCCCCCCTTCGCCGTAGAGAACGGAGCCGCCGCCGGTCGTCACCTTGATCGCCGCGATGTTCTCCACGCCGATGGTGCCGGGGTCGAACTGGCCGTCATAGGTCGAGTTAATCGGAATGCCGTCGAGCAGCAGGGTGACGTGGCGGGTCTTGAAGCCGCGGATGTCGATGCGCGGCGAGCCTTCACCGCCGGTGCGCACCAGCAGGCCGGGGACCAGGCTCAAGGCCTCGTCGAGGGTGCGGGCGCCGCGCGCCTGGATCTCGGCGGCGGTGACGGTGTGGACCGTGCCGGACGCCTCGACCCCGGCCTGCGGGGCGGAGACCACCACCTCGCCGAGGCGATAGGCGGAATCGGGTGCTTCGGCGGCCGCCAGCGGCGCGGCCAGGGCCAGGCACAGTGCCAGGACACAGGGGTAGAGAAGACTTTGAGCTGCATTTTTCCTTCCTTTCTACAACAAATTGGATTACAGCCCGGCCCGCATTCACGCGGACCGGGTCAGTCGAGAAGCAGCACGTCGACCTCGTCGCCGGCGTCGAAACGTTCCCGGCCGGCCGGCAGGATGACGATGCCGTTGGCACGCACCATGGTGCGCAGGATGCCGGTGTTCTGATCGCCGGAGCTGGAAGCCACCAACCGCCCCCCTTCGCTGCGCACATGCACGCGCAGGAACTGCACCCGCTCCGGCCGGGTGCGGGTCGCCTCGGCGAGGACCGCCCGGTGCAGCGGCGGAATCGCCGGGGTCACCCCCTGCAGCTTGCGCAGCGCCGGGCGCACGAACATCTCGAAGGTCACCATGGTCGACACCGGGTTGCCCGGCAGGGAGAAGACCAGGGTCTCCCCCTTGGTGGCGAAGGCGGTCGGCCGCCCGGGCTTGATGGCGATCTTCCAGAAGCGCTGCTCGACGCCGAGCTCGGCCAGCACGTCGCGCACCAGGTCGCGGTCGCCGGCAGAAACCCCCGCCGAGGTGATCAGGACGTCGGCCTTGAGCCCCTCGGCGAGCTTCTCCCGATGGCTCTCCAGGTTGTCGCGGGCGATGCCGAGAAGCTGCGGCACCCCACCGGCCTCCGCCACCGAGGCGGCCAGGGAGAGGGCATTGCTGTTGATGATCTGCCCCGGCCCCGGCGGCTGGCCGAGTTCGACCAGTTCGTCGCCGGTGGAGAGGATCGCCACCCGCGGCCGGCGGTAAACCGCCACCAGCGCCTGGCCGAAGGAGGCCAGCAGGCTGATCTCCGGCGGCCGCAGGCGGGTGCCGGCCGGCAGCACCAGGTCCCCCTTGGCAACATCTTCGCCGGCAAAACGGATGTGGTCGCGAGCCTTGACCTGTTTGAGCAGCCGCATCTTGCCGACCGTCTCCTCGGTCTCCTCGACCGGCACCACCGCATCGCATCCCGGGGGGATCGGCGCCCCGGTCATGATCCGCACGGCGCAGCCACTGATCACCGGCGGCATCCTGGTTTCCCCGGCGGGGATGTAGCCGGTGACCTTCAGCTCCCGGCCGGGCTGGCCGTCGGCGGAACAGATCGCGAAGCCGTCCATCGCCGAGTTGTCCCAGCGCGGCAGGTCCCAGGGGGCGCGCAGGTCCTCGATCAGCACGCGGCCGACGGCGTCGAGAAGCGGAACCAGTTCCCGGCCCAGCGGCCGGACATGGTCGAGAATCAGGGCTTGGGCCTCTTCGAAACGGATCGGCATCAGGCATTCTCCTGTACGTGGAGCGTTGGGCTCGGGGTGGCTCCGACCAGGCGGCCGGCACTGAGGGTCAGGACTTCTCCGGCGAGCCGTCGGGGCTGGTCGGCATCATGGCCGGCGATGACCACAGCGGTGCCCTGGCCGGGGAGATCAGCCAGGCATTTCTCGAAGATCGGCAGCACCCCGCGGTCGAGACCGGCGGTCGGCTCGTCGAGGAGCAGCAGCTGGGGGCGCAGCACCAGGGCCCGGGCCAGGGCGACCCGCCGGCTCTCGCCGCCGGAGAGGGCCCGGGCGCGGCGGGCTTCGAACCCCTCCAGGCCGACCGCCTGCAGCGCCCGGGCGATCCGTTCCCGCTGCAGGTCGCCGCGAATATCGCGCAGCCGCAGGCCGAAAGCGAGGTTCTGGTAGACGCTGGTGTCGAACAAAAACGGGTTCTGCTCCACCAGGGTGATCCGCCGCCGCAGCCGCTGGCGCTCCGCAGCCCCCGCTACCGGTTGGCCGGGATAGCGCAACTCGCCGCGCTCGGGAACCAGCAGCAGCGCCAGCAGCCCGAGCAGGGTGCTCTTGCCGGCGCCGTTGGGCCCGGCCAGCAGGTAAATCCGCTCCGGATAGAGGGCGAGCCGTTCGACCTCCAGGGTGAAGTCGTCGCGCCGGAAGACCAGGTTGTCGAGGGTCAGCAGCGGTTCCAAGTGCTCACCTTTGCTGCAGCTGTTGCAGAAACAGATTGACGATCAGCGCCACGCCGAGCAGCACCATCCCCAATGCCAGGCCGAAGGCGAACTCCCCCTTGCTGGTCTCCAGGGCGATGGCGGTGGTCATGGTCCGGGTATAGCGGCGAATGTTGCCGCCGAGCATCATCGCCACCCCGACCTCGGCGATCACCCGGCCGAATCCGGCGACGATCGCCGCCATCACCCCGAAGCGCACCTCCAGCAAGCAGCTGCCAGGCGCCGCGCAGCCGGCCGGCGCCGAGGGTCTGGGCGGTGGGCAGGATGCGGGGGTCCGCCCCGGCCACCGCCGCCACCGTGTAGTTGGCGACAATGGGAATGGCCAGCACGATCTGCCCGGCGATCATCGCATAGGGGGTGAAAAGGAGCCCCAGGGACCCAGCGGCCCCTGGCGACTGAAGACACCGAACAGGACCAGGCCGACCACCACGGTCGGCAGCGCCATCAGGGTGTTGAGCAGGGTCACCACCACCGGCCGCCCGGGAAAGCGCAGCAGGCCGACGGCCGCCCCGGCCGGAACCCCGCTGACGGCCGCCAGCACAATGGCCGTCAGCGAGGTGTAAAGGGAGGTCCAGACGGTGCGGAAGACCTCCGGGTCAAAGGAAAGGATCAGCCGCAGCGCGTGCTGCAGCGATTCGGCGATAAAGCCCAAGGCGGCTCCTTACTTGGAGTAGAGGAAGAACAGCTCGTCGCCGCCGCGACGGTAGTTCTTGATCACCCCCTGCCCCTCCGGGGAAACCAGGTAGTCGATGAACTTCTCCGCCAGCTGGAACTTGGTGTGGGGATACTTGGCCGGGTTGACGGCGATCACGCCGTAGGGGTTGAACAGCCGCTTGTCCCCTTCGGTCAGCACCTTGAGGTCGATCTTCCCCTTGTAGGCCAGGTAGGTGCCGCGGTCGGAAAGGGTGTAGCCCTGGCGCTGGTCGGCCATGGTCAGGACCTCGCCCATTCCTTGGCCGGCTTCCAGGTACCAAGCGCCGGCCGGCTTGATCCCGGCATCGGCCCACAGCTCCTTCTCCTTGACGTTGGTCCCCGACTGGTCGCCGCGGGAGACGAAGGTTGCCTTGGCGGCGGCGATCTTGTTCATGGCGGCGGCGGCATCCTTGAGCCCGGCGATCCCGGCCGGATCGGCCGCCGGGCCGAGGATCACGAAATCGTTGTACATGACGTCGCGGCGATCGACGCCGTAGCCTTCGGCGACGAACTTGTCCTCCAGCTTGCGCGCGTGCACCAGGAGGACGTCGACGTCGCCGGTTTCCCCAAGCTTGATGGCCTTGCCGGTGCCGACCGCGATGACGTCGACCTGGCAGTCGTTGGCCTTCTCGAAGGGGGGAAGCAGTACCGCGAGCAGCCCGGAGTTCTCGGTGGAGGTGGTGGTCGCCAGACGCAGGTGTTCGACGGCGAAAGCGCCCTGGCAAAGACAGAAGGAAATAATGATAAGGGCCAAAAGGATTTGTAATTTTTTCATTCCGCAATCTCCCGAAGCTCGGCTTCTTTACGGGTTAATGAAAATTCTACCTGATTTCTCTTCTCGGAGTCGCCTGGGGTGGCGGTGCCAGCGTCCCTGCCACTAGGGGTCAAAAGTTCTGCTCTCAGGAACTCGAGGGCCGGAATGGTGCTTTTAACTGCTTCTGCCAGGCCGGCCATCCATTCCGGGGAAAATCCCCCTGGGACCACGCGGGGACCCAGGGGGCAGGAGGCCGGAATTAGAACGTGTAACGGACCCGGGCGGTGCTGCGGTAGATGTTGCCCGCATCATTGTTCTCGGCAAAGTAGTCCATCCCGTTGTCGGAGAAGAGGTAGCCGAAGTTGAGGGCCACTTCGACATTGGGATAGAGCTTGTGACTGACGTAGGCGTCAACCTCGGTGCCGAGCTTGTTCTCGCCGTTGGGCAGGTCTTCGGCGGTCATCAGGTAGAGACCGGCCAGGCCCAGCTTGGTCTTGTCGGTCGCCTTGAAATCGGCGGCAATTTTGTTGAGGATGATCCCCTTGTCGAGGATGTAGTAGGACTCGGTGAAGTAGTTGTCGTTGGTGTAGCCCCCTTCATTCAGCACGATGCTGGAGGTCTCATCGACGTCGGTGGCCATGAAGTTGTTGACGTCGCCGTCGGTGGGATCGTCGTCGCCCGAGGAGTAAAGGCCGGTGTAGGTGAGGCGAACCTTGCCGAGGTTCATGCCGAGATCGGCATGAAGGAGGTAGGCGCTGACGTCCTGGTCGGTTACGGTGAAGCCATAGAGATTGTCGCCGCCCTTGTCGATCTTGCCACCCTGGTAGATGGCGTCCCAGTTCACGAAGAAGCCCGCCGGGGCGGTGAAGGCGCCGTCGGTGCCAATGGTGTAAATGTTGTACTGGTCGTTGCCGAACTTCTTGATTTCGGAGGAAACACCCCCGGTGCCATGGAAGGCGTCCTGGCGCTGGTAGAGGCCGAAGAGGCCGATCTTGACGCCGTCGGCCGGCTTGAGGTCGCCGCGGAGCAGAAAGGCGTCGGCATCGTCGAAGGCATTGCCACCGGAATCGAATTGATTCTCATGGCCGCGGACCCAGCCCAGGGTGTAGCCCACCGGCCCTGCATCGCCCTTGAGCTGCACACCCATGGCGGTTTCCTTCCAGACGTAGTGATTGACCGAGAAGGGGAGCAGGCCGATCTGCAGGCGTGCCTTGCTCTGCACGAAGGGGAGCTGGAAGTCGCCGTAGGCCCAGCGGGTCTCGATGTTCACGCCGTCGCCGGAGTAGGTGGCGCCGCCCCCCTTGGAGTAGGTGGAGTCGCCGAACCGCAGGCCGCCGAGTTCGATGCCGTAGACGCCCTTGGCGGCGCCGTCGTTGGTGGAGAGCTCGGTCCAGATGCGGTACTTGATCTGGCCGAAGAAGGCGCCGTGGGTCCGATCCTCTATCGCAAAACCGCCGGACAGCGGCTTGGCGACCGCCTCGGTCCCCTTGTAGAGCAGGGCCTTGTTGGTGTAGAGGTTGAACTGATGGTTCAGGTCGCCATGAACGGTGACGTCCAGGGCAAATGCCGGGCCCGCTGCGCTCATGGCCAGCAAAGCTACCAAGATAAATGCCAGCTTCTTCATTCCTTGTTTCCTCCTGTTTCAATAAGATGTTGAACATCGGGACTTGGCGGTTATTCGGTAGCCTGGCAGACGGCGATCGAACCGCTGGTCCCGGCCTCAGACAAAAACCTCCTGCTTGCGAACCGTCTGCATCTTCTTGAGCAGCTCCAGACCCATCTGGCAGGCGGCGAAGGCATCGGCGCTGGCGGCGGCGGCCACCCCCACCAGGGAAATGATCTCGCCAACTTCCAGCCGGCCGCTGCGCCGCTGCAGCAGCACCTCCTCCAACGGCCAGCGCGCCTTGAGGGCGGCGGCGATCTGTTCCAGTTCGGCCTGGGCCCCGGCCTCGGGGCGATAGTCGACGGCACAGCTGGTGCGGCCGGTGCCGGCGTCGGCTTTGACCACGGCATAGTGCAGCAGCACCGATCCGGCGCTGCGGGGCTGCAGCCGTTGATAGCTCTGTTGCGGATCGATGGGCTCGCTAACGATCTGGACCATGGCTCCTCCTGGCGCTGCCACGCAGCGACGGCACGAAAAAGGGTTCCCTTCACGATGGAAAGGAACCCAGAACGACCGCACCCGCTCGGGTGCAGTGACGAGTTCTCCTTTCCACAATGGGAGGCACGGTCGTTTCCAACCGCACCCGTCGGCCGCTGGCCGTGGGGGTAACCCTGTAGGTCCAGCGACTCGGAGAATATTAAATTATTTTTTTCCCGCGGCTCCGCAACATCCGGCGCAGCCCGCAGCTTAAAGGGGAATCTCGTCGACCTCCATGTCGAGCAGGTTGAAGGCCAGCTTGCGGCCGCGCAGCAGCCGCCCCTGGCCGAGCAGTACCTTGCAGACTTCGGCGACCTCGAAACTGGCCGCCACCGCCGGGGTGAAGGAGGGATTGCCGAGCTGCTGCTCGACCCCCTTGCCTCCCTGCCAGTGGCGGTAGATGGTTTGCAAGGAGCGTTCCCCGGGATAGACGGTGGCGACGTGACCATACCAGCCGGCGATCGCGCCGTGGACCAGGGGAATCTGCAGGTTAGCGCACACCTCGGCGAGCTCCAGCCGGGCGCTCACGTTGTCGACGGCGTCGACCACGCAATCGGCGCCGGAGAGCAGCGCCGCGCCGTTTTCCCGTCCGAAGAGGGCCCGGACCGGGGTCAGGGTTACCGCCGGGTTGACCTCGGCAATGCGCTCCGCCGCCACTTCCACCTTGACCCGGCCGAGCAGGGCCGGGGTGGAAAGAAGCTGGCGGTTGAGGTTGTTCTCCTCGAAGATATCGTCATCGATTGCGACAATCTGCCCTATTCCGAGACGCGCCAGCTGTTCCAGAATGTAACCACCGAGGCCGCCGGAGCCGACCACCACCACCTTGCTGCGAAACAGCTGCAGCTGCTGCGGGGTCGAGATCATCCGCCGGTTGCGCTGGTAGCGGGCCGGCAGCAGGTCCGCGCCGAGGATCGCCGTCTCCACTTCGGCGAGGGTGCGCTGAAACCGCTCCGCAGCCTCCTGCTGCTGCTGCCAGGAGATCATCCCCTCGACGGCCTGCTCCTTGAGAAAGGCCTGCAGCCGTTCCATCTCAGCCCCCCCCAACCAGCGGAAAGATCGCCAGGGTCTCCCCATCGGCGAGCACCCGATCGAGCTCCACGTGCCGGCCGTTGATCATCAGGATGCCGAGCTGCTCCCGGGGGAGCTGGAGGTCGTCGACGATCGCCCCGACGGTGGTCCCATCGGGATAATCCCGCGCTTCGATATCGAAGCGGTCGGTACGGAAGGTGGCAAACAGCTTGACGGTAATCTGCATGATTCAGGACTCTCCGAATTGAACCTTGAGTTTCAACAGCTCGTCGTCCGCCGGCAGTTCCGGCAGAGCCCGCCGCGGCTCGACGGCCAGCGGCCGACCGTCGAGCCAGCAGCCGCGGAAACGGAATTCCGCGGGGAGCTCGGCGAGAAAGGCCCGCAGCTGGGCTGCGTCCAGCACCACCCCCCGGCTCAGAATGCGCGGCCCCAGTTCGTCGAGGAGCAGGTTAAACAGCTTGAGCCGGATGCGCCCCCGCTTCGCGGCGGGCACCTCGGCCTCGTTGTGGTAGGTCATCGCTCCGCGCATCGCAGCATAGAAGCCGCCGCTGCGCATGGTCGCCCCGACCAGGCCCGGCATCGCGCCGGAAAGGGCCACCACCGCCCTATCGTGGATCAGGGCGGTGGCGGCATCGTCCACCGCCTTGTAGTTAAGGAAGAGGGTGGTGATCCGGCTGGCGATGTAGTCGGCCGGGATGCCGAACTGCTCGATGAGCATCTGCTTGAGGTTGCCGCCGGTCTCGACCTCGACCTCGACCCCCTGCTGGAGCAACGGGAAAAATATGTTCAGCAATTCCGGTGCCAGTTGCACTTCAAGTGAGCGGGCGATCGCCATTGACCCTCACATTCATGCCGCCCTTTGGTTTATCCGGTCAGGCGACGAGGGGCGGCCCGTCGGGCCGCCCCTCCCAGAACCTAACGGTTCCGATTACCAGTTGAAGACCGAGTCCAGTTCGTCGTCCGACATCGAGAAGACCTGGTTGTGCGGCTCGATCGGGTCGGTGTAGAAGAAGCGCGGCAGCCGATCGTCCTCCTTGGAGAAGCCGGCGCGCTTGTTGAAGTCGCGCTCGGCGGAGAGGACCGTCTTGCCGAGTTCGACAACGCCGTCGCCGGTCAGCTCGGTGCCGTAGAAGGCGTTGAGCATGTCGAGCAGCGCCTGGAAGGTTTCAGGCTGGTCCATGATCGCGAAGGCGATGAACAGGCACATGCCGGTGGAGTCGATGGCCGCGGTGGCGATCTGCAGGTTGCGGGAGAGTTCCACCTGCCCCTCGGTCTTGAGCGGATCGACGTCGCCGCCGACCTTGAGGATGTTGGTGGCGATGGCGTAGCCGGCGGTGTGGTCGGCCCCCTGGGTGGTGGTGGCGTAGGTGACGCCGATGCCCTGGATCGGACGCGGATCGTAGGCCGGGATTGCCTGGTTCTTGACCACCGGCACCTTCTCGACGCCGAAGACCTTGCCGGTGATGCCGGCGCCGCAGCCGAGAACACGGCCGAGCGGGGTCCCCTTGCCGACTTCTTCCATCAGCCGGATGGCGCCTTCCTTGTCGCCGAACTCGATCAGACCGGCATCCATGGCGACGCCGATGGTTGCCCCCATCTCGATGGTATCGAGACCGAAGTTGTCGTCCATGAAGTCGAGGCGGGCGACGGTGTCGAGATCATCGATTCCGCAGTTGCCGCCGTGGGCCCAGACTGTCTCGTATTCTGGCTGCTTGGTCAGGTAGTGGCCGTCCTTGTCGTTGTAGATCCCCGAGCACTGGATGACGCAGCCGCGGTGGCAGCCGTGGGTGGCGGTTCCGCCGCGCTTGATCTCCAACTCGGCCTGGGCCTCGCCGCTGAGTTTGGAGGCGCCGGCGTAGCGGCCGGTCTTGAAGTTGTAGGTCGGATAGCCGCCGGCCTCGTTGAGGACGTTGGTCAGGACGTTGGTGCCGTAGGCGGGGAGACCTTCCCCGGTAACCGGGTGCTTGCGCAGCCCTTCGACGAACTTGCGGTTGGCGTCCCGGTACTTGTCCGGATCCTTCGGCGCGCGGTGTTTCATGCCGGCGTCGTCGAGGATGATCGCCTTGACCCGCTTGGAGCCCATCACCGCGCCGACGCCGCCGCGGCCGCAGTGGCGGGTGGGGCGCAGCTCAGGGTCGGTACAGGCGATGGAGGCGCCCAGCAGCAGCCGCTCGCCGGCCGAGCCGATCGACATGTAAGCCACCTTGTCGCCATACTGGGCACGCAGCTTCTCGATCACCGGGTAGTTGTCGAGCAGCTTCAGGCTGTTGTCGACCTCGACCTTGACCCCGTCCTTGTTGACGATGATCTTGTAGAGGTCGTCCCCTTCGGGCTTGCCTTCCAGGATGATCGCGGCGTAGCCGATCCGGGCCAGCACCTGGGCAGCCTGGCCGCCGGCATTGGACTCCTTGATGGTGCCGGTCAGCGGGCTCTTGCAGCCGACCGAGAGGCGCCCGGACATGGCGCCGGTGCTGCCGCTGAGCATCCCCGGGGCGATCACCAGCTTGTTCTCGGCGCCGAGGGGGTGGCAGAGGGGGTGGACCTCCTTGCTTACTATCAGCGAGGTCGTCGCCCGGCCGCCAAGGCCGGCATATTCACCGACCGGTTCGGTAGTGATTTTCGGGCCGCCCTTGGCGCCCATGTCGATTCTGACAATCTTGTCCATCTACGTACTCCTTTGCCTTTTGAAAAAGGGCCCAACGTCTCCTTTCCACCAGGGAGGCGGGGTCGTTTCCGACTCCACCCATTGGCCTTTCGCCGTAGGAATACTTCCCTTAGGCAACCAGGCTCGGAGGTATCCATAATACATAACGGAATTTTGCCGGATTTCCAGTCGTTCGCCGACGATCCGAAGACTGCCCGGACGCAACCGTGTGATAATAGGTGTTGCAATGCCGGTGCCGTTTTTTAAAACACCGGTTGGGGAAAATTTCTGGGCCTGATTTCGGCCGTCGGGCCGGCCAAATCCGGCAGATTGCGGGTAAGCGCCGGCCGGGGTGGACTAGGAATTCGGGGAGAATCACCCCATCCGGCAGGTAAAGGGGCCGCTCGGCGCGGTGTTGAGGCGGGGAATCTTCCTACACCGTAGAGAATTTCCCCGCCCCGAAGTCCTTTTGGAGGACGTCATACATCCCCCGCCATCTCCCCGGCATCTGAACTTTTCCTGTCAATTGAGATAGACTGGTGATTAGGCTGAGATTGCCCTCCGCTCGAGCGAGGGCTTGAGACGGATCGGATTCCGGACAACAGACGGAGGGACGCGCTACGATGGGGAAACGGCACGAGATCGAGTCGAGACTCAAGGGAGAGACGCTGGTCAGCAAGGGGCTGATGCACCGGCAGGCGGCAGTACCACAGCTGCGCATCGTGCCGGGGCTCCACGTCATCAAGATCGGCGGTCACGGGGCGATCGACTACGGGCGGGAGGTGCTGCTACCGCTGCTGGAGGAGATCGGCGAACTCTCAAAGCAGCATCAGATCCTGGTGGTGACCGGCGGCGGTGCGCGGGTCCGGCACATTCTGGATATTGGCATCGACCTGGGGATGCCGACTGGCGTGCTCGCCGAGCTGGCGGGCAAGATCAGCGAGCAAAACGCCGAGATCGTCGCCCTGCTCCTTTCCCAGTGGGGGGGCACCCGAGTCAAGACCGGCGACCTGCTGGAACTCCCCACCCTGCTTCATCTCGGGCTGTTGCCGGTGATGCACGGCACCCCGCCCTACGGGCTGTTCGAACATCCGCCAGAAATGGGGCTGATCCCCCCCCATCGTACCGACACCGGCGCCTTTTTGATGGCGGAGGTTCTGGGGGCGAAGAGCTGCATCCTGGTCAAGAATGTCGACGGCCTCTTCACCAGCAATCCGACTCAGGATCCGCACGCCGAATTCATCGCCGAGATCACCGCCGCGGCGTTGATCGAGCGGGATCTGGAAGACCTGGTGATGGAGCGCAAGCTGCTTTACCTGCTCCAGGATGCCCACCATGTCAAGGAGGTTCGGATTGTCAACGGCCACCAGCGTGGCAACCTGGAAAAAGCGATTCTGGGCGAGACGGTAGGAACCAGGATCCTTACCTGAGCGAAAGGAGACGATCATGGCCGGCAAACTGTTCTATCGGGAACGCCAGAAACTGGTCGACGGCGCCCATACCCCCCGCTACCAGATGGTGGCGATCCACGGCGTCGACCTGAAGATGCAGGGCAAGCACCTGCGAATGAGCGAACTCAAGTGCATCGCCGAGGCGGTGGGTGCAGAACTGGTTCACCTGCCCCGGGGCCCCAAGCATGCCGACGAAGGGCATGCCTGAGGCTGATTCCTGACTACCTTTTTGTTCACTGTGAGCGGTCGGGGCATTGCGGCATCGTTTCCCGGCCTGCCGCCGTTCCAGTTCCGATTCCCTCCTCTCGGGCAAGCGAAAGGGCCTACCGTCCTGCGCCGATAGAGGTGCAACGCGGGAAGGCCCTTTTCCGTTCACCGGACCTTTTTCCTCGTCGCCACGAGGCCTGACCGGCTGCCGACTATAGGGTTACTTGTTCCGGGGTTACTTGTTCCGGCGTCCCCCGCCCAGTTGCTGAAGGCGGAAGTTGATCCCTTCCTCGGCCTCTAAAGGTCAAAATGATCAAAGGTACTTGTCCAGCCCCATATGCCTGGCCAGGCGCTCAAAATCATCATTTCCCATGCTGGCCAACAGCCTCAAACAGCCGATACCTTCATAGGGCCAGGCGATGCGTTCCAGGCCCGGTTCCGTACACTTACGGCACTCGGGAAAGGTGCCGATCTGTTTTCGAAACCTGATCGCCCGGGAATTTCGCAGGAGCTGGTCCAAGGTCGTTTCCCGGATATTGCCCATTGCATTCGGAATCAGGGGACAGGGGAAAACCTCCCCGGTATGACGAACGAAGACCGTGTTGAATCCCGCCGAACACGGTTTATCTACCGTTCCGGTACGGAGGTAATGCAGCATGGCCTGGCGGTGGATGCTCCAGGCGAAAGCTGGACTCTGATAAAAGCGCTGGATCGCCTGGAGGTCTTCGGCGCTGAAGGTCAGCTCTTCCTGGAGATCGACATTGCCGAAGCGGTTGGCGGTGATAATGCACGGCGAGATGATGGTGAACAGCCCATGCTCCCGGGCATAGAAGGCAATCCGTTCGAGTTCGTGGACGTTGGCGGGAACGATGGTGGTCTTGACGCCGAGCACCAGGTTGGGATACCGGATCCGCAGTTCCCTGAGCCCGGCGAGGGTGGCATCGAGCTTTTCCCACGCTCCCCGGAAATTGCGGATATCATCATGGACCGGGCCGACGGCGTCCATGCCGCAGGCCAGCACCAGGTCGATGCCTTCTTCCTTCAGTACGCCTGCGACCCGACCCGTTACCTCCAGAATCCTGTCGGTCAGGATACCGTTGGTGGTGATGGCCACCGTTTTCAACTTCGGGAAACGGGTGGACTTGGAGCGACCAATCCACTCGAGCAGCGCCCCCAGGTCCTCCCGCAGAAAGGGCTCTCCCCCGGTAATATCGATTTCCACCAGACGGCGAAGGGCGGAAGAAGAGAGCAGAGAGGTCCAGTCGGAGAGGAGCAGATCGGGGACTTCGCGGGGAATCTGCCAGATATTGCACATGCGGCAGCGGCAGATACAGCGGTGGGTAATTTCGAGGCTGATCGCCTGGAGGCGGCCGGGCCGGCCAGTGGCTTTCAGAAGGCGGAAACGAAACGCGTTATAGGCCAGTTTCCCGACCGTGCGGGCGCTGTCCATAGGCTGTTCCGGCAGAAGGGATGAAAAAAGGCTCCGTACCCTATGGAAAAGAATCCAGGACATTTGTTAATGCCGCCGGTATCGTAATGTGGGCCGAATGATGGCGTTACATCATTCGCTGGTCATAGGACCTGGCAGTCCTCCTGGCCGGCTTTGGGTTTCCCTTCCGGCACCATTTTCAGCTCGATGGACAACTCCGTCAGCAAGCTGACCAGCCCCTTGCTCAGGAGCGGCTCGCCGTAGATGTAGCGACTCTGATCCTCTCCGCGCTGGAGCCGATGAAGATAATCGGCGTAGGCGACGACCGCACGGAGGTGACGGGCTCGGGCGCCGGTTTTTTCCACGGCCTGCATCACCTCGAGCGTCATGACCCGCCACTGGAGCTGTTCAGCTTCCTGGTGCTCCTTCCGTACCACGGCCTCGTAATTGACCAGCCGCTTCAGGGTCGTTTCGGTGATCTCGACAACCATCCTTCCCCCTTTATCCGGTCCATCACAGAGGGCGGCAGGACCGTTCAAGCGTCCGGCCGGGCCGGATTTTCAAATTGCCCCGGGTACACCCTTCAGGTCAAGTCGGTAACTGGCAAAACTCTTCGTTCGGCAACAGCCCCAGAAAGCACCGCACCCGTAAGAGAGCTGTTCAAGAAAATAGTACATGCAGAAGCCTGTGAAGGCCAGTCCGGGCTTGCGCACCCGGTGATCGACCAGGCCGACCCCCAGCAGCAGGCCGAGGAGGAGAGGCGCCAAGGGCGGGTAAAGGAGGGTGGCGAGAAGCAGTGGCGCCAGGTAGTAGCGCAGCAGATGATAGCCAAGGTAATAACCGAGACTACCGATGGCACGAACACGCCCGGGCAGGATCTTCCCCAAGGGCAGGGAGAGGCCCTGCTTGTGCATCCGGCGCTTGACCAGGCCGGTATCGATGATCAAAAGCAGCAGCGCGGGCAGGAGCGGCAACGGCGATTCCAAGACCAGGGGCGCCGCCAGCAGTAGCAGGATCGCCGTTAACATGGGGGGAACCAGCATCTTCTTGCCGCGCACCGGGTGAAGCCGTTGCAACAGCCCTTCGGAGGTGCCGTAGTCGAAGCGCCGCTTCATGAAGGGCCAGAGCCGGCTGCGGTGGGCATGGCAGACCGCACCCTTGGGAAGGTAGACGATACTCCAGCCGCCGTCCCGCAGCCGCCAGGTCAGGTCGACGTCCTCGCCGACCTGCAGCTCGCTGCGAAAGCCCCCGGCGGCGACGAAAACATCCCGGCGCATCAGCAGATTGCAGGAGGGAAGATAAAAGGTGTCGCCGCCGGCGCCGCCGATCATTTCCCGCCGGCCGAGGTTGAGGCTCGACATCACCGCCTCGTAGCGATCGAGGGGCGCCGCCTGGTGCATGCCGTCGACATAGCCGCCGACTGCCGCCACGCCGTCCTCGGCGAAGACCGGCAGCAGCTCCCGCAGCCACTGGGGGGAGGCCGTGCAATCGGAATCGATGAAGGCGAGGATCTCCCCCTCGGCGATCGCGGCGCCACGGTTGCGGGCCGCCGCCGGGCCGCCGCCGACCGCTCCCGAGGCGATCACCCGCGCGCCCAGTTCGCGGGCGACCTCGGGGGTCCGGTCGGTGCTGCCGTCATCGACCACGATCACGTCCAGCCGGTCGGGGGGATAATCGAGTCCGGCCAGGGACTCGAGGCAGTTGCGCAGGTCCTCGGGGCGGTCCTTGACGGGGATGACGATGCTGACCCGCGGCGGGTTGCCGTCCTCCCGCAGGACCGGCCAGTCGCGGGTCAGAAAGCCGCGGCGGGCGAGGGTCTCCAAGGCCTTGGCCTCGGCCGGGGAGGCGGGGGCCAGGGCCTGCTCTTGCAGGCGCCTCACCAGGCGCAGCAGCGGCGGGTTCAGGCGCACCATGCGCAGCGGCCGGGAGGCGAGCAGAAACCCGCCCCGGTCCTGGTCCACGATGTCGATCCCTGCCGCCAGCCGGTAATGCATCAACCCTCCCCGCCGAGCAGCCCTTCGGCCGCAAAGATCTCCATCAGCTTGTCCGCTGCCTGTTCGGCTGCCAGGGTGTGCATCTTCCCTTCCCGCGGCTTGATGCCGCCGGAGAGGAGGGCAATGATCCGCTCGAAGGCGGGGAGGTTGGCATCCGGCGTCACCACCCGTTGCGGGTTGGGGCGGGGAAAGGAGCAGGGCCCTTTGCCGAGCAGGGCACCGGCTGCGCCGAGCTTGGCCAGCGGCAGGCCGAGGTCGGCCAGCCCCCAGCACTCGGGATTCGCCGCAGAGGCTTCCATCAGGGCCTGGTGGCCGGGGTAGCGGACCTCGCAGCTGTCGGCCTCGAACAGCACCGCACAGGGGAGCTGCGCCGCAACCCGCTGCCGGGCGCCGCGGTCGCTCTTGCGCAGCACCTCCACACCGCCCTGGTCACGCTTCAGTGCCACCCCAGCGCCCAGGCTGGGGATGCCGAGCCGGGCAGCCGCCAGCGGCAGGACCGGGTCATCCCCCCGGTCGAGAAGCCGGCTGCCGGTCAGGATCAGGTCGGGGGCGAGGATTTCGACGATGCGCCCGGTCACCCGGGCGGCGGTGACCGCATCCCCCCCCTGGAAGGGCCCGTCCCCGACCCGGATGGCGCGGCTGGCCCCCATCGAGAGCGCCATTCGCAGCAGGTCGTCGAGGCGCGCCGGACCGATGGCCACCGCCGTCACCTGGCCCCCTTCGGCCTCGGCCAGGCGCAATGCCTGCTCGAGGGCGGCCAGGTCGGCCGGGTTGGCGATACGCCGCAGGCCGCGCTCGCGGACCCCGTAGCCGTCAGCGGTCAGCCGTACCGGTGGGCGGGGATCGCAAGTTTCACGCAGCAGGACCAGAATCTTCAGTTCGTTTCGACTCATGGAGCAAGCTCCTGAAAAAGCAGGGGTCAGATATCAGGATTCAGGTATCAGGACAATCAAGGTCTTGTTTCAGAGCATTAAGCTGAATCCTGAAACCTGACTCCTGAATCCTCCGGGCATTGGCGCCGGCGGTGCCGATGCCTAGGTCATCCGGAAAGAGACGCCGAAGCCCCCCTTGGGGTAACGCCAGCGGGTGAAGGCCTCTTTCTGACAGACGACGTAACAGGTGCCGCACTCCAGGCAGCCGTCGTGGACGAAGGTCATCTTCCGGTTCTCCTCATCCCAAGTGTAGCACTTGGCAGGACAGCAATTGGTGCAGGAACGCTGATCACAGTCCTGGCAGACCGTTTCATCGAGGATGATGTGCGGATCTCGGTCGACATTGAAGCTGGTATAATCAAAAATCTCATCGAGATTGATTTTCATAGGGCTCTCCATCCGCTGAAAACATCGGCCAGCACGTTTTTCAAACCGACGGTTTCCTTGACCTTGCGCAATACTAACTTGGTCATGCTGTCTTTCGGCTGTCCGTCGATACGGTAAATTTTGTCCATCATGCTGCACACCAGCTCAGGGTACTGGCTGTAGATCCGATCGTTATGCAGCATATGCGGAGTCCGTCGGTACATCTTCAGGTCTTTCAGGACGTAACTCTCCTCAAGCAGAGTCCGATAGGCGGCCAGGCTCTTTTTACTGAAGTCGCGTTGCCGGTGGGCCTCAATTGCAGCCTGTCCTGCCAGTACGCCGGATTGGGTGGCTAGGTTGATCCCCTCGAGGTTAAGCCCGGTGATGATGCACAGCGCGGCCGCATCACCGGCGACCATGATCCCATCGCCGAACAGCTCGGGAATCATGTCGTATCCACCCTTCGGCACCAGATGGGCCGAGTACTCGAGCAGCTTGCCACCCCGGAGCAGCTTGGCTATCTGCGGCTGCTCCATAAGATTGTTCAGCAGATCATAGGGGGTGGTGTTTTTACCCATCATGCTGCCGAGTTCCAGGACCATGCCGAGGGAGAGCGAATCGTAATTAGTGTAGAGAAACGTCCCGCCACGCACACCCGAGGTGTTGCCGACGATTTCGTTGGAAGCCCCCTGCTCGCGCACCAGTCCGAAGCGGTCGTCGATGACCTCCTTGGGCATATCGATCAAGGCCTTGACGCAGACCCCCTGGTTGTCCGGCTTGAACTTGCCTTGACGAAGACCGGCTTTTTTCGCGGTCAAGGAAATAACCCCGTCGGCGGCAATCACCACCGGAGCCCGCAGTTCGCTGCCGTCACGCAGCAGCTTCACGCCGACCACCTTGCCCCCCTCACGGATGACGTCATCGACGGTTGAGCGGGTCAGCAGGGTTGCTCCGGCCTTAACGGCCTGTTGCGCCAGCCAGTTGTCGAATTTCGGCCGGAAAATCGTATACCCGTTGTAGGGCTGCGTATCTGCAGCCTCGTTATCAAAACTGACACTGAAGCTCGACCCAGGGGTCATAAAGGTCAGGTTCTTCTTGACGATATGCCGCTCCCAGGGCGCCTGCTCCCAGAAATCAGGGAAGACATCCTCCAGGGCGGTCAGGCGATGCAGCACGCCGCCGAACATGTTCTTCTCACCGGGGAAGGCACCGCGCTCCAAAAGCGCCACGTCGAGCCCGGCGCGGGCCATGGTCAGCGCCGCGCTGGAACCGGCCGGGCCGGCACCGACGACGATTGCGTCGAATGTGGTTTTCATGCGCCACCTCCCGTGGATTTCTTGACCCGTTCGATCAGCAGCGGCAACAGCTCGCGCAGGTCAGCGACGAACCCTTCGTCGGCGTTGGGAAAGATCGGCGCCTTGGGATCCTTGTTGACGGCCACCACCCGCTTGGAATCCTTGATTCCGCCGAGGTGGTGCATGGAGCCGGAGATTCCCAGCGCCAGGTAGAAGCGCGGGGCGACGGTCTTGCCGGTCTGGCCGACCATCCGCGCGAAGTCGGTGCGCCCCAGGTCGTAGACCGGCCGGGTGACGCCGAGCGAGGCATTCAGCAGGCGGGTCAGCTCTTCGACCTGCTGGAAACCGCGGTCGTCGCAGCCGAGCCCGGCGCTGACGATCACCTCGGCTTCGGAGACATCAACAGTCTGCGGATCGGGAGGGATGCGCTCGACGATGCGGGTCGCGCCGGCCGTCACGGGTCGCGCCGGCCGCCAGTGGCTGAGCTGCGGGGTGCGCCGCTGCATGGTCGGCAGCACCACGGTGCTGAGCACCCGGGGATGGATGGTGAGGACCAGCGGCACCCTGCCGTCCCAGGTTTTGGTTTCCACCACCTGGACGCCGAGCGCGGAGCGGGTCAGTTTCAGGGCGCCCCCGTCGGCCTGGTAGCTGAGCGCCTCGGTGAAGAGGGCGGCCTGCAGCTCGGCGGCGAGGAGTGGCGCCAGGGCGGTGCCGAGGTCGTTGTGGGGGAGCAGCAGCAGCCGGGCGCCCCGTTCGGCCGCTGCCCGGGCGAGGAGCTGCCCCTGGGCTTCGAGAGAGTCGGCGACCTGGGCCGCCTCGACCAGGGTCAAGGCCGGGGTGCCATAGGGGGCGAAGTCCTCCGGCGCCACCTCGCTGCCGGTGGCCAGGGCCATTGCCGACCAGTTGGCCCCCAGCTCTTTCGCCAACCGGGTGGCCTCGGAGAGGAGGCCCTTGCCGGCATCGTCCAGCTCCCCCCCGCGGCGAGGTCGACCAAGGCGAGGATCTCCGGCGGCGCGCCGGAGGTTGCAAAAGTGCGGGCGGTCATCAGATCTCCCTCCCCACCTTGTGGCCTTCCCAGATCGCCATGTCGACCTTGCGAGGTGCCACGCAGTCGCCGATCCGGTGGAGCTCCTTGACCTTCCCCTTGAGGGCGAAGTAAAGGTCCTCGTCGACCGCCTGGCCCATCGCCAGCACCACGGTGTCGTAGGGACCCCACTCGTCCCACTCGTTGGAGTAGACGTTGAACCCCTTGATGGTCTTGGCGCCGGTGTCGCCGGCCACTTCCATCACCGCGATGTCCGGGGTGAAGCTGACCCCCTTCTGCAGCAGCCGCTGCCGGGAAAGGTAGAGGTCCTGGGTAGGGCCGAGCTCGGCACCGATGAAGAGGCTGGAACAGATGATGTGCACGCTCTTGCCCTGGTTGGCGAGGTACTCGGCGGTGGCGGTAGCCCGGTGGTGACCGTCGTAGTCGATCAGGCAGACCTTCTGCCCGACTTCGACCTGCTGGTCGAGGACCTGCCAGACGTCGCAGACCCCGGGACCGTCGGCGCCGCCCACCGGGTGGGGCTTGGGCCGGCTACCGGTGGCGACGATCACCGCGTCGGGAGCGGCCTGGAGAACCAGCTCCGGCGTCACCTCGACCTCGTGCTGCACCTTGACCCCGGCCTTGTCGACCTGGTCCTTCTCGTTGCGGATGATTACCCCGAACTCGTCGCGGCCGGCCCCCTTCATGGCGGTGCGCACCTGCCCGCCGAGGGTCTCGTTGCGATCCAGCAGGGTGACATCGTGGCCGCGCCGACCGGCCATCTTGGCCGCCCACATGCCGGCCGGGCCGCCGCCGACCACGGTGACTTTCTTTTTCACCGGGGCAGGCTTCAGGGTCCCCTCCCCCCACTGCTTTTCGTAGCCGATGGACGGATTCTGCACGCAGCCGATGGACTTGTTCATGCCGATTCGGCCGATGCACCCCTGGTTGCAGGCGATGCAGTAGCGGATGTCATCCAGGCGCCCTTCCTCGGCCTTCTTCGGCATGAAGGGATCGCAGATCAGGGCCCGGCACATGCCGATCATGTCGGCCTGGCCGGCGGCCAGAACCTTCTCGGCCATCACCGGGTCGTTGATGCGGCCGGTACAGAAGACCGGCAGCTTGATCTTCTCGCGAATCCCCGCCGCCAAGGGAATGGTGTAGCCCAGCGGGGTGTGCATCGAACCTTCGACCAGGTAGAGGTTGTAGAAGGTGGCAATCGAGAGGTCCATGAAGTCGATCAGCCCCGAAGCCTCCAAGGCCGCGCAGATCTCCTGGACCTGCGCCAGGTCGAGGCCGCCGGGAATCATCTCATCGGCGCACATGCGGACGCCAAGGGTGAAATCGTCGCCGACCGCCCTGCGCACCGCCTCGATGAACTTGAGGGGAGCGCGCAGGCGGTTCTCCAGGCTGCCGCCGAACTCGTCCTGGCGGTGGTTGGTGAGCGGCGAGAGGAACTGCCGCGCCAGGCTGGAGTGGCCGAACTGCAGCTCGACGCCGTCGAAGCCGCCCTGGCGGACATGCTCGGCGCTGAGCGCGAAGTAGCGGGCGACCTCCTCGATGTCCTCCGGCTCCATCGCCTTGGGGGTCTCGCGGAAGAGGACGTCGGGGACCGGCGACGGCGCCCAGACCGGCAGGCGGGAAATGCTGCCGTCCCCCTGCTGGCCATTGTGGTTGAGCTGGGCGAATATCTTGCTGTCGTACTGGTGGACGTAGTCGGTGATCTTCTTGAAACCGGGCACCACCTCGGCATGGTAGACGTCGATCAGCTTCTCGTACGCCATGTCGGTGGGATGGACGGTCAGCTCCTCGGTGATGATCAGGCCGGCCCCTCCCTTGGCGCGCTCGCCCCAGTAGTACATCTGGCGGTCGCTGGGAAGGTTCTTCACCGCCAGGTTGGTCAGGTGCGGCTGGAAGGAGATGCGGTTTTTGACCTCCACCTTGCCGAGCTTGAGGGGCGAAAACAGATTCGGGAACATCATGATTGGGACTCCTGTTTATGGTCCATCACCGCCAGCAGGGGTGCGGTGGGGCGATCAGGCCGCCGATTCCTTGGTCTCGGCGTCGGCGATCGAGGTCACGCAGCGTTCCAGGCATTCGGGATCGCCGCCGTTGATGTCGTTTTTAAGGTGCCAGGCGACCGCCGGGCAGCCGCCGTGGCATTGGTCGAAGCGCTGGCACTCCTCGCAGGAATGGATGCGCAGGCTGCGGAACGACGAGTAGATCTCCGAGTCGTCCCAGATTTCCTGGAAGCTCGCCTCGCGCAGAGAGCCGGCCTTGAAGCGCTCGGTCTGCAAAAAGGCGCAGGGATACATGTTGCCGGTCGGGCCGACGCAGCAGGTCAGCTTGGCCGCACCGCAGAGGTTGAGCCCGAGGCCCTGGCGTTCCTGGCTGGTCAGCGAAAAGAAGCTGTCGCCGGTGCGCACCTCGCCACTCTCGGCCAGCCAGGCGGAGAAATTCAGCAGCTGGGCCGGCGACGGCCGCAGCGCTTCCCAGTTGTCGGCACCACGCCCCGAAGGGCGGAAACGGCTGACCCGCAGTGACACACCCAGCTCCTTGGCGAGCTGGTGCATTGCCGGGATCTCGTCGGCATTCTGGGCGGTCAGCACGGTATTGATGCTGCTCGGGATGCTGCTGACAGCGAGCAGCTTGAGTGCCGCGATCGCCTGATCGTAGACCCCTGCGCCGCGGATCGCGTCGCAGGTTTCGCGGCGGGCGCCGTCCATACTCACCTGGATCGCCACCAGCCGGCTGGCGGCCAGCCGTTCAATCCGCGCTGCGTCAAGCAGGGTGCCGTTGGTGGAGATGCAGGTCATGATCCCCCGGCCGTGGCAGGCCGCGAGAATCTGTTCGAAATCGGGGCGCATGAAGGGCTCGCCACCGCCGAAATTGACCTGGAAGACCCGGGCAGCGTACAGCTGCTCGACCAGGTCGAGCGCCTCGACGGTGGTCATTTCGTCCTTGGCCGGCTCTCCGGAGGCCGAAAGGCAGTGACTGCAGCGCAGGTTGCAGGCCAGCGAGACCTCCCAGGTCAGATTGACCGGCGAGCGCAGTCCTTGCTCGACAAATTTATTGCTCACGGAGGTATCCCCTTTCCAGCAGTTGCGTGATGAATTTTTCCAGGACCTGTTCCTCGCGGGCGGCCAGACCAACCGGGAGTTCCCCCCTGCCCCGGACGACTTCAAAGAAGTCCGGAGCAAGGAGGTTACCCGTTTCGGCGAAGAGAAGACGCGGCCCCCGAGAATCGTAAAAAAGGAGGCCGAACCTCTCCTGCCGCACGCGGCAGGCCGGATGCAGCCGAATACCTGCCGCGCCCATCTCAGTACACCCCGCAGATGCCGTCGATGGCGAGTTCCTCGACCTGGATCTCTTCCAGGACCAGGGCCTCTTCGTTGCTGTTTTCATTCTCCAGAGCTTCCACTTCGTACTTTTTTTCCATAATCTCTCTCCTTTGCGGATGATGATGGCACCGACCGATCCGGTGCCTGTCCGAGTACATTGCAATGGTGATGCCATTACAAAACATTGGTTTATGTTTGTTATCCGGCCCAGTTGGAAATGCGCTCGGCAACAGTGACTCGATGATAGTGTGGAGAAAATGGGCAACCGGCAAAGGGGAAGCACTGCCGCGGGGGGAACTGACTGTGGCGTTTCGCCCCACTGGGAGGTTTGACCACACCCTGAAATAAACCTGCGTTTGTAATTCTGTGGAAAATCTCCCGAATTTGGGAATAAAAACTGCAAAAATTCTGCTGCCGACCGGACGCACCGCGGGGCCGGCGAACCGAACGTCACTATCACAGGAGCCGCCATGCCGGAAAAACCTACCCACTGCTGCTACTGCGGCAGCCGTTTTACCGCCAATGCCACCTGGCCCCGCACCTGCCCTAGCTGCGGCCGGACCAGCTACCGCAATCCATTGCCAGTGGTCGTCGTGCTGCTGCCGGCCGGACCGGGGTTGGTGGTGATCCGCCGCAACATCGAACCCAGCCTGGGAACCCTGACCCTCCCCGGCGGCTATCTCGACTGCGGGGAAACCTGGCAGCAGGGGGCGCGCCGGGAACTGCTCGAAGAGACCGGCATCGATATTCCCGCCGAGGCCATCCGCCTTTACGCCGTGGAGACCGGTCTGGACGATACTCTGGTGATCTTCGGCCTGGCCGAAAGGCAGCCAGCCGAGGTGGTAAAACCCTACTCTTCGAGTGAAACCCAGGAGGTGACGAGGATCGACCGCCCCCAAGATCTCGGCTTTCCCAACCACACCGTGGTGGTGGCGCGCTATTTTGCCGAGGTTGACAACGGCAGCGAGGGAAAGTAGCCGTCCTCAGGCGAGCCGCATCCTTCGCGGCTGCGAAAATTCGCACCACAAACCGGAAGAGGCGGGCCGCTGACGGCCCGCCTCTTCCGGTTTGCAGCGGTCAGGGCAACCGGCTAAAGCCGGTCCCGGGCTCACCCCGCATGGGGCTTACCGACCTCGTCCAGGTCGACGTTGCCGTGTCCCCCTTCCACATTGGGGGCCTGGTCGCCGAGGTGGGCGGCGCAGACGTATTCCAGGCTGTTGGCCTTGGCGCCGCAATGTTTGCATTCGACCTCGGGATGATCGGAGAGACTGGCGATCAGGTCGGTACGTCCTTCCGCCTTGAGCGAACACATATGCATTTTGTGAGCTTCACCGGTGCAACGCATGGCTTTTCCTCATGGTCTGGGGGGGGGGATGGAACTGCCCGGAATGCCCGTCGGCACCGGTGTGGTCTATCGTCCCCCGCGGTTTCTGGATGCGGTTCTTTCCCCGCCTCGCTTCTTGTACTACGGTGGATTTCAAAAGCAAATCCCGGGCCACTACTCCCGGATGACCGGCAGCAGAACGGTAAACTGCGAACCCTCCCCCACCTGGCTGACCAGGGTGATGTCGCCGCCGTGGCGCTTGACAATGTTGTAGGTCAGCGCCAGGCCGAGGCCGACCCCCTTGCCGACTTCCTTGGTGGTGAAAAAGGGTTCCCAGATCCGGTCGCGGATGTGCTGGGCCATGCCGCACCCGGTGTCGCGGATGACGATCGCCACCATGCTGTCGCCGGTCAGATCGGAGCTCACTTCTACCCGCCCCTCTCCTTCGATGGCCTGGTGGGCATTGACCAGCAGGTTCATGCAGACCTGGCGCAGTCCGGAGGGATCGCCGAGAATCCTGGGCAGGTCCTGCCTCAGGTTGGTGGTAACCTTCACCTGCCGGAAGGCCGCCTGGTACTTGAGCAGCTCGAGAATCTCCAACAGGATCATGTTGACGTCGACCTTGACCACCGAGCCGTCGGCCTTGCGTCCGAAACTGAGCAGGTGGTCGATGATCCCCTTGCAGCGATAGGACTCGCGAACGATCACATCCAGGTAACGGGGAAAAACCTCCAGCCGTCCATCCTCCTTCAACCCCGGCTCGTCCCGGAAGCGGCGCAGCAGGGCCTCGGCGCATCCGGCCACCGAGGTGAGGGGATTGTTGATTTCATGGGCGATGCCGGTGGCCAGTACACCGATACTCGACATCTTTTCGGTCTGGATCAGGCGCATCTCCTGCAACCGCTTTTCCGAGACATCCCGGAAAAAGACCAGCGCCCGGTTCTTTTCACCCATCGCATCGCGGATCGGCGTGGCGGTGACCTCCAGGTACCGGGTTTCCTCGCCGGCGCGCGCGGTGACCAGGGAACTGTCCACCCGTTCTCCCTTCAGCGCCCGTTCCACCGGGCATTCCTGTGGCTGGAGGAGGTCCTTGGGGTGGAAGATTTCCCGGCAGGAGCTTCCACGCCTCGTCTCTTCCGGATAGTACTGGGGGCTGATGAGGTTGTGGTGCTGGATCCGGCCCTGGTGGTCATAAACGGTGATGCCGTCGCGGATCGAATCGAAGATCGCCTGCAGCTCGTTGGTCTTGTTGCGCAGTTCGACCTCGGCCCGCTTGCGCTCGCTGATGTCCTGGGTTGTACCGTAGAGGCGCAGGACTTGACCGGCCGAGTTGACCAGCGGCTCGACGATGGTATAAACCCATTTCAGGGTGCCGTCGGGAAACTGCAGGCGATGTTCGATTTCGTAGCTTCGGCCATGTTCTATGCCCAGGCGCAGGTGCTCCATGACGGTGACGAGGTCCTCCGGATGGACCACGCTGGCGAAAGACTCCTGGGTGGCTTCCTCGCGGCGCAAGCGCATGATGCGCAGCAGTTCCGCCGAAGCCTTCACCCCACCGCTGGCCGGATCGAAACTCCATGACCCGACCTGGGTCATGGCCTGGGCCTTTGCCAGGTTGTATTCGCTCTCCGCCAGGGCCTGTTCGGCCCGTTGCTTCTCGGTGATATCCACCAGGACCGCAAGACACTCGTCCCCCGGTTCCGTTACCATTGCCTCGATGCGGACGTAGAGGGGGAGGGGCTCCTCCTGAGCCAGCCGTACCCGGCAGGTCTCCTTCTTCTGACTGCCAAAGACGGTCCGGATGAAGTTGGCGAAGACGAACCCGTCTTCGCGGGCGACGAAATGCACGAAGCTGCGGCCGACCAAGTCGCTGCGTTCGCTCCCCACCATCCGCCCCCCAGCCAGGTTGGCCGAGTGGATTGTCCCCTCCCGGTCGAAGGTGAAATACCCCACGGGAGCAAAGTCGTAGAGGAAAGCATACTTGTTCCGCGCGGTCTTCAGTTCCTCCTGAGACCTTCGCAGTTCGGCGAGCTGGGTTTCCAACTCGAGTTGCCTGGCCTGCAATTCAGGGATTGTATTCAAGGTATGCGCCTTTTCTTCCCGACCGCCCGCACCCGCCTCCTGGGGAAGTGCGGGTCACTCACTGTCCATGAATCCGAACTGCCCAGGGATGGCCGTCTGCCCGGGGCTGCGGAGCGTCAGTAGGCGCCGCAGAAACCGTCCCCCGGGACCTGTTGGGTGACGATTTCCCCCTTGGCGGCGGCAAGGACCGCGGCGTAATCCGGCTCCTCGGTGATTTCCGGGACATGCTGGATATGGCGGATGATGTTCTGGTCGTCGACCACGAAGATCGACCGGGAGAGGAGCTTCAGCTCCTTGACCAGTACGCCGTAGGCGGAACCGAAGGAGGTTTCCTGGTAATCGGAGAGGACCTTGACCCGGTCGACGTTCGCTGCGGCGCACCAGCGCTGTTGGGCGAAGGGCAAATCGAGGCTGATCGTCAGCACGACGATATCGCCCGGAAGCTGGGCCGCCTCCTGGTTGAAGCGGCGGGTCTCGGTGTCGCAGACCGGGGTATCGAGCGAGGGGACGGCACTTATGATCTTGGTTTTGCCCTGGAAATCGGCGAGGGTCACCGCCTGGAGCTGCTGATCGACCACCCGGAAATCGGGCGCCGCATCGCCGACCTTGAGCTCGGGGCCGAGCAGGGTGACGGGACTACCTTTGAAGGTGGTGAGGCCGGTTCTTTCCTGCATTGCGCACTCCTTTTTCTGGCTCGTTCGGTTTTCACGGGGAGGGAATAAATGGCCTGGTCGAAAGCCCCAAGGCGTTCACCCGACCCGGGAGGCACCCGGTGAATCCCGATCACCAGTGACTGCGCCCCTCGGCGTCGAAGCTCGGCGTCGAGCCCGTTCCGCCGCGCGTGTAGTAACTGCGATAATCGTATTCTTCCTCTTCCTGGACCTTTTCGGTCGAGCGCCTTGAGCGGTGCTCGTCCTCCAGGTAGATATTGCGGAACAGGTTCTCAATGATCTGGTTCAGCTCCTCGACGTTCTTGACCATCTCAACCTTGTCGCAATGGGCGCCGTAGGTGTCGATGATGCAGTCCCCCCGCTTCCACAGGGAGCGGTCTTCCGGGGTCAGCCAGAGCATGTAGCCGGCTTTCTCGCGCAGCTGCTCGAGGACCCAGTCGTTGGGCTCGTTGTAGTTGTTGCGGGCATCGCCGAGGAAGATCACTGCCGGCCGGCCGCGCAGGTTGTCGAGGAACTTCTCCTTGAAGGTCGAAAACACCTTGCCGTAATCGCTGTTGTCGTCGAGATCGACGATTTCGCCGCTGTCGATCTGCTCCATCATGGTGTTGATCGGGGCGGTGGAGAGCATTTCGGTGATTTCCGCCAGCTCGGCGTTGAAGATGAAGCTGCGCACGTCCATCAGTCGGTTGTGCAGGGTATGCAGCAGCAGCAGCATGAACCGCGAGGCATGGCTGACCGAGAAGCTGACGTCGCAAAGGACCACCAGCCGCGGCTTCTGCTTACGCCGGCGGCGCAGCGCCAGGAGGAACGGCACCATCCCGTTGCGGTAGTTCTTCTGGATGGTGCGGATGACATGGATCTTGCCGCGATTCTCCATGTTCTTGACCCGCCGGATGTCCTTTTTCAGCCGCAGGATCATCCGCGAGACCGCATCCTCCATCTCCTCCACCTCCTGCTGGGAAAAGGTGATCTCCCTTTGCTGGGCACCGCCCGGCGGCTTGAAGGCTATGTTGATCGGAGTCTGCTGCATGCGCATCGACGGCTGGGGTGCCTCTATCGCCCCCCGGTAGCCTTTCAGGCGAACTTCGAGCTCGGTGCCGTCGAGCTGGTCGAGGGGAATATCCTTGAGGGCGAGCAGGTCTTTCAGGTCCTCGCGGTCGAACTGGGCATCGACAAAAGCCAAGGTCATGTTTTCGTTGATCATCTCCGGATTGGTGCCGAGCATCGTCTCCCCCTCCATGGAGATGATCGCTTCCTGCAGCAGCTCGGCCGGATCGACTCCCCGGCCGTCCGGATAGGGATTAAAGAAGTGGTCGAAGACCCAGTTGAAGGTCGGGAGGTCGTGGACGCTCTTCACCAGCGTCAAACGCAGCAGGGCCCGCACCGACCCACGCCCCTCGAGGCCGCCATGGGCTAGGGCGCAGACCGCATCGAGGCTTTCGCCGGGAGAGACCCGAAGCCCTTCCTTGCGCAGCTCGGCGACAAATCTGGTGATGATTGCTTCCACGGTTAAGCCAGTTCCTCGGCGGCGAGTTCGGCGACCTTCTGCAGATCGGCCTGATGTTTGGAGATGACCCCGACGGTGTTGGCAACCACCTCCGGCGTCAGCTTGCTGACATGCAGGATGGAGAGCACCTCCGCCCAGTCGAGGGTTTCGGAAACCGACGGGGGCTTGCGCAGGTTAAGCTCTCTGGCCTTGCGCAGAAATCCTACCATCTGGTGCGCAAGCTCGTCGCAGATATCGGGGAAGCGGGCACGGACGATCTGGACCTCCCGCTCCATTTCCGGGTAATCGATGTAGAGATAGAGGCAGCGCCGCCGTAGGGCGTCGGAAATCATCCGGGTGCCGTTGCTGGTGAGGATCGCCAGCGGCTTTTGCTTCGCCTCGATCACGCCCAGCTCGGGAATCGAGACCTGGAAATCGCTCAGGCACTCCAGCAGCAGCGCCTCGAACTCGTCGTCGGAACGGTCGATTTCATCGATCAGCAGCACCGAGCGTTTTTCCGACAGGAAACTGCGCAGGATCGGGCGCTGCACCAGGAAGTTCCGGGAAAAGAACAGGCTCTCCTCGCTGGCCAGGCGGTCCACCGCATCCCGCAGATCGGTGGCGGAACTGAGCTGATTGTCGAGCTGGGTGCGCAGCATCTGGGTATAGAGCAGCTGCTTGCCGTACTCCCAATCGTAGAGGGCCTTCCCTTCGTCGATCCCCTCGTAACACTGCAGGCGCACCAGGGGAAAGTCCAGGACCGCCGAGAGGGTTTTCGCCAGGCCGGTTTTGCCGACCCCGGGCGGCCCTTCAATCAGGATCGGCTTCTCCATCCGCAGGGCGAGAAACACGGCGGTGGCGATCGCCTCATCGGCGATGTAGCCACCGGAACGGAGAAGTTCCTTGATATTCTGTTCGGTCATCATTGCTACCTCGTATCGCGGGAAGGCGGCCGCTTGGCCTTAAAATCCATTCTACCCCAATCGGCATTCCAAAGTGAAAGAGCCGCTGGCGCCAGGAGTTGTATCCCAGAGACCAGCGGCTCCTTCAGCTCAGCTTACAATTACCGTTTCAACATCGATTACATGCAGCCCTTGAACACGGCGCGCATGTTTTCGAAGCCGATGTCGACCGGGTTGCCTTCGGAGCAGATGTCGGCGGCGGCGAACTTGGAGAGACCGTCGAGGTCCTTCTCCTTGAGGCCGAGATCGCCGAAGGTGGTGGTGATGTTGAGGTCGTCCTTGAGCTCCTGAATCATGTCGATGAACAGCTCACCGGCCTTCATGTCGGAGATGCCGTTGGTGTTGATGCCGGCGGCGCGTGCCATCATGGCGAAGCGCTCGGGGCAGGCCGGCAGGTTCAGGCGGCTGACGTCGACCAGGGCGATGGCGTTGCACAGGCCGTGCGGGGAGTCGTAGAGACCGCCCATGGCATGGGCCATGGAGTGAACGATACCGAGGCCGGCGCTGTTGAAGCTGTAGGCGGCGGCCATTTCGGCCCAGACCATCTGCTCGACAGCTTTGTCGTTGTTACGGTTGTTGGCCGACTGGCGCAGGTTGGCGAAGATCTCGGTGATCGCCCAGAGGCCCGGACCGTAAGCGGACTGCACGCACAGACGCGAAGCGATCGCCTCGACCGCGTGGGTCAGGGCGTCCATACCGGTGTAGGCGGCCAGGTTCTGCGGCATGCACTGATGAATCAGGGGGTCGTTGACCGACTTGCTCGGGGTGCAGTTCGGATCGAACAGCGCCATTTTGTACATCTTCTCGGTGTGGTTGATGATCGAGAAGCAGGAGACTTCCGAACCGGTTCCCGAAGTGGTGTTGATCGCCAGCTGGGGGATCTTGTTCGGCTTGGTCGCTTTGAAGGCGCCTTCGAAGGAACGGACGTCCTGGCCGTCATGGCTGTAGACCAGCTTGATCGCTTTACAGCAGTCGGAGGAGCTGCCGCCGCCGAGGCTGATCAGGCCGTCGAACTTGCCGCCGGCGAGGATTTTGTACCCTTCCATGACCTCGAAGTCTTTCGGGTTGCCGGTCACCTTGTCGTAAACTTCCGAAGCGACGCCGGCAGCCTTAAGGACGCCCTGGATGGTCTCGACGATACCGGTCCCCTTGAGGCCGGTGGTGACGATCAGGGCGTTGGTCATCCCCAGGGCCTTGGCATCGTTGCCGACCATGCTGTGCGCGCCCCAGCCGATGTTGACCGACGGGTAGGCGTGCTGCATCTTGATCGGGTACTCGAGTCTTTCGTTGGAGAGGGTCCGCTTGACGTCTCTGAAATGTGGCATTTGTGCTTCCTCCTTTGCTGGGTGTGAACCGTACTGGGTTGAAACAACCTGGGACGACCGGCCACAGTGGCCGGCCCTCCCATGTGGGCCAACTGCAACTTACAAAACCAGGTTTTAGTTACTTTTCTTAACCACGGAAAAAACGGGTCAATCCTTTTACATGGGCCACGGCGTCCGCATACGCCAAACGATTGAGCAAGTTGAATGCCAAACAGAACATTGGTTTAAAATAGCGCCTCTTGGCCCTGAGCCGAGCTGATCATGGGTTGGAGGGGGGATAGGAAGCGGGGAGTTTAGAAACAGCTTTCGGCTGAATGGGCCGGGGATGGGGGCTGGGGGGGAATAGGGACTTTGTCTACACTGGGGAGTTTCGCCACGACAGGGCGGGAAAAACAGAGAGAGCCGCGGGGAAAAGGGGGAAGAAAAATCGGGCGGGCTAGTTTTTTTCTTCTTGGCGAGAGCCGAAAAGGCCTACGGCGCGGCGCACGGCACAGCGATCGTCCACCGCCAGCAGATCGCCGCAACTCCCCCACGCCCGGCCGATGCAGCCGCCGGCGCACAAAGCCTGTTGAGGGCAGGAGCGGCAGGCGGGAATGAGCCCGGCGCGGCGGCGGCGCAGATGCTGCAGCTGCGCCCAGCGCGCGGCCCCTTCGCCGAAGGCGGCAGCCAGCCCTTTGTCAAAGACGCCGCGCACGGCATAGTCATCGATGTGGCAAAGGGTGCAGGGATAGAGAGCCCCGCCGGGCGTCAGGTAGGGAGTTTCAACCAGGCGGCAGCAGCCATTATCGGTAGCGGCGCTGCACCACCATTCGATGGCGGCCAGGTTGCCGATGCGGGCATACAGGTCGCGGAACCGCTCTTCCACCTCGAAGCGGCGCAGCAGCTGCAGGTACTGCCGCGGGTCGGGAGGCTCCGGTGCACCGGCCGCGGCGGCCCGCCCGCCGGCGATCAGGGTTCCGGCCCGCACCCCCTTCACCCCCAGCTCCGCGCCCAGCTCCAGCAAGGCAGGGAACTCGCCGAGGTTGTGTTGCATCTCGGTGAACGCGATCACCACCCGCTGCGCCAACCCCGCGGCCGCCAGCCGGCGCAGGCCGGCCAGTACCGCAGCGAAGGCCCCCGCTCCCCGCACCCGGTCGTGGCTGGCCGCCGTCGCCCCGTCGAGGCTGACCTGCAGGGTCAGCCCGGGAAAGTCGAGGGCCCGCAGGGCGGCCACCGCCGCGGCGGAGAAGAGCATGCCGTTGCTCTGCAGAGCTACCTGCGGCAGGCCGAGATCCCGGGCGAATTGCATAAACTCTAGCCAGTCGGGATGGCAGAGGGGCTCGCCGCCGGTGAACTGCACCCCCTTCCCGCCCAGTTCCGCGAACTCCTCGACCAGCCGGCGCACCACCAAGCTCGGCACCGGGAGGAGGGAGGATTCCTCCCCTGCCTCTACCCAGCAGTGCTCACAGCTCAGGTTACAGACCCCGGTGGTGGCCAGGGTCAGCATCCGCGGCGGGCGGAGCCCTGCCGCCTGCAGAAGTTCAATCCCTGTCAATGGTTCCACGCCCTTCTCCCGGCCGACGCCGGCCTTCGGCTTCCGGAGGCAACGTCTGCATCAGCCATTACCACCCTACCCCTCAGGCGGCCACTCCGGCAAGTCCCGCGGCTCCAGCCGACACACCAGGGGACAATTGGGGCGTTTCTCGCCAGCCACTGCGTCGACCTGAATGGGGAGTGCCGAAAAATGTGAGGAGTTTTTCTGTGGTGGGGGATTTTGCTACAAGCGGTGGGGGTTGGCAGGGCCGCAACCGGCCCTCAATCGGGACGGCCATTCTGGAGCACCGCCAGCAGCCCCTGGCGGAGAAGGGTCGAAACGTCGGCACCGGACTTGCGGGTGGCCTTCTTCAGCAACTTCCACTCGGCGTCGCTGACCCGGAAGGAGAGGACGTGCTTCTTGGGATGTTCAGCGACCCGGCTCATGATTCAACTACGACGTCCTCGAGGACCCGCACCGGCGTCCCTGCCGCGACCGTCCCCCCGCGCAGTACGCGGGCGAAGATCCCTTCCTTGGGCATCACGCAGTCACCCGCCTGGTAGAAAATGTTACAGCGGGTGTGACATTCCTTGCCGATCTGGGTCACTTCGAGCAGGGCCTCCCCGATTTCCAGCCGGGTTCCCACCGGCAAAGCCGGCAAATCAAGGCCAAGGGTGGTGAGATTCTCGGCAAAGGCCCCGGCGTCGACGTCGAGCCCCAGCCGGCGCATCTTGTCGATGCTCTCTTCGGCCAGCAGGCTGACCTGACGGTGCCAGTCGCCGGCGTGGGCGTCGCCGACCAGGCCGTGGTTTTCCCGCAGCTCGCCGGTGGGCACGGGGACCTTCTGCTCCCCCTTGCGCACGCTGATGTTGACCGCAACGATCTTGGCTGTCATTTCTATCTTCCTTTCTTGGTTCCCCGGCGTCGCCGGCCGGTCAACCGCCGATCTGGGCCATGGAAAAGGCCCGGTGATCGGCTTCGGCTTCGCTCAGGCTGTGTCCCGCCGGCTTGGTCGTTATCAGCTGGCCCAGGGCGCTGCGGATGGCGGCCCGGTTCCCGCCAGCGAGCAGGGGCCGCAAATCGATCTCCTGGTCGGAAAATAGACAGCTGCGCAGCTTGCCGGAGGCGGTGGCGCGGAACCGGTTGCAGTCCTGGCAGAAATGCCCCGACAGGGCGGTGATCACCCCGATGGTTCCCTTGGCCCCCTGAATGCGGAATTCACGGGCCGGTCCGGCCAGGGACTGGCGCAGCACCGGGGCGAAGTTAAAGTCAGCGGCCAGGCGTTCGAGGATCTCCTTCCCCGGCAAAACCAGCGACTGCCAGTTCTCGGCCTGAATGGCAGGCATGTATTCGATGAACCGCACCGAGCAGGAGCCGTCGAGGGACAAAGCGGCAAATTCGGCGAGTTCGTCATCGTTGATGCCGCGCATCGCCACCATGTTGATCTTCAGCGGCAGGCCGACGGCCTTGGCCGCCTCGATGCCGGCCAGCACCCGGGAGAGATCACCGCGGCGGGTGATCTTCGCGAAAACTTCCGGGCGCAGCGAGTCGAGACTGACGTTCAGCCGCTGCACCCCTGCCTGCCGCAGGGGTTCGGCCAGCTCGACCAGCTGCATGCCGTTGGTGGTCAGCACCAGCTCCTTGAGACCGGACAGGCCGGCCAGGCGCCGCAGGAAGTCGACGATTCCCCTGCGCACCAGCGGCTCGCCGCCGGTCACCCGGACCTTCTCCACGCCGAGGGAGACCGCCGCTTCGGCAAGCAGGAAAAGCTCCTCGTAGCTGAGAATGTCCTGGTGCCCGAGCTTGGGCACCCCCTCTTCCGGCATGCAGTAGCTGCAGCGCAGGTCGCAGCGGTCCGTCACCGAAAGCCGCAGGTAGTTGATGGTTCTGCCGAAGGGATCAATCAGGGGCATGGTAGACCTTTCCGCGCCGGTCAGAGCTCGAGTTCGTAGCGTTCCAGCTTGGTATAGAGGGTTTTCCGGTCGATCTCCAGGATCCGGGCCGCCTTGCTCTTGTTCCCCTGGACCCTTGCCAAAACCTTGCCAATATGCTCCCGTTCCACCACCCAGAGGGGCTCCGGCGCCAGCTCGGATGACTCGCTGCTCTTGACCGGCAGGGGCATCTTGGGCACTGCAAAAGGGAGCAGGTCGGCGCTGATCACCGGCTCGTGGGCCAGGATGCAGGAGCGGCGAATGGTGTTCTTCAGCTCCCGGACATTCCCCGGCCAGTGGTGAGAACAGAGGGCCGCCAGCGCTTCGTCGGTAATCTCCCAGTGCTCATCCGGACGGGAGGTGCATTCCTTGATGAAATGCAGGGTCAACGGCAGGATATCCTCGTGCCGCTCGCGCAGTGGCGGCAGACTGATCGGCAACAGGTTAATGCGGTGGAAGAGGTCCTCGCGGAATTCACCCCGGTCAACGCAGGCGTGCAGCTGCCGGTTGGAAGCGAAAACGAAGCGCACGTCGACGTGGATGTCGCGGTTCCCCCCCAGGCGCCGGAAGGTCCCGGTTTCCAACACCCGCAGCAGCTTGACCTGAACGTCGAGGGGCATTTCGGAGACCTCATCCATAAACAGGGTACCGTTGTCGGCCAGCTCGAAGAGGCCGGCACGGGCCTTGTTGGCGCTGGTGAAGGCCCCCTGCATGTGTCCGAACAGCTCGCTCTCGGCGGTATGGACGTCGAGCCGCCCGCAGTTGACGGTCACGAAGGGTTTGTCGGCACGCTTGCTGGCATCGTGAACGGCCCGGGCGATCAACTCCTTGCCGGTGCCGCTCTCACCGAAGATCAGGACGTGTTCGTCGGTTCCCCCCCAGCGCTGGGCCGTGGCCAGCACCTTGCGGATCGCCTCG
Organism: uncultured delta proteobacterium; assembly: GCA_963806685.1. Taxonomy (GTDB): domain Bacteria; phylum Desulfobacterota; class Desulfuromonadia; order Desulfuromonadales; family DDH964; genus DDH964. The sequence continues at coordinate 37,973 of CAWDZB010000008.1, forward strand.
CTCTTGCCGACCACCTGGTGATTGCCCAGCTTGCTGATTTCCAGGCGCAGGTTGATATTCTCCCGCCGCAGTCGGTTCTTCTCATGGGCCTTTTCGATGACCAGCTCGAGTTCGTCCAGTTTGACCGGCTTGGTCAGGTAGTCGTAGGCCCCCAGTTTGATGCACTTGACGGCCGTCTCAATATCGCCGTGGCCGGTGAACATGATGATTTCGGGAATGATGGAGTTGCTGCGCATCTGTTCGAGGGCTTCGACGCCGCCCATTTCGGGCATCTTGATATCGAGCAGAACGACGCTGAAACACTCCTCCATGTAGCGGACCAGCCCCTGGCGGCCGTCAGCCGCGGTCGTTACCTGGTAACCGCTACGGGTCAGTTCCGCCTCGAGCAGGTCGCGGAGCGGCTTCTCATCCTCGACGATCAGTATTTTGGCTTTTTTATCCATCAGTTATCCCGATAAGAGGCAAGCTTCACGGTAAATTCGGTCCCCACCCCCACTTGGCTGTGGACCTCGATGCTCCCCTCATGCTTCTTGATGATGTCGTAGGTGACCGCAAGCCCCAACCCCTGCCCCTGGCCAACCGCCTTGGTGGTGAAGAAGGGATTCCAGATCTGGTCGATCAGCTCCGGGGCAATGCCGTTGCCGGTATCGATGACCCTGGCCACCACCTGACCGTCGGCCACTGCGGTTTCCACCGTCACCCGCCCCTGCTCCTCGATGGCCTGCAGCGCATTCAGCACCAGGTTCATAAAGACCTGGCGCAGCGCGCTGGCGTCTCCCTTGACCCGGGGGAGCGGCTCGAAGAGGTTCTCGCGCAGAACGATATGCTTGTCCCGCTCCTGGTGACGCACCAGCTCCACCACTTCGCAGAGGATGAGGTTGAGGTCGACCTCGTCGAAGGCACCGTCCGACTTGCGGCTGAAGCTGAGCAGACTGTCGATGATCCCCTTGCAGCGATAGACCTCGCGGACGATCACCTCCAGATACTTGGGGAATTCGGCCAGCCGCCGGTCCCCGGCCAGCGAGGGATTGTCCCGGAAACGTCGCTGCAGCGCCTCGGCGTAGCACGCCACCGAGGTCATCGGGTTGTTGATTTCATGGGCCACTCCGGCCGCCAACATGCCGATGCTGGACATTTTCTCCGCCTGCAGCAGTTGCAGCTCCCGCCCCCGGCGCTCGGTGACATCGCGGATGAAGAGCAGCGCCCGATTCCCCCCCAAAGGGTCGGCGAGGGGGGTGGAGGTGACGTCGAAATACTGCTTGCGCCCTCCTGCGTCGACAATGGAAAAGGATATCTGGCAGCTCTCCCCCCGCAACGCCCGCCCCACCGGGCAGTTGTCGTGATCATCGCTGCGCTCGGGGTGGAAGAGCGCCCGGCACCCTTTGCCGATCAGGGTCGCCTGGGGGAAGAGCCGCGGCGTCAGATGATTCCGGTACTGCACCATCCCGGCACGGTCATAGATTACCACGCAGTCGCTGATGGCGTCGAAAACCGTCTGCAGCTCGGTCTTTTTGGTGCGCAAACTGAGATTGGCCGCCTCGAGTTCCTGGATCTTCTGCTTGACGTCGGCATAGAAACCGATCTTGGAACTCTCGATTCCGAGCAGCGAATCCAGGAACTTGTCGTCGACATGAGTCGGCTTGATCTCTTTCATCAGAACGCTCTTTTCAACAACGCCAGCAGATCCTCCTCGTCGGTTTCCCGGGGGGAGGTCAAAAGACAGACGTCCTTGGTCGCCCGCTCGGCGAGCAGGGGGAGATCCTCCTCCCGGACCCCGAGACTGCGCAGGCTGCCGGGACCGCCGGCGGCGGCGAGAAGCTCGCCAATGGTCTCCTGGGCCTGCTCCTGGGCATCCCGCTCATCACCGCTTTTGTTGTGCCCCAGGGCCATGGCCATCTCCGGCAGTTTCTCCCGGACCACCGGGAAATCGTAACGCAGCACTTCCGGCAGCAGCACGGCATTGACGCTGCCGTGATTGGCATCGTACAGGCCGCCAATGGGATGGGCCAATGCATGACCGATACCAAGCAACGAGTTGGAAAAGGCCATCCCGGCATGCAGACTGGCCCGCGCCAGGTTCTCCATATCGCGCGGATTGTGCTCCCGAACCGCGGGAACGAAGCTGTTCACCAGCAGGCTCAGGGCGCGCAGGGCATTGACATCGGTGAGGGTCGAAGAGGCCACCGAAAAATAGGCCTCTACGGCATGCGAAAGAGCATCGGTCGCCGTGGTCCCGACGTATTCCTCCGGCAGGGTGCGCAGGACATCGGGATCGGTGAGACTGATATCAGGGGCGATGCAGCGGCTCATGATCGTGAACTTGCATCGCTCGCGGCTGTCGTTGACGACCGCGAATTGCGAAACGTCCGAGCCGGTGCCGCAGGTGGTCGGACAAAGAACCAGCGGGGGAAGCGGCCGGTGAATCCTGTCGGTGCCAGCGTAGTCACGGATCCTGCCGCCATTGGAGACCAGGATGGCAATTCCCTTGGCCGCATCCATGGCGCTGCCGCCGCCGAGCCCGACCACGACATCGGTCCCCTGGGATACATATTCCAGGGCTCCCGCCTCGATTTCACTATCCTTGGGATTGGAGGTAACCTGGTCGAAATAGACGAACTCCAGCCCTGCGTCAAGCAGGCTCTTCATCACCAGGTCGACCCAACCGGCATCGAACAAACCCTGGTCGCTGACCAGAAAGACCTTTTTGCCACCCAGACGGCGGGCACAGGCGCCGACCTGCGTCAACAGACCGCGGCCGAAGATGATCTCGGGGACCTCGAATTTGCAGTGCTGGTGTCGTTGATCCAAAACCATGAATTTACTCCAGCGGGCGCTTAAACTCGCTCCTTCGCTTCGCGACGGCCGTAAAAAAATGAAAAATCCTGTCAATTTGGCATCTTATATTAACAGCAATTCTTGTACCGCAATCAAAAACATGGTTCTATTTTTTTAAATTTTTCCCTCCCCGCCTGTTCCCGCCTGGTTCCTTTTGAGGGACTTTTCTCCACGTTGGGGAATCTTACCCCATTTTTTATGGTATCCCCTCTTTGAATCCCTGGGCAACCCCCGGCCCTCTCCGGAAAGCACTCTCCAGATCCACAAATCCTTCGATTTTTCAACATTTAGCACTACCGTCCGCGACGTCCAGAGAGGTCGCCCAGGCCCCATCCATATAAAACAATGGTCTAAAAATTTCCAGGGCTATCCATTTTCTCCCCACATGGCTACTTCATATCATCCAGTTTTCCGCAAAGAAACGGCGATTTTACACAAAAAATCATCGTTTTATTTTTTGGCACCTGGGTTGCAACGAGGGCTTTCATTCAGGGCGTCCGATTCTACGGGACAAAAACCCCAGGCCACGGGCGGCCGAAATCAACGGACAAAACAGGCGGAGAAAGGAGGGAGAAGACCGCAGGCCTGACACACCCTACGGCCACCAGACCCGCCCAGCATGACGGTTCAGAGCGTTCGCAGACACAAGCATACATGGTTTTCTGGGCATTCTTCAGGCCCGGGGCGACCGGATCCAGCATGGGAAACAGCGGGCCACGGCGGCCGGCTGGTACCGGCTAGTCCCCATTGTTCAGGCTTCACCCGTTCGACCTTGTTCAACTTCATCTCTCTGGAAAGTAATTTTGTAAATCCATTCAGATCCACCAAGGAGGCGAATCATGCCGAAATTCGTGATCGAACGTGCTATTCCCGGGGCCGGTAACCTCACGGCAGAACAGCTGCAGGGAATTTCCCAGAAGTCCTGCGGCGTCCTGCGCCAGCTCGGTCCCCAGGTCCAATGGGTGCAGAGCTATGTCACTGCCGACAAGATTTACTGCGTCTATATCGCCCCGGACGCCGAGGCCGTACGGGAACATGCCCGGCTGGGAGGATTTCCCGCCGACGAGGTGGCGGAGGTTACAACCATCATCGATCCAACCACGGCCGAAGCCTGATTCAGCTCCCGCGTTTTCAGGTCAATCGTCTAATAAAACTCAAAGGAGAAAATTCATGACAACGGCATTACTTCTACTGATTTGCATGATGTGGGTCCCGGTGGGTTTGTTGTTTTTGGGCCATGGTGAGGCCAAAAGCACCGGTTTTGTGACCGCTGTTGTGGGCACCCTTGTCGTCATCGGCGCAATTCTTCAGGCCGCTCTCTTTAAAGACCCCTTTACCGCCGGATTGCTGTTCGTGTTTGGGGTCCTTTATCTCCAGACGGCCCATGCTCTCTGGGTGGGACTGGAAGATATGCGTACCGTCGGGAACGGCGCCCTGGTCGTGGCCATTGTGTGTGCCATGTATGCTTACCTCTTTGCCACCGGTGGCGGCGTTAAAGCCGACGGCTCGACCGTAATCGGTGTCAGCAACTATCTGGCGTTCATGAACGTTACGTTCGTCGTGATATGCCTGACCGTTGTTGGCGTAACCTATGGCAAGTTGAGCGCCAAGATTGCGGCCTGGATGTTCCTGGTCCTGAGCTTCACCTGTCTCTTTGTTCCTGCGATCGACCTCATGGGTTATGGACAACTTCCTTTCTAAGACGGAAACCGGGCACTCGCGATGTCTGGTTTAAGTCTGGAGGGTCGTTCAATGCCGGAAGTTTGGCCCGGTTTTTGCGGGCCGGAAGGTGGACGATGACCAAGGAAGGTCCATTCCTTTAACTCGTCACATTATTGTCACATGCTGCATTAACCGGCAGCATTCTATTCAACGAAAGGGAGACTTATGAAATCAGCACAGTTGGTAAAAGGTTTGTTTGCATGCCTGTTGGCCCTGGCCTTCAGCCTTCCGGCATCGGCCGCGATCACTCTCTACGACAAGGAAGGGACCAGCTTCACCACCGACGGCTCGTTCAACACCTTCTACGTCTACAGCGACAGTAACAAGAATGCTGCGGCAGAGGCTGCAATTGGACCAGACCGCAAGCAGTCCCGGGTCAAGATGGGTTTCCTGCCCAACTGGATCGGCTTCAACTTCAGCAAGCAGGTCGGCGACCTCAAGCTCGGCGGCCGCTCCTCCTTCTGGGTGTCCATCAACGACAGCGATACTAATCTCACCTCTACGGGGATCGATGTCCGCCAGTTCTACGGCACCGTGGACGGCAGCTGGGGCCAGGTCCTGTTCGGCAAGGACTTCACCCTCTTCAACCGCTCCAACATCTTCCAGGACGAGATCCTGCTCGGTTACGGCAACGTCAGCGACACCCTCGGCCTGATCGACGGCACCGGCGTCTCCTTCGGCAACATCGGCACCGGTTACACCTACCCGATGCCCTCCGCCCAGATCACCTATCGCACCCCCACCCTGGCCGGCTTCAAGCTGGCGGTCGGCGCCATCGATCCCTCCCGCACCAACCAAGGCGCCGGCGGGGAAGAGAAACTGCCCAGGTTCGAAGGAGAACTGACCTACAACTACAGCTTTGACAAGGGTTCGGTGACCGCCTGGAGCGGCTTTCTCTACCAGAAATCCGAGAGCGATACCGCCTCCGACGTCAAATCCAGCGGCGTTTCCTACGGGGTCCGGGCACAGTTTGCCGGGGTTGGCCTCCATGCATCCGGCTTTACCGCCAAGGGTGTCGGCCTCCTGCTCGGTCCCGGCCCCGACACGACCCTCGGCCTGCCGGTCACCCAGGGCGGCGATGAAGTCGACAGCGACGGCTATCTTCTTCAGGCCTCCTACACCTTCGGCCCCGCGCGGATCGTGGGCTCCTACGGCAAGAACAAGCTGAAGACCTCCCCCGACGAGTGGGAGAATAAAACCTATACCGGTGCCTTGTTCTATGACGTCAATTCCAACCTCAAGCTTGGTCGCCGAGTACAACGTCAACAAGATTTCCATCGGCAGCCCCGAAGAGAAGACCCGCACCACGGCCCTGGGCGCGATTGTCAACTTCTGAGTCGTGAAATTCTCCCCAGTAAAGCCAAAATGCATTGCCAGCTGTCAGGGGCGAAAGCCCCTGACAGCCAAATGAGAAATTCCCGCTGACAGCAATGAGCCCCTTCCCCACTTAACTGTCCCAACGGCAGACAAACAGGCCCTTCCGGCTATCTTCGGCGGGAAACGCCGGCTGCTGGAACCTGCGTCCTCGATTTACCCTACCAGACAGTATTCGACAGGAGCTAATCTTGGCAACTCATAGGCAGGACCGGGGGCGATACTGCATTCAGTCGGTGGATAATGCCCTGAATATTCTGGAAATCTTGAGCGAGTTCGATCGCGAGGTGCATGTCACCCTGCTCAGCGAACGGCTGGGCCTGAACAAGTCGACGGTGTTTCGTCTGCTGGCCACCTTCCAGCGCCGGGGGTACGTGGAGCAGGACCAGCGAACCCAGCGCTATCGCCTCGGTCTTGCGGCCTTTGAAACCAGCCAGAAGCTGCTGTCACGAATGGAACTTCTGGACGAGGCTCGGCCGGTCATGGCCCGCCTGCTGCGGCAGCACAACGAAACCGTTTATCTCGCGGTCCGTCGCAAAAACGAGATCCTGTTCCTCGACATGCTGGAAACCACCCAGCAGGTCAAGACCATCTCCTTTCTCGGCCAGCGGTTTCCCCTGGCCGACACCGCCGCCGGCAAACTATTCCTCGCCCTGCAGGCACCGGGCAATGCGCATTCTTCCGGCCCTGGAAGCCCGCCCGATGAAGAGCCGGAGACGATCCGGCGCCGCGGCTATTGCCTGAACCGGGAAGGCTTTGGCCAGGGGATTTCCGCCCTGGCGGCGCCGATTCTCGATGATCACGAGGGCCCGAGCGGTGCCCTGGTGATCATCGGCCCGGATTTCCGGATCGAGCGGGAAGAAAGCCGGGAAGAGCTGGTGTCCTCCCTGCTCAGCGCCGCCGAAACGATCTCTTCCCGGCTTGCCTTTCGGTACCGAGACGCCCTTGCCGGGGGTGCCTGACCAGGTCTTGGCGAAGCATTAAACTGCCCGCCCGGCGCCAACCCGCGAAGGGAGCGACCGGGCGGGGAGCCTGGAGGGTCCACCTCCAACCACGCTTTCCCGTTGAAGGACGGGGAGGCACCCGGTGAGCTTATATCGCTCACTCTCTCTCCTGAATTGGGGGAAGCCATCGGCTTCCCCCCCTTTTTTACCCTATCATCCGGTTACCCCTTCCCCGCGGTCCTCTGCCACCAGAAACCATACCAGGCAAAGGGCCGCACCTGGCCGTTCGCTCGTCCCCCAGCATCACAGGGGTAGCGGTATTCCCGAATTTGATTTTCTTTCTGCGTAAATCCCCGGGAGATCTCCGCCCTTTGGACGAAGATTAAAAGCGGGCGGAAGGGGCTGCTGGTGGCAGCCGTTTTCCGCCCGCGCGTTGGACAGGTGGTGATCGGTGGACCGGATGGGAGTGGATAGCTCGGCGGGAAGCTAAAACAACCGGGCGTTGATAATCAGGTGGGCAACGATGCTTGCCGCATAGCCGAGCGCTACGGCCCAGGCCCATTTCAGGTGACTGCCGAAGGTATAGACGCCACGCGCCGTCCCCATCAGGCCGACCCCGGCCGCCGAACCGATCGACAGCAGGCTGCCGCCCACCCCGGCGGTCATCGTCACCAGCAGCCACTGGCCGAGGGAAAGGTGCGGATTCATGGTCAGGACCGCGTACATCACCGGGATGTTGTCGACGATGGCCGAGAGAATGCCGATTATGACATTGGCCGTAGTCGCTCCGAGCCCCTGGTAGAGGCCGCGGGAGACCACCGCCAGATAGCCGAACTGGCCGAGACCGCCGACGCAGAGGATCACGCCGTAAAAGAAGAGCAGGGTGTCCCATTCGGCCCTGGCGACCTTGCGGAACAGATCGAAACCCTGCTCCTGGTGGCCGGTCTCGTCCAAGGGCCCCGAGTCGACGAGCAGCCGCTGTTCGCGTTTCTTGAGAAAATAGGAGAAAAAGGAAAGATAACCCAAACCGAGCATCATGCCTATTGCCGGTGGCAGATCGAGGAAGTTATGAAAACAGACGGCGGTGACGATGGTCAACAGGAAGAGGAGCATGATCCGCCGCGCGCCGAGTTTCATTCCCACTGACTCATCCGCCACCTGCGGCTTCTCCCTGGGCACCGAAAAACTCATGATCGCCGCCGGAATCAGCCAGTTGAGCAGGGCCGGCACGAAGAGGTCGAAGAACTGGCCGAAGGCGACCCGCCCTTTCTGCCAAACCATCAGCGTGGTGATGTCGCCGAAGGGGGAAAAGGCCCCCCCGGCGTTGGCGCCGACCACGATGTTGATACAGGCGACGACCACGAAAGCGCGGTTGGCACCGCCCACGGCCAGGGCCACGGCGCCCATCAGCAGGGCGGTGGTCAGATTGTCGGCCACCGGCGAAATGATGAAGGCCAGAAACCCGGTCAGCCAGAAGACCGTGCGCAGGGTAAAGCCCTTATTGACCAGCCAGGAACGCAGGGCCCGGAAGGCATTGCGCTCTTCCAGGGCGTTGATGTAGGTCATCGCCGCGAGGAGGAACAGAAACAGCTCGCCATACTCGGTGAGATTTCTGAGGATCGCCTCATGGGCGGCTGTCGGCTCGCCGATGGCCCGGTAGGCCAGGGCCACCAGGATCCAGATCAGCCCGGCGGCGACGATCACCGGCTTGCTTTTGCGCAGATGGAGCTTCTCCTCGCAGATGACCAGGCCGTAGGCGGCAATGAAGAGCAGCAGGCCGAACAGGGCGTAGGGGGTGGTGGTGAGGTCCCGGATGCCAGCCGCGCCTTCCTCGGCGAGAGCGGGGGTGGCGGCCAGGGCCAGCAGCAGGCCGGACAGAATGAACCTTTTCATGATCGTAATCTGCCTTTTCGTTTTAGGGGGAGCAAATATGAGGGAGAGCAGCCGCTTCGCCCGAAGGCTCGGCAAAGGTGCTTCGGGCTGATTCCAGGTAAGACCAGATCATGCCGCGGTCGCCCGTGCCGCCCGAGATCCAGAAATTGGCGGTTCGGTCCTTGACCAGGGTCATATTTTCAGGCACGGGGTCCTGATAATATGCCGTTGAGATTAAAAAACCGGAGATCGGATGAATCAGAAAGCCGCGTTCGTCCGCGGCGGTGCGGCATCCCCGGTTGCAACGCGAATGCCATGCCCCTGTCGCCGGGTTTGTCCAGCCACCGGGAGCAACCCTCCGGTGGAGTTTCTGGAGGCCGGTCCAATCCAGAATCCTTGCCCGTCGGGCCTGGAATCGGCCGATAAACCGAGGCGTGGGCTGCGGTAGATCTGCCAGTTGCCTAGTGACTTCCGAAAAAGCCGTTGGACGGGCGTGGCCCCCCCGGCGCTCACTCCGAATCGGCAAGCCTTAACGAGTCTGGCGCTCCAGGTGGGGAATTTGTATACAGTTCGCAGGCAGGCGCCCCCAATTGCCCCCGGCCATATTCTGGGTAATATCGCCCCAGTGTTGCCGATCGCGCCAGAGCCTGTCCTCCGCCGGGCCCGACCAAGGCAACTTCGAGCCAGGATTTGCCGGTCGCAGCAACGCCGGAAAACAGATTTTTCACCTGTAATTTCAATGAAGTTGCAATCTTGATGCCAAGCCCTTCCGGCGAGGTCGGCGCACTCTGCCACTACCCCCGGCTACATCCGAAAAAGACCTATCCTTGGCGTACGTCTTGCTAGTATACGGGGTCCGCAAGCGGAAATGCCGACGGGTGGCGCCGAAACCGAATCCACCCCCATGCCCCGTCGAAGGAATTGAGCCCATGTCTGAACCGAGCCAGACCGAGCACAAGGCCCTGCGCCGCTATCCATCCAAACTGTTCGTCGAGACGACCTCGCGCTGCAACCTGGGCTGCTTCATGTGCGTCAAGCAGACCGGGGGCGGCTGCATCGCCGAGGGCGACCTGAGCGAGATCCACTTTGCCGCCTTGGAACCGACCTTTCCGACCCTGGAGGCCCTGCTTCTAAACGGCGTCGGTGAGCCCCTGCTTCACCCGCGCCTGGAGGCCTTCGTCCGCCGGGCCAAGGAGCTGATGCCGGAAGAGAGCTGGGTCGGTTTCCAGTCCAACGGCCTGCTGCTCACCCCGGAGCGGGCCCTGGCCCTGGCCGAGGCCGGCCTCGACCGGATCTGCCTGTCGGTCGATGCCAGCACCCCGGAAATCTTCAGTCGGATGCGCCAGGGGGGGGAGTTGCCGGCCATCGACAACGCCTTCGCCGCCCTTAAGCAGGCCAAGGAACAAAGCGGCCGCAGCGATCTCCAGGTCGGGGCCGAGGTGGTAGTTATGCGTGACAACCTCTCCGGCCTGCCTGCGACCCTGGAATGGGCGGCCCAGCGCGGCGCCAGCTTCGCCATCGTAACCCACATCCTCCCCTACGACCAGGACCACGCCGGCCAGGGGGCCTACATCCCCTGCACCGACGCCGCCATCGCCCATTTCCAGGAGTGGCAGGCCCGCGCCCGCAAGGAGGGGGTGGCATTGGAGCGCTACTTCGAGGTGCTGTTCAAGTTCTCCAAGAACCCCGAGGAACAGCAGATCGTTGCTTTCGTCGAGCGGATGAAGGCGGCCGCCGCCGAAAAGGAGCTTTTTCTCGATCTCTCCAAGCTCTTCTCCATGGATACCGGCTGGCTCGCCCACGTCGAGGAGATCTTCGCCCAAGCCCGCCGGGTCGCCGAGCGGAACGGCCTCGACCTGCAGCTGCCCAAGGTGGTGCCCCAGGAAGACCGGCTCTGCCATTTCGTCGAGGACGGCGGGGCCTTCGTCTCCTGGCAGGGGGAGATTCACCCCTGCTACTTCCTCTGGCACCGCTACCACTGCTTCGCCAGCGGCTGGCAGCAGCCGGTCAAACCCAAAGTCTTCGGCCACCTCGACCAGGCCGATATCCTGGCGATCTGGAACGATCCGGCCTTCTGCGGCTTCCGCCGCAACGTCATTGGGTACGATTACCCCTACTGCATCAACTGCCGGCTTGCCCCCTGCGACTACGTCCAGACCGAGGCGTTCGAGCAGGACTGTCACGTCAAGGGGGAGCCGTGTGGCAGCTGCCTGTGGTGCATGGGGCTTTACCAGTGTCTGCGATGAAAGAGATCCGCCATGCTTGAACTGCTTTTGATCCTGATCAGCTCGATCTTCGTGAACAACTTCGTGCTGTCGCGCTTTTTGGGCATCTGTCCGTTTCTGGGGGTGTCGAAGAAGGTGGAGACGGCCCTCGGCATGGGGATGGCGGTGACCTTCGTCATGACCATCGCCGCGGTGGTGACCTGGTTCGTCCAGTATTTCGTCCTCATTCCCTTCGGCATCGAGTATTTGCAGACCATCGCCTTCATCCTGATCATCGCCTCGTTGGTGCAGCTGGTGGAGATGATCATCCAGAAGGCGAGCCCGGTCCTCTACCAGTCACTGGGGATTTTCCTGCCGCTGATCACCACCAACTGCGCGGTCTTGGGGCTGGCGGTTTTGAACATCCAGAAAGGCTACAACTTTTTGGAGAGCGTGATCTTCGCCCTCGGCGCGGCGCTCGGCTTCACCCTGGCGATGGTGCTGTTCGCCGGGCTGCGCGAGCGGCTCGACCTGGCGCCGGTGCCGAAGAGCTTTCGCGGCACCGCCATCGCCCTGGTGACGGCGGGACTCTTGTCGCTGGCCTTCATGGGCTTTGCCGGGCTGGTCAAAGGATAAACCTAAGGAACAAGGAGAAAGGTACAAGATCCAAGGTTTTGGCCTTGAACCTTGTCCCTTGAACCTCGTTTTTCGGAGAAAAACACCATGCTTGCATCGATCCTCAGTCTGGGCGGCATCGGCCTGCTCGCGGCGCTGGCCCTCGGGGCGGCGGCGAAGAAGTTCGCGGTGGAAGTCGACCCGCGGGAGCTGGCGCTGCTCGAGGTCCTCTCCGGGGCCAACTGCGGGGCCTGCGGCTATCCGGGCTGCTCCGCCTACGCCAAGGCGGTGGCGACCGGGGAAGCGGCACCCACCCTGTGCACCCCGGGTGGGGCGGCAACCTTGGAGCAAATCGCCCACATCATGGGGGTCGAGGCCACCGCCGCCGAGCCGCAGATCGCCGTGGTGCTCTGCCAGGGGGACAATGCCAAGGCCAAGAGCAAGTACCACTACCTCGGCATTGCCGACTGCAACGCCGCGCAGAAGCTCGCCGACGGTCCCAAGACCTGCCCCGGCGGCTGCCTGGGGCTGGGGACCTGCGCCCGGGTCTGCCCCTTCGGCGCCATCGAGATGACCGCGGAAGGGCTGGCGGTGATCAGCCGCGAGAAGTGCACCGGCTGCAAGAAGTGCATCCCGGCCTGCCCGCGGCAGGTGATCGCCATGACCCCGCTGGCGGCCACCGTCCACGTGCTGTGCAACAGCCGCGACAAGGGGGCGGCGGTGCGCAAGTACTGCCAGATCGGCTGCATCGCCTGCCAGATCTGCGTCAAGACCGCCCCCGAAGCCTACGTCATCGAGCAGAACCTGGCGCGAACGGTCTATCCCCAGCCCGACGGGGCCGAAGCCGCGGTGGCCAAGTGCCCGACCAAGTGCATCCGCGACTTCGCCGAGGGCTATCCCGAGGGGAGCCGCTTCGCGGTGCCGACCTGCCACGTCGAACCGAGCACGGCGGCGTAGGACAACCAAGGAACTCCTCGACCAAGGCAAGGCGACCCTTTGACTTTGGCTTTTTCGGATTGAGCTGATGAAACTCAAGAGCTTCCCCGGCGGGCTGCATCCGCCGGACCACAAGAAATGGACGGAGCACCTGGCGATCGCCGACTGCCCGCTGCCGGCGGAGCTGGTGATCCCCCTCTCCCAGCACATCGGGGCGCCGGCCGAGGCCTGCGTGACGGTCGGGCAGGCGGTGAAGAAGGGGGAGGTGGTCGGCACCGCCAAGGGCTTCGTCTCGGTGCCGGTGCACGCCTCCACGTCGGGGGAGGTGGTGGCGGTGGAGCCGCGGATGCATCCCTCCGGGCGGGCGCTGCCGGCGGTGGTGATCCGCCCCGACGGCGCCGACGCCTGGCTTGAGGGCTTGGCCGGGGCCGACCCGGCAAAGCTCGACGCTGACGCTTTGCGCGAAAAAATCCGCGACGCCGGCATCGTCGGGCTGGGCGGGGCGACCTTTCCCACCCACGTCAAGCTCAATCCCCCCGAGGGCAAGAGCATCGATACCCTGATCCTCAACGGTGTCGAGTGCGAGCCCTACCTGACCGCCGACCACCGGCTGATGCTGGAGGAGCCGCAGCGCATCTTAGGCGGCATCGCCATCCTGCAAAAAATCCTCGGCGTGGAGCGGACCCTGCTCGGCATCGAGGCCAACAAGCCCGACGCCATCGCCGGCATGACAAAAGCCTGTGCCGGAACCGGCATCGAGGTGGTGGCGCTGGCGGTCAAGTACCCGCAGGGGGCGGAGAAGCAGCTGATCCTCGCCACCACCGGCCGCGAGGTCCCCAGCGGCGGGCTGCCGATGGACGTCGGCGTAGTGGTGCAGAACGTCGGCACCTGCGCCGCGGTGGCCGACGCGGTGCGGCGCGGCCAGCCGCTGATCGAGCGCATCGCCACCGTCTCCGGTCCGGCCCTGGTCCATCCGCAGAACCTGCGGGTGCGCATCGGTACGCCGCTCTCCCACCTGGTCGCGGCCTGCGGCGGGACCAAGGCCCCCCCGGCCAAGATCATCCTCGGCGGGCCGATGATGGGCGCCGCCCAGTTGGGCCTCGAGGCCCCGGTCACCCGCGGCACCTCGGGGCTGCTCCTGTTCGGCCCCGGCCAGTTCCCGCAGGCGTCGGAGGGGCCCTGCATCCGCTGCGGACGCTGCGTGCGGGTCTGCCCGGCGCACATCCTGCCGACCACTATCGCCGCCTTCGCCCGCCTGGATCTGTTCGACGAGGCCGAGGCCTTCGATGCCATGGACTGCATCGAGTGCGGCTGCTGCACCTACACCTGCCCGGCGGCCATCCCGCTGGTGCAGGCGATCCGCCAGGCCAAGGGGGCGATCCTGGCCAAGCGCAGAAAGGTCTGACGTGGAAAGCCAGCTCTACCTCTCCAGCTCCCCCCATGCCCACAGCGGGGTGACCACCGACAAGGTGATGCGCGACGTGATCCTCGCGCTGTTGCCCGCCTGCGCCGTCTCGGTCTATCTCTTCGGCCTGCGGGCCCTGCTGATCCTGGTATTGTGCACCGCCGGCTGTCTGGCGGCCGAGGCGCTCTGCTGCAAGGGGCTGCAGCGGCCCTTGACCCTGGCCGACGGCAGCGCCGCGGTGACCGGCATCCTGCTGGCCATGAACCTGCCGCCGTCGGTCCCCTGGTGGCTGGCGCTGGTCGGCGCGGTGGTGGCCATCGCCATCGGCAAGCAGGTCTACGGCGGGCTCGGCTACAACCTGTTCAACCCGGCGCTGGTCGCCCGGGTGGTACTGCTGATCTCCTTCCCGGTGCAGATGACCCGCTGGAGCGCCCCGGCCCCCCTGGGCTCGGGGCTCGACGCGGTGACCAGCGCCACCCCCCTGGGGCTGGCCAAGGAGGCGGTGATGCTCCACGGCAAGCTCCCCGCCGATCTGCAGACCGGCGTCGGCAGCTACCTGCTCGGCAACATGGCCGGCTCCCTCGGCGAGGTCTCGGCCGTGGCGTTGCTTCTCGGCGCCGCCTACCTCTTCTGGCGGAAAGTCTTGACCTGGCACATCCCCATTAGCTACCTCGGCACGGTGCTGGTCCTCTCCGGGCTGTTCTGGCTGGTCGACCCGAGCCGCTACCCGGGTCCCCTGTTCCAGCTCGCCACCGGCGGCCTGATCCTCGGCGCCTTCTTCATGGCCACCGACATGGTCACCTCGCCGGTGACCACCCGGGGGATGCTGGTCTTCGGCGCCGGCTGCGGCCTGATCACGGTCTTGATCCGCCTGTTCGGCGGCTATCCCGAAGGGGTCTCCTTCGCCATCTTGCTGATGAACGCGGCGACCCCGCTCATCGACCGCTTCACCCGGCCGCAGAAATTCGGCCAGGTCGTCGCCGCCGGGAGGGAGGCATGAAAGAGATCCTTCGCCTGGTCGTGGCTCTGACCGCCATCGCCGTCGGCGCCGCCCTGATCCTGTCGCTGGTGGAGAGCGCCACCCGCGCGCCGATCGCCGAGCAGCGCCGGCTGCAGATGGTCAAGGCGCTCAAGGCGGTGCTGCCCGAGATCGACAACCAGCCCGACAGCGACAGCGTGACCTTGAGCGCCGGCACCAACGCCAAGGGCAAGCCGCTTGAGCGCACCTTCTACCGCGGCCGGCGGGGAAGCGCGCTGGTCGGGGTCGCCTTCAAGGTGATCGCTCCCGACGGCTACAGCGGCAACATCGAAATCATGGCCGGCGTCGACCCGGCAGGGACGGTGACCGGCGTCGAGATCCTCACCAACGGCGAGACCCCGGGGCTCGGGGCGCGCATCAGCGAGCCCGCCTTCAAGGGGCAGTTCGCCGGCAAGAGCCTCGACAACGCCGACTGGCGGGTGAAGAAGGATGGCGGCAGTTTTGACCAGATCACCGGCGCCACCATCTCGCCGCGAGCGGTGGTCAAGGCCCTCAAGGGGGGGCTGGAGTTCTTCAAACAGCACCGCGACGAAATCGTCAACGCCCCCGCACCCGCCCCCAAGGAGCAGACGCCATGAACCTGGTCCACGACTTCGCCAAAGGCCTGTGGCGGGAGAACCCGACCTTCAAGCTGGTGCTGGGCATGTGCCCGACCCTGGCGGTGACCACCAGCGCCATCAACGGCATCGGCATGGGGCTGGCCACCACCTTCGTGCTGGTCGGCTCCAACCTGGCGATCTCCGCCATGCGCCGGGTGATTCCCGACAAGGTGCGCATCCCCATCTATATCGTGCTGATCGCCTCCTTCGTCACCGTCGTCCAGCTGTGCATGGAGGCCTACGTCTACGACCTCTTCAAGGCGCTGGGCATCTTCATCCCGCTGATCGTCGTCAACTGCATCATCCTGGGGCGCGCCGAGGCCTTTGCCGGCAAGAACGCCATCCTGCCCTCTCTGGCCGACGGCCTGGGAATGGGGCTGGGCTTCACCCTGGCGCTGTTCGTGCTCGGCTCGGTGCGCGAACTGTTCGGCACCGGCGCCCTGCTCGGCCACTCCCTGTTCGGCGCCGCCTACCCCCCCTTCCTGCTGCTGATCCTCCCCCCCGGCGCCTTCATCGCCCTGGGCCTGCTGCTCGCCCTGATGAACCGCATCGAGGCCCGCCGCTCCTGAGCCTTCCCCCTCCCGGCACCGCCAGGGGCCGGGAGGGCATTCTGGATAACCTCGACCAGAATCCCGAAAGTGCCGCCGCCAGGCATCCTCTCCCGTAGAGCCTCATCCGGCAACGGGCCACCGATCCCGACCGGGAAACTCCAGGTCCAGTCGCTAACCCTCGCCATGGCAAGTCCTCCGAGGCAAATTGCCCCGACGGGGCAGATTGCCCCAGGCGCTTGGCAAGCAAGCGCTTGTTTTTGCAGGTTTTTTGTTGGCACACCGCTTGCCCCTCCATCCCCGGAATGCCACGTCCTATCGCGCCGGGCCTCGCGCCCGGGCTCCCCTACCTCGTCCAGGAAAGGAGGAAGGTTCATGATCGAGGTAACGAATCTTTCGCGTTGTTACGGCCAGCTCACTGCCGTCGACAGGGTCACCTTCAGCATCGGCCGCGGTGAAATCGTCGGTCTGCTCGGCCACAACGGTGCAGGAAAATCGACCATCATGAAAATGCTGACCGGGTTTCTCGAGCCGAGCGGGGGCGAAATCCGCATCGCCGGAGAGGATCTGCAGGCCGACCGTAGCGCCGGGCAAGCCCGCATCGGCTACCTGCCTGAAAACTGCCCCCTCTACCCGGAGATGAGCGTGGTCGATTCCCTCGACTATACGGCCACCCTGCGCGGCCTGAAGGAGCAGGAACGGCCGGCGGCAATCCGCCGGGCCATCGAACAGACTTCGCTGCAGGCCAAGGCGATGGCGCCCATCGCCACCCTGTCGCGCGGATACCGGCAGCGGGTCGGGGTCGCCCAGGCGCTGCTCCACCAGCCGGAGATCCTGATCCTCGATGAGCCGACCAACGGCCTCGACCCGGGGCAGATCGAGCAGATGCGCGAACTGATCCGCGAGCTGGGGAAGACCGCCACAGTGATCGTCTCGACCCATATCCTGCAGGAGGTCGAGGCCACCTGCGAGCGGGTGCTGATCCTGCGCCAGGGGCGGCTGGCCCTGGATGCCCAGCTGGCCGAGCTGACCCGCAGCAGCGATCTGCTGCTGCGCTGCGCTGCCCCGGCCGCCCAGGCTCTGGAACGGCTGGGAGGTTTGCCGAACGTGGCCCGGATCGAGCCGGCCGGTGCCGGCTGCTACCGTCTGCAGCCGCGCCAGGAGCCGGCCGCTGCCGCCGCTGAAATAGCCCGAACGGTGGTCGGCGCCGGCTGGGAGCTGTTCGCCCTGCAGCCCGAGGAGCGCTCGCTGGAGAAAGTCTTCCACGAAATTACCGCCAAGGAGGTGAGCGCCGATGCTGCCTGAAACGCTGCGCGTGACCCGCAAGGAGCTCTCCGCCTTTTTTTCCTCGCCGGTCGCCTATATTTTCCTGGGGAGTTTCCTGCTGGTCAGCCTCTTCGTCTTTTTCTGGGCCGACGCCTTCTTCGCCCGCAACATCGCCGACGTCCGACCGCTCTTCGAATGGATGCCGGTGCTGTTGATCTTCCTGGTGGCGGCCCTGACCATGCGCATGTGGAGCGAGGAACGGCGCATGGGTACCATCGAGCACCTGCTGACCCTGCCGGTCAGCCCGCTGCAGCTGCTCACCGGCAAGTTCCTGGCCGGCCTGGCGCTGCTGGCGCTGGCGCTGCTGTTGACCCTGCCGCTGCCGCTGACCGTCAGCTTCATCGGCCCCCTCGACTGGGGACCGGTCTGGGGGGGATACCTGGCGGCCCTCTTTCTCGGTGCGGCCTACCTCGCCATTGGCCTCTACCTGAGCGCCCGCAGCGACAACCAGATCGTCAGCCTGATCTCAACGGTGCTGGTCTGCGGGCTTTTTTACCTGCTCGGCAGTGATCTGCTGACCGGTTTCTTCGGCAATCGCACCGGGGAGATCCTCAAACTGCTCGGCAGCGGCTCGCGCTTCGCCTCGATCACTCGCGGCGTCATCGACCTGCGCGACCTCTACTACTACCTGAGCCTGGTCGGGGTCTTCTTCACCCTGACCCTCTACAGCCTGGAGCGGCTGCGCTGGGCCCATGACGCCGCCGGCCCACGTCACCGCCTTTGGGGGCTGTTGACCCTGCTGCTGGTCGCCAACCTGCTGGCCGGCAACCTCTGGCTGCAGAACCTCGGCCGGGCGCGCCTCGACCTGACCGCCGGGCGCATCTATTCCCTCTCCGACGCCACCCGCCAGTACCTTGGCGAGTTGCAGGAACCGCTGCTGATCCGCGGCTACTTCAGCGCCAAAACTCATCCGCTGCTCGCCCCGCTGGTTCCACGGCTGCGCGACCTGATCGAGGAATACCAGATGGCCGGCGGCGGCAAGGTGCGGGCCGAGTTCGTCGATCCCCAGCAGAATCCCGAACTGGAGGCGGAAGCCAACCAGAAATACAACATCAAGCCGGTCCCCTTCCAAGTGGCCGACCGTTACCAGTCGTCGCTGGTCAACTCCTACTTCCACCTGCTGGTGCAGTACGGCGATCGCTACCAGGTCCTCAGTTTTCGTGACCTGATCGAGGTCAAGCGACGCGGGGCAGAGGGGATCGAGGTCGAACTTCGCAACCCGGAATATGCCCTGACCCGGGCCATCAAGAAGGTGGTGTACGGCTTCAAGGGGAGTGGCGACCTGTTCGCCGCGATGAGTCAGCCGGTGACCCTGACCGGCTATATCTCCGCCGATGCCAAGCTGCCGAAGTTCCTGCGAACCTTCAAGGCCCAGTTGGGTGAGCTGAGTGACGAGCTGCAGAAACAGTCCGGCGGCAAGTTCAGCTTCAAGCTGGTGGAGCCGGAAGCCAACGGTGGCGAGGTCGCCAAGAAGATCGAGACCGACTTTGGCTTCCGGCCGATGCAGGCCGGGTTGTTCGATCCCGATCACTTCTACTTCTACCTGACCCTGGGGGACGGCGAGCAGACGGTGCCGGTGGCGCTGCCGCAGGACTTCACCAAGGCTGCCCTGCGCACGAACCTGACCTCAGCCCTCAAGCGCTTTGCCGGGAATTACCTGAAGACCGTAGCGCTGGCGGTTCCAAAGGCCTCCGCCAATCCCTACCTGGCGCAGATGGGGATGGAAGACGGCAAAGAGTTCCAGGTGCTGCGCCAGCAGCTGGAAGCCAACTACAATGTCCGCAGCGTCGACCTCGATCAGGGGCGTATTCCCGAGGCCGCCGATATCCTGGTGGTGGCGGCACCGAAGCAGCTTTCGAACAAGGGGCTTTTCGCCGTCGACCAGTTCCTGATGCAGGGCGGAACGGTGCTGCTGGCCACCTCCCCCTACCAGGTCAGCTTCAGCCGCGACAACCTCAGCGCCAGCCCGCAGCAGGGCGTGCTGCTGCAATGGCTGGCACAGAAGGGACTGAAACTCGACCGGAAGATGGTCCTCGACCCGCGCAACCAGCCATTCCCGGTACCGGTGAGCCGCAATGTCGGCGGCTTCGTCCTGCAGGAGCTGCGCCTGGTCCCCTATCCCTACTTCATCGACGTGCGAGACAGCGGGCTCAACAGCGAGCTGCCGGTTTCCGCCGATCTCAGCCGGGTGCTGATGGACTGGGCCTCCCCGATCGAGGTCGATGCCCAAAAGACCAAGGGGCAGAAACTGACCTGGCTGCTGAAGAGTTCACCCGACGCCTGGACCTCGGACGCCGGTAACCTGGTGCCGCGCATCGACGAGGATGGCCGCTCCGGATTTACCCCGGGGAAAACCCGGGGCGAGCAGCTGCTGGGGGTGGCCCTGCAGGGATCCTTCACCTCCTGGTTCAAGGGGAAGACCTCACCCCTGCTTGCCGCCGGCAAGGATGCTGGCAAGCCCGCCGGCGGCAAGAACCAGACGCCGCAGATTGCCGGGGTGATCGACAAATCTCCCGATTCGGCGCGGCTGATCCTGTTCGGCTCCAGTGACTTTCTCAGCGACCAGACCCTGCAGCTGGCTTCCAGCACCAGCGGCCAGCAGGAACTCGGGGCTCTGCAGCTGGTCGAAAATGCCATCGACTGGTCGCTGGAGGATCCCGGCCTGTTGAGCATCCGCAGCCACGGCCACTACGCCCGCACCCTGAAACCCCTCACCCGCGAGGCCCGGATGCTTTGTGAATATCTCGACTACGCCCTGGTCCTGGGCGGGCTGCTGCTGGTGTTCATCTTCTCCAGGCTGCAGGGCCGCCGCACCCGCAACCGTTACCAACAGCTGCTGGAAGGGAGGGTGTAACCATGAAACGCGCCATTCTCATTTCTGGCCTGGTCCTGGTGCTCCAGCTCGGCCTGGCCCTGGGGCTGTGGCTGAAGAGTGACAACCTGGGGACTTTCCACGGCGGCAAGCTGCTGGCGGTCGCCGCCGATCAAATCGACCGCCTGCAGATCGACGGCGGCAATCAGGGTCATCTGGTCCTGCAGAAGAGGGACGGCCACTGGCGACTCCCCGACCATTTCAACGCCCCGGCCGACGGCCAGAAGGTCGACACCCTCCTCTCCACCCTGCTCGGCATCGAGCGTAACTGGCCGGTGGCCCGGACCGACGACGCCTTCAAGCGCTTCAAGGTCGCCGATACCGCCTTCGACCGGCGCCTGCAATTCCAAACCGGCGACAAAACCGTGGCGACCCTGCTGCTCGGCAGTTCCCCGGGCTTTCGCAAGGTGCATGCCCGGCTGGCCGGGGAAAAGGAAGTCTACGACATCCCCTTCAGCAGCTACCGGGCCAGTCTCAAGCCCGCCGACTGGATAGACAGCCGCCAGCTGCAGCTCAAGGCCGAACAGATTACGGCCGTGGATCTCCCAGATAGCCGCCTGCTGGTGGAGAAGGGCAAGCCGAAGCTGGCGAAGCTCGCCACCGGAGAGGAAACCGACGGCGAACACGCCCAACAGCTGGTCGATCGCCTGGCCGGACTGACGATTCAGGATATTGCCGCCGGCGCCGACCACCCCCTTCCCCACCCGGTCGACCTGAGCCTGCGCCTGGAATTGAAGGACGGTACGGTACGTCGCTACGACTTTGCCAACGGCGACGACAAGAACGCGGCTCTGCTCAAGGTCTCCTCAGCACCCTATCTGTTCAAAGTCAGCAGCTCCCTGCTCAAGGAGCTGCAAAAGGCCACCCGGACGACCCTGGTCAAGGCCGGCAAGGCTCCCGCTAAACCGCTGGTGCAACCGGCCGCCACGCCATCTTCCCCGAAGTCCCGGGGCTGAATACCCTGTCCGCCCCCGGCCGCCCCGCCGGGGGCGGACAGGGCGTCTTGACACCTCGCCCCCCGTCGCTAAACTAGCAGAAAGATTTCCCCTCCACCGTGAGAACTTGCCTAGCCAACCCCAGCTGGGGAGGATCGTCATGAAACGCAGCTTCGTCCTGTTCGTCCTTGTCGCGCTGGTCCTGTCGGCCTGCTCCCCTTATGCCGGACCGAAAGAGGGGGCCGGCACTTTGATCGGCGCCGGAACCGGGGCTCTGCTCGGCGCCCAGGTCGGCCACGGCACCGGACGGCTGCTGGCGGTGGGCGTCGGCACCCTCGCCGGAGCCCTGATGGGCCAGGAAATCGGCCGTTCCCTGGACCGCGCCGACCAGCTCGCCATGCAGCAGAACGCCCAGTATGCCCTCGAAAACACACGGACCCAGACCACCACCACCTGGCATAACCCCGACAGCGGCCACTCCGGCTCGATCACTCCTGTCGAGACCTACCAGAATTCCCAGGGGAAATACTGCCGGGAATACGTGCAGAC
This sequence comes from uncultured delta proteobacterium, assembly GCA_963806685.1. Classification (GTDB taxonomy): domain Bacteria; phylum Desulfobacterota; class Desulfuromonadia; order Desulfuromonadales; family DDH964; genus DDH964. The sequence continues at coordinate 59,748 of CAWDZB010000008.1, forward strand.
GGTCTACATCGGCGGCGAGAAACAGCAGGCCTACGGCACCGCCTGCCGCCAACCCGACGGCAGCTGGAAGATCATCCGCTGACACCTACCACGGCGCCGACCGAGACGGGAGTCCCGCCAATGTTCATGAGGCGCCCGGGTGGGTGGTCCTGCACCCGGCCAGCGTAACCTCCCCTCCATCCAGGGCCACAGGTTGCGACCATGGCCGCTTCCCTTGTCCCCATCCTCCAGGCCTTGGCCTGCCTCTTCCTTGGCGCCCTGATCGGCGGGAGGCTGGCTTCCCTGTGCCATGTGCCGCGGGTGACCGGCTATCTGCTCGTTGGCCTGGCGCTGGGCCCGTCCTTCGCTCGCCTGGTCGGTTTCCCACCGCCGATCAGCAGTCTCGCCCTGCGGGAGCTGCGCCCCTTGGCCGACATCGGCCTCGCCCTGATCCTGATGAATATCGGGGGCCTGTTCCAGCTGGAACAATTGCGCCGCTGGCGGCACCGGATCCTGGTCTTTTCCGCCAGCGAAATCGCCCTCACTTTCCTGCTCGTCGCCGCTACGACCCTAACCGCCAACCTGTTTTGGCTGCACCGGACCCTCCCCGGCCTGGACGTCTGGTCGACTTCGCTGACCTTTGCCCTGCTCCTGGGCATCATCGCCGTTGCCACCGCGCCGGCAGCCACCCTGATGGTGATCCGGGAATACGAGGCGGACGGTCCGGTCACCGGTACCGTGCTGACCCTGGTCGGCTTCAACAACCTGGTTTCGGTCCTCGGTTTCGCCATTCTCACCCATCTGCTGATTCGTCCCGAGGAACCACTCGCGCTTCTCGCCGCTCGGATGGTCGGCCCGATTGTCATCGGCGGGGGGATCGGTTTTCTGCTCTCGATCTGGGCCCAGCGCCTGGAACTGCCCAGCGAGCAGAAGGTCCTGCTTCTCGGCGGGGTCATTGCCAGCTCGGCCCTCTGCCATCGGCTCGGCATCGACCCGCTGCTGGCCAGCCTCGCGCTCGGCATCACCCTCGCCAATAGCTCCCCCCGCTGGCATCAGCTCCTCGAAGGCCTGCGACAGGTTGACTACCTGCTGTACATCGCCTTTTTCGTCCTCGCCGGCGCCAACCTGCATATCGAAAGCCTGCCCCATATCGGCCTGCTCGGCGTCGTTTACGTCCTCGCCCGCACTCTCGGCAAGTGGCTCGGCGCGGTGATCGGCGCCCGCCTCGGCGCCTTCGGCCGCCGGGCGCAGAGTTATGTCGGCATCACCCTGCTGGCCCAGGCCGGGGTGGCCATCGGCCTGGCCGGTTCCCTGGTGCGGGTCTGGCCGGAAGGGGGCCACCTGATCGAAACCATCGTCCTCGGCTCGGTGGTGATCTTCGAACTGGTCGGCCCGCTGGCGGTGCGCCATGGCCTGGTCCGCGCCGGCGAGGTGCCGATCCTCTCCTTGCTGCAGAAACGAGCTCCACAGGGTGCCCTCGAAGGTCTGCACTCGGTCGCCCAGCACTTTCGCTCCTCGCTCGGGTTGCCGGCAGGCCATCAGCTGCGCGATCCGGGGGATATCCTGGTGCGCCACGTCATGCGTCAGAACGTCGAAACGGTACGCAACGCCACCGCCTTCAACGAACTGCTGCGCTTCATCGCCCACAGTCGCTACGACCGTTTTCCGGTGGTCGACGCCGAGGGGCACTTCCTCGGCATGATCAACTACACCGAAATCCGCAACCTCCTCTTCGAGCCGGCGCTGGTGCCGCTGGTCGTCGCCGGCGACCTGCTCGCCGCCAATCCCCACGCCATCCCCCCCGACATGGCGCTGCGCGAGGCCCTCAAGATCCTGCAACAGCAGCGGGACATCAGCTATTTCCCGGTGATCGACCCCCACGAACCGCAGCGCCTGCTCGGCATCCTCAGCCAGAACGACCTGCTTGCCGCCTTCCGCCGTCTCGGCGGAGAATCCTGAAGGGCACGAAAAAGGGGCGGCCCGGCGGCCGCCCCTGGAAGTTTCCTGCAACGGGGTTGGAATTATTTTGCCGGCCATTGGGCGAGCCGGTCCCTCGCCTTGCCAGCCTCCTCGCTTTTCGGGTAGTTGTCGATCACCTTCTGCAGAATGATCCGCGCGTTCTTGAGATCGCCCATGGCATGGAATGCCAGTCCCTGCTTGAGGAGCGCCGCCGGGGCCTTGGCATGAGTGGGGTTTTTCTGGATCACGTCCTGGAACTGGAGGATGGCGTTCTCATATTGCTTTTCGCCGTAAAACGCCTCCCCGATCCAATACTGGGCATTGACCGCCAGTTCGTGCTGCGGATAGCGCTTCAAAAACTCCCGCAATACCTCCTGGCCCTTGGCATAGTCCCCCTGCTTCTGGATCAGGTCCAGTCCCTTCTGGTAGAGTGCCTCCGGCGAATCGGCAACGGTCGGAGCCGGGGCCGGAGCGGGTGGCGGAGCCGCCGCCAGCTTGGCGACCTTTGCCTCGAGAGCCGACACCTTCAGGTCGAGCTCGTTGCGAACCACCTTCAGTTCCTCACCCAGGGCCTGATTCTGGTGAGTGAGATCCTCCAGGCGGCCGTTGGACCCCTGGAAATCAACCCGCAGGGCATCGAGCGCGGCCTGCAGGTCGGCCTGCTGCTTCGCCATGCCGTTCAGTCGTCCCTCGAGTCCCTGGTCCTGCTGCCGGGCGGCCGCCGCCCGCTCCAGATTGGCCAGCCGGCGCTTCATTTCCTCGAGGTCCTGCTCGTTACGCTGCTGCTGGGGAAGGGGCATGCAGCCGCTCAAAAGTACCAGGAGCAGCAATACGGACCACAACTGCCGACGTGCCTTCATCTCTTGCCTCTCCCGAAAACAGAGCCGCGCCTGCCGGCGCGGCCCTCGAAAAAATGGATGCGATTAACGGACGACCTTGAACTCGTCACGCCGGTTCTTGGTCCAGGCCTCTTCGGTGTGCCCCGGGTCGAGGGGCATCTCCTCGCCGTAGGAGATGGTCGACAGGCGGTCCTTGGCGACGCCGAGGGAGACCAGGTAGTTCAATGCCGCCTGCGCCCGGCGCTCGCCGAGGGCGAGGTTGTATTCGTCGGAGCCCCGCTCGTCACAGTACCCCTCGATGCGCACCTGGATATTCGGGTTCGCCTGCATGTAGGCGGCATTGGCCGCCAGGGTGGCGGTAGCCTGGGGGGTCAGGGTGTACTGGTCGAAATCGAAGGTGATCCGCTCGAGGCCGGTGACCGCGGCAGTCTCGATCTGGCCTTGTTCGTTGCCCATCGCCGGCTCGCTGACCGCCTGCTCACTGATGCCGCTGACCTCCTGGCTGGGCATCTGGGTGGTCGCCGGCGCCGCGCCCATCTCGGTGGGTGCCATCCCTTCCGTAGCGGGCTTCTTGGCGCAACCGGCAGCCAGCAGCAGGACCACTGCCAGGATCATCAACAGGTTCATCGCAGAGTACTTTTTCATCGCTCCCACTCCTTTTGCATTTGACAGGGTTGATTAATTTTTCCGCTTATGGGTCGTCAATGACGACCGCGGTAGCTCGAATACAGATTTGCGATTATACAGGAACGACAGGCAAACTCAACAGCCTTGCCCTCACCAGCGGGGGGACCAGGCCGGGTGGCTGCTCTCCCCCCCGGGGGGAGAAATGCGCCGGTTGCCGGTGCCGTCGGCGCGCATGACGTAAATCGCCTTCTGCCCTTCCTGATTGGAGGAGTAGACCAGAAACCGGCCGTCGGGACTCCAGCGGGGGTGTTCCTTGTTCCCCGGACCGAAGGTCAGGCGCCGTTCGCCGCTGCCGTCGGCGTGGATGGTATAGATATCAAACACCCCCTTTTCCATGCGGCTGAAGGCGATCAGGTCCCCCTTGGGGTTCCAGGCCGGGGTGGCATTGTATTTCCCGTCCCGCGTCAGCCGGCGGACCGGTCCACCGTCGGCCTCGCCGATGAAGACCTGGGGATTCCCCTGGCGGTCGGAGACGAAGGCAAGCTCGCGGCCGTCGGGGCTCCAGGAGGGATCGACATCGATGCCCCAGCTCTGGGTCAGGCGCTTTTCGATCTTCCCGTTAAGATCGATCTGGTAGAGTTCGGAATTGCCGTCCCGGGTCATGGTCAGGGCAATGGCCTTGCCGTCGCGCCGGTAGCGCGCCGAGGCGTTCAGTCCGGGACGGGAGGAGATCCGGGCCTCCTGGCCGGAATAGATCTCCTTGCGGTAGAGATCGGGGTTGCCGCGCCGGTAGGAGGTGAAGATCAGCTCCTTGCCCGACGGCGAAAAATCGGGGTTGAGGATAATCGAACGATGATCGGTGAGACGCAACGGATTGTGCCCGTCGACATCCATCAGGTAGAGCTCCTTGTGCCCGGAACGATTGTCGACGTAGGCAATGCGCGAATTGAACGGTCCCTCTTCGCCGGTCAGACTCTTGAGGATCTGATCGGCGAAGGCGTGGGCCATGCGCCGCACATCCTTGATCCGGCCGACGTAGCGACGCCCGGTCAGCAGGCGGTGGCTGACAACGTCGAACAGTCGCGCCTCCACCACCAACTCCTCGCCGCGTACCGCGTAGGCGCCCTTGACCACGTCCTGGGCGCCGAGCATCCGCCATTGGCCGAAATCGACGTCGATGCTCACCAGGCCGAGCTTGCCCGCGTCGCCGAGAAAAGCCGCCGGATTGACCATGGCGAAGAGCCCCGACAGGTCGAGGTCCCCGTTCAGGGTGCGATCGAATTCGGCGGCGACCTCCGGCCGCGCCTGGTCGAGAGGGAGGAAGGTGGTGACTGCCAGCGGTATCGCCTGTTGGCCGGGGGCGCGCACCTCTATTTCGGCGCGGACCGCGGCCGGCCAGCAGAGCGCCAGCAGGATGATCAGCAAAACAACAGGGCGCATGTTCACTCCAGAAGGTCCTTCAGGTTGAAGACAATTTCCTCGTCGATGAGGCGGCCAGGCGCGAAGGGAAGCTGCTTGTCGAGCAGCACCGCCCGCTTCACCGAGTCGTCGAAGGCCGGGTCGCCGGAGGATTTCTCCATCTTGTAGTCGAGCAGGTTCCCCTTGGCATCGTAGCGGACCGTTACCCGGGCCTCCAGCTCACGACTCCCCACCTGGTACTTGGACAGCCGCCAGTTGGCCTTGAAAAATGCCTGCAGCCAGGCGCGCTGCTCGACCCCGGCCTGGTCCCCCTTCCCTTCGAGCATCCCTACCGGGGCCGCCGACGGGTTGGCAGCCGTCCGGGTATCGTCCCTTGCCAACGCCGCCAGCTTCGCCTTTAATTCGTCCAATTCCTGCTGCCGGTGCTTCTGTTGCTGCATCGCCTCGATCTTCTTCAGGGTATCCTGGTAGCTCGCGGCCGGGGCAGGTTTGGACGGTTTCGGCTTCGCGGGCTTTGCCACCGGCGGGGCGGTCTTGAGCGGCGCCCTGACCTTCGGCTTGGGGGGGGGCGGCGCCGGTTTGGGTTCGCTCCGCGCCACCTCTTTCTTGGCGGCCGGTTTCTCCTTGACCGGCTCCGGCCGGGCATCGGGGCGACCGGCCTGGGGACGGGCGACCGGCAGGTTGACCAGGTCGACGAAATAAACCGGTTGCGGCGTACCGAAGCGCGGCAGGATCATCCCGGAAAAGACCAGCAGGACCGCCAGGTGCAGCCCCAGGGAGGCCAGGACCATCCGTCCCAGCTTCACCTCGGGACGCCCTGCCACTCCCTGCTTGAGTCTGCGGTTGCCATTCATTCCGGTCCGATCCGTCCCCTTCAATCCTTCGGCGGCTGCGAAACCATGCCGAGCTTCTCCACCCCGGCCGCGCGGATCGCAGCCATCACCTGGACCACCCGCCCGTAGGGTACCTCGCGGTCGGCCTCGAGCAAAACCTGCCGGTCCTGTTTGCCGTTCAGGATCTGCTTCAGCACCGGGGTCAGCTTCGCCGGCGCATCGATCCGCGACCGCCCGACGGAGATCTTCCCGTCCCGGGCCACGGTCACCACCAGCGGCTCGCTGCTATTGTTCAGGCCGGGAGCGTTCTGCACCTCGGGGAGATTGACGTCAAGTCCCTGCTCCATCATCGGCGCGGTGACCATGAAGATGATCAGCAGCACCAGCATGATGTCGACCATCGGGGTGACGTTGATCTGCGAGAGGCTGCTGCGGCCACCGTTTCCCCGGCGTCCAACTTCCATCAGCCCCTCCGCGCCATGCGCTGGACGATGTTCAGGAACTCCTGGCAGAAGTTGTCCATCTCGCCGGTCAGGACGTTGACCTTGTTGAGGAAGTGGTTGTAGCCCATGACCGCCGGGATCGCCGCCACCAGGCCGATGGCGGTCGCCACCAGCGCCTCGGAGATCCCCGGGGCGACCACCGCCAGCGAGGCGCTGCCGGTTTTGCCGATGCCGTGAAAGGCGTCCATGATCCCCCAGACAGTGCCGAACAGGCCGATGAAGGGGGCGGTCGAGCCGGTGGTGGCGAGGAAGGTGAGGAACTTCTCGAGGCGATGGACTTCCTGGGTGGTGGCGCGGCGCAGGGCGCGGGCGACGTTTTCCGAAGTACCGAGATCGCCGCTGAAGCCGCCCTCATCCTCCCCTTCGTGGTGGCGCTGCCCCTTGAGCAGTTCCTGGTAGCCGTCGCGAAACAGGACCGTCAGGGGGGAATGGGCGTAATCCCTGAGGCCGTGGAAGATGGCGTCGAAGCGCTTCTTGGCCCAGAAGAAATCGAGAAAACGCTCCGAATCCCGGGTGGCGCGGTGGATGGTGCGGAATTTGAGGAAGATGATGGCCCAGGAAACCACCGAAAAATAGACCAGAACCAGCAGGACCAGCTTGACCACCGGACCCGCTCCAAGTACCAGTTCCAAGAGATTCCTCCTTCGGACATTGGGGTGTGACCGCGATTATCGGCCATCGCCTTCGGCAAGTCAACGCCCTAACCGGATCCTAACCCATCCCGGCCCGATGACCGCTGCCCGGCTTGCCAAGTGTTTTCCCGCGGTTAGTCTTAATACCAAATCCGCCGGAGGCGACCATGCTCGAGCTCAAAATGATCCGCGATGCCGCCCGGACCCTGGGGGAACGGGTGCGCCGCACCGAACTAATCCCCTCCCATTACTTCTCTGAACGCCTCGGCCTCCCGCTCTGGTTCAAGTGCGAAAATCTGCAGCGAACCGGCTCCTTCAAGCTGCGCGGCGCCAGCAACTTTCTCCTCCACCAGAACCCCGCTGTCCTCGCCCGCGGGGTGATCACCGCCTCGGCCGGCAATCATGCCCAGGGGCTGGCCTGCGCGGCTACCGCCGCCGGCATCCCGTCGCTAGTGGTGATGCCGGAGAACACGCCGCTGGCCAAGGTCCTCGCCACCCGCAGCTACGGCGCGGAGATCGTCCTTTACGGCGCCGGTTTCGACGAGGCCGCGGCCCGCGCTCGAGAGCTGCAGGCCAAGCGCGACCTGCTCTTTGTCCCGGCCTTCGACCACCCGCTGGTGATCGCCGGCCAGGGTACCATCGCCCTGGAGATTCTCGACCAGCTGCCGGAGGCGGAAACCCTGGTGGTGCCGATCGGCGGCGGCGGGCTGATTGCCGGGATCGCCAGCGCCGCCAAGGCCCTGTCCCCCGGCATCCGCATCGTCGGTGTACAGGCTGCCGGTGCCCCCTCGGCCCTGCTCGCCCGCCACAAGGGGGAGCCGGTAACCCTCCCCGCTGCCCGCTCGCTGGCCGACGGCATTGTCGTCAAGCGCCTCGGCGAGCTGACCTTCCCGCTCATCGAGGAGTTGGTCGACGAGCTGGTCACGGTGGAGGAGGAGGAAATCGCCCAGGCCATCGTCAGCCTGCTGGAAAAGGCCAAGCTGGTCGTCGAGGGCGCCGGCGCGGTGACCCTGGCGGCGCTGCTCTACGGCCGCCGGCCCCTGCCCCGCGGCAAAACCGTCTGCGTCCTCTCCGGCGGCAACCTCGACGTCCAGACCCTGGCCAAGGTGGTGGAGCGGGGGATGCTGGCCGAGGGACGGTTTCTCAAGGTGCGCGTCGAGCTGCAGGACATCCCCGGGGCGCTGGCGGGCCTGGCGACCTTGCTCGCCCGGCTCGGGGCCAACATCCTGCACGTCAGTCACGACCGGCGCAGCAGCGAGGTGCCGCTGGGACGCACCGAGGTCCGGCTGGAGTTGGAAACCCGCGGGCCGGAACATATCCGCGACATCCTCAAGGCGCTGCCGGCGGCCGGCTACGGTGCCGTGCCGGAGCGCTGAAGGGTGGCTGCGGGCCGTCTAGTGCTGATCGGGACCGTGCACCGCGACCCCGGGGGGGAGGCAGGCCTCGCCCGGCTGCTGGAGGAGTTGCGCCCCGCCATTCTGACCCTGGAGATGAGCCCCGCCGCGGTTCATTTCCGCCAGACCCGCGGGGTGGAATTGGGCCGGCGGCTTGACGGGATCCTCGGGCGCCTGGCCGCCGAAGAGCATTGCTCCCGGACTGAACTGGAACGCCACCCGGCGGTTGTCGGCATCCGCCGGCTGCTCGCCCTCCCCTACGAATACCGGGTCGCCACCACCTTTGCCCAAAACGCCCGAATTCCCCTCGATCTTATCGACCTTGACGAAATTGCCCGGCGCAAACTGCGCCGGGTGGAGAAGGAACTGGTCACCTGCCGCAACCTGCGCACCCTGCTGCACCTGGAAAGCGCCGACGCGGCAGTGCAGGAGGACTACCCCCTGGCCCGGGCGCTGATAACCGGCACGCCCCTGCCGCAGGTGGTCGGGGATTTTATCGCCCGGCGCCGGGGCGAGGAAAGAATCGGCCGCCGTGATGCGCTGATGGCTGCCGCCTTGCGCCGCCTGCGGGAGGAGCAACCGGCGGCCTGCCTGGTTCACATCGGCGGTTGGGTGCACCTGATCGACGATCCACTGGGGGAAACCCTCTACAGCCGGCTGCGGGACCTGAGACCGGAACGGCTGCTGGCGTGTTAGAAAACTACAGGAAGGAGATGGGCCAGCCGGCGGCGGGCGAAGGCGGCGCTGGCCGAGGCGGGGGAGCGCCTGAGCAGGGCGAGCAGGGAGGAGAAGTCGTCGACATCCTCCCAGGGGGTGAGTTCCCGCCAGCTCAGGCCCGCCTCGGCGGCCCGGCGGCGGGTGCGGGCGAGAACTTCGGGGGTACTCCAGGGGATGTCGGCAAAGAGCTGCGGCAGAGGTCGGTTGAAGCCGATCAGGACGTAGCCACCGTCGGTGGCCGGCGCCGTTACGACATCCACCCCGTTAAGGGCTCGGAATGCCTCGTCGACCAGCCCCAGCGGGAGGTCGGGGGCGTCCGAGCCGACCAGCAGCACCGGCCCGCCGGCGGCGAGCAGCGCGGCGGCGATTCGCTGCAGGCGATCGCCGAGGTCACCCTCCCCTTGGGGAAGAAGCGGCAGCTGCGGGAAGCGGTCGCGGAAATAGGCCTCGGCGCCGGCATAGGCCAGGGTCACCGGCCACGGCCCGGCAGCCAGCCGGGCAACGGTCTCCTCCTGGGCAACGGCATAGAAAGCCGCGGCCTCGGCCTCCGTCAGAGGCGGGCAGAGGCGGGTCTTGACCCCACCCGGAAGCGGCTGCTTGACGAAAATCCCCACCCGGCCGCCGGCGGTCCTCTCCTCTGCCCCTGACGCCAACGATTTATCCACCATTTCCACAGCCTTATCCACAACCCGGTTAGCGGGTCATGCTCTCCACCAGGGCATAGGCCGAATGGTTGTGGATCGATTCGAAATTCTCGCACTCGACACGGAACCAGGTGATCGCCGCCACCGCCGTGAGCCTCTCGGTCACCGCGCGGACGATGTCCTCGACGAACATTGGGTGGTCGTAGGCCTGCTCGGTGACCGCCTTTTCGTCCTCGCGCTTGAGCAGGGCGTAGACCGGGGCGCTGGCGCAATCCTCCAGCCAGGCGACCAGCTCTTCGATCCAGACGTGGCCGGTGTAGCGGATCTCGACGCTGAGCAGGCTGCGCTGGTTGTGGGCACCGCGGGCACTGATCTCCCGGGAGCAGGGGCAGAGGGAGGTCACCGGGACGCTGACGCCAAGGATGAAATCGCTTTCCTCGCCGAGGGTACCGGCCATCCGGCACTGGTATTCCATCAGGCTGCGCGCTCCGGAAACCGGGGCCTGCTTTTCGATGAAGTAGGGGAAATCGAGCTCCAGGTGGGCGCGGCTGGCCTCGAGGCGGCTCTTCATCTCCCGCAGGATGACATCCATGCTGTCGATGCTGATCTCGCCGTGGTAGAGGTTGAGGATCTCGATGAAGCGGCTCATGTGCGTCCCCTTGAAGTGGTGGGGAAGATCGACGTACATGTTGACGCGCGCCACGGTGTGCTGCTGGGCCTTGCTGCGGTCGTGGACCACGATCGGGTAGCGGATGTTCTTCACCCCCACCTTGTCGATGGGAATGTTGCGGGTGTCGCGAGTTTTCTGCAGGTCGGGCATGGACATGGGCTTTTCCTTATGGTTTGGCGTAGCGGACCGGGTCGTCGACGCCGACCTCGGCAAACCCCTTCAGCCGCAACCGGCAGGAATCGCAGGCGCCGCAGGCCAGCCCCTCCGGGGTCGGGTCGTAGCAGGAATGGGTCAGGGCATAGTCGACGCCGAGAGCCAGACCCTGGCGGATGATCTGCGCCTTGGTGAGGTCGATGAGCGGGGTGTGAATGCGGTAATGCCCCTCCCCTTCGACCCCGGCGCGGGTCGCCAGGTTGGCCATTGTCTCATAGGCAGCGATGTATTCCGGGCGGCAGTCGGGATAGCCCGAATAGTCGAGGGCATTGACGCCGATGAAGATGTCGAAGGCCCCGAGGACCTCGGCCCAGCCGAGGGCGAAGGAGAGGAAGATGGTGTTGCGCGCCGGCACGTAGGTCACCGGAATCTCCCCTGCCTTTACCCCGTCCTTGGGGACCGCGAGGTCGCTGGTCAGGGCGCTGCCGCCGACCTGCCGCAGGTCGAAGTCGACCACCAGGTGCTCGACCGCCCCGATCCGCGGCGCGTACTCCCGGGCCTTCTGCAGCTCCACCGCGTGACGCTGGCCGTAGGCGAAGCTGATGGCATGGGGGGCGAACCCCTGGTCGCGGGCGATCGCCATACAGGTCGTCGAATCGAGCCCGCCGCTGTAAAGGACTACGGCCTTTTTCATCTTTGCCCCTTGTCAGTGAACTTCGTAAAAATCGCCGGTTCCCAGCCGGTGGACCTTGAGCAGGTTGGTCGTCCCGGGAGCGGAAACCGGGCTGCCCATGGTGATCACCACGACCTCCCCCTTCTTCAGCACCCCGGCGGCGAGGACCGCCTCCTCCACCGAGCGGATCTGGGTCTCGGTGTCGCCGGCGATGTCGACCCGGATCGAGCGCACCCCGGCGTAGAGGGCGAGGCGCCGACGCACCGCCTGGGACGGAGTGACGGCGTAGATCGGCATGTCCGGACGGTATTTGGCAACCAGGGCTGGGGTGCTGCCAGTCTGGGTAAAGGCGAGGATGGCGGTGGCGCCGACGTTCTCCGCCACCCGGCAGGCAGCCTGGCCGATCGCCTCGGGGAGGCGCCGGTAGCCGAGAACCTCGGGAATCGGATGGAAGACCTTGGCCTTCAACGCCGGGTCCCCCTCGATGTCCTCGGCCACCCGGACCATCAGCGAAACCGCCTCCACCGGGTAGCGCCCGGAGGCGGTCTCGGCCGAGAGCATCACGGCGTCGGTGCCGTCGAGGATGGCGTTGGCCACGTCGGAGGTCTCGGCGCGGGTCGGCCGCGGATGATCGATCATGCTCTCCAGCATCTGGGTTGCAGTGATCACCGGCTTGCCGGCCTCGTTGCACTTGCGGATGATGCGCTTCTGGATCAGCGGCACCTTTTCCGGGCGCATCTCCACGCCGAGGTCGCCACGCGCCACCATGATGCCGTCGGAAGCCTCGAGGATGGCGTCGAAGTCGGCGACCGCTTCGGGCTTCTCGATCTTGGCGATTACCTGGAGAGGCGATTTTTCGCGCAGCAGCAGTTCCTTGAGTTCCAGCACGTCGCTGGCGCTGCGCACGAAAGAGAGAGCCAGGTAGTCGATCTCCTGGCCCAGACAGAAGTCCAGGTCCTCGCGGTCCTTGGTGGTCATGGCCGGCGCCGAGACCGCTACCCCTGGAAGGTTGATTCCCTTGCGGTCCTTGAGCAGACCGCCGACCACCACCCGGCAGCGCACCTCGCTGCCGGCGCTGCGAAGCACCTCGAATTCCAGAAGCCCGTCGTCGAGCAGGATGCGGTCCCCGGATTGCACATCGCCGGGGAGCTCGCGATAGGTGGTGGGGATCAGCCCGTCGCTGCCGAGCACCTCACGAGTAGTGATCGTCACCTCCTGGCCAGCGGCCAGTTCCATGGCACCGCCCGCCATCCGCCCGGTGCGAATCTTCGGCCCCTGCAGGTCGGCGAGGATCGCCACCGCCCGGCGCCGGCGCCGGGAGAGATCGCGGATGCGCTGGATCAGCAGTTCCTTGGTAGCCAGCTCGCCGTGACTGAAGTTGAGGCGAAAGACATCGGCCCCGGCCTCCATCAGAGCCAGCAGGCCGGCCTCGGATTCGCAGGCGGGGCCGACGGTGGCGACGATCTTGGTACGACGGAACATGGCGACTCCATAAAAAACGGCCCTCCCGGCACGGGGGAGGGCGGTGATTACGCTCTGGGAGCGGGGTTGTTAGTGGTGATAACGTCCCTTGTACTCGGTGTGGGACTTGTCGGGCCCCTTGTGACAGCGAAAACAGCGCTGTTCGGTGACTTTCTGCTCCTCCACCCGTGAGGTTTCGGGGGGCGCCATGCTCTCCGGGCGCTGCCAGGCGACGCGGCCGGTTTCGTCGTTGAGCGTCACCGGTTTGTAGGTGAGCTGCCAGTCGTAGCTGATGGGGATGGTATGGCACTGGTCGCACCCCCCCGGCGGCGGAATGGCTGTCCAGGACCGGAACATGCTGCAGCCCCAGATGGCCACGGCCGCCACGAGGATCGCTACTACACTGCGTTTCATCGCTCCTCCTCGGAAGGTTTTTCCTCCCCGGCCGGTGGTGATTCGACCACCTGCGAGGGGGAGAAATGAGGTAGAAAACTATACCACAGGCCGGCCACCCCGCCAATGGCAAACCTTGCTCCGCCACCGGCCCCTGTGCTATATATCAGGCTTTGAACTCTGGAGTAAATCCCCATGAAACTGCTTCGTTTGCTGCGTGATTCCACTCTTGCCGCGTACTTCATGAAGCTGCCCCGCCGGCTGCGCTATTGCCTCCTGGCCGGACTCGGCCTGTTTGTTCTCGGCTGCACCTCCCTGCTTGGCGCCTACCTACTGGTCGCCGGCTCTCTGCCCAAGGTCGACACCCTGGCCGATTACCGACCGCCCATTATTTCCACGGTTTACAGCGATGACGGCACAGTGATCGCCGAATTCTGCAAGGAACGGCGCATCGTCGTCCCCGTGGAGCGCATGCCCCGCCAACTTATCCAGGCCTTTGTGTCGGCCGAGGATTCCAATTTCTTCCAGCACCAGGGGATCGACCTGATCTCGATCCTGCGCGCCGCCGTGAAGAACGTCATGGCCGGCGGTATCGTCCAGGGGGGGAGCACCATCACCCAGCAGGTCGCCAAGAGCCTGCTCCTCTCCCCGGAGAAGAAGTTCTCCCGTAAGTTCAAGGAGGCCATCCTCGCCTGGCGCATGGAGAAAACCCTCTCCAAGGACGACATCCTCTACCTCTACCTCAACCAGATCTACCTCGGCCATGGCGCCTACGGAGTGGAGGCGGCCGCCGAGAATTATTTCGCCAAGAATGTCGAGGACTTGACCCTTGCCGAGTGCGCCATGCTCGCCGGCCTCCCCCAGGCTCCCAGCCGCTACTCCCCCTACCAGCACTTCGCCAGGGCCAAGGAGCGGCAGAAGTACGTCCTCGGGCGGATGGTCGTCGAAGGCTACATCACCCCGCTGCAGGCGCAGATGGCCGAGGCCCAGGAACTGACCATCCACCCCCGGGTCAACACGCACATTGCCGAGGCCGCCTACTTCACCGAGCAGGTCCGCCGCTACCTCGAGCAACACTACGGCGAGACGCGCCTTTACACCGCCGGCCTGAAGATCCATACCAGCATGAACCTGGCGATGCAGGAGGCAGCCCAGCGAGCGGTCCAGGAGAACCTGCGCAATCACGACAAGCGCCAGGGTTACCGGGGACCCCCAGAGGTCCTCGATGCCGCCGGGGAGACGGCCTTTGTGGCGACCGAGCAGCAGGAACTGGAACGCCAGCCGCTGGCGGTGGGGGATTACCGGGACGCCGTGGTGACCGGCCACAGCAAAAAGGCCCTGCTGGTCAAAATCGGCTCTCTCAGTGGCGAAATCGACCTCGACTCCTGCCGTTGGGCCGGGCCGCCGGTAGTGGTCCCCCGGAACCAGCCGGGGCGCGGCAACGTCAAAGGCGGCCACTCCCGGCTGCCGATCGGCTCCAAGATCGAGGTCAAGATCCTCGCCATCCCCGAGAAGGGGCCCCTGCAGCTCGCTCTCGACGAAGAGCCGGAGGCCCAGGGGGCGATGCTCGCCCTCGATCCCCAAAACGGTCAGATCAAAGCCATGGTCGGCGGCTACGATTTCACCCAGAGCCAGTTCAACCGGGTCCTCCAGGCCCATCGCCTCCCTGGGTCGGCAATCAAGCCGATCATCTACGCCGCGGCTCTCGACAAGGGCTATACCCCGGCGACAGTGATCCTCGACACCCCGGTGATCTTCAAGGAAACCACCAAATCGGGCCAAGAGGTCGAGTGGAAGCCGAAGAATTACGAAAATGAATTCACCGGGGCGATGACCGTTCGTACCGCACTGACCCATTCGGCGAACATCATCACCATCAAGATCCTCCAGGACATCGGCGTCGACTACGCCGCCAACTATGCCCGCAAGCTGGGGATCGAGTCCCCCATCGCCCGCGACCTGACTCTGGCGCTCGGCTCCTCGGCACTGACCCCGTTGGAACTGGCAACCGCCTATTCGGTCTTCGCCAGCGGCGGTGTCCGCCATACCCCCACCTACATCACCCGGATCCTCGACCATGACGGCCGGGTCCTCGAATCGACCGACCCCGGCGATTTCCCCGGCGGCCTCGGTCCCGACCAGCAACTGATCCGGCAGAGCGCCGAGCGGGTCATCTCCCCGGAGACCGCCTACCTGGTCACCAACCTGATGGAGAGCGTGGTGCGCAACGGCACTGGCTGGCGGGCCAAGGCTCTGGGGCGACCGGTGGCCGGCAAGACCGGGACCACCAACGATCTCAAGGACGCCTGGTTCGGTGGCTTCGTCCCGCAGCTGGTGGCGGTCTCCTGGGTCGGCTACGACCAGGAGCGCCCCCTGGGCCACCAGGAGACCGGCAGCCGCGCCGCGGCGCCGGCCTGGGTGGCATTCATGAAAGAAGCGGTCAAGGGACTGCCGCCGAAGGAGTTCCCGGTACCGGACGACATCCAGTTCCGCCCGGTCGACCCCGCTACCGGCCTGCTGGCCATGGAGGATACCCCCGACGTTACCATCGAGGCCTTCGCTCCCGGCACCGCGCCGACCCGCTACGCCATCGACGAGAAGAAACCCAAGGCCCGCGATTTCTTCCGCCTTGACCTTGAAGACCAGTGATAGCCCCAACCAATCCCAATGCAGCGGGGCTCGCAGACCATGTCCGCGAGCCCCGCTTTTTTCCGGATCCCAAGTTGCGCTAACGCGAGCGCGTCACCCCCTGGCGCGGACAGAGCTCCAGCAGCGGACACTGGCTGCAGAGCGGGGTCGGCGCCTTGCACAGCGCCCGGCCGTGATGGATCAGCAGATGCCCGGCCTGGGTCCATTCTTCCTTCGGCAGCAGCGCACACAGGTCCTTTTCGATCTTCTCCGGGTCGCTCTGCTCGGTCCAGCCGAGACGGTAGGCGAGGCGCTTGACGTGGGTGTCGACCACCATACCGGGGATGCCGAAGGCATTGCCGAGAACGACGTTGGCGGTCTTGCGCCCGACCCCGGGCAGGGCGGTCAACGCCGCCAGGCCGGCCGGTACCTCGCCACCATGCCTTGCGACCAGCGCCGCCGCGCAGCCGAGCAGGCTCTTGGCCTTGTTGCGGAAGAAGCCCGTGGAGCGGATCAGCTCCTCCAGCTCCTCCAGCTCCGCGGGCTCGGCGGCGGCCAGCGCCGCCGGAGCCGGGTAGCGGCGGAACAGTTCCGGCGTCACCATGTTCACCCGCACGTCGGTGCACTGGGCGGAGAGGATGGTGGCCACCAGCAGCTCCCAGGGGTTGTTGAAATTCAGGGCACACTCGGCAGCCGGATAGGTCCGGGCGAGGATGGCCAGCACCTGCGCGGCCCGCTCCCGACAATCCCTGGTGAGCTTCATCCCCTCTCCTTTCGGCGCTGGAACCACTGCGCCACCCAATCGGCGCTCCGGGTGTTGAAGACATCGTCCTTTTCCAGCCACCCCTTGCGGGCGCAGCCAACGCCGTAGACGACGTCGTCGAGCCCCGCCACCGCGTGGGCATCCGGGTTGATCGCCACCTGCCCGCCGGCCTTCTTGATGCCGCGCAGCTGCCGCCAGTCGACATCGAGGCGGTGGGGATTGGCATTGAGCTCGAGAATCACCCCGGCCTCGATAGCGGCGGCGATCACCGCCTCGGCGTCCAGCTGGTAACCGTCCCGGGCCAGCAGCAGGCGCCCGGTCAGGTGGCCGAGCATGGTGGTGTGGGGGTTGGCGACCGCCCGCAGCAGGCGCTCGGTCTGTTCCTGGCGGCCGAGCTTGAAGCGGGAGTGGATCGAGGCGATGACGAAGTCGAAGCCGGCCAACACCTCGTCGGGGTAATCGAGGCTGCCGTCGGCGAGGATATCCGCCTCGATCCCCTTGAAAATCCTGAAATCCTCCAGTTCGGTGTTGAGGTGATCGATTTCCTGCCACTGGGCCTCGACCCGGGCAACATCGAGACCATGGGCATAGGCAGCACTGCGGCTGTGGTCGCAGATGCCGAGATAGCGCCAGCCCCGTTGGCGGGCTGCGGCCACCAGTTCGCCGAGGGTGGCGCTGCCGTCGCTGGCGATGGTGTGAACGTGGAACACCCCCTGCAGATCGCTGGCCTCGACCAGGGTCGGCAGCCGCCCCTGCTCCGCCGCCTCCATATCGCCGGTCGCCTCGCGCAGTTCCGGCGGAATCCACTCCAGCCCCAGGATCCGGTAAAGCTCCTCCTCGCTCCCCGCAGCCAGTCGTTCCCCGTCCCGGAAAATTCCGTATTCGTTGAGCTTCAGACCGCGCTTGCGGGCCCTGGCGCGCAGTTCGGTATTGTGCTCCCGGCTGCCGGTAAAGTGGAGCAGGGCGCTGGCCAGTTCGCCGGGAGCCACGCAGCGCAGGTCGACCTGCAGGCCACTCTCCAGCAGCAGAGAACTCTTGGCCGGACCATGGGCAATCACCTCGACTACCCCCGGCAGTTCGATGAAGCGCTGCATCACCCGCCCCGGCTTGCCGCTGCTCGCCACCAGATCGATATCTTTGACCGTTTCCCGCCGGCGGCGCAGGCTTCCGGCGACCAGGACCTCCCCCGTCTCCGGGAAAGCTGCAACGGCTTCCTGCAGCCGGTCGGCCGCCGGGACCGCCGTGGAGAGGAGGAAACGCCCCTGGAAACGGCGCAGCCGGGCGATCCCCTCCAGCAGGCTCTGCTGGCTGCGGCGCCCGAAACCTTCGAGATCGACCAGGCGGTTTTCCTGGCAGGCGTATTCGAGCTCCCCGATCGACTCGATGCCCAGTTCGTCATAGAGGAGCTTGAGTTTTTTGGGACCGAGGCCGGGAATCTGCAGCAGGTCGAGAAATCCCGGCGGAAAGTGCGCCAGCAGTTCCCGGTGCAGGGGGAGGCGTCCCTCCCGCACCAGGGCTTCGATCTGCCCGGCGAGGCTGCTGCCGATCCCCTTGATCCCCTGCAGATTGCCCGTTTCGACGACCTCGTCCAGGGGGTCCTGAAGGGTCAATACGGTGCGGGCAGCATTATGATAGGCGCGGCACTTGAAGGGATTTTCCCCGTGCAGCTCGAGCAGGGTGGCCACCTCCTCGAGAATCCGTGCTGCCGTCCGTTTATCCACCTTTTCCACAGACTTGTCCACAGGGGTTGTCAGCCGGGGGCGATTTCCATCCGTCCGGGCTTGAGGTTTTCGACCCGCAGGTAACGGCGCGGATCGATGATCTGGACGGTGAGGACCAGGGGGAGATGGCTGGAGGCCAGCCGGGCCTGGGAGTTGTGAAGGATCGTCGCCTCCAGGACCCGCACCGTACCCAGCAGGTAGGCGCGGTCGCGTCCGGCCAACGGCAGTCGCGCCGGATAGGTGCCGCGCCAGAGGGGTCGTCGCACCCTGCGCAGCATCATGGCGAGGTCGAAATTGCCGGCCCCCCACCAAAAGTCCCCGAAATCACCGAGGATCAGGCAGGGGCAGCCGAGCGAACTGCTGGCCAGCAGTTCCGGCCCGAGCAGCCGAGTTATCTGCTGGCGGCGCTGCGCCGGGGTGCTGGAGAGGTGGAGATTGAAAAGATGCAGGCGTTTGCCGCTGATGTCGGCATCGGCCCGCAGGCAGCGGCTGCCGCCGATATCGTAGCTTCGAAGCCCGGAGATCGGGTAGTAGGAGAGAAATGCGAGACTAGGCCAGTTCGGGTCGGCAGCGGCGCGCATACCGAGACGGCGGGCCAGCAACTCGAGCTGCCCGCCATCCTCGGCGGGGTCGAGATCCTGGAGAGCGACGATGTCCGGGGCACCGTCGGCAATGACGTCGAAAATCCGTTCCGGATCGACCCGGCCGTCACCGCCACGGCAACTGCGGACGTTGTAGGTCATGATGCGGAAGGTCGCCATTCGCGCCCCCTTGGCCGGCTTGCTGCCCCGCAGAAATCCGGTCCGGGTCAGGGTTGCAGGCGCTCCACCGTCAGGATCGTCACCGGCTTAACCGGGAGATTCTGGAACATCGCACCTGTCGCCCGGGTCTGGACCTTGGCGATACGGTCGACGACATCCATGCCGGCGGTCACCCGACCGAACACCGCATAGCCGAAACTCCGGGAGGACTCGCCGGCGTGGTCGAGGAAATCATTGTCTTTGAGGTTGATAAAGAACTGGTTGGTCGCCGAATCGACGACCGAGGTGCGGGCCATGGCGATGGTGCCGCGAAGGTTCTTCAGGCCGTTGCCGGCCTCGTTTTTGATCGGCGCCTGGCTCGGCCGGCGTTGGAGGTTCTCATCGAAGCCCCCCCCCTGGATCATGAAGCCGTCGATCACGCGGTGAAATATCGTTCCAGCATAGGCCCCGGAATCAACATAGGCAAGAAAGTTCTTGACCGTGATCGGTGCCTTGGCGGCGTCAAGCGCGATGGTGATGTTGCCGAGACTGGTTTTCATCACCACGCTGGGCCCAGCCCAGGCCGGAGCGGCAAGCAGCACCAATAAAGCGATCAGCAGCAGGCGTTTCATCTGTGACATCTCCTTCCAGCGCCCTCTTGGAGAGGCGCCTCAGACCCCTTCCGGCTTGAGTTCGCGCAGCATCAGGTCGCTGACCGCCTGCCGCGGGCTCTTGGCCTGGTAGAGGATGCGGTACATCTGGGCGGTGATCGGTACCTCGACACCGAGCTTTTTGGCCAACTGGTAGGCCGAGAGGGTGGTCTTGACCCCCTCGGCGACCATCGTCATGCCGGCGAGAATCTCCTCGAGGCTCCGCCCCCGGCCGAGTTCCACACCGACGCTGCGGTTGCGGGAGAGCTCGCCGGTGCAGGTCAACACCAGGTCCCCCATGCCGGCCAGGCCGGCAAAGGTTGCCGACTGGGCACCAAGGGCGAGGCCAAGCCGGGTCATTTCCGCCAGCCCCCGCGTGATCAGGGCAGCCCGGGTGTTGTGGCCGAAGCCCAGGCCGTCCGAAACCCCGGCAGCGAGAGCGATGACATTCTTCAGTGCCCCGCCGAGTTCGACGCCGATCACGTCGTCGTTGCTATAGACACGAAACGCCGCGGTGCTGAAGATCTCCTGAGTCGCCCGGGCCACGGCCGGGTTGGCGGCGGCGATGGCC
Source organism: uncultured delta proteobacterium (assembly GCA_963806685.1). Taxonomy (GTDB): domain Bacteria; phylum Desulfobacterota; class Desulfuromonadia; order Desulfuromonadales; family DDH964; genus DDH964. The sequence continues at coordinate 79,717 of CAWDZB010000008.1, forward strand.
ACCGCGGTAGGCATTTCGGCCGCCACCTCCCGGGCGAAGGAAGGCCCGGAGAGAAAGGCGAGACGCTCGGCAAAGGGCGCCGGCAATACCTCGGCCAGCACCTCCGACATCAGCTGCAGGGTCTCGTTTTCGATTCCCTTGGCGGCCGAAACGATCAGCGTGCCGGGGGCGATATGCGCCGCCGCCTGGCTCACGACCTGGCGCATCACCTGGGAGGGGGGAACCAGCAGCAGCAGGTCCTTGCCGGCGGCGACCTCAGCGAGATCATTGGAAAAGGCCAGATTTCCGGCGAGCTGAAAACCGGGCAGGAAAATATCGTTTTCCCGGGTCCGGCCCATGCGCTCCACCAGCTCCGCCTCGTAGGCCCAGAGGGTGACGCTGTAGTGTTTCTTCGCCAGCAGGTCGGCCAGGGTCGTTCCCCAGCTGCCGGCGCCGACAACGCCGATCTTCAACTCCCCGGGGTTCACTGCCTCGTTCCTCACATGCGACTCCTTAGGGCTCAAATCGCCTTTTTCTTCTTGCGGATCCGCTCCTGCACCTGGGCGATGCGCTGTTCCAGAATTTCCGTATTCGGATAGACTCCCCGCAGATCCTTGAGCACCTTCAGTGCATCGACCAGGTGTTCGCCCTCCTCCAGAGCTCCGGCCAGACCGAAACGGGCCTCGAGGGCGAAGGGATCCTTCGGCCAGTTATGGATCACCTCCCGGAAGGCGGCCTCGGCGGCCTTCAAATCCCCATCGAGAAGATAAGCGGTGGCGATGCGATAGTGCACCTGGGGGACCAGCGGGCTCTGCGGCCAGTTCTTGAGCAGGCTTTCGAACTCGATACGGGCTTGTTCGAAGTTGTTGAGGCGAAAGTAGCAATCGGCCAGTTCGTACTGGACGCGGTCCCCGTCGGCGACCCCATCGTCGAGAATCTTCTGGTAGGCGACCACCGCCCGGGAATAGTCGCGCAGGCGATATTTGTAGATTTCGGCAATTTGACGGCGGGCGCTATGGGCCGCCTTGCTGTCGGGGAAGTCCTTTTCCACCAGCAGATAGGTCAGCAGGGCTTCCGGGTAGCGCTGCTGATAGAGATTGAGAACCTCACCGGCCTCGAACAGGGCCTGGGGCGCCAGGTGATAGTTCGGATGGCGGTGGTAGATGGCCTCGAAGACGTCGACTGCCCCCTGGTAGTTCCCCTCCTCCACCCGCTCCTGCCCCCGCTGGAAATCGGCCTCCAGCAGGTTGTCCAGATTGTACCGATAAAACGCCCCCCCGGCAAACAGCAGGATCAGCAGGATCAGACTGCCGGTGACCAGCAGCCGGGAGCGCTTAGAGTTCTTCCTCCGTCTCTTCAGCTCCTCCCGCAAAAGCTTCTTCTGCAGCTTCCGGATCTCCATTTTCCTCATCCTTTTCGGCCAGCTTGGCGACGGCGACGATGCGTTCCCCCGCCTCCAGGACCATCAGCCGTACCCCCTGGGTGTTGCGGCCGATGATCGAGAGATCGCCGACGGCGGTACGCAGGACCTTGCCCCGATCGGTGATGAACATCAGGTCTGAATCCTCGTCGCATAGCTTGATATCGACCACCTGGCCGTTGCGCTCGGAGGTCTTGATGGTGATGATCCCCTTGCCGCCGCGGCTCTGCACCCGGTATTCGTCGAGGGCGGTGCGCTTGCCGTAGCCGTTCTCGGTGACCGTGACCAGAGTCGCGGCGGTGGCATCGGTCACCGTCTCCATGCCGATCACCCGGTCGTCCCCTTCCAGGGCCATCCCCCGCACGCCGCGGGCGGTGCGCCCCATCGGTCGCACGCCGGTCTCCGGTAAGCGGATCGACTTGCCGCTCTTGCTGGCCAGCAGGATATCCATTTCGCCGTCGGTGAGGCGGGCGGCAATCAGCCGGTCCCCCTCGTCGATGGTCAGGGCGATGATACCGCCGACCCGGGGGTTGGAATAGGCCATCAGCTCGGTCTTCTTGATGGTGCCGTTCTGGGTCGCGGTGATGATGTATTTCCCCTCCGCGAACTCCTTGACCGGGAGGATGGTCATGACCTGCTCGCCAGCGGCGAGCTGCAGCAGGTTGACGATCGCCTTGCCGCGGCTGGCCCGGCCCCCCTGAGGGAATCTCGTGGACCTTGAGCCAGTAGACCTTGCCCTGGTCGGTGAAGATCAGGATATAGGAGTGGGTCGAGGCGATAAAGAGACGCTCGACGAAATCCTCCTCCTTGGGACGCATGCCGGTCTTTCCCTTGCCGCCACGGCGCTGGGCCCGATAGAGGGAGACGGCATTGCGCTTGATGTAGCCGCTGTGGCTGACCGTGACCACCATGTCCTCCTCGACAATCAGGTCCTCGAGGGAGAGGTCGCCGGTCTTGGCGATGATTTCGGTGCGCCGGACATCGGCGAAGCGTTCGCGGATTTCTTCCAACTCGCCGCGGATGATCTTGAAGATTTCCACCTCGGAGGCGAGGATCTCCTTGAGCCGGGCGATCAGGGCGAGGATCTCGTTGTACTCGGCGATGATCTTGTCCCGCTCCAGCCCGGTCAGGCGGTGCAGGCGCATGTCGAGGATCGCCTGGGCCTGCAGCTCGGAGAAGCTGAAGCGGTTCATCAGCCGCTCCTTGGCCTCGGGGGAGTTGGCGCTGGTCTTGATAATCTGGATCACCTCGTCGAGGTTTTCCAGGGCGATCTTCAGCCCCTCCAGGATGTGGGCGCGCGCCTCGGCCTTCTTCAGCTCGAAGATGCAGCGGCGGGTGACGATCTCCTTGCGGTGGTCGAGGAAGCGGTCGAGGACTTCGCGCAGGGTCAGTACCCGCGGCTGGCCGCCGACGATGGCGAGCATGATGATGCCGAAGGAGGTCTGCATCTGGGTCATTTTGTAGAGCTGGTTGAGGATCACCTGGGGGATGGCGTCCCGCTTCAGCTCGATGACGATGCGCATCCCTTCACGGTCCGACTCGTCGCGCAGGTCGGAAATTCCTTCGATTTTCTTCTCCTTGACCAGGTCGGCGATCTTCTCGATCAGGCGTGCCTTGTTGACCTGGAAGGGAATTTCGGTGACGACGATCGCCTGGCGCTCGGTTTTCTTTTGCGTCTCCACCAGGGCCCGGGCGCGCATCTGGATGATGCCGCGGCCGTTGGCGTAGGCTTCGCGAATCCCCTCGCGGCCGAGGATGAAACCGGCCGTAGGAAAGTCGGGGCCGGGAATGCGCTGCAGAAGTTCCTCGAAGTCGAGGGTCGGGTCGTCGATGATTGCCATTAAAGCGTCGATCACTTCGCCGAGATTGTGGGGCGGGATCTTGGTCGCCATTCCGACGGCGATCCCCTCCGAGCCATTAACCAGCAGGTTGGGGAATTTGCAGGGAAGAACCAGCGGCTCGGTCAGCGAATCGTCGTAATTGGGGCCGAAATCGACAGTCTCCTTGTCGATGTCGGCAAGGAGCTCCCCGGCGAGGCGAGCCATGCGCACCTCGGTGTAGCGCATCGCCGCCGCCGAATCGCCGTCGATGGAGCCAAAATTCCCCTGCCCATCGACCAGCTGGTAGCGCATGGAGAAGTCCTGGGCCATGCGTACGATGGTGTCGTAGACCGCGGTGTCGCCGTGAGGGTGGTACTTACCGATGACATCGCCGACGACGCGAGCCGACTTCTTGTAGGCCTTATTCCATTCGTTGCCGAGTTCGCTCATGGCAAACAGCACCCGGCGGTGGACCGGCTTGAGCCCGTCGCGGACGTCGGGCAGGGCACGGCCGACGATCACGCTCATGGCGTAGTCCATGTAGGACTTGCGCATCTCGTCTTCGATGTTGACGCTGACCTTATTCTGTTCGGAAAGCATTGATTTTACTCCGGAAAATCAGTGACGCGGAGAGAGAGGCGGGGGACCCGAAAGGCCGGGGTCGTTCACGTTCCGCCTCGCGCGCACCGCGTCCCGTCGGTTTAGATATCCAAATTCGACACGTTCAAGGCGTTGTTTTCAATGAATTCCCGGCGCGGCTCGACCTGGTCCCCCATCAGCACGGTAAAGATCTCGTCGGCTTCCACGGCGTCCTCGATTTTGACCTGGAGCAGGACGCGTTTTTCCGGGTCCATAGTCGTCTCCCAGAGCTGCTCCGGGTTCATCTCACCGAGCCCCTTGTAACGCTGGATGTACTGCCCCTTTTTGGCGCGGTCGAGAAAAAAGGCGAGCAGGTCCTGGCGGTCGTTGATGATCGTTTCCTCCTTGCCATCGCTGGAGATCAAGGCCTTCTCCCCCTGGCAGATTTCCTCGACCTGGCGGTAGGCCTGGAGCAGAAGCTTGTATTCATGGGAGGAAAGATGCTCGAGGATGGTCTGGTCGATGCGGGCACGCACGTTGCCGAGGGTAAAAAGGATGCGCCCCGGCTCGTCGAAAACCTGGAAATCGGCCCGGGGCTCAACCGCTCGGAGCTTCTCCGCGAGGGGAGTGAGATCGGCCATGTCGGCAAAACCGTTGAGGATCTTGCCGTAGACGAAGACCTTGAGCACTTCGGCATTGACCCCCTTGTGGACCATTTTCTCGAAATGGCCGTTGTAGTCGATGATGTTGCGCAAGGTGGGGATGATCTGCTTGCCGCGCACCACCTTGCCGCTTTTTTCCATCTGCACGGTCATTCCTTCGACCCCTTCGCCGAGCAGGTATTCCAGCAGTGCCCCCTCGTCCTTGAGGTAAATCTCCTTCTTGCCGCGCTTGGCCTTGTAAAGGGGCGGCTGGGCGATATAGAGGTGGCCCCGCTCGACCAACTCCGGCATTTGCCGGAAAAAGAACGTGAGCAGCAGGGTGCGGATATGGGAGCCGTCGACATCGGCGTCGGTCATGATGATGATGCGATGGTAGCGCAGCTTGCTGACATCGAAGTCGTCCTTGCCGATACTGGTTCCCATGGCGGTAATCAGGGTGCGGATCTCGTTGGAGGTCAGCATCTTGTCGAAACGCGCCTTTTCGACGTTGAGGATCTTCCCCTTCAGCGGCAGGATCGCCTGGTAGCGGCGGTCCCGTCCCTGCTTGGCGCTGCCGCCGGCCGAGTCCCCCTCGACCAGGTAGATTTCGCACAGCGCCGGATCCTTCTCCTGGCAGTCGGCGAGCTTGCCGGGGAGGGAAAGCCCTTCCAGGGCTCCTTTGCGGCGGGTCAGGTCACGGGCCTTGCGCGCTGCCTCCCGGGCTCGGGCCGCCTCGATTCCTTTTTCCAGGATCTTGCGGGCAACCTGGGGATTTTCCTCGAGATAGGTACCAAGTTTTTCGTTCATCAGTGACTCGACCTGGCCCTTGACTTCCGAATTGCCAAGCTTGGTCTTGGTCTGCCCCTCGAACTGGGGGTCCTGGATCTTCACAGAGATGACAGCGGCCATCCCTTCGCGCAAGTCGTCGCCGGAAATAGTGGTCTTGACGTTTTTGAGCAGGTTGTTGGCGGTGGCGTAGGTATTCATGGTCCGGGTCAGTGCCGCCTTGAAGCCGATCAGGTGGGTCCCACCTTCGTGGGTATTGATGTTGTTGGCAAAGGAGAAGATCTTCTCGTCGTAACCGTCGTTGTACTGGATGGCGATTTCGATCTCCATCCCTTCCTTCTCGCCCTTACAGAAGATCGGTTGGGGGTGGAGAGGAGTCTTGGCCCGGTTGAGGTATTCCACGAAGGAGGAGATTCCCCCTTCGTAATGAAAATCGTGCTTCTTCTCGCTACGCTCGTCGAGAATGTGGATCATCACCCCGCCGTTGAGAAATGCCAGTTCGCGCAGCCGTTGGGAAAGGGTTTCGAAGGAGAATTCGGTGGTCTCGAAAATATCCGGATCGGGCCAGAAGGTGATCTTGGTGCCGCGCTTGATGGTATCGCCCTCCTCGGACAGCGGACCTGTCGGCACCCCGCGTTCGTAGCTCTGGCGGTAGATGCGGTGATTGCGGCGGATTTCCAGATCGAGGCGGGAAGAGAGGGCATTGACCACCGAGACCCCGACGCCGTGCAGGCCACCCGAGACCTTGTAGCTATCGCTGTCGAACTTGCCGCCGGCGTGCAGAACCGTCAACACTACCTCCGCGGCAGGTTTGTTTTGGGTGGAATGCATTTCGACCGGAATCCCGCGGCCGTTGTCTTCAACGGTTACCGATCCATCGACGTGAATGATAACCGATGCCTCGTCGCAATGGCCGGCCAGCGCCTCGTCGATGGAGTTGTCGACCACCTCGTAGACCAGGTGATGCAGGCCCAACGGACCGGTCGATCCGATATACATGGCCGGGCGTTTGCGCACCGCGGAAAGGCCTTCCAGGACCTTGATACTGTCGGCTCCATATTCCTTTTTGGTTTCTTCGGTCATTTTATCCTCAATCGAGTTTATGCGGGTAACAGTGCTCCGGCGCGCACCTGGAAGGTACGGGCCTGGCCGAAGCCGTCATTCTGCAGGGGTCGAAGATCGGTGGTGGTCATAAAAACCTGACCCCGCCGGTTCAGCAGGAAATGAAAAAAAAATTCCTGGCGGCGGCGATCCAGTTCTCCGGTCAGATCATCCAGGAGCAGAACTGGCGGTTCTCCGAAGAGATTTTCCAGATCCATGATCTGCGCTGTCTTGAAGGCGAGCAGAATGGATCTCTGCTGGCCCTGGCTGGCGAACTGCCTGACCGGCAAACCATCGACGGTGAAATAGGGATCATCCCGATGGGGTCCGGCCAGGGTCGTACCTGCCCGGCGCTCCGCCTCGGCCTGGCTTTCGAGAGCCCCGGCCAGGTCCTCCTGCAACTCCTGAATTTTGGGCTCTTCCTCGCAATAGACCAGATCAGCCACTTCCCGGCCACCGCAGATCTGTTCGTAAGTACGCCTAAAGAGGGGGAGCAGGCGCTGCAGGAAATGGTATCTTTCGTTCCGGATCAAGGCGCCGGTGCGGATCAGTCCTGTGGTCCAGGGTTGGAGTTCCGCAACCGGTCGTTGTTCCCGCAGCAACCGATTGCGCTGGCGGAGAATTCGGTCAAATTCCTGAGCCATAGCCAGAAAGTGCGGATCGGTCTGGAAGATCGCCCGATCAATTAGTGCCCGGCGCCCGGCCGGTGGTCCTTTGACCAGAGCCACTTCTTCCGGGGCAAACAGGATCGGCCGCAGGGCTCGAAAAAAGCTTTCCGGCTTAGTAACCCGTTTGCCGTTGAGCAGGGGCCTCTTTCCCTGGGGATCAATTCCCACCTGCAGGGAACGAGTGATTCCCTCCGCTTCCGTCTCGGCTTTGACCAGAGCTTGCGAAGTTCCTTTGCGGACCAGATCCTCGTTGTGGGCCGCGCGAAAACTTTTCAGGGTTCCAAGCAAATAGATCGCTTCCAGGATATTGGTTTTGCCCTGGGCGTTTTCCCCCCAGAAAATATTGAACACCGGCTCCGGAGCGACCGTGGCTACCGCGATATTGCGAAAATCTTTCAGAATCAGGTTTTTGAGGACCATGACCGTTCATCAGTCACGAAAAAAGCCTTTATTCAAGGCTTTTTTCTTTTCTATCGCTGCCGGATTTCGTCACAGGCGCATCGGCATGACAACGGCCTGGAAGGTCGCATCGTCCTCGGGGCGTAACAGTCCCGGCGAAAGGTTGTCCTTCACAAACAGACCGACCCGGTCCCTGGTCTGGACCTGAAGAATATCCATCAGGTACCGCGCATTGAAGCCAATGGCAATCTCCGGTCCCTGATAATCGATTTCCAATTCTTCCCGGGCATCGCCCAATTCCGGGTTGGACGAGAAAATTTCCAGGAGATTGGGCTTCAACAGCAATTTGACCCCTTTTGATTTTTCACTGGAGAGGACTGCCATCCGCCTGAGGGCATGCAGAAACAGATCGCAGGAAACGAGAGCGGAAAACTCGTTGTTTTTTGGAATAACCCGGTTGTAATCCGGAAATTCTCCGTCGACCAAGCGCATGACGATAATGGTCCGGTCTTTTTTTATCACCGCGTTGTTGTCCATAAAACCAAGCAGCAGGGCACTTTCCCCTTCCTCGGCGATCTTGCGCAGTTCCAATATCCCTTTACGCGGGAAAATGACCCCCTTTTGCAAGTCGGGTATGCCCGGATCAGGTAAAGGATTTTCCACCAGGGCGAGACGATGCCCGTCGGTCGCTACCAACCTCAGAAGAAATTTGTCCTCCTGCTCCTGGATACGAAAATAAATTCCGTTGAGATTGTATTTACTTTCATCGCTGGACATGGAAAAAGCCGTTTTTTCAATCATTTCCTTGACCATATGACTGGCCAGGGAAACAAATTCTTCCTTTTCTGGATAAGGAAAATAGGGAAACTCCTCCGGGGAGAGGCCGACGATATTAAACATGGCCTTTCCGCAACGAATCTCAATCCAGCAGTTTTCCTTCGCCAAAAAGGAAATCTCCCGGTCCGGGAGTTCCTTGATAATCTCAAACAGCTTCTTTGCGGATACGGTTACCTTGCCCGGTTTGGTAACCTGGGCCGGGTAGGTTGCCCGCATTCCCACCTCGAGATCGGTCGCGGTCAGGAGAATCTCCCCATCGGCGGCTTCAATGAGGACATTGGAAAGTATAGGGATGGTATTGCGCTTTTCGACAATTCCCTGAATTCTGGCCAGACCCTTCAGAAAGACTTCTTTTTCGATGGTAAATTGCATTCCGGCTCTCCTGTACACAGAACCAACTTAGTACTAAAAAATTAATTTAAAAAATAGCAGATAGTAGTATATGCCTGTGGATTTGTTCATGTCCAGTGCAAACGCGCCTGGAGACTGGGTTTGCGGCTGTGGATTTGGAGCGGGAGAAAGACCCCAGTTATCCCCGGCACCACCAGGACCGCCAGGGATGGATATACTTTTCCCCAGCTGTCCACCCTTTCGTCCACAAGTTGTTACTGGCTCAGGGAAGTTTTTATGGCATTCAAGGCCCCTCGCAGCTGAAGGTCCTCCTCCAGATTTTTTTCGATCTTTTTTATGGCATGGATAATGGTTGAGTGGTCCTTGCCGCCGAATCTTTCGCCGATATCCGGATAGGATGACGAGGTCAGTTGGCGGGAAAGATACATCGCTACCTGGCGGGGGAGAACCAGGGCCTTAAGGCGTTTGGGAGATTTCAGATCAGCGACTTTCAGCCCGTAATGACTTGCCACGGCTTTTTGAATTGCTTCGATGGTCAGTTCCCTATTTTTTTCGATCAGGATATCCTTAAGAACTTCACGGGCCATGGCCAGGGTGACCGGTGTTGCGGTCAAACTGGCGTAGGCGCCGATACGGATCAGAAACCCTTCCAATTCCCTGACGTTGCTGCTTACCGAATTGGCGAGAAACAGAGCAACCTCTTCCGGAAGCTCGATATTGTTGCTTTCGGCCTTCATCTTCAAGATGGCCTGCTTGGTTTCCACGTCGGGAGCCTGGATATCGGCGATTAGTCCCCACTCGAAACGAGAGCGCAGGCGTTCCTCCAGTCCGGGAATTTCTTTCGGGAATTTGTCCGAGGTAACGACAATTTGCTTGTGAGATTCGTAAAGAGCGTTGAATGTATGGAAAAATTCCTCCTGAGTTCGTTCCTTGCCGGCAATAAATTGCACGTCGTCAATAAGAAGAACATCCATGGAGCGGAACTTGTTGCGGAACTCATCCATCTTGGCATAGCGTAGCGAATTGATGAGTTCGTTCATAAATTTTTCCGAGGTGTAATAACATATTCTCATCTCCGGATTTTTTTGGAGAATTGAATTGCCGACGGCATTGATGAGATGAGTTTTTCCGAGACCGACCCCCCCGTAGATAAAAAGTGGGTTATAGGTTGTCGCCGGATTGTTGGCGACGGCGCTGGCCGCCGCAAAGGCGAACTGGTTGGAAGAGCCGGAAACAAATTCTCCAAAGGTGTACTTGGGATTGAGGTTATATGCAGCATTCCATTCACGGGGAATAATATCCCGGGATGGCTCTGGATTTGGTATAGCCTTGGTTTCCTTATCTTCCTGGTGACGGGGTGTTTCCACTTTGGGAAGAGTGGCTATTTCAAAGGAGACCCGATAGGTAACGGCGCCAATCCGGGAAATTGTCTCCTGGATCAATTGAACATAGTGATCCCGGATCCAGTCAAATACGAAGCGGTTGGGAACTTCAAGAACCAGATGGTCCTTTTTAAGGGAAACAAAACGAATTGGCCTGATCCAGGTGGAAAAATGCTGGGGACTCAGCGTTTTCTCCAGGTGGAAAAGGGTTTCCTGCCAGAGTCGGTTCATTGGCATTCCAAAAAAAATATTCTTTGGGGAATAATGCAGACGGTTCGGAAAATATTTATACACAGGTTTATAAACAACTGTGGATAAATAAAATTTCCTTTTTGCCTTGAACAGTTAATTTTATTGCAAACCAAGTTTCCAAGGGGTTTTCAAGCTAGCAGAGGAATACCGGGTTTGCAAGGGAATTTTGTGGTTGGTAAACGGAGAATGGGCAAGAAAAAATTTCCACCTTGACTTGAAAATAAAAATGTGGTTAGTAGTGCCCTTTGAGAAAATTTCAGCGAAAAACAAGAACAGGAGATAAGGAACATGAGCAAACGGACCTACCAGCCCAGCCGGGTCAGCAGAAAACGTTCCCATGGGTTTCGGAAGCGGATGCAGAGTAAAAACGGGCGGATCGTCCTTAAACGACGCCGGGCCAAAGGTCGTAAAAACCTGGTCGTCACCATTCCCAGTAAGTAACCTTGTAGAACCCAGTCTTGCCGCAATCCAGCAGGTTTAATTTTCCACCCGTTTTGCGTATTCGTCATTCCCGAGAATTCGCCCTGGCTCGGAGAAATGGGCGGAAAATTCACACGCGGCATTTTATCATCTATTGCCTGACCAGGCCGGACGGGCCCACCCGTCTCGGCCTGACCGTCAGTCGCAAAGTGGGTGATGCGGTTCAGCGCAACGCCATCAAGCGCCTGTTGCGGGAATTTTTCAGGCAAACCAGACATCGGCTACCCCCCCATACCGATTTCTCGATCATCGCCAAGATTGGCGCAAGGGGGGTAGGGTTTGCCGCCGTTCGGGAGGAACTGATGGGCTTGTGCCTCCCGGCAGCCAGCGACTGGACCTCCCAATGATCCGCGGAATACTTTCCAACTTTATCCGGATCTACCAACGGTTCATTTCTCCTCTTAAGGGACCGACCTGCCGCTTCTATCCCAGCTGTTCCAGTTATACCCTGACCGCCGTAGAAAAATACGGCCCAATTCGCGGGCTCTGGCTCGGGGTGCGGCGTTTGTGCCGTTGTCATCCTTTTCATCCCGGAGGTTATGATCCCGTCCCGTGATCTAACCCTGCCATCCCTCCTCGAAGAGAGTTTTCCATGGAAAATAAAAATACCATTATTGCCATAGTTCTCATGCTGCTGGTCTGGGTCGGTTTTTCCATGCTCTTTCCCCAGCACCATCCGCAGGTGGTAACCAATAGCCAAACGGATGTTTCCTCCCCTGCGGCTACCGCGTCGGTTTCACACATAGCAACGAATTCGGCATCTCCGATTCCGGTTGTTGCGGCGCAAGCGCAGGAGATCAAAATTCCCGGCGGTGATGCCCAAAAACAACGGGATATTGTTGTCGATACCCCTCTTTTTCAGGCTACCTTTTCCAACCTCGGTGGCGAGCTGAAGGGGCTTTTTCTCAAACAGTACCGGGAATCCGCCGATCCCACTTCACCCCACGTGGCACTGGTTGATGCCAAGAGAGGGAATGGTTCCCTCCTTACCAGTGGTAGCGAGGCATTCGGTCTTTATCCGAATGCCGTCTACCGCTGCGATGCACCCGATGCCCTTGCCGTGGAAAAAGGCGCCAAGGAACAGCTGCGATTCATAGCCAGGGCACCTTCCGGCGCTTTGATCGAAAAAACATATACATTCCGGGGAGATAGCTATGGATTTGACCTGCAGGTGGAGGTCCATAACGATGGCGCTTCTCCGCTGCGGGGGGATCTGGACCTGAGCCTGGTCAACTCCTGGGATCCGGACCATCCAGGGGGTCGGTACGATTACATCGGACCTACCTCCCTGGTCGGGGAAAAGGTCCAGACTGCCAAAATCAAGGACCTGGAAAAGACACCCCAGGTTTTTGGCAAGGAAACCGTATGGTCCGGGTTTGAAAACAAATATTTCATGAACATCGGCGTCCCCTTGGATGGTGGCGGGGAGAAGGTCGTGGTGGAAAAGACCGCTGCCGGGATTGAAAATCATCTGCAATCTCCCTACTTGACCCTTGAGCCCGGGGGGAGCCGGAGCTTTTCCTATCTCCTTTATTTCGGTCCCAGGGACCTCGAAATTCTTAAAGGCCTCGACCATCAGCTCTCCAAGGCGATCGATTTCGGTTTCTTCTCCCTCATCGCCATCCCTTTGCTGCATGTCCTGAAGTTCTTTTATTCCTTTGTCGGTAATTACGGCATTGCCATCATTATGATTACCGTCATCATCAAACTCCTTTTCTGGCCCCTGACCCAGAAAAGCTACGCCTCAATGAAGGGGATGCAGAAGCTGCAACCCGAAATGCAGAAAATTCGGGAGAAATACAAGAATGACAAGGAGCGGCTCAACCGGGAGATGATGGAACTGTACAAAACCCATCGGGTCAATCCTCTCGGCGGCTGCCTGCCGATGGTGGTTCAGATTCCGGTTTTCTTTGCTCTTTACAAGGTTCTGCTGAATTCCATCGAACTGCGGCACGCCCCTTTTGCCTTCTGGCTGACCGATCTTTCGGTCAAAGATCCCTACTACATCACCCCTCTGATCATGGGGGTGACGATGTTTGTTCAGCAAAAAATGACCCCCAGCTCCATGGATCCGAAGCAGGCCAAAATCTTCATGTTGATGCCGGTCGTCTTTACCTTTCTTTTTCTCAACTTTCCCTCGGGCCTGGTTATCTACTGGCTGGTCAACAATCTGCTGACCATTCTGCAGCAATACTTTATCAACCGGAAACCAGCCACTTGAGTTGTTGCGCTCCAACGAGCCTCCCCACCCCTCCCGAGGTGGCGGTTTTCCTTGCCGGTGGCTTACCACCGTCGGTAGATTACGGTTTCCGCAATTCACTTAGGGATCCATGCTGAACCGGCGAACAGATACCATCGTGGCACCGGCCACCCCCCCCGGCGAAGGGGGGGTGGCCATAGTCCGCATCTCCGGGGATTCTGCGGCTGCTCTGCTCTGGCGGTTTTTCCGCCCCTCCTCCCCGGTTGCTGAAATCCTCTCCCATCGGCTTTATCATGGGCTGATACAGGATAGCTCCGGGCACGCCCTCGACGAGGTAATGGCGGTGCTTATGCGCGCTCCGCGTTCCTTCACCCGAGAAGATGTTGCCGAAATTCACTGCCACGGTGGGCCCACCCTGGTTGCCCGCATTCTCGACCTGCTGATCGATAGCGGGGCCCGCCTGGCAGAACCCGGGGAATTCACCCTGCGCGCCTTTCTGAATGGCCGGCTCGACCTGTCCCGGGCTGAGGCGGTCATTGATCTCATCCAGGCTCGCTCGGCGGCAGCCGGGAATCTTGCCTTCCGACAACTTGAGGGCGCCCTCTCGCAGGCGGTTTTCCGGCTGCGGGATGTCCTCCTGCCGATCCTGGCCGAAGTCGAGGCCTGGATCGATTTCCCAGAAGATGACCTTTCCCCTCCCTCCCTCGATCGGTTGATGTCGGGAGTCAGTACGGTTGTCGCCGGGATCGACGGGATGCTTGCCGGTTTCCAAATTGGGCGGGCTCTGCGCGAGGGACTGGCGCTGTTGATCCTTGGCTCTCCCAACGCCGGGAAGAGTTCCCTTCTCAACGCCCTGCTCGGAGAAAATCGGGCGATCGTCACCGAAATTCCCGGGACCACTCGGGACACCATCGAAGAGCCCCTGGTCCTTGGCGGAATACCGCTTCGGATCGTCGATACCGCTGGTATTCGCACCTCCAACGACCCTGTTGAAACCGAGGGTGTTCGGCGGACCATAGGAAAAGTGGCGGGTGCCGACCTGATCCTGCTGGTTCTCGACGGTAGCCGGCTGCCCTCCCCCAGCGATGAGCAGGCCCTCGGGTTGTGCCAGGGCCGGCCGACGCTGCTGGTTGTCAACAAGGCTGATCTTGGTTCCGTTCCCCTGGAAGGGGAATGGAACAGTCTTCCCGCCATTGATGTTTCCACCCACACCGGGCTCGGCCTCGACCGCCTGCGGGAAAAAATTCGGAAACAGGTCGGCGGGCCCGGATCTGGCGAGATGGGGGAGAGCGTTCTGGTTTCGGATCGCCGCCATCGGGAAGCCCTGGTCCAGTGCCGCAAGGCACTGGTTGGTTTTTTGGATGGAGCTGGTGGCGGACATGAACCCGAGTTCCTTGCCCTGGATCTGCGTGACGCCCTTGCCGCACTTGGGCAGATTACCGGGGAAACCACCCCCGACCAAGTCCTGGAGATAATTTTTTCTCGATTCTGTATCGGGAAGTAGGAGGATGTTTCACGTGAAACAAATGCCGCCGCCCGGGACGGGCCGAGAAGGGTTGGGGTAGGAGTGAATTTGGTTTCGACCTTCGGAAGGGATTATCGGGTTATCGTGGTCGGTGCCGGACACGCCGGCTGCGAAGCTGCTCTGGCCGCGGCGCGGATGGGGTGTCGCACCCTGCTCTTGAACTTGAGTCTCGACGCGGTGGCGCAGATGTCATGCAACCCGGCGATTGGCGGCCTGGCCAAGGGGCACCTGGTGCGGGAGATCGATGCCCTGGGTGGCGAGATGGCGCGGGTTATCGATGCCACGGGGATCCAGTTTCGGACCCTGAACACCCGCAAGGGGCCGGCGGTCAGGGCTTCGCGGGCCCAGGCCGACCGGCATCGCTACGCCGCACAGATGAAGGCAGTGGTCGAGGCCCAGGAGCTGCTCGACCTGAAGCAGGGTGCCGTGGTGCGATTGCTGGTCGAGGCCGGGCGGGTTGTTGGTGTGGAAACCCGGGAGGGGATCATCTTTCGGGGGGAAACGGTGGTGTTGACCACTGGAACCTTCATGCGTGGTCTGATTCATGTCGGGCTGAGCCACTATCCGGGGGGGCGGGCCGGGGAACCCCCTGCCGAGGGGTTGTCGGATGATTTGCGCAGCTTGGGTCTGACGGTTGGGCGATTGAAGACCGGAACCCCGGCTCGTCTCGACCGCCGGTCGATTGATTTCTCTTCGCTGGAGGCCCAGGCCGGCGACGACCCTCCCCGCCCCTTTTCGGTTGATACCGAGCGGATCCCTCTTCCTCAGGTGCCCTGCCACATCACCTGGACCAATGAGCAAACCCATGACCTGATCCGTGGCGGCCTGGATCGTTCTCCCCTCTACAGCGGGATCATCGAGGGGGTTGGGCCCCGTTATTGCCCTTCGATCGAGGACAAGGTGGTGCGTTTTCCGGAGAAAAACCGCCACCAGATCTTCCTCGAACCCGAAGGGCTGAACGCCGCCGAGATATACCCCAACGGGGTATCGACGTCGCTGCCGGCGGATGTACAGCAGGCGTTTCTCCGTACCCTGCCCGGACTGGAGCGGGTGGAAATCATGCGCCCGGGCTATGCCATCGAATATGATTTCGTCGATCCTGCCCAGCTTTGGCCCACCCTGGAGACCAAGGGAGTTGCCAATCTTTACCATGCCGGCCAGATCAATGGCACCTCGGGGTATGAAGAGGCGGCCGCCCAGGGGTTGCTGGCGGGGATCAATGCCGCCCTCCGGGTGCGTGGCGAGGAACCGCTGGTGATCGGCCGGGACCAGGGATACCTGGGGGTGCTGGTGGATGACCTGGTGACCCTTGGTACCCAGGAGCCTTACCGCATGTTCACCTCCCGGGCCGAATATCGGCTGTTGCTGCGCGAGGACAATGCCGCTCTGCGGCTGACCCCGATCGGTCGCCGCGTCGGCCTGGTGACCGATGCCCGCTGGCGGCGCTTCTGTGACCGCCAGGAGGCGTTGCGGGCGGGGCGAGCGCGTTTGCAGCAGCAGCGGATCGGCCCGGCTGATCAGGAGACTGCGCAGCGGCTCGGCCTGGAGGGGCTGCAGAATGCCCTCTCGCTGGAGGAGGTGCTGCGACGCCCGGATGTCCATCTTGGCGACCTGTTGTTTCTGGATGAGGAGCTTTCGGCGCTGGACGAGGGGCTGCAGGAACAGCTGGAAATCGAGGTCAAGTACGCCGGTTATATCCGCCGCCAGGTCGACCAGGTGGAGCGCTTTCGGCGGACGGAAGATCTGCCGATTCCGGAGGATTTCGTCTATCGCGGGCTGCCGGGCCTGTCGGCGGAGGTCCAGGAAAAGCTCGACGCGGTCCGGCCCGGAAATCTCGGCCAGGCGGCCAGGATTCCCGGGGTGACGCCGGCCGCGGTGGCGATCCTGGCTGTCCTGTTGCGCCGGAAATAATCCATGGAAGACCAACGGCTGCTGAATCGGTCCCTGGCCCTGCTGGGCATCGTCCTGCCGGAAACGGTTTGCCGCGACCTGCTGCGCCTGCGGGATGAACTGCTGCGCTGGAATGCCAGGGTCAACCTGACGGCGATTACCGATCCCCGGGAGGCGCTGGAGAAGCACCTGGTCGATTCCCTCACCGTTCTGGATGAAATCGACCCGGCAGGGCACCTCCTCGACCTCGGATCCGGCGGAGGTTTTCCAGGGTTGCCGCTGCGATTGGCCTGTCCCGACCTGCGGATCCTGTCGGTCGATGCCGTGGCGAAGAAGATCGCTTTCCAGCGCCACGTGGTCCGGCTCCTTGGCCTGGACGGATTTACCCCCTGGCATGGCCGCGCCGAACGCCTACCGGCCGACGAGGATTTTGCCGGCGGCTTCGATCGGGTGGTTTCCAGGGCCCTTGCCTCGCTGGAACAGTTCGCCCGCCTGGCCCTCCCCAGTCTGGCGCCGGGAGGGCGGATGGTTGCCATGAAGGGTCCTGAGGGCCCGACCGAGCTCGCCGCCGCGATGCCGACCCTGAACCGCCTCGGATTGACCTGCCTCGGCTGTCGTCAATTGCTGTTGCCTGAAAGCGGTGCCGGACGCACCATTATCACCCTGGCCCGTATCTGAATACAAGATATGGGGGCCACAGACCCTTCCTTCCCCAAATTCTCCTACCTGGCCAGGTTTGCCACTTCCAGAAGCCTTTTTGCTTTGCGGGTACGGGGCTTTATGATAACCTTGTGCCCCGTTGCCGGCCCAGCTGCGCTGCGGGGGACGCTCGGTTCCCAGGGCCGATTGAGCCAGGTGGTGTTCCCCTCGGGCGCTCTGCCCGGTGACGATTCCATGTTATGGGAGAGGTGAAGCGGTGGGTCAAGTCTTAGCCGTTGCCAACCAGAAGGGGGGCGTGGGAAAAACCACGACGGCCGTCAACCTTGCTGCCTCGCTGGCGGCAGCCGAAAAGCGCACCCTGCTGATAGACATGGATCCCCAGGCCAATGCCTGCAGCGGATTGGGGATCGATAAGCAGACCCAGGAGCTGACGGTCTACAATACCCTGCTCGGCGAGGTCTCCGCCCGCGATGCGCTGGTTCACAGCAATCTCCCCTGCCTGGACATTCTCCCTTCCAACACAGATCTGATCGGAGCCGAAATCGAGCTGGTCAGCGCCTTTGCGCGGGAGCAGAAACTCAAGGGGGTTCTGGAGGAAGTCCGCGATGATTATGATTACCTGATCATCGATTGCCCTCCATCCCTCGGCCTGCTGACCGTCAATGCCCTGACCGCCGCCGATGCGGTGCTGATCCCCCTGCAATGCGAGTTTTACGCCATGGAGGGGCTCAGCCAGCTGATGCAGACCATCCGCCTGATCCAGAAGGAACTAAACCCCCGGCTGCAGATGCGCGGCATTATCCTGACCATGTTCGACAGCCGTAACAACCTTTCCCACCAGGTCAGCGGCGAGATCCGCCGGCATTTCGCCGAACAGGTATTCAACACCGTAATCCCGCGTAATGTCAGGCTTTCCGAGGCGCCCAGCCACGGTTTGCCAGTCCTTCTCTATGACATCAGCTCCCGCGGGGCGATCGCTTACCTGGAGCTGGCCCGGGAAATCATCGAAACGGGGACGACATATGGCTAAACGACCGGCGCTCGGCAAAGGCATCGGTGCCCTGCTCAATTCCGCCACCCAGGAAGGGGGGCGCAAGTACTTTCTCTGCCCGATTGAAGAGCTCAAGCCCCACGGCAAACAGCCGCGCAAGACCTTCAATGATGAAAAGATGGCGGAACTGGTCGCATCCATCCGCGAAAAGGGGGTAATCCAGCCGCTGGTGGTCCGGCGGGTGAGTGACCATTACCAGATCATTGCCGGCGAGCGCCGCTGGCGGGCGGCACAGAAGGCGGGGTTGCGCGACGTGCCGGTGGTCATCCAGGACGTCTCCGAGGACTGGGCCCTGGAAGTGGCCCTGATCGAGAATATCCAGCGGGAGGACCTCAACCCGATCGAGGAAGCAGCGGCCTACCGGAACCTGATGGAGAGCTTCGACCTTTCCCAGGAAGAGGTGGCCAAACGGGTCGGCAAGGACCGTTCGACGGTGGCCAACGCCTTGCGGCTGTTGCGGTTGCCGGAGATGGTCCGTGACGATGTCATGGCCGGCCGGTTGAGTATGGGGCATGCCCGGGCCCTGCTCTCCCTCGAAGAGGAGGAGGACCTGCTCGAGGCCCGCCAGCAGGTGATAAAGAAGCGTCTCTCGGTACGGGAGACGGAGGCCTTGGTCAAACGCATCAAGAGCATTGTTGCCGGCGGACGGAGCAAGCCCCGGGCCGGCGAGCCCGACCCGCAGTTGGTCCATCTGGCCGGGGAACTGAAACGCGCCCTGGGGACCCAGGTCAAGATCGTCCCGCGGGGCCAGGGGGGGAAGATCGAGATCAGCTACTTCAATCCGGGAGACCTCGACCGGCTACTGGATATCCTGAATATTTCCTGAGGCAGTCAAGCGAGGAACCTGATCCATGTTTGCCAGTAAAGGTAAGGGTGCTATGCGTAAAGAGTCTAGTGAGAAGAGTGAAATCAAGGCCTTCCTCGGTCCCGGCAGCCAGTTCGAAGGCAAGCTGCAGTTCAACGAGATCGTCCGCCTAGACGGCAGCTTCCGGGGAGAGATCAGTTCCCGGGATACCCTGATTGTCGGTGAGACGGCCGATGTCCAGGCCGAAGTGACGGTGGGGACTTTGGTCATAAGCGGCCGCTTCAAAGGCAACGTCAAAGCCCTGCAGCGCGTCGAGTTGCGCTCTCCGGCCCAGGTCGAAGGCAATATTGAAGCTCCGGTCCTGGTCGTGGAGGAAGGGGTGCTTCTCAACTCCACTCTGACCATGAAGCGCGCCGAGGGCAGCAGTGATGCCGCCAAGGGGGCGAGCGGGGTGCTTAAGAAGTAAGCGCGCCTACCCCCCCCGAGACGCCGTCGCCGGCCGGTGACGGCGCAAAAGACCTTGACATCCATTGGGGTCGTGTGTTAGCTATCTCCTGCTTTACCCTCCCGAGGGTATTTTTTTAATCCCTCGGCGTGTTGTATACAGTATACCAAAGGCCGGTTTGACGAGAGGTGCCGCAGTGATCAAGCTTGATTGGACCATCTTCCTGCAATTCTTCAACTTCGTTGTGTTGATGTTGGTTTTGAACATCATCCTCTATCGGCCGCTGCGCGGCATTATCGCCAAGCGCCGGGAAACCGTCGACGGCGGCCATGCCCGGGCCCGGGAACTGGCCGGAGAGATCGACGCCAAGATGGCGCGTTACCAGGAGCAGCTCCAGGCTGCCAAGCAGAAAGGGGCCGAGGAAAAGGCCCAGCTGCGGCAGCAGGCGGGCAAGCAGGAGGCCGAGGTCCTCGGTGTTGCCCACGAAGAGGCGGCGACCCAGCTGCAGGCGATCAAGAAGCAGGTCGCCACCGAAGCCGGGGTGGCGCGGGAGGCCTTGATGGCGGAAACCGATGCTCTGGCCGGAATGATCGCCGGCAAGGTTCTGGGGAGGGCGCTGTGAGGAGTCTGCTGATGCGCAAAGGAACGATCGCCGGACTGACCGCCCTTCTGCTGCTTGCCGCAGCGACGCTGGCCGTCGCCGCGGGAGCCGAGGAACAACACGTCGCCGCCGGGGTGCTGTTTAAGGATTTTCTCTGGCGCTGCCTGAATTTTGCGGTGACCTTCGGTCTTCTCGCCTATTTCGTGACCAAGCCGCTGCGCAACGGTCTGGCCGGTCGTCGCGAAGGGATTGCAAAAGCCCTGGCCGACGCCGAGCAGGCGCGTACCGAGGCCGAAGCGCGGTTTGCCGAATACGATCGGAAGCTGGCCAAGGCGGCCACGGAAGTCGACGCCATCTATGCCGAGATCCGCCACGAAGGGGAGCTGGAAAGCCAGAAGATCATCGCCAACGCGCAGGAAATGGCCGAGAAGATCAAGGCCGAGGCGAAGAAGAGCGCTGCTCTCGAAGTGGCCCGGGCGCGCGCCGAGCTGCAGCGCGAGGCCGCGAAGATGGCTGTGGCGATTGCCGAAGACCTGCTGCAAAAAGGCTTCACCGCCCAGGACCATGACCGCCTGGTGAACGAATACACGCAAAAGGTAGGAGAACTCCATTGAGCGTCAGTGCGATTTCCCGCAGGTATGCCAAGGCGCTGGTCCGGCTCGCCGTCGAGCAGAAACAGATTGAGCGCTTCGGCCAGGAACTGGGACAGTTCAGTTCGCTGCTGGCAGACGAGGATCTGCTGCGGCTGATCCTCGAAAGCCCCACGTTTCCCATGGACAGGAAGACGGCGATCCTGGGGGATCTGCTGGCCAGTCTGCAACCTTCGGCGACCGTGAAGAATTTTTTCGGCCTGCTGCTGGAAAAAGACCGCCTCCAGTATCTGTCGCAGATAGCGGTCGATTATCGGGCTCTGGCCGACGAGTTGTCGGGCATCGTCCGTGCCCGGGTGACGGCGGC
Source organism: uncultured delta proteobacterium (assembly GCA_963806685.1). Lineage (GTDB taxonomy): Bacteria > Desulfobacterota > Desulfuromonadia > Desulfuromonadales > DDH964 > DDH964. The sequence continues at coordinate 100,546 of CAWDZB010000008.1, forward strand.
CGCCGAGCTCAGCCCGTCCCAGCGTCAGGCGATTGGCAGTTCCCTGCAGCAGCAGACCGGCAAGCAGGTCGAGCTGACCGTCGCCGTCAACCCGGCCCTGCTCGGGGGGCTGCAAGCAGAAATCGGCGGCCGGCTGATCGACGGCAGCCTCAGAACACAACTGAATCGTATTGAAGATACCTTAAAGAAGGGGTGAGAAGGGCTTATGGAAATCAGAGCAGAAGAAATCAGCGCGATCATCAAGAAGCAGATCGAAACCTTCGGTCGCGAGGTCGAGGTCAGCGAAACCGGTACGATCATCTCCGTTGGTGACGGTATTGCCCGTATCCACGGCCTCGACAAGGCCATGGCCGGCGAGCTCCTCGAGTTCCCCGGTAATATTATGGGCATGGTCCTCAACCTCGAAGAGGACAACGTCGGTGCCGCGATCCTTGGTGAGGCTCACCACATCAAGGAAGGGGACACCGTCAAGCGCACCGAGCGCATCGTCCAGGTTCCGGTCGGCGAGGCGCTGATCGGCCGGGTGGTCGACGGCATCGGTATCCCCATCGACGGCCAGGGGGAGATCAAGAGCGATGATTTCCGCCAGGTCGAGATCAAGGCCCCCGGCATCGTTGCCCGTAAATCGGTCCACGAGCCGATGCAGACCGGCCTCAAGGCGATTGATGCCATGGTGCCGATCGGCCGCGGCCAGCGCGAGCTGATCATCGGCGACCGCCAGACCGGCAAGACTGCCGTCGCCGTCGACACCATCATCAACCAGAAGGGGCAGAACGTCGTCTGCATCTACGTTGCAATCGGCCAGAAGCGCTCCACCGTCGCCCAAGTCGTCGACAAGCTCAAGCAGCACGGCGCCATGGACTACACCATCGTCGTCGCCGCCACCGCCTCCGACCCGGCGCCTCTGCAGTTCATCTCTCCCTACACCGGCGTCACCATGGGCGAGTTCTTCCGCGACAGCGGCAAGCACGCCCTGATCATCTACGACGACCTCTCCAAGCAGGCCGTGGCCTACCGCCAGCTCTCCCTGCTGCTGCGCCGTCCGCCGGGACGCGAGGCCTTCCCCGGCGACGTCTTCTACCTCCACAGCCGGCTCCTCGAGCGCGCCGCCAAGCTCAACGACGACCTCGGCGCCGGCTCACTGACCGCGCTGCCGATCATCGAGACCCAGGCTGGCGATGTCTCGGCCTACATTCCGACCAATGTCATCTCGATCACCGACGGCCAGATCTTCCTCGAAACCGACCTCTTCTACTCGGGGGTACGGCCGGCGATCAACGTCGGTCTCTCGGTCTCCCGCGTCGGCGGCTCCGCTCAGGTCAAGGCGATGAAGCAGGTCGCCGGCACCCTGCGCCTGGCCCTCGCCCAGTACCGGGAGATGGCCGCCTTCGCCCAGTTCGGGTCCGATCTCGACGCCGCCACCCAGCGGCAGCTCAATCGCGGTGCCCGCCTGGTGGAGATTCTCAAGCAGCCTCAGTACAAGCCGCTGCCGGTGGAGAAGCAGGTCATGGTCATCTACGCCGCCAACAATGGCTACGTCGACCAGTACCCGGTGGCTGTCATCGGCCGTTACGAGGCCGAACTGATGACCTTCATCGAGAGTAAACATGCCCAGCTGCTCAAGGACCTGAAAGAGAAAAAGGCCATCGATGCCGACCTCGAAGGCCGCATCAAGTCCGCCCTGGAGGAATTCAAGGGACAGTTCGCGGCTTAATCAAACGCACGCAGAGGGTTTGGACAGATGGCTAATCTGAAGGACATAAAAAAACGGATCAGCTCGGTCAAGAATACCGGGCAGATCACCAAGGCGATGAAGATGGTCTCCGCCGCCAAGCTGCGGCGGGCCCAGGAGGCGGTGGTCGCCGCCCGTCCCTACGCCGCGAAGATGCAGGAGGTTCTTGCCAGTCTCGCCATGCGCGAGGAGGCCGACGGCCATCCGCTGCTGGTTGCCCGCGGCAAGGGGCGTGCCCTGGTGCTGCTGCTCACCGCCGACCGCGGTCTGTGCGGCGGCTTCAACGGCAACGTCAGCAAGGCCGCCGAACGTTTCGTCAAGGAGAATGCCGGAGGGTACGAAGGCTACGATCTGATGATCGTCGGACGCAAGGGGCGCGATTACCTGAAGAGCCGGGCCGGGATCAACATCAGCAAGGTTTACGAGAACCTCACCGGCAGCATCTCCTACAGCACCGCGGCGCTGATCGGCCAGGAGGTCATCGAGCAGTACGTGGCGGGGACCTATGACGCCGTCTTCTTTGTTTACAACGCCTTCCGCAGCGCCATCTCCCAGGATGTGACCATCGACAAGCTCCTGCCCGTCGTCCCCAAGCAGGCCGGCGAGGGAGAGCACGTCGCCGACTACCTCTACGAACCGAGCCGCGGCGAGGTTCTGGAGCAGATCCTGCCCAAACATGTCGAGGTGCAGATCTTCCGCGGCCTGCTCGAGTCGGTGGCCTCGGAACACGGGGCACGGATGAGCGCCATGGATAGCGCCAGCAAGAACGCTTCGGAGATGATCGGCAAGCTGACCCTGCAGTACAACCGGGCGCGCCAGGCCGCCATCACCAAAGAGCTGATGGAAATTATTTCCGGCGCCGAATCGATCAAATAACTTCAGCACATAAACGATTCACACCTGACGCGGGTGGAAAAAGGAGGACGGTCCGTCATGAATAAAGGCAAGATCACCCAGGTCATCGGCCCCGTTATCGACGTGGAGTTCGAGGCCGGCAAGCTCCCCGAGATTTACTATGCTCTAAAGATCACCAACCCCGCGCTGGGTCCCGGTGAAGGGAATCTGATTGTCGAAGTTGCCCAGCATCTCGGCGAGAACACCGTGCGCGCCATCGCCATGGACTCCACCGACGGTCTGGTCCGCGGCCAGGAAGTTATCGATACCGGCAAACAGATTGTCATGCCGGTTGGTCGCAAGACCCTCGGCCGGATTCTCAATGTCATCGGTGAGCCGGTGGACGAAATGGGCCCGGTCGGCAACGAAATGGAGTGGGAGATTCACCGTCCGACTCCCGAATTCGTCGACCAGTCGACCAAGGTCGAGGCCTTCGAAACCGGCATCAAGGTTGTCGACCTCCTCGCTCCCTATGCCCGCGGCGGCAAAATCGGCCTGTTCGGCGGCGCTGGCGTCGGCAAGACGGTTCTGATCATGGAGCTGATCCACAACATCGCCAAGCAGCACGGTGGCTTCTCGGTCTTCGCCGGAGTCGGCGAACGGACCCGCGAGGGGAACGACCTCTGGCACGAAATGAAGGACTCGGGCGTTCTCGACAAGGCTGCCCTGATCTACGGCCAGATGAACGAGCCGCCGGGGGCCCGTGCCCGCGTCGCCCTCTCGGCCCTGACTGTCGCCGAATACTTCCGCGACGAAGAAGGCCAGGACGTGCTGCTCTTCGTCGACAACATCTTCCGTTTCACCCAGGCCGGTTCCGAGGTCTCGGCGCTCCTCGGCCGCATCCCCTCGGCGGTCGGTTACCAGCCGACCCTGTCCACCGAGATGGGCGAGCTGCAGGAACGGATCACCACCACCAACAAGGGCTCGATCACTTCGGTGCAGGCGATCTACGTTCCCGCTGACGACCTCACCGACCCGGCGCCGGCCACCGCCTTTGCTCACCTCGATGCGACCACCGTTCTTTCCCGGCAGATCGCCGAGCTCGGCATCTACCCGGCCGTCGACCCCCTCGACTCCACCAGCCGGATTCTCGATCCCCAGGTGGTCGGCGAGGAGCACTACCAGATCGCCCGCGACGTGCAGTTCGTGCTGCAGCGCTACAAGGACCTGCAGGACATCATCGCCATCCTCGGAATGGACGAGCTCTCCGAGGAGGACAGGCTGGTGGTCGCCCGCGCCCGCAAGATCCAGCGCTTTCTCTCCCAGCCATTCCACGTCGCCGAGGTCTTCACCGGCTCGCCGGGCAAATATGTGGAACTCAAGGACACCATCCGCGGCTTTCAGGAAATCGTTGCTGGCAAGTACGACGACATCCCGGAGCAGGCCTTTTACTTGGTCGGCACCATCGAGGAAGCCCTGGAAAAAGCCAAGAAACTGGCGGCTTAATTCAAATCAGGCAGCAGGTGAGGGGCTACCGGCCGAAGGACCCTCCAGGCCCGCGGCCCTTGGCCCTCAGCCAAAGGTGTTCATAAATGGCAGAAAAACTCAGACTGGAAATGGTCACGCCCTATAAGCAGGTCCTCTCCGAAGAGGTTGAGGAAGTTACCGCCCCGGGTGCCATCGGTGAATTCGGCCTGCTTCCGGGACATACCCCGATGCTGACCACCCTGAAGATTGGGGAATTGTCCTACCGCAAGGGGAACGAACTGTTCCACGTGGCGGTGAACTGGGGCTATGTGGAAGTGGAAAACGACACCGTCACGGTGCTGGTGGAGACCGCCGAGCCGTCCGACCAGATCGACCTCGGCCGTGCCAAGGACGCCCTCGGCCGCGCCGAGGAGGCGCTCAAGAAACTGACCCCCGAGGACAAGGACTTCCTGGTCATGCAGTCGGCGCTTGAGCGGGCAATAATCCGCATCCAGGTGGCCGGACGCAAGGCGCACTGACCCTCGACGGGTCCAAAAAAAAGAAAAGGGCGGTCCCGATCGGGGCCGCCCTTTCTGGGTTTGGGGAGGATTCAGGCGGGGAGACCGGCGTTGAGAATCTTGTCGATCTTGTCGTCGACAACGGAAAGGTGTTTGAGCATGGCCAGCCGGGCCCGTTCCGGGTCGTGGTCGGCGATCGCCTGGAAAATCTCCAGGTGCTGCCGATAGAGGAGCTGGACATCCCCTTCCCGCTGGTTGAAATCGATCAGGGCGAGCCGCAGCGAGGTATAGTACAGCGCGTGGATGCTGGTCAGGACGTGAACCTGCAGGGTGTTGTGGGTGGCGGCGCTGATCGCGGCGTGAAAGCTGGCATCCAGGTCGGAATCCCAGATCCCCTTGGCCGCCAGCTGGGTCATCTTCTCGACCAGTTCGCGCAGCCGCTGGAGATCCCGCTCCTCGGCACGCTGGGCGGCGAGAAAGGCCGACCAGCTTTCGAGCCCCTTGCGGACTTCCACCAGGGCCGGCAGCAGCTTGGGATCGGCCTCCACCATCTGGGACAAGGGATCGCCCAGGCTGGTTTCGGCCAGCGAGCGGACGTAGGTTCCTCCCCCCTGCCGAGCTTCGACCAGGCCCATGGCGTCGAGGACCATGATCGCCTCGCGCACCGAGGGGCGGCTGACGCCGAGCATGGCGGACAGCTCCCGTTCGGAGGGAATGCGGTCACCGGGCTTGAGTTCCCCCTGGGAAATCATGGCGCGGATCTGCTCGACGATCTCTTCGGAAATCTTCTTCGGACGAATCGGCTGAAAGACGACGGTCATGCCTATGCTCCACGGTAGAATGGTAAGACCGGTTTCTAGCATGCACCGGCCCAAAGGTCAAGCTGAGGGATGATGGACGCCAAACCGCGACAGATTCTGCATGCCGACATGGACGCTTTTTACGCCTCGGTGGAGCAGCTGGACGATCCGGCGCTGCGCGGGTTGCCGGTGATCGTCGGCGGCGACCTGCGGCGCGGCGTAGTCAGTGCCTGTTCCTACCAGGCGCGGGACTTCGGGGTTCATTCGGCCCAGCCGATGGCGCTGGCGTTGCGTCGCTGTCCGCAGGCGCAGGTCCGGCCGGTGCGCATGGCGCGCTACCGGGAGGTATCGCGGGCGGTGATGGCGATCTTTGCCGACTTCACCGACCGCATCGAGGCGCTTTCCATTGACGAGGCATTCCTCGACGTGACCGGTTGCGAACGGCTTTTCGGGCCGGCGCGGACGATTGCCGGGCAGATCCGCAGCCGGGTGCGGCAGGAGCTGGATCTTGCGGTGAGCATCGGCCTCGCCCCCAACAAGTTCCTTGCCAAGCTCGCTTCGCAAAAGGCCAAGCCCGATGGCCTGCTGGAAATTCGTGCCGAGGAGGCGGAAAGCTTCCTCAGGCCGCTGCCGGTCGCAGACCTGTGGGGGGTTGGCGAGGTCACCGCCAAACGCCTGGGGGAGCTGGGGATCGTCACCGTGGCCGCGCTGCTGAGGTATCCGGTACAGGGGCTGATCGCCCGTTTCGGACCAGCCGGCCATCACCTTCTGGCCCTTGGCCGGGGGGAGGATGAGCGACCGGTGGCACCCGCCGGGGAAATCAAGTCGGTCAGCCACGAGGAGACTTTCAGCGAAGATTTGACCTCGGCCGCGGTGATCGGGCGGGAACTGCACGACCTGGCGCAACGGGTGGCTGCGCGACTGCGCCGCCAGGGACTGCGTGGACGCCAGGTGACCCTGAGGGTCCGCTACGCGGACTTCACCACCGTCAGCCGCAGCCGGACCCTCGGAAAAGGAATCGATAACGGGGCGACCCTGTTTGGGATCGTGCGGGAACTGCTGACCAGGACCGAGGCGGGGCGGCAGCCGGTGCGGCTACTCGGGGTCGGCGTGGCCGACTGGGAGGAGTTGGGGGCGGGACAGCAGGAATTGTTCGGCGAATCGCCCCAGACCGCCCGCCACCGGGCCCTCGACCGGGCCGTCGACCAGGTGAACCGGCGCTTCGGCGACGGCCGGGTCGGTCCGGCGAGTCTGATGCCGGGCCCGGCTTCAGACTCGGAGGAAGGGCGCGACGGCGACAAGTGAACGCTGGAGGGCCGCCTCGTCGTGGGCTTCCAGGGTCATCGACGGGAGACTGGGGAGTTGCCCGAGCAGGGCGAAGAGGCGGCGGAAATCGATGATCCCCTCCCCCACCGGGAGATGGTCGTCGCCGTCGCCGTGGTTGTCGTGCAGATGCAGATGCAGCAGTCGCGGAGCGAGGGCCGCAAACCAGTCCTCCAGCGAGGTTTCGGCAAACAGCTGCCAATGGCCGACATCGAAGCAGTGCCCGAAGTCGGGGCGATCGATGGCATCGAGCAGGTCGACCAGGGTCTTCGGCCCGATTTCAAAGATGTTTTCGATGGCGATAGAGATTCCGGCCTGACGCGCCAGCCCGAGCAGCGGCGGCCAGAACAGCAGGTTCTGCTCCAGCCAGAGGTGATCCTGGCCGCCGTATTTCCAGCGCTCGTAACCGGGGTGGAAGACTACCAGCCGCGCCTGCAGTGCGGCGGCCGCGTCCAGGGTCTGTTCGAAGCGCCGGGCGGTAGCCTGCAGCACCAGCGGTTCCAGAGCTCCGGGGTTGAGATCGTGGAACGGCCCATGGACGGTGACGGCAAGCCCGGCCGCAGCGAGGCGCCGGCCGATGTCTCCCAGCTCAGGAAGGGAGAGCTGGTCAAGGTCGGGACCGCGGAAGGCGATCTCGGGCTGCAGCCGCTGACGAAAGAGGAGCGGTTCGGCAGCCGCCAGGTTGCGGTACGGCAGATGAACGTGGAGCCGCTCAGACATGGCCGCCTTCCCGGGAGGCAATCCGCTCAAGATCCTGAATCGCCTTCGGCTCGCCAAGGGTGATCAACACATCCCCACCCCGGATTGAAGTTGCCGGCGCTGGATTGAAGAGCATCTGGCCGTTCTGTTGCTTGATGCCGACGATGATGATCCCGAGGTCCTTGCGGACCCCGGAGTCGATCAGGGTCTTGTCGGCCAGGGCCGAATCGGGGGCGACGCGGATCTCCTCGAGCTGCAGTTCGAGATTGCGGCCGGCGGTTGCGATTTCGATGAAGTCGACTACCGAGGGGCGCAGTACCGCCTGCGCCATTCGCGAGGCGCCGATGGTGTAGGGGGAGATGACCTTGCTGGCCCCGGCGCGGCGCAGCTTCTTTTCCGAGCCCTCTTCGCCGGAACGGGCGAGGATGAACATGTCCGGGTTGAGCCCGCGGGCGGTCAGGGTGATGTAGACGTTTTCGGTGTCGGAGGTGACCGCGGTGATCAGCCCTTTGGCCCGCAGGATGCCGGCGGTCATCAGGGTTTCATCATCGGTGGCATCGCCGCGCACGAAGAGAATTCCTTCGCCCCCGATTTTTTCACACAACGCCGGATCCTTTTCCACCACCACGAAGGGGATCGGTTTGGCCAGGAATTCCCGGCAGATCAGGGTGCCGATGCGGCCATAACCGCAGACGATGTAGTGGCCACTTAACTTGTCGATCTGCTTTTCCAATTTTTTCCTCCCCAAGATCCGACGCAGCTGGCCCTCGACCATGATCTGGAGCAGGCTGCCGGCGGAATAGGCGATAATCCCGGCGCCAAAGATGATCAGCAGAATGGTGAAAATCTTCCCGTGGGGGGAGAGATCGTGGACTTCCTTGAAGCCGACCGTCGCCAGGGTGATCACGGTCATGTAAAGCGCGTCGAACCCGGACCACCCCTCGATGGTCATGTAACCGAAGGTTCCAAGGGCGATGATGCCAACCAGGATCGACAGGGAAAAACGCAGATGGCGGATCGGATCCATGACCGCTCCGAGGGTCGAAGGTACCGGGATGATAGCCCCGTAAACGCTAAAAGGCAAGGAGTTCTGCTGGTATGCAAGGTTGCACAGGGTCGAAAAAAGCTTGACAACCTATGTATACTGTATACAATTTACCAAATTCAGTGCAATGGAGCCCTGCCCGTGAAGCGAAAGCCCATCGAACGCCACCAAACCCTCCGCGAAAAAATCCTGGAAACCATCCGCGAAGCCATTCTCAAGGGGCAGCTCAAGCCCGGGGAGAAGGTTGCCGAACCGGAGCTGGCCGAACGCTTCGGTATCAGCCGCACCCCGATCCGGGAGGCCTTCCGGCAGCTCGAATCGGAAGGCTACCTGACCGTCATCCCCCGTAAGGGCGCGGTGGTAACCTCCCTCTCGGAGCGTGCGGTGGAGGAATTCTACGCCATCAAGAGCATCCTGGAAGGCTATGCGGCGCGGATGGCGGCCGATAACCTGACCGACAAGGACATCGAAAAACTGGAGGGGATCAACGAACGTCTGGCCCAGCTAGCCGCCGAGGGGGACGTGAAAACCTTTTTCAAAGTGCACAACGAATTTCACGAACTGTTCATCAAGGCGGCGGAGAACGAAAAGCTCCAGGAACTGATCACCCAGATGATGCTCAAGTTCAACCGCCTGCGGCTCGCTTCCCTGTCGCTACCGGGGCGGATGGAAATCTCGGTCCAGGAGCATAAGAAGATCATCGAGGCCTTCAAGAGCAAAAATGGCGAGATGGCCGACAATCTGGTCCGCAAGACCGCCAGCATTGGCGGCCAGGTGCTGATCCAGAGCATGGCCCAGGCCGAAGGCCGCCGGGTGGAAAAAAACATCCTCTCGCGGGTTATCGATATCTGAGCCGCGCCTCTCGACACTCCTCTCGGCGCCGGTCCTTCCCCACGTTCCCACTGGCCCTTGCCCCGTCGCCAAATTATGGCATATTCCTCCCCGGAATCAACCTGCCCGCCATGGGCAGCATGCCGCCCAAGGAGGAATCCCATGCGCAAATCCCTTGCCGCCCTCGCTGTCATCTTGTTGATTGCCGGGACAGCCCACGCCACCTCGCTCGATCTCGCCTTCGACAACGACAGTGCCCAGGTCGCGGTCATCCAGCCGCTGGTCGCCGACGAACTTGGCTCCTCCCAGTTCGGTGCCCGGTTCCTCTACAACGACGACGAAGAGACCAAGCTCTTCTCCGCCGCCTTCGAATTCGTCGGCGAACCGGGGAACGTGCCCGGGCTGAAGGTTGGGGTCGGTGTCCAAGGCTACGGCGGCAGCACCGACCAGGACCAGGATATCCT
>CAWDZB010000009.1:0-42338 GCA_963806685.1 uncultured delta proteobacterium
CGGCCTTTTTTAAAGTCCGAAGGTTTAGGGTAAAAGGCTCAAGGTTCAAGGTTCAAGTAAAACCTTAAGCTATTGGCTTAACGATCTGTTTTTGAATTAAATTTCAGGAGAGCATGTCATGACTCAGAAAGAACGCGAGGAACTGGTTGAGATTATCCGTACCCTGTCATACGAGGAGCGGGAAGTGACCCTGGCTTCGGGGCGCAAGAGCAACTTCTACTTCGACGGCAAGCAGACCACTCTGCATGCCAGGGGCGGGCTGCTGGTCGGCAAGGCCTTCTGGGCGGAGGTCAAGCAGTTTCCCGGCCCGATCCACGGTGTCGGTGGTTTGACCCTCGGTGCCGACCCGATCGCCACCGCCACCTCGATTGCAGCGGCCTTGGAAGGGGAGAGTGTCCACGCCTTCATCATCCGCAAAGAACCCAAGGGGCATGGGACCGGCCAGTGGCTGGAAGGGCGCAAGAACCTCCCCGCCGGATCACGGGTGGTGGTCGTCGAGGATGTCACCACCACCGGCGGCTCCTCGATGAAGGCGGTCGAGCGGGCCCGGTCCGAAGGGCTGGAGGTGGTCGGGATCGTCACCCTGGTCGACCGCGAGGAAGGCGCCCGGGAAAATATCGAAGGCGCCGGTCAGCACCTCCGTGCGGTCCTCACCCGCACCGAGGTGGTCGGCAACAAATAGTTCAAAAATACCTGACAGTAGGGCACGGGGCGCGGATTTTCGCGCCCCGTGCCGTTTTCCCGGGAGCGGCTACCGAGGGGGTTGTCGGTCTGATCGACACCCCTTCAGGTTTCTCCGGCCATCCAAACGGCTTGGCGGCACCTCCCGGACGGGGCATGCGCCCTATGGAACCGCTTCCTGACGCCGGCCGTGATTTTCGCTATACTCAGTTCAAATGACCACCCAGCGTCCCTTGGTCCCAAGTGGAGGGCTCTTTCATGGAACTCTTTTTCATCCTGCTGCTGCTCGGCCTGCTCCCGGCCTTCATTGCCATGAACAAGGGTCGAAATTTCCTCCTCTGGTGGTTTTACGGCACAGTGCTCTTCGTTGTCGCCATTTTCCATGCCATCACCCTCAAGCCGACCCCCGAATATCTCGCCGAAATCGGCATGCGCTACTGCCCGGATTGCGACCGGATCGTCAAGACCGACGATCCCGAATGTCCACACCACCCCGCGCCGCCCCCGTCCGCCTGAACCCGGAGGCGACCCAGCGCCTCTTTGCGTAACCTCTCCATCGTCCCCCTGCTGCCTTCCATTCCACGGGGAGCAGCTGCCTGCAGGCACCGGATTTCTCCATTATCCCGAGTCTGTCCGAGAATTTTTGACCTTTCCCCTTAATATTTTCCGGGAATCATAGAATGGTTGAAACCGGAGGCGGGAACATGGTAAAAAAAGCCCCCGGCCCACGGCCGTGGAAAGGAAAGGGGAAATACCGCCATGAACGCAGCCGCAGCCCGGGATGTTGCCCTGGTGACCGGGGCAAGCAAGGGAATCGGTGCGGCCATTGCTGTCGAACTGGCGCGCAGCGGCTTCGACATCTGGCTCAACTATCGCAGTGATGCCGAGGCCGCGAACCAGGTCAAGGCCGAGATCGAGACCACCGGGGCCGCTTGTACCCTGGTCCCTTTCGACGTCGGCGATCGTGCCGCCTGTGACGCGGCGCTGACCCCGCTGCTTGACGAACAGACTCCGTTCGCCCTCGTCAACAATGCCGGTTATGCCCGTGACGGGCTGCTGGTATGGATGAAGGACGAGGAATGGCGCGACGTCCTCAACGTCCATCTCGACGGTTTCTTCCATGTCACCCGCCCGGTGGTGGCCGGCATGCTCAAAAAACGGCGCGGACGGATCGTCAATATCGTGTCGACTTCCGGGCAAAGCGGGGTTCCGGGGCAGGTCAATTATTCCGCCGCCAAGTGCGGCCTGATCGGCGCCACCCGTTCCCTGGCGGCCGAGGTGGCCCGCCGGAACATCCTAGTCAATGCCGTCTCCCCCGGCTTCATCGAGACCGAAATGACCGGCGCACTGCCCAAGGAACGCGTCCTGCCGATGATTCCCCTCGGCCGGATCGGCCGTCCTGAAGAAGTCTCCGGCCTGGTGGCTTTCCTTTGTTCAGAAAGGGCCTCCTATATCACCGGGCAGGTCTTTGCCGTCAACGGCGGCGCGTATATGTAGCAGCGGTGGCAGTTTCCCCGGCCGATCCGGGGCGGTTTGACACGTTGCAGCGGATGCAGAGACAACATGCACAGGGTTGCGATCACAGGAGTGGGCATCGTTTCCTGCCTCGGCAGTGAGCCGCAGCGGGTCGCCGCGGCCCTGCGTGGCGGCACGTCGGGGATCGTCCTCGACCCCGAGCGCCAGCGCCTCGGTTTTCGCAGTTCCCTCACCGGTGCGGTGCAGGATTTCGATTCCGCCTCCCGGCTCTCCCGCAAGCAGCGCAAGACCATGCCAGATTTCGCCATCCAGGCCTACCATGCCGCGGACGACGCCCTGACTATGGCCGGCCTGGCCGCGGAGGAAATCCGCAATCCCCAGTCGGGGCTGATCTTCGGCTGCGATTCGAGCTGCATCGCCGCCGTGGAACAGGTCGACGCCCTGCGCCGGTACGGGGAGACCAAGGGGATTGGGAGCGGCCAGGTCTTCCGCTCGATGACGAGCTGTATAACCATGAACCTCAATACCCTGCTGCAGACGCAGGGAGCCTGCTGGACCCTCAGCTCGGCCTGTTCCAGCGGCGGGCACGCCATCGGGCAGGCCGCCGACCTGATCGCCCTCGGCCGCCAGGAACGGATGATCTGCGGCGGCGCCCAGGAGGTGAACTGGGAGTCGATGTGCAGCTTCGATGCTCTCGGCGCCTTTTCGGTCCGCCTCGACGATCCAACCGGCGCCTGCCGTCCTTTCGACGCCAGCCGGGACGGCCTGGTCCCCAGCGGCGGGGCCGCGGCGGTAGTGCTGGAACGTTTTGATCTGGCCCGGGCCCGCGGGGCGCGCATTCTCGGCGAGGTCGCCGCCTATGACTTCTCTTCCGATGGTCAGCACATTTCCGTCCCCAGCCAGGACGGGCTGCAGCGGGCCATGGCCGGGGCCATCGCCCGGGCCGGCCTGAAACCCGCCGACATCGATTACGTCTGCGCCCACGCCACCTCGACCCCGGCCGGGGATGCCGCCGAAGCGGAGAATATCCTCGCCGTCTTCGGTGAAGACGGGCCCTGGGTCTCGTCGACCAAGTCGATGACCGGCCACGAGTTGTGGATGTCGGGGGCGTCGCAGGTGGTTTACAGCACGCTGATGGCCGACCACGGCTTCATCGCTCCAAACATCAACTTCAGTATTCCGGATGCCGGCAGCCGCCGGCTGCGCATCGCCGCCGAACCCGTCAACCAGGCCCCGGAACTGGTCCTCTGCAATTCGGCCGGCTTCGGCGGCACCAACTCCTGCCTGGTGCTGAGGTTCGGCGGGTGATCTACGATTTCGTGGTCATCGGCGCGGGGGTCTCCGGCCTGACCACGGCCCTGATCCTGGCCAGGCATGGGCGGCGGGTGGCGATCGTCGAACAGGCGCCGCGGATTGCCCCGCTGCTGCAGGGGTTCAGTCGCGGCGGGCACCATTTCGAGACCGGCTTTCATTATTCCGGGGGCCTCGATGAAGACGGGATTCTCTCCCGCTTCTTCCGCTACCTCGGGTTGACCGGTGCAGTGGAACCGGTCTCCTTTAACCAGGACTGTTTCGATCGCCTGCGCGATTTTGATGGCCGTCGGGATTTCTGCTTTCCGGTTGGCTACCAGGCCCTGACTGCTGCTTTCGGCGCGGCCTTTCCTGCCGAGCGGGACGGCATCGTCAACTACCTGGAGTTGCTGCAGCAAGCCTGTAACAGGATGCCGTACCTGAATCTCGATGCCGAGTTCGGGTCCCTGGGTCCCTTCGGAACACTCCAGGGCCCCAGCCTCGGCGAGGTTCTGGAAAAGACCGTGGCCGAGCCCGGGCTGCGCCAGCTGCTTTCGCTGCATACCCTGCTTCATGGGGTGCCTGCCTCCGACATCCCGTTCTCTCTTCATGCCGGCATCGTCGGACTTTATTACCGTTCCGTGCACGGCATCCGTGGTGGGGGGCGCAGCCTGGCGAGCGCTTTTGGCAGTCAAGTCCGGCGGTCGGGAATCGATCTCTTCACCGGCTGCCGAGCCCTGGGGTTGGAGTGGTCTGAAGCCGGAACTCTGAAGGGGGTGAAGACCGATCTGAAGGGATTGCTGGACTGCCGGAACTGTATTTCCAGCATCCATCCCCGCGGGTTTCTGGAGCTTGTCGAAGGGTGCTCTCTGCGGCCGGCATACCGCAAGCGGCTGCTGAATCTCGAGGAGACCGAATCGGCCTATCTCGGTTTTTTCGTGGCCGATCGACCGCTGCCGCTGCTGGCCGGGGGGAATCTCTATCTGGCCGGCAGCAGAGGGCCCTGGGAGGATCCTGCCATTCCCATCGAACAGCGCCAGGTCTACCTCGCCGGCGGCGTTGCCGGTACCGAGCCGGGGCCAAGGGAATTCGTGGCGATCTCTCCAGCCAGCGCCAAGGAAACCGCGGCATGGAGCGCATCCGGACGGGGAGCACGTCCGACCGGCTACATCCAATTCAAGGGGGAAGTAATGGGGCGCCTGCAAGACCGCATCGAGCGGCAGTGCCCGGAACTTTGCGGCGCCATATCCCTCTGCGCCGGGGCGACGCCGCTGACCCTGCGGGACTACCTGGGACACCCCGGCGCCGGTCTCTACGGGGTCAGCCAGCGGCTCGGCCAATACAATCCTCAGGCGGCCACCCGCCTGCCAGGAGTATTTCTGACCGGCCAGGCGACCGCCGCTCCCGGCTTGCTCGGCGGGATGTTGGCGGGTTTTCTGACCTGTGGGACGATTCTCGGACATGACGAGCTGCGGCAGGAGGTGAAGCGATGCATGCACTGAGACGGGTGGTCATTACCGGCCTTGGAGCGATCTCCCCCTTCGGTCGCGGCGTCGCCCCGCTGATGGAGGGGCTGCTTGCCGGCCGCAGTGCGGTGTGCGAGGTCCCTGAGCTGGAACGGATTGGCGGCCTTCGGACCAGGGTTGCCGGCCTGGTGCGGGGCGTCGATCCCAAGGAGATCCCCCGCAAGGATCGCCGTTCGATGTCCGCCATGTCCGTCTACGCCACCCTCGCCAGCCAGGAGGCGCTGACCGGGGCCGGCCTCGGGAAGGCCGAAACGGGTAGTGGCCGGCTCGGGGTGGCGATCGGTTCGACGGTCGGCAGCACCCAGGCGACGGAGGACTTCTTCCGGGATTTCTTCACCGATTCCAGCCTGGAGCGGATGAAGTCGACGCTCTTTTTCCAGATCATGAACCACAGCTGCGCGGCCAACGTCAGCCAGATGCTCGGCATCACCGGCCGGCTGCTGGCACCCTCGGCGGCCTGCAGCACCGGCTGCCAGTCCATCGGCTACGGATTCGAGCAGGTGGCCCTGGGGCGCCAGGATTTCATGCTCTGCGGCGGCGCCGACGAGTTTCATCCGCTGACCGCGGCGACCTTCGATGTGATGAATGCGGCCTCGGTCGGTTTCAACGCCGCGCCGGAGCGCACCCCCCGCCCCTTCGACCGGCGCCGCGACGGCGTGGTCTGCGCCGAGGGGGCAGGGGTCCTGCTCCTCGAGGCTCTCGACTCGGCGCTCGATCGGGGCGCCGAGATCCTCGGCGAGGTGGCCGGTTTCGCCACGGTCTGCGACCCGAGCAATATCGCCAACCCCAACACGTCGGCCATGGAGCGCTGCATGCGCGAGTGTCTCGCCGATGCCGGGCTGGTCTCCGGAGAAATCGACTACGTCAACGCTCACGCCACGGCGACCGTGCAGGGGGACATCGCCGAGGCCGAGGCGATCGCCGCGGTCTTCGGCAGCCAGGTGCCGGTCAGCAGCCTCAAGGGGCACATGGGGCATACCATGGCGGCCTGCGGCGCGCTGGAACTGCTCGCCGGGATCGAGATGCTGCGCCGGCAATGCCTCGTCCCCACTCTCAATCTTGAAGAAGTTGATCCCGCCTGTGCGTGCATCCACCATGTCGGCGGGGTCGAGTCCCGCCCGCTGCGGGCGCTGCTGAAAAACAATTTCGCCCTTGGGGGCGTCAATTCATCGCTTGTGGTAAGGAGATACCCGCATGACTGAACAACAGGTCATCGATCTGATCAACAGCTCCCTGGCCGAGGAATTCGAACTCGATTCCACGGCCATGCAGCCCGAGGCCAACATCTACGAGGACCTCGGCCTCGACAGCCTGGACACCGTGGATATGGTGATCGTTCTCGAAGGAGCCTTCAAGTTCAAAATCCGTGAAGAGAGCGCCATCCGGGAAATCCGCACGTTGGGTGACATCCACCGTTTCGTCCTCGGCAAACTGCAGGAAGCGGCCGGGCAGGGGTGATGGCGGACACCGCCGTGGCTTCCTCCGCTTCACAGCCGGACGCCGGGTTTCGGCGTCGCTTCGGCCTGATGGCCCTGCTTATGAATGCCGTGGTCTACCCGCTGCTGGTGCTGTGGACGGTGCTCGGTATGGCCCTCGTCCCGGTGGGCCTGCTGCTCTGGAAACTGGCCACCGGCTGGCCCGTCGGCCGCATCGTGCGCCATTTCATCTGGATCTACGGGCGCGGGTGGCTGCTGATCATGGCGCCCTTCGTCCGCTTCCGGCGCCGAGGATTCGCCGCCCTCGATCTTTCCCGGCCGGTGATCTTCGTCATCAACCACCAGTCCTTCTTCGACACCTACTGCATGGGGCTGCTGCCGGTCTCCGACGTGACCTTCGCGGTGCGCGCCTGGCCGTTCCGGATGATCTGGTATCGCTGGTTCATGCGCCTGGCCGACTACCTCGATGTCGAGACCTCGGCCTGGACGGAGATCGAGGCCGCCGGACGGGCGGCGCTGGATGGGGGTGGGCACCTGCTCTTCTTCCCCGAGGGGCACCGCAGCCGGGACGGTCGCCTGCAGCGCTTTTACAACGGCGCCTTCCAGGTGGCCCTGGCGAGCGGCCGGCCGATTGTTCCCCTCTGCCTGCAGGGGACCGGCCAGCTGCTGCCACCCGGCCACATCGCCCTGCGCCCGGCGACGGTCACCCTCACCGCCCTGGAGGCCGTCGACAGCCGCGCCTATCAGAGGGAAAACGGCCATCGCATGCTGCGCAACACGGTCCGTGAACGGATGGCCGCCGCCCTCGCCACCAGCGAAGAGGAGGGAAGGGGATGATCGGGCTGAGCGCTGGCGACCGTTTCGCTCCCTTCTGCGAACTGGCCTTCGCGACCCCGGCGGCCATCGGCGCGGTACAGGACCGCCTGCTGCGCGAACACCTCGACTACCTCGCGGCTCGGTCCCCCTATTACCGGCGGCGCTTTGCCGACAGCGGCGTCGACCTCGGGCAGGTTCGCGGGATAGCCGACCTGGCGTTGCTGCCGCTCACCGGCAAGGAGGACCTCCAGTCCTGCAACGACGAGCTGCTCTGCGTTCCCGCTGCCGAGGTGGTCGACCGCTGCCTGACCTCCGGTACCACCGGCCGGCCCCTGGTCCTCGACCAGACCCGGGCCGATCTCGAGCGGCTCGCCTACAACGAGGCCCAGGCTTTCGCGGCCGCCGGTCTCACCGCCGGCGACCGGGTGCTGGTAGCGGCGGCCATCGATCGCTGCTTCATGGCCGGTATGGCCTACTTCCTCGGCATGGTGCGGCTCGGGGCGACGGCGATCCGCGGCGGCTCGTCGAGCATCCCGGCGCTGGTGGAGCTGGTGCGCGAACATCGTCCGACCGCCCTGGTCGGCGTGCCCAGCCTGCTGCTGACCCTCGGCGAACGGCTGGGCGAAGCCGGCCTGATCGTCGATGAGCTCGGGGTGCAGCGGCTGATCTGCATCGGCGAGCCGGTTCGCCAGGCCGATCTCGGCCTTTCCGCCCCGGGCCGGCGCCTCGCCGCCCTGTGGGGGGCGCAGGTGCTGGGCACCTACGCCAGCACCGAAATGGCCACCGCCTTCGGCGACTGCGTTCTCGGCCGCGGTGGGCACCTGCAGCCGGAGCTTATGGTGGTAGAGATCCTCGACGAGGAGGGGCGCCCGCTTCCGCCCGGCCAGGCCGGCGAGGTGGTCGTCACCCCGCTGCAGGTAGCCGGGATGCCGCTGCTGCGCTATCGCACCGGGGACGTCGCCGTGCTCCATGACGGGCCCTGCGGCTGCGGCCGCAACACCCCGCGCCTCGGCCCGGTTCTCGGGCGCAAGGCGCAGATGCTCAAGTACCGCGGGACGACGGTTTTCCCGCCGGCAATTGCCGCGGCGCTGCAGGCGATCGACGGGGTAAGCGGCTTCTATATCGAGGTGTTCGACGAGTTCCCCCTCTCCGACCGGATTCGGGTGGTGGCCGCAGTCAACTGCGCCGAGCTCACCGCCGGCGAGATCGCCGAGCGCATCGCCGCGCGTATCCGGGTCAAGCCGGAAGTGGTCATCGCCAGCGCCGAGGCGGTGCAGCAACAGGTGCAGCGGCCTGAGCAGCGCAAACCGGTGACCTTCTTCGATCATCGCCGGCTGGCGGCGGTCGATGCCGGCCGCGACTGACCGCCATCACGGTCGTCGCAGAAGACACCCAACCTGGCAGGAAAGATGAGACACAGCATGGACCAGCGCCCCACAGTGATTCTGAGCGGCAACGACCTGACGATCGAGGATATCGTCGCGGTCGGGGTCGGCGACAAGCAGGTGGCTCTCGACCCCGCGGCCCTGGAACGCTGCCGCGCCAGTCGCCGCTTCCTCGAACAGGAGGTGGGCGCCGGACGGATTATCTACGGCGTCAACACCTCCTTCGGGCCGATGTGCAACAAGATCATCGATGACAAGGAGATCGAGACCCTGCAGGTCAACCTGATCCGTAGCCACGCCGCCGGCCTCGGCGGTCCCTTGAAACCCTACATCGCCCTCGGCGTCCTGCTGGTGCGGCTCAACACCCTGGTCAAGGGCTTCAGCGGGGTGCGCATCGAGCTGCTCGAATTCATGGCGGCGATGATCAACCGCGGCATCGCCCCCTACATCCCCGAGTGCGGCAGCGTCGGCGCCTCCGGCGACCTCATCCACCTCGCCCACATGGCGCTGGGGATGATCGGCGAGGGGAAGGTCTACGATCGGGGCACCCTGCGACCGGCCGCCGCCACCCTGACCGATCACGGCATGGTTCCCTTCCGTCTCTCCTTCAAGGAGGGGATCGCGCTGATGAACGGCACCAGCGCGATGACCGCCCTGGCCGCCTTCGCTCTGTTCGGGGCCAACAAGCTGCTGCGCCTCTCCTGCGTCACCGGCGCCTTCGCCCTGGAGATCTTCGGCGGCATCGACGACGCCTTCGACGAGGACCTGCACCGGGTCAAGCCCCATCCCGGGCAGCTCGATGTCGCCGGTACCATCCGCGCTCTCTACCAGGGCTCCAAGAACATCGTGCTGCGCGAGAACATGCACGAGCTGATCCGCGGCCAGCAGCAGGACGGCCCGGTCTTCGAAACCAGCATCAACGTCCAGGACGTTTACTCGGTGCGCTGCACCCCGCAGGTCCTGGCCCCGGTCGCCGAGGCGATCGAGCTGGCGGTGCGCACCGTCACCACCGAGGCCAACTCCAGCAACGACAACCCGATCATCATCCCGGAGAAGCGCAAGGTCATCCACGGCGGCAACTTCCACGGCCAGTCGATCGGCTTCGTCATGGATGCTCTGTGCGTGGCCATCGCCACTCTCGGCAACCTCTCCGAGCGGCGCATCAACAAGTACCTCGACAAGCACCTCAACGAGGGGCTGCCCGAGTTCTTGATTCCCGGCACCCCGGGACTGACCATGGGCTTCATGGGCGCCCAGTACCTGGCGACCTCGACCACCGCCGAGAACCGCCAGCTGGCCGGGCCGGTCTCCACCAACTCGATCTCCTGCAACGCCTCCAACCAGGACGTGGTGAGCATGGGGACGGTCGCCGCGCGCAAGGCCTTCAAGGCGGTGAGCAACGCCAAGCACATCCTTACCCTGGAGGTCCTCGCCGACCTGCAGGCGCTCTCTTTCCGCAACGCCGCCGGCCTGGGGCGCGGTACCGGGCGGGTCTACCGGGAGCTGGTCAGGGCGTTCAGCCGTTACGACAACAGCCGGGTCTTCCACGAGGATCTGTCCCGCTTCCGCAAGCTGCTCTTTTCGAGCCAGCTGTTCGACGATCTGGGCCCCTTTCTGGAGGACGCCTGAGGCATGAGCCCAGCACTGCCAACCGCCCCGCAGCTGCCGCGGGCCGCCGGGGAATTCCTCCCGCACCGGCCGCCGATGCAGCTGGTCGACCGCCTCCTGGCCGCTGCCAATGGCAGTGGCAGCGGGGAGACGACCGTCGCGGCCGGCTGCCCGCTGCTGGGAGCGGATGGCCGCCTGGAGAAGGTGGCCCTGATCGAGCTGCTGGCCCAGTGCTATGCCGCCGTGCAGGGGTACATCGACCAGTGCGCCGGACGGCCCCCCGGCCGGGGATTCCTGGTTGGAATTCGCAAAGCGCAGCTCTACGCCCCGGCCCGGATTGACGACCGGCTGCTGGTCGCGGTACGCACCGTCGCCCGCGTCGACACCTTCGTCATGGTCGAGGGGGAGGTCCGCTGCGACGATCGGCTACTGGCCAGCGCCCTCTTCAAGCTCTGGCTTCCCGTGGAGGCATCATGAAGCGGCTTCTGCTAGGAGGGTGCCTGCTGCTGCTCGGCGGGCTGCTGCTGGTGCCGCCGGCGGTTGCCGCTCCGACGTCCGACCTCGACCGGGTGCTGGCCGAACTGTCGCGCTCGGCCGCGGGGATCCAAACCCTGGCCAGCGATTTCGTGCAGGAAAAATACCTCGCCGTATTCAAGGATGCCTTGATCTCCCGCGGGCGCTTTTGCTATCAGAAACCCGACCGGCTGCGCTGGGAACTGCAGAGCCCACTGGTTTCCGGCTTCGCCCTCGACGGCAACCGCGGGCGCCGCTGGCGCGGGGCGGGGGGGAAGAGCGAGAGTTTCGACATCCGCCAGGACCCGGTGATGAAGGTGGTCGCCGAGCAGCTGCTGGCCTGGGCGCGCCCCGACTTCCCCTGGCTGCAGGCCCATTACCGGATGAGCCTGCTGGGGACGGCGCCGGTTCGCCTGCGTCTCGACCCGACCTTCGACACCGGCGGCATGATCGACCACCTGCTGATCGTCTTTGCCGCCGACGGCAGCCACGTGCAGCGGGTCGAACTGGACGAAACGGACGGCGACTACACGCGAATCCGCTTCGAGCACACGGTGGTCAACGGCCCCCTCGCCGCTGACCTCTTTTAGGGGGGGCGTTGGAATTTTTTGCCGTGGCCTTTCGGTATTTCGCCGGCCGCCGGGCTCTGCTCTTCGGCGCCACCCTGGCCTTCCTCGGCCTGTGCGCGGTGATCTGCTCCAGGCTGCACATGCAGGCGGATATAAGCACCATGCTCCCGGACCGGGAGAGCCAGGTGGCCAGCGACTTCCGCCTGCTGCAGGAGGCGCCCTTCGCCCGCAAGCTGGTGATCACCGTGACCGCCGCTCCGGGGAGCGATGCGGCCACGCTCGGCAGCGCCGTCGACCGCTTCACCGGCGCTCTCGACCCGGGGCTTTTCCACCAGGTGACCACCGGTCCCGGTGCTGGGTTGCAAGAGCGGCTGCTCCCCTGGCTGCTGGCGGCGCTGCCGGACCTGGCGAGCGCGGAAGACCTGGAGACGCTCCGGCAAGATTTCGCCGGCGCCGGCGTCGGGCAGCGTCTGCACCATGCCTACCAGCAGCTGCTCGGTCCCGAGGGCTGGGCGCTGAAGAACGTTATCCGCCGCGATCCTCTCGAGCTGCGTCGGCTGGCCCTGGCCAAGCTGCGCTTCGTCAACCTGGTGCCCCAGGTACGCCTGGACGGCAACCGCTTCGTCAGCGCCAACGGCCGTAGCGCCCTGGTACTGGCCGAGACGCCGGTATCGGTGACCGACAGCGCCGGGGCCCAGGCTCTGGAGAATGCTTTCGAAAAGGCGCAGGAAACGCTGCCGCCGGGGATGAGCGCCACCCTGGTTGGCGCCCATCGCTACACCCTGGCCAACGCCAGGGCGATCCAGGGGGATTTGTGGCGGATCCTCTCTGCTTCGAGCCTGGCGCTGGTCCTGCTCTTCGTGGTGCTGCTGCGCAGCCTGCGCTCAATCTGGGTCTTTCTCATCCCGGTGGCGGTGCTGGCGGTCTCGGGGGTGGCGGTGCTGGCCGTCTACGGCTCGGTCTCGGCGATCACCGTCGGCTTCGGCGCGGTGCTCCTCGGCATCAGCGTCGACTTCGGCCTGCATGTCTACTACGCCTTGCGCAGCGGCGAGGCGTCGCCGGAAGCGACCGTCGCCGAGGTCGCCAGGCCAGTGCTGTTCGGCGCTCTGACGACCATCGGCGCCTTCGCCGTGCTGCTCTTCTCCGACCTCCCGGGGCAGCGCCAGCTGGCGGTCTTCTCCATCGCCGGGCTGGTCGCGGCGCTGGCCCTGGCGCTGCTGGTCCTGCCGCACCTTCTGCGCTCCGGCCCGGCGAAGCCGGCGCCCGGGAGCCCGGCGGCCGGCTTCTCCCGGCCGCTGCGCTGGACGATCCTCGGCCTCTGGCTGGTCTTCTGCCTGTGGAGCGCCTGGCAGGCGAGGGGGCTGACCATCAACGGCGACCTGCGCAGCGTCAGCCTGGTGCCTCCGGCGCTGGCTACCGCCGAGGCCCGGGTCAAGGCGACCTGGGGGGGCTTTCGCGACCAGGCGATGATCTGGACCAGGCCCGGCAGCGAAGAGCAGGCCCTGGACGATGCGACAGCGGTCTTTCAGACCCTGGAGAAGAGCGGGGAGCCCCTGGTCAGTCTGGCACCGCTGGTGCCGCCTGAGGCGGTGCAGCGGGCCAACCGGCAGCGCTGGAGCGCCTTCTGGCAGGGCCCGGACGGACAGGCGATCCTCGCCAGGTTGCAGAAAAAGGCGGCAGGCCTTGGCTTTGCCGCCGATGCCTTTGCCCCCTTCACCGAAAGCCTGGCCGCGCCGCCCGCGCCGGTAACCCTGGCGAGCCTCAAGGATGCGGGCCTCGGCAGCCTGGTGGAAGCACTGGTGGTCCCCGAGGGGGAGAAGCTGCGGCTGCTGACCCTGGCCCCCGATACCCCGCAGGTCGCAGCTTTGCTCAAGGCGACCGGGCCTCCCGGGGTGCGGCTGGTCTCCCAGGGACGCCTCCGCGAGGAGATCAGCGACGCCATCGGCCGCGACTTCAAGGGCTTCCTGCTCGGCGCCACCCTGGTCAACGTCCTGCTGCTGGTGCTCCTCTACCACCGGCCGCTGAAGATCCTGGCCTCGGTCCTGCCGGTGGCGACCGGCCTGCTCGGGATGTTCGGCATCATGGCGGCCACCGGGACGGCCTTCAACCTGTTCAACGTGATCGCCGCCATTCTGGTCATCGGCCTCGGCGTCGACTACGGCATCTTCATGGTCTGCCGGGTTTTCGAGGGGCACCATCGGGGGGTCGACCGGGCGGTCCTCGCCTCGGGGCTGACCACCCTGGCCGGCTTCGGCGCCCTGGTGCTGGCCCGCCATCCGGCGCTGCACTCCATCGGCCTCAGCGTGCTGATCGGTATCGGCGTGGCGATTCCCACCGCCCTGCTGGTGATCCCGGCGCTGGTGCCGCGGAGAGCGCCATGAGCCGCCCCTGGCTGCCGCTGCTGACGGCCCTGCTGCTGGCCGGCTGCGCCGGTTCCTTCTTCCCGCCGCCGCCGACCGCCGCAGTCCCGGTCGGCAGAAACGCGGCGGAGTTGGCCGCGAGCGACTGGACCCGGCTGCCGGGACGTTGGCTGCTGACCCAGACGGCGGAGATTGTCTTCCACGGACGCAAGCTGCCCATGCAGGGACTGCTGCAGCTCGATGCCGAGCGGCGGACGGCCCGGCTGATCGCGGTCAACGAACTCGGCATCAAGCTCCTCGACCTCGAGGTCTTCGCCGAGGGGGAGAAGGTCCACTTCCTCCTCCCCGAACTGGCCCGCTATCCCCGCCTCGGCGAGGCGGTGGCGACATCGGTCCGGCGCATGTTCCTGGCGCCAAGGCCGCTGCCCGGCGATCGGCTGGCGGCGGGCGCTGCGGCCTATGAGCTGACCCGCGAGGAGGGGGAGCGCACCATCCGCTGCCTCTTCGGCGGCCGGCAGGCGCGCCTGGAACAGATCCGGGTCACCGCCCCTGGGATCGACTGGCGAGTCGGTTACTACGACTATCGCTCGGAGGGAAAAGTGGAGTACCCTGAAATGATATTGCTCCAAGACCGGGTGGCCGGCTATCGACTGCGGCTGAAGATCCTGGAGATGAGGCAGGGCGGATGAACGCCATACGCGACGGCATTGCCCGCGCCGCCCTCGATGCGGCGCGGGTTGACCCCGACGGGCAGTTCAGCCAGCGCTTCCGGTTCCCGGATGATTTTCCCGGGTTCGCAGGGCACTTCCCCGGCTTCCCGATCCTCCCCGGTATCGTCCAGCTGCTGCTCGCCCAGTGGCTGATCGAAGCCGGGACGGGGCAGGGTCAGGTGCTGCGCGAGGTGGCCAACGCCAAGTTCCTGGAACAGCTGCCGCCGGGGGCCGAGGTCGCGGTCAGCTGCCGGCCGCGGGGGACCGGCGAGGAGGGGTGGTGGCAGGCCCGCCTCGAAATCGAGGGGCGGGCGGCGGCGACCTTCCAGCTGCGGCTGGAGACAGCGGCCTGACCGTTCGGAGCAGGATCCAGGGAACAGGAACCACTATGCAGAAAGCCTATTTCAAAACCGCAACGGATCAGCCTCGCCCGCTGCGGGTCACTGTCGAGCGGCGGGTGCGCTTCGAGGAAGTCGATCCCCTCGGGATCGTCTGGCACGGCCGCTATCCCGGCTACTTCGAGGATGCCCGCGTGGCCTTCGGCGATCGCTACGGCATCGGCTACCTGGACTTTTACCGCGAGGGGATTCTTGCCCCGATCAAGAAGCTGCACGTCGACTACCAGCGGCCGCTGCGGTTCGGCGATCCCTTTACCATCGAGGGGGTGCTGCACTGGTCGGCGGCGGCGCGGCTCAACTTCGAATTCACCCTGCGCAACGCCGCGGGGGAGGTGACCACCAGCGGCTACACGGTGCAGATGCTGATGGATGGGGAGCATAACGTGCTGCTGGTGCCGCCCCCCTTCTACCAGGCCTTCTGCGAACGCTGGGCGCGGGGAGAGCTGGCATGAGGCAGGTGGTCATCGTCGCCGCCAACCTCGTCTGCGGCCTCGGCGACTCCCTGGAGGCCGCCTGGCCGCGGCTGCTTGCAGGCGAAAGTGCCATCGCGCCGCTGCAGCGCTTTTCCTGCGAGCGCTACCTGACCGACCTGGCCGCCTGCGTGCCGGACCTGGAGCCGGCTGCCTCCGGGAGCCGCCTGGAGAGCCTGCTGGAGCGACTGCTCGCCGGTTTTCCCCCGGTACCCAAGGAGAGCCGGCTGCTGACCGCGACCACCAAGGGCCCCATCGACCTGCTCGAGGCGCGGCTGCGGGGGACAGACGTGCCGCTGGAAGCGCTGCTGCTCGAAACGTTTCCGCAGCAGGTTGCGGCCCGCCTCGGGCTGGCAGGTAGCGGACTCAACCTCAACGCCGCCTGCGCCTCCTCGACCATCGCCCTGGCGCGGGGGGCGGCCCTGATCGCCGCCGGCCACGCCGATTCGGTGCTGGTCGTCTGCGCCGACCTGGTGAGCGAATTTGTCTTCTCCGGCTTCTCGGCCCTGCAGGGCCTCGCGGCCACGGCCTGCCGCCCCTTCGACCGGCAGCGCAGCGGGCTGACCCTCGGCGAAGGGGCCGCGGCCCTGCTGTTGATGGATGCCGCCCGGGCGCGCCGCGAGCACCGGCCGGTGCTCGCCCACCTGCTCGGCTGGGGCATCGCCAACGACGCCCATCACATCACTGCGCCGGCCCGCGACGGCAGCGGCCTGCTCCTGGCTATGGAACAGGCCCTGGAACGGGCCGAAGTCGAGCCCGAGGAGGTGGCGGCGATCAGCGCCCACGGCACCGGGACCCTCTACAACGACGCCATGGAGATGACCGCTTTCGACCGCCTCTTCGGCGAGCGGCCAGCCCCCTTTCATTCCCTCAAGGGTGCCCTCGGGCACACCCTTGGCGCCGCCGGAGGGATCGAGGCGGCCGTCGCCTGCCGCTCCCTCGCCGAGCAGGTACTGCCACCCACCGTCGGCTGCAGCGATCCCGACCCGGCCGGCGCCGGCCAGGTGGGCGCGGTGGCACAGCGGTTTTCCGGCCAGGTGATGCTCAGCACCAACAGCGGCTTCGGCGGCATCAACGCGGCCCTGCTGCTGGCGGCGGCGGGAGGTGCATCATGAGGGCGCGGGTACTGGGACTGGGCTGGGTGACCCCCGGCGGCTGGGGCCGGGGCCGCAGCGCCGCCGGCTACGGCTTTCCCGACGCGCCCCTGCTGGAGCTGGAACGCAAGGACCTCTTCGCCGAGCCCTATCCGCGCTACGGGCGTCTCGACGGTTTTTCCCGGTTAGGGCTGGCCGGGGTTGCCCTGGCGCTGGCCGATGCCGGACTGGACACCTGGCAGGAGAAACGGCCCGTCGGCATCGTCGCCGGCAGCCGCTGCGGCTGCCTGGCTACCGATCTCGATTACTTCAAGGCCGTGCTGCCGGAAGGGGGCGGGCTGGCGAGCCCCAACCTGTTTGCCTATACCCTGCCCAACACCATGCTCGGGGAGGCGGCCATCCGCTTCGGCCTGACCGGACCTGGCTACATCGTCAGCGCCGCCACCGACGCCGGTTTCGCCTCCGTCGAGATTGCCCTCGAGACCCTGGCGGCCGGGGAAGCGGAGACCATGCTGGCCGGTTTCTGCGACCTGCCGCCGGCCGGCTTCCACCCGCCGGAAACGCCGGCCGGGACCACCTTCCTGGTCCTGACCCCGGCAGCCAAGGCTCCGGCCGGCGAGCCGGAACTGGTGCTGGAAGAGAATTTGACTATCGACGGCAAGCCGGTGACGACCTGGGAGGACCTGGTCGCCGCCGTTCGCTGCGACGGAGGGAGCCCCCGGTCGCCCAGCAGAGGAATGCCATGAAGCTGAAACTGATCTATCCCAGCTGGCCCAAACTCGAGCGCCAGACCGAATTCCACCTTCCGCCCCACGGCCCGGTGGTCTTCGCCGCGGCGCTGCCGCCGGAGGTCGAGGTCGATTTCACCGATGAGAACCTCGAGCCAATCGATTTCGCGGCCGACGCCGACCTGGTGGCGATCTCGGTAATGCTCACCTGCCAGCTGCCGCGGGCCTTCGAGGTCGCTCGGGAATTCCGCGCGCGCGGCCTGACCGTGATCTTCGGCGGCATCGCCACCATGCTCCATTCCGAAGAGGTGGCCGGCCACGCCGCCGCCGTCTTCCTCGGCGAGGTGGAAGGGCGTATCGCGGCGGTTCTCGACGACTTCAAGAACGGGCGACTCAAGCCGGTCTACGACTACATGAACAACCCGCCGGACATCGAGCTGGTCGGCACCGCCCGCCGCGAGATCCTCAACCGCGAGCTTTACAACTACCGCGGGGTGCAGATGCTCGACCTGGTCCACGCCTCCCGCGGCTGCCGGTTCGACTGCTTCCCCTGCTGCACCGGCTTTCTCGGCGGCAAGCAGTTCCGCCCGCGCCCCATCGACCAGGTGATCGAGGAGATGGAGGCGATCCAGAACAACCGGCTGTTCATCGTCGACAACTCCCTGGCCCAGGACCGCCAGTGGCTGAAAGACCTGTTCACCGCCATGGCACCGCTGAAGAAGAAGTGGGTCTCCCACCCGATCCTCGACGACGACGAGATCCTGGGACTCGCCGCCGACGCTGGGGCCTGGTACGTCTACCAGGCGGTTTTCGACACCTCCGAGGTGATCCGCAACCGCATCCGCCGCCTCAAGGAGCATGGCATCGGCGTCGAGGGGACAATCATCCTCGGCACCGACGACCAGGACGAGGATTACATCAAGCGGCTGGTCGACTTCCTGCTCGAGGTCGAGCTCGACGTCGCCGAGTTCACCATCCTCACCCCCTTTCCCCATTCGCCGATCCGCGCCCAGCTGGAAAAGGAGGGGCGCATCCTCTCCAACAACTGGCGTGACTACAGCGCCGACAAGGTGGTTTTCCAGCCGCGCCGGATGAGGCCGGAGAAGCTGCAGGAACTCTACTACTACGCCTGGGATACCTTTTACGCGGGTGGCGGGCATGCCCTGAAGATGGGGAAACTCTTCAAGGACGTGATGCTGCGCGAGATGAACGACGGCACATACCGCCGCTACAATCCGAAAGTGGCGCGGTCCTTCAAGCGGGAGCAGACCCTGGCATGAGCCGCGTCTTCTGTCTTTCCAGCAATGTCACCACCGAACCCTATCCGGTCTATCCGCTGGGGATGGCGGTGATCGCCGGGGCTCTCGCCCAATGCGGCCACGAAGTCCGGCAGTTTGACTTCCTGGTCGCCGGCTGCTCCGAGCAGGCGCTGGAGGACGCTGTGGCCGACTTTGCCCCCGACTTCATCTGCCTGTCGCTGCGCAACATCGACAACGTCGATTCTTTCAGCGCCGAGAGCGCCTGGTATGTCGGCCAGGCCAAACGCCTGGTCGAGGTGCTGCGCGCCAGCAGTGCCGCTCCGCTGATCGTCGGCGGACCTGGTTTTTCCATCCTCCCCGAGGAAATCCTCGCCTATCTTGGCGCCGACCACGGCGTCGTCGGCGAAGGGGAGGCGGCGGTCTGCTCTCTCGTAGCCGCCCTCGCCGCCGGGAAAAGGGTGCCGGCATTGCAGGCCGGTTTGGCGCCGCTGCCCGGCGCCGCCCAGGGGACGCCGCTGTTCGACCGCGCCCTGATCGACTTTTACGTCGCCCAGACCGGCATGGTCAACCTGCAGACCAAGCGCGGCTGCCCCCACGACTGCGTCTACTGCACCTATCCGAGCCTCGAGGGAAAACTCTTCCGGCCACGGGCGGCCGGGGTGATCGCTGACGACATCGAGCGCATCGGCCGCGACTTCGGGGTCAACGGCTTCTTTTTCACCGACTCGGTCTTCAACGATCCCCGCGGAGAATATTTGCTGCTCGCCGAGGAGCTCCTGCGGCGCAACCTGCGGATCTCCTTTTGCGCCTTCTTCCGGCCCCAGGGGCTCGGTCGGCCGGAGCTGGCCCTGCTCAAACGGGCCGGCCTGCATGCCGCCGAGCTCGGCACCGACGCCGCCAGCGACACCACCCTGGCCGGGATCGACAAGGGCTTCAGCTTCGCCGATGTTATCGAGGTCAACCGCGCCTGCGTCGCCGAGCGCATCCCGGCCGCCCATTTCATCATCTTCGGCGGCCCCGACGAAACCATGGCCAGCATCGCTGAGGGACTGGAAAATATCACCCGCCTGGAGCACTCCGTGGTTTTCGCCTTTTCCGGCATCCGCATCCTCCCCGGGACGCGCATGCTTGAACGGGCCGTCGCCGACGGCGTGATCACCCCCGGCGCATCGCTGCTGAAACCGGTTTACTACTTTTCGCCGCAAATTGACCAAAATACCATGAACTCCGCAATCGTTAACGCCTTCAAGGGACGTCGGGACCGGATCTTCCCACCGGACGAAGGCCAGAAGCGGATGGCGGTCATGCGCCGGTTCGGTTTTAACGGCATCCTCTGGGATCGCCTCATCGCCTTTCCCCGGGAGGGACAGTCCTGATGGCCACCCTTTCCTGCAAGAGTATCCTGCTGGTCCACCCCCTCGGCTACCGCGCCGAGGCCGCGGGGCGCGACATTTCGCGGCTGGCCAACATCATGCCGCCGCTGGGGCTGGCGAGCATCGCCTCCTACCTGGAGCGGGAGGGGGTGGAAGTCGCGATCGTCGACTGCTACGCCCACCCCGACAGTCAGCGGGTGCTGCGCGAGCTGCTGCGGGAGCTGCGCCCGGCGCTGATCGGCTTCTCCTGCACCACCTCCAGTTTCCTCGACGGAGTGCGCCTGGCCAGCCTCGCCAAGAGCGAGTTGCCCGGCATCCGCAGCGTCTTCGGCGGTGCCCACGTCTCGGCGCTCAAGGAGCAGGTCTTCGGCTGGTCGGAGGTCGACTACGTGGTGGTCGGCGAAGGGGAGGCGACCCTGGCGGAACTGGTGCGCAGCGAGGGGGAAAACCTGGAGCAGGTGGCGGGGCTGATCTTCCGCGATAGCGACGGTACCGTGGTCTTCAACGGCCATCGCGGCTCCGCTCTGGAGCTCGATTCGCTGCCGTTTCCTGCCTACGAGAAGCTCGCCGGCTATCCCCAGGCCTACCGGCTGCCGATTTTCAACTACCCCAAGGCGCCCAACACCAGCTGCATCTCCAGCCGCGGCTGCCCCTACGCCTGCAGCTACTGCGATCGCAGCGTCTTCCGGCGCAGCTTTCGCTACAACTCGGCCGAATACCTCTACGCCCACCTGCGTTACCTCAAGGAGGCCTTCGGCATTCGCCACGTCAACTTCTACGACGACCAATTCACCTTCAACCGCGAACGGGTCGAGGCCTTCTGCACCCTGCTCCACGACCGGCCGCTGGGGATGACTTTCAACTGTGCGGTGCGCGCCGAGCACATCGATCTGGAACTGCTGCGGCTGATGAAGAGTGCCGGCTGCTGGATGGCGAGCCTGGGGATCGAAACCGGCGACCCGCAGCTTCTCGCCCAACACCGGCAGAACGCCGACCTGGAGATGCTCGCCGACAAGATCCGCATGATCAAAACGGCCGGCATCCGTACCAAGGGGCTGCTGATGATGGGCCTGCCCGGCGAGAGCGAGGAGAGCATCCGGCGCAGCATGGAGTACGTCTTCTCCCTGCCCATCGACGACTTCAACCTCGCCAAGTTCACTCCCTTCCCCGGCTCGCCGCTCTATGCGAAGATCCGCGAGTTGGGGAGCTTCGAGGAGGACTGGGAGCAGATGGACTGCATGCAGTTCCAGTTCGTCCCCCATGGCATGACCAAGGAGCGCCTCGAGGAGCTCTTCACCCTCTTCTACAAGCGCCACTTCCAGCGGCCGCGGGTGCTTGGCGGCTATGCCGCGATGCTCTGGAAATCCCCCGATTCCTGGCGGCGCTTCATCCTCAACCTCGGCGACTTCCTGCGCTTCGCGCGCAGCAGCCGGCGGCTGGCGGAAGAATCATGACGGCTTCGATGGACCAGCTGCTGATCGTCATCCCCCTTTACAACCACGGCACCGCGGTCCGCGCCGTGGCCGAGCGCGCGCTGGCGGTCCATCCGCGAGTGCTGGTGGTCGACGACGGCAGCAGCGACGGCGGCGCCACGGCCCTCGCCGGGCTGCCGGTGGAGATCCTGCGCCACGAAGAGAACCGCGGCAAGGGGGCGGCGATCATGAGTGCCGCGCGCTATGCCGCGGAGCGCGGACTGACCCACATCGCCACCATCGACGCCGACGGCCAGCACGACCCGGCCGACCTGCCTCGGCTCTGGGCGGCCGCCGTCGCCGAGCCGTTGGCGCTGGTGGTGGGCTGCCGCGATTTTTCCGCCGCCAACGTTCCCGGGTCGAGCCGCTTCGGCCGCAGCTTCTCCAACTTCTGGCTGCGGCTGCAGACCGGGGTGTCTCTCCCCGACACCCAGAGCGGCTTTCGCATCTATCCGCTGGCTTTGCTGACCGGGCTCGACTTCTGGTGCCGGCGCTACAACTTCGAGATCGAGGTTCTGGTGCGGGGGGCCTGGGCCGGGGTGCCGCTGCGCAGCGTGCCGATCGCCGTCTACTACCCGCCGGCGGGAGAGCGGGTCTCCCACTTCCACGGCTTTCTCGACAACTGGCGGCTGACCCTGCTCAACACCCACCTGACCCTGCGCTCTATCGTTCCCTGGCCGCACCGGCGGCTGGTGGCCCCCGAGCGCGCGGAGAAGATCAGTCCCTGGCACCCGTTGAAGTCGCTGCGCCGGCTGCTCACCGAGCATGCCTCGCCGGGGCAGCTGGCCGCCGCCGGGGCCCTCGGGGTGCTGGTCGGCACCTCGCCGCTGTTCGGCGCACACACCATCACCATCCTCTTCGTCGCCGGCTTTCTGCGCCTGAACAAGGTCGCCGCGGTGGCCGCCAGCAACCTGTGCATGCCCCCCTTCGTGCCGGCGCTGTGCATCGAGTTCGGCCACTACCTGAGCCAGGGCACCTGGCTGACCGAGTTTTCGCTGCAGACCCTCGGTTACCAGGGGCTGCAGCGGCTCTGGGAGTGGCTGCTCGGATTCCTGGTGCTCGGGCCGCTGCTGGCCGCGCTGACCGCCGCGGTGATCTACGTCACCGCCCAGCTGCTGAAGAGGGAGAACCGTGTCGCCGGCTGAGACCCCGCGGGCTCCCGGTGCCGGCTGGAGCAGCCGCAGCGTCGGGGCCGACTGGCAGCACCGTTTTTTCTATTTGCTGATCCGCCTCGGCGGGCGGCGGGTCGCCTACGGCTTTCTGCGGCTGGTGGTGCTCTACTACACCCTGCTGCGCCCGGACCAGCGCCGCAAGGGACTCCCCTACCTGCGCCGGCGCTTCCCCGGGGCGCGGGGGCCGGCGCTGTTGCGCCACAGCTACCGGCACAGCCTGGCCCTCGGCCAGGTGCTCATCGACCGGGCGGTGGTGGGGATCCTCGGCCCCGGGGAGCTGACGGTGGATTTCCCGGCCGGGCCGCGGCTTCGGGAGCTGACCGCCGCCGGCCGCGGCCTGATCCTGATGACCGCCCACGTCGGCTGCTGGCAGGTGGCGATGGCCGCCCTCGACGGGCTGGAGACCCCGGTCAACCTGCTGATGCGCCGCGAGGCCGGAGACGTCGACCGCCTGGTCTTCGAACACCGCGGAGGTGAAAACCCGTTTCGGATCATTGACCCGGAGGGGGAGTTCGGCGGGGCGCTGGAGATGATCGCCGCCCTCAAGCGCGGCGAGGTGCTGTCGGTGATGGGCGACCGGCTGCTCGGCAGCGACCGCAACGGGTTGGCCGTGGAGTTCCTCGGGGCGCAGGTGCTCTTCCCGTTCAGTGCCTACAAGCTCGCTTCGGCGACGGGGGCGCCGATTGTGGTGCTGCTCAGTCGCAAGAATGGTCCCGCGGGATACGCCCTGGAGCTGGCCCGGGTGATCGAGGTGCCGCCTGGGCTCGGCCGCGGCGGGGAGGTTTTCCGCCCCTACGTCGCCGAGGCGGCCGCTGCCTTGGAAGACTACGTGGCGGAGAACCCGTACCAGTTTTTCAACTTTTTCGATATGTGGGACACGGCCTCGCCGGGGGCCTAGATCAGCCTGGAAAATGGCTTCCCGATTAAGGCGAATTCTCGGTCGAAGTGGGTTTCCCCTTGGAAAAGGGGCGCTAATGGGGAATCAAAGGCGGCGGGTCTCGTCCCGCCGGACGAGTTACTTTTCTGATTCGGCTCAGAAAAGTAACCAAAAGAGCCCGGGCTGCTGCCGGCATAGAGTCGCGGTGGGTTCGTCTCATGATCGGCCGTCGACGAAGCTGAGGGGCGGCGCATCTTCGTTTGCTCCAACTGCACAGGGTGGTGGTCGTTCCGGCATGCTGCAATGCGGTGCGAACTCCGGCGCTGCCAGGTTTTTTGGCTTTTAAAACACCCGAGCCTCTGACCACGCAGAATGGAGTTGGCGAGCAGTAGGGAGCAGATAATCTCTGATCGGAGACGCGATTGTCTCTACGGAGCGCAGACAGTTTTTGGTGGTGCATGGGCTGATCAATGCTCCGTAAACTCGCGACCGCATGCCCCCCGCAGGGGAAGGCGTTTTTTCTTGCTTTTTGTCGCCATTTGGACAAAAGGGAAGGCGCCTGGCGGGGCGCGTCCCGCCGGTGTGATTGGGTCGCCCTGGCAGGAAAAATCTTACGATGAGCCGTTGGTTTTGGAACATCAACCTGAGGAGTTCGCAGCATGGAGATCAAGGAACAACTGAAAAAAATCCTCGTCGAGGAATTGAACCTTGAAGATCTGACCCCGGAGGAGATCGAGGACGACGCGCCGCTGTTCGGCGAGGGCCTCGGCCTCGATTCCCTCGACGCCGTCGAGCTGGTGGTCCTGGTGCAGAAGCACTTTGGGGTGGAGATCAAGGACATGGAGGAGGGGCGGCCGGCGCTGCAGTCGATCAATACCCTGGCCGCCTACATCGCGGAGAAACGCGGCCAATGACCCGTCACACCCCCGTCGCCGTGACCGGCGTCGGCTGCCTGAGCGCCGCCGGGCTCGATTTTCCCTCCTGCATGGTGGGGCTGTTCAGCGGCCGGCGTGCACCGGCGCCGCCGCAGAGCTTCACCAGCAGCCACCCGGTGACCTACCCGGTCTTCGAGGTGCCGGTGGAGTTTCCCGAGCAACGCGGGGTCGGCAAGCCCGACGTGCTGCGCACCGGTCGGCTGGCGCTGGTGGCGGCGGCCGAGGCGCTGGCCGATGCCGGGCTCGGGCGGCAGGAACTGCGGGGGCTGCGGGTCGGGGTCTGCATTGGCACCACGGTCGGCAGCGCCATGAACAACGAGCCCTTCTATCGCCAGTTCAAGCGCGGGGAGCGCCCGCCGATCGAGCCGATCGTCAAGTTCCTCAACAGCAACCCGGCCGCTTCCGTCGCCCGCGAGTACCAGCTCGACGGTCCCTGCCAGACGGTGGTCAACGCCTGCTCCTCGGGAACCGACGCCATCGGCCTGGCCGCCTCCTGGATCCGCGCCGGGATCTGCGACGTTGCCCTGGCCGGCGGCGCCGACGAGCTCTGCCGGGTGACCTACAACGGCTTCATCTCGCTGCTGATCACCGACGAGCAGCCCTGCCGTCCCTTCGATCGCGAGCGCCGGGGGCTCAACCTCGGCGCCGGGGCGGCGTTGCTGGTCCTGGAATCGGAGGCGGTGCGCAGCCGGCGTGGCCGGCGGGCCCGGGCTTCCGTGCTCGGCTACGGTTCGGCCAGCGACGGCTACCACCTGACCGCCCCCCGTCCCGACGGCGCGGGCCTCAAGCGGGCCATCGCCGAGGCCCTCGCCGCCAGCGGCAGGAGCGCTGATCAGATCGCTTTCGTCAATGCCCACGGCACCGCCACCCCGGACAACGACCGCACCGAGAGCCGGGTGCTGGCCGAGGTGTTGCCCGGTGTCCACTTTGTCTCCACAAAGGGCTACACCGGCCACACCCTGGGCGCCGCCGGGGCGATCGAGGCCGCCTTCACCATCGGCTGCCTGGAGCAGCAGCGGATCCCGGCCAACGTCGGCTTCGCCACCCCCGACCCGGAGCTGCCGGCTGCGCCGGTGGCGGCAGAGACCCCGATTGCCGGCGACGTGGCGCTCTCCGAGTCGCTCGCTTTCGGCGGCAACAACGCGGTGGTGATCCTCGGGAGGGAGCCATGAACCCCATGGCCCTCAGCATTCGCGGCCTCGGCGTGGTCGGCGGCTTCGGCTGCGGCAGCGCGGCCCTGCAAAGCGCCCTGGAAGGGAAGCTGCCGCGCCCCGGCCAGGTCAGCTTCGACAACGACGGCCGGGAGGTGGTGCTGCCCGCCTTTCTCGCCGATACAGCCAGGTTGGAGGAATTCCTGCCGAAAAGGGCGCTGCGGCGCATCGACCACTACTCGCGGCTGGCCCTGCTCGGCGCCTCGCTGGCCCTGGCCGACGCCGGTCGCGAGGGGCTCGAGCCGGAGCGCATCGGGGTGGTGATCGCCAGCGGTTACGGGGCGACCCGCACCACCTTCGCCTTTCTCGACACCGTTATCGACGATGGAGACCTGTGCGCCTCGCCGACCCACTTTTCCAACTCGGTGCACAACGCCGCCGCGGCGCACGTCTCGATCCTGCTTGGCATCACCGGCCCGAGCCTGACCGTCAGCCAGTTCGAGATGTCGGTCCCCTCGGCGCTCCTCTCCGCCGCCCGCTGGCTGGAGGAGGGGCGGGTCGACGCGGTCCTGTTCGGCGGCATCGACGAGTACTGCGACGTCCTCGGCTACTGCTGGGAACATTTCTTCGGCCGTGGCGACGGCGGCCCGATCCGCCCCTTGGAACTGCAGCGGCAGAGCGCCATCCTCGCCGAAGGGGCGGCCTTCTTCGTCCTCACCCGGGAGGACGGCGTCCCTTCCCGCTACGGCACGCTCAAGGGAGTCCGCATCGGCCGCCAGAACGGGCAGCCGCTGCCGGTTCCCGACGATGCCCTGCTGTTGCTCGGCGTCGACGGCCACCGGCGCTGCGGCGGGCTCTATCCGCGGCAGGTGCCGGAAGCGGCCGAGGTGGCCTGCTACTCCCCCCTCTACGGTAGCCTGCCGGTCGGGCCGGCCTTCGACATGGCGATCGCAGCGCTGATCCGCGCCGGCGGCACCATCTTTCCGGCGCCGGTCGGGGAGGAGGAGGGGGAAGGTAAACAGTGCCCCGGAACGGTCGTCCGCCGCCCGGGGGCGATCGGTTCCCGGCCCGTCGCCTGCCTGAAGTGCAGCGGCGACGGCGAGGTCGGCATCATCACCCTCGGACCGTAAGGAAGCAGGGCCTTTTTTCAATTTGATTAGGTTGGACTCTCAACTGAATGGGATTCCATTGAATAAGAGGCATCCAAGGGGACTTGAAGTCGGCGGGTCTCGTCCCGCCGGACGAGTTACTTTTCTAATTCGGCTTAGAAAAGTAACCAAAAGAGCCCGGGCTGCCGCCGGCATCGGGGCGCGGCCGTCAGAACCTGTGAACTTCCCTCTCCGCGGTAGTGAACGAAGCGTCTTCGTTGGCTCCATCTGCGCAGGGTGGTGGTTGTTCCAACATGCGGTCAAGCGGAGCGAACGCCGGTGCTGCGTGGTTTCAAAAGCTTTTAAACCACCAGAGCTTCTGAGCGCGCAGAACAAAAAAGGGGTGGCCGCAGGCGAAGCGGGACCCGTGATCGGCGCCACGATTGGGGCTACGAAGCTCAGGTGCAGTCGGTTGATAATGAGGGAGATCCTGGGCTCCGGAACCCAGCGAACGCATGCCCCCCGCAGGGGCAGCCGCTTTTTGCCTCCTTTTTGTCGGCATACAAAAAGGAGGGCGCCTGGCGGGGCGCGTCCCGCCGGTTTGGTTTGGTTTGGTTTGGTCGCCCAGGCAGGGAAAGGGAGAAAGCATGAAGCGTACCGTGATCCTGCTGCTGGCAATGGTGCCGGCGCTGCTGCTGGCGACTACGGCGGGTGCCGCCGCGGCCTCTTCCTGGAGCGCGCCGCAGCGCCTCGGCTTGTCCCTCGACAGCGGCATGAGCTACGATCCCGGCAACGAGATCCGCTTCCAGCTGCTCTCGCTGAGCGCCCTCTACGACTACGGGGCGATCTGGGGGTACCGGGCCCCCGCGCCCCTGCACTTAAAGGTCCATGGTGAGCTCGGCGTCGCCGAAACCGGCGGCGATACCCGGTCGGTGGCGGCGGCCGGGGTCATGGCCCGCTACGACCTCGGGCGCTTCGGCGGGGCAACCTGGCTCCCCTTCGTCGAGGCCGGAATCGGCCTGATCTACACCGACTTCCAGGTCCACGACCAGGGGCTGCGGATCAACTTCAACCCGCGCTTCGGCGCCGGTTGCGATTTCGGCCCGCAGCGCTCCTGGTTCGCCGCCGCCCACGGCCACCACCTGAGCAACGGCGGGCTGTATCATCCCAACCGCGGCATCAACTCGGTGTTTGTCGAGCTGGGCCGCTACTTCTGAGGCGATCATGCGCAAAGACCAGGTTCCCCAGGACGGCTGCCTGCTCGAGGGGCAGCAGGAGATCTGCTACGCTATCGACGAGCAGGGACGCTACGTATTGGCGCCGACCGCCGGCTGGGAGCCGAAGAACGTCGCCAACCATCAGGCCTGGGAGGTGATTCGCGACCAGCTGCTGGAGGTGCTGGAGGCGATCCGCGAAGGCCGGCAGAGCGCCCTGGCCTTCCACATGGCGCGCAACCAGATGGATGTCGGCTTGCTTGCCGCCTACATCGGCCTCTCCCGCTGGCGGGTGCGCCGTCACCTCAAGCCGGCGGTCTTCGCCCGCCTCAAGCCGGAACTGCTGGAGCGCTACGCCGCGGTGCTGGAGATCAGCGTCGAGGAGCTGTGCCGCGTCCCCGAGCGTTTCGAACTGCCGCTGCCGGTGGCAGAGGGTGCCGGTGATTAAGGTTTTTTTCGCATCGGCTCCAAGAGTTCCATAGGACCCATGGGTTCCATGGCCATTCAGGCAATCAACAAGGATAAGGTTTCGTGAAGATCGATTTCGCCCATCACCAGTCGGCCCACTGCGAGAGCGGGGTCACCTCCAACCTGCTCCTCCACCGCGGGGTGGAGATCTCTGAGGCGCTGGCCTTCGGGCTCGGCTCCGGGCTCTTTTTCGGCTACGTCCCCTTCGTCAGGATCAACCACCTGCCGCTGATCACCTTTCGCAGCGCCCCCGGCGGCATCTTCCGCAAGGTGACGCGGCGCCTCGGGGTACAAATCGAACGCCGGAAGTTCCGCCAGCCGGCGGCCGCCCGCGCCGCCGTCGACCGGCTTCTCGAGCAGGAGGTGCCGGTCGGCGCGCAGACCGGTGCCTACTGGCTCCCCTACTTCCCGCCGGCGCTGCGCTTTCACTTCAACATGCACAACCTGGTGGTGGTCGGCCGCGAGGGGGAGGACTACCTGATCAGCGACCCGGTCTTCCCGGAGCTGGTACGCTGCCCGGCCCCCGACTTCGAGAAGGCCCGCTTCGCCCGCGGGGCGATGGCCCCCAAGGGGAAGATCTACTACGTCCGCGACGTCCCCGGTTCCATCGACCTCGCCGCGCCGGCCAAAGGGGCGATCCGCGACGTCTGCCGGACGATGCTCAAGACCCCGGTCCCCTACGCCGGCATCCGCGGCATGCACCTGTTGGCCAAACACCTGGAGCGCTGGCCGGAGAAGCTAGGCGCCAAGTCCGCAGGCATCCACCTCGGCCACATGATCCGCATGCAGGAGGAGATCGGCACCGGCGGCGGCGGCTTCCGCTTCATCTACGCCGCCTTCCTCCAGGAACTGGCCGAGCGCCTCCAGCGCCCGGAGCTGCTCCCCCATTCCGAGGCGATGACCGCCGCCGGCGACCGCTGGCGGGAATTCGCGGTGGTCGGCGCGCGGCTCTGCAAGGGCAGGGCCGCCGCTGGCGAGAGCTACGCCGGCCTTGCGGCCATGCTGCGCGACTGCGCCCGGCAGGAGCAGCGCCTCTTCCAGGAGCTGCTGGGCGCCGCCCGCGCCCTGTGACCGGGAGCCGCACCGAGAGACCATGAGCCAAGCCCTGCTCAATGTCAGGCAACTGGCAAAAACCTACTCCGGCGCCGACCAGCCGGCCCTCGACGGCCTCGATCTGCGCATCGCTGGCGGCGAGATCCTCGGCCTGCTCGGCCCCAACGGCGCCGGCAAGACCACCGCGGTCTCGATCCTCTGCGGCCTGCTGCGCCCCGACTCCGGCACGGTGACGATCGGCGGCGAGGACGCCCTGCGCCGCCCGGCGCGGGTGCGGTCGCTGATCGGCCTGGTACCGCAGGAGATCGCTCTCTACCCGACCCTCAGCGCCCGCGAGAACCTGGTCTTCTTCGGCCGCATGTATGGCCTTACCGGGGCGCTGCTGCAGCGGCGGGTGGCGGAGGGGCTGGAGCTGGTCGGCCTGACCGAGCACGGTGGCAAGCCCCTGGCCAGCTACTCGGGGGGGATGAAGCGCCGCGCCAACCTCGCCGCGGGGATCCTCCACCGGCCGCGACTGCTGTTCCTCGACGAGCCGACCGTCGGCATCGACCCCCAGTCGCGCAA
This sequence comes from uncultured delta proteobacterium, assembly GCA_963806685.1. GTDB lineage: Bacteria > Desulfobacterota > Desulfuromonadia > Desulfuromonadales > DDH964 > DDH964. Next base: position 29,687 of record CAWDZB010000009.1, read on the forward strand.
CATGATCCTCGAGCAGCTGGAAGCGCTGCGCGCCGAAGGGATGGCGATGCTCTACACCACCCACTACCTGCAGGAGGCGGCGCAGCTCTGCTCCCGGGTGATGGTCATTGACCACGGCCGGCTGCTGGTCGAGGGGGAGCCGGCGGCGCTGGTCGCCGCCCACCCCGGCTGCACCTCCCTCGAAGGGCTGTTCCTGGCGCTGACCGGCCGCCAGCTGCGGGACTGAAAATAACCTGATCGGGTCGCCGGATTCCCGGCCGGAGAGGTTTCTGCGTGGGAAAGGGACGCTGAAGGGGTTTTAAAGTCGGCGGGTCTCGTCCCGCCGGACGGGTTACTTTTCTGAATCGGCTTGGAAAAGTAACCAAAAGAGACCGGGCTGTCGCCGGCATGGGGACGCGGCGGGCGGAACCACTGAACTTCCCCTGCTGCGGCAAGGGGCGGCGCGTCTTCGTTGGCTCCATCTGCGCAAGGTGGTGGTCGTTCCGGCGTGCTGCGAGGCTCTTTGCAACACCGGCGCTGCGTGGAAAAGCTATGGCGAGGCGGCGTTCGGGGCCGCCATCCGCCGGTTTGAAGTGGTCGTTCAAGCAGGGGAAAACTTGCGGCGAGGACAGGGAAATCCTTCTTTCATAAGGAAGGACGTTGGAACGAGCTGAGAATGGAACCTGACCAGGAAAGCGAATAATGACGATGGGCAAACTGTTGGCGGTCATCCACCGCGAATGGCTGCAGCTCTCCCGCGACCGAGCCGGGCTGCTGGTCCTCTTCGTCATGCCCCTGACGCTGGTGCTGATCATGTCGCTGGTCCAGCAGAGCGTCCTCAAGGCGACCGGGGAGACCTCCATCGACCTGCTCTGGGTCGACGCCGACGGCAGCCACCTCAGCCAGGAGCTGGGCAAGGAGCTGGCGGCCGGCGGCGGGGTGAACCTGGTCCGGGAGGTCGACGGCAAGCCACTGACCGCGGATGTCGCGCGGCGCGAGGTGGCGGCCGGCCATTACCCCTTCGCCCTGCTCCTGCCGGCGGGGCTCGGCGAGAAGCTGCAGGCCGCCGCGCGCCAGGCGGTGCAAAAAAGCCTCGGCAATGACGGGCCGGCCCCGGTAACGGTGCCGCAGCCGCAGCTGCTGATCGACCCGGCGGTGCAGCAGATGTTCCGCACCGCCGTTGGCAACGCCCTGCAGCGGGCGCTGCTCGGCCTGGAGGTGCGCGAGCGCGGCCTGGAGCTGGCCGCGGCGCTGCAGGATGTGCTACAGCCGCCGCCGTCCGGCGGGGCAGGGGGGGCGCTGATCTTTCCCTCGGCCCCGGCCCCGGCCCGGCAGTTCGACTTTAGCGCCCACCCGCTGCTCGGCCTGCACCAGGGCGTCGCCGTCGCCGGCCAAATCCTGCAGAAGCCCAACGCGGTGCAGCACAACGTCCCGGCCTGGACCCTGTTCGGGATGTTCTTCATCGTCGTGCCGCTGGCTGGCAGCGTCATCCGCGAACGCCAGAACGGCACCGCCCAGCGCCTACTGACCCTGCCGGTGGCGCCGCTGACGGTGCTTGCCGGGCGGGTCTGCGCCTATCTCGGCGTCGGCCTCGGCCAGTTCGTCGGCATGCTCGCCGTCGGCCTGTGGATCCTGCCGGCGCTCGGCACCCCGACGCTGGTGATCGGCGGCCAGTGGCCGCTGCTGCTCCTCGTCGCGGTGGCCGCCACCCTCGCCGCCACCAGCTACGGGCTGTTGCTCGGCACTGTCGCCGGCAGCTACGAGCAGGCGGCGATGTTCGGCGCTGTCTCAGTGGTCATCGCCGCCGCCCTCGGCGGGATCATGGTCCCCCTCTACGTGATGCCCAGGGCAATGCAGGCGGCCAGCGTCGTCTCGCCCCTGGCCTGGGGGCTCTCCGCCTTCCAGGCGGTGCTGGTGCGCGGCGCCGGCCTGGGAGCGATCCTGCCGCAGCTCGCCGCGCTGCTGGCCTTTTTCGCCGCCTGCCTGCTCGGCGCCGGCTTCGTCTCCGCCCGCAATCGCAATCGGCCCGCCTGAAGCGCGGCCGCCAAGGAGTGAATGGAATGAGTGATAGCCTGATCCAGGAGTTGAAGGAACTGATCTTTACCGCCTGCAACGTGGTCGACGTCGAACCCGACGAGCTCGGCCCCGACGATCCTCTGACCGGCCCCGATTCCCCCCTAGGCCTCGACTCGATCGACGCCGTCGAGCTGGTGGTGGAGGTGCAGAAGCGCTACAACGTGCGCATTGATTCGCGGGAGCGGAGCCGCGAGGTGCTGGGAAGCCTCAACATCCTCGCGGATTTCCTGCGACGGCAGGGGGCGGCGTGAGGAAGATAAATTGGCAGGATGATGGACAACCGGTAGTCATGGGCGATATTTAAACGTATCGGCCCCCTTTTTTCCGATCCCTTGCAAAGGAGAGAGAGATGCTGCACATAGTTCAGGTGGTTTTTGCGGGCGTGGCCGAGACGCCGCAGGTATTTCTGGACCCGGCCAAGGCAGAATCCGCCTTCGTGGAGCAGGTCAAAAAAATCTGGAAGCAATCCTATCCCGCCCATTGCGAGGCGAGCGGCGTCGAGATCGATGCCATCGCGTCGGCCAGGTCCTTCCTGGAAACCCTCGACCTGTCGGAGAAGAGCCGGATCAACTACTGGACCGTCAGCCCGGACGATGGTGACCTCGGGGGAATGTTCAAGGAGCTGGCGGAGTTTCGGCAGCGGCAGGAGGAGATCGGCAAGCTGGTCAGGCAGGTGGACCAGAAGTCCTCCGCGGTCCGCGACCGACTGGCCGGCCTGTTGGACGACATCGCCAAGCTGAGCGGGAATTTCGAGGATACGGGTGCTACCCCCAACGAGAATCCGGGTAGCTTGCCTGAAATCCCGGGAGGCCTCCCTTTTGCCTCCGGCTCCCCCTTTGCGCCAACCCCGCCCCGCCCCCCTGCCTCGCCTCCAACTCCCGACCCCGTCCCTGCGAAATGTGTCGAGGAAGGCGAGTGTGCTGAGATATACACAACCAAGGAATGGAAAAACTTCGTCGGGATGATCATGAACACCTCCGGCGGCAACCGGAGTGAATTCTCCCTGCTGCCCCGCACCGACTGGCGGCAGGCGGTGTACAGCGACGATACCCACCTCGAGTACTGGGACTGGGCCGCGGAAATGATCCACAAGTACAAGGAAGTGGCAGCAAAGGCCGGTTACGCCGTCGTCGAGGACCAGGAATCTCCGGGGCATTATCGATTCAGGATTCCGGAGGGGACGGTGGATGAGACTTCCTTCTATTCGGAATGGGAAGCGTGGTGTTATGCGGGGATGCAGTTGGTCCAGTAGTTCCGGGAGTGGGGGGCAAAGTGATTGACAAACGGCAAGCTTAGCCGGTATTTAAGAGAGGTCTTATTTTCAATGTGCTGAATGAGGGATGATGGCGTGGAAGGGACCATTTGTCAAAAGCAAAGCCGCTCGGCCGGGGTAGAAGGAACCGGTGGGCGGCTTTTTTCAGGTCTCGCATCTAGTAAACAAGTCACCAGCGGCCCCTCAGGATTCCTGAGAGCAGTCTCGAGGACGGAGCAGATTGATTGACTGGGGGGGGGCAGTTGAGTCAGGCCTAAAAGAAGGACTTTCATCCTTTCACTCCTGACCCGGTTGACGGCTCGTGTTAGATGTCGGGCTTGAGCTTACTCTTGCCTGACTATATCGACCGAGATCTCCACCGCGGGAATCGTTCCTTTGTTTTCAAGCCAGTGTGTGGTGTTCCTATCCTCGGGCCAGCCCACTCCCGGCCCATAGTCCGTAGCGACTCCATTTCGATGGTCAGTGATCGTTCCTTGCAGGATGTAGACGGTGCCTGGTCTGCCTTTATGGTCGTGAATGGGGCCGAAGACGCCTCCGGGCTCGATGGTCACCATTCGCATTCGAAGTTGGCGCCCTGCCATGCCCTCGATCTCGGGGCCAAGGTCAACCGTTGTAAGTAACTTCACCGCAACACCTTTCGTCTCAGGTGCAACCCGTTCGTTGCTCATCGTGCTCTCCTCTTTGTATTTCCAGGGCCTAACGGCTAAATAAGTGGCGCCGCGTTTTGTGCGGCGCCCGACCCGCCTGGAAGGCGGGTGGACTTGATTGCATTGTTGGGCGATATTACAAATAATGCACATGGCACCTACTTATCCACGCGAGTGAGTGGGCCCATCCATGCGTCGGGAGGGCTTGCCAGCATTGGTTTCAGTTTTGCGATAGCCGACTGGTACAAACCACCCTCGTCCTCGTAGATCGCCTTAGCGTCAGCCCCGGTCTCCCACACACTCAGCGAGGCCAGGCGACTGTTTGGTGCATCAACGATCAGGAAGTTCTGAATGAATCCTCGGTAGTTCGCTGCGGTAGGCATAACCTCCTCGCGTAGCAACCTTGCGGCTTCCTCGACCTTTCCTGTTTGAATTTGTACCCTAACGTTCATACCGTGCATGTTATACCTCCTTTAGAGTGCCCAACGGTAATGATAACCGGCGGGCGACGGCAGGATTCCGGGGGACATAATACTTAATACAACAGGAAATCCCCCGGCTTTGCCGGGGGACCCCAGCAGTTTGACAGTTCCGGGAGTAAATGAAAGCCTCCCGTCTGTGAACCGCTCAAAGTTCTCAGAGAAGGAGGCTTTCGATGAAACACACCCAAAGCCTAAGTCATTCGGTTTGGGACTGCAAGTACCACGTTGTCTGGATACCCAAGTATCGCCGCAAAGTGCTGTATGGTCGAATTCGCCGACACCTCGGCGAGGTCATACGCGAGTTGGCCCGGCAACGAGAGAGTCAGGTATTGGAAGGGCATTTGTGCTCTGATCACGTCCATGTGTATATCTCGATCCCGCCGAAATATGCGGTAGCTCAGGTCGTAGGTTACATCAAGGGCAAGAGCGCAATTCAAATTGCCAGGACATTTGCGGGTCGTGTCCGGAACTTTACCGGAGAGAACTTCTGGGCACGCGGCTACTTCGCCTCGACAGTAGGGCGGGACGAAGAGGTCATTCGAAATTACATCCGCCAGCAGGAACATGAAGACCGGCGAGTAGATCAAATAAAACTGCTCGACTAGCCGCCTTCAGGCGGCCCAAGGTTTGAGCCCACCGCTTTGAGCGGTTCACCCATAAAGCCCCCGGCTTTGCCGGGGGATACTTAATTTAAGAATGCTAAAAGGGAACTGATTTATCCGCTGCGCTTCATGCTGCTGATAGGCATCGGCAAACTGGTCCGCTACGCGGCCGTGGCGAGGATAGCGCTCGGAGGGGGCCGGTGGATGGGCTGAGCGAGTCTGTCCTTTTTGATCCCGCCGGGATCGCCCCCCCTGGCAACAACGCCAGCGCGTGCCGTTAATCGCAAATGCCTGACCGTAAGGGAAAGCTCCGAAATCGCCCCGTCCCTTCATTCATGGCCGCCGGTAGGGCTTGACATTGCCGCAATCCTCCGACAGCCACTTGCCCGCCTGGCTCATCTCCATGCGTTCAGGTTTGCCATCCACCCTGGTATCGATCGTGGTTCTACCCGTGTAGGCATTCGGACCGAGGAGGGTGATTTCACTCTCTCCGCTCGTGGGAGGATCTCCGGGGCAGTCGAATCTGATCCTCAGGGTATTGCTCGTGCGCTCCACAACCTTCTGCCGGCACTTTTCCTTCTGAGGCACATAATCGAGCTCGGCATCTTCCTTGGTGATGCAGACCTTGACGGTGTTCCCCCTGGGGCCGACCGCCACCCCTTGCGCCGCCATCATCTGCTCCATCATTTTTCGTTGATCGCTGGGCATCGCGGCCATTTTCTCCTGCATCTGCCGCATGGCCTCTTCCATCTCGCCGCTCTGGGTCTTCACGGTGAAGGTGTGCTCCCAGAGACCAGGGCGAATCTTCACCTCCTGCGACCATCCCTGGCGAGCAACGGGGAAAAGGGCCAAAACGATGATCCAAACGATTGCTGATCTCATGTCGCCTCCTGAATGCAAGAAGCCGCCACCGAACCAGACTTTCTTGCCGGCTTGTACTGAGGTGGTCGGGGTTGATGAGACAGCCTGAGGGGTGAAATAAGCAGTGCCCGTCAGTGGTCGTGATTGCCGGCCTCAGGTGCCAGTTTTCAGTGGTGCAAGGTTTCCGAAGTACGCCCCATTCGGGGTCTGCTTGTCAAGGGACGAATGGCGACGACGCTCGTTGAACCACTGAAAACCAGGTGGTAAAATCCTGGGGGAAGTCAGTAGGGTCGGGATTGTAAAGTTGCAAAAATTCAGTGGGAGAAAGATGGGGGCTGAAATACCTTTTGAACCCTTTGCAAGTGTGCAATCCTGATAATCCTCTAAAAGGCACCTCCTATGCTACCAGGCCGATCCTGGTACCCTAGGAATAACAAACAACTCCCTACTTTAGGAGGTGCCTTATGAAACTCTACTCCGGTTTGGACCTGCATTCAAACAACAACTATCTTGGAATCATTGACCAGAACGGAAAACGGATCTTCAAAAAGAAACTGGACAACGACCCGAAGCAGATCTTACAAGCCCTCCAGCCGTTTCAGCCCGATTTGATGGGCATCGTTGTTGAATCGACCTACAACTGGTATTGGCTGGTGGATTTATTGATGGACGAAGGATATCGAGTCCATTTGGCCAACCCTGCGGCCATTCAAACCTACAAGGGGTTGAAGCATGTCGACGATGTCCACGATTCCTTTTGGTTGGCCGAGATGCTGCGCTTGAACATTCTTCCGGAAGGCTACATCTACCCGAAGGAGATGCGCCCGGTACGCGACCTGTTGCGAAAACGCGGGCATCTGATACGCCTGCGGACTTCGCTGATCATCAGCTTGCAGAACATCGTCACTCGCAATTGCGGCGTTCGACTCAAGGCGAACGAGATCAAACGATTCCGGGATGACTGTATCGGCCCCTTGCTCGCCGAGAACGAGGATTTGGCGCTGGCCGGAGCGGTCAGCAAGGAGAGCATCGACTTTCTTACCCGGCAGATTCGGCAAATCGAGGGGGTTGTTGAAGGTAAAACCGACCTTGACGGCCCCTATCGTTTCCTTCTGTCCCTTCCCGGTGTCGGCAAGATTCTGGGCTTGACCATCAGACTGGAAACGGGGTGCATCGAGCGCTTTGCCAAAGTCGGAAACTATTCCTCTTATTGCCGCAAGGTTTCCAGTCGCTGGACCAGCAACGGCAAGGCCAAAGGACGGGGCAACGAAAAGAACGGCAATAAATACCTGGCCTGGGCCTTTTCCGAAGCGGCCGAACTCGCCCGTCGTTTCGATCCGAAAGCGCGGGCGTTCTATCAGCGTAAGCTCGCGAAGAATCCGGTCATGGTAGCCCACGGTGCCCTGGCCCACAAGCTGACCCGGGCGGCGTTCTTTATCATGCGCGACCAGGTACCGTTTATGCCGGAAAAACTGTTTACCTAATGGAGTTGGCTGGGGCGGGGAACCAGCTATGGGGTTGGCCCAACCAAAAGGCCTGATTGGTCAACCGCCCCACCCAGACAGATAAGGTTATCCGCATCTTGACTGCCCATGCCGCGAGCCACAACGGAGTTGGTTCACAACCAAAAGACCTGTCAACATCCATTGGACACGGCATGGGACCGAAAATTTTCTGGGCCGCGAAAAGCGGCAGGGGCCATCGGCTAAAGGAACATCTGTCGATCGAGCCTTAAACCTGATGGGTGACTGTTGCAGCCAAGAGCTGACACGGAAACGGAACGAAATACCGGCATATGTCGAGAAGCAGACAACCTTCGTGGTCGAAGGCCACGAGCAAAGGCGAGAAACCCAAAATCTTGCGCGGGAGTTTTTTACCCTATTGACCGGCGCCTTTTAATGGGTGACCCCATAGCCACTCTCCTGTTGCCGACGATCGAACAGCGTATTTCCGTCAGAGCCAAAATAGCCGGCGCAGGGCTACCACGCGCGGATGCTCCGCCACCACCTGTCATCGCTGTTAGATATCGGCCTCATGCCGCCCCCGCCAGCGCCAAAGCCAGACCAGGGCGACGGCGGGCAGAAGCCCACTTAGGACTATTTTACCGGTAAATCCGGCCCATTCCGCGGCCATCCGCCAACTCTCCCCTGCACCATAGCCCAGCGAGACATATACGCTCGCCCAGGCGATGCATCCCAGCGAATTGAGGAGCAGGAACTTCTGATAACGCATGCGGCGGTCACCTGCGACGAGGGGCATCAACGGCCGCAACAGATGCAGGAAATGACTGCCGAAAACGGCCTTGCCGCCATGTTTCGCGAACAAGCCATCGCCGCGGTCGAGGTGCTCCTGCCGCAGCCCGAATCGGCTCCCATGTGTCACCAGCCAATTTCGTTCCAGATGCCACCCCAGTCCGTAGCCGATGCTGTCGCCGAGAATTGCGGCGATGGAGATCACAACGATGAGGCCCCCCGGATCGAACACCCCTTGCCCCGCAAAGAAGCCTCCCGCCAGCACCAGGCTCTCACCGGGCATGACCAGTCCCAGCACCGCCTGGCATTCCAGCGCCACGCCAAGAAAGATCAAGAGGTAACCCCAAGGACCGAGGGAGCCGACCAAACTGATCAGAGAATCGAGCATAATCTGCCTTGCTTCCCGAGGCTGATGACTTGTCCCGAACAAGGGCGGGTCGGCGGATACCGTAAGATCCGAACCTTGCCGGAGACCTTCTCCTTGGACCGATTGCTGATCCTGGTTGCGATGCTCTCCAGACTATGCCTGATGGGCTTTACCCTCGCCTTTTTCCACCTGCCAGGTGTGCCGACCTTTCTCGGCTTCTCCCGTCATTTCCCTGGCCTGGGTAACGATTGCCCGCACCTTTTTCGGGTGCATCCCGGTAATTCGCTCTAACCCATTTTCTTGTGCAGCGGCCACCTTGGCAATGGTGTCATAGCTGTGCTCAGCCAGTCGCTGCGACAGGACTTTTCCAATTCCTTTGAGTTTTTGTAGTTCTTTCATTTGTTTGTTCATGGCATTCTCCCCTGACAACAGCTTGAATTTTACGCAGAAAGCACCACTGTACGCATGCTCTGCTGAGCACTTAAATCGCAAAAAACGAGCCATAGAAGACCCGTTAATTCTGTGAATGCAAGGAGTTGATTTTGCGGGGTAAAAGGGAAGGGAAGGGGGCGGGGTGAAGGGAAAGCCGTCGGTGGTATCCGTCATACTTGACGAAGCTGCCATATATGACGGCCAGATAAGGTTTTTTACTGCGGAAGTGAAGCCACAAACTCCTCCACCAGCTCGAAATACTCCTCAAAATTGACAGCCAGAATGCTGTTGTGGTCGCCGCAGGGGAAGAGGTGCAGCCGCTTCCTGCCGCCGCCCCAGGCGCAGAGGCGCCGGCCGTGGCCGACGTCGACCAGATCGTCGCCTTCACAGTGCATGACCAGCAGCGCTCCCTGATAGCTCTCCAGCTTGCCCCGTTGGTCGAGGTGCCGGGCGACGGCCCTTTCCAGCTCGGCGGCATCGACCCCGAGCTCGCGGGGCGTCACCCGTAGCAGCAGCCGCTCCAGCGCATCGGCCACGCCACTCTCCAGGATCAGCCCGGCGGCGCGCGGAAAGCGCCGGACCGCCTCGACGGCGAAGAGTGAACCGACGCTGCGGCCGAAGAAAATCAGCCGCTCCTCGGCCTGGCCGAGAGCCGCGACCGTCGGCACCACGTCCTCGAGCATCCTGCCGAGCCGAGGCTGCCCGGTGGAGCGGCCGTAGCCGCGGTACTCGGCCAGCAGGCAGTTGCAGCCCATGGCGAGGATGCGCTCAACAAAGGGGCCGAGGTAGTCGTCGACGATCTCGCCGTTGCCGTGAAAATGGACCAGGGTCCTGGCCGCCGGGTCGGTTTCGTGGTAGCTGCAGGCCAGTCGCGCGCCGCCGCAGTCGACCCAGAAGGGAGTCTCCAGTTTGCCGGGCAGGGGGAAGAAGTAACGTCCGCCGATCAGCGGATGGTCAAGCAGGTCGTCGGCCATGGGAAACCTCCGGCGGGGAAGGGGAAGACACGGGTTTCGCTCAGTGTAGCGCGGGACGTTCGGTTTTGGATCACCAAAAGGGGAGAGGCTACATTCAAAAAACTAGCCTCTCCCCTTTTGTACGCTCGTTTCCAGAATCTCACGACCCGGGTCGAACTGCGCCCATAACCCTAATGTTGGGCCGGAGGAGGAACCACGGTCATGCCATGGCGCCGGAAAATATCCGCCATCTTCGCAAGGTCGGGGGAACCGCCCGCGGCGGCACCGATCACCTCTGCCGCCTCCCGGAAGTACGCGGGCCCCATAGCCGCGGGGGTTATGATGGCGAGTTGTTTCACATCCTCTCTGCCGAGGTTCTCGAAACGGTGGGCTGCGCCCCGGAGAATGCACAGCGTCTGCCCGGGGCCAACCTCGATCGACGTGCCGTCAACCGTCCAGGTAAGGACCCCCGCGAGCCCGTAGAGGATCTCCTCGTAGGCGTTGTTTATGTGGGCAGGTGCCGCCAGCTTCTGCCCGGCGGGAACGGAGAACTCGAACACTGACGCGCTGCCGCCGGAATCTTCCCTGGTAAGGAGAAACCGGATCGTCAGCGGACCGATCCGGATGGTCGCCTCGGAAGGGTTAACCCTGTTCATCCCCTGCTGCATGATCGCTCTCCTTTCGGATGAGGTTGCCGGTCATTTCCCTCTCGCCGCCTACCTGGGACCGTTGCCCAGATTTTATCACCGCTCGCCGGCCCAGTTCTACAACCTGGGAGGCTCACGTATTTTCAGCAGGATAATTCTGGTCAGGATTGCAAACTTGTAGATTTGTTTGACGCTGCACCTAATCCCTCCTTTCCCTCCAAACCCATACAGAAAGAATGCATAGCTCAGCCTTGCGACCACTTCCCGCAAAACCCCATTTTTTCAACCTGCCACGGCGCGTTGACACTTCATTGGCGCGGGATATAGTCGAAACGGAACAGTTCTCGGGCTTATGCAAAAACGAAGGGGTGCAATGGGTGCATAAAGGCGACGTTTTTCGAATCTGCAGGGCTGCATTGGCCGGTTGGGTTGCAGCGGCGTCTTCCTTTGAAACGCGAGGGAAAGGAACCATCTTCCTAAATGGAGGACTAAATGGTGAAGATACGGCACGAACTCCTGGTGCTATCGATGCTGCTGTTGTGCTTGGCAACCCCTGCTGCAGCCCAGGTGAGCGTCAGCATCTGGACGCCCAACGTGAGGATCGGGATAAATCTGCCTCAGTACCCGGAACTCGTCCGGGTGCCGGGCTACCCGGTCTACTATGCGCCTAGGCTCGACACCAACTATTTCTTTTACGATGGCCTCTACTGGGTATTCCAGGACGACAACTGGTACGCGAGTTCCTGGTACAACGGCCCTTGGGGGAGGGTTGACGCGGAATACGTCCCACTGTACATCCTGAGAATCCCTGTGCGCTACTATCGCCGGCCGCCCCATTACTTTCGGCGGTGGCGATCGAATGCACCGCCGCGTTGGGGTGAGCACTGGGGGCAGCGGTGGGAACAGCATCACAGGGGGTGGGATCGGTGGAATCGCCGCTCTGCTCCGAACCCCGCCCCGCTGCCGACCTACCAGCGGGACTATTCGGGGGACCGGTATCCCCGTCACCTGGATCAGCAGCAGAACCTACACGACCGGAATTACCGTTATCAGCCGCGCGACACGATAATCCGCCAGCATTTTCGGCAACGGGGAGAACGGAGAGCGCCCGAACCTGCTCAGCGGAAAAAGCAGGGGAATCCTCCGGTGAGAAATCAAAGACAGCAGGATAAACGCCCGCCGACATCAGATCGGCAGGACACCCAGTCGCCTCAGCACCGCACCCCGGAAATGCAGCACCAGAGACAGCAACCAGGGAAGAGCCAACCCGAACAGCCGGCCTCAAACGTTGAAGGGAAGAAACAGGGATCGCAAAAGGCCAAGCAGCATGAACATCAAGGGAACAAGAAGGAGGAGGACCGCGACCAGGAAGTCAGCTATTAATCACCGTTGCCCGGCATGCCGGGGCTGGGTGGGAAGGAAAAAGCTGCAACTTTGACAAAACTGGCAATAACATGAGGCTCCCGAAATCCGGGAGCCTCGTTCATTTTTGGCAGAGTGAAGCTGGAGTGGGGGGCAGACCACCGTAAGCAGTGGAATAGGCGACCTTGTTAGCCGGCAAATTAGTCAAGGGACGGTCGCTGCCGATGGACAGGCGGACAGCGTCTCCTAAAAACCCTTCGGCGTTAGCTGCGCCGCAGTCGGTATCAACTCCGTTTCCCAAACAGTGAACCCAATACGCCGCGAATGATCTGGCGACCGAGTTGCGTACCGATCGAGCGGGCGGCGCTTTTGGCGGCGGCTTCGAGGAAATCTTCCGCCGTGGCGGGCTGGCGCGCCCGGCTGCGCTGCGCGGGGGGGGGCTCCGCCTTCACCTGCTGCTGGGCCCGGGCCGCCAGCTGCTCGTAGGCGGATTCCCGGTCGATTTCCCGGTCGTAGAAGGTGCCGACGATGGAAGCGGACCGTACCTGGGCGTGCTCGCTGGCATCGAGGGGACGCAGGCGGCTGGCGGGGGGCAGATCAGGGCCCGCTCCACCGGTGCAGGAAACCCCTTGTCGTCGAGAAAGGAGACCAGGGCCTCGCCGACGCCGACCTCGGTGATCGCCTGCTCGACGTCCAGCGGCGGGTTGGGGCGAAAGGTC